>NZ_SMMU01000025.1 GCF_004339665.1 Azotobacter chroococcum
TCGAGGAAGGCGTGCAGGTAGATCTTCTCGGCGCCGCGGCGCACGGCCAGTTCGGCCATGGCGGCGATGTGGTCCTGGTGGCTGTGCACGCCGCCCTCGGAGAGCAGGCCGAGGATGTGCACCGCCTTGCCGCCGTCGACCGCCTGGTCGACGGCGGCGCAGATGGCCGGGTTCTCGAAGAACTCGCCGTCCTGGATGGCCTTGGTGACGCGGGTGAGGTCCTGGTAGAGCACGCGGCCGGCGCCGAGGTTCATGTGGCCGACCTCGGAGTTGCCCATCTGGCCGTCGGGCAGGCCGACGTCCATGCCGGAGCCGGAGATCAGGCCGTGGGGGCGGGTGGCGAGCAGGCGATCGTAGACCGGGGTGCGGGCGGCGTGGATGGCGTTGTGGGCGGGGCTGTCACTGTGACCGAAGCCGTCGAGGATGATGAGTACCAGCGGTTTGGGGGTGGCAGTCATGGTTCCGACTCTGATGATGCGGTGATGTGGGCGCCCGGCAGCCCGGGGCATGCAGGGGGCGACAGTCTACTGCCTCGCAGGGGCAGCGTCATGGCCATTGACTGCGGCGGCGGCGGCGGGTTCAGCCGGCCTGGGGGGCTGTGTATACTGCCGGGATTTTACCGCTCTGGAACTTCCCGATGGTCCCCAAGCTGATCGAATTCGCTTCCAACCACTACATCCTCGTCGGCCTGCTGGTCGTCCTGCTGGTCCTGCTGCTGGTGACCGAGCTGCGCCGCGGTGGTCGTAGCCTCAGCAGCGGCGAGTTGACCTCGCTGCTCAACGGTGGCCAGGGCATGGTGCTGGATGTGCGCGCCCACAAGGAGTTCTCCGGCGGGCACATCGTCGATGCCCTCAACATTCCCTACGACAAGCTGGCCAGCCGCATGGCCGAGCTGGAAAAGTTCAGGGCCAAGACCCTTATCGTGGTCGATGCCATGGGCCAGCACGCCGGCACCGTTTGTCGCGACCTGCAGAAGGCCGGCTTCAGCGTGGCCAGGCTGGGCGGCGGCATGGGAACCTGGCGTGGGGACAATCTGCCCGTGGTCAAGTGAGGGAGCCATGCCACACGTTGTCATTTACACCAGGCGCACCTGCGGCTACTGCATTCGCGCCAAGCAGCTGCTGGATAGGAAGGGCGTCGCCTACCAAGAGATCGGCGTCGACGGCAGGCCGGAGCTACATGCGGAAATGATCCGCAAGGCGGCTGGAGGTACCACGGTGCCGCAAATCTGGATCGGCGATACCCATGTCGGTGGGTGTGACGATCTCCATGCCCTGGAGCGCGCGGGCCGTCTGGACGCGCTGCTCGGGGATTGAATCCGCAAATCGAACAAGGCTCTGCCATGACTGAACAAGCTAGCAACGGCGCCGCACAAGACGGCCAGAACGCCCAATTCTCCCTGCAGCGCATCTACGTGCGCGACCTCTCCTTCGAGGCTCCGAAGGCCCCGGAGATCTTCCGCCAGGACTGGAAGCCGAGCGTCCAGCTGGACCTGAATACCAAGCAGAAGCCGCTCAACGGCGGCGACTTCTACGAGGTGGTGCTGACCCTCTCGGTCACCGTGAAGACTGGCGAGGAGGTGGCCTTCATCGCCGAGGTGCAGCAGGCCGGCATCTTCCTGATCAAGGGCCTGGATGCCGAGGCCATGGCTCATACCCTGGGCGCCTTCTGCCCGAGCCTGCTCTTCCCCTACGCTCGCGAGGCGCTGGACAACCTGGTCGTGCGCGGCTCCTTCCCGGCCCTGATGCTGGCGCCGGTGAACTTCGACGTGCTCTACGCCCAGGAACTGGCGCGCATGCAGGCCGAGGGCCAGGCATCGGGCACGGTGCAGTAAGGCTGCAGCCCTGCCGAAGAAAGCGCCCTGCAGGGCGCTTTTTTGTGCGTGCTCACTCCATCGCGAAATCGAGCTGACGCCAGGCCTCGTAGACTGCCACGGCCACCGTGTTCGACAGGTTCAGGCTGCGGCAGTCGGGGCGCATCGGCAGGCGCAGGCGCTGTTCCGGCGGCAGGCTTTCGCGGATCTCCTGCGGCAGGCCGCGGCTTTCCGGGCCGAACAGGAAGGCATCGCCGCGCCGGTAGCTCACGCTGTGATAGGGCTGCGATCCCTTGGTGGTGAAGGCGAACAGGCGCGGCTGGCCGAGGCTGTCCAGGCAGGCGGACAGGTCGGCATGGCGCTTGAGGGTGGCGTACTCGTGGTAGTCCAGCCCGGCGCGGCGCAGGCGCTTGTCGTCCAGCTCGAAACCCAGCGGGTCGATCAGGTGCAGGCTGCAGCCAGTGTTGGCGCAGAGCCTGATGATGTTGCCGGTGTTCGGCGGGATTTCCGGTTGGAAGAGGATGACGTGAAACATGCACGGCTCCAGGCGGGGAGGCCGGCATTCTACCCTGCCGCTGCACCCTTGCCGTACCTGAGGCACCGTCTCTGCCCGCTGGCTGTGCACGCTGCGGCTGGGGTCGGGGGGGCGGTATCGGCGCTGCCGGAGGAGGGCGTCTGACGCCTGCAGGGCCGGCTGGAGGCATAAAAGAGGGGAGTTCCCGGCCTGCCTGTACCGGGGTCCCCGAAACCTTTGCCAGATTTTATGCATCCTGTGTGCCAGGAATTTCGGACCTGAGCGACAGGACAGGACCGGTCCGGCAAGGCATGTAGGCAAAGGCTTACATGGTGTGATGGTGATCACGACTGTTTACCCTGCGGGGGGATGCATATTCTATTGCTCAAGGACGTCGCGCAGGAAGCGCACCGAAAAACAGGGAAGGCGTCGCAGGCCCCCGCCAGGATGGCAGGTGATAGGGAGGTCGCGCAGGAGGCGCATCGAACGGCAGGGATGTCGTCGAGAATTCACCGGGAGGGTGAAGCCGCAGGGATGGTTGGCGCAGGATGCGTTGGGGAACTCAGGGATGATCGCCAGGATGGCGTTGCTCATGGATGATGTGCGCAGGATGCGCGGCGAAACTCATGGATGGCTCAGGGACGATTCAGGGATGCTCTGCCAGGATGGCGGATAGTCACGGATGTCAGAATCAGTCTGCAAGACCCCGCTCTGCGGGGTTTTCTTTTTTGTGCGCTCCGAAAGGGCGCATCCTGCGTTCAGCCGTGGGCCTCATGAAGGCCGGGCATCCCTTCCAGCAGCGAGTGCAGCAGATCCAGCATGCCCTGCTGGCGTTGTGCGTCGCGATAGACCAGTCCCATCTTCAGCGGTATGCGCGGCTCGCTGAGCGGTTTCCACAGCAGGTCCGGGTGGCTGTGCGGCGGGCGCGAGCAGCCCGGCAGCACAGTGGCCAGGGTCGTCTGCGGCAGGCTGTCGAGAATGCTGTTCATGTTGTTCAGCTCGGCCTGCACCTGCGGACGGCGGCCGAGCATGGCGAGCTGCTCCTGCCAGATCTGCCGCACGCGGAACTCCTCGCCGAGCAGCAGCATCGGCAGCTCCGCTGCCTGGGCCAGGGAAACCTTCTTGAAGTCCTTCAGCGGATGGTTCTCCGGAATCACCAGCTGCAGCTCGTCCTCGTACAGCGGCAGGCTGTGCAGCCCGGGCTGGCGCGGCGGCAGGAAGCCGATACCGATATCCAGGGTGCCGGTCAGCAGGCGCCGCTCGATATCGATGCCGGACAGTTCGTAGAGCTGTACCACCAGATGCGGCTGTGCCTGGCGCAGGCGCTCCAGCAGCGGCGGCACCAGGCTGGTGCTGACCGTCTGCAGCACGCCGACCGCCAGGCTGCGCGCCGACTGCCCGCGAAAGGCGCGCAAGGCATCGCGGGCGCGCTCCAGGCCATCCAGCAGCGGCACCGCATGGCTGTACAGGGTCTGTGCGGCCAGGGTCGGCAGCAGGCGCTTGCCGGTGCGTTGAAACAGGTTGACGTCGAGGTCCGTCTCCAGGTGGCGGATCTGCTGCGAGAGCGCCGGCTGCGACAGGCTCAGCCGCTCTGCGGCGCGCCCGACATGGCCTTCCTCGTACAGCGCCACGAAATAGCGTAGCTGGCGAAAATTCATAATTTTCTCTTATCAATAAATCTGGAAAATCGAAATGGCCCGCGGGGGCTATTCTTCTTAGTCTAGTGCCTGTCGATCATGCTTACAGCGCTCTGGAGGCTGGGCTGAGTAATGTACCAGGCGGTAGTGCCAGAGCTGTTCATAGGTAAAGCTGAAGAAATAAATTATGGGTTGATCCGTGCTGCAGCTTGCCGGAGCGCCTGCTCCGAACGCCGGCGTACGAAGCCGCTGTTCCGGGACGGCTGCCGCCGTGAGGAGTTGTCCGGTGCGTGATGCCTTGGCCTGCATGCGGATGATGCGCACCATGGAGCGTCCGTCGCAGCTGTTCGTGCGCGGCCAGGGTTCGTGGCTGTGGGATATCCAAGGCAATGCCTACCTCGACTTCACCCAGGGGCTGACGGCAAACAGCCTGGGGCACAGCCCCAGCGTGCTGGTGAGCGCCCTGCGGCGTCAGGCGGAAAGCCTGATCAACCCGGGCGCCGGGTACTACAACCTCGGCATGCTCAAGCTGGCCACACGCTTGTGCCAAGCCACCGACAGCGATCAGGCGTACTTCCTGAGCAGCGGTGCCGAGGCCAGAGAGGCGGCAATTCGCTTGGCGCGCAAGTGGGGGTGGCTGCATCGCGGCGGTGCCGGGCGCATCGTCACTGCGTTCGACAGCCCTGCTGGCGGTACTCGAGGGGCCTTGGCAGCTTCGGGCTGCATGTCCCCGAGGGACAAGGACGGTACGTCGGGTTTCGCCAGGGTGCCCTTCAACGATCTGGAGGCGCTGGCGGCCGCACTCGACGAGCAGACCGTGGCGGTGATGCTGGAGCCGCTGCAGGGGGAGGCGGGAGCGATCCCGGCGAGCCTGGAATACCTGCAGGGCGTCACTCGGCTGTGTAACGAGCGGGGCCTGCTGCTGATCCTCGACGAGGTGCAGACCGGGATCGGACGTTGCGGGGTGCTGCTGGCCGAGGAACTGTATGGCGTGCGTGCCGACATCATCGCGCTCGGTACGGGTTTGGGGGGCGGCGTGCCGCTGGCGGCCCTGGTGGCCCGTGGCAGTGCCTGCTGCTTCGAGCCGGGCGATCTGGTCGGCAGTTGCCACGGCAATGCGCTGGCGACCGCTGCCGGTCTGGCGGTGCTCGAGACCGTACTGGAGCCGAGCTTTCTCGAGCACGTTCGCGCAGTCGGCGAGCATCTGCGCAAGGGGCTGGCACAACTGGCCCGCCATCATGGCCATGGTCCGCTGCGCGGTCAGGGCCTGTTACTGGGTTTGCCGCTGGTCGGCCTGTCGGCCCCGGCGGTGGTGGAAGCGGCGCTGAAGGAGCGTCTGCTGATCAATGCGCCGCAGGCGCACTGTCTGCGCTTTTCACCGGCGCTGACGGTCAGTCACGGCAACATCGACGAAATGCTCAAGCGCCTGACGCGTGCGCTTGGCCGGATCTCCGGCCGAAACTGAATACCGTCTCTTGCGAAGTCGCAGCCGCCCCGCCAGGAATGCCGGGGCGTTTTTTTGCCCGTTTGAAATGTGGGGCGCTTGCCGTTGCAGCGGAGACGGCTGGAGGGTGAAAACGCGATTGCGAGGAAAAAAAGAGGCTGGGCCCGAATGCTGCCCAACCTTCACGCCAAACCGTGCTGAACCTTTGCGCTGCCGTTGCTCTGGCCGACTCGCGAGAGCAAGGGATTGTGGAGGCTCCAGCGAGATTCGTGCCGGCACAGGGAGGGCGCTCATTGGCGATGATTTTCGGCGAGTGACGCCAATTGTGCCGGATAAAGGCAAAGTGCAAGAGCAAATGGCATCCTGCAGGCAGGACATGTCCAGTTTTCTGGACGCTTGCGCTGTCCAGTTCTCGGGACAAGGGCGCGGTTCAGCGCTTGTTGAGACCGTGTTGCTGCAGCTTGTTGTACAGGCTGGCGCGGGCGATGCCGAGGCACTGGGCGGCCCGCCGCCGGTTGCCGTTGCAGGCCGCGAGGGCCGCCAGCAGGGCGGCGCGCTCGGCATTGGCCAGGCTGCTGGCCAGTGGGGGAATGGCGGGCATATTGCCGGAGACGGCGGGCGTGGCTTCCGGGCGGGCCGGCAGACTGCCGTCGAGCAGGGCGAGCAGCGCCTGGCGGTCCAGGGGGGAGCCGTCGGTCTGCAGCTGGGCGCGCTCCAGCAGGTTGCCCAGTTCCCGGACGTTGCCCGGCCAGGGCTGGACGGCCAGCAGTTCCAGTGCCGCCTCGTCCAGTTCGATCCGCGGCTGGCCGGAACGGCTGGCGATCTCGTCGAGCAGGTGTTCGGCGAGCGGGCGGATATCCTCGCGGCGCTCGCGCAACGGCGGCAGGCGCAGGCTCAGCACGTTCAGGCGGTAATAGAGGTCGCCGCGAAAGGTGCCGGCGGCGACCCGCGCCTCCAGATCGACATGGGTGGCGGCGATCACCCGCACGTCGATCCGCCTCACCCGGTTCGAGCCGAGCGGCTCGACCTCCTGTTCCTGCAGCACCCGCAGCAGCTTGGCCTGCAGGGGCGGCGCCAGGTCGCCGATCTCGTCGAGGAACAGGGTGCCGCCGTCGGCCAGCTCGAACTTGCCGATCCGCGCCTTGCGCTCGGCGCCGGTGTAGGCGCCCGGGCTGGTGCCGAACAGCTCGGCTTCCACCAGGCTGTCGGGAATCGCCGCCACGTTGAGCGCGACGAAGGGCCCCCGGGCGCGCGGCGAGAGGTTGTGGATGCCCTGGGCGAGCAGTTCCTTGCCGGTGCCGGTCTCGCCGCGCAGCAGCAGGGTGGCGTCCAGCTGTGCGGCGCGCCGGGCCTGGCGCTTGAGTTCGCTGGCGGCCACGCTGATGCCGATGAAGCCGGCGATGCTGTAGCGCGCCTGGCGCGCCCGGGCCAGTTCGCGCTGGGCAGCGGCCAGGCGGTTCTGCAGCTGGCTGTACTTGGCGATCAGCGGTTCCAGCTGACGGGCCTGGTCGAGCAGGACGAAGCCGATGGCGCCGACCAGGATGCCGCGATCGTCGCGCAGGGGCATCCGGGTGACCACGAAGTGCTCGTCGCCGAAGGCCATCAGGTCGAGCAGCGGCGGCTGGCCACCCTGGGCGACCTGGCGCAGCCGGCTGGCCGGGAGGATCTCCTCGACGGGCCGGCCGAGCACGCCGCGCGGGTCGGCCACGCCCAGTCGGGCGGCGTACTTGTCGTTGATCCAGACGATCTGCGCCTGGCGGTTGACCGCGATGGTGCCTTCGCAGCGGGCATTCAGCTGGTCGAACAGCAGCGGCATGGCGACCTCGCGAAAGCGCTCCGGCGACACGCCGATCAGCAGGCCGTTTTCGTCGAGATCGCTGCGGGTGATCGCCATGGGGAAGCTCCTGTGCCGGCTGCCGGGCAAGTATGGCCAGCGCCGGCGGCGGGCGCCAAGGAACCCTGAGGAGCAGGGCAGGTCGATTCAGGAAGGGGCCCGTCCGGGCATTGACGGAGAACTTCCATGGACCTGCTGCGCATTCTCATCGCCATTCTGCTGCCGCCGCTCGGCGTGTTCCTGCAGGTCGGCTTCGCCGGCGCCTTCTGGCTGAACATCCTGCTGACCCTGCTCGGCTACCTGCCGGGCATCATCCATGCGGTGTACATCATCGCCAGGCGCTGAGCGGCGCTGCTTAACGGCCAGCCAGACGCCCGCCCTGGGCCAGCGTCCAGTCCACCAGCTGCCGGCTCAACTGGTCGCCGGCCGCGCCGAAGGCGGCGACCACGCTGTCGAGTCGTTCGTCCCCGGCGCTCTGGCGCACCTCGAAGCGGCGGCTGGCGAGGACGCGCTGGCTGGTGCTGTGCACCAGATTGACATCGAGGCTGACCCGTACCTGCGGCTTGCCGCCGACGTATTCGGCGTGAAAGCTGCGCAGGTCGCCGAGCAGCTCCAGGTCGGCATGCAGGTGATTGTCGTCGCTGCTCACCGAGGCCGTCCGGCCGTCCTCGCGGAAGGCTGCGATCAGCCGGTCGCGCAGCAGGGTCGGGGCGTCGTCGCTCCAGCGTGCGCCCTGGTAGGCGCTGATCCGGTTGCCTTCCGGCACCACCGCGATGCGCGCGCTGCCGAGCATGCGGTCGGCCTTCGGGGTAGCGATGCGCAGCGCCCGGTCGAGGCGGGAGCTGGCCGGCTGGGCTTGGAGTGGCGTGCCGGGCAGGCGATAGACGTGGATCGGCTCGGCCTCGGGCAGCACCGAACAGGCACTCAGGCTGGCGAGCAGGAGGAGCAGGGCGGGGAGGTGGCGGGACCCGAGGCTCATGGTGCGAACTCCTGCATCTGCTCCCGGCCGAGGAAGAAGCCGGAAGGATTGTCTTCGAGGTGGCGGGTGACCCGGCGCAGGCCGCCGAGGGTGGTGCGCAGCTCACTGATCGCCGGGCCGAGATCGGCGATGCCGTTCAGGCCGTTGTCCAGGGCTTGCTGGTTGTCCGCCAGCAGGCGGTCCAGGCGCGTGGTGCTGCGCTCGAGGGCGCCCATCGAGCGTTGTGCGCTGGCCAGCAGCTGGCGGCCGTTGTCGTCCAGCAGGCCGTTGGCGTTACGCGCCAGGCGGGTGATTTCCTCGAGCAGGACGCCGGTCTGCTGGCCGAGCCGGTTGAGCTGCTGCACGGCCTGGCCGAGGTCGGTGCGCTGTTCGGCGATTGCACTGGTAGCCTGCTCGAGATGCTCCAGGGTGCGGCCGAGGCGGCTGGCGTTCTCGGTCGAGAAGAGGTGGCTGGCGCCGGTCAGGATGCTGTTGATGCTGCTCATCACATCCTCGCCCTCGTCGAGCAGGGTGCTGAGCGGGGAGGGATCGGCGACGATCAGCGGCGGCTTGCCGCCCTCGCCTTCGAGCTTCGGGCTTTGCGGCGTGCCGCCGAACAGCTGGATGCTGCGGGCGCCGGTGATGTTGGCCAGCAGCAGGCGGGCGCGGGTGTCTCGCTTGATCGGCGTGCCGCTGTCGAGGCGGATGCGTGCGCGGGCCATGCGCGGGTCCTCGGGGTCGAGCCAGAGCTGCTCCACGTCGCCGACCCGGATGCCGCTGTATTCCACCGAACTGCCGACCGCCAGGCCGCTCACCGAATGGTTGAACAGCACTTCGTAATGGTCGAATTCGCGGTCCAGGCTGGACTTGCTCAGCCAGAGGGCCAGGAGTAGGGCGGCGGCCACCGCCACGACGGTGAACAGACCAATCAGCACGTGGTGAGCGCGGGTTTCCATCAGGGGGTCTCCTGCAGTTCGGCGGCCTGTTGCGCCGCACGGCCGCGCGGGCCGTGGAAGTATTCGCGGATCCAGGGGTCGTCGGTGGCCGCCACCACGGCAAGGCGGTCGGCGACCAGCACGCGTTTCTGCGCCAGCACGGCGACCCGGTCGCAGCTGGTGTAGAGGGTGTCGAGGTCGTGGGTGACCAGGAGCACGCTGAGCCCGAGGGCGTCGCGCAGGGTCAGCAGCAACTGGTCGAAGGCCGCCGCGCCGATCGGGTCGAGCCCGGCGGTCGGCTCGTCGAGGAACAGCACCTCCGGGTCCAGCGCCAGGGCGCGGGCCAGGGCGGCGCGCTTGATCATCCCGCCGGACAGCTCGTCCGGGTACTTGCCGGCGGCGCTGGCCGGCAGTCCGGCCAGGGCCAGCTTGAGCCGGGCCAGATGCCTGGCCTCGGGGCGCGTCAGCCCGGCATGCTCGATCAGCGGCAGGGCGACGTTCTCCTCGAGGTTCAGCGAGGTGAACAGGGCACCCTGCTGGAAGAGTACGCCGAAGCGTCGTTCCAGCCGGGAGCGCCGGGCGGCCGGCAGGCTCAGCAGGTCCTCGCCGAACAGCTCGATCCGCCCGGCGCTGGGCCGCTGCAGGCCGACGATGCTGCGCAGCAGTACCGACTTGCCGGTGCCTGAGCCGCCGACCACGCCGAGGATCTCGCCGCGGCGGATGTCTAGGTCGAGGCCGTCGTGCACCGTCTGCCGGCCGAAGCGGTTGACCAGGCCGCGCACCCGGATCAGGGGCTCCTGCGGCGGCATGCCGGCGCTCACCAGCCCATCTCCATGAGGAACAGCGCGGCCAGGGCATCCAGCAGGATCACCATGAAGATCGACTGCACCACGCTGGAGGTGGTGCGTTCGCCGACCGACTGGGCGCTGCCGCCGGCCTTGAAGCCCTCCAGGCAGCCGATCACGGCGATCAGGAAGGCGAACAGCGGCGCCTTGCCGAGGCCGACCAGGTAATGGTTGACGGAAATCTCCTGTTCGAGGATGGCGAAGTACTGCACCGGCGAGATGTCCAGCGCCAGGACGCAGACCGCCAGGCCGCCGAGGATGCCGCAGAGCATGGCGATGAAGGTGAGGATCGGCAGGGTCACCAGCATCGCCAGGACCCGCGGCAGCACCAGCAGTTCGACCGGGTCGAGGCCGAGGGCGCGGATCGCGTCGATTTCCTCGTTGGCCTTCATCGCGCCGATCTGCGCGGCGAAGGCGCTGGCGGTGCGACCAGCCATCAGGATGGCGCAGAGCAGCACGCCGAACTCGCGCAGGAAGGAGTAGGCCACCAGGTTGACGGTATAGATGGTGGCGCCGAACTGGCCGAGCACGGTGGCGCCGAGGAAGGCCACCACCGCGCCGACCATGAAGGTCAGCAGGGCGACGATGGGCACGGCGTCCAGGCCGGTCCGCTCGATGTGCGCGACCAGCGGGGTGACGCGCCAGCGCCGCGGACGCGGCAGGCTCAGCAGCAGGGTGCTGAGGGTCAGGCCGATGAAGCCGTACAGGGTGCGCTGCTGCTCCCAGAGCATCTCGACGACCCGACCGATGTGCGCCAGCTCGTCCCGGAGGGTGGAGCGTTTCGCTTCCTCCTCGGGAGCGGCCGCGGCGCCGGCGACCGCCGTGGCGACCGTGTGCAGCAGGGCCAGACGCTCGGCCGGCAGCTGCGGCGCCCAGCGGGCGATATCCGCCAGGCGCTGGGGGCCGAGCAGCTCCACCAGCAGGCTGGCGCCGGCGGTGTCGAGGGCGCCCAGGCCGTCCAGCTCGACCGGGCAGGCAGCATCGAGCCGCGGCCGGGCACGCTCGATCTCGCGTTTCAGGCGCGGGTAGTGCTGCAGCGTCCAGTCACCGGCGATGCTCAGTCCGGGGGGCTGGCCGTCGCCGCGCAGCTGCAGCTGACCTGGTGGTGAGGGGGTCGGGTGCATCGTTGCCCTGTCCATGTCGCCTTGCGAGGGGACTTGCGGCGAATCTCCGGAGGATCATAGCAGTCCCGTTTTTCGATCACAGCATGCGCTGGGTGGCGCCTGCGACTATGTTCGAGGTTGCGCCGCGGCCGCTAGGCTAGGGTCTGTTGACGTTTTGGCGTAGGCTCACGCCAAAACGTCAACAGACCCTAACAGTTTTCCACGTCGAGGATGTTCTGCCATGTCCGATCGGTCCGAAGCGCCGCCTGCCCAGGAGCCGCTCAACGCCATCGAGGTCCGCATTCTGGGTTGCCTGATCGAGAAGCAGGCGACCACCCCGGAAAGCTACCCGCTGACCCTCAATGCCCTGGTGCTTGCCTGCAACCAGAAGACCAGCCGCGAGCCGCTAATGAACCTCGGCCCCGCTCAGGTCGGCCAGAGTCTGCGCCAACTGGAGGGACGCTCGCTGGTGCAACTGGTCATGGGCAGCCGGGCGGACCGCTGGGAGCACCGCCTCGACAAGGCCCTGCAACTCACGCCGCCGCAGCTGGTGCTGATCGGGCTGCTGCTGCTGCGCGGCCCGCAGACCGTCAACGAGCTGCTGACCCGCAGCGCCCGCCTGCACGACTTCGACGACGGCGCAGACCTGCAGCACCAGCTGGAGCGACTGATCGGTCGTGAGCTGGTCTGCCGACTGCCGCGCCAGTCGGGGCAGCGCGAGGAACGCTACATGCACCAGCTGGGCACGCCGGAGGATCTGGAGGAGCTGCTGGCTGTGCGTGCGACCCAGGCGACGGGTAGCGACGGGGCGGCGAGTGGGCGGATCGAGGCGTTGGAGGCGCGCATCGCCGAGCTGGAGGAGCGGCTGGCGAAACTGGAAGGGGAACTGGCGGGCGGCAGGCTGCGGGAGTAGACCGTGCCAAAGCACGGAGGGGAGCCTGAGCTCCCCTCCAAATCGACTTTGTGCTTTGTTCTTCTTGTGCTCGATCTGTTGTTGTTCTTGTCGACCGCCACCCTGAAGATGCTTCAGTCGGCCCCAGCCGGGCCAAGAGCAAACGTATTTCTTTGATCGCCGATATCGCGATGATCACCAGGTGATCCAGTCAGTCCGGGCGCTACCTCAAGGTAGTTTTATTGTTCTCTGTCCGACTGCGGGGACTAGACCCCGAAACGCGTATCCTCTCCAAAAAAATCAGTTTGCGCCGTCTCTGCCGTGCTTATTTTTATTGTGTCAGAGTCGTTTCATGTTGTTGTTCTTTAGAGATGCCGTTTTTTATTTTTGTTGTGCATGAGATAGAGCATTACCCGTGCCAGAAAAATAAAATCCTTTTAAATCAGTTAGTTAGTAAAAATGTGGTTTTCTGTAGAGCCTGCTGAGGGGAAATTCTGTTTCCGATCCACCCAGATTTGCTACCCACAGGGCAAGTAGGGGTAACAGCTGGGCGCCCATCGCCATGCAGAGGTAACGCCCGGCTGCTACCGGCGCTCAGGCAGGTTTCAGTGGCTGCCGAAACGCGCCGGGGTTTCGTTCTGGCTGGCGAGAATCGCGCTGGCCAGCTCCATGTCGCTGGCCTGCAGCTGCGGGCTGGTCTCGCGTAGCTGCCGCAGCGCCGCTTCCAGATAGGGGCCGCGGATCTGGCCGTCGCTGGCGACGAAGCTGCCCGCATCCTCCTGGGCGGCGACAATCAGCTTGTCGTCCTTGAAGGTCAGGTAGGTCGAGGCGGTGGTCAGGCCGGAAGAGATGATGTCGCGCACGAAGTCATCATCGGCCTGCACGGCGCCGAAGGGGAGGATGGCCAGGGTGACGGCGAGGCCGGCGAGCTTGCTTTTCATGGGAAACTCCAGAGAGTGATGCCTAAATGAGATTACTGCGGGCTGGGTCGAGTTCCCTGGCGCAGGGCGCGGGTGCGCTCGATCGGATCAGCGGTCCAGCAGGTAGCGGCGCCAGCGCTTCCAGAGCAGCAGCAGCGGCGTCGACAGGCTGACGAACAGCAGCAGTTGCAGCTTCCAGGAAAAGTCGGGCAGGACCTGCAGCAGCAGGGCGAGGCCGGTGGCGACCAGGGCCAGCCACAGCAGGTAGCCGCCGGCGTCGAAGACTTCCACGATCAGCAGCAGGATGCCGAGGCTTAGCCAGTGCCAGGGCGACAGTCCTTGCAGGAAGGTCAGCAGCATCGGCGACTCCGCAGGCCGGCACGGGCGGGACCGGGATGGGGGCTGGCGAGGCGACGGCTTGGCATGGGGGACTCCCTGGCGATGGACGGGTGGTATACGGCAGCAGGCCGGAGGCTGCAATCCTACCGGGTTAGCGCTGCTCGCTCTGTGGGGTGACGCGCATGACCTCCTCCAGGGTGGTCGATCCGGCGGCGACCTTCAGGGCGCCGGACAGGCGCAGGCTGCGCATGCCGTCCTTGAAGGCGGCACGGCGCAGGGCGAGCAGGTCGGTGTCGGCAGCGATCAGCGGCTTGAGGGCATCGTTCAGCAGCATGATCTCGTAGACCCCGGCCCGCCCGCGATAGCCGGTGTCGCGGCATTCCGGGCAGCCCACCGCCCGGTGCGCGCCGCTCGGCAGCGGGGCGTTCCAGGGCCGGGTCAGCGTCTGCCAGTCGGCCGCGTCGAGTTCGACCGGCGCCTTGCAGTGCGGGCACAGGGTGCGTACCAGGCGCTGGGCCATGACCCCGAGCAGGGTGGCCTTGATCAGGTAGTAGGGCACGCCCAGCTCGAGCAGGCGGGTGATGGCGCTGGGCGCGTCGTTGGTGTGCAGGGTGGAGAGCACCAGGTGGCCGGTGAGCGCCGCCTGGATGGCCATCTCGGCGGTTTCCAGGTCGCGGATCTCGCCGACCATGATGATGTCCGGGTCCTGGCGCATCAGCGCGCGCACGCCGCTGGCGAAGGTCAGGTCGATGTTGTGCTGCACCTGCATCTGGTTGAACGCCGGCTCGATCATCTCGATGGGGTCTTCGATGGTGCAGACGTTGACCTCCGGCGTCGCCAATTGTTTCAGCGTGGTGTAGAGCGTGGTGGTCTTGCCCGAGCCGGTTGGCCCGGTGACCAGGATGATGCCGTTGGGCTGGCCGGTCATGCTCTGCCAGCGGCGCAGATCGTCGGCGGAGAAGCCGAGGGCATCGAAGCTCTTGAGCAGCACCTCGGGGTCGAAGATGCGCATCACCAGCTTCTCGCCGAAGGCGGTCGGCAGGGTGGACAGGCGCAGCTCGATCTCGCCGCCGTCCGGGGCCTTGGTCTTGACCCGGCCGTCCTGTGGCCTGCGCTTCTCGGCGACGTTCATCCGGCCGAGGGACTTCAGCCGGCTGACCACCGCCATGGCCACCTGCGGCGGGAACTGGTAGACGTTGTGCAGCACGCCGTCGATGCGAAAGCGCACGCTGCCCTGCTCGCGGCGCGGCTCGATGTGGATGTCGCTGGCGCGCTGCTGGAAGGCGTATTGGAACAGCCAGTCGACGATGGTGACGATGTGCGCATCGTTGGCGTCCGGCTCCTGGTCCGCCGCGCCGAGCTTGAGCAACTGCTCGAAGTTGCCGACGCCGCTGATCTTCTGCTCCGTGGCCGAGGCGCCGCTGACCGACCTGGCCAGACGGTAGAACTCCACGGTGAAGCGCTGGATCTCCGCCGGATTGGCCACCACCCGGCGGATCGGCCGCTTGAGCACGTGGGTCAGGTTGGCTTCCCAGCTGCCGACGAACGGCTGTGCGCTGGCGACGGTGACGCCGTCCGCGGCAACCGCCACGGCGAGGATCCTGTGGCGCTGGGCGAAGGCGTAGGACATCAGCGGGGTGACCGCGGCGACGTCGATCTTCAGCGGGTCGATGCGCAGGTAGGGCTGTCCGGCATAGTCGGCCAGCCACCGGGTGAGACTTTCCAAGTCGAGCTTGCGCCCCGGCTGGGCGCGGTCGTCGAGCTGCTGGGCGGCGAGGAATTCCAGCGGATGCTGCTGGCTGTCCTGCGCGCTGCGGCGGATCGCCAGGCACTGCTCGGCGCTGTCCTGGCCGATCCGGCCCTGGGCGACCAGCGCGCGCAGCAGGTCGCCCAGGTCGAGCCAGCGGTTCTCGGGGGAAGAAGCGATGGAAGGCATGCGGGGTCTCGGTGGTTCTGCGTCTGCCGTCAGCATGCCCGATGGAGCCGCCGGGACGAAGCGGCGGCCGTCTTCAGAAGCCTTTTCCGTGATCCAGGTCGAGGCTCTGGTCGCGCCTGGTCCTGGCTTTCGGGGGCGGCGTGAGGCCCATGGAGACATAGATGCTGGTCAGCTCGTCGATCCCCATGTGCGCCGGGCGCACCCACTCCACCGGCACGTAGAGCAGCCCGCCGCCGACCGGGATCGGCGCGGTGGGCACCAGGATGGCATGGTAGCTGCGGCCCTCGATCTCGATCGGCGTGGGGCTCGGCAGCAGCGCCAGCACGGCGGTGCCGTCGCCGCCGAAGAAGCACCAGACCGGACTCATGGCGCCGATGTCGGGATTCTTGTCCTTGTCCAGCAGGGCGACGAAGCGGTCCGCCAGGTTGTAGAGCTGGCCGATCAGCGGAGTGCGCCGCAGGGTGACGTCGATCAGCCGGGTCAGCGGCCCGCGCAGGCCCAACTGCACGGCCAGGCCCAGCGGATAGAGGCAGGCCAGCAGTACGAAGCCGCCGAACAGGTAGGCCAGCGACGGATTGCTCACGAAGTACTGGCCGAGGCCGGCGGAGATCTGCCCGGCGAGGGTGGAGGGGCCGATCAGGCGGTCCAGCAGGCTGATGATCCAGGCCAGCAGCACCAGGGTCAGGGTCAGCGGCAGGAGCGCCAGCAGGCCGGTCAGCCAGGTGGCGAAGATCGTTTTGAGACTTAGCTTGAACATTGCGTGCGTCCGGACGGGGTCGCGCGGCAGGGCTCGCCCTGCCGGCGGGAGCCTATTTCAGCAGCGCTTTCCAGGGTTTCAGGGTCGCCACGGTCTGCGCCTGGGCGGCGCGCCGCTCGCGCAGGTCGTCGTCCAGCGGGCGGGCAGCCAGCTCGCCGAGCTTGGCCAATTCGCCGTACAGGCGGTCTGGCTCGGGCATTTCCAGCACGCCGCGGGCAAGGCGCAGCCAGACTAACATACGCTCGAGACGCGGAAGTTGCTCCGTTAGACCTTCCGGCTGCAGGCGGTAACGCGCCAGCGGCAAGGCGTGCGCCTCGTCCGCCAGCAGATGCGCCAGCCAGCGGCCCAGCGGTGCGGCGCCCTGGCGCTGGCCGGCGGCGCTGCGCCGGGCAATCCAGGCGCGGGTCAGCAGCCAGTGCGAGGCCTCCAGCGAGAACAGTCCCCAGCGGGTCTGCTCCAGTTCGGCGGTGAAGCGGGCCGGGGCTGCCTGGCGCACGGATTCGTCGTCCTGGCCGGCCAGCAGCTGCGGCCGCCAGTCCTCGATCAGCGCGTCCAGCGCGCCGCGCAGACCGCTGGAGCTGGCCCGCGGGGCGGCCTGGCCGAGGCTGCCGAGCAGGGCGCGCAGGTCGATCAACTGGGCGAGCCACTGTTCCAGCAGCTTCCAGTGACCGCTGAAACGGTACTGCTCGGCCAGCCGCTGGCTGCTGCCGAGCAGGTGCCAGGCCAGGAGCGCTAAGGCTTCGTCCAGCGGCAGCTCCGCGCCCGGGGCCGGCGCCGGCAGGGCAAGGGCGTAGCTGGCCGGGTCGAACAGCCGGTAGCCGCGCTCGGCCTTGCTGATGTCGCAGGGCATCAGCGGCAGGTCGGCGGCCAGGGCGAGGGCCAGCTCCAGGAGGGCGGCGGGCTCGCCTTCGCGCAGCTCCAGCTCCAGCTCGCAGATTTCCTCCGCGCACGGGCCGGCGACCACCCTGCCGAGGTCCAGCGCCGCCTCGACGGCGATCCGCTGCTCGTCGCGCTGCCAGACCAGGTCGGCCTTCTCGCGGACGAAATCGGTGCTGAAGATCGGCTGCAGGAGGGTCTTGTCCAGGCCGGCCAGTTCCGCCGGCCAGCACTGGTCGTCGAGCCGTGCCGGGTCCAGACTGGGTTGGTCCAGGTACCAATCCCATTCGTTGCGCTCGGACAGCCCGGCGACGCTCTGCCCGCGGCTCTTCAGGGTCTGGATGTACTGCCCGCCGTCGCGCCGCAGGCGCAGGGCGACCCGCGCGCGGGCCAGGTCCCGCGCCGGGGTGTCGTAATACTGGTTGAACAGCTCGTGGCGCTGCCAGCCGCTTTCGCTGCGGGCCTTCAGCAGGGGATGTTCGCGCAGGGCGGCGAGGGTGGCGCGGCTGACGCGCAGCTTGATTTCGGTTTCTTTGACCATGGTGGTGGCTTCAGGCGCCTATCATTGGGGTGTTTCAGGAATATGACATTTTCTGGCGGCTGTCCGGGACGCTCCGTATACTTGCCGCCTTTTCGAAGACGGGGTCGACCCTATGCCAACCAATCCCTTCGTCAGTCTGTTCGGCCGCTCGCCCATCGGTCCGATGCAGCAGCACATCGCCAAGGCGCACGAGTGTGCCGCGCACCTGGTGCCGCTGTTCGAGGCGGTGATGGCTCAGGACTGGGCCCGGGTGGAACAGGAGCAGCAGGAGATGGTGCGTCTGGAAAAGGAGGCCGACCAGCTCAAGAAGAGCGTGCGCATCCACCTGCCCAAGAGCCTGTTCCTGCCGGTGCCGCGCTCGGATCTGCTCGAGCTGCTGAGTGTACAGGACAAAGTCGCCAACCGTGCCAAGGACATCGCCGGGCTGGTCCTCGGCCGGCAGATGATCGTTCCGCCCGCCCTGCAGCCGCTGATGCTGACCTACGTGCAGCGTTGCGTGGATGCCAGCGCCCAGGCGCTGAAGGCGATGAACGAGCTGGACGATCTGCTCGAGGCCGGTTTCGCCGGTCGCGAGGCGAGCCTGGTGGTGGCCATGGTCGAGGAGCTGGAGGCGATCGAGGAGGACACCGACCGCCTGCAGATCGAGGTGCGCCGCGCGCTGTTCAAGCTGGAGGGTGAGTTGCCGCCGGTCGACGTGATGTTCCTCTACACCATCATCGAATGGATCGGCGAGGTCGCCGACCGGGCCGAGCGTGTCGGCGGCCGTCTGGAGCAACTGCTGGCGCGCTGAAGCGCCAAGGTCTTTCTGCGTTTCAAAGGTACTCAATCTCATGTCTCTTATTGCGGACCATGGCTTCGTCCTGCTTCTGCTCGCCTGCGCATTCGGTTTCTTCATGGCCTGGGGGGTCGGCGCCAACGACGTGGCCAACGCCATGGGCACTTCGGTGGGCTCGCGCGCACTGACCATCCGGCAGGCGATCTTCATCGCCATGATCTTCGAGTTCTGCGGCGCTTACCTGGCCGGCGGCGAGGTGACCGAAACCATCAAGAACGGCATCGTCGATGCCGAGGTCATTTCCCCCGACCTGATGGTACTGGGCATGATGTCGGCGCTGCTGGCGGCCGGTATCTGGCTGCTGGTGGCCACCGCCAAGGGCTGGCCGGTATCCACCACCCACTCCATCATCGGCGCGGTGATCGGCTTCGCCGCGGTCGGCGTGTCGATGGACGCGGTGCAGTGGAGCGCCATCGGCCCGATCGTCGCCAGCTGGGTGGTGACGCCGTTTCTCTCCGGCCTGGTCGCCTTCGGCCTGTTCATGAGCGTGCAGAAGCTGATCATCGACACCGATGAGCCGTTCCGCAACGCCAAGCGCTTCGTGCCCGTCTACATGTTCCTCACCGGCTTCATGGTCGCCCTGATGACCGTGACCAAGGGCCTCAAGCATGTCGGCCTGCACCTCTCCGGCAACCAAGGCACCCTGCTGGCGATCGGCATCGGCGTGCTGGTGATGCTGCTGGGCATGGCCATCCTCAGCCGCATCCAGGTCGATGCCGAGGCGGACAAGGGCTTCCACTACGCCAGCGTGGAGAAGGTGTTCGCCGTGCTGATGGTGTTCACCGCCTGCTCCATGGCCTTCGCCCACGGCGCCAACGACGTGGCCAACGCGGTCGGCCCGCTGGCGGGTATCGTCGGCGTGATCCAGTCCGGCGGCGACATGGCGGTCGGCGCCAAGTCGGCGGTGCCGGGCTGGGTGCTGCTGCTCGGCGCCGTCGGCATCGTCATCGGCCTGGCCACCTACGGCTACAAGGTGATCGCCACCATCGGCAAGGAAATCACCGAGCTGACCCCCAGCCGCGGCTTCGCCGCCGAGCTGGCCACCGCCTCAACGGTGGTCGGCGCCTCGGCCATCGGCCTGCCGGTGTCCACCACCCACACCCTGGTCGGCGCCGTGCTGGGCATCGGCATCGCCCGCGGCATCGGCGCGCTGAACCTCGGCGTGATCGGCTCGATCTTCGTGTCGTGGATCATCACCCTGCCGGCCGGCGCGATCCTGTCGATCGTGTTCTTCACCGTGCTCAAGGCGATCTTCGTCTGACCGAGACTCCCCGGCCCCTCGCCCATGCAGGGGCGAGGGGCCGGGGGAGAGGGCTGGTTTCCCCCGCGCTCCATGCGACCTATCATGCAGGGCACCGTCTTCCGAGTGCCTGCCATGCCCCTTCCCAGTCTCAAGCAGCAGTTCGCCGAGCTGATCGCCCTGCCCTCGGTGAGCTGCACCCAGGCTTCCCTGGACCTGCCCAACCGTCCGCTGATCGAGCGCCTGGCGAGCTGGCTCGGCGACCTCGGCTTCGCCTGCGAGATCCAGGACATCGCCCCCGGCAAGGCCAACCTGCTCGCCACCTGCGGCAGCGGCCCAGGCGGCCTGGTGCTGGCCGGGCACAGCGACACCGTGCCCTTCGACGCCGCGCTGTGGCAGAGCGATCCGCTGATCCTGCGCGAGGCCGACGACCGCTGGTACGGCCTCGGCGCGTGCGACATGAAGGGCTTCTTCCCGCTGGTGATCGAGGCGGTGCGCCCGCTGCTGGATCAGCCGTTCCGCCAGCCGCTGTTGATCCTCGCCACCTGCGACGAGGAAAGCTCGATGAGCGGCGCCCGCGCCCTGGCCGCCGCCGGCCGGCCGCTGGGACGGGCCGCGCTGATCGGTGAGCCGACCGGCCTCAAACCCATCCGCCTGCACAAGGGGGTGATGATGGAGCGCATCGACATCCAGGGAAGAAGCGGCCATTCCTCCGACCCCAGCCTCGGCAACAGCGCCCTGGAGGCGATGCACGAGGCCATCGGGGAGCTGCTCGAGCTGCGCGGCCAGTGGCAGCGCGAATTCCGCAACCCGCTGTTCAACGTGCCGCAGCCGACCCTCAACCTCGGCTGCATCCACGGCGGCGACAATCCCAACCGCATCTGCGGCCAGTGCGCCCTGGAGTTCGACCTGCGCCCGCTGCCGGGCATGGACCCCGAGCAGCTGCGCGCGGCGATCCGCGGCAAATTGCAGCCGCTGGCCGAGCGGCGCGGCGTGCGCATCGACTACGCCCCGCTGTTCCCCGGCGTGCCGCCCTTCGAGGAGGCTGCCGGCAGCGAGCTGGTGCGCCTGGCCGAGCGCCTCACCGGGCATCGGGCGGAGGCGGTGGCCTTCGGCACCGAGGCGCCCTACCTGCAGCAGCTCGGCTGCGAGACCATCGTCCTCGGCCCCGGCGACATCGCCTGCGCCCACCAGCCCGACGAATACCTGGAGCTGGCGCGGGTCGAGCCGACCGTGCAGCTGCTGCGCCAACTGATCGGACATTATTGCCTCGACCCCGTTCCTGCCCTGTAGGAGCGAATTCATTCGCGACTCGAACTGATCGGACATCATTGCCTCGCTCCCCCACACGACCGCAGATACGCGTTTTCCATCGACAGGTTTTCCATGCGCGACTACGTCAACTGGCTTCGCCACGCTTCGCCCTACATCAACGCCCACCGCGAGCGCACCTTCGTGGTCATGCTGCCGGGCGAGGGCATCGAGCATCCCAACTTCGGCAACATCGTTCACGACCTGGTGCTGCTGCACAGCCTCGGCGTACGCCTGGTGCTGGTGCACGGCTCGCGCCCGCAGATCGAGGCGCGTCTGGCCGCCCGCGGGCTGACGCCGCGCTACCACCGCGGTCTGCGGATCACCGACGCACCGACCCTGGAGTGTGTGATCGATGCGGTCGGCAGCCTGCGCCTGGCCATCGAGGCGCGCCTGTCGATGGACATGGCCGCCTCGCCGATGCAGGGCGCCCGGCTGCGGCTGGTCGGCGGCAACTTCGTCACCGCCCGGCCGATCGGCGTGGTCGACGGCGTCGACTACCTGCACACCGGCGAAGTGCGGCGCATCGACCGCAAGGGCATCGGTCGCCAGCTCGACGAGCGCGCCATCGTGCTGCTTTCGCCTTTGGGCTATTCGCCCACCGGGGAGATCTTCAACCTCGCCTGCGAGGACGTGGCGACCCGTGCGGCCATCGACCTGAAGGCCGACAAGCTGCTGCTGTTCGGCGCCGAGCCGGGCCTGCTCGACGAGCACGGCGCCTTGATCCGCGAGCTGCGTCCGCAGCAGGTGCCGGCGCACCTCGCGCGCCTGGGCGGCGACTACCAGGGCGAGCTGCTCGACGCCGCCGCCCAGGCCTGCCGCGCCGGCGTGCCGCGCAGCCACATGGTCAGCTATGCCGAGGACGGCGCGCTGCTCACCGAGCTGTTCACCCGCGAAGGCGGCGGCACCCTGGTCACCCAGGAGCAGTTCGAGAAGCTGCGCGAGGCGACCATCGAGGACGTCGGCGGGCTGCTCGAGCTGATCAGCCCGCTGGAGGAGCAGGGCATCCTGGTGCGCCGCTCGCGCGAGGTGCTGGAGCGCGAGATCGGCCAGTTCAGCATCGTCGAGCGCGACGGGCTGATCATCGCCTGCGCCGCGCTCTATCCGATCGCCGACTCCGAGGCCGGCGAACTGGCCTGCCTGGCGGTGAGCCCCGACTACCGCCACGGCGGGCGCGGCGACGAGCTGCTCGAGCGCATCGAGGCGCGCGCCCGCGCGCTCGGCCTGAAGACCCTGTTCGTGCTCACCACCCGCACCGCCCACTGGTTCCGCGAGCGCGGCTTCCAGCCCAGCGGCGTCGAGCGCCTGCCGGCGGCGCGCGCCTCGCTGTACAACTACCAGCGGCAGTCGAAGGTGTTCGAGAAGGCGCTAGGCTGAGAGGCGAACGGTCGGGGCGCTACTTCGAAAACGTCAGCTGCGCGCCCACCCGGCCGGGCGCGGCGGCACTGCGCAGGTCGGCCTTGAGCAGCCGGATGCCGTCCCGGCTCGACTGCTCCAGCAGTTGCAGCAGCCGGTTGAAGTCGGCGTTGTCGAGGGCGAGCGTGACCTCGCCGGCGCCGCCGGACGTGACCTGTGCCACCTTGAGCTGCAGGCGGGAGGCCTGATCCGCCAGCAGCTGTTCGAGGGGCTTGTCGCCCGGCGCCGACAGCGTGCCGGACGGCTGCAGACGTTTCGCCTCTTCGCTCGCGGCGCTCATCCAGACGACCAGGGCCTGCTTGCGGTCTACCTGTTCCTGCAGGCGCGACCGCTCCGCCGCCATGGGGCGCCAGGCGAGCAGGTAGAGCAGCGTGGCGAAAGCCAGCAGCGCGCCTCCTGCAAGAAGCAGTCTTTCCCGGTCACTCAGCTCTTGTATCCAGGCTTTGATCATCTACTCGATTCCCTCTACGGCCATCTGGGCGCTGGTGTCTTGCTGGCGCTTCTGCACCTCGCCGAGCCGGGCCCGCAGTCCGTTCTGTTCCAGCGCGGCGGCGAAGCGCTCGAGGGCGGGCTGTTCGGCCGCCTGCAGTTCCAGCTCCAGGCGCCGGTCGTCTTCCGCATAGCGCATGCCGGTCACCTTGACGGCGCCGTGCTGGCGAAAGGCCGGGACGCTCTTTTCCAGCAGGCGCAGAAAGCGCGAGCCCTGCCGGCGTTGACGCAGTTCGTCGAGCCGCTGCTCCAGCTGGGTCCGCGGATCGACGATTCGCTGCACCTCCGGAAAGGCCTCGCGGAACAGCTCGACGACCTGCTTGTCGAGCGCTTCCTTCTGGCGGGCCAGCCGATGGTTTTCGAGGCCCAGGGCGGCGAAGCCCAGGATCAGCGCCAGCAGGCCCAGCACCGCGGGAATCCTCAGCTGACGCAGCCGTGTTCCGGGCGCATCCTGCAGCCGGTACTCGCCCTGCAGCAGGTCGATGGCCTGCTCGGGCGACAGGCGCGCGGCCAGCGCCGCCAGTGGCGGGTCGTCCGGCGCGGCGGGCAGTGTTTCCAGGGCGCCGTGCCGCTCCAGGAGCGGTCGCCAGCTCGCCAGTTCCGCGCTGGCGAACGCCAGGCCGGCCAGTCCGGCGCCGTTGATCAGCAGGCGCTCGCCCAGGGGCGTCGCGATCAGTCGCTCCGGGTCACCGCGCAGGCTCTGGGCATCGGCGAACAGCGCCCTGGCCGGGATCGATGCCGCGCGCAAGCGGTCGCGCCAGGACTCGATCAGCGTGCGCGCGACGATCGCCACCGGGTAGCGGTGGTCCGCGCGCGGACTGCCCACCGCGAAATGCAGCAGGGCCGGGTCGTCGCAGAGTTGTTCTTCGAGCTGGTAGGGTATCGTCCGCCGGGCGGCGCGGCTGGCGTTGGGCAGCCGGACTTCGGTCACCAGCACCTGCTCCTGGGGCAGCAGCGCATAACAGGGATGAGTACGGGCCAGTTGCGCCAGCTGGGGAAGCTCGTCGGCATGGGCGAGCCGTCCGGCGTCGACGCAGCGGGCCTCGTCCGGGTTCCAGACCAGCCACTCGACGGGCGCCTCGGGCCGCGGCCCGAGACTCACCAGCAGAAATTCATTCATCGAGCGCTCCATAATGGCGTTGGTACACGGCGGAGGTGCCGTTGCGCATCTGGATGCGCGATAGCAGCACCAGATTCGCGTCGTGGTAGTCGACCTCGATCCGGGCCAGAAAGAATTCGGAGGAGACCTTGAGCTGCGTCTTGACGGCCGCGTCGACGTCGGTGGAGAGCGTGTCGTCGCCGCTCTGGGTCAGCAGCGCCCAGAACTCGTCCACACTGCGAAAGCCTTCCGCGGGCCGTTCGCTCAACCATTGCGTCAGCAGGCCGAAGGGGACCTGTCCCTCGAACAGGGCCGACAGGAGCGGCGCCTGCTCCGGGCCGAGGCTATTCACGTTGACCAGCAGCTTGGTGCCGGGCAGGGCGCACAGATAAGGACGAAGCCTGTGCAGAAAACCCTTTTCGTCGTCCCGAGCCTTGGCGGCCAACTGCCGGAAGCCATCGATGAAATGAAGCTCCGTCGGGTCCGCCAACGGACCGTTCGCCGGCAGATAGGCCGGCTCCAGGCCGGTATAGAACAGGTCTTCGGCCCCCTTGACTCCGGTCGGCAGGGTGTCGTTGTCGAGCCAGTCGCGCAGTGGCTCGACCAGTTGCGCCGTCTGCGACTCGTCGGCCCCCAGTTCCACCAGCAGGCGGACGAACTGGCGCAAGAGCAGCGGTTCCTTGGTCTGGGAGGCGTCCTGGGGCGTGTTCAGCGTGGTCAGGGCATTGAGATTGAAGCAGGCGTTCTGGTCCTGGATGCGGATTCTGATGACGCCGCCGTCGATCGGGTAGCTGAGCCGCGGATCGGCCCAGGCCTGCCGCGGGTGGGTGAGCTTGTCGGTCTTGAGGGCCGATTCCAGCAGTTTGCGCGCCAGCCTCTCGCCACCCAGGGCGAACCAGTAGGCCTGCTGATACTGCTCGCGGTTGGCCGCCTGCTGGATGTTGAGCTGGACCAGCGATCCCAGGTGGGTCGCGATGAGGGAGATCAGGGCCACCACCAGCAATACGACCATCAGCGCCATGCCGCGGCCATGCCGCCTGGCCGCCATTGCCGAGCCCTTCATGGGACGCTCGGCAGCAGCACGATCTGCGCCACCGCTCCATAGCGGTCGGTTTCGATGGTCAGCTCCAGCGCTTGGGGGAGCATCGCGGGCGAAGCCTGGCCCGCCGCGTCGCGCACCGGCGGCCATTGGTCGCTCCAGGTGCGGTTGTGGAAAAAGCGCAGGTCGATGCCCTCCACCGCTTCCAGCAGCGTGGCGCTGTGCCATTGCGTGCCCACCGGGGTGTCGATCAGGGGCGAGCTTTCGCGAATCAGACGGCCGTCGCGCAGGCGATAGCGCACGCGCTCGAGGCTGGACCCCGGCGACGAGCGGGACAGGATGCGCCGGCCGGTCTTGTAGAAATCCAGGAGCACCCCTTGCGGATCGCCGTCGGCAGGAGCCACCAGCACCTGGGCCCGAACGTCGCCCCGTTCGTTCCGTCCCTGGCGGACGACCAGCTGTTCCAGATCCCGGCGCAGCAGCTGCTGGGCCAGCTGCAGGCGCTGCAGCGACTCGATGCTTTCGCCCACCACCTGCTGGCTGCGCAGACCGCTGTTGAGCGTCAGCGCCGCGGCGAGCCCGAGCAGTGCCAGCAGGGCCATTGCCACCAGCACTTCGAGCAGGGTGAAGCCGCCACTGCCCTTCACGGCGTCGCTCCCATGAAGGCTTGCAATTCGCTCAGCAGCCGGCCGTCATCGCCCGTCGTCCGGGCCGTCACCCGACGAATATCGGGATTGTCGGTTCCCTCCACCTGTTCGGTGAGGGTGAACCTGTACCCCGCCAGCTCGACCTTCCGGGTGCGCTTGCCGGTGGCTGGCCAGGCCGGCTGCAGATGCAGACTCGCCAGGTGGTTCTGGCCCGCCAGCTGGGCGAAGTAGCGGAGTTCGAGCTGCCCGGCATGCCGTCCGTGCTCGCCGACGATCTTGAGCAGGGCGCCGGCGGCCAGGGCGAAGATGGAGAGCGCCACCAGCACCTCCAGCAGCGTGAGGCCGCGCTGTCGCGACGGATTCACGGCCGCTCCGCCTGCACCAGCCGCAGATCGCCCGCGAAACTGGCGCGGATCACCTGCGGCCATTGCGCGCCGGGATGGCCGAGGGTCAATTCGAACTCGCTGATCTGGCCGTCGCTGGCGATGAGGATCTGCGGCTCGCGCGCCTTCCCGCTCGTGTCGACCGGTTGTCCCGCCATGCGCAGTCGCAGCGTAGTCCCCTCGTTCAGCGCCAGGGCCGCCAGCCGCGAATCGGTGTCCACGGGCAGCCAGCGCGCCTTCTCGCGTCGATAGAAGCGATAGCCGGCCTCGCCCAGCCACAAGCCATGGTCGCGATTGCGGTAGATGGCCTGTTCCGCCGCCAGACCGATCTGCGCCTTCAGGCGGCGCGCCTCGCTTTCCAGGCGTTGCTGGGACGACTCCGGCAGCGCCAGGGAGACGGTGACCGCCAGCATGCCCAGAATCGCCATCACCAGCATCACTTCCAGCAGGGTGAAGCCGCGGACAGGGCTAGTTGCCGATATCGGCTGCAAGCCCTTCTCCCCCCATCTCGCCATCCGCGCCCAGCGAGTAGACGTCGAACGCCTTCTTCGTGCCCGGCTGCAGGTACTGGTAGGGATTGCCCCAGGGGTCCTGGGGCAGGCGCTTGATGTAGCCGTTGCTGTTGTAGCGCTTGGGCTGCGGGTCGATTTCCGGTTTCGTCACCAGCGCCTCCAGCCCCTGGTTGGTGGTGGGGTACTGGAAGTTGTCCAGCTTGTACATGTCCAGCGCCTGCTCCAGCAGGGCGACGTCGGCCTTGGCCTTTTCGACCATTGCCCTGTCCTGGTTCTGCAGGACATTCGGCGCCACCAGCGCCACCAGGAGGCCCAGAATCACCAGCACCACCATGATTTCCAGCAGTGTGAAGCCCTGTTGCCGGTGCGTTCGGATCGTTGCTTTCAAGAGCGTATCTCCTTCAAAACGAGGTCAGGTTGTTGAGTTCCAGGATCGGCATGAGAATGGCCAGGACGATGCACAGCACGATGCCGCCCATGGCCAGGATCAGGGCGGGTTCGAACAGCCCGAGCAGCCAGGCGACACGGCTTTCGAACTCCGCCTCCTGGTTCTCGGCCGCCTTGTCCAGCATCTTCTCCAGCTCGCCGCTGCGCTCGCCGTTGGCGATCATGTACACCAGCAGCGGCGGGAAGGGGCCGGACTGTTCGAGGGCGCGGGACAGCGAGCAGCCTTCCCGCACCAGGTCGCCGGTGTTGACCACCGCCTGCTTCAGATGGAGGTTGGTCATCGGCCCGGCGGACACCTTCAGGCTGTGCAGCAGGTCGATGCCGCTGCCGACCAGGATCGCCAGGGTCCGGGCGAACTGCAGCGATTGCTGGCCGAGGACGAAGGTGCTGACCAGCGGCAGGCGCAGCTGCGCCTTGTGCCAGCGGGTGCGTCGCCCGACATCGTGCAGCCACCAGCGCGCCAGCAGCGCGAGGCCCGCCAGCGCCGCGAGCATGTGCAGGCCGTATTGCTGCAGGACATCGCTGATCAGGATCAGGTAGCGGGTCAGGAGCGGCAGCGTCTGTTCGGCATGGGTGAACTGTTCCACCACCTTGGGCACCACGTAGGTCATCAGCAGGATGATGACCCCCAGCGCCACCAGCGTCAGAAACACCGGATAGATCAGCGCCACCTGCACCTTGCTGCGGATCTTCTGCAGCCTCTCGCCATATTCCGCCAGGCGCAGGAGCACGCCGCTCAGGTGCCCCGATTCCTCGCCGGCGGTGATCATCGCCCGATACAGCTCGTTGAAGCTGCGCGGGTATTCCGAGAGTGCCGAGGCGAGGCTGTGGCCTTCCAGAATCCGTGCCCGCACGGACAGCACGGTCGCCTTCAACAAGGCATTGTTGGTTTGCCGGGTTATGGCATAGAGCGCCTCTTCCAGCGGCAGGCCGGAGTCGATCAGGGTCGCCAGTTGCCGGGTCAGCAGCGCGACGTCGCGCGCCGGCAGCGGCCGGACCAGGCGGAATTTGCCGGTCCTGGCAGCGCGAGCCGGGCCGGCCGCCTCCACGGCGGTGGGCAGCAGGCCCCGTTCGCGCAGCATGGCGCGGGCATGGCGCGGCGAGTCGGCTTCGATCAGGCCGTTTTTGGTCTTGCCGTCGGTAGTCAGTGCGCGGTAGCTGAAGGCGGCCATGGCGTTCAATCGCTGCGAATGATGCGCAGCACTTCGTCGACGCTCGTCATGCCGCAGGTAACGAGAAGGCGCGCCTCGTCCATCAGGGAATTCATCTTGCTACTCAAGTATTGCTGCATCTCCATCTCTCCGGCCCGCTGGTTGATCAGTGTCGCCAGTCCGGCGTCCACCACCGCCAGCTCATAGATGCCGACCCGGCCGCGATAGCCGGTCTGGTTGCACTGCTCGCAGCCGCGGCTGCGATAGCCATCCGTTCCCGCCAGTTCGGGCTTGTTGAGCCACTGCGCTTCCTCCTCGGTGATCCGCGCCGGTTCGCGGCAGTGCTGGCAGAGTCGCCGCACCAGCCGCTGGGCCAGCACGCCTTTCAGGCTGGACGCCACCAGATAGGAGTCGATGCCGATGTCGCGCAGGCGCGTGATCGCGCCGGCCGCGCTGTTGGTGTGCAGGGTCGACAGCACCAGGTGGCCGGTCAGACTGGCCTGGATCGCCACCTCGGCGGTTTCCGCATCGCGGATCTCGCCGATCATCAGCACGTCCGGGTCCTGGCGCAGCATCGCCCGCAGCCCCTTGGCGAAGGTCATCCCGGCGCGGGTATTCACCTGCGTCTGTCCCACGCCCTCGATGGCGTATTCGACGGGATCTTCCACGGTGAGGATGTTGCGCGAGCTGTTGTTGAGCATGCCGAGGCCGGCGTAGAGCGTGGTGGTCTTGCCCGAGCCGGTGGGGCCGGTGACCAGGATGACGCCGTTGGGCTGCAGCAACAGGCGCTCGAAGGTCCGGTGGGCGTTCTCGGGCATGCCGAGGTCGCTGAGGCTGAGGCGTGCCGTCTGCTTGTCCAGGAGGCGCATCACCACGCGCTCGCCGTAGCTGGACGGCAGGGTGGAAACCCGCACGTCGAGGGCGCGGCCGCCGATGCGCAGCGCCGTGCGGCCGTCCTGCGGCACGCGCTTTTCGGCGATGTCGAGCTTGGCCATGACCTTGATGCGCGAGGTCAGCAGGGTGGCCAGCTTGTAGTTGGGCGACAGTATCTCGCGCAGCACGCCATCGATGCGAAAGCGCACCGACAGACGCTTTTCGTAGGGCTCGATATGGATATCGGATGCGCCTTCCTTGATCGCCTCGGTCAACATCGCATTGATCAGGCGAATGATCGGCGCATCGCCCTCGGCGGCGAGCAGGTCTTCGCTCTCCGGCAGTTCATCGATCAGCTCGAACAGATCGTCGTCGTCGCCGATCTTCTCGATCAGCTGCATATCGGCCTGACCGCTCTGCTGGTAGAGCGCTCCCAGGCGCCGCTCCAGCTGCTCGGCCGTGACCAGCACCAGCTCGAATTCCGCATCGAGGAAACGCCTGGCCTCGAGGATCGCCTCGAGAGGCGTCTGCTCGATGTGGTAACACCTCAATCGATTCGTCTCGGGCTCGACAACCAGCCGATAGCGGTCGGCGAAGCTGAACGGCAGCCGCTGAGGAGGGGGCGTGGCACCCGCCCGGACTTCTTCATCGGGAAACACTGAATCGGCCATCTCGGCTTACTTCTTGGGCGGCAGAACGTTGATCGACGTGGGGCCAAGCCCCGTCCACTCGGGCAGGACCGCCGGTCTCTCTTCCGGAAACAGCTCCACGGCGCTGTCCTTGTCTATCAATTGCCGGTCCCGAATGAAACCATATTTGGCCTTGCTGACCGAGGTCAGCATCTCCTGGTCGCGAATGATGGTGGGGCGTATGAAGACCATCAGATTGCGACGGGTAATCCGACTGACGTCCGAGCGGAATAGGCGACCCACCACCGGCAAGCTGCCCAGCCCGGGCACCTTCGATCCCCCCTCGCGGATGTCGTCGTCGATCAATCCGCCCAGGACGATGGTCGCACCGTTATCGACCAGGACGGCGGTTTTGATCTGACGCTTGTTGAAGCTGACGCCGTCATCGCCAACCTGCTCGCCCACCGAGGAGACTTCCTGTTCGATCTGCAGTTGCACGGCACCGCCCTCGTTGATCTGCGGGGTGATGAGCAGCTTGACGCCGACGTCCTTGCGCTCGATCGTCCGAAATTGGTTGTTCGCGTCGTTGTCGTTACTGAGCGTCGAACCCGTGGACACGGGTATTTCCTGGCCCACCAGTATGGAGGCCGCCTGGTTGTCCAGGGTCAGCAGGCTGGGGGTGGAGAGAATGTTCGATTTCGTATCGTCCTGCAGCGCCTTCAAGAGCACGGCGAAATTCAGGCCCGAACCGCTGAGGCGCCCCACGCCGGCAGTCAGGCCGCCGACGTTTCTCAGTGCGCCTGCCACCGACTGCTCGCCATCGGAGGTGGCGTCCAATATCCCGTTGAGGCCATTGCCGAGATTGGTGAAGTTGGTTCCGGCCAGTGCCCGTCCGCTGCCGTTGCGATCCGCGAGCAGCCACTGGACGCCCACTTCCTTGGCCCGATCTTCCCCCATCTCGACGATGATCGCTTCCACCAGGACTTGCGCGCGGCGGATATCGAGTTGCTCGATCAATTGCCCGAGGTCGCGAATGATCCTCGGGCTGCCCGACATGACGATGCTGTTGGTCGCCTCGTGGGCCTTGATATGGATGGCGTCCTGATTGGTCCCGGCGGATTCCGGGGGGGCCTTGCCCTCCTCTTCGCTGATGGTGCCGCTGATCTTTTCCAGCACCTCCGCCAGGTCCTCGGCCTTGGCGTATTTGAGGTAGTGGACCCGGGTGTTGTTGTCGGTCTGGACCTCGCTGTCGAGTTGCCCGATGACCTGGCGGAGATACTCGCGATTCGCCTTGTCGGCCCGGATCAACAGGCTGTTGGTCCGATCGTCCGCCTTGATGATGGGCATCAGGCGCGAGCCTTCGCTGCCCTTGGTCTGCTCGCGGATCAATGCCGTCAGGGTTTCGCTCACTTCCGGCGCGGAGGCGTTCTGTAGCCAGATGATCTCGGTATCGTCGCTATCGGCCTTGTCCACCCGCTCGATGACCTCCAATAGCCGCCGAACATTGGCCTCGCGGTCGGTGATCAGAATGACGTTGGAGGCGGGGTAGGGTGTGATGATACCGCTCTGGTTATCCACCAGCGGACGCAGGATGGGCACCAGGGCGGCTACGTCGACGTTTTGCACCTGAACTACCCGGGTGACGATTCTTTCACTGGTATGCGTCGGGGAATTGTTGCCACCCTGAACTTCGATCCCTTCCAGTTTCGCGCCTTGCTGGGGAATCACCTTCAGAATGTCTTTTCCCACATTGATGACGGAGTATCCATTGACGCCGAGCTGCACCAGAAAGATTTCGTAGAGCTCCTCTTTCGTCACCGATTTCGGAGTGCTGATGCTGACCTTTCCCTTGACGCGCGGGTCCATGACGATGGTTTTGCCCGTGAGCTTTCCGATGCTGGCGATGAACTCCGAAATATCGGTGTCGCGCATGTCGAGGCTGTAGTCGTCGGCCCCGGCCGGGCATGCCAGCAGCCACGAAGTGAACAGTAATGACGCCACAAGCGTCTTGATAGACAGTTTTCCTGATCTGCCTGCATACGTCGGCTGGTGTAGGTCAGAGAAGGACTCTGCCCGGCTTTCACACCCCATCGACTGGGTAACCACTGCATCTGCGTATCGAGAGGATACTGAGGCAGATAAGTCAAAAGTAAATGGGTATTTATAATGCACGGCTGTATCCGTTTATTCGGCAAACTATGAAATTTCACGTTAAACGGATCCATCCGTAATATTTCTCAGGAAAGCGAGGCGGAGTCCAAGGCTAGGGTGGCACGCTGCCTTTGCGTATCGCCCTGGTACTGTCGGCTAGCTCATTCAGGCCGAGTTTTCGATAGGCGCCAACCATCATCTCCAGCGCGCCGCCGACGGCGGCGCTATCGGGATAGCGCTCGATGATGTAGCGACAGCGGTTCAGCGCCGCCACGGGCTGATCGCGCTGCCATTGGAGCCTGGCGGCCTGTAGTTCGTTGTCCGCCAGGCGTTCCTCGACCTTGGCCAGCGTTTCCTTGGCGCGTTCGGCGTATTGGCTGTCGGAGTAGCGTTGTCTCAGGCGCTCGAGATCCTCTGCTGCCTGACGAACCTGCGCGGCCGAGGGGGCGGGGCTGAGGGCCAGCAATGCATTGGCGCGCAGATAGAGCGCATAGTCCATACGCTCTGTTTCGGCATTTTCCTCGATCACCTGAGTCACTATCTGGGCTGCTTCCTTCGGCCGGTCGAGCTGCAGCTGGCTGTAGGCAAGGGCCAGAGCCGCCTCGATGCGCTGCCTGCCCTGCGGATTGGAGCGCAGCAGCTCGACCAGCCGGGCTGCCGCCGCCTCATGTTGACGGGACTGGATGAGCTCCATGCTCTCGTCGTAGAGCAACTGCTCCCGTGATTCTCCTGGGGACGACGCGGAACGCAGGTTTTTTCCGAAGGGGGTGCAGCCAGTCGCCAGCCCTGCCAGCAAGGCGAGCGCAACGAGGCGGCTGGCTGATCGGCGGAGGGTCATCCGGTTCCGTACCTCTTCAAAAGACAGCTCATGGATCAATTTTGATAGCCCGGGTCCGTTCGCCCCGGCGCACGGCGACTCGAATCCGCTTCGCCGACCGCGCCGGCTCCGCTAGGCCGTGGCGATCGGCTCGTCTGGAGCGGCGCCGTGGCGGCGATGGAGACCTTTGTGTCATTCAGGGCGGGCTTTTCCAGCTCGACGTATTGCTGCTGACCGGACACCTCGAACACCACCCGGTCCGCCAGGATTTCGATCAGCCTGGCGTCGCCGTTGCCTGACAGTCTGTCGCCGACGGCATAGGCTCGCTGCCGACCGGCTTCTGCGAGGATGGCCACGGAAGTGCTCCCCTGGGGGGCCTTGACGACGCCCAGCAGCTTGACGCTCAGACGGCTTTTCACCTGCGTCGCAAGCGCCTTTTGGGCCGGCTCCTCTGCAAGCGAGCCGAACAGTTCCGCCTGCTGGATCGCCTTGAGATCCAGCATCGGCGTATCGCCCGGCGTTGCCTCTCGTGGCTTGACCGGCGCCGCGGAGGCCGATGACTCAGGCCAAAAGAGCGTTTTGGCGATCCCCACCGCCTGGATCGAGGCAACTGTCAGCAGAATCATGCTGAGCGCTCTGGGTAGCGTCGCGGCGGCTATCCGGTGCCCAATCAGATCATTCAACATGCGTAAAGCCGTCTCGAAACGGTGCGGATCGGAATTTCGGTCGGAGGGGCGACCCGCTGGCGGGCCGCCCCCGTTAAAGCGAACCGCTCGGTGACGAGCAGGCTCACTCTCACTCCTGGGCCTGGGTGTCCGGAACCCAGGCGGCCAGGTAGCCCTTCACGTCCACGTTCTGGGTGCCCTTGACCTGAACGGTGAGGCGGCCGTCCTTGCCACTCGTGAGCCGCTCCGCGTGGTAGGTAGGTCGCGCTGTCATTCGGCTGATAGAGCGCGAGTGCCTGGAAGATGACATGTTCGTCGAGTTTCCCGTGGGAGACGAAGAGGGCGGCAGCAGGGCGTGGGCAGAGCGCCTGACGAGCCGTGAATGTGCCGCAAGCAGCGACACCCATAGGCACTGAAGCCTTGTCGGGGAAGCATAGGATACCTTAATTCGGAGGCAGCGCTGTCTTTGTGGGGTCTGAATTCGCCGCACAACCATCTGTCACCGTGATTTTGTTGTTTTTGTCTCTTGTCATCCGGGGGGCGTTGTCGCTCCGAAACGAACAGATAGCTAAATAGCTAAGAAGAATCAAGCCCAATGACCGTAGGTGACTGCCGACTTTCTCTTGGTAACGTTATCTTATTCATTGAGCTTTGTGCAAGGAAATCTAGACGAGGCAATCGCATGATGGGGTGGATGCAGCCATTCACGGCCTCTCCCCGGCCCCTCTCCATTCTTGGGAGACGGGAGAAAGGGGTTCATGCGATTGCCGGGAAATCTAGATGAATCGTTTTACCTGGGCGAACTTTATGGAATAAGCCGCTTGTCAAACAAAACTTCAGGCACTAGGGTTGCGCTATCCCATTGGCATTGACTTGGGCGCAAGCTTACTCTCCTGCCCGCGTTGGGTGGCCCTGATGGCAATCGATAAAAACAACAAAATGGCGGCAGCAGACTCTGCCTTGCGGTGTTATGGATCGCAAAGAAAGCGCTGTCTCAGAGCTAAGAGGTATCCCTAATGCTTCCAGCTGTCCATGCGCGCACGATCGTGGGCGATGTTCCTCCTTCCCCTGGATGTCCTTGGCCTTTCCCTGGCAGCCACTCTGCACCGGGAGGACAGCGGACATTGCCTGCTGCGGTTATCTGCAGCTACGAGTCAAATCCCTCCGCCACTGACTTCCGACCCTGGGGCCCTTGGTCCTGAGGTCGTACACCTCAAGGAAAAAGCGCGATACGCAAGGAAACGCACCTCCTGCTTACCAATAAGCCCAACAATAGGAAGCTCGTATGTTTCGTCGCAAATATCTTGGCACCACTGCTATGACCGCTGTAGCGCTGTCCTTGGCGTCGCTCTACGGGGGCGCTTATGCTGACAATCCCCAGGCAGCCCAGACCGGGGAGGGCGGGGTAGATAACTCGGTGATCTTCCCAGCCTACCCACTCGAGCCGAACGGTCGCGATGAAACGGTCTCCGTGTCGGTAACCAATCAGGAAGCGGCGCAGCGCACCTATACGATCAGCACGACGATGGACCTTCGTGACGATGCCGAGAAGCGGCGGGTTTTCACCGAAGATGCCGCGCACCCCTTGCTGCGGAGTGGCAATTTGATGTTCGATGGCCTGTTCGCCATGGCCATGGACGACTTGCAGATGCTGAGTGTCAGCGAGATCCGTGACGGCAGCTACAACGCTGGCGAGCCCATTGACTGCAACTGTTTCCAGACGGGAGAAAAATGGACCTACGTCTGGACCCGTGACTTGTCCTATGCGGCCCGGCTCGGCTTGGCCGAGCTTTATCCTGCGCAAGTTATCAATTCTCTGCGCTTCAAGACCAGCGACTTCCGTGAAGGGGCTCAGTCGCCTGCGAGCCTTCCCGAGGGCAGCCTTCAGATTGTTCAGGATACCGGCTCCGGTGGCAGTTGGCCGGTGAGCACGGACCGTGTGACCTGGGCTCTGGCGGCCGAAAGCGTTCTCAACAGCCTGTCCGGTGAGGCCTACGACAAGTTCTCGGATTATGCCTACGCCGCCTTGCGCGGCACCATTGAAGCTGATCGCCAGGCGGCGTTCGATCAGGCGCTCGGCCTGTATAACGGTGAGCAATCCTATCTTGACTGGCGCACGCAGACCTACGCGACCTGGATCGTCGATAACCTGAGTCACATGTCCGAGTCCAAGGCTCTGTCGACCAACGTCGTTCATTACCAGGCGCTGCGACTGACCGCGCGACTGGCCCGTGAACATGGTGATGCGCCGCTGGCGCAGCGCTATGATGATTGGGCCGATGCGCTGAAGGACAAAATCAATAAACATTTCTGGCTGGAAGAGGCTGGTTTATACGCGAGTCTGACGAGCGCGGCCGAGGATCAGGCGCCCGTCGAAAAATTCGACATGCTCGGCTCGGCTCTGGCCATCCTGAGCGGGATCGCTCCGTCAAGCCGTGCATCGGAGGTTCTGGCCAACTATCCGCATGGCGAGCGGGGCGTTCCGGTGTATTACCCGCAGCAGCCGGGTATAGAGGTCTATCACAACCGTGCGCTATGGCCCTTTGTCACTGCATATGAGCTGCAGGCGGCTGCCAAGGTCCGTAATTCGGCGGTCGCAGATAACGCGATCCAATCCCTCATGCGGGGAGCGGCATTGAATCTCTCCAACATGGAAAACCTGGAGTGGCTGACCGGAAAGCCTTTTTATGATGATGGCCCGGTGATCAACTCCCGGCGTCAGCTGTGGTCTGTCGCGGGTTATCTGAATATGGTCATCGGGACGATATTTGGATATCAAGTCGACAAGTCTGGAATTACGGTCGAACCATTCCTTACGGCCAAAGCACGGCAGTTGTTCGGTGATTCACCCCAGGCACGGCTTTCCGGACTCCACTACAAGGGCCGCTCTCTCGACGTGGTGCTGAATTTGCCGGAGGCGATGTCCGGGACAGGCTACTACATGGTTGAGACGGTACGCTTGAACGGAGCGCCGGTTACCGGCGTCATCGAAGAAAGTCAGCTGAACGATGCTGCGAATGTCATCGAAGTCGACTTCGGTGACTTGCATGCCGGTGATACGCGTATCACCATGGCGCCAGAGGTCGATCCAGGCGATCATCGGGATCCGCGTGTCTTTGCTCCTGTCGAGCCGCAGGTCACTTCCATTGTGCAAAAAGATGGCAAGTACACTGTCCACTTTACGGATAATGGAAATACCGGGGTTTCGAGCGACTCGGTGTACTATCGTATTTTCCGGGATGGCAAGCTCGTTGACGATCGATTGACGCAGATGAGCTGGACTGACCGCAGCAAGGCTCCCGCCGGATCCCGTGTCTGCTATGCAGTGCAGGCAGTCTTCAGCAGCAGTGGCCATCGTTCGCATCATTCGGCGCCGTTCTGCTCCGAGGAGGCAGCGGTCCAGGTCATTCCTGTGACCGATGCTCGCGTGCTTAGTAATGTTGCGGTAACGCCGCCCTCTGACGGTATTACCGAGCCGACGTTGCGCGACTGGGGTGCTCCCACCGATACGCTGGAAATCCAGGACATCTCTATCAGGGAGTCTGGTCGCTACGCCATCGAGCTGGTCTATAACAACCATCAATATGCCATTAATACCGGGGTCACCAACGCGGTGAAACAAATTGATGTGCTGAGAGGCCGCAACAAGGTGGTAGCTACCGGTATCGTGCAAATGCCGCATGTCGATCCGCGTAATGGTGAGCAACCGCTGAGGACGTCTACGGAGATGGCGGTCGATCTGGAGCCCGGAACCTATCGTCTCGTGTTCAGCGATTATTTCAATATGAGTTATCTGAAGTCGAATGCCATCTATTCCGGTAGCGGCGGAATAGGCGGTCCTGTCAATCGGGCCAGCATTGCCAAGGTGCGGATTGTGAAACTCGGGCCTTCGGACGTCCGCTAAGCATGTCTGATCGGTGGCCCCGAAGATAACTTCGTCAGAGTTGGAGTCGATGGTTGTCGACCCGATGCAGTGCATCGGGTCTTCCGCATCAGCTCGAGGGATTCGATGCGCCTATCAACATGCGTCGAGAGGTTTCAAAACGGAGCAGGTCAAAATATCGGTCAAAGAGGGCGGCCCGCTGGCGAGCCGCCCTCCCTTCAAGCGAACCGCTCGGTGACGAGCAGGTTCACTCCTGGGCCTGGAGATCCGGAACCCAGGCGGCCAGGTAGCCCTTCACGTCCACGTTCTGGGTGCCCTTGACCTGAACGGTGAGGCGGCCGTCCTTGTCGGTCTTGAGCCGCTCCGGCTGGTAGCCCATGGCGTCGACGAACCACTGGTTGCGGTGCTGCGCACCCATGTCGACGACGATGGTCGTGTCCAGCGCCGGGTTGTTGCCGGCGACTACGGCCACGCCCGTCTTGCGGTCGTTGCCGAGGCGGATATTGCTGATCAGGTCTTCGCCGTTGCCGCCAGTGTTGCTGTCCTCGTAGCGGATCACCTGCTCGCCCTTGGCGAACTGCTTGCGCAGCTTGAGGATGTTCACGATGTCGTCGCGGTACGGTGTCGGGGCCGACATGTACGGCTTCGAGGACATGAACATGTCGCCGTAGAAGACCGTCGGCACGGTGTCCTTGGTGGTCAGCAGGATGGCGTACATGGCCGGGACGTTGTGGGGCGCCCACTGCTTCTCGACGCTGTTGCGGTCGGCGTCGTACTTCTCCAGCTGACGCAGCTCGTAGGGCTGGCTGTTCGGCTCGTAGCCCCCGGCCTCTTCCTCGGTCAGCGGGACGTTCACCAGGATGTTGTGCTCCTGGTCGTGGTTGTTCACAAACGACCAGTTGGGTAGTGCCGGACCGCCGTTGACCCGGTCGATCAGCGACGCCTCGAAGGCGTAGCGCAGCGGCGCCCAGTCGCGGCCGAAGGAGAACATCAGGCCCGAGAAGGGGCCGGCGTCCATGGCCATCTGGCCGTAGTTGTTGGACTGCTCGAAATCGACCTGCTGGGCCACATAGGATTCGATATAGCTCAGATGCTCGTTGACGTCCTCGCCGGCGAAGTAGTTGAGCCGCTGAGTCACTTCGTCGCGCAGGATATCGGTATTGATGTGGGAGGCAGCATCGATACGGAAACCGTCGAAACCGAAGTCGAGCAGATATTTCTGCCAGTTCAGCTGCTCCTGCTGCACGTCTTCGCGGATGGTGTCGAGGTCGTTGCCCACCAGGAACTCGAAGTCGAGCACGTTGGTACCGATGTGCGATGCGTCGTTCTCGGGGCCATCGTAGCGCAGCGCGGTGACCTTGGCGTCGTCTTCCGATTTCTTCGAGTAGCCGGGCTGGGCGGCCAGGTACTCGTCCATCAGCGGGCCGATGGGGTTGGGGGTCATGCGCAGCTCGGCCAGCATGGTGGCACGGATCTCTTCGTCGCTGCCCGTGTAGCCCTTGCTGCGCGCGAAGTCCATGAAGGTCTGGACGACGACATCGGAGCGCGGCTCTTCGTAGTACAGGAAGAGCGGCGCATACACGGCGTTTTCGCTCTCCGCGTTCTCGACCGCGAACCAGGTATCGGCCAGCAGATAGCCGTCGATGGTGTTGATCTTGCCGTACTTGGCCGCGTCGCTCTCGGCCAGGAAAGCCGGGAGGTAGTTTTCGGGATGGTTCGGGCCAAGATAGCGGTAGAGCTTGCTGTTGGCATCGCTGAGCACCCGGAACAGGCCCTGGTACTGCGTCGTGGTGCCGTGGAAGTGGAAGTAGTCCCATTCCTTGATCACGCCGTGCTCGGTCTGCCCCGGCGCCGAGCCCTTGCTGTAGGTCGAGTAGAGGTAGTGGTCGAGGAAGGGGTTCATCGGCTTGCCGTACATGTCGATCCCGGTCACCGGCAGCACGTGGCGCTCGTTCAGACCGATGATCTGGTTCGGGACCACGTCGACCTGGATGCGGATGTCGTTGTTGTGCAGGGCACCGATGGCCGCCTTCAGCTCGTCGGCGGTACCGTACTTGGTCGGGCCCTTGCCGTAGGCGCCGAGGTCGTAGCGGTCGGCGATCGCGTAACCCTCGCCGTACTTGGAGTCGGAAGCGGCGCGGTAGGGCGGCGGCGACCAGACATCGGTGATGCCCCACTGCGCCAACTGCGGGGCATTCTCGGCCAGGGCCTTGTAGGTCGCATTGTCGTTCGGCTGATAGAGCGCGAACGCCTGGAAGATGACGTGCTCGTCGAGTTTCTCGTTGGAGACGAAGACGTCACCCGACGCGGGCTGCCGGACTTCGGGCTTGCCCATCTCGACCTTCACGCTACCATCCGGCTCGGTGGTGATCGCCTGGATGCCGAGAAACTTTTTCCGCCCCTGGCCTTTCTGCTCTTCCGTGGTCGCTTCGTCGGCCTGGACTTCCTGCCATTTCACGCCGCCCTTGCCGTCGGGCACCTGCTCGAGTGCCGCGGGAGGGGTGGCTGGTGCCGCAACCGCTGCGCCTGACAACAGGCCTGAAATTGCGATGCTGAGCAGGGAAATTGCAAAAAATTGGCTTGGTGATGTTCTCATGGGGAGTCGCTTTACCTTGTGTGATGAGAAGTCACGACAGGAGCGCTGCCAGGGGCAACTTCCTGCTGGCCAGGGTGGCGTCGGGTGTGCTCATGTCGATATCCCTGACTCTTCTCGGTTGAATGACCCATCGAAAGAGGACATGCGCAGTCTTGCCAGGCATTGCTGCATTCACTCGGGCGGCCTGATCCGCACGCGACGCGACCGCACTGCAGGCACGGGGTACCAGCAGGGGCGAGTGAAAGAGCAATAGTTCAGAAGCGAGCACAGAAACCGTGTCGACATACAAAACTGGCGGTCCCGCTATCATCGGAAAATTTCCTTTAGACCGGAGACTTTGCGTCGCCATCTTTCGATGGTTTTGCCTTTTTCAGTTCAGCTTCCGCTCACGTGGAGTGAGTTGACCAAGGGAGCGAAGCTGTGGTGCTGTCCAAAAGACAGCGCTGTCTTTACAAGCAAGCTAACGATAACATGCTGATATACATTCGTATATGTTGACTTCGATGAACGGTTTGGTTGATCGACACATTGCATTCTTCGTTAGCTAATTGCGGTGAAAAGGAGAAAATAAGGAGCAATCCTGCCGGATTGGAGGAGTCCTTGGGTGACGGGACGAGTTCGTTCGGCTGTAACCCGCCCTTAACTGCACGGACTGGCTGAAAGGGCCTTGGTGGTGGTGTCCAGGCCGACCGATAGGCGGCGAAGCAAGCGTCTGGTTTAGCGCTGCCCCGGCGTTCCTGGTCCGCCAGGGAGGCGCGGGCCTCTGCCTCGAAGGCCTGGCGCGCCTCCTCGTCCAGCGGGCGGGCGCAAAAGCTTGCGCCGCAATGAATGCCCCGTTAAGCGGCAGGTGGATTCGCTAGGGGGCGCCTGCCGACAAGACGGCCGGCTTGCCGGCCTTGGTGGTAGCGCTCAGGCTCCGGCGGTCTGGATGCTCGCCTGATACGCCGCGACGAAGTCGTCGAAGCTGCCGCTGTCGCGGCGTTCCAGTTCGGCCTGTTCGGCCAGCGAGGCGCGGGCCTCGGTTTCGAAGGCCTGGCGCTCCTCCTCGCCCAGCGGGCGGGCGCGGAAGCTTTCGGCGTGGGCCAGGCTCTGGCGCAGGGCGAAGGCGCGGAAGCTTTCGCCGCGTTCGCGCAGGGTCGCGAGGACGCGCGCCGAGGGGGTGAGGTCCGGGTTGGCGAGCTTGGCCTGCTGGGCGCGCAGGGCGCTCGCGTAGCCGTCGCCGCCGTAGGCCCGGTCGAGCAGCTCGGCGCAGGGCTGCAGGCGTTCGAGCAACTCGCCGGCCCAGTCGGCGAAGAGCACTGGCTTGCCCCGGCGCTGCAGGTGCAGGCCGGGGCGGCGGCCTTCCTTGACCACCTTGAGGAAGTTGCCGGTGCAGCTGGCGCATTCGTCCGGGGCCAGGCAGGGGCTGTCCTCGAGGGCGCAGAACAGCAGGAAGGCGTCGAGGAAGCGCGCCTCGTCGAGGTCGATGCCCAGCGGCAGGAAGGGGTCGATGTCCAGGCAGCGCACCTCGACGTACTGCACGCCACGGGCGACCAGCGCCTGGATCGGCCGCTCGCCGCTGCCGGTGATGCGCTTGGGGCGGATGCTCGAGTAGTACTCGTTCTCGATCTGCAGCACGTTGGTGTTGAGCTGCAGCCATTCGCCGTCGCGCTGGGTGCCGATCGCGGCATACGGCGCATAGGGCGTGGAAACCGCCCGGCGCAGGCTGTCGGTGTAGCTGGCCAGGTCGTTGTAGCAGGGGGTGAGACCGGCCTGGGCGTTGTTCTGGTAGCCCAGGTCGCTCATCCGCAGGCTGGTCGCCCAGGGCAGGTAGAGGGTCTCGGCGTCGAGTTCCTGCAGATGGTGCGATCGGTCGCGCAGGAAACTCCTGTCGAGCGCCGGCGAGGCGCCGAACAGGTACATCAGCAGCCAGCTGTAGCGGCGGAAATTGCGGATCAGCGCGATGTAACGTTCGGACTGGAAGTCGCGGACGCTGCGGGTGTCGCCCTCGGCCTGCTGCAGCAGCGGCCAGAGCGCTTCCGGCAGGGAGAAGTTGTAGTGGATGCCGGCGATGCACTGCATGGTCTTGCCGTAGCGCAGCGCCAGTCCCTTGCGATAGACGTGCTTGAGCTGGCCGATGTGGGAGCTGCCGTAGCGGGCGATGGGGATGTCCTCTTCCTCCGGCAGCGGGCAGGGCATCGACGGGCTCCACAGGTATTCGCCGTCGAGCGTGGCGCAGGCGAAGCGCTGGATGCGCTCCAGGTCGGCGAGGGTCGCCGCCGGGTCGGTCTCGGCGGGGGTGATGAACTCCAGCAGCGCCTCGGAGTAGTCGGTGGTGATCTGCGGGTGGGTCAGCGCCGAGCCCAGTGTCTCTGGGTGAGGGGTCTGCGCCAGCTCGCCATTGCCATCGACGCGCAGGCATTCCCGCTCGATGCCGTGCAGGCAGTGCCTGAGCAGGGACTGGTTGGCGGGCTCGCCCAGCAGGGCCAGACGGCGGGAAAGTAGCTCGCTCAAGTTCGGATTCCTTCAGGCACGGTCGGCCCAATATGGGGACGGACGGACGGCTATACAAGTATCGTCGGCCCGGGGCCGGAGGGGAAATGGCGGCGGCAGGACAGGAGCAGGGCGCCGCTTGTGGTGGGAAAGGCCGGCGGCCGTTTCCCACCCTACCCAAAGCGGGGCAACGGAGCGCCTACAGGCGGGCGAAGGTGGCCAGCGCCTTGGCCACCAGCTTGCCGTGCTGGTGCACCTCGGCCTCGATCACCTGGGTGCGCTTGCCGCTGTGCTCGACCCAGGCGCGGCAGGTCAGCTCGCCCTCGCTGACCGGGCGGATATAGTTGACCTTGCACTCCAGGGTGACACTGTCCGGCGTGCCGTCGTTGAGGCTGTGGCTGGCCTGGCCCATGGCGCTGTCGATCAGCGAGAACAGCGCGCCGCCGTGCAGCTTGCCGTGCAGGTTGCGCAGGCCGTCGTGCATGGCCAGGCGCACCGTCGCCTCGCCGCCGCCGGCGGCGAGGATCTCCAGGCCGAGCAGGCGGCCGAAGGCGCTGCTCCTGCCGATGGCTTCTTCTTGCATGCTCACGGGGTTCACTTCCTCAGTTGCTTGGCGCTGGCGAACAGCGCGGCCATGGCGTTGTTCGCCGGCGCCGGTTTGTCCTGGCCGGAATGGCGCTCGCTGCGCGGGGCATTGCCGCGCGGCTTGCCGCCGCCGCGCGGACCTTCGACCTTCTCGCCGGGGGTGTCGCCCATGCGCATGGACAGGCCGACGCGGTTGCGCGGGATGTCCACCTCCATCACCTTGACCCTGACGATGTCGCCGGCCTTGACCACCTCGTAGGGGTCCTTGACGAACTTCTCCGACAGCGCGCTGATGTGCACCAGGCCGTCCTGGTGCACGCCGATGTCGACGAAGGCGCCGAAGTTGGTCACGTTGGTCACCACGCCTTCGAGGATCATCCCCGGCACCAGGTCCTTGAGGCTCTCGACGCCCTCCTGGAACTCGGCGGTCTTGAACTCGGGGCGCGGGTCGCGGCCGGGCTTGTCCAGCTCCTTGAGGATGTCGGTGACGGTCGGCAGGCCGAAGGTCTCGTCGGTGAATCTGGCAGGATCGAGGCGTTTCAGGAAGCCCGAGTCGCCGATCAGCGAACGGATATCGCGGCCGGTGTCGGCGGCGATGCGCTTGACCACCGGGTAGGCCTCCGGGTGCACGCCCGAGGCGTCCAGCGGGTTGTCGCCGTTCATCACCCGCAGGAAGCCGGCGGCCAGCTCGAAGGTCTTGTCGCCCAGGCGCGGCACCTTCTTCAGCTCGGCGCGGCTCTTGAAGGCGCCGTTGGCGTCGCGGTAGGCGACGATGTTGCCCGCCAGGGTCGCGTTGAGGCCGGAGATTCGCGCCAGCAGCGCGGCCGAGGCGGTGTTGACGTCGACGCCGACGGCGTTCACGCAGTCCTCGACCACCGCATCCAGCGAGCGCGCCAGCTGCAGCTGGGAGACGTCGTGCTGGTACTGGCCGACGCCGATGGCCTTGGGCTCGATCTTCACCAGCTCGGCCAGCGGGTCCTGTAGGCGGCGGGCGATCGACACCGCGCCGCGCAGCGACACGTCGAGCGCGGGGAATTCGCGGGCGGCCAGCTCGGACGCCGAATAAACGGAGGCGCCGGCCTCGCTGACCATGATCTTGGTGAGCTTCAGCTCCGGGTGCTTTTTGATCAGCTCGCCGGCCAGCTTGTCGCTCTCGCGGCTCGCCGTGCCGTTGCCGATGGCGATCAGCTCTACCCCATGCTTGGCGCAGAGTCTGGCGAGGGTCGCCAGGGTGCCGTCCCAGTCGTTGCGCGGTGCATGCGGGTAGACCGTGGCGGTGTCCAGGAGCTTGCCGGTGGCATCCACCACGGCGACCTTGCAGCCGGTACGCAGGCCCGGGTCGAGGGCCAGGGTCACCCGTGGGCCGGCCGGGGCGGCGAGCAGCAGGTCGTGCAGGTTGCGGGCGAACACGTTGATGGCCTCGGTTTCGGCGGCCTCGCGCAGCTCGCCGAAGAGGTCGGTTTCCAGGTGGGTGTAGAGCTTGACCTTCCAGGTCCAGCGCACCACCTCGGCCAGCCACTTGTCGGCGGCGCGGCCCTGGTTGCTGATGCCGAAGCGCTCGCCGATCATCCCTTCGCAGGGGTGCATGCTGCCCGGCAGCTCCTCGCCGACCCTGAGGGCGGCGCTCAGCACGCCCTCCTGGCGTCCGCGAAAGATCGCCAGGGCGCGGTGCGAGGGCGCGCCCTTGAGCGGCTCGTCGTGCTCGAAGTAGTCGCTGAACTTGGCGCCTTCCTGCTCCTTGCCGGCGACCAGGCGGGCGCTCAGGGTGGCCTCGGTCTTGAGGAAGCCGCGCAGCCGTTCGAGCAGGGTGGCGTCCTCGGCGAAGCGCTCCATGAGGATGTACTTGGCGCCTTCCAGCACCGCTTTCACATCGGCGAAGCCCTTCTCGGCATCGACGAAGCGTGCCGCCTCGGCCTCGGGGGCCAGCCCGGGGTTGCCGAACAGCGCGTCGGCCAGTTCGCCGAGGCCGGCCTCCAGGGCGATCTGGCCCTTGGTGCGGCGCTTCTGCTTGTACGGCAGGTACAGGTCTTCCAGGCGCGTCTTGGTGTCGGCCAGCCCGATCTCGCGGGCCAGTTCCGGGGTCAGCTTGCCCTGTTCCTCGATGCTGGAAAGGATCGCCGTGCGCCGCTCCTCCAGCTCGCGCAGGTAGCGCAGGCGCTCCTCCAGGGTACGCAGCTGGGTGTCGTCGAGGCTGCCGGTCACTTCTTTGCGGTAGCGGGCGATGAAGGGCACGGTGGCGCCCTCGTCGAGCAGCGCCACGGCGGCGGCGACCTGTTGCGGGCGGACGCCGAGTTCCTCGGCGATGCGGGCGTTGATGCTATCCATATGACTTCCTGCTTGGGCGGGGGAAGGTGGCCGCAGCGGCCACAGGGGAGGGCGATTATAACGGCCGGGCGCAGGCGCGGCGGCCTTGTGTTTTCCCCGGCGACTGTCCACCATGCCGGCCATTAAATGGCAATGAGCCATTATGCGTGCGGAGATCGCCGCTGGCCCGTCCCCTCCACCTGGATTGCAGTCGAATGTTCCGCCCGAGGCGACCGCGCAGAAGTCGAATGGGTGCCGTCGTCGCCGTGCTGGGCCTGTTCCTCGGCGGCCTGTTCGGCGCGCTGGCGCAGGACTGGGATTTCGCCCGCATCCTCGAACGGGCGGAGAAGCTCTACGGGCCGCTGGGCGAAGGGCGCGCGCGGCTCGTCGCCTGGCAGAGCCTGCTGGCCGACAGCGCCAGGGACAGCGAGCTGGACAAGCTGCGTACCATCAACGATTTCTTCAACCTGCGCCTGCAGTTCAAGGACGACGCCGTGCTCTGGCGCCAGGCCGACTACTGGGCCACGCCGGTCGAGGCGCTGCGCCGCGGCGCCGGCGACTGCGAGGACTTCGCCATCGCCAAGTACGTCAGCCTGCGCCGCCTCGGCGTGCCCGCCGGCAAGCTGCGCATCACCTACGTCAAGGCGCTGCGCCTGAACCAGGCGCACATGGTGCTCACCTATTACCCGCGCCCGGACGCGGTGCCGCTGGTGCTGGACAACCTGATCGGCGAGATCCTCCCGGCCAGCCGGCGCGACGATCTGCTGCCGGTGTACGCCTTCAACGGCGAAGGCCTCTGGCTGCCCGGCGGTGCGGTCGACAGGAAGGTCGGCGACAGCAAGCGGCTGTCGCGCTGGCAGGATCTGCTGAAGAAGATGCAGGCCGAGGGTTTCCCGCTGCAGCATTAGGAGCCGAAATGTCGCTGTTCAAACAGCTGTTGATCGCCATCTGCCTGTTCCTGCTGGTCGCCTTTGCCGGCAGTTTCGTGGTCAGCCTGGAAACCTCGCGCGGCCAGTACGCCAACCAGCTGCGCGCCCACGCCCAGGACGCCGCCACCGCCCTCGGCCTGTCCCTCGCGCCGCACATCGACGATCCGGCAATGGCCGAGCTGATGGTCAGCTCGATCTTCGACAGCGGCTACTACTCGAGCATCCGGGTGGTCGGCCTGGACGACAGGCTCATCGTCGAGCGCCAGGGCGGGCCGGACGGCGGCAATGCGCCGGACTGGTTCGCCCGGCTGGTCGGCCTGCGCGCCGAGGGTGCCGACGCCATCGTCAGCCGCGGCTGGCAGCAGGCGGCGCGGGTCGAGGTGATCAGCCATCCGCTGTTCGCCATCGACCGCCTGTGGCAGAGCGCGCTGGGCTGGCTCGGCTGGCTGCTGCTCTGCGGGTCGGTCAGCGCCGTGCTTGGCGCCCTGCTGCTGCGCCGCCAGTTGCGGCCGCTGGACTATCTGGTCGAGCAGTCGCGGGCCATCGCCCGGCGGGAATTCCTCAGCCTGCCCGAGCTGCCGCGCACCCCGGAGCTGCGCCGGGTGGTCGAGGCGATGAACCAGATGGTGGAAAAGCTCAAGGCGCTGTTCCGCGAGGAGGCCCTGCGCAGCGAGCGGCTGCACGCCGAGGCCTACCGCGACAGTCTCACCGGGCTGGGCAACCGCCGCCATTTCGACCTCCAGCTGCAGTCGCGGCTGACCGGCGAGGAGCGGGCCAGCAGCGGCTTCATGCTGCTGCTGCGCATCGACGATCTGGTCGGCCTCAACCAGCGCCTGGGCGGGCAGCGTGCCGACCGTCTGCTGGTCGCGGTGGCCGAGCAGCTGCGCCTGGCCTGTGCCGAGCATGACCTGCTGGCGCGCACCCGCGGCGGCGAGTTCGCCATCCTCGCGGCGGGTCTGGAGCGCGATGCAGCCGAGCGGCTGGCCGAGCGGCTCGACCAGGCGATGAGCAGCCTCTACCACACCGGCGCCTGCGATCGCCTGCCGGTCGCCCATATCGGCCTGACGCCCTTCAGCGCCGGAGAGGTGCCGGGAGATCTCTATCGCGCCCTCGACGAGGCGCTGGCCCAGGCCTCCAGCCAGAGCGGGCCGCGCTGGGCCTGCGGCGAGCCCGGCACCGTGGCGCCGCCGGCGGACGAGCGGGACGGCTGGTATCGCCGGCTCGACCACGCCCTTCGGGAAGGGTTGTTCCAGCTGCACTTCCAGCCGGTGGTCGGCGCCGGCGAGTCCGGGCGCGTCCTCCACTACAAGGTGCTCGCCCGCCTGCCAGACGGGCAGGACCGGTTGTTGCCGGCGGGGCAGTTCCTGCCCTGGCTGGAGCGTTTCGGCTGGAGCACGCGCCTTGATCTGACCATGCTCGAGCAGGTCCTGCGGCACCTGGAGGAGCACGACGGTCAGCTCGCCCTCAGCCTGACCGGGGCCACGCTGCGCGATCCCCTGGCCCTCGAGCGGCTGGCCGAGCTGCTGCAGCATCATTCCCGCCTGGGGGAGCGGCTGATTCTCGAGGCGGACGAGGAGCAGCTGCCCGAGCCGGGGGCGCTGGAGGCCCTGGTCCGGCGTCTGCACGAGCTGGGCTTCGCGCTCGGCGTACAGCACTTCGGCGGACGCTTCAGCCTGATCGGCAACCTCGCCCGGCTCGGACTGGCCTACCTCAAGGTGGATGGCAGCTACATCCGCGACATCGACCGCGAGGAAGACAAGCGGCTGTTCATCGAGGCCATGTATCGCGCGACCCACAGCATCGACCTGCCGCTGATCGCCGAGCGGGTGGAAAGCGACGGGGAATGGCAGGTCGTGCAGGCGATGGGCTTCGCCGGCGGGCAGGGACGCCGACTCGGCGAGCCGGCGCCCTGGGCATGGGGACTGTAAACAGGCTGGCGGGCCTTCAGATCAGCCCGCCGTCCTCCTCGTCGAGCAGCCGCTGGCGTCCCTGCAGCGCGTCGCGCGCCCGGCTGCGCCCGGCCAGCTTGGCCTGGGCGGCCTCCGGCAGGTCGGTGATGCGCAGCACGCCCTTGTCGATCAGCGCGTAGATCAGGTCTTCCAGCACCCGGATCATCTCCAGGTCGCTCTGGCGCAACTGCAGCAGGCTGCTCTGCGCCGCCTGCCCGGCTTTCCAGGCCAGGGCCTCGGGACTGGCCGCGTCGATTCCGCCGTCCATGTCCTCGAACGGCACCTGTTCCACCCGCAGCAGGTTGCCGTGGGCATCGCGTTTCACATACAGCATCGAGCCTCCCGCTCGCATGACCAATGGGTGAGCTGGCAAGCCGCCGCCGGAAGGCGGCGGGGCAGGCCGGTCAGGTGTTCTCCACCTTGGCGACCGATTGCTTGACCAGCTCGGTGATGATGTCGTTCGCCGTGGAGCCGTAGGCGGACAGATCCAGCGCGCCGCCGGCCCCGTCCTGCAGCTGGATGGTCGCATCCGCGGTTCCGCCCGTGTCGAACTCCCCGGTCGTGCTGATGCGCAGGGTCGAGGTGCCCTGGTCCAGCTGCAGGAACTCGAGAATGTTGCTTTCGCCGGCCCCCTGGAGCAGGTCGCTCAGGTCGAGGGTGTCGCCTTCGCTGGGGTCAAAGTCGGTGACGACATCGTTGCCGGTATCGCCGGCGCGCCAGACGAAGGTATCGGCGCCGTTGCCGCCGGTCAGGGTGTCGTCGCCCGCGCCGCCGATGAGGATGTCGTCCTCGTCGCTGCCGATCAGCAGGTTGTCGGCACTGTCGCCGGCCAGGGCCGAGCCGCTGTCGCCGGCCGCCAGGGTCGACTCCGGCTCGAAAGTCACGCTCAGGGTCTGTTCGGCACTGCTGTCGCCATCGCCGTCCTCGGCGGTGGCGTAGAGCTCGATCTGCTGGGCATGGGTGCTGGACTGGCCGGAAACCGCTTCGAGCTCCAGCTTGAACGAGGTGCTGGCGGTGTCGCTGGTGAGGGTGATGCTGGCGATTCGCGCGCCTGCGTCCGTGATGGTGAAGGCGATGTCCAGCGCACTGCCGTGCGTGCCCTGGCTGTTCTGGCCCTGAACGGTGCCGGTGGCAATCTGCGCGCCGGAGGCGTCGAAGGCCTGCCAGGTGAGGCTTTCACCATATCCCAGCTGCAGGGCGGTCAGGCTGAGGGAGGACATGCCGGCGGCGGCGTTCGTCGACTGGTCGAGGAACTGGAAGGTCAGCTTTTCGCCCTGATCGATGCTCTGTCCGTCGGAGACGCCGAAGGAGAAGTTGCTGGTGTTGACGGTCGCCGCCGTGCCATTGGACTCCAGGGCGGTGGCCATCAGATTGAACTGCTCGCCAAGGGCGGCCGAGACCGTGTAGGAGTCCTGGTTGCCGCCGGAGATGGTGAAGTTCTCCTGGGTGGTCGTGGTGATGGCCGGGTCCAGATCCTGGAGCAGCTCGATGCTGTACAGGCCGGTCAGCGGATTGGCCGAGACCGTGAAGATCGCGGTGCTGGTCCCCGCGACCACGGCGGTCAGCGAGCCGTCCGGATTGCTGACATAGGTGAGCTTGCTGCCCTGGTAGGTCAGGTAGGCCGCGGTCGTGGTGCCGTCTTCGTTGAGCGTGGTGGATAGAATGTAGCCGCTGGCGTCGACCGCGCCCCTGAAGCTGATGCTCGCGCCATCCAGATCGACGATCGGCTCGAGGTTGAGGTCGCCGATGGCCGTCGTGCCCGCCTCCAGGTTCAGCACGGCCGGCGCCAGGGTGCCGAGGACCGGCTGGGTGTCGGTGATCAGGATGTCCAGGCTGTCGCTGGCGGTCTGGCCGTTGGCGTCGGTGAGCAGCAGGGCGAAGGAGTCGAGCACGCTGGCGTCGCCGGCGCTGTGGTCCTGGGCGCCGTCCACGGCGTAGCTGTAGCTGACGGTGCTGCCGTCGAAGCCGGTGAGGGTCAGCAGGCCCTTGGCGGTGTCGAGGCTCACCGGGGTGGCGGGGCTCAGCGCTTGGAGCTGGGCCAGGGTCAGGGTGGTGCCGGCGATCTGCAGGGAGGCGATGCCGGCCTCGCCGGCGAGGCTGAAGCTGCCGCTGATCGGCGTGCCGGCATCCTCGGCGATGGAGTGATCGCCCAGGAGCGGGCCGTTGCTGTCCGGCACCGAGATGCTCGGCGGCCCGTCGGTATGGCCCTCGATGCGGATGGTGACGGTGGCGATCGCCTGGTCGCCGTCGGCGTCCTGCACCGTGTAGCTGAAGGTCTCGGTCAGAACCTGCCCGTCCTGGAGCAGGTTGACCAGCGGGTGGGCGTTGTCCAGCACGTAGCCGTAGGTGCCGTCGGCATTGAGGGTGACGCTGCCGTAGAGGGCGGCGTTGCCGGCGCTCCAGCCGGCGAAGGTCACCGGGCCGTCGAAGGCGCTGTCGTTGGCCAGGGCGTCGCCTTCGACTGCGTAGCTGCCGCTGTCCTCGACCAGGGCATGGCTTTCGCCTTCGGCCAGCGGCTGGGTGTCGGTGATCAGGATGTCCAGGCTGTCGCTGGCGGTCTGGCCGTTGGCGTCGGTGAGCAGCAGGGCGAAGGCGTCGAGCACGCTGGTGTCGCCGGCGCTGTGGTCCTGGGCGCCGTCCACGGCGTAGCTGTAGCTGACGCTGCTGCCGTCGAAGCCGGTGAGGGTCAGCAGGCCCTTGGCGGTGTCGAGGCTCACCGGGGTGGCGGGGCTCAGCGCTTGGAGCTGGACGAGGGTCAGGGTGGTGTCGGCGATCTGCAGGGAAACGATGCCGGCCGCGCCGGCGATGCTGAAGCTGCCGCTGATCGGCGTGCCGGCATCCTCGGCGATGGAGTGATCGCCCAGGAGCGGGCCGTTGCTGTCCGGCACCGAGATGCTCGGCGGTCCGTCGGTATGGCCCTCAATGCGGATGGTGACGGTGGCGATCGCCTGGTCGCCGTCGGCATCCTGCACCGTGTAGCTGAAGGTCTCGGTCAGGACCTGCCCGTCCTGGAGCAGGTTGACCAGCGGGTGGGCGTTGTTCAGCAGGTAGCCGTAGCTGCCGTCGGCGTTGAGGGTGACGCTGCCGTACTGGGCGGCGTTGCCGGCGCTCCAGCCGGCGAAGGTCACCGGGCCGTCGAAGGCGCTGTCGTTGGCCAGGGCGTCGCCTTCGACTGCGTAGCTGCCGCTGTCCTCGACCAGGGCATGGCTTTCGCCTTCGGCCACGGGCTGGGTGTCGGTGATCAGGATGTCCAGGCTGTCGCTGGCGGTCTGGCCGTTGGCGTCGGTGAGCAGCAGGGCGAAGGC
>NZ_SMMU01000026.1 GCF_004339665.1 Azotobacter chroococcum
ATTACCGGCGGATCGCCACACGTTATGAGAAGAAGGCCAGCCATTTCAAGGGAATGCTGGCCTTTGCGGCTGCTCTGCTATGGCTACGCTGATACTCAACAGAACCTAGTCCATTCAGCCAATCACTTTCGACAACCACCATAAAGAGCGGAATCAATATCAAAACGCCACCCTCCGGGGACGCACATGCCCAGCACTGTCATGGCTCATGGCCAATCAAAAAGACAGGCCGGAGAATCTTTGCCAAGGCCCTTCGATGAAGTACGGTAAAAACAAGCTTTCGGAGCGGCGCCTCCTCGGGCGTGGCGCCCGCGCGGACCGGCCAGCAAGGGGCGCTTGCCCGGCCCGTCGTGAAGAGCGACCGATATTTTTTTCAACGGCGGCCTACTATGGTTGACCGATCTTTCCCAGGAGCCTGTTCCCCAATGCATTTGCTCAAGTCCCTCCCCCTGGCGCTGCTGCTGAGCGCTACCGCCCTCCCCGCCGCCGTTGCCGAGACGTCCGAACCGGTCTTCGGCTGGATCGAGAAGGGGTTGATCCAGCCGGAAAACATTCCGGTGAAGATGAAGCTGGATACCGGTGCCCTGACCTCCTCCCTGGATGCCAAGGATCTGCAGCGCTTCGAGCGCGACGGCGACGAGTGGGTGCGCTTCAAGGTCGAGCTGACCGACGGTGACACCGGCAAGCTGGTCGACTCGCCGTTCGAACGCCGGGTGGTGCGCAACGTGAAGCTCCGCGGCGCCGGCGGCGCGGAACGCCGGCCGGTGGTGATGATGCAGATCTGCATCGGCAAGCGGATCTATGACGAGGAGTTCTCGCTGAAGAACCGCAGCAAGATGAACTACCCCGTGCTGATCGGCCGGCGGACCCTGGGGCGTCTCGGCCTGGTGGACGTTTCCCGGACCTTCACCGTCGACCCCAAGTGCGCCCGGAGCAACGCGGCCCGCTGAAGGTCCGGCCGACACCGCCGCGTCCAGTCCTACCCCGGCCAAACGTCCGCTGACTCGCGGCGGTAACGCCACACCCCTATCCTGCCAGGGCAGATCGCGGTCGCGACGTCCTGGCCTCCCCCTGCCGGTGGGCGCCAACCCTTGCCTTCCAGCACCCAAGGAAAACACCGGAATGCCTGTCCAGACGACCTCCCCCCGGCGGCTCATGCCTCGCCATCACCGCCTGTACCCGCTGCTGGCGATCGCCGTGCTGGCCGTGACGGGCCTGACCGGCGCCAGGCTCCCCGGCTACGAACTGCTTCACCTGCACCTCTTCGCTCATTGGTCCGGGAAACCGGCGACCGACGACAGCCTCTGGCTACCGAACTACCGGGTACGGATCGATGCCAAGCCCATTGCCGGGATCGAAAATCTGTCGGGAATCACCTACGACCACGACCGCAATCGCCTGCTGACCGTCAGCAACGGAGGGGCAGCGGAAATTCTGGCGCTCGACAGGAACGGCGAGGTGCTCGAGCGCTACCGGCTCGAAGGTTTCGTCGACATCGAAGGCCTGGCCTACCTGGGCAATGGGCGGCTGGTGCTGGCCGAGGAAATCGACCAGCGGCTGAGCTTCATCGACCTGCCGGCCGCGGGGGAAACCATCAAGGCCGCACAGGCCCGGACCCTGACCCTGGAGATCGATCCGAGCCGGCAGAACAAGGGGTTCGAGGGCATCGCCTACGCTGCGGACGGCGATCGCCTGTTCGTGGTCAAGGAGCGCGACCCGCTCCGGCTCTACGAGATCCGCGGCGCAGGCGCCGCCCTCGAGGGCAGGCTGCAGCTGCACGTGCGCGACCTGAGCGCCTGGCTCGAGCGCAGCGTGTCGGCCCGCGACCTGTCCGACGTCCACTACGACCCGCAAACCGGCCACCTGGTGCTGCTCAGCGACGAATCGAAATTGCTCGTCGAACTGGATGGCGAGGGCAACTTCGTGAGTTTCCGCTCGCTGCGCGGCCCGATCTCGGATCTCGGGGAAAGCGCGCCGCAGCCCGAAGGCGTGACGATGGATGCCGAAGACAACCTCTACGTGGTGAGCGAGCCGAATCTGTTCTACGTCTTTCAGCGCGACGGCGCTTCCCGGTAACAGCGCCAGCCCCGGACCCGCCACGCTGGGCGCGCACCAGCGCCGGCGGAACGCCCACTCTCGCATGCCCCCCGCCCGACGACTTGCTACAGTAACGGCCCCCCTTCGCCGAGAGCCCCCGACCATGCGCATTCTGGTCATCGAAGACAACCGCGACATCCTCGCCAACGTGCTCGACTACCTAGAGCTCAAGGGCTATACGGTCGACTGCGCCCAGGACGGGCTGAGCGGGCTGCACCTGGCGGCCAGCGGGCAGTACGACCTGATCGTGCTAGACATCATGCTGCCGGGGATCGACGGCTACCAGGTCTGCGAGCGCCTGCGCCGCGGTGCCGGCAGCGAGACGCCGATCATCATGCTGACCGCCCGCGACTCGCTGGACGACCGCCTGCAGGGCCTCAACAGCGGCGCCGACGACTACCTGCTCAAGCCCTTCGCCCTGTCCGAGCTGGTGGCGCGCATCGAGGCGGTGCTGCGCCGCACCCAGGGCAGCCGCAAGCGTCAGCTGCAGGTCGGCGACCTGGTCTACGACCTCGATACCCTGGGCGTCAGCCGGGCCGGCAAGCCGCTGCGGCTGAACCCGATCGGCTACAAGCTGCTGGCCATCCTGATGCAGAAGAGCCCGGCCGTGGTGCGCCGCGAATTCCTGGAAAACGCCCTGTGGGGCGACGACCTGCCGGAGAGCGACAGCCTGCGCAGCCACATCCACCAGCTGCGCCAGGCACTCGACAAACCCTTCGACAAACCCCTCCTGCACACCATCCATGGCGTCGGCTACCGCCTGACGGAGCAGCCGGATGCTGCTTAAGCAACCCTTCGCCCGCCGCATCGTCATCGCCTTCACGCTGATGACCCTAGTGGTCAGCGGGTTCTTCTCCCTGAGCATCGTCGCCATCGTCCACTTCGTCGAGAAACACCTGGTTTCCCAGGAGCTCAAGAGCGAACTGGACATCGTGGTGAACAAGGACATCCGCCAGGGCCTTGCCCCGCGGCTGGATGCCACCACCCGCTTCTTCGCCTCAGACCTGCCGCAATACGCCATTCCCGAGTCGCTGCAGCAGGTCGAGAAAGGCTTCAGCGAGCTGCGCGAGGACGACCGCGCCTACTACGTCTACGCGATCAGGAGCGACGGCCAGACCTACATGCTGGTGGAGGACCAGAGTGAATTCGAGGAGCGCGAGCAGCTGCTCTTCAACGTGATCCTGTTCTGCTTCCTGCTGAGCGTGATGGGCGCCTGGCTGCTCGGCCTGCTGCTGGCGCGCAAGGTGATCGCGCCGGTGACCCGCCTGGCCCGCCAGGTCCGCCACCGCGACCAGCTGCTGCCGCTGGCGCCGCCGCTGGCGCCGGAATACCCCGACGACGAGGTCGGCCACCTGGCGGCGGCCTTCGACAGCACCCTCGGCCAGCTGCGCCAGAGCCTGGAGCGCGAGCGCCTGTTCACCAGCGACGTGAGCCACGAGCTGCGCACCCCGCTGATGGTCATCCAGGGCGCCTGCGAGCTGCTCGACGAGGCCGACCTGCCGCCCCAGGCTCACCGGCAGGTGGCACGGATCGGCCGGGCCGCCCAGGAGATGCACGAGCTGGTGCAGACTTTCCTGATCCTCGCCCGTGCCCGGCGGGAGGAAGCCGCCATCGGCGGCAGCGCCAGCCTGGCCAGCGTGGCGGAGGAGCAGAGCCAGCGCTGGGGAGCGCCGATCCGCGCCAAGGGCCTGGACTTCGAGCTGGTCGTGGAGGACACCGACAGCGCCTCCTACAACCTCACCTTCCTGCGCACGGTCCTCTCCAACCTGCTGCGCAACGCCCTGCACTACACCGAGAACGGCACGGTACGGCTGATCCTGGAGAACGGCGGCTTCCGTGTCGAGGACAGCGGCGCGGGCATCCCCGCCGACCAGCGCGAGCGTATCTTCCAGCCCTTCGTGCGCGGCGAGCAGGCTCGCGGCGAGGGCCTCGGCCTCGGACTTTCGCTGGTCAAGCGGATCTGCGCTCACCAGGGCTGGCAGGTCCGGGTGAGCAATCTGGAATCAGGCGGCAGCTGCTTCCGGGTCCGCCTCAAGTAACCGGTGGTGGCGTGCCGTTCCGACGAACGGGACGCCACCTGCGGCACCCTTGACTTTTTATCAACATGTTTTTGACAACTAGTCGTTACATTTCGCGATACTATCGCCATCATTCCCAGCCCCAACGAAATCCTTGCCATGTCAAGAACACGCATCAGCGGACTGGAACTGCCGCGCCAATTCGGCCAATCCCAGGCCGCCCAATGCCTGGCCAGGCATTGCGATCGTCTTGTCCGGCAGCTTTCCCACTGGCGCGACGGACAGCTGGCCCGGCGAGCCCTGCAGCAGGCCGGCAATCCCAACCTGGTCCTGGACCTGCCGTGCGGTGCCGGCCGCTTCTGGCCCCTGCTGACCGAACAGCCCAACCGGGTGGTGCTCGCCGCCGACAGCTCGGAAGAAATCCTGTCGATGGTCAAGGCCAACCACTCCGACGAGGTGCTGGCCCGGGTGCGGACCTTCCAGACCTCTCCCGTCGCCATCGACCTGCCCGACAACGCGGTCGACAGCATCTTCTGCATGCGCCTGCTGCATCACGTCGCCGACCGCGAGAGCCGCCTGGCCGTGCTCCGCGAGTTCCACCGGGTCAGCCGCGACAGTCTGATCGTCTCCCTGTGGGTGGACGGCAACTTCAAGGCCTGGCGGCGCCGCTATCTGGCGCGGCTGCGCGCGGCGCAGGAAGGCCGCGAGGAGAAGCGCAACCGCTTCGTCATCGAGCGGGCCACCATCGAGGCCGAATTCCGCGAAGTCGGCTTCGACATCGCCGGCCATCACGACGCCCTGCCCGGCTATGCCATGCGTCGCATCTACGTGTTGCACAAGAGGACCTCCGCGTGAACGAATCGATTGCCTTGCAGCCGTTGGACTCCTTCGCCGAAACCTTCCAGTGCTGGTGGAACCGCCAGGGGGAATGGGTCGAGGAGCCCAACGTCCGCCGGGCCGGGGAAAGCGGCGTGCAGCGTCTGAGCGCGACCAGCGTGCCGCTCTACAGCAAGCGCCAGACCGGGCACCTCTATCACTCGCTGCGCTATCCCCTCGGCCGGCCCACCGTATTGCGCGAGCAGGATGCCCTCGAGGCCGTCGAACGCCTCGGCGTGCGGGTGCCGAAGATCGTCTTCTGCTCGGCGCGCAAGACCGACGGCAAGTGGCAGGCCCTGCTGGTCACCGAGTCGCTGGAAGGCTTCGTCAGCCTGGACGACTGGTATCGCGGCGAGGCGCGCCAGCGCTGGGGCGAAGCGGTCCAGCGGCAGATGCTCGAAGAGCTGGCCCTGACCCTCAGCCGCCTGCACCAGGGCCACTGGCAGCACGGTTGCTGCTATCCCAAGCACATCTTCGTCAAGGTCGAGGAAACCGCTGGCCGCCCGCAGGTGGAGATCGCCCTGATCGACTTGGAGAAGAGCCGCCAGCGCCTGCGCGTTGCCAGCGCCTCGCGCCGCGACCTGGACCAGCTGCACCGCCACTGCCCGGCGATGTCGCCGGCCGAGTGGGAGTTCTTCAAGAGCGTCTACGACAAGGCCCTGGCCGCCCCGACCGCAGGCGCCTGAGCATGCGGGAGAGGGCGCCAGCCCTCTCCTCTCTTCCTCTGAAGGCGGCACCCCCACCTCTGCTCCAAGGCGCCCGCTGCCCCCCTCCATGATCCCTGATACGAATACCTGGCCCCACCTGGCCGTATCCTTCGCTGCCGTCGCCCCCTGTCGGCCTGAAAGGCTACGTCGGCACCTGTAACGGATGCGCCTCCCGTCTCTCCTCCCGCCCTGCCACCCCTTGCCGGCAACCGGCACACTCGGCCTCTCGAACAATGCGCCAAGTGTAAATAAATATTTTAGTGCCGAAACTTATCCAATCGAAAAGAACCCGCAGCAACTGACTGGAAAGAAGTAACACGTCGGTTGCATTCAGTTTCATTTACCCAATGGACTCAACATTTCAACTTCATTACCTTGTAGTCGTACATCACACTTGACCATGCATTGAGCAAACAGCCCCTGGAAGATCAACCCTTGCCAGACGCTTGATTGCTCAGGAGGACTACATGAACAACCCGCACTCCAGAACAGTGCGTGCCGCGCGCAAAAGCCGAGACTTATATGCGCGAGGCGAATGCCCCTGCCCATCGGAAGCGCCCGTCCATGGCGTGGCCCGCCAACATATAAGTCCTATCTGACACAGGGCGCCGATCAGCCCGGAAGGGTTTCCATCAACCTTGCAGAGATCGTTGCCGAGTTCAAAAACTCTGCATCTTCGGACACTTATTGCCTGCGAAAATCATTCGATATGAACGTGAACATGAAAACCATGAAGCTGATCCTTGCCATGACTGTATTCGCGAGCGCCGCTACCGCCATGGCCGAAACCAATAACGCCGACCCCCCCGAAGTCAAACCCTATAGATACTCCATGAATCTGGACATTGCCGAACTGATAAAGGTCGAATATCTCCGCTCCGCGCCCGCCCATTGCGGCGTCATTCCGGCCAGGATGACTTACAAGGACTCGAGCGGTGCTATCGGGGTCATTGAATATTTGTATCCGGATACGACTGGCTGTACGGATTAGGTTTTGCACGAAAAGTACTAGCGTAGACATCGCAGCGCGCAAGCCAGCGAGACCATCGCAGCAAAACCTCTTGCCAGCCTGTCGTAGCGAGTGCCAATCCTGCGGCTCTCCTTCAGCCAGCCGAATATCCGCTCGATGATGCTGCGTGCCGGTACTTCGGGGGTCGAAGCATGGCGGCATTTGCCGCGCAACCCTCAGGGACGGGGCCCGTTTGGCGCAGCACGGCGTCTCTCGTCGCTCATTTGGAATGACCAGACTTCTCTCCTCGTTCCTTGTTCTGCGCCAAACGGCGCCTCTGTCGCGGCCTACGCCAAAACGTCAACAGGCCATAACTTCGCCGTTCGTAGAATTTCGTTGCTCATGCGCCACTTTGTGCTTTCGTTGATGTGTGCAGATAAAAATATCGTGGTAGCAAATGCATGTCAGTTGAAGAGCGAGGGGTAGTTTAGCAAGGGCTCCACACAACTATCGAGACGGCACTGAGGAGACAATCATGGAAAACATCAACCAATGCCTGAAAGGATTCCAGGAGCAGCTGGAGCACCTTCAGAACAATGCGGCGCTGAAAGCGCTCCAGGAGCAGATGGAGAACTTTCAGACGAATGGAGCACTGAGGGCGATCCAGCAGCAGATGGAGCATCTACAGAAAAATTCGATGCTGAAAACGCTCCAGGAGCAGCTAGAGCACCTTCAGAACAATCCGGTGCTGAAGGGATTTCAGGAGCAGATGGAAAAATTCCAGAACAATCCGGCGCTGAAGGAGTTTCAGGAGCAGATGGAGCAATTTCAGAACGACCCGGAGCTGAAAGCGCTCCAGGAGCAGATGGAGCAACTTCGAAACAATCCGGTGCTGAAGGGATATCAGGAGCAGATGGAGTACTTTCAGAACAATAGGGAGCTGAAAACGATCCAGGAAGAAATGGAGAAACTTCAAAACAATCCAGTAATGAAAGCGTTCCAGGAGGAGATGGAACACTTGCAGAACAATCCGGCGCTGAAAGCGATCCAGGAGGAAATAGAGCAATTTCAGAATACTGCGGCACTGAAAGCGATCCAGGAGGAGATGGAGCACTTTCAGAACAACCCGGCGCTGAAAACGTTCCAGGACCAGATAGAGCACCTTCAGAACAATCCGGCGCTGAAAACGATTCAGGAGGAGATGGAGCACTTTCAGAACCATCCGGCACTGAAAGCGATTCAGGAACAGATGGAGCAAATTCAGCAAAGACCGGCCTGAACCGTAGTACGGAGCGACAGCCCACCGGTTGAACAACCTGTGGCATTTATCCACGGAGTTATCGCTCCGTGGATAAATGCCAGCCCTCGCCCCCTTCCGGGCCCACTTGCACTGCACACTTTCGTAGTTACGAGGCTAAAAGCGATTCTTTTCAAACAGACGCTGGAGCATCGCCCGAAACTCGGCGCAGCCTGAAAAGGGCGCCTCCAATCAGGTGAAATACATCCCTTGCCGATTCCGGACAGGCTACCCGGCTCAGGCCCTCCCTGGCCCGGAACCCAGTAGCCGGCGGTCACATCGCACGAAAATGCGCCGCGGAATCATGCCCCGCTCAGATCGACCAGCGGCGTCTCGCGCACCTCGGTCGGACGCCCGTCCTGGATCTCGTCGATCCGCTGCAGGGCCTGCTCCACGTCCGCCTTGCCGGCGAGCAGCGTGAAGCTGAGCTGGAAGTGGCGCTGCTCCCTGGGACCTATGGTCGGCACCAGGCCCAGCGGGCGCTGGTAGCGGCGGTTGTAGGAGAAGCTGGTGCCAGGTTCCAGGCCGGTGACGTAGCCCTGGCGCTCGGTATCGGTATTCTTCCACAGGGAGAACACCGGCAGTTGGCCGATATTGAAGCCGACCGCCACGCCGCGGTCGCCGGCGCGATTGTGCAGCACGGCCAGGCTGTCGCCCAGCGCGTCGCCGTAGGGAATCAGGTTGTAGACGGTCTCGTCGTAGCCCTCGGTCGGACCGCGGTAGCTCTGCCACTCGTCGAGCTCGCCGCGGGCCCGCTCGTTGAACGGCGACACCTGCTTGACCGGGGCGGCGAAGCGCGCGCCCTGCTCCAGCAGCGGCGTGCCGAAGTTGTTGTGGTAGAGCGCCTGGTATTCCCTGGGATAGTCACCGCGGTTGGTCAGGCTGTCGTCGAGGGTGAAGCTCTGCGCGCCCGGCTCGGTGCTCAGCTCGCTGACGATGGCGAAGTCGATCTTCTTGAACGCCTGCTCCTTCAGCTCGCCGCGCAGACGGATGCCGTACGGCGGCTTCGCGTCGATGCTCAACACCACCCGCGACGCCGGGATGTTCGACAGCCGCCCGTGCAGGCTGAGCAGCTCGCCATTGTCCACGCCGGGATGGCCGACCCACTCGTAGCCGCAGCGGGTGACCAGCTCGTTGAAGCCCTCCAGCCAGCCGAGGCCGCCACGGCCGCCGAGTTCGATGAAGGCCGGGTTGACCACCTCGCCGACCGGCGAATCCCAGCCCAGGCGGACGTCGCCGGCGACCGCGCGCAGCACGTTCATGCCGCGGGTCGGCACCACGGTGATGGTCATCGCGCCGGTGTCGATGTCGACCAGGCAGACGCCTTCCTGGCGGCCGCCGTGCAGGGTGCGCAGGCTGACCGAGAACGGCCTGTCGGTCTCGATGCCCAGCTGCCGGCTGTCGATGCTCCAGTTCTGCGGGGCCTTGTCGCTGTCGAGCAGGACAAACTCATGGACCGGCGCGGGCGTGGCGCTGGCAATGGCGCCCGGGCCGGCGAGGCCGGAATGCTTCTTCATGATGAATCCCTGTGCATTTGATCGGGTTGTCGGCCGCACGGGCCGAAAGGGGAGCGAGGGAGACGGGGACGCGCAGGCGGCGCCCCCTCTCCCCGCTCCTCCGGAATCAGCGCGCGCCGATCCGGACCACGCTGAATACAGGTTAGACGACCGGCTCCGGCTGGCCGGCCGGAGCCGCCAGCTCGTGGCGGCGCGGCAGGTCCGGACCGCGACGCTGGCAGGTCAGCGCCGCCGCCGCCTGGGCGAAGGCGAGCATCTGCTCGAGGTGGGACTTCTCCAGGCCGTCGAGCGCGGCCGGGCGGTCGAAGCCCTGCTCGGCCAGGTAGGTGATCAAGGCCGCCTGGAAGGTGTCGCCGGCGCCCACGGTATCCACCATGGTGATCGCGTTGGCCGGGCGCGACCAGCTGCCGTGGGCGCGGCTGAACACGGTCACGCCGTTCTCGCCGCGGGTGAGGAACACCAGACGGCACTGGTGCTGCAGGAAACGCTCGGCCATCGCCGCCGGGTCCTCGCCCGGATAGAGCAGCTCCAGGTCCTCCTCGCTGACCTTGACCAGGTGGGCATGCCGGGCGAAGGCGCCGATCCGCTCGCGCCAGACGTCGAGGTCGGGCTCGACGTTGAGGCGCACATTCGGATCGAGGGTGATCAGCAGTTCCTGCGAAGCCTTCTCCACCACCCCGTAGAGGGTGTCCGCGGTCGGCTGCACGACCAGCGAGTAGGAGCCGACATGGATGCCGCGCACCTCGCCATCCAGCGCCGGCACCTGCTCCGGACGCAGCTGGCGATCCGCCCCGGAATGCCCGTAGAAGCTGTAGTGGGGCACGCCCTGCGCATCCACGGCGACCAGACTCAGGGTCGTGGTGGCCGCATCGAGCGGGACGAGGTAGCGGGTCGACACGCCCTCGTCCTCCAGCACCTGACGCAACTGCAGGCCGAGAAAATCGGTGGAGATCCCGGTCAGCAGGGCGGAGTCCACCCCCAGCCGGCTGAGCCCTACCGCCACGTTGAAGGGGGAGCCGCCGGCAATCGCCTTGAAGCCTACCTGGCGGGGCAATTCACTGTGCGCTGGCTCGACGAACAGGTCGAACAGCGCTTCGCCGCATACTAGAAACATTGCGCACCTCTTGTTCTCGGATTTCGACGGCGCCGGAAAACCCGTTTTCCCGGCGCCTGCCGGCTTATTCGGCCTCGGCGGCCAGACTGGACGCGGAAGATTCGGCCGGCTTCTGGGAAAGCCCGTACAGCGCCACCACCACACAGCAGGCGAACGGCACGATGAAGGACGTCGCCATGCCGGAGGCATCGGCGATCGCGCCCATGACCAGCGGCAGGACCGCGGCGCCGACCAGGGTCATCACCAGGATCGAGCCGCCCCGGTTGGTCTGCCGGCCCAGGCCCTGCACGCCCATGCCGAAGATGGTCGGGTACATGATCGACATGAAGAAGTACATGCCGATCACCGCGATGACCGAAACCTTCTCCACCGCCAGCATGGCGACCACGCTCAGGAAGGCGCAGGCGATGGCGTTGAACACCAGCAGGTTGCGCGCCGGGATGCGGCGCATCAGCCAGGTGCCGGAGAAGCGGCCGATCATGTAGCCGATCATCGCCACCGAGAGCAGGAAGGAACAGAACTGGGGCGTGCTGCCCTGCCAGTGCTCCAGGGCGAAGTTGATGAAATAGGCGCCGACGCCGACATAGGCACCGATGTTGCAGAACTGCGCCAGCAGGGCGAAGGTGAAGTTCTTCTGGCGCCACAGCGAGACACTCTCCCCGGCCGGCGCCTCGGCAGCCTCGTCGCCCTCGACCTCGCTGCCGACCTCGGGGAAGGCGGTGCGGGCGAAGACCACCATCAGCCCCACCACCAGCACGGCGAGCGACACGTAGATCAGCGAGGTCGGCGCGATGGTGCTGCCGGCGAGCTCGAACGGCGGCGCGTAGAGCACCGCACCGCCGATCATCGGCCCGAGGAACACCCCTAGGCCGTTGAAGGACTGGGCGAAATTCAGGCGCTGCACGGTCTTGTCCGGATTGCCCAGCGCGGCGGCGTAGAGGTTGGCCGACACTTCCAGGCAGGCCAGGCCGCAGGCGAGCACGAACAGCGCGATCAGGAAGGCGTTGAAGGTCGCGGCCATGGACGCCGGCACGAACAGCAGCGCGCCGATCGCGAACAGGGCCAGGCCGAGCAGGATGCCGGCCTTGTAGCCGCAGCGCTCCATGAACAGGCCGACCGGCAGCGCCATGATGAAGTAGGCGCCGAAGTAGGCGGTCTGGATCAGGCCGGACTTGGCCCGGGAGATGTTCAGGGTTTCCTGGAAGTGGTGGTTCAGGACGTCCAGCAGGCCATGGGACAGCCCCCACATGAAGAACAGCGCCGTCACCAGGGCAAAGGCGAAGGTCGTGGAAATGGGAGCGGTCTTTCCGGCCGTGGCTTGCGAGCGCTCCTGCAGACTGACTTCGATGTTCATCTAACCTTTCCTCTTGGAGTTATTGTTCAGGTACGGACAGGCCCGCGCCCTGCGGCGCAGGCCTGCCGGGTGCAACACCCCGCAGGGATCAGCCGCGGTGACGGCCGCGGAAGTAGTCGATCAGGCCCTGGGTCGAGGAGTCCTCGGCCGGCGGTGCCTCGTAGCTGGTCAGGCGGCCGTAGACGTTCTTGCCGAGCTCCTTGCCCAGCTCGACGCCCCACTGGTCGAAGGAGTTGATACCCCAGACCACTCCCTGGACGAACACCTTGTGCTCGTACAGGGCGATCAGCGCGCCGAGGCGGCTGGGGTTGAGGGTTTCCACCACCAGGGTGTTGCTCGGCCGGTTGCCGGGGATCACCTTGTGCAGCGCCAGGCGCTTCACTTCCGCTTCCGGCAGGCCCTTGCCGCGCAGCTCGGCCTCGGCCTCCTCGCGGCTCTTGCCACACATCAGCGCCTGGCTCTGCGACAGGCAGTTGGCGTACAGCCACTGGTGGTGGTCGGCCACCGGGTTGTGGCTGACCACCGGCACGATGAAGTCCGCCGGGATCAGCGGGGTGCCCTGGTGCAGCAGCTGGTGGTAGGCGTGCTGGCCGTTGCAGCCGACGCCGCCCCAGATCACCGGGCCGGTGCCGCAGGACACCGGGCTGCCATCCTGGCGCACGCTCTTGCCGTTGGACTCCATGTCCATCTGCTGCAGGTGCTTGACGAAGTTGCGCAGGTAGTGGTCGTAGGGCAGGAAGGCGTGGGTCTGCGCGCCCCAGAAGTTGTGGTACCAGATGCCGAGCATGGCCAGCAGCACCGGCATGTTGTTCTCGAACGGCTCGTTGCGGAAATGGCAGTCCATGGCATAGGCGCCGGACAGCAGGTCCTTGAAGTTGGCCATGCCGATGGCCAGGGCGATCGGCAGGCCGATGGCCGACCACAGCGAATAGCGCCCGCCGACCCAGTCCCACATCGGGAAGATGTTCTTCTCGCGGATGCCGAACTCGATCGCCGCCTGCTTGTTGCTGCTCACCGCGATGAAGTGGCGATAGAGCTTTTCCTCGGTGCCCCCCTTGGCCAGGTACCAGGTGCGCGCGGCCTGGGCGTTCTTCAGGGTCTCCAGGGTGCCGAAGGTCTTGCTGGAGATGATGAACAGGGTGGTCTCGGCGTTCAGCCGGGCGGTCAGCTCGCGGAACTCGCTGCCGTCGATGTTCGCCAGGTAGTGGCAGCGCACGCCGGACTGCTGGGTATAGGGCAACAGCGCCTCGGAGACCAGCTCGGGGCCGAGGTAGGAGCCGCCGATGCCGATGTTGACCACGTCGGTGATGGCCTTGTCGTTGTAGCCGCGCCACAGCTTGTTGTGGATGCGCCCGACGATGTCGGTCATCTGCGCCAAGGCGGCGTGCACGTCGCGCATGATGTTGTGGCCGTCGATGACCAGGCTGTCGCCCATCGGGCGGCGCAGCGCGGTGTGCAGGACCGGGCGGCCCTCCGAGGCGTTGATCCGCTCGCCGGCGAACATCGCCCGGGTGGCCTCGGCGAGGCCTGCCTCGCGGGCCAGGTTGACCAACAGGTCGCGGGTTTCCTGGGTGACGAGGTTCTTCGAGTAGTCGAGGAAGAGGCCGCAGCTGGCGGTGGAGAAATCGTCGAAACGCCCCGGGTTGGCCAGGAATGCCTCGCGCATGTGGAAGTCCTGCATGGCCAGGCGATGCTCCTGCAGCGCCTTCCAGGCAGGCAGGCTGGTGACGTCGAACGCTTGCTGGTAGTAGCTCATGGAGTTATGGCCTCCTTAGTCTGTCTTGATCTTGTAATGCGGCTAATTGGGCCATCCCGATTGGCAGTCCGCGTCCGGAGCGGGGCGTTCCTTCGTGTCAGTCTGTCTTGCTCGCGAGCCCCTTCAGGGGCTCCAGTGGATTTCCAGCCCGTCGCCGAGGAAGGCGCGGATCGGCATCCGCAGCGGATCGGCACGCAGGGCCTGGCGCAAGGTCTCCAGCTTGGCCGGGCCCTGGATGGCCAGGCAGCGCAGGCGCGCCCGGGCCAGCAGCGGCCAGGTCAGGCTGATCCGCGGGTGCGGGGCGACCGGCGCGAGCATCGCCATGCACGGCTCGGCGCAGGTGCCGGCCAGCGCCAGGGCGAGGTTCGGGCTGCCGGGGAACAGCGAAGCCGTGTGGCCGTCCTCGCCCATGCCCAGCACCACCGCATCGATCGGCCGCTTGAGCGCCGCCAGCGCCCGGCCGGCCAGGCGGGCTGCCTCCTCCAGGCTGGCCGCCGGCTGGTAGAGGCCGAGGAAGCTCGCCGCGGCGGCCGGGCCCTGCAGCAGATGGTGGCGCACCAGCGCCTCGTTGCTGCCGTCCTGGTCCGGCGCCACCCAGCGCTCGTCGACCAGACCGACCTGCACCCGCTGCCAGTCCAGCTCACGCGCGGACAGCGCCTCGAAGAAGGGAATCGGGCTGCGCCCGCCCGACACCAGCAGGCTGGCCTGGCTGTCGGCCTCGATGGCCTGGCGCAGCACCTCGGCCACGCGGTCGGCCAGTCCCTCGGCCAGGGCCGTGCCGTCGGCCAGGGTCCGGGCCAGCACCCCGGCGGGCAGATCGAGTTCAGAAATCGCCATACCAGCTCCTCCCGTCACGGGTGATCAGTGCAATCGAAGACAGCGGCCCCCAGCTGCCCGCCGCGTAGGGCCTGGGCGCCTCGCCCTGCAGGCGCCAGCCGGCGATCAGCCGGTCGCACCACAGCCAGGCATGCTCGATCTCGTCCTTGCGCACGAACAGGTTCTGGTTGCCCTTCATCACTTCCAGCAGCAGACGCTCGTAGGCGTCGGGGATCCGCGCGCTGCGGTAGGTGTCGGAGAAATTCAGCTGCAGCGGACCGCTGCGCAGCTGCATGCCCTTGTCCAGCCCCTGCTCCTTGGTCATCACCTGCAGGGCGATGCTCTCGTTCGGCTGCAGGCGGATGATCAGCTTGTTGCCGATCAAGGGGCGCTGCTCCGCGGCGAAGATGTAGTGCGGCGCTTCCTTGAAGTGGATGACGATCTGCGACAGCTTCTGCGGCATGCGCTTGCCGGTGCGCAGGTAGAACGGCACCCCCGCCCAGCGCCAGTTGCGGATCTCCGCACGCAGGGCGACGAAGGTCTCGGTGTCGCTCTGCGCGTTGGCGTTGTCCTCCTCCAGGTAGCCCGGCACCGCCTTGCCCAGCACGTTGCCGGCCACGTACTGGCCGCGCACCACCTGCTGGCTGAGCTGGGCGGCGTCGATCGGCGCCAGCGCCTTGAGCACCTTGACCTTCTCGTCGCGGATGCTGTCGGCCGACAGGTCGCTCGGCGGGTCCATGGCGATCAGGCAGAGCAGCTGCAGCAGGTGGTTCTGGATCATGTCGCGCAGCTGGCCGGCCTTGTCGAAGTAGCCCCAGCGGCCCTCGATGCCCACCTGCTCGGCCACGGTGATTTCCACGTGGGAGATGTGGTTCTGGTTCCACTGGGTCTCGAACAGGCTGTTGGCGAAGCGCAGGGCGATCAGGTTCTGCACCGTCTCCTTGCCCAGGTAGTGGTCGATCCGGTAGGTGCGGTCTTCCGGGAAGTGCCGCGCCACCGCGTCGTTGACCTTGCGCGAGGACGCCAGGTCGTGGCCGATCGGCTTCTCCAGCACCACCCGGGTGCGCTCGGCCAGCCCCACCTCGGCCAGCCCGGCGCAGATCGACTCGTAGAGCGCCGCCGGGGTGGCGAAGTAGGCGACCAGCCGCTCGGCGTCGCCGACCCGGTCGGCCAACGCGGCGTAGTCGCCCGCGTTGAGGAAGTCCATCGACAGGTAGTCCAGGCGGCCGAGGAAGCGCTGCAGGACGCCCTCCTCCAGCTCCACGCCCGGCACATGGCGGCGCAGGTGCTCGGCGACGGTGGCCCGGGTCTGCTCGCCGGCGTCGAGGGCCAGGGCCAGCAGCCGCGTGTCGGGACACAGCAGGCCGGCACGGTCCAGTTGGTAGAGGGCGGGGAACAACTTGCGCAAGGCCAGGTCACCCAAGGCTCCGAAGAGGGCGAAGGTGCAAGGCTCGATAGTATTGGTAGTAGCCATGGCGCTTGTTCTTTTTGTAAAAGAAGGCGCAATAAAACCACCATTGAATCGATTCATCAACAGTAAATGTTGTTATAAAAACAAATTTTATAGTAGAAAGACACCCTATCGGATCGGGCCTGCCGGCTGCCAGCGCCCACTCTCGGAGGACTTCCGGATGCCCCACGCCATCGACAAGGACACCCAGATCTGCATGTCCCTCGCCGGACGCCCCGGCAACACCGGCACGCGCTTCCACAACTACCTCTACGAGGCCCTCGGCCTGAACTACGCCTACAAGGCCTTCACCACCCAGGACCTGCGCGCCGCCATCGGCGGCATCCGAGCCCTCGGCATCCGCGGCTGCGCCATCTCGATGCCATTCAAGGAAGCCTGCATCCCGCTGCTCGACGCGCTCGATCCGTCGGCGACAGCCATCGACTCGGTGAACACCATCGTCAACGATCAGGGCTGGCTCACCGGCTACAACACCGACTTCCTGGCCATCGCCCAGCTGCTCGACAGCCACCGGATCTCGCCCGAGCTGAGCTTCGCCCTGCGCGGCAGCGGCGGCATGGCCAAGGCGGTGGCCTTCGCCCTGCGCCAGGCCGGCTTCCGCCAGGGACACATCATCGCCCGCAACCCGGCCAGCGGGCAGGCGCTGGCCCGCTCCATCGGCTTTGGCTGGGCAGCGGAGCTGGGTGCGCTGCGCCCGCAGTTGCTGATCAACGTGACCCCGATCGGCATGGCCGGCGGCCCCGAGGCGCAGGACCTGGCCTTCCCGGAGGACGCCATCGCGCAGGCGGAAGTGGTCTTCGACGTGGTGGCGCTGCCAGCGGAAACGCCGCTGATCCGCCATGCCCGCGCGCAGGGCAAGACGATCATCAGCGGGGCGGAAGTGGCCACCCTGCAGGCGCTCGAACAGTTCGTGCTCTACACCGGCCGGCGCCCGACGCCGGAGCAGGTCGGCCAGGCCGCGGCCTATTCGCGCCAGGGCTGAACGCACTCGGACTGTAGAGCGGGAAACGGCCGCAGGCCTTGATCGTGCCCACGCTCCTGCGTGGGCACGTTGCAGTGGACGCTTCGGCACCCCCGGGGCGCCGGGCCCCCACGCCCAAGCGTGGGAGCCATCAAGTAGGAACGGCCGCAGGCCTTTCCCACCGGCAACCGGCCCTCAGCGCCCCTCGAACCTCGGCGGGCGCTTTTCCCTGAGCGCGCGCAACCCTTCCTGGAAATCCGCCGAGGCCGAGCAGCGCCGCACGTCCTCCTCCACCGCCGCAGGGTCCAGCGCACCACGGGCGACCGCGTTCAGGTGGCGCTTCATGCCGGCCACTGCCAGCGGCGCCAGCTCCGCCAGGTTCGCGGCCAGCGCCTCGCTCGCCTCGGCCAGGCGTTCGGGGCTGTCGTACAGGTGGGTGAGCAGGCCGGCCTCCAGCATGCCCTGCGCGTCGAGCCTCTCGCAGGCGAGGATCAGCCGCTTGGCGGCGTTCAGCCCGAGGCGCGACACGTAGCGCTCGAACAGCCCGGCATAGAGGTGCAGGCCGAAGCGCGCCGCCGGCATCAGCATCTGCGCCGCCGGGCCGCCGATGCGGAAGTCGCAGGCCAGGAGGAGGTCGGTGGCGCCGCCGAACACCCCGCCCTGCACCTCGGCGATGGTCAGGGGGCGCAGGTTCTCCAGGGCGTCGGCCACCGCCTCGAAGTGCCCGCCGTCGCCGGCCGCGGCCAGGTCGTCGAAGCTGTAGCCGGCGCAGAAATGCCTGCCCGAGGCGCGCAGCAGCACCACCCGCACCTGCGGCGCCGCCTCGATGCGCGCCAGGCACTCCAGCAGTGCCGTCAGGTCCGCCTCCTCCAGGCGGTTGGCCTTGTCCGGCCGCTGCAGGCGCAGGGTCGCCAGGACGCCGGAAATCTCCAGGGAAGGGATGCTGCCACTCATGAAATCACTCCTGACCGAACCGATCGATCCGGCCATTCTCGAACCGCGCCGGCTCGGCCTCAAGCCGCCGATGGTCGCCCCCGCGCCGACCGTCCGGCTTGCCGCGGAGCCGCTCTTGAGCGAACGTCCGCAGCAGGACCACCGCACGTACAGGAGCGCCCATGAATTCCGCCGACCGCCTCAAGGACTACCAGGTCACCCGTCTGCAGGCGATGCGCTCGCTGTTCGAGATCGTCGAGCAGTCCAGCGAGGGCACGGTGATCGTCGACCGCGAGGCGCGCATCGTCTGGATCAACGAGCGCTACGCCCGGCGCTTCGGCCTCGCCGATCCGGCCGAGGCCCTCGGCCAGCCGGTGGAGAACGTCATCCCCGGCAGCCTGCTGCGCGAGGTGGCGCACAGCGGCCAGCCGATCCTGCTGGACATGCTCGACACGTCGAAGGAGCCGCTGGTGGTCATGCGCCTGCCGATCCGCGACGAGCACGGCCAGCTGATCGGCGCCATCGGCTTCGCCCTGTTCGACGAGCTGAAGAACCTCTCGCCGCTGGTCAGCCACTACCTGAGCATGCAGGAGGAGCTGGCCTCGACTCGCTCGCTGCTGCAGGCGCGCCAGGCCCGCTACGGCTTCGCGCAGTTCATCGGCACCAGCGCCCCGGCCCTGGAGGTCAAGCACCGCGCCCGCCGCGGCGCAGCCAGCGAGGCGCCGATCCTGCTGCTCGGCGAGACCGGCACCGGCAAGGAGCTGCTGGCCCACGCCATCCACGCCGCCTCGCCGCGAGCCCACAAGCCCTTCGTCAGCCTGAACATGGCGGCCATCCCGGAAAGCCTGCTGGAAGCGGAATTCTTCGGCACCGCGCCGGGCGCCTTCACCGGCGCCAGCCGCAAGGCGCGGCCCGGCAAGTTCCAGATCGCCCAGGGCGGCACCCTGTTCCTCGACGAGATCGGCGACATGCCCCTGCACCTGCAGGGCAAGCTGCTGCGCGTGCTGCAGGAGAAGGAATTCGAGCCGGTCGGCTCCAACCAGATCCTGTTCAGCGACGTGCGGCTGATCGCCGCCACCTCCTGCGACCTGGAGGCGGCGGTGCGCCAGGGCAGCTTCCGCGCCGACCTCTACTACCGCCTGAACGTGCTGCCGATCCGCCTGCCGCCGCTGCGCGAGCGCCCGGACGACCTGCCGGCGCTGTGCGAGGCCCTCCTCGCCCAGCTTGGCGGCGGCTATCGGCTGGCTCCCGACGCCCTCGCCCTGCTCGCCCGCCACAGCTGGCCGGGCAACATCCGCGAGCTGCGCAACCTGCTGGAGCGCGCCACCCTGCTCAACGACGGCCCGCTGCTGGATGCAGCCATGCTCGCCGCCGCCCTGGGGCCGCAGCCGCCTCTCGCCATGGCCACCCCGCCGTCCCCGTCCGCCAGCGGCGAAAGCTACCGGCAGGCCATGCAGCGCTTCGAGCGCGAGCTGCTGGAGAACGCCCTGGCGAGCGCCGGCAATGCCCTGGAGGCCGCGCGGCGTCTGGGCCTGAGCCGCTCCACCCTGTACCGCCGGCTGGCCGCACTGGGTATTTCGTCCCGATAACAGGAAAAATCCCATAAATGGGAATAGCCTGACTTCGCTACCAATCGGCCATTCAGCCCGCCCCGCGCGCCAATCCTTCCCAAATCTGGGAAAACACGCCCGAACGCCACGAAAAAATCCTTGCAAATCAACGTCAAGCGCTGATGGCACGGAATTCGCCACAAGAACTGCGCGGCTCGCCGCAACCCATAAAAACAATACCCCTGCCGTGACCATCCTCAGCGCAAGCCATTGACGGCTCGCCGCTCGCCACCGGCAGGCTCAAGGAGATGTTCAATGAGCGTCATCGTCGCCCTCGCGGCCCTGGCCCTGCTCATGCTGGCCGCCTACCGCGGCTACAGCGTGATCCTCTTCGCCCCCGTCGCCGCCCTCGGCGCTGTGCTGCTGACCGACCCCGGCGCGGTAGCCCCGGCCTTCAGCGGGGTGTTCATGGAAAAGATGGTCGGCTTCATCAAGCTGTACTTCCCGGTGTTCCTGCTCGGCGCGGTGTTCGGCAAGCTGATCGAGCTGTCGGGCTTCTCGCGCTCCATCGTCAGCGCGGCGATCCGTCTGCTCGGCACCCGCCAGGCGATGCTGGTGATCGTGCTGGTCTGCGCCCTGCTCACCTACGGCGGGGTGTCGCTGTTCGTGGTGGTGTTCGCGGTCTATCCGTTCGCCGCCGAGATGTTCCGCCAGAGCGACATCCCCAAGCGGCTGATCCCGGCGACCATCGCCCTCGGCGCCTTCAGCTTCACCATGGACGCGCTGCCCGGCACGCCGCAGATCCAGAACATCATCCCCAGCGCCTTCTTCGGCACCAACGCCTGGGCCGCCCCCTGGCTGGGGCTGATCGGCGCACTGTTCGTCATCGCCGTCGGCCTGCTCTACCTGCAGCGCCAGCGGCGCAGGGCCCACGCCGCCGGCGAAGGCTACGGCAGCAACCTGCGCAACGAGCCGGAAACCGCCGAGGACATCGTTCTGCCCAATCCCTGGCTGGCGCTCTCCCCGCTGTTGCTGGTGGGCGCCGCCAACCTGGTGTTCACCCGCTGGATTCCCGGGCTGTACGGCAAGACCCACAGCCTGCAGCTGGCCGGCATGGCTGCGCCGGTGCAGACCGAGGTGGGCAAGATCACCGCCATCTGGGCGGTGGAGGCAGCGCTGCTGCTAGGCATCCTGCTGGTGCTGGTCAGCAGTTTCCGCGTGGTGCGCAGCCGGCTCGCCGAAGGCACCCGGACCGCCGTCGGCGGCTCGCTGCTGGCGGCGATGAACACCGCCTCGGAATACGGCTTCGGCGCGGTAATCGCCGCGCTGCCGGGCTTCCTGGTGCTGGCCGACACGCTGAAGAGCATCCCCAATCCACTGATCAACGAGGCGATCACCGTCACCCTGCTGGCCGGCATCACCGGCTCCGCCTCGGGCGGCATGAGCATCGCCCTGGCGGCCATGTCCGACACCTTCATCGCCGCCGCCAACGCCGCACAGATTCCCCTGGAGGTGCTGCACCGGGTCGCCGCCATGGCCAGCGGCGGGATGGACACCCTGCCGCACAACGGCGCGGTGATCACCCTGCTGGCAGTCACCGGCCTGACCCACCGGGAAGCCTACAAGGACATCTTCGGCATCACACTGATCAAGACCCTGGCCGTGTTCGTGGTGATCGGCGTGTTCTACGCCACCGGCCTGGTCTGACAACAACGGAGACAATCCCATGACGATCCTCAGCGGCAAGACCGCCCTGGTCACCGGCTCCACCAGCGGCATCGGCCTCGGCGTCGCCCACTGCCTGGCCGCCGCCGGCGCCAATCTCGTGCTCAACGGCTTTGGCGACGCGCAGCAGGCGCTGGAGGCGGTGCGCCAGCACGGCGGCCAGGTGCGCCACCACCCGGCGGACATGAGCAAGCCGGAAGAAATCGCCGCATTGATGGCCTTCGCCGAGAGCGAGTTCGGCGGCGTCGACATCCTCGTCAACAACGCCGGCATCCAGCACGTGGCGCCGGTCGAGGAGTTCCCGCCGGAGCGCTGGGACAGCATCCTCGCCATCAACCTGTCCTCGGCCTTCCACACCATCCGCCTGGCCCTGCCGGGCATGCGCCAACGCAACTGGGGACGGATCGTCAACATCGCCTCGGTGCACGGCCTGGTCGGCTCGGCGCAGAAGTCCGCCTACGTCGCCGCCAAGCACGGCCTGCTCGGCCTGACCAAGGTGGTCGCCCTGGAAACCGCGCAGACTCCCATCACCTGCAACGCGATCTGCCCCGGCTGGGTGCTGACCCCCCTGGTGCAGCAGCAGATCGACGCCCGCGCCCAGGCCAGCGGCGACTCTGTCGGCGCCCGCCACGACCTCCTGGCCGAGAAGCAGCCGTCGCTGGAATTCGTCACCCCCGAGCAGCTCGGCGCGCTGGTGCTGTTCCTCTGCGGCGACGCGGCCAGCCAGGTGCGCGGCGCGGCCTGGAACATGGACGGCGGCTGGGCGGCGCAGTGACGCGCCTCACCGTCGACGTGCAATGACGACCCGAACGACAAGAACGGTGCAACGACAATGGCCACGACAACGGCAATAACAAGAACAAGGAACTCGCTGTTCGCCAGGATCACCCACCTCTGCGTGCTGCTGGTGCAACGCTACCTGCCCTCGCCCTTCGTGTTCTCCGCCCTGCTCACCCTGCTGGTGCTGGCCGCCGGCATGCTCTTCACCGGGCAGAGCCTGCCGGCCATGGTCGGGCACTGGAACGGCGGCTTCTGGACCCTGCTGGCCTTCGCCATGCAGATGGCGCTGATCTTCGTCACCGGCCATGCCCTGGCCAACGCGCCGGCGGTCAGCCGCCAGCTCGACCGCCTGGCCGGCCTGGCGCACAGCCCCGGCCAGGCGGTGGTGCTGGTCACCCTGGTGGCGCTGGCCGGCTGCTGGCTCAACTGGGGCTTCGGCCTGGTGGTCGGCGCGGTGTTCGCCCAGGCACTGGCGCGCCGGGTCGCAGGGGTCGACTATCCGCTGCTGGTGGCGGCCGCCTACTCGGGCTTCCTGGTCTGGCACGGCGGGCTGTCCGGCTCCATCCCGCTGGCCCTGGCCAGCGGCGGCGCCGATCTTGCGCGCGTCTCCGGCGGCGTGCTCAGCGAGGCCATCGGCATCCAGCACAGCCTGTTCACCCCGCTCAACCTCGCCATCGTCGCCGGCCTGGCGATCGGCCTGCCGCTGCTCAACCGCGCCATGCACCCGCAGGAGGGCGCCCGGGTCGCCGATCCCTCCCTGCTCGCCCAGGTGCGTCCCGAACCGCCGCGCCGCGACACCCCGGCGCAACGCCTGGACGACAGCCGCCTGCTCGCCCTCGCCCTGGTCGGCATGGCGCTGGTGTATCTCATCGGCCACTTCGCCAGCCAGGGCTTCGCCCTCGGCCTGAACGTGGTGATCGCCCTGTTCCTGTTCGCCGGCCTGCTGCTGCACGGCACCCCGGAACGCTACATGCGTGCCATGGACGAGAGCGTGCGCGGCATCGGCGGCATCGTCCTGCTGTTCCCGTTCTACGCCGGGATCATGGGCATGATGATGGGCGCCAACGCCGAGGGCATGTCCCTCGGCCGGCAGATCAGCGAGGTCTTCGTCGCCTGGTCCAGCGCCGAGACCTTCCCGCTGCTGACCTTCCTCAGCGCCGGGGTGGTCAACATCTTCGTGCCCTCCGGCGGCGGCCAGTGGGCGGTGCAGGGACCGATCATGCTGCCGGCCGGCCAGGCCCTCGGCGTCGCCCCGGAAGTCACCGCCATGGCCATCGCCTGGGGCGACGCCTGGACCAACATGATCCAGCCGTTCTGGGCCCTGCCGCTGCTCGGCATCGTCGGTCTGGGCGCCCGCGACATCATGGGCTATTGCTTGATCATGCTGCTCTATTCCGGAGCGGTGATCTGCGCGGCCTTCTATTTCCTGACCTGATCCGCGCCCGCCCCGGACGCAACCAGAGAGGTATTCCATGAACAAGCTCTACCCCAGCGCCCACGCCGCCCTCGACGGGCTGGTCGAGGACGGCATGACCCTCGCCGTCGGCGGCTTCGGCCTGTGCGGCATTCCCGAGGCACTGATCGCCGCCCTGCGCGAGTCCGGCAAGAAGCACCTCACCGCGATCAGCAACAACGCCGGCGTCGACGGTTTCGGCCTCGGCCTGCTGCTGGAGACCCGGCAGATCCGCAAGATGATTTCCTCCTACGTCGGCGAGAACAAGGAATTCGAGCGCCAGTACCTGGCCGGCGAACTCGAGCTGGAGTTCACCCCGCAGGGCACCCTGGCCGAGAAGCTGCGCGCCGGCGGCGCCGGCATCCCCGCCTTCTACACGAAGACCGGCTACGGCACCCTGGTCGCCGAAGGCAAGGAAACCCGCCAGTTCGACGGCGAGTGGTACGTGCTGGAGAAGTCGCTGACCGCCGACGTGGCGCTGGTCAAGGCCTGGAAGGCCGACAAGGCCGGCAACCTGCTGTTCAACAAGACCGCGCGCAACTTCAACCCGCTGGCGGCGATGGCCGGCAAGGTCTGCGTGGCCGAGGTCGAGGAACTCGTCGAGACCGGCGAGCTGGACCCCGACCAGATCCACCTGCCGGGCATCTACGTGCAGCGCCTGGTGCTCAACCCCAACCCGGAAAAACGCATCGAACAACGTACCCTGCGGAGTGCCTGACATGGCCTGGACTCGTGAACAGATGGCGCAGCGCGCCGCCCGGGAGCTGCAGGACGGCTTCTATGTCAACCTCGGCATCGGCCTGCCGACCCTGGTCGCCAACTACATCCCCGAGGGCATGGAGGTCTGGCTGCAGAGCGAGAACGGCCTGCTCGGCATCGGCCCCTTCCCCACCGAGGCCGAGGTCGACCCGGACCTGATCAACGCCGGCAAGCAGACCGTCACCACCCTGCCCGGCAGCAGCTTCTTCGACAGCGCCGCCTCCTTCGCCATGATCCGCGGCGGGCACATCAACCTGTCGATCCTCGGCGCCATGCAGGTTTCCGAGCACGGCGACCTGGCCAACTGGATGATCCCCGGCAAGATGGTCAAGGGCATGGGTGGCGCCATGGACCTGGTCGCCGGGGTCAGGCGCGTGGTGGTGCTGATGGAGCACTGCGCCAAGGGCGGCGCGCACAAGATCCTCGCGCGCTGCGACCTGCCCTTGACCGGCGTCGGCGTGGTCGACCGGATCATCACCGACCTTGCGGTGCTCGACGTCACCGACCAGGGTCTGAAGCTGGTCGAGCTGGCCGAGGGCGTGAGCTTCGAGCAACTGCAGGAAGCCACCGGCTGCCCGATCCGGCGCTGACGGCCTGCCTGTCCCGTTCCCTTCAGGTGTGGCTGTGTGGTGACCCGACCCATGCCCCATGCCTCTTGCGCGGCTGCCTTCGGGCGCCGCGCTTTTTTATTCCGAACAGGCGCCCCTGTGCAGCGACACGGCCCAGGGGTTAGCCTTGGCCAGGCGATCACAACAACAAGGAAGGATCCATCCCATGCGTACCCTGACCACCCTGCCCGGCAACAGCCAGAAACTCGACGGCGGCGCCATGTTCGGCAACGCCCCGCGCGCCATGTGGGAGCGCTGGATGCCGGCCGACGAACTGCACCGCATCGACCTCGGCTGCCGCGCCCTGCTGGTACGCGAGGACGGCCGCAACGTCCTGGTGGAAACCGGCATCGGTGCCTTCTTCAGCCCCGAGCTGAAGGAGCGCTACGGCGTGCAGGAAAGCCGCCACGTGCTGCTCGACAACCTCGCCGCGCAGGGCCTGTCCGACGCCGACATCGACGTGGTGGTGCTCACCCACCTGCACTTCGACCACGCCGGCGGCCTGCTCGCCGCCTGGGAGGAAGGCCAGCCGCCGCGCCTGCTGTTCCCCAACGCGCGCTTCGTCAGCGGCCGCCGCCAGTGGCTGCGCGCCTGCCAGCCGCACGCCCGCGACCGCGCCTCCTACATTCCCGAGCTGCTGGAGCTGCTCGAAGCCAGCGGCCGCCTGGAACTGCTCGACGACGGCCAGACCTCCGAAGCGCTCGGCCCGGACTGGCGCTTCCACGTCAGCGACGGCCACACCCCCGGCCAGCTGCTGCCCGAGGTGGCGATGCCTGGCGGCCCGGTGCTGTTCGCCGGCGACCTGGTCCCCGGCGCGCCCTGGGTGCACCTGCCGATCACCATGGGCTACGACCGCTTCCCCGAAGGCCTGATCGAGGAAAAGACCGCCCTGCTCGAAGACCTGCTGGCCCGCGGCGGCCGCCTGGTCTTCACCCACGATCCCAGGGTCGCCATGGGTCGCCTGAGCCGCGACGCCAAGGGCCGCTTCGGCCTCGGCGAAAGCCGCGGCGAGGTGGTGCAACTGGCCGAGTGAGCCAGGTTGATACCGCTGTAGGAGCGAATTCATTCGCGACGCTTCCGGTTTCGATGGTGCCCACGCTCCCGCGTGGGCACCATCAGCCGCCCTCCTGCAGACGCTGCAGCTCCCGCCGCACCATGCTGGCGTACTGCGGCGGGCTCAGCGCATACAGCTCCCCCGCCACCCAGCCCAACCAGCGCCCGCCGAGTCGCTCGCGCTCGGCCAGAAGCCGCTCGGCCTCGGCCACGGCGCGCGCCCGGTGGGTGCGGTGGTAGTCGGCACGGGAGGTTTTTTCATGGTCGTGGTCGTGCATGGATTCTCCCGAAAGGATCGACAGCGCACGACGGCGCTCAGAGCAGCACCTCGTCGTCGCGGATCAGCACGCAGCGCCGGCCCTGCTCGTCCTCGCTGCAGTCGTACACGTAGAACATCACCACCTCGCCCGACTCCAGCGTGGCCGCCAGGTAATCGCCGGGCTCGACCGTGAAGAAGCCGCGCGACGCCGATGCCGCCTCGCACTCGACGAGGGCGGTGACGAACAGCGCCGGATCGTTCTCGTCGAAATAGTCGGCGCGCATCTGCTCGTCCCATTCCTCCGGCGCGTGGAATGGCCCGGTGAAGAGGACTCTGGCATCGCCCAGATCCTCCTCCTCGGCGTCCGGGTCGCGCTCGTCCGGCCGGTAGACCGTGCAGTCCTGCGCCGCCTCGCCTTGCAGGATCGCCTGCCGCGCCGCCAGCCGCCGCTCGGGGTCCAGCCCGGCGGCCCGGCACATCTGCGTCCATACCGCGTCCGCCTGATCGTTCTGTTTCATGGAAATCTCCGTTGTCGTGGGGCTGCTGCGCCGTATTGTCCCGCATTCGGAAGGAGCGGATCAGCCCCGGCATCGCTCCGCGACCGAAGCGGTGCGAGCAACCAGGCCCGCACCACGGATACACTGGCGGCCCCCACAGACGACGGGGAGATCGATCACCGGGAGTGCGAGCGCATGTTCACCCTATTTCAGGGACTTTTGGGGCTGGCCGTGATGGTTCTGCTGGCCTGGATGATCAGTGAACGGCGCTCGCGGGTGCGGGCCCGGGTGATCGTCGCCGGACTGTTGTGCCAGTTCGGACTGGCGGCCGTACTCCTGAAGTTTCCCGGCGCCAGCCGGCTGTTCGAGCCCCTGACCGCGCTGGTGCAGGCCCTGCAACAGGCCAGCGCGGCCGGCAGCGCCTTCGTCTTCGGCTTCATCGGCGGCGGTGCGGCGCCCTATGCCGTCACCAGCCCGGCCAACGGTTTCGTTCTGGCCTTCCAGGCCCTGCCGCTGGTGCTGGTGATCAGCGCCCTGTCGGCGCTGCTGTTTCACTGGCGCATCCTGCCGCTGATCGTCAGGGGATTTTCCTGGCTGCTGCAGAAAACCTTCGGCATCGGCGGAGCCGTGGGATTCGCCAGTGCCGCCAATGTCTTCGTCGGCATGACCGAGGCGCCCCTGCTGATTCGCCCCTACCTGTCGGGCATGTCGCGCAGCGAACTGTTCGCCGTGATGGTCACCGGCATGGCCACCATCGCCGGCACCGTGATGGCGCTTTACGCCACCTTTCTCGAAGGCAGCATTCCCGATCCGGTCCGCCATCTGCTGATCGCCTCGCTGATAAGCGCGCCGGCGGCCCTGCTGATCGCCCATGTGATGATTCCTCCCGGGCAGGACCCGGCAGAACCGCAAGCCGCCCCCCTGCCAGCGCCGGAGCAGCTCCGTTACCACAGCGCCATGGATGCCGTGACCCGGGGCACCCTGGATGGCCTGCAACTCTGGCTCAACATCATCGCCATGCTGCTGGTGCTGGTCGCGCTGGTGCATCTGGTCAATCTGGGACTGGCCTGGCTGCCGGCGGTCGATGGCGCGCCGCTGACCCTGGAGCGCCTGCTGGGCTGGGCGATGGCCCCCATCGTCTGGCTGACCGGCATTCCCTGGGCCGAGTCCATGACCGCCGGGGCGCTGATGGGCGTCAAGACGGTCCTGAACGAGTTCATCGCCTACCTGCAGCTCGCCGGCCTGCCGGAAGGCGCGCTGAGCGAGCGCAGCCGGCTGATCATGACCTATTCGCTGTGCGGATTCGCCAACATCGGCAGCCTGGGCATCCTGATCGGCGGCCTCGGCGCGCTGGCGCCAGAGCGTCGCGGCGAAATCGTGGCGCTCGGGCTGCGCGCGCTCTACGCCGGCACCCTGGCGACCCTGATGACGGGCGCGGTGGTCGGGCTGATTATCTGATGGCTCCCACGCAGGAGCGTGGCACGATCACGGGGATACCGGCGCGCCCTGCCCTCTCGCCAGACCAGCGGCACACCCGGCCGCCATGCTGCGCCACACGTCGGGAGACAGGACGGGCGTCACAAAATGGCCATACTTGTCCTGAAATTCCGCCGGAACGCGGAGTCTGTTCAGAAGAGCGATTCTCTTCACTCGGCATGGAGCGGCCAGGTCCAGGCGAGTTCCAGGAGATGACGCGATTGAAGATTGCCCAGGTCGTTCCGCTCTACGAATCCGTACCGCCACGGCTGTACGGCGGCACCGAACGGGTGGTCGCGCACCTGACCCAGGCGCTGGTCGAACAGGGTCACGAGGTGACCCTGTTCGCCTCGGCCGACTCGTGCACCAGCGCCCGGCTGGTGGCGATGCGCAAGCAGGCGCTGCGGCTGGACCCCGCATCGCTGAAGTCGGACCTGGCGAGCCACCTCGTCCTGCTGCATGAAGTCCGGCGCCATGCCGACGAGTTCGATGTCCTGCACTTCCACACCGACCTTCTGCACTTCCCGTTCTTCGAGGACATGGCCGGGCGGACGCTGACCACCGTGCATGGACGGCTCGACATGAAGGACCTGCCCGAGGCCTACCGGCGCTGGAGCGCCTTCCCGCTCGTCTCGATCTCCGAGGATCAGCGCCGCCCCCTGCCGTTCGCCCACTGGCACGGGACGGTGCATCACGGCACCGACGGCGAGCACTTCCGCTACCACGAGGCCTCCGACAACGGCTACCTGGCCTTTCTCGGACGCATCTCGCCGGAAAAACGGCCCGACCGCGCCATCGCCATCGCGATCCGCGCCGGCATGCCGCTCAGGATCGCCGCCAAGGTCGATGCGGCGGACCGCGAGTATTTCGAGCAGCGCATCCGCCCGTTGCTCGACCATCCGCTGATCGAGTTCCTCGGCGAGATCGGGGACGACGACAAGGCGGAATTCCTCGGCAATGCGAGCGTGCTGCTGTTCCCCATCGACTGGCCGGAGCCCTTCGGGCTGGTGATGATCGAGGCGATGGCCTGCGGCACGCCGGTCGTCGCCTGGCGCTGCGGGTCCGTGCCGGAAGTGGTCGAACAGGGCGTGACCGGGCTCATCGTCGACAGCGACGAGCAGGCCGTGGCGGCGATCCACGAAGCGCTGACGCTCGACAGAGGACGCGTGCGCGCCGCCTTCGAACGGCGCTTTTCTTCGAAGATCATGGCGAGCACCTACCTCGAGCTCTACCAGCGGTTGCCCGCCTTCGGCAGCCGCGGCCCGGCGCCCGACGCTCTCCCGCCAGGAGGCCCGAATCCATGACTCAGGGGATGACCCGGGAACCGGCACTCGCCGAGCTCGATATCGAGGAAGTACTGGAGCGCACCCCGCAGCGCCTGCTCGTGCTCAAGGAGGGCGATACCTTCCTGGTGGCCGACACCTACGGCGACGTGACCGGCGAGGCCGACGGACTGTTCCACAACGATACCCGCATCCTCTCGACGTTCCGCTTGCGCTTCGGTGGCCAGAAGCCGTCGCTGCTGTCGGGCATGGTGAGCCAGGACAATGTGTTCTTCACCGCCCACATGACCAATCATCCGCTGTCGCCGATGGAAAGCGCTGCCACGCCCAAGGGTGTCATTCACCTGGAGCGCAAGCGCTTTCTCTGGGCGGGCCGGATCTTCGAGCGCATCAGCCTCTTCAACTACGGCGATCAGCCACTGCAGGCGCCGCTGACGCTGCAGTTCGCCGCCGATTTCCACGACATGTTCGAGGTGCGCGGCGAGAAGCGCCTGCAGCGCGGCCAGCAGCATCCGTCGCAGGTCAGCGAGCGGGTCGTGCAATTGAGCTACACCGGGCTGGACCAGCTGCTGCGCACCGTCTGCATCGAGTTCTCGGAAGTCCCCGGGCAGTTGGACGAAAAGCATGCCGAATTCCTGGTCGACATCCGGGAGCGCTCGTCGTGGACGCTGCATGTGGAAATCGGCACCGGCGTGGCAGCGGAGCCCGGCAGCGTCCGCTACCGGACGGCGGCGGCCGCGGCGCGGCGCAGCATGCGCGGCCGCCAGCGCCGGGGCGCGCGGCTGCAGTCCTCGGCACGCCTGTTCCAGGCGTGGCTGGACAAGTCGCGGGCCGACCTGGCGCTGCTGACCACCGACCTGCCGACCGGCCCCTATCCCTATGCCGGCATTCCCTGGTTCTCGACCCCCTTCGGCCGCGACGCCATCGTCACCGCCCTGCAGACCCTGTGGCTCGATCCGTCCCTGGCGTACGGCGTGCTGGCTTTTCTGGCCCGGCACCAGGCCGAGCAGACTTCGACCTTCCGCGACTCCGAGCCTGGCAAGATCATGCACGAGATGCGCAAGGGCGAGATGGCCGCGGTCAACGAGCTGCCCTTCGCCCAGTACTACGGCGGCGTCGACACCACGCCCCTGTTCATCGTGCTGGCCGGAGCCTACGCCGACCGAATGGGCGACGTGCAGACGCTCGATCCCTTCTGGCCGGCCCTGGAGGCCGCCGTCCGCTGGATAGAGCACAGCTCCGCCAACGATTCCGGCTTCCTCAGCTATGCGCGCGGCGAAGCCAGCGGCTTGGCCAACCAAGGCTGGAAAGACAGCCACGACTCGGTGTTCCACCAGAACGGCAGCACGCCGGAAGGGCCGATCGCGCTCATCGAGGTCCAGGGCTATGCCTACCGGGCCTACCTGAGCATGGCCAAACTCGCCGAATGGCGCGGCGCCGCCGACGCGGCCTCGCACTGGCGGCAGTGCGCGCAGGAACTGCGCACAGCGGTCGAGCGGCACTTCTGGCAGGACGACCTGCGCTTCTACGCGCTCGCCCTGGACGGGACCGGTCGGCCGTGCCGCGTGCGCGCCTCGAATGCCGGCCATCTGCTGTACGTGGGCCTGCCCTGTCCGGAGCGCGGACAGGCGCTGGTGCGCCAGCTGCTGTCGAGCGCGTTCAATTCCGGCTGGGGTATCCGCACCCTGCCGCCCGAGGCCGTGCGCTTCAATCCCATGTCCTATCACAACGGCTCGGTCTGGCCGCACGATGTCGTCCTGTGCGCCGCCGGAATGGCGCGCTACGGAGAGCGCGAGGGCATCGTGCATCTGATGAGCGGCCTGTTCGAGGCCGCCACGCAGTTCGGCATGCGCCTGCCGGAACTGTTCTGCGGCTTCGAGCGCGCCTCCGGCGAGGCGCCGATCGCCTACCCGGTCGCCTGCCTGCCCCAGGCCTGGGCCGCCGGCTCGGTGTTCATGCTGCTGCAGGCCTGCCTCGGCCTGCGCATCGACGCCCGCCGCCTGACCATCCTCGTGGAACAACCGCGCCTGCCGACCGAAATCGACTGCCTGCAGGTCCGCCACCTGCACGTCGGTAAACAGCGCGTCGACCTGAACTTCCAGCGGCTGGGCCAGCGCGTGGTGGCCTTCATCGAACAGCAGCACGGCCCGCAGCCGGTGCGGCTGTCGGTGCAGTTTTGAGGAGCAGGCCTTTCAGGGTCTTGCACTTTCCCAGTGGGGGTAGCCCGGGAAGTGAGGTCGATAGCGCTTCGGTAGGAGTGAATTTATTCGCGATGCTTCTGGTTTTGCCAATGATCGCAGATAAATCTGCTCCTACAGCCCTGCTGGCAAGCAGCCGATTGGCCTTCAGCCGAAGACCTTGAAAGGGCTGCCCCTTAAAGCCGACATTACCCCGCCCTGACCTCCCAGAACACACCAGCAATGGCTACCACCGACAACAGGGCCCAAAACTCAAGCTCTACATCCATCGCAGACCTCCAGCAACGCTACTGAGCGATCACCATTAGCTTCTACGCCGAAGATTCAAGTAACGGAATTGAGATTGGTAAATCGATTCAGCAATACTGATAGACAAGGCTGCTCGGGCCGGGGATCCGGGCTCGGCCATAATGGCCGAGCCGACGAATGCCGGTGCGAGTTTTGAGGAAATACGCTGCTTGATCGGGTGCTCCGCCCGGCCGCGATAGCCGGTCAAGACATCAAACCGCCTGCTCCCCCACGGTCGTCAGCATCTTGTAGATCACCATCGCAAACGCCCGGCTCTTCGCCTCGTTGTCCAGCACCTCCAGCGACAGTTTCTCGTGGTCGGTCATGGCGTCCAGCACGGTATCGAGTACCCGCCTGGGCAACAGGCCGTGCATCACCTGATCGGCCGGCTGGCTGTTGACCTGGGCCATCACGTCCTCCTGGCGGCGGATGCGCTGGGCGATGCCGGTGAGGAAGTGCAACTGGTCCTCGTCGCTGGTTTCCGCGCCGAAGATGCCGTTCAGCGCCTCGATGATTTCCGACAGGCGCTTCTTCTGCGGATCGTGGGCCTTGCCGGTGCCGACCGCGCTGGCAGGCTCCAGGCCATACTCACCCTCCTCCTCGCTCAGGCGCAGTTGATGCTCGGCGCGCTTGGTCAGGCGGTAGTGGGTCAGTTGCAGCTCGGAAACGTCGATGTCGTCCTCCTGCAGGCGGTCGATGCGCAGCAGCGGGTGCAGATGCCTGGCGTAGACGCACAGCTGCTCCAGCTCGCGGTCCTCGTAGGGCACGATCTGCGAGAGGAACTCGTACAGACGCACGAAGCTCTGCAGGTTCTTCCTGAACAGGTCGAGCTGGTCGACCTGCTCGCCGGCCTCCTTGAGCGCGTGCTCGGCCTTTTTCAGACCGGCGCCGTCGCCATTGGCTTCGGCGCTGCGCTTGAAGTCCCTGGCCTGCCGGCGAGCTTCCCCGGCGAGCTGGTAGCGCCTGGCGAAGCGCTCCCTGGCCGGCTGGCAGCAGTAGCTGAGCTTGCTGGCCGCGGCCTTGGGATCGAAGAAGGCCAGGGCGAACGCCTCGACTTCCTGCCAGTGGTAGATGCCCTCGGCATCCAGCCTCTTCTGCAGGTCGTAGATGATCTGCGGATCGGTCACGTCGGTCAGCTCGGCCCTGGTGTAGTACGGCAGGAAGGCGTCGAGGATGTCCTGCGGCTCGTTGAAGAAATCAAGGATGAAGGTCTGCTTGCCGGGGAAGGTGCGGTTCAGGCGCGACAGGGTCTGCACGCAGTCCACACCCTGCAGCTTCTTGTCCACGTACATGGCGCACAGCTTGGGCTGATCGAAGCCGGTCTGGTACTTGTTGGCGGCGATCATCACGTTGAAGTCCGGGCTGTCCAGCGCCTCCGCCAGGTCGCGGCCATTGACGCCGGCATTCAGCAGGCTGCTGCTTTCGGTCACTTCCTCGGGGATCACCTCATCGGGTAGCACGCTGCCGGAGAAGGCCACCAGCGGGTGCACGTCGGCATAGCCCTGCTGCCTGACGTACGCCTTGACCGCCAGTTGGTAGCGCACCGCTTCCTGGCGGCTGCCGGTCACCACCATGGCCTTGGCCTGGCCGTCCAGCAGGTGGCGGATGTGCTCGCGGAAGTGCTCGACGATCACCTCGACCTTCTGGCCGATGTTGTAGGGATGCAGGCGCACCCAGCGGGCCAGCTTGCTGCGCGCCTTCTTTGAGTCGACTTCCTCGTCGCCGCCGTCAGGGTGGGCGATCTTCCAGGCGGCGCCATAGGTGGTGTAGTTCTGCAGCACATCGAGGATGAAACCCTCCTCGATGGCCTGGCGCATCGAGTACAGATGGAAGGCTTCGGGCTTGTTGTCCTTGCCCGGCGACAGCGCCGGGTTGGCGGGGCGGCCGAACAGCTCCAGGGTCTTGGCCTTGGGCGTGGCGGTGAAGGCGTAGTAGCTGATCCGCTCATTCGGCCGGCGCGCCGCCACGGCGGCATCCAGCAGCTCTTCGGCGCTGACTTCCTCTCCTTCCGGCAGGTCGCTGCCGAGAATCGCCTTGAGCTTGCCGGCCGACGAGCCGGTCTGCGAGGAATGCGCCTCGTCGGCGATCACCGCATAGCGCCCGGCGGCCAGCCTGGGGTACTTGTCCAGCGCCTCGAACAGCGCCGGGAAGGTCTGGATGGTGACGATGATGATCCGCGTCTGCTCGGCCAGCGCCTCGGCGAGCTGCTCGGACTTGCTCTGGTTGCCGATGTCGCGGGTGATCGGCCGCACCACGCCCTGGGCGTGCTCGAACTGGTAGATGGTGTTCTGCAACTGGCTGTCCAGCACGGTGCGGTCGGTGACCACGATCACCGAGCTGAACAGCTTCCGGCCCTCGCCGTCGTACAGCGAGGCGAGCTGGTGGGCGGTCCAGGCAATCGAGTTGGACTTGCCGGAGCCGGCGCTGTGCTGGATCAGGTAGCGCCGGCCGGCGCCCTCCTGCCTGGTGGCCTCGATCAGCTTGTTGACCACTTCCCACTGGTGAAAGCGCGGGAAGATCATGCTTTCCCGGGTGGTCAGCCTGCCGTCGAAACCTTCAGAGGTTTTCCTCTCCAGGTGCAGGAAGCGGCCCAGCACCCTGAGCCAGGCATCCGGCTGGAACAGCCGCTGCCACAGGTAGCCGGTGGCGTACTGGCTGTCGTCCTCCGGCAGCGGGTTGCCGGCGCCGCCCTCCTCGCTGCCCATGTTGAACGGCAGGAAGAAGGTGTCCTTGCCGGCCAGCTTCGTGGTCATCGCCACTTCCTGCTGGCTGACGGCGAAATGCACCAGCGCGCCGCGCTTGAAGGTCAGCAGCGGCTCGGGCTTGCGGGTCAGCGGGTCCTTGACCGGGCGGTCGTGGCGGTACTGGCGCTTGGCGTTCTCGACCGACTGCTTGAACTCGCTTTTCAGCTCCAGCGTCGCGGTGGGAATGCCGTTGACGAACAGCACCAGATCGAGGCGCGGGTTATAGCTTTGCGAAGCGCTGCCGCCTTCGCGCAAATGCGCCGAATAGGACACCTCCGGCACCACCCGCAGGCGGTTGCACTGGTAACGGCGCAGGGTGTCCGGGTTCATGCCGTGGTCGGGCTGGAAGCTGCACAGCTCGACCTTCACCCCCGGCAGCTTGAAGCCGTGGCGCAGCGCATCCAGGGTGCCGTCCTGCTCCAGCGCGCGCACCACCTTCTGCACCAGCACGGTTTCCGGGTCGTTGGGATTGGCCTTGGCGAACTTGTCCCAGCGCTCCGGCCAGGCTTCCTTGAAGTACGCCAGCAGGTCTTCGGTATACAGCGCCGTGCGCCGGTCGTAGCCGCTGGCCGGGCCTGTGAGCCAGCCCTGGGCGGTCATGGACTTGATGATGTCCTGCTGGAACTGGGCTTCCTTGCTGTCGGCCATTACGCGGTCTCTTGTTCGCGGAGGGGGGCAGGTGTATTGGCCGGCGGCTGCCAGCCGCGCAGGTCGATCTTGCCGGTGACGGCGGCGGAGATCAGGGCGGAGCGGCGCTCATAAAGTAGCGCAGTACTTACTTCCGACTGTTTTATTAGAGTCTCGTATTGGCGCTTTAACTCACCCACCAACTTGTCGATGCTATCCCTCTCACTTTCTGGCGGAACAACAAGAGGGATGTTATAGACTTGCTCGACTCTGAGGTGAACCACAGTACTACCAGACGCCTCACTTTCAATATATTTAGTAAGGCAATCAGAAGTGAGGAAATCAAAGATGAACGGAGTCATGCTCGAGTCGCTCGGAATGATATTCATCATTCGCTGCCCCATACAAAGAGGAACATCATCAGGAACAATGCAAACCTCTCCAGAAGGTGCCTCCCGCGTAAAGAAAATTGACCCTGGCGGAGGCACGCCTCTCTCCGTCCATATCTCGAAGTTATTACGATCCGTATAAAGAGCGCTCTCTAAACTTAACTGCTGCTTTTTGATATTAGAGGTTCTCACCACCAAGTAATCGCCATCATCAACATATTCTGGAGTTCGGTTTTTACAGTCCACGATGCGAGAGATATTCTTGAGTCGCACAACATCCCAATGCGCCGGCACCTCCCCCAGCCACTCCACCCCGGAATCCTTCATCGGCACGCTCGGGTCGAGGCCCTTGGTCACCGCATGGGAGATCACCGCCTGGCGCTTTTCCTTGAGCAGCTCGATCAGGCGCTGCTGCTCTTCAATCAGCGCGTCGATGCGGGCGGTTTCGTGGTCGAGGAAGCGGGCGATCTGGGTTTGCTCAGGCAGCGCAGGAGCTGCCACTTTGAAGTTATTGATCACATCGGCCGGCACCCGCTTGAGACCTCCAGCGCCGATCATGCTGGAAGTGCAGACGCTCATGTAGCTATCTTCCTGTACGCGGTAATACAGGAATCCCGAGATAATGCTGTCGTAGGGCCTGAGTACACTTATTTCAGTAGACCCGAAACCAATGCCATTGGTTAGTCCTTTGGCGATGGCGACATTCTTGTTTTCAAAGCACGGCGTAACCTTGGCTTGCAGAACATCTCCGTCCTCAAAGTAGGTGTACCCGCCAATAACTACATTGATGGGGCGTTCCTCATCCAGTAGCACGCACCCTGTCTTCAGTTTCTCCATGGGGACAAAGCTGCACAGCTGCTCAGGGTCGCCATAAAACTCCGACTTTCTCGGGTTGAGCAGTGCGAGATGTTTGATCGGCGCCAATACCCAATGCTCCGGCACCTCCCCCAACCACTCCACCCCGGAATCCTTGTACGCCGGGTACGGCTTGAACTGGCTCATGGCTCCTCTCCTTGCGCCGTATTCAGGGCATAGAACTCGTGCAGCTTGGCCTGCAGCAGCGCCTTGTCCGGCAGGCGGGTCTGGTATTCGGCGATCAGCGCCGGCGACAGCGTTTGTCTCGGCACTGCCGAGACTTTTGCCGGCTGGGTAACGCTGCGCTCGAACAGCGCGGCCTTGAACTGGCGCTCCAGCTCGCGCTTCGACCACTTTTCCTGGATCGCCATGTGCAGGTAGAACTCGCGCTCTTCCGGGCGCTTCTTGCTCTGGCTGAGGATGATCAGGTTGTGGGTCCAGGGCAATTGTCTCACCAGTGGTGAGACTTTTTCGTCGTGCCGGTAGGTCTCGTAGAACTGGCGCATGCGGAACAGATTCGGCCGGGTGAAGCCGCGCAGCCCCGGCTGGGTGCGGGCCAGGTACCCGGCCAGCTGGCTGACCACCGCATCGCCCCACTCGGCCTGCTCCAGCTTGCGGCTGATGTAGGCGCCGACCTGCCAGTACAGCTCGATCAGCCGGGTATTCACCGCCTGCACGGCCTGCTGGCGGGCGCTGTGGATCAGCGCGAGCACTTCGCCGAAGTGCTCGTCGGTGACGCTGCGGGGTGCGCTTGGCTCGCTCATGCCGACAGCTCCTCGATCATCCGCTTGATACGCTCGGTGCAGGCCTTGAGATCGCGGTCGATCTCTTCCAGCGGGCGCGGCGGCTGGAACACGTAGAAGTGGCGGTTGAAGGGAATCTCGAAGCCGACGATGCCGACCTCGCCGTCCTGTTCGTCGCGCTTGCTCTCGTCGATCCAGGCGTCCGGCACGTGGGGTTTCACCTCGCGCTCGAAGTAGGCGTACACCGACTCGCCGAGCGGCACGTTCTCGTAATCGCGCAGGCCGCTGTCCGGCTCCGGCTCGCCCTTGGTCATGCAGATATCGGCCTCGGGGTCGCGCTCGCCGAGGGCGTTGAGTACGGCCCTCTGCTCCACCGCGCTGAGGCTGATGCCGTGTGCGGTCAGGGATTTCTTCAGCAGCCTGGCGAATTGTTCGCGATTGCGCTGGACAGTGCCGGCATCCATCGCCTGCAGCGCGGCGGCGAGGTTCTGGCGGGCGGCGCTGTCGAGCTTCTGGATGGCCTTTTCCTCCAGCACCCGCTCGATGCGTTCGGGGGTGGTCTGGAAGGCCAGGCGCAGCGGACGCTCGACGGTGATGCGCCGGTAGCCGAAGGCCTCGACCGGGAAGATCTTGCTCTGTGCGCTTGACTCGAAGCGGCCATACAGGCGCACCAGCTCCTCGATCTGCTCGTCGGTGATGAACTGGCGCTTGCTGCCCAGCGACTTGCGCATCTTGCTGAAGTGCCGGGTGCCGTCGATCAGCTGGACCTTGCCCTTGCGCTCGGCGGGCTTGTGGTTGGACAGCAGCCAGACGTAGGTGGCGATGCCGGTGTTGTAGAACATGTCGGTGGGCAGCGCGACGATGGCCTCGACCAGATCGTTCTGCAGCAGATAGCGGCGGATCTCCGACTCGCCGCTGCCGGCGCCGCCGGTGAACAGCGGCGAGCCGTTGAGGATGATGCCGATCCGCGAGCCGCCGTCGCGCGGGTCGCGCATCTTGCTGACCAGGTGCAGCAGGAACAGCAGCGAACCATCGGACACCCGCGGCAGTCCGGGGCCGAAGCGGCCGTCGAAGCCCTTCCTGGCGTGCTCGTCGGTGATCTGCTTCTGGACCTTCTTCCACTCCACGCCGAACGGCGGATTGCTGAGCATGAAGTCGAATTTGCTGTCGGCCAGCTGGTCGTCGGACAGGGTGTTGCCGAGCTTGATGTTGCCGACCTCCTGGCCCTTGATCAGCATGTCGGCCTTGCAGATGGCGAAGGACTCGGGGTTGAGCTCCTGGCCGTGCAGGGAGACGGTGACCTTCTCGCTGATCGACTGGATGTACTCGTCGCCCTCGGACAGGAAGCCGCCCGTTCCGGCGGTCGGGTCGTAGATGGTGACGATGCTGTTGGGCTTGAGCTTGGCGTCCTGGCCGGTGATCACCAGCGAGGTGGTCAGGTGCACGATGTCGCGCGGGGTGAAGTGCTCCCCGGCGGTTTCGTTGGAGCTTTCCGCGAACTTGCGGATCAGCTCCTCGAAGATGATCCCCATGCCGAAGTTGCTGATCCGCTCCGGGCTCAGGTCGGTGGCGGCAAAGCGCTGCACCACCTGGTAGAGCAGGTCGGCGGAAGCCAGCTGCTGCACGAAGTCCTCGAAGTGGAAATGCTCGAAGATCTCGCGGGCGTCCCTGCTGAACGACTGCACATAGCTCATCAGGTCGGCGGCGGTCTGCTGGTCGGACAGCGTTGCCAATGACAGCTTCGAGGCGTTGAAGAACTGCTGCCCGGCGGCGCGCAGCAACAACCTCTCGCGCACCAGATCGGGCCGCCCTTCCTGGGCACAGGACTCACTGATCACCGCCTCCCTGGTCGGCGCCAACACGCATTCCATGCGCCGCAGCAGGGTGAATGGCAGGATGATGCGGCCGTACTGCGACTGCTTGAAGTCACCGCGCAGCAGGTCGGCAATCGACCAGAGGAAGGCAGCGGTCTGGGAATGGTTCTCCGTGTTCACGAAACAGTTCCTTGGCGGGAAAAAACAAAGGCGCAAGCCTACCCGCCGGGACTGGGCCCCGAACAGCCTTGCTCTGGCAGGTCGCTATCAAATACGCAAGCTTGGGCGGGCACAAAACATGAGCCTGGGGCGGAAAAACACGACAGGCGAAGCGGTGAGCCGATCTGGCGCCGTTTTCTTTGGAAAACGCAACCCTGGTGTAACCCCACCCCGAAAACGAAAAAGGCCCGCATCGCTGCGAGCCTTGATCTGATTGGTGCCGGTGAAAGGAATCGAACCCTCGACCTTCTCATTACGAATGAGCTGCTCTACCGACTGAGCTACACCGGCGTAAGACGGCGCACATTATTCAAATTCGGCCGCTTGAGCTCAAGCCCCGCAGCGCCGAATCCGGAAACTTTTTTCCGCGTTTCAGGCAGTTGCGGCATCCGGCGGCGTCAGAGCCGTTCGATGCGCTCGTCGTGGATGGCGATCAGGCCCTGCTTGTAGAGGCCGCCGATGGCCTTCTTGAAGCTGCCCTTGCTGACGCCGAACAGCCGGGCGATCAGTTCCGGCGGGCTCTTGTCGCCGAGCGGCAGCACGCCGCCCTCCTCGTCCAGGCAGGCGAGGATACTGTCGGCCAGCTCGTCGCGGGCAGCCTGGCCGACCGGTTGCAAGGTCAGGCTGATCTTGCCGTCGTCACGCACTTCCTTGATATAGCCCTGCTCGCGCATGCCGCCGCGCAGGAACTTGAATACCTCGTTCTTGTGGATCAGCCCCCAGTGCTGGCCGTCGATGATTGCCTTGAAGCCCAGCGGGGTGGGCTCGACCACCAGCAGGTCCACCGCCTGGCCGGGCAGGTAGTGGGCCGGGGTCTTGTCCAGGTAGCGGTCGAGCCGCGCGGTGGCGACGATGCGCCGGGTGCGCGGGTCGAGGTAGACGTGGACCACGCAGTAGTCGCCGACCTGCAGCGGGCGCTTCTCTTCGGAATGGGGCAGCAGCAGGTCCTTGGGCAGGCCCCAGTCGAGGAACAGGCCGACGCGGTTGATCTGCACCACCTTGAGGCTGGCGAAGCCGCCGACCTGGATCTTCGGCCGCAGAGTGGTGGCGATGAGCCGGTCGTCGCTGTCCAGGTAGACGAAGACGTTCAGCCAATCGCCGACCTCGCTCGGCGAATCCTTGGGCACGTAGCGCCGGGGCAGGAGGATCTCGCCGTCCGCACCGCCGTCGAGATAGAGGCCGAAGTCGGTGTGCTTGACCACCTGCAGGGAATTGAACCGCCCAATGAGTGCCATCTTGAATACCTTGCTTGCCGGGGGTGGCATTCTACTCACGAGGCGCCAGGCCGAGGCGCAACAATTTACCGTCGGTCTCGTCGGTCAGCAGGTAGAGGTAGCCGTCCGGGCCCTGGCGGACGTCGCGGATGCGGGTGTCGAGGTCTTCGAGCAGGCGTTCCTCGTGGACGATGCGGTCGCCGTCCAGCTCCAGGCGGATCAGGCAGCGGTCGACCAGGGCGCCGATGAACAGGCTGTGCTGCCAGGCCGGGAAGCGCCCGGCATCGTAGAAGGCCATGCCGCTGATCGCCGGCGACTTCTCCCAGACGTAGTGCGGCGGCTCGGTGCCCTCGACGGTCTTGCCGCGGGCCTCGGGGATCGGCAGGAAGGAATAGTTGATGCCGTGGGTGGCCAGCGGCCAGCCGTAGTTCCTGCCGGGCTCGGGGATGTTGATCTCGTCGCCGCCGCGCGGGCCGTGCTCGTGGGTCCAGAGCCGGCCGGTCCAAGGATTGAGCGCGGCGCCCTGCTGGTTGCGGTGGCCGTATGACCAGATTTCCGGGCGTGCGCCCTGGCGGCCGACGAAGGGGTTGTCCTCGGGCACGCGGCCGTCCGGATACAGGCGCACCAGCTTGCCCTGCAGCTTGTCGAGATCCTGGGCGGTCGGCCGCTGGTTGTTCTCGCCGAGGGCGATGAACAGGTGGCCGTCGCGGTCGAACACCAGCCGCGAGCCGAAGTGGATGCCGGTGGAGAGCTTCGGCTGCTGGCGGAAGATCACCCGGAAATCCTCCAGCCGGCGCAGGTCCGCGGACAGCCGGCCGCGGCCCACGGCGGTGCCGGCCTGGCCGTCGTCCCCCGCTTCGGCATAGGAGAGGTAGACCAGCCGGTCCGCGGCGAACTGCGGCGACAGCGCCACGTCGAGCAGCCCGCCCTGTCCGCGGGCAAAGACCTTCGGCAGCCCGCCCAGCGGCCCGGACAATTGGCCGTCGGCGAGCAGCCGCAGGCGGCCGGGGCGCTCGGTGATCAGCATCCCCTGCCCGTCCGGCAGAAAGGCCAGGGCCCAGGGATGCTCCAGGCCGCCGGCCATCTGGTCGACCTGCAGCGGGCCCTTCTCGCTGGAATATTGGGCCGCCTGGACGGCCGGGGTCAGCAGGAGCGTGCAGAGCAGGGCGAGCAGGCAAAGACGAGGCATGGTCGAGTTCCTTTCGTGAAAGAGGGGCGCAGCCACTATTACTGTAGGAGCCCGCTTGCGGGCGATGCCTTTTCGCGGCGACGAATCGCCAGCACGCTGGCGCCTATGGGGCGGGCTCTGCGGCCACGCAGGCGAGTACAATGCCTGCCCGATTCCGAGTGCCTTCGCCATGACCGATCCCATCCGCCTGTCCAAACGCCTGGTCGAGCTGAGCCACTGCTCGCGCCGGGAAGCCGAGCTGTATATCGAGGGCGGCTGGGTCAGCGTCGACGGGCGGGTCGTCGATGAGCCGCAGTTCAAGGTCGGCGACGAGGCGATCGTCCTGCATCCGGACGCCGTGGCCGCGCCGGTCGAGCCGGTGACCCTGCTGCTGCACAAGCCGGCCGGCGAGACGCTCGAGCAGGCGCTGCAGCGCCTCGGCCCGGCGACCTGGGCGGAAAGCGATCACGGCGCGCAGCGTCCACTTTCCCGACACTTCCGCAAGATCACCGCGCTGCTGCCGCTGGAACCCGCCGCCAGCGGCCTGCAGGTGTTCAGCCAGCAGCGCGGCGTGCTGCGCAAGCTGGGCGAGGAGGCCGACACGCTGGAGCAGGAGTTCGTCGTCGAGGTCGCCGGCGAGCTGGCCGCCGGCGGCCTGGAGCGGCTCAGCCACGGCCTCGACTACCGGGGCCGGGCGCTGCCGCCGTGCAAGGTCAGCTGGCAGAGCGAACGGCACCTGCGCTTCGCCCTCAAGGCGCCGCAGGCCGGGCAGATCGCGCACATGTGCCGGAGCGTCGGGCTCGAGCTGCTGGCCCTCAGGCGCATCCGCATCGGCCGCCTGGCGATGGCCAGGCTGCCGGCGGGACAGTGGCGCTACCTGGGCGAGCGCGAGCGCTTCTGAGTCATGGCGGCGCGACCTCTCACTGCGGGTCGCGGTCGACGGCGAAGGCCGACCAGGCCTGGCGCACCGGCATGATTTCCAGGCGGTTGATGTTGATGTGCGCCGGCAGGGTGGCGACGTGGAAGATCTGCTCGGCGATGTCCTCGGCGACCAGCGGCGTGGTGCCGCGGTACAGCCGGTCGGAGGCCGCCTGGTCGCCCTTGGTGCGCACCAGGGTGAACTCGGTTTCCGCCAGCCCCGGAGCGATGTCGGTGACCCGCACGCCGGTGCCGAGCAGGTCGCAGCGCAGGTTGTAGGAGAACTGCTGGACGAAGGCCTTGGTCGCGCCGTAGACGTGGCCCCCCGGATAGGGCCAATGGCCGGCGACCGAGCCGATGTTGACGATGCTGGCGCCCTGGCCGGTGGCGATCAGGGTCGGCAGCAGTGCATGGGTGACGTTCACCAGGCCGGTGATGTTGGTGTCGATCATGGTGTGCCAGTCTTCCAGCGCCACCTTCTGCGCCGCCTCCGGGGCCAGGGCCAGGCCGGCGTTATTGAGCAGCGCCTTGACCTGGCGGAAACCCTCGGGCAGCGCCGCGACCACCTGGCGGACGGCCTCGGCATCGCGCACGTCGAGGACGGCGATGTGCACCGGAACCTGATCCATCAGCTCTTCCTGCAGGGCCTGCAGACGCTCCAGGCGCCGGCCCGCCAGCACCAGCGACCAGCCGGCCTGGGCGAAACGGCGGGCGGCGGCGCGGCCGAAGCCGGAGGTCGCCCCTGTGATGAAGACAATGTCGCTCATTCCTGAACCTCTTCGTTCTCGTGGGAAACACCGGCGCAGCCGGTAACGGAAGGCCCCGGGCGGGCCGCTCGCGCAGTCATATTACCGGGCATGCGCGGAAAGCCCCGTACTTCTAGTGCGGGGATGAATAGCGCGGAGCGCGCAGCGCTCCCTCCGTGGCTTGCCCTCCAAGCATGTCTTGTATATATAAACAGTATGAAGCAGACCAAGACCCTGAAGGTTCGTGTTCGAGACAAGCACGCGCCGCTGCTGCGCCAGATGGCCCGCAGCGTGAACTTCATCTGGAACTATCTGAACGAACTCAGCTGCCGAGCCCTTCGAGAGCGCGGTCTGTTTCTGTCTGCCTACGACATGGACCGCTACACCCAGGGCTCCGGCAAAGCGCTGGGGCTCCATTCCCAGACGCTGCAAGAGGTGTCGCGGGAGTACGCCACGCGCCGCAAGCAGTTCCGGAAGGCTCGCCTCAACTGGCGCAAGTCAGGGGGTGTCCGTTGCTCGCTGGGCTGGATTCCCTTCAAGTCGGGCGCCGTTCAATGGAAGAGCGGGCAGGTCTGTCACAACGGCCACTGCTTCAAGGTCTGGGACAGCTACGGCCTGGGCCAATACCGTTTTCGCTCGGGCAGCTTCAGCGAGGATGCGCGGGGCCGCTGGTACTGCAATGTCGTCGTCGAGGTCGATGTTCGCCCGTCGCTCGGGCAGGGGGCGGTCGGCATCGACCTGGGGCTCAAGGACGTGGCCACCTGCAGCGATGGCACGAAACTGGAGAATGGCCGCTTCTACCGCGATCTGGAGGCGAAGCTGGCAATTGCCCAGCGCGCCGGCAAGAAGGCCCGTACCCGAGCGATCCACGCCAGGATCGCCAACCGCCGCCAGGACGCCTTGCACCAATTCAGCCGGCAACTGGTGAACCGCTACGGCGAAATCCACGTGGGGGATGTATCGCCCACGAAACTTGTGAAGACCCCAATGGCCAAGTCGGTGCTCGATGCCGGCTGGGGCCAGTTGAAGACGCTGCTGGAATACAAGTGCGCTCACGCAGGCATCGTCTTCAGGGTGGTCGACGAGCGCTACACCTCCCAAGCCTGTTCGAATTGTGGCTGTCTGCCCGATTCGAGGCCGAAAGGTATCGCAGGACTTGGAGTAAGGGAGTGGACTTGCAGTGAGTGTGGTGTCACTCACGACCGCGATGTGAACGCGGCCAGGAACATTCTCGCGGCCGGGCATGGCCGTCCAGTAGTGGGAATCCCCTTCCTTTCCGCCTAGGGCGGCGAGCGTTAGCGAGAGGGAGGGGAGGATGCCAACTCTTGGCAATCCTGTCTGCTTGCCAGCGGATCTGCGCCCATCGCCGCCCCGGCTGCCATACTGTCGGCATGGTCAGCGCCACTTTCCGCTTCTACGAGGAGCTCAACGATTTCCTGCCGTCCGAGCGGCGGCGGCAGGCGTTCACCTGCGGCTGTGCGCGGGCGGCGACGGTCAAGCACATGATCGAGGCGCTCGGCGTGCCACACACCGAGGTGGAGCTGGTGCTGGTCAACGGCGAGTCGGTGGACTTCACCCGGCAGCTGCGCGACGGCGACCGGGTGGCGGTCTACCCCCGCTTCGAGGCGCTGGACATCACCCCGCTGCTCAAGGTGCGCCCCCATCCGCTGCGGGAGCTGCGCTTCATCGCCGACGCCCACCTCGGCGGGCTGGCCAACCTGCTGCGCATGTGCGGCTTCGACACCCTCTACGACAACCATTACGAGGACAGCCAGATCGCCACCCTCGCCGCCGAGCAGCGGCGCATCGTGCTGAGCCGCGACCGCGAACTGCTCAAGCGGCGCATCGTCGACCACGGCTGCTACGTGCACGCCCTGAAGCCGGCCCTGCAGCTGCGCGAGCTGTTCGAGCGGCTGGACCTCGCGCGCAGCGCACGGCCGTTCAGCCTGTGCCTGCACTGCAACCTGCTCCTGCACGAGATCGCCGCGGAACAGGCCAGGCCGCGTTTGCCGCCGCGGATCGCCGCCCTCTACTCGCGCTTTTTCGCCTGCGATGCCTGCCAGCGTCTTTACTGGGAGGGTTCACACTGGCGCAGCATGCGCGTGCTGCTGGCCCCCCTGCTGGACGCCCCGCCGGCTTAGGGTCTGTTGGCGTTTTGGCGTAGGCTGCGACGGCGGCCCGTTTGGCGCAGAACAAGGAACGAGGAGAGAAGTTTGGTCATTCCAAATGAACGACGAGTGACGCCGTGCTGCGCCAAACGGGCCCCGTCCCTTCGGGTTGCGCGTCAAATGCCGCCATGCGGCGTTGCGGGTCTTGGCAAGGGAGTGACCATTGCCGGCGCCCCGCGCCTTGCCTGGCGGCATTTGACGCGGCAACGCGGCTCACGCCAAAGCGTCAACAGACTCTAAGGTACGCTGTTGGTCTGCTGCCGGGTGAAAGAAGCGGATTTTGCCTGTCTGAAGCGGATACCTTTTTTCAAGCGCAGGGAGGCACCATGTTCTTTCGTTCGCGCAACAACCGCCCATCCGTGGGCCTCGCCCTGCAGGGCGGCGGCGCCCACGGCGCCTTCACCTGGGGCGTCCTGGACGCGCTGCTGGAGGACGGCAGACTCGACTTCGCGGGCGTCAGCGGCACCAGCGCCGGGGCGATGAACGCGACCGTGCTGGCCCACGGCCTGCTGCAGGGCGGGCGCGACGGCGCGCGCGAGGCGCTGGCCAGCTTCTGGCAGGCGGTGGCCGGCAGCGCGCCCCTGCTCAACGCCGGCGCCAACATCCGCAGCGGCTATCCAGCGACCAGCCTGAAGATGATGCTTTACTGGACCCAGGTGCTATCGCCGCGCCAGCTCAATCCGCTGAACGTCAATCCACTGCGCGACATCCTCGTCTCGCTGGTCGATTTCGAGCGCCTGCGCGCGGCCTGCCCGGTCGAGCTGTTCATCGCCGCGACCAATGCCAACACCGGCCGCCTGCGGCTGTTCCGCAGCCATGAGCTGAGCGAGGACTGCGTACTGGCCTCGGCCTGCCTGCCGACCTACCACCATACCGTGGAGATCGACGGCGAGCCGTACTGGGACGGCGCCTTCTCGGCGAATCCGGCGGTGTTTCCGCTGGTCTACGAGTGCAGCGCGAGCGACATCCTGCTCGTCCTGCTCACGCCCATGGCCCACGGCCGGACGCCGCAGAGCGTCGAGGAGATCCGCCGCCGCGCGCAGGAGCTGGCGTTCAAGTCCACCTTCCTGCGCGAGATGCACAGCCTCGCCCAGGCCCGCGAACACGCCGCCCGCACGCTGCTGCCCCTGGGCCGCCTGGAGCGGCGCCTGAACCAGACCCACCTGCACATGATCGCCGACGACGCGCTGATGGGCCGGCTCGCCGCGGAATCGAAGATGACCACCAGCCAGCCCTTTCTGGAAATGCTCCGCGACCAGGGCCGCCTACAGGCCATCGCCTGGCTGGAAAGCCATTACCGAGCAGTGGGACGGCGTTCCTCGGTGGACATCGCCGCCGTGTTCCTCTGAGTGGCCATGGTGCGGGCACGCCGCGTGCGGCACGGCGCTTTCCTTGCGGACGGCCCGCTTGCGCGCGGAGGCGGACAGCTCCAGCTGGTAGCGCTGGAAGATGGCGCCGATGGTGCCGTCGGCGATCAGCTCGTCCAGGCCCCGCTCGAAGGCCTCGAACTTTTCCGGCGAAACCCGCTCCCGGGAGAAGGCGATGGCGTAGCCCACCTCCTTGAACAGGCCGACCTCGCGGACGTTGCGCAGCTGGTGCTGCTCGATCAGGCGGCGGGCGATGCTGGGATTCATGACCACCATGCCATTGCCGAAACGCCCCGCATCGAGCTTGCGCATCAGCCGCAGGTTGTCGCTCTCCAGGTAGACATGGGCCGAGGGAACCCCCTGGATATGCTGGCGTACCACATTGGCCGTGCCGGAGGGCCCCAGCGTGTAGAGGTCGCGGCGTTCCCCGGGCTGCGGGCGCCAGCCCTGCGCAGAATTGGAGCGATGGGCATAGAGGTTGAGGCTGGAGTCGATCAGCACCGGACCGAAGCGTAAATCGATCGCCCGCTCGTGGGTGGGAATGACGGCGAAGACGGCATCGGTCTGCCCCTGCTCGAGCATCGCCAGGGAACGGCGCCAGGGCACCAGACCGATCGGGCAGTCGAAGTGGATGCGGGCACAGACCGCCTGCACCGTCTCGACGAAGGGACCGCGGGCGACCGGCGGCTTCGCCCCGCTGTCGGCCTCCTTGCTGGAAAAGTCGAAAGACAGGAATTCACCGGTCACGAAGCGCAGCTCCGTGGCTTTGGCCGGCCAGGACAGCAGCAGCGTCCAGACCATCAGGAATACACGTATCGACATCGACTGACTACCCAACCACGGGCCGAAGACGGGGGAGTCTACTTTTTCTGCGCGCAAAAAAAGAGGCGAGGATGACCTCGCCTACTCTTTCCAATCCCTTTCCCTTTTTTCCTGGCTCATCGTCCTGATGGTTCGCCATCCTGCGAAGTCCCTAGCCGTCCTCCGTGGCAGCCTGCGTCAGTCCGTCGACACGGGGGAGATATTAACGCGCAGCCCGGGCTGGACAAGAGAGCGAAGTGCCGCCCCTGCATCGCAGGCCGAGCCAGGAACACGGTTGAAAATTATTATTTTTCAATAATTTGCAAATTAGATAGCATTTTGCCTTCATGCTTGGCAACCACCCGACCTACAAGCCCTGTAGGCAATGGCTTACACAGCGCAACGCAATCGAAGCGTTTTTCAGCAGGGGAATGGGCGATGGACACCTGAAGCGGAGCCGTCCGGCAAACGGGCATCCCGCTGGTCCTGCATGAAAAAGACCACTGGTCGGAAAGTTGCGCGTCGGTCGCTACAGGGCATGAAGCAGGGTATCGTCAACCCGACATCCGGCGCGACTCGGGCTTTGCCTTGACCTCGACCGTGTGCGGTCGCGTCAGACGCTCCACATAGAGACCGGCCGCGAACAGCGCACAACCTGCCAGCGCGAGAAGAAAGATGTTGTCGATCGACATAGGATCGCCCTCCGTGGCGATGTGATGGAACAGCTCTGGCGAACAGCCGCAAGGCTGCAGGCCAGCCCGGGTGGAGCCGGGCTTTCATATAGCGTCCCGCGGCGCAGTCAGGCCATCCGGCCATGGTCGAACAGGTGACCGGGACGGGACCTCAGAAGAGCAGTCCCAGAAAAGCCGCGCCGTACGCCAGAACCATCCCCACCTCGAGACAGCGGGTGAAAACCGCCTCCCAACGGCTGCGTTTATCCGTCTCTTTCTCTTCCCTGGTCTCAAGGCAGGAATCGCCCTCGTTGACATGCTGCATGCGCAAAAGGCCCTCGTTCTTCTTTCAGCTTCCCAGCCAGCGGCCTGCCGAGCTGCAAAGGCCTCTCCAGCCCTTCTTGCGAAGCACTGGACAAAAGAGGAACGACCATCGGCCTGCCCTACCCCACAGACAAGTAAGGTGAGGCATCGCGCAACGGTCAAGGTCGGCACGCAAAAACAACCCGCGCCGCGGGTTCGCGCCCACCTACCCGACTGGATGGGTCCTGCACAAGGGTTTGTTGGCGTTATTGGCGCAGGCCGCGACGGAGGCCCGCGCCTTGCCTGGCGGCTTTGACGCGGCAACGTGGCTCACGCCAAAACGTCAACAGGCCCTAGACTGCTCTCCGACAACACGGCCCCATCGTGAGCGCTATAGCGTCCCCCCCCCAGCCTGAGAGGAAAGACATGAGCATCCGCACCCTCCGTGTACAGCCCGGCGGCGGCTTCGAGCGCGTCGTCCTGGAAACCAGCGAGCCGCTCGAGCCGCAGGCCGGCGAGATCGTCGTGCGCGTCCGCGCCAGTTCGCTCAACTATCACGACTACCTGGTGGTCAGCGGCGCCTGGGGTCCGGTCGAGCCGCGCATCCCCCTCTCGGACGGCGCCGGTGAAGTCCTCGCCGTGGGCAGCGGTGTCGACGAATTCAAGCCGGGCGACCGGGTGGTCAGCACCTTCTTCCCTACCTGGCTGGACGGCGAGCCCGAGGTCGAGGGCTTCGCCACGGTGCCGGGCGACGGCATCGACGGCTTCGCCCGCGAGCAGGTGACCATGCCGGCGAGCGCCTTCACCCATGCGCCGCGCGGCTGGAGCCACGCCGAGGCGGCGACCCTGACCACCGCCGGGCTGACCGCCTGGCGCGCGCTGATGGCCGACGGCAACCTCAAGCCCGGCGAAACCGTGCTGGTGCAGGGCAGCGGCGGGGTTTCGGTGTTCGCCCTGCAGTTCGCCAAGCTGGCCGGGGCGACGGTCATCGCCACCTCCTCCAGCGACGACAAGCTCGCCCGCCTCGAGGCCCTAGTGTTATGACACAGCTAAATCTGCGTCATGCATAATGTCGGCATGGAACATTACAGAATCATCCTCAGTCCTCAAGAAAGAGCGCGGTTGC
>NZ_SMMU01000027.1 GCF_004339665.1 Azotobacter chroococcum
TGCTTCTCGAACCGCGCCAGAACCGCATCCCACATCGTCTTGTTCTCCCGATCGATTATCGGGGGAGTTTACGCAAACACCTTGAAAGGGCTGGTACTCAGTGCGCCACGCCGCCTGAGCCTGGTGGGCCGGCGCCCGGTGCCGGCCGACGCCTGGCCGTTGCTGGGCCTGGCGCTGGCGTTGGTCGCCGTGCTGCTCGTTGGCGGTCCCGGTGCCATCGCCTTTCCGATGCTGGCGCTGCTCTGGTGCGCGCTGCGCTTCCGGCCGTTCAGCGTGGCCCTGCTCGGCCTGCTCAGCGGGGCGGTGGAGATCGTCATGGTGGCGGAGAATCTCGCCCACTTCGGCCCGCTGCATAACAGTGCCGGCGTCGACACCCTGGCCTCCGCCCGCCTGGGCATCGCCGTGCTGACCCTGGGTCCGCTCAGCGTGGCCGCTGTCGGCGCCCTCGACCGGCGCCTGCTGCGCCGCCTCGCCCGGCGCGCCAATCACGACTCCTTGACCGGCGCGCTGGTCCGCCGCGCGCTGACCCAGGGCGTCGAGAGGCTGCTCGAGCGGCGCCGGCACTGCGGCGATCTGCCCATCTCGCTGCTGATGATCGACCTCGACCACTTCAAGACGATCAACGACCGCCACGGTCATGCCGCCGGCGACCAGGTGCTGCGCCAGCTCGCCCGGCTGCTGGGCAGCCTGTTGCGCCGCGAAGATCTGTTCGGCCGGCTGGGTGGCGAGGAGTTCGTCATGGTGCTGCCCGGGGTTCGGACCGACGAGGCGATGCTGGTTGCCGAGCGGCTGCGGCAAGGGGTCGAGCGGATGGAGTGGCCGGAAGGGATGCGGGTCACCGTCAGCGTCGGGGTCGGCGCCCTGGATGACGGGACGGCCGGCCAGCCACTCGAGCAGCGCCTGGCGCGGGTCGACGAGGCGCTCTACCAGGCCAAGGCGCAGGGTCGCAACCGCGTGGTGCGCGCGGCTTGAGCCTGAATCCGGGCGTGCCCACGCTCCCTGTGCAGGGAAGGGGCCGACAGGGTGAACAACGCTCTGCTTGTCCAGCGCTCCCCTTCAGGCCCGCTGCCCGAAGCGGGCTGGCCTCAGATGCACAAACTCCGCTTGCCCCGATACAGCACCGGGAGCTTGGCGCACTCGTCCCGGCCGGGCGGGTTCGTTTCGACGAGCGGCATGTCGTTTTCGGGGATATCCGGGCCGGATGCGGGACGACGCGGCCCGGTGGCCAGGTATACGGAAAAGGCGAGAAGAACCACGACCAAGGCGCTGGAAACAATCGGATCGGCGATCATCGTTACCTCCGGAAGGCATGGGCTTTTCAATAGGTGCCTACATATGAGCTTGCGTCACTATGCCGCAGCAGGGGCATTGCAGGCAATCGACTTACGTCGGGTAGGGATATGGCGGTGCGCTTCATCCACCTGTAACCGTCTTCTGCTCGATCCTGTCCCTCAGTGGTGCGCCTAGACTGAGAGCGAGCGAATCAGGGGAGCCTCCATGGAGTTCAAGGACTATTACGCGATGCTCGGCGTGGAGCCCACGGCCGACGAGAAGACCATCAAGACGGCCTACCGCCGGCTGGCGCGCAAGTACCATCCGGACATGAACAAGGAGGCCGGCGCGGAGAACCGCTTCAAGGAGGTGGCCGAGGCCTACGAGGTGCTGGGCAACGCGGAGAAGCGCGCCGAATACGATCAGCTGCGCCAGTACGGCCGTGCCGGCGAGCAGTTCGAGGTGCCGCCCGGCTGGCAGCGGGCGCACGGTTTCGGCGGGGCGCACGAGCATTTCGGCGGCGATTTTTCCGACTTCTTCGAGTCGATCTTCGGCGGCCGGCCGGGTAGCCATCCGCACGCCCAGGCGCCCCGGCGGGGCCGGGACATCGAGCTGGAGCTGCCGGTGTTCCTCGAGGAAACCCTTGGCGAGCACAGCAAGCCGATCGACTACAGGGTGCCCAGCTTCGACGAACACGGCCAGCGAACCGATCGGCACAAGAGCCTCAACGTCAAGATTCCCGCCGGCGTCACCGATGGCGAGCGCATCCGCCTCAAGGGCCAGGGCGCGCCGGGCGTCAACGGCGGACCGAGCGGCGATCTGTACCTGTTCATCCGCCTGGTTCCCCACCCGCTCTTCGATGTCGATGGCCACGACCTCATCCTCACCGTGCCCCTGGCGCCCTGGGAGGCCGCACTGGGCGCGCGGATCGAAGTGCCGACGCTGTCCGGGCGCATCCACCTGAGCATCCCGCCGGGCAGCCAGAGCGGCCAGCGCCTGCGCATCAAGGGCAAGGGACTGAAGGACAAGCACGGCGTCGGCAATCTCTATGCCGTACTGAAGGTGGTGATGCCGCCGCACAGCGACGAACACGTCCACAAGCTCTGGACCCAGCTGCGCGACGCGGCGGGCTTCGACCCGCGCAGTCAATGGAGCAACCCCGAATGAGCACAACCCTGACCGTGCAACTGACCCTGGAAGAGTGCTGCCAGCTGGTCGAGGTGCCCGCCGAGAGCCTGATCGAGATCGTCGAACACGGCATCGTCGAAGCGGGCGGTGGCAGCCCCCGGGACTGGCGCTTCGAGCCCGCCGCCCTGGACCGGCTGCGTCAGGCGCTGCGCCTGCAACGCCAACTGGAGCTCGACTGGCCGGCGGTGGCCGTGGCGCTGGACCTGCTCGACGAAGTGGCGCGCCTGCGCGCCGAGAACGAGAGCCTGCGACGGCGGCTGTTGCGCTTCATGGAGCCGTAGCCTGCTTTGCGCCCGAGAAAGCTGCTGCTTCGGAAAGAGGGGCGGCTTCCGGGGGGCAGTCCGGGTCGGGGTGACTGGCATGAACGCCTATCGAAGCTGACGCCAAACCCTGTCAGTCCAGGCGTTTGCCAGCCTGGCCGTAGACTGCCTCATCGTCGCGCCTGCCGACGGAAATCACGTAGACCACAAGACGCTGGTCGATCACCTGGTAGACCAGCCGGTAGCCCACCGATCCGAGCTTGATCTTGTAGCAGTCCTTGAGCCCATGCAGCTTGTCGCCCGGCACCCGGGGATCGATCAGACGCTCGCGAAGCTTGCGAGTGAACTGCTTGCGGACATCTTCGCCGAGCTTCTGCCATTCCTTCCTGGCGGCCTTGTCGAACTCGAGGCTGTAGTGAGACTCAGACATCCTCGTCCTCGAACAGGATGTCATCGCCGACGATCCGGGCACGGACCGGAGGCTCGCCGGTGTCGAGGCGCTCCCTGACCTCCCTGGCCAGCTTGAGGTCGTCGATGTAGTCCAGCAGCGCTTCGTAACGCCCGGCCGGAATGCAATAGAAGGCCGGCTCGTTGCGGTTCAGGATGGCGACGGCTTCGCCACCCCCAGCCTCCACGGTACCCATCGGATTTTTCTTCAGGTCCGTGATGGAGGCGACAACGCTGGCGAGCATGGGATGTGGCACGGTGATCTCTCCTGGGTGAGTCTCGCTGGAGCGACTTATGGTAGCACTCTGAAAGGTGCTCTACAGGGTATTGTTCATTGACCTGCATGTCGTCCGGTGCGCTTGCCATGCAGGGTCTGAGCCGCTTTGGGGCGCCGATGATCGTGCCCGGGCTCCTGCGTGGGCACGCCACAAGGGAGGTTCCCGCATCCCCTGGACACGGAGTGTCCACTGGCCCGACTCCCGGCCTTTTGCCGCAGGGGAAACCCCGTCTGCGTTTAAAATGCGGGCAACGCACAACCGACGATGCCCCATGAACTCAGAAGCCCTCGATACCCTGCACCAGCATCTGCTCGCCGCCTTGAGCCCCGCCCCCGAAGAGGCCCGTCGTCTGTTCCACGGGCGGGGGCGCCGCTGGGTGGGGCTCGAGCATGTCACCGTCGACTGGTTGCAGGGCGTGCTGCTGGTGTCGCTGTTCCGGGAACCGGCAGAGCCTGAGGGGGAGGCGTTGCGGCGGATGCTCGTGGCGCTTGCCGGGTCGCCCGCCTGGCGGCACAGCGACGCGCATTCGCTGCTGCTGCACCACCGCTACCGGCCGGACAGCGCGACGGAGGTGCTGCTGGGCGAGGCCGTGGAGGAATGGCCGATCACCGAGAATGGCCTGCGCTACCGGCTGGAGCTGGGCAGGAAGCAGAACAGTGGCCTGTTCCTGGACATGCGCTACGGGCGCCGCTGGGTGCAGGCCCAGGCCCGCGGCAAGCGCGTGCTGAATCTGTTCGCCTACACCTGCGGGTTTTCCGTCGCCGCGATTGCCGGTGGCGCCGAGCATGTGGTGAACCTGGACATGGCCAGGGCGGCCCTGAGCCGCGGACGGGACAATCACCGCCTGAACGGCCATGACCTGGCGCGGGTGACCTTTCTGGGCCATGAGTTGTTCAAGTCGTGGGGCAAGGTGAAGAAGTACGGCCCCTACGATCTGGTCATCGTCGACCCGCCTTCCTTCCAGAAGGGCAGCTTCGCCCTCGCCACGGACTATCAGAAGATCCTGCGCCGCCTGCCCGAGTTGCTCAGCGGGCAAAGCTGCGTCCTGGCCTGCATCAACGACCCGGGCATCGGCCCGGACTTCCTCATCGAACAGGCGGCCCGCGAGGCGCCGGGCCTGCGCTTCGAGCAGCGCCTGGAAAATCCGCCGGAGTTCGCCGACATCCAGTCCGACGGCGGCCTGAAGGCCCTGGTGTTCAGCCAGGCCGGCGCCGCCCCGGCAAGCCGGACGGCATAGTCGACTTCGGCTGGGGAGTGGCTGCCGGCTGCCGGTTGATCGACCCGGACGCCACGCGGCATCATCATCCGGGCGCCGCGGCGCCCGTGCCCATGACCGGAGGTTTTTCAGTGCGTTTGAATCCAGCGGGAAAAGCGACAAGAAAGCGCAACAAGCTCGTCAAGAAGATCGAAAGGACCTGGCTCGCCTTCAGGTATTTCCTGAGAAACCGGTTTTCTTCGGACCCCGTCTGTGCGCCCGGGGGCGTGACCGTCTCGCTCACCAGCCATTCGACGCGAACCGAACGGGTCTACCTGGCAATCGAGTCGATCGCGGCGGGGCTCGAAAAGCCCGGGCGGCTGATTCTCTGGCTCGACGATGCCGGGATCTTCGACCACCTGCCGGCGTCGCTGCAAAGGCTGCAGAACAGGGGGCTGGAGATTCGCCTGTGCCGCAACTATGGCCCGCACACCAAGTACTATCCGTTCCTCGAGCATGAGGAGATAGAGGGTGTCCTGGTGACGGCCGACGACGACAGCTTCTATCCGCCGACCTGGCTGAAAAGGCTGCACGAGTCGCACCGGGCCACGCCGGAAACCGTCGTCGCCTACAAGGCCCTGCGCGTGCGGATCGCCGACGGGCGGATCGAGCCCTATCTGAACTGGCGTTTCTGCCTGGAGGAAGAGGCCAGTTTCCGGAACTTCGCCCTCGGCGTCGGCGGGGTCATCTATCCCGCCGATTTGCTGCGGCGCCTGAAGGCGGCGGGGACGGCCTTCACCGCCTGCTGTCCCAGGCACGATGACGTCTGGCTGCACGCCACTGCCGTGCGGCAGGGCTACCGGGTCCGGCAGATCTCCAACGATGTGAACCACTTTCCGCTGGTGCCCGGCACGCAGAGGATCGGCCTGAAGAATGTCAACAAGATCGGCGGCAACGACCTGGCCATCTCCCAGACCTACCGCACGGCGGACATCCTGAAGATGCAGGGCGGCGACGCGCCCGCCCGGGCCTGAGTGTCCGGGCCGGCCCCTTCCCGTGCACGGCCTCAGTACGGCGCCTTGCCCAGGTAGTTGCCCGCCGGCTCGTAGTTGCACACCACGATGACCCGGTTGCTGCACTGGCTGCGGGCGCAGCCGAGGCGGCGGGTGTCGCGCCAGACCATCTGCGTGTAGTGGCCGATGCCTTGGGTCTTGCCCACCTTCAGCACGCCGCCCCTGTAGAGCCTTTTCTCCTGTTCCCAGGCGAGGGCGGCGTCTTTCACGCCGTAATGGCCGGCCGTGCCGATGAACAGGTTTTCACCGTAGCCCGAGCCCCGGCTGTGCTGCATGCGGCAACTGCTGGAGGCGAGGTGGTCGGCCCAGCGCTGGGCGGTTTTGGCCACCGGCGCCGACCATTGCAGGGGCGCGACGCCGACCGCCGACCGCGCCCGGTTGTGCTCGCGCAGCAGGGTCTGTATCTCGGCCGTGGCGAGGCGCGAGCCGGGCGCCTTGGCTTGCGGGGTTTGCTGGGCGGATGCGCTGGCGCAGGCGGACAGCAGCAGGACGGCAAGGCAGTGCGGGAGGGAGCGGGTAGGCATGGGGGCGGTTTCGTGCTGGAGGATCGTGCCGGATTGGCGGGTGGCAATTCTGCCATTATCCGGCCGTCGCGCCTTCCCGCAGGTATCCCCCCGCATAGCCGCGCAGCGGACTGCCATAGACATCCGCCAGATCGAGCACGTCGCGGGCGAACGCCATCCAGGCTTCCAGCATCTCCGGGCTGCCGTTCAGCGCGCCGACCTTGGTCCGCCCGGAGCGCGGCTCGGCCAGGCTGTACATCACGGCCACGCCGAGAATCGCGGAGGCCTCCGCGACCTCCGGGATCTGCCGGTCCAGCGCATCGGCGAATTCGAAGCCGCCGATACGCAGCCGCCCGAGCGTCCGCAGCTGCGCGATGCCGGCCTCGATCCGCTCGGCCAGCACCTCGGGGCTGATCTTCTGCCAGGCGGCGCGGGATGCCAGGCGCCAGGCGCGCATCTGCTGCGCCGTGATGCCGGGGCAGCGGCCGAGATAGGCCGCGTTCAGGCAATGGTCGGCCGCCGCCGCCAGGCGCAGCTCCTGGGTGGGCTCGATGCCGAGCAGCGTGCAGACCTGGCCGAGCGAGGCGCCTTCCCAGAAACGCTCGGCGGGCATGCTGAAACCGGGATCGCCCGCGTGATGATGATCCACGACGAGGTCCCGCGGGACGGCGCGGTCGGCCAGGGCGCATTCGACCCAGACGACCGGGCCGCGCTGCTGGCCCGGCCGCGCCGAGGTCCGCTCGGCGGCATAGGCGTTGCCGGCGTATACCCGCCGCTCTCCGGCCATGGCATAGGCCACCTTGTGTCCGGCGTTGCGGACCAGCCCCTCGATGATCACCATCTCGGGGTCGCGAGCCCCGAGGACGAACAGGTACTGCACGATCGACCTCCCGGACGTCGCCGAAAGGGGCGACGGATGCGTTCATGGGCGCCCGGTGGCAGACGCGCCCCTGTGCCGATGCCCGGGCATGATGCCGCAGATGCCCGCCCGGCGTCTTGACGGACGGTCGTGCCGCCGCCCGAACGCTTCGATCCCGCGGCCGCTCCAATGGATCAGGGCCCCGCGTGTGGCGGGCCTGCCGGGAGGTAGTCATGAGTCATGGTCGAGGCAGAGAAACGTCGTATCCGGGACCGTGCGATCCGGTGAGCAGGGGACGCGACCTGAATCCGGACGACGATGAGGCGAGTGTCGACGAGGGCGAGATTCCGCCGGGCTTCTACGACGAGGCGGTGGTGGTGGAGCAGGACAGGAAGGACATGGAGCCGGAGCACGAGGAGGGGGACAATCTGAACCCCTGCTGATTGTCGGCGGCCGCTGCGCGCACGGCGCCGCGAATCGCTTCGCGGCGCCGTGTCAGGAGTGGATGCACCAGCTGGTCGTGTCGGCGGGCATGCCGAGGTCTTCCACGGCGTGGATCAACCCCGCGGAAATGGCTTCGTCGGGCGTGATGATCCGCGAGTCGGCGGTCAGGTACTGGGAGACGTCGAGGCGCTCCTTGGCTCCCTGGGTGCGCTCCTCGACGATCCGTGCGTACAGGACGCGGTCGAAATCCAGGCTCATGGCGTATTCGGACATCCTGGCGTGGTCGACCGAACCGTGGATGGTCCAGTGGAAGGGATGAAAGAGAAACTTGCTGTGCTGGCAGGCGGTGCGCCTTTGCCCGGCCAGGAAGATGATATTGCCCATGGACTCGACGGTGCCGAGGTTGTGGGTATTGACCGGGATGGGCAGCGACAGCAGGAAGTTGTAGAGGGAAAAGCCATAGCTGCATTCGCCGCCCATGGTGGCGATCTTGAGGGTGATTTCGGACGCATCCTGCTTCAGCGCCTGCGAGCATTTGTTGATGAGCTGCCCGCAGGTCGAAGAGTTGATCGGCCCCGTGAAGTGAATGACATGATTCGTCATGGATTACTGCCCTTGTGATGTTTGGCTTCACCATGGCTCTTCATGACCTCCGCCATGTTCCCGTCTTCCTGCTCCGGTATCCCTTGCGGCATGTTCAATACCTCGCTGTCGGCACCGTTCCGGGTTGTTCCGCTCGCCGGGAGCCGCCTTTGCCTGGGCCGGGGCTTCCGCTCTGCCTGGAGCGGGCACGGCGGTCGGCGACACTCCCTGTTATGGAGTCGCAGGGGAGCAGGCAGTTCCAGCGTTTCCAGATCGCATCGCGCCCGGCGGGTCTTCTTTCGCTGGCAATGTCCGGCGCAGCGGCCGATGGCCAGGCGCCGAAGGGGCGGTTGCATTTCTCTCGCAGAATAGCTGCCCGCCATGGGCTCTTCCAATGTCCGCCCATGGGCGTGTCGCCGCTCGCCGCGATGGCGGCCGCCCCGGGGCCGATCCGGCAGGCGCCGCGGACTCTCTTGCGTTCAGCGCTGCTGCAGGGCCTTCAGGGCATCGCGCAGGCCGTCCTGCATCACCCCCCCGGCGCCGTCGAGGAGGCTGGTCATGACCCCGCCGAAGCCGCAGCGCCACAGCCCGACCTCGCCGACGTAGGGGTTGCCCCAGCCCATCTGGCAGGCGACTTCCTGGTTGCGCCGGCGCTCCCGTTCGCTGACCGGGTACTGGCGGTTCCAGGCCTCGTAGAGCTTGCGGTCCTGCGGGGACATGCGCAGCCTGTAGCGGTCGTGCATGTACAGGTAGATGCGCGCCACGGCGCCGCGCACCTCCTCGCGCGGCATCGCCTTGCGCGCCTGGAAGTCGACGACCATCCGGCAGCGGCCGTACTGATCGGGCTTTCGGTTCAGCATGGCGAAGCCGAAGTTGCTGCGGTCGCCGTTGACCTCGCCGATCGCCGGCACCAGGTTGTGCAGGTCGGCTTCGGCCGCGGCGAAGGCCGGGTCGTTGGCCGTGCAGTGCTCGCGTCCGCCCTTCTTCCAGCACTGGCGCTGATGGCCGATGACCCAGGCGGGAACCACGTGCTCCCACTCCAGCCGGCTGGCGCGCTGCGGGCTCTTGCGCGGCTGGTAGCCGCAGCTGGCGAGGTCGACGCGATTGTCCCGGTAGCGGCACCCGCAGTAGAAGGTCAGCGGGTCGTCGGCATGGATCTCGCGGGCGATCTTCTTCGCGGCGCCGAAGGTTTCGGGCGGCTCGATATCGGTGAACAGGCTGCCGGCAACGGCCAGTGCGATGCCGGAAAGCAGTGACACTATCTTCTTTGCAACCATCGACACGGTTCCATCAGTCGAGCGAAAGGAGGGCGATTCTACTGACGCCCCGGCGGCCGCTTCCATCGGCCGGGTCGCAGGCCGGGAGAGGCCTCTGAGCGTCCGCGGCAGGCGCCGAACGGGGGCGCACTTTCGGCGGGGCGGGCTGTCACAGCCACAATCTCGTAACAACCTGTTACGAATCGCCAGGCCAGGGAGGGCTGCCGATGATTCTCGCCATCGTTCTTTTCGTTGGGTTCGCCTGTCTGGGCCTGTTCGTGGCCGGCGTGTGCCTGGGACGCTGGATGCGTTCGCCTTCGCCTCCGCAGGCGGATCTGCAGGCGGCGGACGACGCCAGTCTGTTTCTCGGTTGGGACGGGCTGGCTCCCGAGGAGCGCAAGCGCCGGCTGGCGCTGTATCGGGAGCGGGTGCTGGTGCGCAGCGCCGAGCAGGACCGGGCCTGGCTGAAGCAGTGCCTGGAGGGCAAGGGCGAAGTGCCCCGCACTACCCGGGACTTTTAGGCGCTGCCGCCCCTGTACCGTTCGTCCGGCCTCGGCAAACTATCGCTGCGTTCTGCCAGTCTATTCAGGTGTCACTTACGGAAATTAAGGAGACGACAGATGGGCAGTACTTCCGACAAGATCAAGGGCACCGCCAACGAGGCCGCCGGCAAGATCAAGAAGGGGATCGGCGGAGCCACCGACAACCGGACCCTGGAGGGTGAGGGGCGCGCTCAGGAGTCCCGCGGCAAGGCCCAGAAGGCCAAGGGCGAGGTGAAGGACGCAGTCAAGCGCGGTATCGACCGGGCCTGAGCCTCGGGGCGGCGAAACCGACCGCAACCATCCCCTGCAACGGCGCCCCGACGCCGCCCAGCCTGCCAATGCCCGCTTTCGCGGGCATTGCCTTGTCTGGGGACTCCGTATCCCTCAGCCCTCGATGACGAAGCGCAGCAGATCATGGTTGAAGCGTTCCACCTCGATCTGCGCCAGGCCGTGCGAGCCGCCCGGATAGACGAGCAGGGTGGCGTTCGGCACCAGCTGCACGGCGCGCCGGGCCGAGGCGTCGATCGGCACGATCTGGTCGTCGTCGCCGTGCACGATCAGGGTCGGCACGTCGAACTTCTTCAGGTCCTCGCTGAAGTCGGTTTCGGAGAACTGCGCGATGCAGTCGTAGGCCGGCTTGATGCCGGCGCTCATGCCCTGCAGCCAGAAGGCGTCGCGCAGGCCCTCGGAGACCTGCGCCCCGGGCCGGTTGAAGCCGTAGAAGGTGGTCGGCAGGTCCTTGAAGAACTGCGCGCGGTTCTCCAGCACGCCCTGGCGGATGCCGTCGAACACCTCCTTCGGCAGGCCGCCGGGATTGTTCGGGGTCTTCAGCATCAAGGGCGGCACCGCGCCCAGCAGCACCACCTTGGCCACCCGCGCCGTGCCGTGGCGGCCGACGTAGCGGGCCACCTCGCCGCCGCCGGTGGAGTGGCCGACCAGCACGGCATCCTGCACGTCGAGCACGTCCAGCAGCTGCGCCAGGTCGTCGGCGTACTGGTCCATGTGGTTGCCGTCCCAGGTCTGTTGCGAACGGCCATGGCCGCGGCGGTCGTGGGCGATCACCCGGTAGCCGCGCTGGCCGAGAAACAGCATCTGGGCGTCCCAGGCGTCGGCGCAGAGCGGCCAGCCGTGGGAGAAGACGATCGGCTGGCCCGATCCCCAGTCCTTGTAGAAGAGGGTGGTGCCGTCTTGGAGCGTCAGGATGGACATGCCGGGTTTCCTCGTGTGGGATGCGGCGTCCGCAGGCGTGGCGCCGCAGGGGTTCCCGATTACGACCCTGCCGCCGGGCGATAGTGCTGGCCGCCCGGCGGCCGGGGACCGCTCATCACTGCAGCAGGAGTCATCGCCGCCTTTCGCCAGTCGATACAAAAAAGCTGCTGCCCGCGCAGCGGGTCGGGACAGGCGGAGACAGGCATGGCGCGTAGCGGAAAGATCCTCGTCGGGGTGCTGGGCGGTCTGGCGGTGCTGATCGTCGTCCTGGTTGTGCTCGTCGCGACCTTCGACTGGAATCGGCTCAAGCCACGGATCAACGCGCAGGTTTCCGAAGCCCTGAACCGTCCCTTCGCCATCGAGGGCGACCTGGCGGTGCGCTGGCGGCGCCCGGCGGAGGAGTCCGGCTGGCGCGCCTGGGTGCCCTGGCCGCAGATCAGCGCCGAGGCGTTGCGCCTGGGCAATCCGGACTGGGCCAGGGGCGAGCGCTTCGTCAGCCTCGAGCGGGTCGAGCTGGAACTGGCACCGCTGGCCCTCCTCGGCAAGACCGTGCGCATCCCGCAGGTCCGGCTGACCGGCGCGGACGCCAGTCTCGAGCGCCGGGCCGACGGTCGCGCCAACTGGACCTTCGACCAAGGCGACAAAACCGAGGACGAGGCGCCGTCGCCCTGGACCCTGGACATCGGCACCGTGCAGTTCGACCGGGCGCGCATACGGGTCGACGACCAGGTGCTCAAGGCCGATCTGCAGGCGGACGTCGCGCCCCTCGGTGCGCCGATCCCTTTCGAGCAGGTGGTCGGCAAGGCGCAGGCCGAGCGTGCCATCCGCGAGGGCGCCCGGCCCCAGGACTACGCCTTCGCCTGGACGGCGCAGGGGCGCTACCGCGGCCAGCCGCTGGCCGGCGAGGGCAAGGTCGGCGGGCTGCTGGCCCTGCAGGACACTCGGCTGCCGTTTCCCGTGCAGGTCGACCTGCGCGCCGGGAAAACCCGCCTGCGCGCCGAAGGCGTGCTGGTCGCGCCGCGCCAGCTCAGCGCGCTGGACCTGCGCCTGCGCCTGTCCGGCGACAGCCTGGCCAGCCTGCATTCCTTGATCGGCGTGACCCTGCCGGACACCGCCGCCTATTCCACCCGCGGGCGGCTGACCGCCGACCTGCGCGACCCGGAGGGCGCCGAGTACCGCTATCGGGAGTTCAGCGGCAAGATCGGCGACAGCGACATCCACGGCGACCTGACCTATGTGGCGCGCAAGCCGCGGCCCAAGCTGTCCGGCGCGCTGACCTCCAACCAGCTGCTGTTCCGCGACCTCGGCCCGCTGATCGGCGCCGACACCGAGGCCGAGCGCGAGAAATCCAGACAGCCGCCGAACAAGGCTCTGCCGGTGGAGGAGTTCCGCACCGAACGCTGGCGCGACATGGACGCCGACGTGCGCTTCGAGGGCAAGCGCATCGTCCGGCGCAAGCAGCTGCCGATCACCGACCTGTCCACCCATGTCCTGCTCGAGGACGGCAGGCTGCGCCTCGACCCGCTGCGCCTGGGCGTCGCCGGCGGACGCCTGGACACCAGGGTGTCCCTCGACGGCCGGAAGACGCCGCTGAACGGCCGGGTGCGGATGAGCATCCGCGGCCTCGAACTCAAGCGCCTGTTCCCCACCGTCGAGACCATGCGCGACAGCCTCGGCGAGCTGAACGGCGACGCCAGCCTGCGCGGCACCGGCAACTCGGTGGCCGCCCTGCTCGGCTCGGCCGACGGCGAACTGAAGCTGCTGGTCAACGACGGCACCATCAGCCGGGCGCTGATGGAGCTCGCCGGGCTGAACGTCGGCAGCTACGTCGTCGAGCGCCTGTTCGGCGATGAGGAGGTCCCGATCAACTGCGCGGCGGCGGACATCGGCTTCAAGAACGGCCTGGCGACTCCGCGGCTGTTCGTCTTCGACACGGAAAACGCGGTGGTCACCATCGACGGCTCGGTCAACTTCAAGAGCGAGGCGCTGGACATCGACATCGTGCCCAAGTCCAAGGGCGTGCGGATCATCTCGCTGCGCTCGCCGCTCTACGTGCGCGGCACCTTCAAGAACCCCGATCCGGGCGTGCATGCCGAAGGCCTGATCGCGCGCGGCGCCGGCATGGTGGCGCTCGGCGCCGCCGTCGCCCCGGTGGCCGGCCTGCTCGCGCTCATCGCGCCCAGCGCCGAACAGCCGAACCGCTGCAGACCCATGCTGGAGCAGATAAGGACCAGCCGGGCCGACTGATGCCCACCCCTTTCAAGGTCTTCGGCCGGCTGCTTGCCGGCAAGAAGTGCAACGTGCCCACGCAGGAGCGTGGGCACGATCATCCTCGTCGCTTAGGCTCCCACGCTCCTGCGTGGGAGCCTAGGGCCGGGCGCTCCGGCGCCTCAGGCGCCTCAGGCGCCCCTGCGGCGCGCCCACGCGGAAGCGCGGGCACGATCAAATGCCCGAGCAGATGAGGACCAGCCAGGCCGACTGATGTCCGCTCCTCAGCAGGCCGCCGCCCGCGGCAGACGGTCGGCCAGCCCGCCCGCATGGAACAGCCGGCCGCTGGCGCGCAGGCCGTGGGCCGGCGTGCTGCGGCTCGACAGCAGCCGGGCCAGCGGCGCCAGGCCTTCGATGGCGGCGGAATTGCCGGCGCGGTCGAGGGCTTCGGCGGCGGCGTACAGGGCGGCACGGGCGCCGTTGCGGATCTCGGGATCGTCGAAGGCGTGCAGCGCGGCGCGGCGGTACAGCGCCACGTCCGGGGTCTCGCTGCGCCCGCGCAGGTTGCTCGCCAGGCAGATGCCGGTCAGCAGGTGGCAGCAGGCGGCCAGCAGCTCCACCGAGGGCATCGCATCGAAGGCCTTGAACTCGATGCGCCCGGCTTCCCGCGCCAGCCGCGCCGGGCGCAGCAGCGGCGAGCGCCCGGCCTGCTCGGCGTATTCCTCGAGGCCGAGGAACAGCTTGACCGCCGGGCGCCGGTCGCAGCGCAGCCAGGTGCGTCGCGACCAGCCGTGCCAGGGTCGCCCGGCGCAGTACGGCGAGCTGAAGCTGAAGGGCACGATGTAGGGCGCGTAGTGGTTGAGCTTGCGCGCGGCGTCGAGGTTGCGCTTGGTGCTCCACTCGGGCAGCGAGAGGTTGAGATCCGGGCCGTAGGTCAGCATCGACAGCTCCATGCCCTCGTACTCGCGGTCCTCGGCGCGCAAGCGCTGCTCGAAGGCGTTGAGCGGCGGGTTGTAGCCATACTGGGTGCGCAGCGGGTCGAAGCCGGCGATGGCCAGGCCCAGGCCGTCGCGCTCGAGGCGCGCGGCGAGCTGGCGCTCGATGTCGAGCAGGCTGTCGATGGCGGGCGCGACGCCGGGCAACGGCGGGGTGCGGATCTCCACGCCCTTGGCGACGAAGCCGCAGAAGCGCCCGTCCGGGTCGAAGCGTTCGTCGCCTTCCAGATACCAATAGCCGCTGCGGATGCCCTGGTCGCCCTCGGCCAGCGCCGGATCGCCGAGGCCGGGCTTGTCGGCCAGCAGGTCGGCGAGCCGGGCGACGTCCAGGCTGTGGATGTCGCGCAGGCGGCCGGCCTGCGGGCCGCGGGTGTCGACCAGCAGGTATTCGAATTCGATGCCGTAGTCCACGGCCGGCATCGGCCTAGATCCAGTGGAGGACGTCGTAGGGGTCTGGCACAGCCTCATGGGTTGTCTCCTCGGCGCGTTGCGGCGTTCCCAGGTAGAGAAAGCCGACGATCTGCTCGTCTTCGTCCAGTCCCAGCTCGCGGTGGAAGCCGCGGTCGTACATCAGCCAGCCCGAGCGCCACAGGCCGCCGTAGCCCAGGGCGCGGGCGGCCAGCTGCAGGGTCAGCACGCTGCAGGCGGCGCACAGCTGCTGGTCGAACAGCGGCACCACCTCGCTCGGCCGCGGGCTGGCCACCACGGTGATCACCAGCGGCGCGCGGTGCGGCATGCGCGGGGCGCGGGCGATCTCCGCCTCGCTGCGCCCGGCGGCCACGGCGGCGCGCTGCATGGCCCGGCCCAGGCGGTCCAGGCCCGCGTCGCGGGCGGCGAGAAATCGGTAGGGGCGCAGGTGTTGAAAGTCTGGCACGCGCAGCGCGGCGCGCAGGATCAATGCCAGCTCCGCGTCGTTCGGCCCGGGCGCGCGCAGGCTGTGGCAGGAGCGGCGGTTGAGCAGCAGGCCGAGGGCGGAATCTGCCGCGGGGATCGGGGTCATTCCGCCCATGGCAGCTCCTCCTCAATGCGCAGACCGGCGCGCAGCCGTTCGCGGATGCCCATCAGGCCGGCGTCCAGGCGCTCGATGCGCTGCAGGTTGCGGCGCTCGGCCGGGCTGGTGTCGAGCACCTCGGCGATGCCGCCGTTGCGGATCACCAGCCGCCGCGCGCCGCGCAGCGCGAGCAGCGGGTCGTGGGTGGAGATCAGCACGATCTTGGCGCCGCCGACCAGCAGGTCCAGGGCGCGCTTGCGATCGACCCCGGCGTTCTCGATCTCGTCGATCAGCACCACCGGCGAGGCCGACAGCAGCGCCGCGTCGGCGATCATCAGCGCCCGCGTCTGGCCGCCGGAGAGCTGGGTGACGGCGCTGTCGGCGGCGAACTTCTCGCCGGTCAGGGCGTTGGCGCAGGCGATCACGGTGCGCGCCATGCCTTGCGGGTCGGCGACCATCCGGCAGCGGGCGTGCATCTCGATCAACTCGCGCGCGCTGAGGTCGACGACGAAGTTCATGTTCTGCGAGAGCTGCGCGACCAGCTTGCGGTCCGGCGCGTAGCGGCGCTCGGCCGGCGGCTCGGCGCCGTTGATCAGCACCCGCCGTCCGGTCGGCGTGTCGCCCTGGGCCAGGCACTCGATGTCGGCGAGCAGGCGACTCTTGCCCGAGCCGGTCGGTCCGATGATGCAGACGATCTCCCCGGCGCGAAAGACCAGCTCCAGGTCTTCGGCGCGGCCGCTCTTGTCGCGCCCGCCGAGCAGGGTGAGGCTGTCGACCCGCGCGTCCGGCGCCTCGGCCAGGGCGCGCACCTCGGCGACCAGCCGCTCCAGGTGGTCGAGTAGCTGGCCGCGCTGCATGCCGGCGTCGAACAGCGCCTCGTCGGGCAGTCCGGCCAGCCACTGGGCGAGGCTGGCGCCGGGCGCGGCAGAGGGCAGGGCGAGGGCGGCGACGAATTCGGCCACTTGCGGATGGCGCTCCAACAGCAGGGCGAAGGGCAGCTCGGCGAGGCTCATCGGGACTCCTCCCGGTCGGCGAAGCGCATCTTCTTCACGTTGCCGCGCTGATGGGTCTCGCCGATGGCGGTTTCGCCGACGCAGTAGGGGCAGACCGCCGAAGGCATCGAGAAGCGCAGGCGGCTGCCTTCCAGGCTTGGCGTCGGCGCGGCGGCGCGGATGTGCCGGGCGAGGTCGGCGGCGCCCTGGCCGGTGAGGCCGTTGCAGAACAGCGCCGGCGCGCCGGGGTTGGCCAGACGCACGTGGAAGGCGAATACCTCGCGCTCGACCTGGGAGACGATGTCGCCCTTGGTGATCGCCACCAGGTCGGCCAGGCGCAGCATCGGGCCGATCTTCTTCGGCGTGTGCACGCCGGCCAGGGCGTCGACCACGCAGATCGCCAGCACGCCGCCGATGTGCGGCGAGCAGCGGTTGCACAGCCCGGCGCTCTCGCTGAGCAGCACGTCGAGCCCCTGGCGCTGGCCCCAGGCCAGGCAGTCCTCGATGTTGGAGACGAAATAGTGGTCCGGGCAGAGGGCGCCGGCCAGGCCGACCGCCACCGGGATCTCGTGCTGGGCATAGAGGCGCCCGTCGTCGCTGGACAGGGCGTCGAACTTGGCCACGCCGACGGCGAAGCCGTCCTGTTTCAGCAGCTTGGCGACCTGGAGAATGACCGAGGTCTTGCCGACCGACGGCGAGCCGGCCACGGTGATCAGTTGCATAGGCGCAGGCCCCCTTGGGCGGCGAAGAACAGCTCGGCGGCGCGGCGCTGTTCGGCGGCAAAATCATGGGTGTGGAAGAACGCCCAGCCCGGCCACTTGAGCCGCGCCCCCGGCGGAAAGGCTTGGGGCTGCGCGGCGCCGGTCGGCGGGTAGCAGTTGCGGGCGAGCACCGCGCCGAGCGCCGGGCCGTGCAGGTAGTCGACCAGCGGGGCGAGGCGCTCCTCCGTGCCGGGTTTAAGCAGGTAGCCGATCGGCATGGCCAGCGCGCCGTCCTCCGGCCAGAGCACTGCGGTACGGTCGCGGCGCGGGCAGAGTTCGGCCTGCAGCCAGGGCAGCACGGCGATGGCGCCGACGTCCGGGCTGTTCGAGCCGGCCTGGGTCGCGGTGCGCACGTTGTGCTGCAGGTGGCGCACGTTGCCGGCGAAGGCGGCGAGCCCGCTCTGGCCGAACTCCAGGTACAGCGCCAGCAGCAGGTAGGCGTTGTAGTCCTGGTAGGCCACCTGCGGATTCGGCCGCCAGCCGCCGAAGACGATCTCCCCGGCCCATTGCGGATCGAGCAGGTCGCTCCACACCCGCGGCGGCCGGCGGCCCTTGAGCCGGCGCCGGTCGATCAGCCAGACGAAGGGGATCACCGAGAACACCCGGAAGGCGCCCAGCGGATCGGCCAGACCGGCCGCCGCGCAGGCCGGATGCAGTTCGGGCAGCGGGCGGGCAGCGCGGCCGGGGGCGTAGTGGGCGAGCAGATCGGGCGCCAGGATGTCCTGGTAGACGGTCGACACCAGCAGGCCCGGCAGGCGCGCCGGGTCGCGCTCGCTGGCCAGGCTGTCGAACGGGCTGTACCACTCGCCGCCGCCCAGGCAGCAGCAGTTCAGGGCCGGGCCTCCGGCCGCGCGCTGCGCCGCCAGGGTCTGGTCGAGGCCGGCCTTGAAGGCCCGGCGCAGCGGAATCGGCATGCGCCCGAGCAGGTCCAGAGCGCCGAGGGCGCCGGGCGCCGGCAGCGCGGGGTGGCCGGCGTCGGCGCTGGTGTGCTGTGGTGTCGTCACGCTGACCTCCTCGCTCCGGCGGGTCGTCTGGTCCGTAGGTGCTCCGGCCGGTGGAAAATCGCGATGCGAGTTTTCCACCCTACGGAAGGGTTTGGTCCGTAGGGTGGGAAACGGCCGCAGGCCTTTCCCACCATTGGCGCTGGCCGGTGGAGAATCGCCGCACGGGTTTTCCATCCCACGGACTGGCTTTAGCGAGATTCGGGCCAGCCGGCGCGGACGCGGCCGAGGCCGCGCCGGGCCGGGGTTGCGGGCGTTCCGGCAGGGGAACGGCGAGGGATGAGGTGTTCGCCGCCGAACATTCCGCCGCGGCAGACGTACCGGAGCGAACCCTCGATGCGTTGCTGTCGGCGTTCGCGGCCCGGCCGGCGGCGGCTGCGGGCTTCTGGCACGCCGCTGGCATCGTCCCCGGCGTATTCATTCGCCACGAGGAACACGCCATGAAGTCACGCGGCATCGTCAATGCCACCCGCCGCCTGATCGGCGCACGCAAGCTGGGCAGCGTCACCCTGCTCGGCAAGGCCGAGGAGGAGGCCCGCCACGCGCTGACCCAGGCGCGCGCCTGGATCGGTCGGGCCAATCCCATCGACGAGGAGGCGCAGCAGAACTTCCAGACCATCGTCGCGGCGACCGAGGATCTGGAGCGCGTGCTGCTGGAGGGGGCTGCCCCGGCCTGAGGGCAGCTTCGTAGGGGGATGCAACCCGCCCTTTTGATGGCTCCCACGCTCCTGCGTGGGAGCCCAGGGCCGGGTGCACCTGCAACGTGCCCACGCAGGAGCGTGGGCACGATCAATCACAGATAAATCCGCTCCTACAGCGGGGACTTACTGCTGCTTGGTCAGATCGACCAGCGGTTCTTCGCGCACCTCGGTCGGCCGGCCGGCCTGGACCTCGTTGACCCGCTGCACGGCCTGGTCCACCGCCGCCTTGTCGGCGAGCAGGGCGAAGCCGACCCGGAACTGGCGCTGCTCCTTCGGGCCGATGGTCGGCACCAGGCCGAGCGGGCGCTGGAAGCGACGGTTGTAGGAGAAGCTGGTGCCGGGCTCGAGGCCGGTGACGTAGCCCTGTTTCTCGGTGTCGGTGTTCTTCCACAGCGAGAACACCGGCAGCTGCTGGACGTTGTAGTCGACCCGCACGCCGCGGTCGCCGGCCCGGTTGTGCAGCACGGCCAGGGTGTCGCCCTTGTCGTCGCCGTAGGGAACCAGATTGTAGACGGTCTCGTCGTAGTCCTTGGTCGGGCCGCGGTAGGTCTGCCAGTTGGCGAGGTCGCCGCGGGCCTTGGCGTTGAACGGCGAGACCTGCTTGACCGGGGCGACGAAGCGCGCGCCCTGCTCGAGCAGCGGCGTGCCGAAGTTGTTGTGGTAGAGCGCCTGGTATTCCTTGGGGTAGTCGCCGTTGTTGGTCAGGGTGTCGTCGATGACGAAGCCCGTGGCGCCCGGCGTGGTGCTCAATTCGGTGGCGACGCTGAAGTCGACCTTCTTGAAGGCCTGCTCCTTCAGCTCGCCCCTGAGGCGGATGGCGTACGGCGGCTGCTCGTCGATGCTCAGCACCACCCGGGTGGCCGGAATGTTCGCCGCCCGGCCGTGCAGGGTGAGCAGCTCGCCGTTGTCCATGCCGGGATGGCCGACCCACTCGTAGCCGCAGCGGGTGACCAGCTCGTTGAAGCCCTCGAGCCAGCCGAGGCCGCCGCGGCCGTTCTGTTCGATGAACGCCGGGTTGACCACATCCTTGACCGGCGAGTCCCAGCCCATGCGGACGTCGCCGGCCACCGCGCGCAGCACGTTCATGCCGCGGGTCGGCACCACGGTGATGGTCATGGCGCCGGTGTCGATGTCGATCAGGCTGACGCCCTCCTGGAGGCCGCCGTGCAGGGTGCGCAGGCTGACCGAGAACGGCTTGTCGGTCTGGATGCCCAACTGCTGGCTGTCGATCTTCCAGTTCTGCGCCGGCTTGTCGGTATCGAGCAGGACATAGTCCCGGGCCAGGGCAGAGGTGGTGCCGACGACAGCGGCCAGGCCGATGAGGCAGGAAAGCTTGTTCATGATGACCCTTCTTTTCTTGTTGTGAGGCAGCCGCGCAGGCTGCCCCGGATGGCGATTACGTCCGCTTCAGCCAGACCGCGATGTTGGCCGGCAGCCGGTCCGGCGCGGCCAGCGGCTCGCTGGACAGCAGCACCTGGCTGCCTTCCGGCAGCGCTGCGGCCTGTGTTCCCATGTTGATCAGCACGCGCAGGTCGCCGTTGTCGAAGGCCAGCACGTCCTTGCCAGCGTCGACCCACTGCAGCTTGCCGTCGCCCAGCGCATGCTCATGACGCAACTCCAGGACCTTCCGGTACAGGTTCAGCGTGGAGTCGGAAGCGCTCTCCTGGCGGTCCACGGCGTAGCGCGCGTACGAGGCCGGCTGCGGCAGCCAGGTCTTGTCGCCCGGGCCGAAGCCGAAGGACGGGGCGTCCGCCTTCCAGGGCAGCGGCACGCGGCAGCCGTCGCGGCCGACTTCCTCGCCCTTGGTGCGCAGGAACATCGGGTCCTGGCGGTACTGGCCTTCCATGGTGGTGTGCTCGGGCAGGCCCAGCTCCTCGCCCTGGTAGATGTAGGACGAGCCGGGCAGGGCCAGGGTCAGCATGGCCAGGGCGCGGGCCCGGCGCAGGCCGAGCACCTCGTCCGGCTGCGTGGTGGCGGGACCGATGCCGTTGCCGGGCAGGGCATGCTTGCCCAGTTCCTTGAGGCCGTAGCGCGAAGGCGCGCGCACGGTGTCGTGGTTGGAGGTCACCCAGGTGGTCGGCGCGCCCACCGTGGCGGTCAGGGCCATCGAGCTGTTGATGATGTCCTTGAAGGCGCCCGCCTCCCATTGGGTCATCAGGTATTCGAAATTGAACGCTTGGTCCATCTCGTCGGAACGGATGTAGTGGGTCAGCCGCTCGCGCGGGGTGACCCAGGCCTCGGCCACCATGATGCGCTTGCCCGGGTACTCGTCGAGGACCTTGCGCCAGGAGCGGTAGATCTCGTGCACGCCGTCCTGATCCCACATGGGGCCGACCAGCGCGCCGGCGTTCTCCCGGCCTTCCTCGATCGGCAGATCGGCCAAGCCCTTCTCCTTGATCAGGCCGTGCGCCACGTCGACGCGGAAGCCGTCCACGCCGCGGTCCAGCCAGAAGCGCAGCACCTTCTCGAACTCGGCGCGCACCTGCGGGTTGTCCCAGTTCAGGTCGGGCTGCTTGCTGTCGAACAGGTGCAGGTACCACTGCTTTTCGCCCGGCACCCGGTCCCAGGCAGCCTTGCCGAACACGCTCGGCCAGTTGTTCGGCGGCAGCTCGCCGTTCTCGCCCTGGCCGTCGCGGAAGATGTAGCGGGCGCGCTCGGGGCTGCCGGGCTTGGCCTTCAGTGCGGCCTGGAACCAGGCATGCTCGTCGGAGGTATGGTTGGGCACCAGGTCGACGATCACCTTCATGCCCCGCGCGTGGGCCTCCTTCAGCAGGCGCTCGAACTCCTCGGTGCTGCCGAACATCGGATCGACCACCCGGTAGTCGGCCACATCGTAGCCGGCGTCGGCCTGGGGCGATTTGTAGAAGGGCGACAGCCAGAGCGCGTCCACGCCCAGCTTGTCCAGGTAGGGCAGCCGCGAGATGACGCCCGACATGTCGCCAATGCCGTTGCCATCGCCATCGGCGAAGGAGCGCGGATAGATCTGGTAGATCACCGAGTTGCGGGCCCAGTTCTCGTCGCTCTGGACGGCCGTGGCATCGGCGGCGTAGGCGCTGCCATAGAGGGAGGGCAGGGACAGGGCGACAGCAGTCGCAAGAGTGGTGGCTAGGAACTTACGACGAAACATACAAGCTTCCTGTTCTTGGGATTGTTGGTAGGCAAGGCGTGTTTCTTGGCGTAGTGCGTGGCTGTCTTCAGGGCCGCCGGCATCAGGGCCGCCGGCATCAGGGCCGGATGCGGTCCGGGCGATTCGGCCGGTCGCGGCGCATGAAGGCGCCGGGCAGCGCGTCGCCGCCTTCGCCGGCATGAGGGCACAGGAGATGCGGGGAGCGAGGGGCAGGGATATCGCCTGCGAGGGCGGGCGGCTGGATGACTGCAACCATGGGACACCTTGTTCCGGGGACAACGCTGTCTTGGGGCCGCAGGCCCGGGCGCGTCGACCCCCGTCTTGTTGTTCTTGTCGTCTGCCGGGGCGGGCCCGAAACGGGCGGGCCGCTCTACTCCGGCAAGGGTCCCCTGTCGGGGTATCGCTACCTTAGTAGGGGGTTTTGGGTTTGACAAGACGTTCATTGTTTTAAGGTTTTTCGCTGTATTTCCCCGTAGGTAAAACGATTCATCAAGATAAAAGCAGATATTGGCACGATCAGGCCGGCAGCCGTGCGGATCGCGCCGGTCGACGCTCGAAAGTCGCCTGAGAAAATCCTGCCGACAGTCGCGAAAAAGACGCCGGGCGTGCCATGCGCCGCCAGGGCCGGCGCCACGTCGACCGCGAATGGGAGCGCACCCCGCACCCCTGGAACCTCCGCGAGGTGCGCAATTTCATGGTGGTGTTCGGCCTGGTCAGCTCGGCCTTCGACCTGCTGACTTTCGGCGTGCTCTTCCACTTCGTCGGCGAACGGCCCGAACTGTTCCGCAGCGGCTGGTTCGTCGAGTCGCTGCTCACTGAACTGGCGATCATCTTCGTGGTGCGCACCTACAAACCCTTCTACCGCAGCCGCCCCGGCCGCCTGCTGCTCTTGAGCACCCTGGCGGTGATGCTGCTCACCGTGCTTTTGCCCTACACCCCGGCCGGTACCTGGTTCGACCTCGTCCCCCTGCCGCCCGCGCTGCTGGCGACCATCGTGCTGATCACCCTGCTCTATGCGGCGGCTTCGGAGGCGGTGAAGCGGCGGTTCTATGCGGCGGCGAGAAGGCCGAGGAGTGCGGCAAGGAGGTATCGGGGGGGCGTGGGGTAGGAGGGAGCTCGGGACAGCAACTGCCGGGCACAGGCGAAAATGAAAGTTTGTCCCTGAGTCTCCTCCGAAACGGCGCGGGTTGCACCCCCTACAGGGCTGACCACTCATTGCACCTGACTTTACCATCATTTCTCTGAGCCGCATAACATGTAAAGATCGACCCAAAGCAGGTGCTCTATGTCTTACCCAGTAATAAGTCGGGAGCGCAGCGAATAGTTTATTAGCGTGCGGCAATTGGTTGGAAAATTGGGCATTCACTTAATTTGCGTGCAAAATAATACTCTTTGGCTTGACCTATAGAGTAGTTGTTTATCTCTGCTAATTGCTGTCTATTTATTTTCTGATCGGTTTTTCCAGCCCAGAACGCTAGCTTTGGCGATATTGGTATAAAAGCAAAGTTTCCATAACCATCTGCTACGATGAATTCTCCTTCTGTAGACTCAATAAGCCCCCATTTAAAATGGCTGCATGTATGCCAATCACGATCAAGTGAAATTTGAATTTTCAGGCCAGAGCTAAACCTTACTGGAACCACTCCTCCATCTCTGACAAAGCTGCCGTTCTTGCTTTCAATGATCTCCTCTTGCTCTTTAGTTAAGCCAGAGCCAGAGATGCTGTCCAGAGTGGTATCATTATTTTCACTTAAATGAAAGCCGTGGCGGAGCCTCCATAGCAGACAGTATCTCGAAATTACCTCATGGTTTCTTTCATTAAATGGTTTGATTGAGTCAATCTCTTGATGAAAAGCTGTTTCAATTGGAACCATGTAGCCTCTCTCTGCTCTTTGGTCCCATGTGCGTTTGGTACAAAAGATTTTTGCCCTCTTATTGCGCCTTACAATCTCGCCGGTGCTAATGATTTTAATTTCAACCATATTGTTATCGTCATAAAACTTAGCTATCGCATGGGCTGTATGGTAATGCTGCTCAATAGTTAACTGTCTAGGGTTCTTTTTGGATGTTGGTTCATACGGCATTGCTATTCCTCCTTTTTTGATCTTGCCTGACTGGTAAAGTTTCTCAGAGCTCGACAGCCAGCTGCGCTGGCACCCGGAGCAGCATGTTTTTAGGTGAACTCATTCGACTGGTACCTTTAATTCTATAAAATACGGTATTTCAATAGATTCAGCGAGTGGTATAGAGCCAATGTTAATGGGGAGAAGTGTAATTTTACCATCATCTTCAAGCATATACTTTTCGCAGAATAAAAACATGATACCTCCAATAAATTCGTTAAACCACGCCATTAAGTCGGTGCTCTCAACTATTAACTTGTCGAAGGCCGCAGCAGGTTGACTTTGGTCGATCTTTTCTAATATGGCTGCTCCAATGACACTTTCAGAAAAGTAGTAGAGCGTATTGCCTATGCTGTTCGACATGTATGCAATCATCTCACTTGAGTCTGGTTCATCCTTGTTAAGATTTTTGTTTAGTGTGCCCTTGATGTGTTCAAGGGAGTAGTGAAATGCGAAATTATTTCGCAGCTCCCTGACTATGTTAGGTTTGCCGAAGTATTTTTTCAGCTTCGAGAGGCTTTCCTTGGCATCGGCAGGAAGGAGAGGTGTGTATTTTCTTCCTAGCATAGATTTAAAATAGCCCTGCTGAAGAGCTTCCCATGCTTCATAGAGCTTCCCAACAAAGAGTCTAGCGATAATAAGTGCTTGGGTTGTATGTGCATGTATGTGCCACTTTTCGTCCTTTCGATGCTGGGAACATATATAAAAGAGCTTGTTTAAAACATTCAACTCGTTTGCCACGTGAGCAAGCAAAACGAACAATGCGCGCTCATCCTCGGGCATCTGGCGAAGCTTTTCTGGCTTGAGGAGCCACTCATAAATTACCATGGGTTTAGTCCGCCTTGCTTATAGAGAGAAAAGGGGACAGCTTTATTTTTGACCTCGACCTGCCACAGGTTGAAAATTTGTGCCTCCCCGCCAATAGGGCAGGGAGTAATTTTAACCCTTCATATATAAAACGCTATCAACCCGCCCGATATGCTCGACCAGCGCCGGATTGTCGATCTGCGAATACAGCGACAGGTCGATCTTCCAAGGCAGCATCAGGTCGTCCAGCGCCAGTTCGATATCCAGCAGATCCCGATAGCTCAGGTCGCCCTTGAAGGGTCAGGTCGATATCCGAGCCAGGGCGGTAGTTGCCCTTGGCTCGGGAGCCGTAGAGCACGGCCTGCTCGATGTCCGGAAAACGGCCGAACACCTGGCGGATGGACTCGGCGACCTGCGGGGGGAAGGCCGATTTCCTCGGGCGTCATGCGTTCGGCTCCGCCCGGCTGGAAAGCACGCGCTCCAGCGCCTTGAGCAGCGGGTGATGCTGCTGCCGGATGTTGAGCAGGATCGCTTCGGCGGTTTCTTCGTTGCAGGTGTGCGAGGTGCGGTTGCGGTCGGTCAGCATCTGCATCCAGCCCTGTCCGTCGGCGATCAGCCCGGTGCCAAAGGCTTCGCGGATGGTGTCGCGCGGATCGACGATTCCTTCGATGCCCTGCCAGACGAGGAAATCCTTCAGCGTGTTCTAGCCCAGTTCGTAGCTGCATTCGAACTCATGGAGCGCGCCCTGCCTTTCCAGTTTCGACAGGGGCTGCTGGCTCATCAGTTCCATGGCTTCGTCGAGTTGCAGCAGGGCTTTGCCGAAGCTGTGCAGCCGCCGTTGCCAGTGAATATCGGGAGCGTTCATTCCAATCCCTTTCACGGTCCTGCACCTTTTAATTCAGGAGACCAAATGAGTAAGGGCTTCGGTAGGAGCGAATTCATTCGCGATGCTTCTGCCATTGCTGGCGGTCGCAGATAAATCTGCTCCTACAGCGGTACCGGCAGACCGCCAATCGCCTCGATCACTCGCCTTACCGCTTCTTCCTCATCCGCCCCCGTCACATCCACCTGCAGGTCGCATCGCGCCCCGAGTTCGGCCATGACCACGCCGCGGAACACCGGGTCCAGGCTCTGGATGTCGGCGACGCTCATTTCCCCGCGGGCGCCCAGGCGGCGGATGCGCTCGTTCTCGTCCAGGGTGAGCAGCACCGAGACGTCCGGGTGCGGCAGGGCCGGGAGCAGGGCGTCGAAGTCGGCGTCGACGCCGCGGGCCCGGGCATAGGCGATGGTGGAGGCTAGGAAGCGGTCCATCACCACGGTCCGGCCGGCGTCCGCCGCGGCCCGCGCCCTGGCGCCCTCGGCGGCGGCGATGGCGAGGTAGAACAGGGCATGGGCGATCCTGGCGTCGCCCAGCGCGGTGTGGATCTGCTCGCGAAGCGGCTTTATCGCCGGGCCGGGCATGCTCATGGCGATCCCGCCGAGCGCGGCGGTCAGGTTGCGGACCAGGGTCGTCTTGCCGACGCCGTCCAGGGATTCGATGACGATGAACCGGGCCATGGGGACTCCTGTCGGTGGTTCCTTCTCTCATCAGCATAAGCGGTCGGGCGCGAGCGGGGTCCGGCGGTCGCCTGTTCAGCGAACACAGCGAGCCGGGCCTGCGCATCAAGAACCTGGAGGCGCATATGGGGCACGAAAAAAACGCCGACCGGCAGGGAGTCCGGTCGGCGCAAAGCTGCAGTCGCAGGGGAGGGTGTTGCTCAGAGGGGGGTGATGCCGTGCTCGGCGTAGATCTCGTCCTGGGCCTGGCGGAATTCGTTCATGGTGAACTCGAAGCCGTGCTCCTTGAGCAGCGCCCAGCTCGCCTGTTCGTCTTCCGCGCCTTCGTTGACCCGGTTCTTGAACGCTTCGTCGCTGCGCATGCGGTTGATGTAGGCCTTGGCGGATTCGACACTCATCGGAAATGCCTCCTTAAGCGGTGGTGGAGTCGAGGAAACGGCGGCGGATCTGCGCGCCGAGCAGGTTGACGAGGCTGACCAGCGCCAGCAGGACGGCGATCAGGGCCAGGGCCTCGCGGTATTCGAAGAGGTGGAAGGCGGTGACGATCTCCAGCCCCAGGCCGCCGGCGCCGATCGCGCCAAGGGTGGTGGCGGCGCGGATGTTGTGTTCCCAGCGGTAGAGGGCGACGTCGACCAGCCGCGGCAGCACCTGCGGCAGCACGCCGAAGCGCAGCACGCCGAGCACCGGGACGCCCTGGCTGCGCAGCGCGTCCACCGGGGCGCGGTCGACGTGCTCGAAGATCTCGGCGAAGAACTTGCCGAGCATGCCGGTGGAGTGGGTGGCCAGCGCCAGCACCCCGGGCAGCGGGCCGAAGCCCACCGCGGCGACGAACAGGATGCCCCACACCAGGCTGGGGATCGAGCGGATGGCGTTGAGCAGCAGCAGGACCAGCTGGCGCAGCGGCGCGGGCGCCTGGCCGCTGGCCGCCAGGGCGCCGAGCGGCAGGGCGACGAGGATGCCGCCGACGGTGCCGGCGACGCTCATGGTCAGGGTGTCGAGCAGCGGCTTGCTCCAGTGCTCCCAGCGCTCGAACGCCGGCGGCCAGGCGTCGCCGGCCAGCGTCCAGAGGGTCGGCAGCAGCTCGCGGTAGCGCTCGGCATCGAGCGCGCCGGTGTACTGGGTGGCCAGCAGCACCACGCCGAGGCCGAGCAGCAGCGCGAGACGCGACAGCCAGGCGCGTTGCGCCGTTGCCTTCAGCAACGCCTGGCGCCGGGCGAGGGCGGTGCTCACGGCTTCACCGTCACGGCTTCGGGATGCTCGCGCTCGACCACCGAGATCCACTCGCGGACCCGGTCGACGTCGGCATCGACGCTGGGAATGAAGGCCTCGGCGCGGAACACGCCGAGCGCCGCCGGGTCGCTGGTGCTGACGAAGGCCTTGCGGATCTTCTCCTTCAGCTCCGGCGCCAGGCCCTCGCGGAAGGTCCACTGGTATTCGGGGATCGCCGGCGAATCGGCGAGCACGCGCACCTTCGCGGCATCGAGCTTGCCTTCCCTGATCAGGCGTTCGTAGATCGGTTTGGACAGGCCGCCGGCGGCGACCTTCTTGCTGGCGACGGCCAGCGCGACCGCATCGTGGGCGCCGAGCACGCGCAGGCTGTAGTCGCGCCCGGAGACCAGCCCGGCGTCGGCCAGCATCCAGCGCGGCACCCAGGTGCCCGAGGTGGAGGCCGGGTCGCCGAAGGCGACGTCCTGGCCGCGCAGGTCCTGGAAGCTGCGCGCCGGGCTGTCGGCCGGGACGATCAGCACCGCCTGGAAGGTCGGGCCGACCTGGGCGTGGGTCGGGCGGGCGAAGGGTTCGAGGTGCGCGCGCTTGCTCTGCAGGATGTAGGTCACAGGGCCGAGGTAGGCGATGTCGATGCGCCCGAAGCGCAGCGCCTCGCCGGTCGCCGCGTAGTTGGCGCCGACGGTCAGTTCGACGGGCATGCCGAGGGTCTTTTCCAGGTGCGCGCGCAGCGGCTCGTTGAGGCGCATCACGGTGGGCGCGGACTCGCCGGGCAGCAGGCCGATGGTCAGCTTCTTCGGCAGGGACGCATCGTCGGCGTGGGCGGCGAGGGCGGCCGGCAGGAGCAGCGCGGCGAACAGCGGGCGCAGGCGCTTGAGCAGTCGGGTCATGAGGCGTTTCCTTTCACGGGTGGCGGGTGGGTTCCGGGGCGGGATGCAGGGGGAACAGGCGCGCCTGGGCGGCGGCGTCGAAGCGCGACGGCGGGCCGTCGAAGGCGATCCGCCCGTCGGCCAGGCCGACGATGCGCTCGGCCAGCCGGCGGGCCAGGTCGAGCTGGTGCAGGACGATCACCAGGGTCAGCGCGTGGTCGCGCACCAGCCGGCGGAATTCGCCGGCCAGGCGTTCGGCGAGGGCCGGGTCGACCGAGGCGAAGGGTTCGTCGGCCAGCAGCAGGCGCGGCTCGCGCACCAGGGCGCGGGCGATGCCGACGCGCTGGCGTTCGCCGCCGCTGAGCCGGGCGACCGGGTCGAGGGCCTTGCCGAGCAGGCCGACCTCGGCGAGGGCGGCAAGGGCCTGCTCGCGCATCGCCCGCGGCCAGGGCAGCGGGGAGAGCGGATGGCGGCGGTCGGCGAGGCCGAGCAGCACGTTGTCGAGCGCCGACAGGCGGGCGATCAGCGCATGTTCCTGGAACACCGTGGCGCTGCTGCGCCGGTGGGCGAGCAGGCTGGCCGGAGTCTGCAGGCGGCCGATGCCGTCCACGCTGAGGGTGCCGGAAGCGGGCGGCAGCAGGCCGTTGAGGGTGGCCAGCAGGGTGCTCTTGCCGATCCCCGAGGGGCCGACGATGGCGGTGATGCTGCCGCGGCGGATGTCGAGGTCGAGGCCTTCGAGGATGCGCTTGCCGCTGCGCTCGATCGACACCCGGTCGAGCCGCAGCAGCACCGGCGAGCCGCCAGCGGCCGCCGTCGGCGTGCTGCGCCCGGCGTCGGAGGCCGGGGCCAGGGCGCGCTCGAGGGGCAGCTGGTAGATGCCGTTCATGCCTCGCGCTCGATCAGGTAGTCGGGGTTGCGCACGCCGTAGCCCAGCGCCTTGCGCAGCCACAGCGGCGGATTGTTCTGCATCATCCGCTGCAGGTGCTCGACCACCTCGTCGATCTCGCGGGGGTGCTGCATCTTCACCGGGAAGACCCCGGCGCTCTTCACCTTGACCGCGGCGAAGTCGCTGAGGGCGAGGGTGAAGAGCACGGCGCAGCCTTGCATCGCGTCGACGCGCAGCTGGATCTGGTCGACCGAGGCGCCGCCGGTCGGGTCGCCCATCGAGCAACCGCCGCCGCCGCCGGGGCCGCGTTTGCCGTCGCTGCCCTTGCCGCCGCCCTTGAACTGCACGACGTCGAGGAAGCTGGCCTCGTCGTAGGTGACGTCGTAGATGACGATCTGCCTGGCGGTGGCGAAGTTGGCATCGACCTGCAGCAGGTCGTTGCTGGTGATGGCGATCTTCAGGTGACCGATCTCGTTCATGTCCGTTTCCTCGCGTCGGGTGGGCTCAGCTGGCGCCGGGCGCGGCCCGGCGCGCGGGGTTCAGGTCATCGGCAGGCCGACGACGTTCTTCTCGTGGGCGAAACGCAGGCGAAAGGCGTCCGGCAGCCGCGCCTCGGCGTCCGTGCGGGCCTGCCAGCGGGGCAGCTCGGCGACGGCGATGCGCCCGGCCTTCAGGGCCTCGACCGGCACGATGTACAGGCGGTCGTCGAGGCTGATGTAGAAGTCGATCGGATGGCGGGCGGCGTTTTCGCCGTACTTGCCCAGGTCGATGCGGTAGTGGCCGTCCTCTTCGAGCTGCAGGCGGGGGTTGTCGCAGTCCAGGCGGACATGGCGGTTGAACCAGCACTTGTGGCGGAACTGGAACAGCACCCGGTCGTCGTCGGCGAAGGCGCGGATCTCGGCGACGATGTCGGCGTAGTACTGGCCGAGCAGCAGTTCCTGGTAGGCGTCGCTATAGGGCTGGTCGAAGGATTCGAGGTGGACGGCGACGCAGGCGGCGAGCAGTTCGAGGCCGGTCTGGCTGATCAGAAGGTTCAGCGCGCAGCGGTTGTAGGTGCAGCTGGCGCGGATCAGCCCGTCGTCGCGGATTTCGATGGTGCCGTTGTGCTGGATCGCCGCGGCGCGGAACACGCGCAGGATGCGGAAGACCTCGGCCATCAGCTTCTCCGCCGGGGTGCGGCGGGGCAGGGCGAGGTAGCGTTGCCAGCTGCCGAGGGCGGCCAGGGACGGGTCGCGGGACTCCTGCCAGTCGGCCAAGAGCGCGTAGGCGCTGGTCAAGGCCAGGATCAGGCGCGCCGGCACGCGGCGGGCGGCCACGGTTTCCGGTTCCGCGAAGCTCAGGCGCCGCGGGCGGGTGTAGGGTTCGATGGGGCGGTGTTCCGGTCGGGCGCACAGCTCGCCGAAGCACGCGCGATAGTGGGCGACCATTTCCTGTCGCTGTTTCATGGCACTCTCCCGAAGGCGGCATGGCGGCCGGATTGGCACAGGGGGCGGAGGCCCCTGCCGGAGCAGGGGGCCGCCGCGGGACTAGTGGCCTGTTTGGTTAGTTCAGTTAGTCAATTTCGGCGCCCATGGCCCCGATACTGCGTTGCCACTCCTCGCCATAGCCCTGCTATGACTCGTCGCGGCGCCTTGTCTCGGAACCATGGTCATCCGAACTTGAGTTAACAAACTAACCGCACAGGCCACTAGCAACTCACCACGTGTTGAGGATCCATTCCTTGTTACGGGTGTATTCCATGTGGGCGAACATGGCGTTGGCGATCATCTCGCCCAGTTCCATGGCGCCCTGGTAGCCGATGGTGGGCTTGCGGTAGAGGCCGGCGCGGTCGAAGGTCGGGAAGCCGACGCGGACCATCGGGATGTTGGCTTCGATGGCGACGTAGCGGCCCTTCGAGTGACCCATGATCAGGTCCAGCTGCAGGCCGTCGTTGATGCGCTTCTCCAGCTCCCAGAGGTCGGCGTTGTGGACGATCTCCATGTCGAAGTGCGCGGCGTCCTTGAGCTCCTGGAGGCGCGGGTCCTTCTTGTACTTGCTGCCCTGGTCGTCGCCGATCAGCAGCAGCACCGGTTCCAGTTCCACTTCCAGGCAGAACTGCGCCAGGCCGAGCACCAGGTCCGGGTGACCGAAGATCGCCACCTTCTTGTTGGCGAAGAACATGTGCGCCAGGTCGGCCAGCGCATCCAGCGCGATGCCGCGCTCGCGGACCAGCGACTCGGGGATCTCCTTGCCGGTGATCTCGGCGATCTTGCGCAGCATGTCGTCGGTGTTCTTGATGCCGTAGGGGGTGTTGACCAGGCTGTTCGGCACCGCGAAGGTCTTCTCCAGGTACTCGCCGGTGGTCGCCCCCTCGTAGCGGGCCAGGGCCAGGGTGCCCAGGGCGTTGGCGCTGTCGGCAATGTCCTCGACCGTGGTGCGGCCGTGGGTCTCGATGCTCTTGTTCGGCAGCATCGGCGAGTCGAAGTCCTCGGTGTCCATGAACACCGTGGCGTCGACGCCCATTTCCTTGAAGTAGCGCTTGAGCAGCACCACGTCGCCGGGGTTGACCCAGCCCGGGAAGACGTTGAGCTTGCCGCTCGGCTGGCCCTTGCCGTGCACCTCGGTGATGGTCTTGAACATCGACTTCACGCACTCGGCGTAGCCGGTGACGTGGCTGCCCTTGAAGCTCGGGGTGTGCACCGGGGCCAGGTAGATCTTGCGCTCCGGGAACTCGGCGGCGAGCGCCCGGTTGCAGACGTTGATGGTGCCTTCGATGTCGTCGCCGATGACCTCGGTGGAGCAGGTGGTGATGATCGGGATCAGCCGCAGTTCCGGGTAGCGGCGGGCCAGCACCAGCACGCCTTCCTCGACGCGCTTGGCGCCGCCGAACACCGCCGACTCCTCGTGCAGCGAGGTCGAGGCGACGTCGAAGTTTTCCTTGAAGTGCTGGGCGAACAGCAGGCGGACGAACATCGTGCAGCCCTGGCCGCCGTGGACCAGCGGGATGCAGTCCTTGACGCCGATGCCGGCGTACTGGGCGCCCGCGGGCTGGCAGTCGTACATCGGGTTGATGATGCCTTCGCGCTCCCGCTTGACCAGCTTGACTTCAGCCGGCTTCAGCACGGTTAGCTCGCAATTGCTCATGAAATGGCTCCTTCGCACAGGGGAGCGGCCCTCGGGCCGCTCCCGCAGCGGTGACTCAGTAGAGGTGGTGGTTGAGTTCGCGGTTGGTCGAGCGGGTGATCACGGTGTCGACCAGGCGGGACTTGAGGCCGTCGATCAGGAAATGGATTTCCTCGTGATTGATCTGCGATGCCCAGGGGAAGCGCTCGCGAACGTCGTTGGCCATGGCCAGGGCGTCGGCGTAGAACAGGCGCTCCTGCGGGGTGCCGCGCAGCGGCTCCTGGCCGGTCAGCAGGCGGGCGACCTGGCCGAGCACGCCCTCGATGTTTTCCTCGCGGTCCCAGGTGCGCGAGAAGAACTGCCACAGGCAGCGCTCCTCGGTGTAGTCGAACAGGTCGTCGAGTCTGGACTGGCTCATCAGGCGGCCCCCCGCACGATGACCGGCGTGGTCTGCGAGCTGTCGCGGATGTCCACGGCGGCCAGGTGGCGCAGCGGGTTGTGCACGGCGTTGTAGGTGTCGCGGGCGAGGTTGACGAAGCCCTCGAAGCCCATATACGGGCCGTTGTGGTAGCCGTGGCCGTTGACGTAGGGGATATGCAGCTTCTTGACCAGCTCGCCGACGCGGGGACCTGTGAAGATCACGTCCGGCTTGACCAGGTCGATGATCTCGAAGAATTCCAGCTCGTTGCCGTCGTCGATGTAGTAGGTGCCTTCCTTGCCGCGGGCGATGACCTTCTCGAAGTCTTCCTCATGGCCGAACTTGGAGGACATGGCCACCACCTGGATGCCCAGGTCGTCCTCGACCGACTTGGTCCAGTGCCACAGGCGCGGGCCGCCGGTCCAGATCGCCATCTTCTTGCCCTGCAGGCGTTCCTTGTACCAGTCGAGCTTCGGCTTCCACTTGGCATATTCCTCGGCGATCAGCGCCTCGCCCTTCTCCTCGATGCCGAAGAAGGCGCAGATCTTGCGGATGCCCTCGGCCATGTAGCTGAAGCCCCAGGAGTCGATGTCCAGGCGCGGGATGCCGTAGCGCTTCTTCAGTTCGTTGGCGATGTAGCCGGAGGAACGCGCGCAGTTCACCACGTTGAGCTGGGCCTGGTGCATGCAGCGCAGGTCGTCGTAGGTGCCGTTGCCGGTGAAGTGGGCGACGACCTGGATGCCCAGGCGGTCCCAGTAGGTCTGCAGCAGCTGGGTATCGCCCTGGATGTTGAAGTCACCGATGAAGTTCATCGTGTATTCGCTGGTGATCTCCTTCTCCATCGTCTCGACTTTCTCGTTGATCCAGCCGATGTTCAGGACGTGGTGGCCCTTGGACTGGGAGACGCCGGAGAAGCCGGGGCATTCGACGGTGAAGACGTCGACGTCGGGACGGTCCTTCATCACCTTCTTGGCCACGGCCTTGATGTCGTCGCCGATCAGCGCGGTCGGGCAGGTCGTGTAGACGATCATCCGCTTGATGTCCGGCATCTCGTCGAAGGCCTCGTGCATGCTCTGCTCGAGGCGCTTCTCGCCGCCGAACACCACGTGGCTTTCCTTCATGTCGGTCGACCAGACGTACTTCATGTTGAAGTGGCCGTTGTCGGTCGGGTAGCGCTTGGTGTGCCAGGTGTCGTAGGCACAGCCGAGCGGGCCGTGAATCATCTGGATGGTGTCTTTCAGCACGCCGCCGATCACCAGCTTGGCGCCGCAGAAGGCGCAGCCGCGTTCGGACAGGGTGCCGGGGATGGTCGCCGCGTTGGCGATCGGCAGGAACTCGCGGGTGTCCTCGTTGGGCGCCTTCAGATAGATGTGTTTCTGGCGCTCGGGTATGTCCTTGTCACATTCCAGCAATACCATTGGCATGGTTGAAGTCTCCTCGGCTCTATGCGTTGATCGAACCCCGTGACCGGCACTCGATCGGGGACCGGAAAAACCGGTTGGCGAAGAGGAGATGGCAGGATGCGTGCCAGATGCCCTTGCGGCGCTTGCGGGAATTTTCCGCTCGCCCGCCGATCGACCTGATTAGTCATTTTGAATCAATGACTTGTTGATCGCTTTCGCTGCTGCCGAAAGGCGTCGCGCGGGGGGCTTTTCGGGTGTTTTTTCCAGGTGTGCGGCGCTTGCGCGGGCAGCGGGCGGAATACGCAAAAGGTTTTTCGTTCGGCCAAGTACGGAGCGTTCGGGGTCTGTACGTCGAGGTGCGTGGCTGTCGGTTGGAGGGGAAATCTCCCTTTGATGGCTCCCACGCTCCTGCGTGGGAGCCCTGGGCGGGGCGCTCCTGCGCCGAAGCGGCCCCTACGGCGTGCCCACGCAGGAGCGTGGGCACGATCATGAATCGGAGGAAATCCGCTCCTGCAGGTTCGTCTGGTGAGGGGCTCGGAGGCGGGCGGGAAGCTTTTGTCGCCTGCTCCCTGCGCGGGCGAGGAAAGGGGGCGGGCACATGAAGCCCTGACGTGTCGGCCGTTTTCAGGCGTTATCGGCGGGAGAAAAACGAAAACGGCGATCGCCCCTGAGGAAAGCGATCGCCGTTTGGAGTCCGGTGGCAGAGCGGCGCGGGATGCTCTGTCGCCGGCAAGCGGGTGCGGGCTCGTTCAGTCTTCAGTCATCGAGCGGCTGGATGCAGAAATCCACGGGGCAGACGCCGAGACAGCGCGGCTCGCCCAGGTCGGCGCACTCGTTGCAGCTGTCGGCGTCGATCACGTAGATGCCGCCCTGGAGGGCGATCGAGCCGGTCGGGCAGACCGGCTTGCAGTCGCCGCAGACGGTGCATTCGTAGCCGTCGATGGCCATGGCCATAGGGTCAGCTCCTGAGGTGGGGGAACTCGGTGTGGTTCAAAAGGGAGGGCGGCGTGCGCCGCCGGCCGCGAGAAGCCATTCCGGACAGCCCGCGGCACACGCTCCTCCGCAAACACTGCGCCGGCGGGATCAGCCTTCGGCGGCGGCCTTGCCGACGATGGACTCGTCTTCGGCTTCCATGATGCCGAACTCCATCAGCAGCTCTTCGAGGTCCTCCATGCTCGCCGGGTTCGGGATGACCAGCAGCTTGTTGTTGAGGATCTTCTGGGCCAGGGCGCGGTACTCGTCGGCCTGCTTGGCTTTCGGATCGTATTCGATCACGGTCATGCGGCGGATTTCGGCGTGCTGCACGACGTTGTCGCGCGGCACGAAGTGGATCATCTGGGTGCCGATCTTCGCGGCCAGGGCCATGATCAGCTCGTCTTCGCGGTCGGTCTTGCGGCTGTTGCAGATCAGCCCGCCCAGACGCACGCTGCCGGAGTGGGCGTACTTCACGATGCCCTTGGCGATGTTGTTGGCGGCATACATGGCCATCATCTCGCCGGAGCAGACGATGTAGATTTCCTGGGCCTTGTTCTCGCGGATCGGCATGGCGAAGCCGCCGCACACCACGTCGCCCAGCACGTCGTAGAACACGAAGTCCAGGTCGTCGCTGTAGGCGCCTTCCTCTTCCAGGAAGTTGATCGCGGTGATCACGCCGCGGCCGGCGCAGCCGACGCCCGGCTCCGGACCGCCGGACTCGACGCACTTGACGCCGCCGTAGCCGATCTGCAGCACGTCTTCCAGTTCGAGGTCTTCCACCGAGCCGGCGGATGCGGCCATCTCCATGACGGTGTTCTGGGCCTTGGAATGCAGGATCAGGCGGGTGGAGTCGGCTTTCGGGTCGCAACCGACGATCATCACCTTCTTGCCGGCCTCGGCGAGGGCGGCGACCAGGTTCTGGGTGGTGGTGGACTTGCCGATGCCACCCTTGCCGTAAATTGCACACTGACGCAATGCCATCTTGGAACCTCCGTTGATTCGTGGCGTTTGACTGGTGTCGCAGGGGATTGAGCAAGGGTGGTGCCATCAAGATGGGAAATTCACATATGGCTTATTTTTTGGATTAAAAAACCAGAAATAATGTTTTTGGCGAGATTTTATGCTGCGTAACAGGCGTGTGACAGGAGTCGGTTGGCAGCGATTTTGCGTCGCCCGGGCTGGCGGCGTACCGGCAGGTACAGCCGGGCGGCGATCCGTTCCATGTGGTACCGGGTTCCATACCGGCTGAAGCGGGAAGTGTCGATCGCTGATCGAACGCTAAGGCGGTTGTCGGCTTGCTCTGGCGGGCGGGGTAGCCGTAGCTTCTGAAGCCGTGCTGCGATCCAACAAAAACCAACGGGCGCGCCCCATGAGCACAGCCCTCGTGATTCCGGGCGGCGCCGCCGCGCCCAGGCAGGCCCCCGCCACGCAGATCCTCGACCTGTCGTCAGCCTCGGAGTCCGGGTGGCGCCGCCCCGGGCCTCCGGCCGCGCGAGGGCTGCGGCGCGTCAGCAGGGCATGCCGACTCCGTACAGCGCGGCGATCGATGCAACACGCTCCAGGGCAATGGCATATCACCGGGTCTGGCGGTGGCTGCCCCCGCTTTCCTCGTCTGCACTGCCGGGGAGATGCCGGGGGGCGGCTTCGGTGTTCGCCGGCGCCGGGCGGGAGAGCCCGAAGCGGTGTTTGAGTCGGCGGGAGAGGCCCATCTCGATGTAGGTGAAGCTGAGCCAGGAGCCGAGCGTGATCACCGGCACGCAGAGCGTCAGGATCAGGTAGGGGGCGAGGTGCTGGTCGAGCAGGTAGGCGCCGCACCACAGCACGATGATGTGCACCAGGTAGACCGAATAGGACCAGTCGCCGAGGTTCCTCAGCACCTGACTGCCGTTGAACAGTCGTTCCATGCTGATCATGGCGGCGACCAGCGCCGCGCCGGGGACACCCCAGGTGAGCCAGCGGTAGGGATGCTGATCGTCGAACCAGAGAATCATTGCGGTCGCGCTCGCTGCGATCAGCGCGGGGGCCAGCAGCATCCGGCCCGACAGCGCCGGCAGCCAGCCGCGGCGGTAAATCACCGCCAGGCCGATGCCGAGGAGGAACTCGTAGATCACCGGATTGGTGTAGAAGCTCGACACGAACGATTGATGGGCCAGCCAGCCGCTCAGTGTGAGCACCAGCAGGGCGGTGACCCAGGCCCGATGACGTCGACCGGCGCACAGCGCCAGCGCGAACAGGATGTAGAACATCATCTCGAAGTTCAGGGTCCAGCCCACCGGCAGGACCGGGTAGAAGCCGAAGCCGCCGGGATTTTGGGCCGGAATGAACAATAGCGACTTGAGCAGCGTGATCGGATCGACCGCATAGACCGGCATGACTCGCGCGTCGAAATAGATGATCGAGGCGGTGAGCAGAGTGAATATCCAGTAGGCAGGCACGATGCGGATCAGGCGATCGAGTATGAAGCGTTTCGAGGCGATCGGCTTGCCGGCGCTGGCGAGGTGGATGACGAAGCCGCTGATGACGAAGAAGATGTCGACGCCGACCTGGCCGCGGGTGGAAAGCAGGTGTCCGGCAAGGGTGTCGGCCTTGAAGTCGAAAAACACCTGCATGAAGTGGTGGAAGACCACGAGCCACGCGGCAAAGGCGCGCAGTGCCTGGATCGATACCAGCATAGGCAAAAGGGTCCTTGTCGTGCTGACCCCGAACGGCCATGCCAAATGGGCCGCCTTGGGGATCTGTTTGGAAACCAAGGTTTTGTACTGGTTTCCACGTCTTATGGAGGCACTTGGTTGTCTGCTCGCTATCCACGGGTTCGACAAAGGCGAACGGCGTGAGCTGCCGAGCCGTGTTTTCGCCTGCCCACGGAAAGTGCCTTCATGCAGCCCAACACCCGGAGCGGAAGCTCCACCCAGGCGCGTACCTGTGCCTTGGCTTTCTCGATTTCGCGTCTGGCCTTGTACGGGGCGCTGCGCCTGTCCTGTTTCCTGGAGGCACTGCAGCGGACGGCGATCTGCTAAGCGGCAATGACCCTGTGTTTCCGATGTTGTTCCCGCCGCATCTCCACAGCAGCCCAATACCGGCCAGAGGGGATGAATACTGGCCAGGATCAAAATGCCTTGGCTGGGCAGCATACGCGGTGCCTAACGGCGGAATGTCGGGGTGTCGTGATGCATCCTTTGGCGCGCGATGAACAGGGCGAGCGCTGCCCCTTCGGCGCTCGCCGGCCTGGCGGACTTCGGCGGGTGCATCGTGATCGGAGACCGGCCGCCGCACTCGCCACATGCGGCTGATCCGACGGGCGCATGATTCGGCGGGCCTTTTTCGTCAGCCGTCCGCCCGCGGCGGCGCCTCGTACAGCTCCAGCGGCAGCCCGTCCGGATCGGCGAAGAAGGTGAAGCGCCGGCCGGTGTACTCGTCGGTGCGAATCGCCTCGACGGCGATGCCCTGGGCCTCGAGTTCCGCCTTGCAGGCCGCCACGTCGTCGACCTCGAAGGCCAGATGGCGCAGCCCCTGGGCCTCCGGCCGGGAAGGGCGCGGCGGCGGCGCGGGAAACGAGAACAGCTCGACCTGCGAGCCGTCGGGCAGCGCCAGATCGAGCTTGTAGGAGCGGCGCTCGGCCCGGTAGTGCTCGGCCACGACGCGAAGGCCCAGCGACTCGGTGTAGAAGCGCTTCGAGACTTGGTAGTCCGAACAGATGATGGCGGCGTGGTGGATGCGGCGCAGGTGCATGGCTGGGTGGTCCCTTTCATTGAATGGCTGACGGATGGCCGGCAACGGGGTTTGCCGACGCCTCACGGGAGATTGTCAGAGCACTGCACGGGAAGTCACCCGCTGCGGAGCCTTGCCCGCAGGGCCGGGGGCCGGTTCAGCCCAGGCTGCCGGCGAAGCGCGCGGCGAGGCGCTCGCGCTGGAACGCCTCGACGAGGAAGTCGATGAAGGCGCGGGTCTTGGCCGGCATGAGGGTGCGGTTCGCGTAGTAGATCGAGATCGCGCCGGCGTCGGCGTACCAGCGGGGCAGCAGCCTCACCAGTTCGCCCCGCTCGATCCACGGCAGCACGTCCGGCACGGCGAGCAGCGTGACGCCGAGGCCGAGCAGCGCCGCCTCGCGCATGGCGGCGGGGTCGTTGAGGGTGAGCGTCTCGGCGAGCCTGGCCGGCATCTCGGCCCCGGCGGCGTCGCGCAGCGTCCACTGGCGCACCCGGCCGGTACGGCTGGAGCGCATGACGATGCCGGCGAACTCGGCCAGGCCGGCAGGGTCCGCCGGCGGCGTGCGTCCGGCCAGGTAGGCCGGCGAGGCGACCGCGACGATATGGGCGGGGGCGAGCGTGCGCGACACCACGCCCGGGGCGAGTTCGAAACCGCCGCCGATCGCCGCGTCGTAGCCTTCGGCGATCAGGTCCACCGGGCGGTTCTCGAAATGCCAGTCCGGGCGGATCAGCGGATGGCGGGCGAGAAAGGCCGGCAGCAGCGGCAGGACATGGGTGATGCCGAAGGTTGGCGGCATGCTGACCTTGAGCACGCCGGCCGGCTCGTCCCGTTCCGTCGCCAGCGTGGCGATCGCCGCCTGCAGCGCGTCGAGATTGCCGCCGATGGCTTCCAGGAAGCGCTCGCCGGCCTCGGTCAGGGTGAGCTTGCGCGTCGAGCGCTGGAACAGCCGCACGCCGAGGTTCCGCTCCAGCATGCCGACGTTGCGGCTGACCGCCGCCGGCGTCAGGGCGAGGCGGCGCGCGGCGGCGGAGAAGCTGCCGGTCTCGGCGCTGCGGACGAAGGATTCGAGGTTGGCGAGGGTTTCCATGGGCGAACTTTATACTGATGCTTGAAAATGATTCAAGCCATTACCGGCTAATCAAGAGGTAATGACTGGGCCACCATTCACTCCATCGACAACGACCCCGGAGTGAATCCCATGACCACCTCTCCCACCGGCACTACTCCCCTGTCCGGCAAGACCGCCCTCGTCACCGGCGGCTCGCGCTCGATCGGCGCGGCCATCGCCAGGCGCCTGGCCGCCGACGGCGCGGCGGTCGCCCTCACCTACAGCGCCTCGCCGGAGAAGGCCGCCGAGGTCGTCCGGGCCATCGAGGCTGCCGGCGGCCGGGCGCTCGCCATCGCCGCCGACGCGGGCGATCCGGCTGCCGTGCGCGCTGCCGTCGCCGCGACCGTCGAAGCCTTCGGCGGCCTCGACATCCTAGTCAACAACGCCGGCCTGGGCTTGGGCGGGGCGATCGAGGAGATCGCCTTCGAGACCTACGAGCGGATGATCGCAGTCAACGTCACCGGCGTGTTCGTCGCCACCCAGGAGGCCGTGCGCCACATGCAGGCCGGCGGGCGCATCGTCCATATCGGCTCGTCGATGACGCGCTACGCGGCCTTCCCGACCGCCTCGCTGTACACCCTGACCAAGGGTGCGGTCGCCGGCTTCAACCGCAGCCTGGTGCGCGACCTGGGGCCGCGCGGCATCACGGTCAACACCGTGCATCCCGGCCCGACCGACACCGACATGAACCCGGACGGCGGCCCGGTCAGCCAGATCGTCGGCCCCGGCATCGCCCTCGGCCGCTACGGCCAGCCGGACGAGATCGCCAGCGTCGTCGCCTTCCTCGCCGGCCCGCAAGCGGCCTTCGTCACCGGCGCCGAAATCGTCGCCGACGGCGGCTTCACCGCCTGATCCAGCCCATCCCGACTACAGGAGCAGCAGCATGAACACCATCGGTATCCTCGGCGCCGGCGCCATCGGTTCGGCATTCGCCCGGGCGCTCGCCCGGCAGGGCATCCCCGCCGTCATCGCCAACAGCCGCGGCCCGGAGTCGCTGCAGGATCTGGTCCGCGAGATCGGCCCCTCGATCAGGGCCGGAACCCGCGAAGAGGCGGCGGCGCAGGACATCGTCCTGGTCGCGGTCAACTGGTCGAAGCTGCCGGCGGCGCTCGCCGGCCTGGCGGACTTCGGCGGACGCATCGTGATCGACGCCAACAACCCGATCGAGGCGCCGCTGTTCAGGCCGGTCGAACTGCACGGCCGCGCCTCCAGCGAGGTCTTCGCCGAACTCGTGCCGGGCGCCCGCGTGGTGAAGGCCTTCAACCACCTTCAACCGCAGCTGGTCTCCGGCGCGCCGGGAGCGGAGGGCGGCCGGCGGGTGCTGTTCCTCTCCGGCGACGACGCCCGCGCCAGGGCGGCGGTGGGCGCGCTGATCGAGCGACTGGGCTTCTTCGCCATCGATCTCGGCCCGCTCGCCATCGGCGCCCGCCTGGTGCAGTTCCCCGGCGGCCCGCTGCCGGCGCTCAATCTGGTCAGGTTCGACTGACGGCCCGGCGGCGCCCATGCAGTGACAGCCCGATGCAGGCCAGCGCACCCAGCGAAACCGCCGCATGGAACTCCGGCGAGCCAAACCCCAGCAGCGCCGCGAACGCACCGCCGACCGCGAGGGCGCACCAGGCAACGGCCCGCTTTCGGGCCGGCGCCATGGCCACCGCGGCGCCGATGACCGCGACGGCGGACAGCCCGGCGAAGACCGTGATCAGCAGGTCAAGGCGGCCCTGGACTGCCTTGTTCATGCAATAGCCGGAAACGAAGTCCTCCGCCGGACACCAGGCGCGCTCGGCATGGGCATGCAGCGCCATGCCCGTGAACGCCGTGGTGACCCAGGCAAGGCAAGCGGAGGGGACGGTGAGCAGCCATCGGAGCCAGGTGGGCATGGTGATCTCCAGCGCTGGGAGCTGCGAAAAGAAAGCTGGCGCCTGGTCGAGTACTTCGACTGGCAGACCACGGAGCGCTTCGGCGGCCAGTTCCAGGTGATCTACCAGAAGGACGTCTGACCCGACGGCGAAAACTCGCGCTGGCTGTCGGTCGGCGTGCGGCCGGTGTACGCCTTCACCGAGACGTTCAAGCTGAGCGCCGAGATCGGCCACGACCAGATCAAGGCGACCGACGGCACCCGCAAGCTGACCAAGTTCACCGTCGCACCGACCTGGTCGCTGTCCGGCCCGGGCTTCTGGGCGCGGCCGGAACTGCGCGTCTTCTACACCTACGCCACCTGGAACGAGGCGGCGCAGCGCGCGGCCAGCGAAATGGACCCCGAGTCCGCACGGTCCGAGACCGGCGCCTTAATCGATCGTGCCCACGCTCCTGCGTGGGCACGTTGCAGGGGACACTTCGGCTCGGCGCCTCTGGGGCGCAGGAGCGCCCGGCCCTGGGCTCCCACGCAGGAGCGTGGGAGCCATCAAACCGCGTTGAAAGGGTTGGGATTCAGGCCCGAGAGGCCGGCTTGATCAGACTTTCCGCTGGAATGCCGAACATGCTGTGCAGCCGCCAGACCATCGGCAGAGTGAGCGCGCGCTTGCCATTCAGGACTTCATACACGCGATTGGTCCGCCCGATGGCCGGCTCCAGATCCTTCGCCGTCAGGCCGGATTGCTCCATGCGGAACTTGATGGCGTCAATCGGGTTCGGCAGGTCCACGGGGAAGTGCTTCGACTCGTAGGCCTCGATCAGCGTGACCATGACGTCGAAACGATCGCCTTCCGGCGTGCCGGGCTCCGGCTCATGATCGAACAGGGCCGACACTTCCTTGAGCGCTGCGCGATAGTCTTGATCAGTGCGAATCGGACGAATGTCCATGGCGGTCACTCCATCTCTATGGTGTCGGCATCAATGGCGTCATATTGCGCATGGGTGCCGACAAACTTGATGTAAATGGCGCCGAAGCGGTAGGCAACAGCAACAACCAGTCGGTAGCTATTGCCTTTGATGTTGAAGACAACCCGCCGGCTTTTGAGAATGCTCGCATTGCGAAACTGAGCCTTGATTTCGGCCGGGCTCGACCAGTTGGCTTTCCTGGCTTCATCGATCCAGGCAAGAAGCGGCTGTTCGGCATCCGGGTATTTATCCCAGAAGGCTGTCAGGTGGCTGATGGCGATAATTCTCATGGGGTCATGTTAGTCCCAATATGGGACTTGGGCAATGCCGACGGGTGGCCGTCCTTGGCCGGCGGGTCAGACGGATACACCTTTCGAGGCAAGCGACGCCCTCGGCAGCCGCATCGTCTCCTCGGCAACGCTCAGCTCGAAATGGGCATCACTTCCTCAGCCCGGCTCGCGGATGACATCCCTGCACTTCCTCAGGAAAACCGAGAGGGTGACTGGACTTGTGTATAACGGCGAGCGCTCCTGCGTGGGCACGTTGCAGGGGACGCTTCGGCGCCCCCGGGGCGCAGGAGCGCCTGGCCTTGGGCTTCCCACGCCGGAGCGTGGGAGCCATCAAAACAGCGACACTGTCGGAACAGGCGAGTCCTGCAGCGGAGCAAGGCCGATAACAATGCTGATTCTGGTGATCGATTGAGCGCTTGGCCCCCGCTGCGCGAACTACAGAATGGCCCGGGCGGCAACGCCCATGGAAGGCCGGATATACGAATGCAACCGCACTGACGACAGGGTTGAAACAGCATTACTCACCACTTGTGGGGAGAGTCCATATACATTTGTTAGCTCTCGCTTCGACTTCTTCTATTGAAAATAGAATCTACTGACAAATTACTGGCGGTTTCATTCTTGGTGTCGTACTCAAAGCTTCCATCAATACAAGTTCTAAGTATAAATGATAGCTTGGCGTGGTCGTCTTCGATGTTGATGTTGTACAGGGATTTAGTCGACTCTATCTCGCTTGCGTATTGCTTGTATTCTATGGCGTCAATCGTGATGGCTAAGTCGACACTTCGCATTTCAAAGTAGGCTTCGATATAGACGTTGTCACCGGAAAGACGTTTAACAGATTTTACTTCTGGGTCTTCCAAACCCTCAAAAACATCTGATTCTATATCTATAACTGGAGTCAGTTTGTCGGAGAATACTTTATTATCCAATAGCTGGCTAATATCGCCATTGCTCATTGAGTTCAAATAGTCCTCTGTTTCGGAGATTAAGAAGTGCTCTAGATTGTCCAGTATTTCGTGGCGATCAAATGAGTGAGATATTTTATCAACATTCTCGTTGACGAAATCATAAATGTTTAAGTATGGCCTAATGTTGGCTTTTATTTTATATTCTTCGATGTCTCTCAATAGGTCATTATTGAAAGATAGATTGTTTCCGTTTGATTGGAAGAAGTCGTGCTTGTTGTTTGTTATAAAGGCGACGTTTCCTTCTATTTTGTTTGAGGATAAATAATTTAAGAATGACAGCCAGATCAATGTGTCTCTATATCCTTTTTCTTGATTGGAAAAAGGTTTTACTAGCTTAATGGCTCTTTCTACTACCTTGCTTTGAGGTATGCAGTCATATTCGATGCTATCAATCCAATCGACTTTCTCCTTCAGTATTTTGACAAGGTCATAAGGCTGAAACCCAAGATCATCGATTGTGAATTTTAAATTTCTCGAATTTAACTGCTCGCCCTTCTTTATAAGCCTGCTTAATTCCGATTTAATTTCATTGAGCTCGCGCTCTCTGATGTTATTTGTTTCTTGCGCAACTAAGTCGGAGAGTAGCAGTTCGTGCTGTTCATTGTTCAAAAAGTAAAATAAGAGTTTGAAATTTGCATTGCTTGCAAACCAATTTTTGTAAAAAGCATTAGTATCTAAAAATACTTTCATTAAAGATTGTTCTCAAGTTGCTTGCGTTCTATGGGCGTGAGCTAACGCCCAGCATCAGCGGCGGAGCGAAGCACCGTCCGCTGCATGCTGTTGTTGGGCAACTGAAGCTGGATGCCCCACTTCGGTGGGTACCACTGAGGGATCGGGGCCGGGCGCGGCGTGTACTTTTGCTTAATGCGGGTTCGCCCGGACTCGCCCTTGATCTCGGGGTGCGCAACGCGCGCGTACTTGCTTACCTCGCAGAACACGTTCTGGCAGTCGATGAGCTGAAGACTGCGGCCCCAGAGGCTCTGGAACCTCACGCCCAGCCGCTCGAACTCGTCGTCCGCACGTGCTGCCATGACGTGAATAATCTCGGCCTCACTCAGGCCCGCCGTGTCACTGAAGCACTTGCTGATGCCATCCCGAGCTCCGGGGCCCGCCACGACGAACTCCATCTCGGAGAAGTCGGTCAGCTCGCTGTAGTTGATGTCGATGGCGAACTGGAACGCGAGAAAATCCCCCAGCGACGGATAGCCGCGCAGCAGCTCGAATGCTCCTCGAAGCGAGCCTGCCTTCGCAATCTTCTTCGGGGCTCCATCGGTCATCATGTGCTCGATAAGCCGCAGGTGGTTGCGGTGCTTGCGCGGGCTACCGAATGCTGGTGACGGCATGATGTACGCGGCCGAGTAAACGCGCTCGCCTTCCTCCAGCAGGCCGTCCAACACTTTCGCATATGCGTCGAACGAAAAGTCTCCCCAGCTCAGCGCGCCGAGCCTCGAGCACAGGCTCTCCCACGTTTCGATCTTGTTGAAGAGCTTGAACAACATCGTGCGGAAGAAGACCTCCTCGGCCTTCTGCGAGCCCTCATAGATCACGTGGCGAATGAGGTACTGACTCACACGATCCGATGCGCGGTACGCGTTCGTGAAGCGATGCCCGCTTAGGATCGGATCCTCCGTCCACGGCGGCATGGTGCCGAGCACGCGGCGCATGAACATTTCCTGACGCTGCGAGGCGAAGCGCCAGTATGTGTCGAACACGGGCGTCGTCTTGAGTACGCGCCCGCCCGGCAGCCGGATGTCGTAAGCAGCCCGCATCCTCAATCCGTCCACGCTGCTCCTGTCCGATTCCTTCCGAAAGAGTCTCGCGAATTGTCGGGGTTCACGCGGCTCCGCCGCTCATAGGCCGCGTGAATCCAACCCTGGACGGTTGCCGCATCATCCGACCACGGATGGATGCTCGCGAATCCGCACTCGATATTGTCGTGAAGACGTGGAGGAATCGTGTACGAGTTGTACATGGAGAACGCTGGGCGCGGGTAGGAGGGGAGGATAATGCCGAGCAGCCCCGACCGGGAGTTGAACTGCGTGTGCCGAATCGATGACCCGATTTCCCAATCGACGTGCTTGCGCTGCCACGTCTCCGCACCGATCAAGACTACGGTCACCGAGGTGTCCCGAAGATACTCGTCTCGGATCTTCTGCCGGATGGTATCCGTCGACAGGTACGGGTTGATGTCACCAACCTGCACCGAACCCGGCACGATAGCGCCGAAGGTGTTCCCGAAGCGCTGCTCAAAGAGCCTCTTGTAGCCCTCATCGAGCGCATGGTGGTAGCTGACAAAAACCCTATGTCTGGTGCTCATATCGTTCCTAAAGAAGTTGGTGCCTCTGCTTGGCGTGATCGCCGCTCACGGAGTGGGGCTCGTAGATAAGTTGGCGGCGCCCCATGTCGAGCGTCACGCGTCCGCCAGGGCCAGTACATAGCGCGCGGAATATGCGATAGCCGTCAAGGATTGCGGTCTCCCATTGCCACAGGGGGACGATCTCGACCTCGAAGCCCTCGACGAACTCCTTGACCGTCTTCAGTAGATCCAAGTCGACGTGATCGAGCCCCTCGAAGAACTTGAGCTGCTTGGCACGGCTGAAGACAATCGCGGAAACCGCCTCCTCTATGATGCCTGCACGCGCGCCATCCTGCGCCTCGTCGACCGTCGAGTCGCTCTTGCGCTTGGTCCGCATGAGCGCACGCACAACCGGCGACCACCCGAGATGCACCGCGTAGGCGAAGTGGAATATGTCGTGGAAGCGGTAACCATCCGGGTCTTCAATATTGTCGGTGAGTCGGTCACCGAAGTTGATGTCATTACACCGCAGGATGACGGCCCGGTGGTTGCCACGCGCGCGTTCGAGGAAGTCGACCTGCAACCGTCGAGGAAGCTGCTCCTCTACCGGGAAGGCATCGTCGAAGAGGGGCACGTAGCGCTTCTCGTCGGGCCAGCGGCTCCTAGTCTTCTCCGTGTTCCGCACGGCAGCATTGCATAGGCAGACGTCGGCATCATTGGCGATCGCCGCCAGGAGCACCCACACACGCCTCAGGGGCGTCCTTATGTCGTCGTGCCTCGATGCGCTGACCGCCGCGAGCACCTCGCCCACGGCCGCTCCGAAGTCAAGATGCTCCGGAAGCTGAGTGCTATCCGCAGCCGGGAGCGCGATCTTGTCGGGCTCGGGCAACTCCTCGAGCAGGCCGGGTACGGTGACCGCAGTGAGGCGCACGAAGTACCAGAGGAAGTCGCCAATCTCCTCAACCACCTTCTCGCGGTAGACCGGGTAGGCATCACGCTCACGACACTTTTTCTTCAGCTCCGCGACGACGCTACCAGCTTCGCCTATCAGGCCCATTGCGAGCAGCGCGGCGTGGTCTGGCTTGTCGTTAAACTTGTCGGTCTTAGCTGCGCGCGCAGCGAATTCGAGCAGCCAGTGATTGTCCGTCATAGCGCACTCCTGCGTGTAGCTCACTTCGCCGCAGGAGCCGCTGCTCGCTCGTGCTTTGCAAACTCCAGGGGATCACCCTGTACGCCCCATTTGCCCTCGCTCTCAAGCCAGTGAACCGCCCCGGGTTTCTCGGAGGCTCCAACCTTTGAGAGGATGGAGCCATGAAGACAGCAACGAAGTATTCCCCTGAAGTCCGGCAACGGGCGGTTCGCATGGTGCTCGAGCATCAGGACGAGCACGAGTCGCAGTGGGCGGCGATCCACTCCATCGCGGCGAAGATCGGTTGCACGGCCGAAACGCTGCGCCGCTGGGTAAGGCAGGCCGAACGCGATACCGGACTTCGTGAGGGGCAGACGACGCCCGAGCGTGAACGGATCAAGGCGCTCGAGCGGGAAGTGCGTGAGCTGCGACAGGCCAACGAGATCCTGCGCAAGGCCTCGGCGTATTTTGCCCAGGCGGAGCTCGACCGCCGCTTCAAGCGATGAAGGCCTTCATCGACGATCACCGCCAGGTCTACGGG
>NZ_SMMU01000028.1 GCF_004339665.1 Azotobacter chroococcum
ACCCGGGAGTGGGTCGATAGCGCCGCAGCCCGCGCTCATGTCTCTACGGCCCGTGTAATCGAGGCCTCGAAAGGTAAGAGACCTTGAAAGGGCTGGCTTTCATAACAACTCCTTGTTACCCAATGAGAATTGCTCGCAATTTGATCCGTTCGACTTCTCGCGGTCAAGTGCCTTGCACGATGCCTGAGAACTGTTCTGCGCCTGTCGAGGGCCGGTTTTCCCCGCCGTGGCGAGGCGGGAGGGTGGCGACGATCGCCATGCTTTCGCTGACTCGGGCATTCGCTCGGGAGGGCGGTCGAGCACAATGGTCTGGCCAGTGGCCTTCCAAACATAGTCGAAGCGATGCCGGTCTGGATGGCCGGATGCGTGGCAGGCAGGCGCTGGTGCCGGATGGCGTGCGGCAGGTGGCGGGCTTCGCCGCGCCTCTCGCAGGCGCGCGGCGAGCCCCGGCGGAGGCCGGTCAGAGGAAGGTGAAGATGTCTTCGGCAGGCAGGCGCGACTTCGGCAGTTTGGCGTTGAAGTCGTCGTCGCTGCGATAGCCAAGGCTGACGATCACCACGCTGGTGAAGCCGCGTTCGCGCAGGCCCAGTTCTTCGTCGAGCCTGGCGAAGTCGAAGCCCTCCATGGGCGTGGCGTCCACGCCGAGGGCAGCGGCGCCGAGCAGCAGGGTGCCGAGGGCCAGGTAGACCTGCTTCTCCATCCAGTGCTGCAGGTCCTTGCGGTCGTAGCGGTGCAGGTTGACGTAGGAGCTGCGCACGTTGCCCTGGCCGGTCTTGCCCTCCGGATTGGCGAAGCGGCCGTCGAGATCCTCCCGGTTGAGCACGGCCTTGAGGTGGGCCGCGTCCAGGTCGGTGCGGGCGCAGAGCACCACGACGTGGGAAGCATTGAGGATCTTCGCCTCGTTGTAGGCGTAGCCGTCTTGGGTCGCCCTGGCGATGCGGGCCTTGCCTTCCTCGCTGGCGGCGATGACGTGGTGCCAGGGCTGCGAGTTCACCGAGGACGGGCTGTAGCGCAGCAGGGTCTGCAACTCCTCCATGGTGCTTTCGGGCACCTTGTGGCTGGGGTCGTAGGCCTTGGTGGTGTAGCGGGTCCTGGCGGCGATGGTGATGGTCAAGGTTCGTTCTCCTGTCGAGATTTTCCAAAGGTGCTCGGCGGTCTCCGCTCCCGCCTCGGGCGCGGTGAGCGTCTGGCTGGATGTTCGACCGTGCAGCTTTCCATGAAAAGCCGCAAAATCAGCCAACACTTTCTCTCAAGGAGTGAAAATGATCCGCCTGGAGGATCTGGCCCTGTTCGTCCGTTCCGCCGCCCTCGGCAGCTTTTCCGCCGCCGCACGGGAGGTCGACCTGCTGCCCGGGCAGGTCAGCGCGGCGATCAAGCGCCTGGAACGGGATCTGGACATCCGCCTGTTCGCCCGCTCGACACGCAGCCTGCGGCTGACCGCCGAGGGCGAGCAGTACCTGCCCTATGCCGAGCGGGTGCTGGAAACCCTGCGCGAAGGCCACGAGCGCCTGCACCGGGAACGGGCCGGGCTGCAGGGGCTGCTGCAGGTCAGCGCGCCCTCCGACCTGGGGCGCAACCTGCTGCTACCCTGGCTCTCGGAGTTCTGCCGCGATCATCCGCGGCTAACCCTGCGCCTGCTGCTGTCTGACCAGGTCGCCGACATCTTCCGCGATCCCATCGACGTGGCGATCCGCTACGGACCCATGGAGAACGCCAGCTTCGTCGCCCTGCCGCTGGCGCCGGACAATCGCCGGGTGCTGGTGGCCGCGCCGGATTACCTGGCGCGCAGCGGGCGGCCGCACACGCTCGACGAACTGTCCGGGCACGCCTGCCTGGTCTATCTGCTGGGCGGGCGGGCCCACGACAAGTGGGGATTCGAGGAGGAGGGGCGCCGGCGGGTGATCGCGGTGCGCGGGGTGCTGCTCAGCGACGACGCCGACGTGGTGCGCCGCTGGGCCATCGCCGGGCACGGCATCGCCTACAAGTCCTGGCTGGATGTGGGCGAGGACGTGGCTGCCGGGCGTTTGCAGGTGCTGCTCGGCGATTGCCCGGGCGAGCTGGCGCCGCTGCATCTGGTCTGTCCGCACCGCAAGCAGTTCTCGCCGGCGGTCCAGCAGTTCCACGCTCTGCTCAAGAGTCGTTTCGCGGAATTGGGCGAGCGCCTGCGGCGGCTGGCCGAGGCGCCCTGAGCGTTCAGCGGTTCACATCCACCACGAGCCGTCCGCGCACCTTCCCGGCGAGCAGCTCGCCGGCCATGGGGATGGCCTCGTCCAGACCGATCTCGCGGGTGATCTCGTCCAGCAGCGCCAGGTCGAGGTCGCGGGCCAGGCGTTCCCAGGCGGCGATGCGCTCCGCGCGGGGACACATCACGCTGTCGATGCCGGCCAGGGTGACGCCGCGCAGGATGAAGGGCGCCACCGTGGCCGGAAAGTCCATGCCCTGGGCCAGGCCGCAGGTGGCGACGGTGCCGCCGTAGCGGGTCGCGGCGCAGGCGTTGGCCAGGGTATGGCTGCCCAGCGAGTCGATCACCCCGGCCCAGCGCTCCCTGGCCAGCGGCCGGCCGGGCTCGGAGAGCGTGGCGCGGTCGATGATCTCGCCGGCGCCGAGTTTCTTCAGGTAGTCGGCCTGTTCCGGCCGGCCGGTGGAGGCCACCACCTGGTAGCCGAGGCGGGCGAGCAGGGCGACGGCGAAGCTGCCGACTCCGCCGTTGGCGCCAGTGACCAGGATCTCGCCCTGTTCGGGCGTCACGCCGTGGCGCTCCAGGGCCAGCACCGAGAGCATCGCGGTGTAGCCGGCGGTGCCGACGGCCATCGCCTGGCGAGCCGTGAAGCCCCGGGGCAGAGGGATCAGCCAGCGGCCGTCCAGCCGCGCCTTCTGCGCCAGCCCGCCCCAGTGCTGCTCGCCGACGCCCCAGCCGTTGAGCAGCACCTGATCGCCGGCCTTGAAGTCCGGGCTGGCACTGGCTTCGACCGTTCCTGCAAGGTCAATCCCCGGCACCATCGGGAATTTGCGCACCACCGGCCCCTTGCCGGTGATCGCCAGCGCGTCCTTGTAGTTGAGCGTGCTGCAGTCCACCCGCAGGGTCACATCGCCCTCGGGCAACTGCGCCTCGTCCAGCGTAGTGCTCCGCGCCCGGTAACCCACCACGTCGTCCTTCTCGATCAGGATCGCCTTGAACATGCCGCCCTCCAATTGGACCGTCTGTCTATAAATGGGTGAAAAAACCGGCCGGAGCGCCATTGCGCACTTTCCGGCCGCCTAAGAGTCCCGGCGTGACGCAGGACACCCGGCGGCAGAATATAGACTGATCGTCTTTTATTGCAATCGGCAATGGCTGCGTGGCTGGCGAATGCGGATTCATCCTTTCCCATGACGAGGATGCATGGTGCCGTCTTGCAGGTCTTTTTTCCATAAATCGGAAATCATGGAAGGGGAACGGCTTCACCCAGGAAATGTCCCGCGTCCAGAAGAAATCAATCGCCAATCAGACAAAAGGGGCAGGCCGGCGCGGGCCGCTGTCGCCGGCTCCGGCGGCGAACTAGGCTTTGCCCTGTCACCCAGGCCGCTGCCGGAGGCGCTGGCAGGCGGCGAAATTTCGCACCCGGAGTGGAGAACATGCAGCAGGAAACCTACGAAATCGCCACCATGCTCCGCAGCGAGCTCGAGCTCGCCATCGACTGGGCGGCGCGGGAGGGCTGGAATCCGGGCCTTCATGATGCGGAGTGCTTTCATGCGGCCGACCCGCACGGCTTCCTGATCGGACTGTTGAACGACGAGCCGGTCGCGACGATTTCGGCGGTCAGGTATGGCGACTCGTTCAGCTTCATCGGTCTCTACATCGTCAGGCCGGAATACCGTGGCAAGGGCTACGGCAAGCAGGTCTGGCTGGCGGCGATGAAGTATCTCGAAGGGCGCAACATCGGCCTCGACGGCGTCGTCGAGCAGCAGGACAACTACAGGAGGTCCGGCTTCCGGCTGGCCTATCGCAACGTGCGCTACGAGGGGCAGGGCGCCACCGCCGCGGCCGGGTACTCCGGCGAGTTCGTGGGGCTGGCCGAGCTGCCGTTCGAGGTGGTCGAGGCCTACGATAAGGGCTTCTTTCCCGAGCCCAGGCCGGAATTTCTGCGCAGCTGGATCAACCAGCCCGGCTGCACGGCACTGGGCATCCTGCGCGATGGCCGCCTGGCCGGCTGTGGCGTGCTGCGCCGCTGCCGCTCCGGATACAAGATCGGCCCCCTGTACGCCGACAGCCCGGCGCTGGCGGAGTCGCTGTTGCAGAGGTTGCGCGCCGCCGTCGGCAGCGGGGAGTCCTTCTATCTGGATGTGCCAGAGGTCAACCGGGCGGCGGTCGCGCTGGCCGAGCGGCACGGCATGAAGGTCGTGTTCGAGACGGCGCGGATGTATACGGGAGCCGATCCGGCGCTGTCGCTGGACCGGCTGTACGGGGTGACGACCTTCGAGCTTGGCTGAGGGCGCTGGCGCCTCGCGCTACGCCGGCTTGCCGGCCTCCTTCTGGCGCATCCGTTTCGCCCGCGCCTCGAGGCCGAGATAGACCAGGCTGGCGATCAGCAGCGGCAGCAGGTAGTAGATCGCCCGGTAGCCGAGCAGCGCGGCCAGCAGGCTGTCACGCCCGACCTGCTGGTGGAGCAGGGCGACGAATACCGTCTCCAGCACGCCGAGGCCGGCGGGGATGTGGGTGAGCACGCCGGCGATGCTGGCGATCAGCAGGGTGCCGAGCACGCTGCCATAGCCGACCTGCTGCAACAGCAGAGTGTAGATGACCAGCGCCATCAGCAGCCAGTTGCCGGCGCCCAGGGCGAGCTGGCACAGCGCCAGACGCAGGCTCGGCAGGCCGAGCGAATGGCCGCGCACGGTCAGCACGCGGCGCCGGGAGATGGCGCAGAGCAGCAGGTAGAGCCCGGCCAGGAGCAGCAGCACCAGGCCCAGGACCTGCAGGCTGCCCTGGCCGATCGCCCAGTGCGCGGGCGGGCGCACGCTGCCGCTGGCGAAGACCAGGCCGGCGAGCAGCAGGTAGGCGATCCAGTTGGTCGTCAGGCTCAGGCTGTAGATCCGGGTGATCTGCAGGGAGGACAGGCCGAGGCGCGAGTAGAGCCGGTAGCGCAGGGCCAGGCCGCCGATCCAGGCGCCGAGGTTGAGGTTGAAGGCATAGCAGACGAAGGTCACCGCCAGCACCTGGCGCCGGGGCAGGTGATGGCGGGCGTAGCGGCGTCCGAGCAGGTCGAAGCAGCTGTAGAGCAGGTGGCTGGCGGTGGCGAAGGCCAGGGCCGTCAGCAGGGTGCCCGGGCGATAGCCGGCCAGCGTGGCGAGGACGTTGCTCCATTCGATGGTGCGCGCCAGGCTGAACAGCAGCCAGGCCATCAGCAGGAAGAAGGCCCAGAGCAGCAGGCGCCGGGCGAACGGCCAGTGGCGGCGCAGCCGCGCGGCGAGGGCCTTCATGGGCTGGGCCGGCGCAGGTCGTTGCCGCCATTCGGCGGAGGGTAGCCCTGCAGGACTTCCACCTTCGGGCTGTGCGCCGGCAGCCAGCCGACCCAGGCAGGAAAGTGGCTGAGCGCGTGGTAGGCGAGGAAGGCCAGCGGCATGCGCCACCAGGTGTCGCGGGCGATCTTCTCCCTGGTCATGAGGCGGCAATGATTGAGCCGCAGCCGCTCGAGCCGCTCGCTCAGCTCCTGGTTGAAGGCCCGGTCGCGAATGATCACGTTGGCCTCCAGGTTGAGCGACAGGCTCAGCGGATCGAGGTTGCTCGAGCCGACCGTGGCCCACTCGTCGTCGGCCAGCGCGACCTTGCCGTGCAGTGGGCGCTCGCAGTATTCGTGGATGTCCACGCCGTCCTTGAGCAGGTACTCGTAGAACAGGCGCGCCCCGAATTTGGCGATCGGCATGTCCGGCTGGCCCTGCAGGATCAGCTCCACCCTGACGCCGCGCCGCGCCGCCCGGCGGATCTCCCGCAGCAGGCGGTAGCCGGGAAAGAAATAGGCGTTGGCGATCACCAGCCGGTGCCGCGCCTGGCGGATGGCCTCCAGGTACTGCTCCTCGATGTCGTTGGTGTGGCGGCGGTTGTCGCGGGTGACGAACAGGACCCGGGCCGTTCCCTCGGCCGCCATCGTCTGCTGCTCGTCGGCGCCGTTCCGGGCGCGGTGGCGGCGCCACCAGAGCCGCGACGGCTCGGTGGCCGCGATGCTGGCGAGGGCGAAGCGGTGGATGTCGCGGGTCACCGGGCCGATCACCTCGACGGAGTAGTCCTGCTTGGCGGTCGGGCCGAAGTCGCCCAGGTGGTCGGCGGAGAAGTTGATGCCGCCGATGAAGGCGCGGGCGCCGTCGATCACCACGATCTTGCGGTGCAGGCGGCGAAACAGGTTGAGGCGCATGCCGAACCGTCTCGGCCGCGGGTCGAACATGCGGATGCGGATGCCCACCTCGGTCATCGCCGCGACGAATTCCGCGGTCAGGTCCGCCGAGCCGAAGCCGTCCACGGTGATCTCGATGCGCACGCCGCGCCGCGCCGCGGCGATCAGTTCGCGGTGCAGCTCGTTGCCGACCTTGTCCTCGAAGAGGATGAAGGTCTCGATGAGGATTTCCTGGCGGGCCTGGCGAATGGCCTCGAACACCCGGGGAAAGAATTCCTCGCCGTTTTCCAGCAGCCACAGGCGGTTGCCGCTTCGCCAGGGATGGCTCATAGGCGCACCTCCGCCGCGAGGGGCAGGTGGTCGGAGAGGTGGGGCCAGGGGGTGTGGGACAGAACCCTGGCAACTTGGGGAGTGGCGTTGCGCAGGTAGATGCGGTCCAGGCGCAGCAGCGGCAGGCGCGCCGGGAAGCTGCGCGCGCAGCGGCCATGGCTGTGCTCGAAGACCTCGACCAGGCCGCAGCGGCGCAGGCAGGCGCTGGCGCGCAGGCGCCAGTCGTTGAAGTCCCCGGCGACCAGGATGCGCGCCTCGGCCGGCAGCGAGTCGATCAGTTCGCAGAGCAGGCCGAGCTGTTTCTGCCGGTGGCTTTCGAGCAGCCCCAGGTGTACGCAGATGGCGTGCACCTGGGGCTGGCCCGGCACCTCCAGTTCGCAGTGCAGCAGGCCGCGGCGCTCCGGCCCGGGGAGGGAGATGTCGAGGTTGTCGTAGCGCTGGATGGGATACTTGGAGAGCACGGCGTTGCCATGGTCGCCGTCCGGGTAGACGGCGTTGCGGCCGTAGGCGAAGTCGCCCCACATGCTGTCGGCGAGGAACTCGTACTGCGGGGTTTCCGGCCAGTTGCGATGGCGCCGGGCATGGCGCTCGTGGGTGCCGAGCACCTCCTGGAGGAATACCAGGTCGGCCGAGACGTCGCGCACCGCCTCGCGCAGCTCGTGCAGGATGAAGCGCCGGTTGAGCGCGGTGAAGCCCTTGTGGGTGTTCACCGTGAGGAGGTGCAGCGACTCGACGCGCTGCCCTCCGTTCAGGGGTTGGCTCATGGGCCTGGCGCCCCGCTCAGCGCCGTTCCGGCCGTGGGCTGATGGAGACCGGATCGCTGGCGGGGAAGGTTTCCTCGATACCTTCGTCGAGCAGGTCGTCCATGCCCATCACTTCCTCCTCGCTGCCCGTGCCGCTGGGCTGCATCTGCTGCGGATGCAGCTCGACCTTGATCCAGCCGGGCTCGCGCCGGTCGAAGGCCTTGATGGCGGCGATGGCATCGCTCATCGGCTTGATCTGGGTGAGGATCTTCGCCGGGTCGATGCGCTTGGCCAGGATCAGCTCGATCAGCTTGGGAATATATTTGCGGTGATGGCAGTTGCCCATGTTGATGGTCAGGTTCTTCTCCATCGCCAGGCCGATCGGGAAGCTGTGCGCCTGCGGCGGATAGACCCCGATGATCGACAGGGTGCCGGCCTTGGCCAGGGCCTCGACCGCCCATTCGAGCGCCTGGCTGGGCGCATCGCCCGGATGCCAGTTGCGCCCCTCGGGGTGCGTTCGCGGCGCCACGGCCTCGACTTCCCGGGCGAAGCGTTCTTCCTGTTCGGGGTCCTGGGCCGGGTGGGCGTGCTGGTGTTCGGCATCCACGCCAACCGCATCGATGGCCCGGTCGACGCCGATGCCGTCGGTCAGCCGGCGCAGGGTCTCGACCGGGTCCTCGCGGTTGAAGTCGATGGTTTCCGCGCCCTGCTGGCGCGCCATCTGCAGGCGGTCCGGGCACTGGTCGATGGCGAATACCCGGGCGGCGCCGAGCAGCCTGGCGCTGGCGATGGCGAACTGGCCGACCGGGCCGCAGCCGAACACGGCGACGGTGTCGCCGTCGCCGATCTCGGCCATTTCCGCGCCGAAGTAGCCGGTGGGAAAGATGTCCGAGAGCAGGATGGCCTGATCGTCGCTGATCTCGCTGGGCAGCTTGACCAAGCCGATGTTGGCGAAGGGAATCCGCGCCTTCTCCGCCTGCAGTCCCTGGAAGGGCCCGCTCTGCGCCGGGCCGCCATAGAAGGCGGTGCCGGCTTCCTTGCCGTTGGGGTTGGCCATGTCGCACTGGGCGTAGTAGCCGGCGCGGCAGTAGGAGCAGTTGCCGCAGGCGATGGTGGAGGGGATCACCACGCGATCGCCGATCTGCAGGTTGCGCACCTCCGCGCCCAGTTGCTCGACGATGCCGACGCCCTCGTGGCCGAGGATGGTGCCCGGGCGCATGCCGCCGACGGTGCCGCGAATGAAGTGCAGGTCGGTCCCGCAGATGGCCGAGGCGGTCAGGCGGACGATCGCATCGGTCGGTACTTCGATGTGGGGTTCCGGTACATCATCCAGGCGAATGTCGCCGATGTCGTGGAAAACTACTGCTTTCATGGGCACCTCCCCGGAGGGTAGTCGGTTGGCTGCGCCGTCAGTGCGCCTGTGTCACGCCCTGCAGCACGGTATCGCTGACCGAGGGGTTGTGGCATTCGGCGATATTGCCCAGCGAGACCACGCCGACCAGGCGCTTCTCGCGGCTCATCACCGGCAGGCGGCGCATATGGATGTCGGCCATGTTCTCGGCGACATGCTGCACGTCCTCGTCCTCGAAGCAGTAACAGACGTTGGGGGTCATCACCTCGCGTACCAGGGTGTCGCACTCCTTGCCCTTGGCCACGGCACGGATGGCGATGTCGCGGTCGGTCAGCATACCCACCAGACGATCGCCTTCGTTGACCAGCAGGGCGCCGCAATCGATCTTCTCCATCAGCGCGGCCGCCTCGCGCATGCTCTGGTCGGCGCGAATGGTCCGTACGTCGCGGGTCATGATGTCTTGAATTTTCATGGTAATGCCTTCCTCTCTGGTTGATGAAAGCAGGCCAGGTCACCACTCGGCCAGGCCAGTCGAGGTACTGTGGTACCTATGAAGTCAAGACTGAATCCAGGGGTGGGGGTTCCCGTTTTTTCGCGAGCGGTGCGGGGAACACCTGGCTTCAGGAGGGCCGGTGGCTGTTGCGGATCAGCTCGAACAGCAGGAGCGAGCGGCCGGTGACGCCGTACTGGCTGCCGAAGGCGAAGCGCTCTTCGTCCGCGGTCGGCTGGTGGGTGTCCACTAGGCGTTTCCAGCGGCTGCCCTGGGGCACTGCGGGGAGGTGGAAGTTGACCAGGTCGTAGTGGGCATTCACCACCAGCAGCAGGGTGGCGTCGGCGCCGGCGCGGCGGATACCGGTCGGCTGGGCGCGGCCGTCGAGCAGCATGCCGAGGCAGCGGTTGTGCTCTTCCTCCCACTGTACGATGGTCATTTCCGTTCCGGCGGGATTCAGCCAGGTGACGTCCTTGACCCCCAGTGCCTCGTTGAAGGCGCCGACCAGGAAGCGCCCGCGGCGCAGGATGGGAAAGCGCAGGCGCAGGCGGATCAGGCGGCGCACGAAGTCCTGCAGGGACTTGGCCTCCTCGCCGAGTTCCCAGTCGATCCAGCCGATCTCGCTGTCCTGGCAGTAGGCGTTGTTGTTGCCGTGCTGGGTGCGGGCGAACTCATCGCCGGCGACGATCATCGGCGTGCCCTGGGAGAACAGCAGGGTGGCGAAGAAGTTACGCATCTGGCGGAAGCGCAGGGCGCGGATCTCCGGGTCGTCGCTGCGGCCTTCGACGCCATGGTTCCAGGACAGGTTGTAGTCGGTGCCGTCCTGGTTGTCCTCGTCGTTGGCCTCGTTGTGCTTGTCGTTGTAGGAAACCAGGTCGTTGAGGGTGAAGCCGTCGTGGGCGGTGACGAAGTTGACCGAGGCGAACGGCCGACGGCCGCGCTGGTTGTAGAGGTTGCCGGAGGCGGTGAGGCGTCCGGCCATGTCGGCCAACTGGTTCTCGTCGCCCTTCCAGAAGGCCCGCACGGTGTCGCGGAACTGGTCGTTCCATTCCGCCCAGCCGGGCGGGAAGCCGCCGACCCGGTAGCCGCCCGGACCGCAGTCCCAGGGTTCGGCGATCAGCTTGGTCTGGCGCAGCACCGGGTCCTGGCGGCAGGCGACCAGGAAGCTGTGGCGCTCGTCGAAGCCTTCCGGCCGGCGGCCGAGGATGGTCGCCAGGTCGAAGCGGAAGCCGTCCACGTGCATCTCCGTGGCCCAGTAGCGCAGCGAGTCGGTGACCATCTGCAGCACGCAGGGGTGGGAGAGGTCGAGGGTGTTGCCGGTGCCCGAGTCGTTGATGTAGTAGCGCCTGTCGTCGGGTATCAGGCGGTAGTAGGTGGCGTTGTCGATGCCGCGCATGGAGAGGGTCGGGCCCTGCTCGTTGCCCTCGGCGGTGTGGTTGTAGACCACGTCGAGGATCACCTCCAGGCCGGCATGGTGCAGGTGGGCGACCATTTCCTTGAACTCCTGGATCTTGCCGCTGGCCAGGTAGCGCGGGTGCGGGGCGAAGAAGCCGATGGTGTTGTAGCCCCAGTAGTTCTTCATGCCCTTTTCCAGCAGGTGCTGGTCCTGGACGAAGGCATGCATCGGCAGCAGCTCGATCGCCGAGACGCCAAGCTGGCACAGGTAGTCCAGCACTGCGGGCTCCATCAGCCCGGCGCAGGTGCCGCGCAGCCCTTCGGACACGCCGGGGTGGCGCATGGTGAAGCCGCGCAGGTGGGTTTCATAGAGGATGGTGCGGTCCCAGGGGGTCTGCACCGGGCAGTCGCGGCCCCAGGTGAAGGCCGGGTCGATGACCTTGCTCTTGGGCACGTAGAGGGCGCTGTCGCGCTGGTCGAAACTGAGGTCGGCGTCCGGGTGGCCGATGGTGTAGCCGAACAGGGATTCCGACCAGCGCAGCTCGCCGACCAGCTGCTTGGCGTAGGGATCGATCAGCAGCTTGTTGGGGTTGAAGCGGTGCCCGGCATCCGGTGCGTAGGGGCCGTACACCCGGTAGCCGTAGACCTGGCCCGGATGGGCGTCCGGCAGGTAGCCGTGCCAGATCTCGTCGGTGTATTCGGGCAGCTCGATGCGCTCCAGTTCGGTCTGCCCGGACTCGTCGAACAGGCAGAGCTCCACCTTGGTGGCGTGGGCGGAGAACAGGGCGAAGTTGACGCCCAGGCCGTCCCAGGTCGCGCCCAGGGGAAAGGGCAGGCCCTCGTGGATGCGCGAGGGGATTTTCACCTGAGGGGCGGCGCTCTTCTGAGGGGCAGGGGTCTTCCTGTGCCGATCCATGCTTTATTCTCCGACGGCTGAGAGGGAGTTCTGCGCTCCGTTTCAACGCTACGCTGCCGTGCGAGCCGCGGACGATCCGCCGCTTGAAGCCTGCCGTTCAGGGGCTGGTCGGTCGCGGGCGGGTGGCGCGCGGCTTTTTCACCGCCGGCTTGGCCGGGATCTCGCCGTTGGCCGCGGAGGCGACCGGCACCGGCTTGGCGACCGGGCCGGCCTTGCGCGTGGCCGCCGGCTTGCGGGACCGGGACTGCGGAGCGCTGGCCTGCAATTCGGACTCGGCCAGTTTGCAGGCCATGTGCCAGTGGCGTTCCTCCTGGCCCTCGGGACAGCCTTCGGATTGCCAGATCTGATAGGCCAGTTCGCGGATACGGTGTTCGTTGCTCGTCATTCCATCTCACCCCTTTGGGTTCGTCTTCATGCGCCATGGAAGAGGCCGACGGGGAAGGTCGCCAGGGCCTCGCTCACCAACAGCTCCCCCTGCCCGGACGGGACGGCAGCGCCCGGGAAAAGCCCTCGCAGCGCAGGCGTTTCGGCGGGGAGCGACACGCGGGTGTCCGCCCAGTGCGCCGGTTCGATCAGCGGCAGCGCCGCCTCGCCGAGCAGGCCGCTGGCCAGGCGCGGCACCAGCACCATCGCCCATTGCCCGGCATGCCGGCGGGCGAAGGCCAGCAGCCGTCCGGCGTGCTCGCCGACGACCTCCAGCGGCAGGTAGTCGCCGGCGGCGAACAGCGCTGGACAGCGCTCGCGCAGGGCCAGGGTGCGGGCGATCAGCGCCTGCTTGATGCGCCCGTCGCTCCAGTGTTCGAGCAGCGCGGCGGGTTCGCCGCCCCGGGCCAGGGCCTGGCGGCGGACGGCGAAGTCGACTGGCCGGCGGTTGTCCGGATCGACCAGGCTGAAATCCCAGAATTCGTTGCCCTGGTAGAGGTCGGGCACGCCGGGAACGGTCAGCCGCAGCAGGGTCTGCGCCAGGCTGTTGAGCGCACCGGCCGGGGCGATGCGGGCGACGGCGGCGGCGATCTCCTCGCGCAGGCGGGCGCCCTCGGGCTGTTCCAGCAGGTCGTCGAGAAAGCTGCGGCAGGCCTCCTCGTAGGGGCCGTTGGGTGCGCTCCAGCTGCTGTGCAGCTTGGCTTCGCGCAGGGCCTTCTCCTGCCACTGGCGCAGGCGTCCGGCATAGGCATGCAGGCCTTCGGCATCGTCCGCGGCCAGCTCCAGGGGCCAGCTGCCGAGCAGGCTCTGGTAGAGCATCAGCTCGTCGACGGGAGCCGGTGCCAGGCTGTCGCCGAGGTTTCGGCGCAGCGGCTGGGCCAGCAGCAGCCAGTGCTGCACCCGCTCCGCGTACCAGCCGGCGCGCTCGCTGAGCACGGCCAGCCGCGCGCGGCTGTCCTCGCCGCGCTTGTGGTCGTGGGTGGCGCTGGCCAGCAGGTTGCCGGGAAGGCGCTCGCGCCGCCGCAGGCAGGCGGCGTGGAAGTCTTCCGGCGGAGCGCTGAAGCGCTGGCTGTCGAAGCCGACGTCGTTGCGCGAGAGCAGCACGCCTGAACGGTAGAAGGCGGTGTCCTCCACCGCCTTGGCGGCCGCTGGCGCAGTGACCTGCTGGAGGCGCACACAGGCATGGCGGCGTGCCTTGCGCAGCGGTCCCGGCGGCAGGCTGCGCCAGGGCTCGCCGCCGAGCCAGCGCTCCAGATGGGCGAGCAGCGGCCAGTCGGCTTCGTTGAGGGTGCTGCGCGCGCCTTCCAGGGCCTGGCGGAAGAAGGGGTCGTCCTGGGCCGGACGGCCGCAGGGACCGATGTAGGTGCGGTACACGGGGAAGTGGACGATCAGCTCGAGCAGCGCCCGGCGGATCTGGCCGAAGGTGAGGTCGCGGGTCATCAGGTCGCCGCGCGCCACCTGCAGCAGGGCCTGGGCGGCGCTCTCGAAGTCGCCGGCCAGGGTTCCGGTGAGCACCAGCTGACGGGCCTGGCGCACTTCCTCGAGGAATTCGGCGGGGCGCCCGCTGAGACTGTGCCAGAGCGCGCGCAGCGGCCCTTCGCCGGCCGGGTCGTGCTGCAGCAGGGACAGCTGGTTCATGAATTCGTAGCCGGTGGTGCCATCCACCTGCCAGTCGTCATGCAGTTCCTCGCCCTGGCCGAGGATCTTCTCCACGTAGACCGGCCGCTGCTTCTGCCGGCTGTCGTCGAGGCGGTCCAGGCGCCGGCGCAGGCGCCGGCAGTAGCCGCGCGGATCGGCCAGGCCGTCGATGTGGTCGATGCGCAGGCCGTCGATCAGGTCTTCCTCGAGCAGTTGGAAGATCTTCGCGTGGGTGGCTTCGAAAACCCGCGGGCGCTCCACGCGCAGGCCGCCCAGCTCGTTGATGTCGAAGAAGCGCCGCCAGTTGATGTCGTCCGCCGCGGTGCGCCAGCTGGCCAGCCGGTAGAACTGGCGCTCGAGCAGGGCGTGCAGGCGCTCGAAACCCTCCGGCTGGCGCGCGTCGTAGGCGCCGAGCATGGTCTCGATGGCGGCCCGCACCTCGGGCTGGCCGGCCAACTGCGCCAGCCCGGCCTTCAGGCCGGCGGCACGGACGTAGCCCGCGTCGCCGGCGAGTCCGCCGAACTGCACGGCCAGCTCCTGCAGGGCCGGATGGCCGGTGGCGCGCAGCAGTTCGCCATAACTCGGCGGGCTGATGGGAAAGCGGTGTTCGTGGTGGCTGGCATGGAAGGCGCCGGCTGGCGCGTCGAACTGCAGGGGGATTTCACCGGCCTGCAGCACCTCGCCGTAGTCGCTGCGCAGGAAGGGCACCAGCAGCTGGCCTTCCAGCAGCGGGTCGGGGGAGTTCCACTGGATGTCGAAGAAGCCGGCATAGGGGCTGCGCCGGCCCCATTCCAGCACGTCCAGCCACCAGGGATTGCCGGCGCCGCCGACCGCCATGTGGTTGGAGACGATGTCCAGGATCAGCCCCATGCCGCGGTCGCGCAGGGCGTCGACCAGGCGCCGCAGGGCCGGCTCGCCGCCCAGTTCGGGATTGATCCGGGTCGGGTCGATGACGTCGTAGCCGTGCATCGAGCCGGGGCGCGCGGTGAGCAGGGGCGAGGCGTACAGGTGGCTGATGCCGAGGTCGGCGAAGTAGCCGACCAGCGGCACGGCGTCGTCGAGGGTGAAGCCCCGGTGGAATTGCAGGCGCAGGGTGGCGCGCAGCTCGCTCATTCAGCCGCTCCTGCGCGATGCCTCGCGGGCTTCGGCCAGCAGGCGCAGGCGCCGCGCCGGGGCCGCGTCGTCGAGCAGTGTGTCGCTGTCGCCGGGCAGGCGGCGCCGCCAGTTGGGATGGCCGTCGACGGTGCCGGGCAGGTTGGCCTGCTCGTCGAGGCCCAGGGCGTCCTCCATGGGCAGCAGGACCAGGGGCGCCGGCGTCTCGCCGAGAAAGCGCACGCAGGCGTCGATCAGGCCGTCGCTGTCCAGGGGCGCGTCGAGGGCCGGCCCGCCGGCGCCGGCGAGGGCCTCGCGCAGGGCATGGCGTTCGCGCCGGCGGATTTCCCGGGCGGCCGCGGTGGCTTCGGCGTCGGTCAGTCGCAGGCGTTCGCGCCAGTCGATGTCGCGTCCCTGCCACCAGCCGGCCAGCGGCGGCAGGTCGTGGGTGGTGCTGGTCGCCAGGGCGTTGTCCGGCCAGTCCTGCGGCGGCAGAAAACGTCCGCCGGTGTCCTGTTCGAAGAGCAGCACGCGCATGCCGAGGATGCCGCGCTCGGCCAGCAGCGGGCGGAAGCCTTCCGGAACGGTGCCGAGGTCCTCGCCGAGGACTATTGCCCGGTGCCGCCAGGATTCCAGCGCCAGCAGGCGCATCAGGTCTTCCTGCGGGTAGTTCAGGTAGGCGCCGTCGCGCTGCTCGCCGCCCGGCGGGATCACCCACAGGCGGCGGAGTCCCATCACGTGGTCGATGCGGATGCCGCCGGCGTGGGCCAGGTTGGCGCGGAGCATCTCGATGTAGGCGTGGAAGCCGTGCTGGCGCAGGCCCCAGGGCGAGAAGGCCGACACGCCCCAGCTCTGGCCGGAGCGGTTGAGAGCGTCCGGTGGCGCGCCGACGGTCAGCGTCGACAGCAGTTCGGCCTGGCGGCTCCAGGCCTGGCTGCCGCCGCCGTCGGCGCCCACCGCCAGGTCGGCGATCAGGCCGATCGGCATGCCGGCGCTGCGCGCGGCGTTCTGGGTGCGCTCCAGGCCGCGGGCGATCAGCCACTGGGCGAAGGCGTGGAAGGCGATCTCGTCGGCGTATTCGCGGGCGAAGCCGGCCACCGCGGCGCTGCCCGGGCAGCGCAGGGCAGCGTCCCAGTGCCGCCAGTCATAGAGGCCATGGTGGCGGACGTGGTAGGCATGCAGCGCCTCGAAGCGGCAGTGGTTCTCCAGGGCCTCGCCGCCGTTGCGCCGGAAGCTGGCGAAGTCCTGCTCCAGCGGGTTGCCGCCGCGGCGGAATTCGGCATGCAGCGCCCGCAGCAGGCGCAGCTTGGCCTCGGCCGCCGCCGGCCAGTCGATCAGGTCGAGCCGCTCCAGGCGCTGCCATTCGTCGTCCAGCCCGGCGGCCTTGATCGCGGTGCGCACTTCGCGTTCGCCGAGGATGCTGCCGGGCGCGCTGTGCAGCACGTTGTGGAACAGCCGGCTGGACGGCGAGTAGGGGCTGAAGCGCTGGGTGTCGGCGCTGAACATGGCATGCAGCGGACTGATGGCGATGCCTGCGGCGCCCTGCCGGGCGGCCTGGTGCACCAGGCTTTCCAGGGCCTGGGTGTCGCCGATGCCGCCGTCGCCCTGGCGGCGCAGGGCGTAGAGCTGCACCGCGAGCCCCCACAGGCGTGGCGGCAGGCGGGTATCCAGTTCGTCCACGCCGGTACAGCGCGGTGGGGCGACGGCCAGGGTGATCGTCCGCTCGCCGATCGACAGCCGATGGTAGCCGGGCTGCGCGAGCGGCGGCAGGCGGCCTCGCTCGTCGAGCCGTCCGGCTTGGCGCTGACCATCCTCCAGGGTCAGCTCGAAGACGTTGCCAGGGACGAAATGGCTGGACAGGTCGAGAGACTGGTGGCGCTCCAGGGTAAGCAACGGCGGCAGTTCCTTGCCCGCCTGTCGCAGGTGGACAAGGCTGTCCTCGATCTGGCTGTCGTTGTCGGCCGGCAGGTCCAGCCCGGCCAGTAACTGCCGCAGGACCTCCGGCGGAACTTTCCGTGGCTGCCCGTCGGCGTCGACCCAGTCGGTCGCCACCCCGGCGGCAGCGGCCAGGGTGTTGAGTCGTTCATCGTTGCTCATCCGGAGCTACCAGGTAGACACGGGCCATCCGGGGGGGAAGCTTGCCCTGATGCTCGTGGAACTCTTCCATGTCCTGGCTGGCGAACAGCAGCCGGCCGTGCTTGTGGTGTTCCTGCAGCGCTACGGCCTGGTCGCCGAGGTTCAGCTCGATGCGCAGGAGACTGCTGTCGCCCAGCCGCCAGTACGCCACCACGGCCGCCTTGCCCAGCACGTCGGCGCCCAGCGCCCGGGTGCCGGGCAGGCGCGGGATGATCTCGCGGCGGCGCAGGCCCAGCAGATGGTGATAGAGGGCGCGCCACTCGCCGTGCTTGGGGTCGAGGCAGCACTGGAAGTCCGGCTGCGAGGCGGTGAAGGTCTTCTCGTCGTTGGGGTCGGGAATCCGCTCGCAGAGGGACATGTCGTGGAACGGCTCGAACCTGCAGAACTCCCGGCGCCGGCCTTCCCGCACCGCCTCGGCCAGTTCGGGGCTCTGGTGGCAGGTAAAGTACAGGAAGGGGCGGTGCGTGCCCCATTCCTCGCCCATGAACAGCAGGGGCACCATCGGCGAGAGCAGCAGCAGGCTGGTGGCCGCGCGCAGGGCGTCGGCGTCGGCGAGGCTGACCAGGCGCTCGCCGAAGGCGCGGTTGCCGACCTGGTCGTGGTTCTGCAGAAAGAGGATGAAGGCGCTGGGCGGCAGGTGCGCACTGGGCTCGCCGCAGGGCTCGCTCTGCCCCTGGCGGGCGATCTGCCCCTGGAAGACCAAGCCTTCGCTCAGGCAGAGGGCGAGCTTTTCCGCGGCGCCCTGGTGGAAGTCGGCGTAGTAGCCCTGCTGCTCGCCGGTGAGCAGGGTGTGCAGGACGTTGTGGCCGTCGTCGTTCCACTGCGCCACGTAGCCTTCCTCGAGCAGGCTGGTCTGGTTCTTCTCGTTCTCCAGCATCAGGTGCACGTGGCGGCCGGGTTCGACCGCAGCATGCACCCGCTGCGCCAGTTCGGTGAGGAAGCCGCGCTCGCCGATGGCGTGCACGGCATCCAGGCGCAGGCCGTCGAAGCGGTATTCCTGCAGCCACATCAGCGCGTTCTCGATGAAGAAGTCACGGACTTCCTGGTGGCGAAAATCGATGGCGTCGCCCCAGAGCGTCTGTTCGTCGTGGCGGAAGAAGGCCTTGGCGTAACGGCCGAGATGGTTGCCGTCCGGCCCGAAGTGGTTGTAGACGACGTCCAGAAAGACCATCAGGCCATGGCCATGGGCGGTGTCGATCAGGTGCTTGAGGTCGTCGGGCGAGCCGTAGACGGATTCCGGAGCGAAGGGCAGCGCGCCGTCGTAGCCCCAGTTGCGGGTGCCGGGGAACTCGCCGATGGGCATCAGTTCGATCGCGGTGACGCCCAGTTCGGCCAGTTCGGCCAGTTGCGCCTCGATCCCGTGGAAGCCGCCGAGCAGGCCGGCATGCAGTTCGTAGATCACCGTCTCGTGCCAGGGCCGGCCGCGCCAGTGGGGGTGCTGCCACTGGTAGGTCTTGGGGTCGACCACCATGCTGGGGCCGTGCAGTCCGACGACCTGGGAGCGTGATGCCGGGTCCGCTACGCTGATTTCATCGTCGATCCGGTAGCGGTACTGGGTTCCGGCGCCGCAGGGGGCTTCGAGTACGAACCAGCCGCCCTGTTCCTTGTTCATGGGCAGCCGGCCGTCGGAGAGGATTTCCAGATCGACGCGTTCGGCGTCGGGAGCCCAGAGGGTGAAGCGGGTGTTTTTCCCACCGAGCAGATGGGCACCGAAACGTTTGTTGTAGCTTGGAATTGACATGGGTAGGTCTCCGTTCATGCCTCGCCATGCCGGCTTTCCAGTACTTGCCGGTAGAGATGCAGGTAAGGGTCTATGGTTTGCCGCCAGAAGCAGGGCACGGCCATGGCGCGGCAACGCATGGCATGGAAGAGGGACGGTGTGGCGAACACCCGGAAGGCGCGCAACAGTGCTTCGCGGTAGCTGTCCAGGCTGGGCTCCTCGAAGAGGAAGCCGGTCACGCCGTCCTCGATGGTGTCGGCGAGTCCGCCGGTCTTGCGGGCGACGGGCAGCGAGCCGAAGCGCTGGGCATACAGTTGGCTGAGGCCGCAGGGCTCGTAGCGCGAGGGCATCAGCAGGAAATCGGCCCCGGCGAACATGCGCCGCGCGACAGTTTCCTCGAAGCCGATGTTCACCCCCACCCGGCCGGGAAAGCGCTCGGCCAGCTGCCGCATGCTGTCCTCCACTGCCGGCTCGCCGCGTCCCAGCACGGCCAGTTGCCCGCCGTGTGCGACCAGGGTTTCGGCGAGCGCATGGGTCAGGTCCAGGCCCTTCTGCTGGACCAGCCGGGAAACCACCACGAACAGCGGGCCGCTGGAGCTGGAGGGTTCGAGGGCGAACTGGCGACGCACGTGCTCGGCGTGCACGGCCTTGCCTTCCCAGTCGTTGACGCCGAAGTTGCGCAGCAGGTGCGCATCGGTTTCCGGCTCCCAGCTTTCGTCGATGCCATTGGGAATGCCGCAGAGGAGACCGTGCTCGGCCTTTTCGCGGAGGAAGCCTTCCAGCCCGCAGCCGAAGTCCGGAGTGGTGATTTCCCGGGCATAGGTGGCGCTCACCGTGGTGATGCGGTCGGCGTAGGCGATGCCGGCCTTGAGGAAGGACAGCTGGCCGTGGAATTCCATGCGCTCCATCCGGCAGGCTTCCGCCGGGATGGCCAGTTCCGCGCGGCATTCCGACCGCCACAGGCCCTGGTAGGCGAGGTTGTGGATGGTGAACACGCTGGGAGTGCGCTGTCCGCGCCAGCGCAGGTAGGCTGGCGCGAGTCCCGCTGGCCAGTCGTGGGCGTGGATCAGGTCGGGGCGCCAGCTGATCCCGGCCTCGCCGGCGGCGAAGTCGGCCGCGGCGAGGCCCAGGCGGGCGAAGCGGATGTGGTTGTCCGGCCAGTCCTGGTTGCGGTTGTCGCCGTAGGGGCCGCCGTCGCGCTCGTAGAGTTCGGGGCTGATGAGGACATAGACGATCAGGCCGTCGTCCAGGTCGATCCGGCCGATCCGGCCGCCCGGCAGGGCGGCATGGCCGGCGAGTCTGCCGACCAGACGGATGGGGTGGCCGCTCTGCATGACCTGACGATAGCCGGGCAGCAGCACGCGGACATCGTGGTGAGGGCGCAGCGCCCGGGGCAGGGCGGCGGAGACGTCGCCCAGCCCGCCGGTCTTGATCAGCTCGGAGAGTTCGGAGGTGACGAAGAGGATTTTCTTCTTGCTTTCGTTTTCCTGGACGGTGCGGATCTGCGGGGCGGGCCGGCTCGCTCCGACCCGCATGGTCTGATCCTGACGTTCGATACGCTGAGCCTGCACAGCGGCGTTACTCATGGTCATCCTCCAATCAAATCTTCCTTGCCGGATCTTCCGGTCCTCCGTCGGGTAAAGAGGTGTCCGCAAGGCCCGTTGAGGTCCGCAGTCATCGATGAGTTATTAGAACCGTGCGGCCGGTGCAGCCCTCCTGGCGCAATGGCGTTCCTTCAGTGGTTTCCGAGAGGAGGCATGGAGGCGTTCGCCAAAGCCATCCCGGAGCCATGACTGCCGGCGAGCATCGGCGAACTCGCCATTCATGAAGTGTGGACGCCAATCGGCGAATAGACCTTGACCGTTGATCGAATGATTTCGCCCCCCGGAGCCTCCATGGCCGCGAGGATAGGACGATGTTGTACTGCAACGAGAAAAGTGTGGTTCAGAAATGGATTTCCGCCAGCTTGATGCCGAGCCTCTGCAAGACTTCGATGAGCCTGTCCAACTGGCGGAAGGATTCGACTTCGTCATGCTCGTCGATCAGGAAGAAGCTGCGCCCGGTGTTCAGCTGGAAAAACGCGATCCATTCCCCGCTGCGGGCCGGATTGCGGATCAGGTGGGTGACGAAGGCGGTGCCTTCGGTCTGCAGGGTTTCGACATCCTGGCGTTTCATGGTTTCTCCGGGCGAACCGAGGGAGGGCGGCGGAGGACTTTATCATTATCATGAAATGTTAATATCACACACATGTTCCGGTTCCGGGAGGACCACTGATGATCGCGATTCGTGAGGCGTGGCAGGCCGGTCTGCTGCGGCGGGAACACTGGCTGCGCAACCTGGTGGCCGGCATCATCGTCGGCGTCGTGGCACTGCCCTTGGCCATGGCCTTCAGCATCGCCTCCGGGGTGAAACCGGAGCAGGGGATCTACACCGCCATCGTCGGCGGCCTGCTGGTTTCCCTGTTCGGCGGCAGCCGGCTGCAGATCGCCGGTCCGACCGGCGCCTTCATCGTCATTCTCGCCGGGGTGACCGCCGAACACGGGATCGATGGCCTGCAGATCGCGACCCTGATGGCCGGCGGCATTCTCCTGCTGCTTGGCATCAGCCGTCTGGGGACGGTCATCAAGTACATTCCCGATCCGGTCATCGTCGGTTTCACCGCCGGTATCGGGGTGATCATCTGGGTCAGCCAGTGGAAGGACTTCTTCGGCCTGCCGGCAGCGACGGGCACGCATTTCCACGAGAAGCTCTGGCATCTGCTGCAGTCGCTGCCGCAGTTGCACCTGCCGACCACGCTACTGGCCCTGCTCAGTCTGGCGCTGGTCATCTTCGCGCCGCGTCTGCGGGCGCTGCGGCGCATTCCCGGTCCGCTGATCGCGATGGTCGTCGCCACTCTCATCCAGTCGGTCTTCCACTTCGAGGGCGTGGCCACCATCGGCAGCGCCTTCGGCGGCATTCCCCGGGGGCTGCCGCAGCTGGGGCTGCCGGAGATCACCGTGGCGCGGCTCATCGAGCTGATCGGGCCGGCCTTCGCCATCGCCATGCTCGGCGCCATCGAGTCGCTGCTTTCCGCGGTGGTCGCCGACGGTATGGGCGGAACCAAGCACGACTCCAACCAGGAGCTGATCGGCCAGGGCATCGCCAACCTGGCCGCACCGCTGTTCGGCGGCTTCGCCGCGACCGGGGCAATCGCCCGCACTGCGACCAATATCCGCAACGGTGGCAACAGCCCGCTGGCCGGCATCGTCCATGCGCTCACCCTGGTGCTGATCCTGCTGTTCCTGGCGCCGCTGGCGGCGAACATTCCGCTGGCCGCGCTGGCCGCGATCCTCTTCGTGGTGGCCTGGAACATGAGCGAGCTGAAGCACTTCAGGCGCATGCTGCAGCGGGCGCCGAAGGCGGATGTGGGCATTCTGCTGATCACCTTCGGGCTCACGGTGTTCAGCGACCTGGTGATCGCGGTGAACATCGGCATGATCCTGGCCATGCTGCATTTCATGCGCCGCATGGCGTCCTCGGTGGCGGTGCAGCAACAGCTCGAGCAGGAGCTGGAGCCGGAGCTGCTCAGCAACGGCCAGACCCGGCTGCCCGACGGGGTACTGGTCTACACCGTGGAGGGGCCGCTGTTCTTTGGCGCGGCGGAAACCTTCGAACGGGCCCTGGCCAGCACCCACACCGATCCGCGCCTGCTGATCATTCGTCTGAAGCGGGTGCCCTTCATGGATATCACCGGTCTGCAGACGCTGGAGGAGGTCATCCAGCAGCTGGGCAGGCGCAGGATCCGGGTCAAGCTCTGCGAGGCGAGCGCGCGGGTGCAGGGCAAGCTGGAGCGGGCGGGAATACTGGAGCTGATCGGCGCCCCGAACTACCACGCGAGCTTTGCCGAGGCCCTGTCCGCCAGTGCGGAGAAAACGGAAGTCACGGCTTCCTGACGGTGGGAATGCGGCTCTGCGTGGCGTAGCTGACGCCATGGGCTTCCAGGTAGTCGCGGATCAACTGGCGGACGACCTGGGAGGGCGTCTGGTCCTGGGCGGCACAGAGTTCTTCAAAGGCTTTCTTCTTGACCGGGTCGATGAGTACGGTGAGACGTGCTGTCTTGCTTTCCATGGGGGAAACCCGTCGTGATCGTTGCAAAATGTCGGCATATTTTAATCAAATCCTGCATGCACCAGCTACCGGCCCTGCCGGGCCTGCGAACCCCTGCCGGTTCGTATGGTCTTGATTCATATGGTGTCTGTCATGCGCATGTGGGCACCACTCCGTTAGGATAGTGGCGTGGCGCCGGGCTACTCCGGACGCCCGATCAGATTTGCCGCCATTTGGTTTTTTAAGGATTCCCATGATCAAGAAATGCCTGTTTCCTGCTGCCGGTTACGGCACCCGCTTCCTGCCGGCCACCAAGGCCATGCCCAAGGAAATGCTGCCGATCGTGAACAAGCCGCTGATCCAGTACGGCGTCGAGGAGGCGCTGGACGCCGGTCTGACGCAGATTGCGATGGTTACCGGCCGCGGCAAACGTGCACTGGAAGACCACTTCGACATCAGCTATGAGCTCGAACACCAGATCCGCGATACCGACAAGGAAAAATACCTGATCGGCATCCGCCGGCTGATCGACGAGTGCACCTTCTCCTATACCCGCCAGGTCGAGATGAAGGGCCTCGGCCATGCGATTCTCTGCGGCCGTCCGCTGATCGGCGACGAGCCCTTCGCCGTGGTGCTGGCCGACGACCTCTGCATCAACCTTGACGGCGACGGCGTGCTGACCCAGATGGTCAAGCTGTACAACCAGTTCCGCTGCTCGATCGTGGCGATCCAGGAAGTGCCGCCGGAGGAAACCTCCAAGTACGGCGTCATCGCCGGCGAGATGATTCGCGACGACATCTACCGGGTCAGCGCCATGGTGGAAAAGCCCAAGCCGGAAGATGCCCCCTCGAACCTGGCGATCATCGGCCGCTATATCCTGACGCCGGACATCTTCGAGCTGATCGAGCAGACCGAGCCGGGCAAGGGCGGCGAGATCCAGATCACCGATGCGCTGATGAAGCAGGCCAAGGACGGCTGTGTGATGGCCTACAAGTTCAAGGGCAAGCGTTTCGACTGCGGCGGCGCCGAGGGTTACATCGACGCCACCAACTTCTGCTTCGAGAACCTCTACAAGCTCGGCAAGGCCTACTGAGTCCCGGCCGCTGCGACGGGGAAGCCACCTGCGGGTGGCTTCCCCGTTCAAGGCAGCGGCATATGTTCCGATCCTGGCCCCAGCGGCTGGCCGTGGCTGAATTCGACATAATTGCCGGCGGGGTCGCGTAGGCCACAGTAGTAGCCGACCGGATAGGGCTCGTCGCGCGGCGGCCAGATCAGGCAGCCGGCAGCCTGGGCGTCGGCCGCGATGGCATCGACCTGCTCTCGGCTCTCCAGGGCGAAGCCGAAATGGCTGTAGTCGTCGTCCGCCAAGTTGCGCAGGCGGCCGCCCGGCATCAGCACGAAGACGAATTCGCGTTCTCGGCCGGGTTCGGCCATCCAGACGATGCGTGCACCCTTGCCGAGGCGCTCGTGAAATACCTGCATGCCGCAGAAGCGCCGGTAGAATTCCACGCAGGCGTCGAGATCCGGGACGTGCAGGGCGAGATGGGTGAGCGTGGGGCGCATGCCGGTTTCCTCATGATCCGGGGCGATGGGGTCAGCCGTCCGGCCGCATGGGTTATTCTGGCAGTTCGTTGAAGGGAGAACGATGCATGGCCTACGACTTCGATCTGTTTGTCATCGGTGCCGGTTCCGGCGGGGTGCGGGCGGCGCGTTTCGCCGCCGGTTTCGGCGCCCGCGTGGCGGTGGCCGAGAGCCGCTATCTGGGCGGCACCTGCGTGAACGTCGGTTGCGTGCCGAAGAAGCTCCTGGTCTATGGTGCGCACTATGCCGAGGATTTCGAGCAGGCGCGCGGCTATGGCTGGACGCCGGGCGAGGCGCAATTCGACTGGGCCGCCCTGGTCGCCAACAAGGACCGCGAGATTCAGCGCCTGAACGGCATCTATCGCAAGTTGCTGGTGGACAGCGGCGTCACTCTGCTGGAGGGGCATGCGCGGCTGACCGATGCGCACGGCGTGGAGGTGGACGGGCAGCGCTACAGCGCCGAGCATATCCTCGTCGCCACCGGTGGCTGGCCCGTGGTGCCGGACATTCCGGGGCGAGAGTATGCCATCACCTCCAATGAGGCCTTCCATCTGCCGGCCCTGCCGGAGCGGGTGCTGGTGGTGGGGGGGGGCTATATCGCGGTGGAGTTCGCCTCGATCTTCCACGGGGTGGGGGCGAAAACCACCCTGCTGTACCGCCGCGAGCTGTTCCTGCGCGGTTTCGACGGGGCGGTCCGCGAGCACCTGCGCGACGAGATGACCAAGAGGGGTATCGATCTGCAGTTCAATGCCGATATCACCCGCATCGACCGCCAGGCCGATGGCAGCCTGCTCGCCACTTTGAAGGACGGGCGCAGCCTGGAGGCCGACTGCGTCTTCTATGCCACCGGCCGTCGGCCGATGCTGGACGATCTGGGGTTGGAAGATGTCTGGATCGAGCTGGACGAGCGGGGCAGCATCCGGGTCGACGAGTTGTACCGCAGCAGCGTGCCTTCCATCCTCGCCATCGGCGATGTCACCGGCAAGGTTCAGCTCACGCCGGTGGCCCTGGCCGAAGGCATGGCGGTTGCCCGCCGGCTGTTCAAGCCGGAGCAGTATCGCCCGGTGGACTATCGCCTGATCCCCACGGCGGTGTTCAGTCTGCCGAACATCGGCATCGTGGGCATGACCGAGGAGCAGGCGCGCGAGGCCGGACATCAGGTGAGCATCTTCGAGAGCCGCTTCCGCCCGATGAAGCTGACCATGACCGACAGCCAGGAGCGCAGCCTGATGAAGCTGGTGGTGGATGCCGACTCCGACCGGGTGCTCGGCTGCCACATGGTCGGTCCGGAGGCCGGCGAAATCCTTCAGGGGCTGGCCGTGGCGCTCAAGGCGGGAGCCACCAAGCAGATGTTCGACGAGACGCTGGGCATTCACCCGACGGCAGCGGAGGAGTTCGTCACCATGCGCACTCCCGTGCAACGCTGACGGCGAAGTGCCGGATATCGACGGCTGGAGTCAGTGATGCGCTTGTCCCTCGCTGGCAGGGGCATCGCTGCGGACCTCGACTTCGACCTCCACCTTGCCGGCCTTCTCGAACTCCAGGGTCAGTGGGAAGCGGCTACCGACCGGCAGTGGACTCTTCAGGCCGAAGTACATGACGTGATGTCCGCCTGGTGCAAGTTTCACTTCCGTGCCGGCAGAAATGGCGAGCGAGTCGATGCGCTGCATGCGCATGACTTCACCCACCTTGGCGTGGGTGTGCAACTCGGTTTTGGCCGCGCTCGGAGTGGCGGCGCCGATCAGGCGATCCTCCGTCCGGCTGTTGTTCTTTACGTTGAAATAGACGGCGCCGGCCGGTGCGTTGGGCGGCAATGCCCGGGACCAGGGGGTGCCAATCTGCAGTTCGCCAACCTGGTAGTCGGTGGCGAAGACAGGGCTGCAGGAGAGGGCGAGAAGGGAGGAAAACAGGATGCGAGCGAACATTCAGGCGACTCTCCGGCAGGATGAGGTTCGGAAACTTAGCATGAGCACTCAGCGAAATTCATCCCTCACGTGGGTTTTCCATCGCCATGCTTCTTGGCCGAGGATAGCCTTGGCTCATGAGGGGACGTTTGCCGGCCACAAAATCAAAATCCCTGCTATTTCATATTCATTGTCCAGTTATCTCGGAGTCGTTTCAAAACAACCGTTTGACACTAGGGGGCGATCCGGTAAAAATTGCCGTCCGCATTCATGCGGAGGTGTGGCCGAGTGGTTTAAGGCAGCGGTCTTGAAAACCGCCGAAGGGGAGACTCTTCCGTGAGTTCGAATCTCACCGCCTCCGCCACCTTCTGGCCGAATCGATTGGCCTGTCCTACTGGCAAGTGGCTGGCTGATCCTTCTGAGAGTTTGGTTCAGGCCAGATTTTCTCCAGGCAGGTCGCTCGCAGTCTGCGCTGACGCGAAACGAGGTGTCCGTTGATTAGGGTGCTTGTGGTCGATGATCACGATCTGGTTCGAGCTGGCATCACCCGGATGTTGGCCGATATCGACGGCCTGCAGGTGGTCGGACAAGGAAGTTCTGGCGAAGAGGCCCTGAAGAAGGCCCGCGATATCAAGCCCGATGTGATCCTGATGGACGTCAAGATGCCAGGCATCGGTGGCCTCGAGGCGACCCGCAAGCTGCAGCGCAGCAATCCTGACATCAAGGTGATCGCGGTAACCGTCTGTGAGGAAGATCCCTTTCCCACGCGTCTCATGCAGGCCGGAGCGGCCGGCTATCTGACCAAGGGGGCGGCCCTCGACGAAATGGTTCAGGCCATTCGCCAGGTCTTTGCTGGACAGCGCTACATCAGCCCGCAGATTGCCCAGCAGTTGGCCTTGAAGTCCTTCCAGCCGCAGCAGGGCGGCTCTCCCTTCGATCTGCTCTCCGAGCGGGAGATCCAGATCGCCCTGATGATCGCCAATTGCGAAAAGGTGCAGAGCATTTCGGACAAGCTCTGCCTCTCGCCGAAGACCGTGAACACCTATCGCTATCGCATCTTCGAGAAGCTCTCCATCACCAGTGACGTGGAGCTGGCGCTGTTGGCCGTGCGCCACGGTATGGTCGACGCATCCAGTTGATGGGGCAGCAAGCCTTCGATAGCGCAGCCTTTCTGGCCCACTGCAGCAGTCATCCTGGCGTCTATCGGATGCTGGATGCGGAGGGGAAGCTGCTCTATGTCGGCAAGGCCAGGAATCTCAAGAAGCGGCTGTCCAGCTATTTCCGCACGACTGGGCTGGCGCCGAAGACGGCCGCTCTGGTCGCGCGGATAGTTCAGATCGAAACCACCATCACCGCCAACGAAACCGAGGCGCTGTTGCTGGAGCAGACCCTGATCAAGGAGTGGCGGCCACCGTACAACATCCTGCTGCGTGACGATAAGTCCTATCCCTATGTATTCCTGTCCGATGGGGTATTTCCACGGCTCGGCATTCACCGGGGAGCGAAGCAGCAGAAGGGGCGTTATTTCGGCCCTTATCCCAGCGCCGGCGCCATACGCGAAAGCCTGGGGCTCCTGCAAAAGGCCTTTCTGGTTCGCCAGTGCGAGGATAGTTATTTCAAGAACCGGACTCGCCCCTGTCTGCAGTATCAGATCAAGCGCTGCAAGGGCCCCTGTGTCGGTCTGGTCGATCCGGCCGAGTATGCCGAGGATGTTCGTCATTCGATAATGTTTCTCGAGGGGCGCAGCAATGCTCTGGCCGAGGAGCTTTCGGCGGCGATGGAGCAGGCGGCTGCTCGTCTGGATTTCGAGCGTGCTGCCGAGTTGCGCGACCAGATCGCCCTGCTGCGTCGGGTGCAGGATCAGCAGAGCATGGAGGGTGGCAGTGGCGATGTGGACGTGCTGGCCGCAGTGGTCAAGCCCGGCGGCGCCTGCGTGCACCTGATCAGCGTGCGTGGGGGGCGTGTGCTGGGCAGCAAGAACTTCTTCCCGCAAGTGGGCATCGAGGAGGAGGTGGGAGAGGTTCTGGCTGCCTTTCTCGGCCAGTATTACCTGGCCAGTCCGGAGCGCGATCTGCCTGGCGAGATCATCGTCAATGCCGTGCACGAAGATTTCTCCGCGCTCGCCTCAGCCTTGGGCGAGCAGCATGGCCGCGAACTGCACATCAGGCACCGGGTGCGCGCCACCCGGGCACGCTGGCAGCAGTTGGCGCTTGCCAACGCGGAGCAGGCGCTGTCTGCGCGTCTGGTTCATCGCCAGCATCTGGCGGCCCGCTTCGAAGCCTTGGCTGAGGCGCTCGACCTGGACGCGCCACCCCAGCGCATGGAGTGCTTCGACATCAGTCACTCGAGCGGTGAGGCGACTGTCGCGTCCTGCGTGGTATTCGGGCCTGAGGGGGCCCTGAAAGGAGAATATCGTCGTTACAACATCGAGGGCATCACTGCCGGTGACGATTACGCTGCCATGCAGCAGGCGCTGACCCGGCGCTTCGGCAAGTTGCGGGAGGGTGAAGGAAAGCTCCCCGACATCCTCCTGGTGGATGGCGGCAAGGGCCAACTGGCAATAGCGCAAGAGGTTCTGCAGGAATTGGCTGTGCCGGATCTGATCCTGCTCGGGGTGGCCAAGGGCGTCACCCGCAAGCCAGGGTTGGAAACCCTTTATTTGAACGATGCTGCCCATGAGTTCACATTGCCGGCCGATTCGCCGGCTCTGCATCTGATTCAGCAGATCCGCGACGAGGCCCACCGCTTCGCTATTACCGGACACCGGGCACGGCGCGGCAAGGCGCGGCGCACCTCCAGTCTGGAGGAGGTCGTCGGGGTTGGGCCGAAGCGTCGGCGCGAGCTACTCAGGTATTTCGGCGGGCTTCAGGAGCTTTCCCGAGCCAGCATCGACGAAATCGCCAAGGCGCCGGGAATCAGCAAAAAGCTCGCCGAGTCGATTTATGCAGCCTTGCACAGCGAGTAGAATGCCGGCTTACTCCGTAGCCCAGTCGTGCCGATGAACATCCCCAACATTCTCACAATTCTGCGCGTTCTGCTGATCCCGGTTTTCATCCTCTTGTTCTATCTGCCGTTCACCTGGAGCTACCTGGCAGCCAGTGCCGTATTCACCTTTGCGGCCATTACTGACTGGTTCGATGGTTATCTTGCCCGGCGTTTGCAACAGAGTACCCCGTTTGGCGCCTTTCTCGATCCGGTAGCAGACAAGCTGATAGTCGCCGTGGCGCTGGTGCTGTTGGTGGGGGAGCATGCCAATCTTTGGCTGACCCTTCCGGCCATCATTATCATTGGCCGCGAAATTATGGTGTCGGCCTTGCGCGAATGGATGGCTGAGCTGGGGGCGCGAGCGCAAGTTGCGGTTTCGAGTCTGGGCAAATGGAAAACTACGGCGCAAATGGTGGCTTTGGTTTTGCTTCTCGCCAATCCGCCGCTGCCGACCTTCTGGGTCATGCTTGGCTACGCGTTGCTAATCGTCGCAGCTGCACTCACGCTATGGTCCATGACACAGTATTTATTGGCAGCCTGGCCTCACCTCATGAGTACAGTTGAAAAAAAATAAGTTTTTGAATCAAAGGCTTGACTGGGCGCTGCGAATCTATAGAATGGCGCCCGTCACCAAGACGCGGGAATAGCTCAGTTGGTAGAGCACGACCTTGCCAAGGTCGGGGTCGCGAGTTCGAGTCTCGTTTCCCGCTCCAGTTTTCTCTGTGTGAAGATTCCGCTTGGGCGGTTTCTTGATTTAAGGCCGGGTGGCAGAGTGGTCATGCAGCGGATTGCAAATCCGTGTACGCCGGTTCGATTCCGACCTCGGCCTCCATTTTTGAAAAGCCCCTGCAAGTTTTTCTTTGCAGGGGCTTTTGCTTATGTGCTCAGTTAAGTGCTGTCAAGGCGCTGTATATTACCTTGTCTTATGAGGTAGGGTTGTATATATTCCTGCGCGCTTTGCGCAGGGGTATTTTCTGCAGGCGTTCTGCCCGGATGGCGAAATTGGTAGACGCAAGGGACTTAAAATCCCTCGCTGGCAACAGCGTGCCGGTTCGATCCCGGCTCCGGGCACCAGTAAGATCAAGGGCTTCAGCGATTCGAGTTGATCCTCATCTGATCTGAAATTTCTAGCTTGGCCCTCAATTCTCCCTATTGGTCCGTATACAAAGCCTGCTGAATGCCACGAAAGGCATTCGACGATCAGCTCCCAACTGTCGTTGGTTCGTCGAGGCGGTGCTCTGGATGCTGCGCAGCGGCGCCCGATAGCGGATGTTTCCCCGCCGCCTTGGTTCATGGAACAGTGTCTTCAAGCGCTTTGCACCGTTGGTGCCGGCTCGGCGTTTGGGATGGCTCCGCTCGGTATTAACCTAGGGCGCCGATCTCCAGCATGTCTGTATCGATAGTTTCATCGTTCGTGCCATTACCGTGCGGCCGTGGGGATTGATTCGCTCCAGGGTTCGTAACATGCGAATTTCGTGATTGCTCAATGAGTTCCGTATCTTGGCTGGTGGCAGAATGCTTTTGCTGAGATCGAACTTGACTGATGAGTAGGAGCGGGAAGAAACGAGATGGGCGAGCTTGCCGAGAAGGTTCAGCGGGAATTGATCGAGGCCATCGATAACGATGAGCTGATATTGCCTACATTGCCCGAGGCGGCGCTGGAGGTGCGTGAGGCCGCGCGTGATCCGGAGATCAGCATCGGCGCCCTGGCGAGAGTGATCGGACACGATGCGGCGTTGAGCGCACGGCTCATCAAGGTGGCGAACAGTCCGCTGATGCGTGCCAACAGGGAAATCACCGACCTGCAGACAGCCATCAGTCGCCTGGGCATCAACTATACCTGTACCCTGGCCACGGGCCTGGCCATGGAGCAGATGTTCCAGGCGACTTCACCTGTGGTAGACCGCAAGATGCGTGAGGTCTGGCGGAAAAGCAGCGAAGTTGCCGGCATCTGTTACATGCTCTGCCGTCATTACACCCGCCTGGTGCCCGACCAGGCGACCCTGGCCGGCCTGGTGAGCCGGATCGGCGTTCTGCCCATTCTCACCTATGCGGAAACCCACGACGAACTGCTGGCCGATCCAGCCGTCCTCGACCAGATCATCGAGCAGACCCACCCGAGCCTTGGCGACAGGATTCTGCGCAGCTGGGAATTTCCCGTCCCTATCGCCGGCGTTCCCGGCGAATACCTGAACTTTGCCCGGGATTCTGCCCAGGTGGATTACGTGGATATCGTCCAGGTAGCGGAGCTGTTGAGCCATGTCGGTACCGAGCATCCCTTCACGCGGCTCGACTGGAGGGGAATTGCGGCGTTCGCCAAGCTTGGCCTCGATCCCGATCTGGACGTGCAGGCCGATGAAGACCTGAGCGATTCGATGGAAGCAGCGATGGGCATGCTGCAGTAAAGGTCGGGAGTCCGCCAGTCAGCCGGCTCGGCACAAGGCCCCGCCGGCTGCCGAGGGCAATCAGAACTGATCGTCGGCCAGTTCCAGGAGCGGGGCGCTGCCGGCGCGGATGACGGCATCCAGGGAGTGGATGCGTGGCAGCAGCTTGCTGAAGTAGAACTGGGCAGTAGACAGCTTGGCGCCGTAGAAGGCCTCATTGCTGGCGCGGCTGGCCTGGGCCACGGCGGCCATGTGTGCCCACATGTAGGCATAGGCGACGTAGCCGAACAGGTTCAGGTACTCCACTGCCACGGCACTGACCAGTGCCGGATCCTTGCCGGCCTGCTCGAGCAGCCAGGTGCTGATGCTCTCCAGGCGTTCCAGGGCGCTCAGCAGCTCGCTGGCGAACGGCCGGGGCGCGGCCGGCGTGTCGACGAAGGCGCGAATCTCCTCGGCGAAGAGGCGCAGTGCCGCGCCGTCGTTGGCCATCACCTTGCGGCCCAGCAGGTCGAGCGCCTGGATGCCGTTGGTGCCCTCGTAGATCTGCGCGATGCGCACGTCGCGCACTAACTGCTCCTGCCCCCATTCGCGGATGTAGCCATGCCCGCCGAACACCTGCTGGCCATGGATGCAGCTTTCCAGTCCGGTATCGGTGAAGAAGGCCTTGGCGATGGGGGTAAGCAGCGCCACCAGCGCTTCGGCGCGGCGGCGTTCGTCGGCATCCTCGGCATGCTTGGCCAGGTCCAGCTGCTGGGCGACGTAGGTGGAGAAGGCCCGTCCACCCTCGGTCAGCGCCTTCATGGTCAGCAGCATGCGCCGCACATCGGGGTGGACGATAAGAGGATCGGCGCTCTTCTGCGGTGCCTGGGTACCACCCGGGGCGCGGCCCTGCAGGCGTCCGCGGGCATAGGCCACGGCATTCTGATAGGAAGCCTCGGCGCAGCCGATGCCCTGGATGCCGATGGACAGGCGCTCGTAGTTCATCATGGTGAACATGGCGGCCAGACCCTTGTGGAGCTCGCCGACCAGGTAGCCGGTGGCGCCGTCGAAGTTCATCACGCAGGTGGCCGAGGCCTTGATGCCCATCTTGTGTTCCAGCGAGCCGCAGGACAGGCTGTTGCGCGCGCCGAGGGCACCATCGGATCCGACCAGGAACTTGGGTACCAGGAACAGCGAGATGCCCTTCGAGCCGGCCGGTGCGTCGGGCAGGCGGGCCAGCACCAGATGGACGATGTTCGCCGTCAGATCCTGTTCGCCGCCGGTGATGAAGATCTTGCTGCCGCTGATCGCATAGCTGCCGTCGGCCTGCGGTTCGGCACGGGTGCGCAGCAGTCCGAGGTCGGAGCCGGCATGGGCTTCGGTCAGGCACATGGTGCCGGCCCATTCGCCGCTGTACAGGCGTGGCAGGTAGAGCTGCTTGAGCTCCTCGCTGGCGTGGGCGTCCAGCGCCAGGCAGCAGCCGGAGGTCAGCGCCGAATACAGGGTGAAGCTGGTGTTGGCGGAGTAGAGCATTTCCTCGAACTGCACGGCGAGCATCTTCGGCATCCCCAAGCCACCGTAGGCGGGATTGCCGGCCAGGCCGACCCAGCCGCCCTCGATGTAGGTGGCGTAGGCTTCCCGGAAGCCGGCCGGGGTGCTGACGACGCCGTTATCCCAGTGCGCGCCTTCCTCGTCGCCGCTGCGGTTGAGCGGGGCGAGCAGTTCGCCGGTGACCTTGGCGGCTTCCTCGAGAATGGCGTCGGCGGTCTCGGCATCCACCGTCCCGGCCAGCGCGGGCAGGCGTGCCCAGAGCTGGCCGGCGGCAAACACCTCATGCAGGACAAAGCGCATGTCGCGCAGGGGGGCGTGGTATTCGGGCATGACGGACCTCGTTTTCTTGTCATGAAACGGTCGCCCGGTGCGGTCCGGGCGGCCGGTGTCGAGCGCGCGGCTCAGGCGTGGACGTGAAAGCCGCGGCCGCTCTTGCGGCCCAGATAGCCGGCCGCGACCATTTCCTTGAGCAGGCTGGCCGGGCGGTACTTGGGATCGCCGAAATCGCGGTAGAAGGTTTCGAGAATCGCCAGCAGCGTATCCAGGCCGATCAGGTCGGCCAGCGCCAAGGGGCCGATGGGGTGGTTGCAGCCGAGCTGCATGCCGGTATCTATATCCTGGGCGCTGGCCAGGCCTTCCTGGAGGACGAAGATCGCCTCGTTGATCATCGGACAGAGGATGCGGTTGACCACGAAGCCCGGGCTGTTGCGCACCGAGATGGCGGTCTTGCCGACATGCTCGGCGAATTCCAGGGCCCTGACATGGGTGGATTCGGAAGTCTGCAGGCCGCGAATGACCTCCACCAGGGTCATGATCGGCACCGGATTGAAGAAGTGCAGGCCGATGAAGCGCTCGGGGTTGCCCAGTGCACTCGCCAGTTGGCTGATCGACAGTGAGGAGGTGTTGCTGGCAATCAGGGCGTCGGGCTCCGTCACTTCCTCGATCAGGGCGAGAATCTGCCGCTTGAGGTCGAGATTCTCGGTAGCCGCCTCGATGACCAGGCTGCTCCCGGCAAGGGCGCCGTAGCTGGTCTGCGGATGGATGCGGGACAGGGCGGCCTGCTTGTCCGCTTCACTGATCAGGCCCTTCTTCAGCTGCCGCTCCAGGTTGTTGGAGAGGGTGGCGAGACCGCGCTCGAGGGCCGTGTCGGAGATGTCCACCAGGGTGACTGGAAGGCCCGCCAGCGCGCAGACCTGGGCGATGCCGTTGCCCATGGTGCCGGCACCGATGATCGCGATGCGCAGATCGCTCGTGTTCTTCAGATGATCGTTCATGCTTGGTTTCCGTGTTAACGGGGTTGGCTGATTTCCTGGTAGTTTCGACCCGTGCGCCCGGGCCGTACCGCACACAGTAGGTGCTGGCGGCACTAACCGCCAGAGGAGCGGTGGTCGGCGAACCGCACCCTGTCCCCGGCAGGGCGCGGTTCGCGCAAGCCCTCAGTGCGCGCTGGCCGCGGCGGCCCCCAGGCCGGTCTGGGCACGGACGAACTGGTCGTCGAAGGCTGCCCGCTCTTGCTCGGCACGAGCGCTGCGGTCGAGTTTGGAGACCACGACGATGACCAGGAAGGCCAGCGGCATGGAGAACAGCGCCGGATGGTCGTAGGGGAAGATCGCTTTGGCGTTGCCCAGCACCGTGACCCATACTGCCGGCGACAGGATCACCAGCAGGAGCGCACTGACCAGGCCGGCACAGCCGCCCCAGAGAGCACCGCGGGTGGTCAGGCCCTTCCAGTACATGGCCATGATCAGCACCGGGAAGTTGGTCGAGGCGGCGACGCCGAAGGTCAGGCCGACCAGGAAGGCGACGTTCTGTTTCTCGAACAGGATGCCGAGACCAATGGCGACCAGGCCGAGGCCGATGGTGGCGATGCGGGTCACGCGCATCTCGTCCTTCTCGCTGGCCTGGCCTTTCTTGAACACGGTGGCGTACAGGTCGTGGGAGATCGCCGAGGCGCCGGCCAGGGCCAGGCCGGAAACCACCGCGAGGATGGTGGCGAAGGCCGTAGCGGAGAGGAAGCCGAGGAACAGGTTGCCGCCCACTGCCTTGGCCAGGTGCATGGCGACCATGTTGCCGCCGCCGATCAGCGCGCCCCTGAGGTCGCCGCCGACGAAGTACTGCGGGTCGGTGCCGACGATGACGATGGCGGAGAAGCCGAGCGTGATGACTACCAGGAAGAAGAAGCCGATGAAGCCGGTGGCGTAGAACACCGACTTGCGGGCTTCCTTGGCGTTCGGCACGGTGAAGAAGCGCATCAGGATGTGTGGCAGGCCGGCGATGCCGAAGGCTAGGCCGAGCGACATGGAGGCGGCGTTGAGCGGGTCTGCGAGCATCGAGCCGGGGCCCATGATCGCCTTGCCGATGGCGTGGCTGTCGATGGCGCGGGCGGCGAGGGCTTCGTAGCTGAAGCCGAACTGGGCCATTGCCAGCAGCGCCAGGGTAGTACCGCCGGCGAGCAGCAGCACCGCCTTGATGATCTGTACCCAGGTGGTGGCAAGCATCCCGCCGAAGATCACGTAGACCAGCATCAGCGCGCCGACCACCACCACCGCCACCGGGTAGTCGAGACCGAACAGCAGCTTGATCAGTTGGCCGGCGCCGACCATCTGCACCACCAGATAGCAGCACACCACGGTCAGCGAGCCGAAGGCGGCGAAGGTGCGGATGCGGGTCTGGTCGAGGCGATAGGAGACGATGTCGGCGAAGGTGAAGCGGCCTAGATTGCGCAGTCGTTCGGCCATCAGGAAGGTGATCAGCGGCCAGCCGACGAAGAACGCCACGGTATAGATGAAGCCGTCGTAGCCCTTGGCGAAGATCAGGCTGGACAGGCCGAGCAGGGTGGCGGCGGACATGTAGTCGCCGGCGATCGCCAGGCCGTTCTGGAAACCGCTGATGCCGCCGCCGGCGGTGTAGAAGTCGGCCGTGGAGCGGGTCTGGCGGGAGGCCCACAAGGTGATTGCCAGGGTGCCGAGGACGAAGACGAAGAACATGCCGATGGCATGCAGGTTGAGAGGCTGCTTTTCCGCAACGATCACTGGGGCTGCGAAGGCGCTGGTGGAGAGCAGGCAGAGGCCGGCAAGGCCAAGGGCGCGAAGCGGACTCATTGCTGGCTCTCCTTGAGGATCTGGGCGCTGAGGGCGTCGAAACGGGTATTGGCGCTGCGCACGTACCAGCCAGTGAGCAGCCAGGAGAAGACGATGATCGCCGCACCAACCGGCAGACCGACGGTCAGCAGGGTGTCTTCGCCGAGTGGTTGATGCAGCCATTGCGGGGCGAAGGCCACCGTCAGCATGAACAGGGAATAGGCGCCGAATACCGTAGCGCTCAGCGACCATGCCAGGCGCGAGCGGCTTTGCACCAGCTGGTGGAATTTCGGATTGTTGCGGATCTGGTCGTAACTCTGGGTATGTAGTGATATTGGTTGGTTCATCGTTGGGCACCGGATTGTTGTTGTTGTCTCTGTACCATTCGCGACCGCCCCTTCGGGCGCGCCGCTACCTCTGGCGCTCGGCCGGAGCCAGGCGCCATGTCTTCTCGATCTGTTTTGCGGAATAGATCAGGGCTGGCGCTACAGCGCCCTGGCCCTTTCGCGCAGGACGTATTTCTGGATCTTACCGGTGGAGGTCTTCGGCAGTTCGCTGAAGACCACGCGCTTGGGGATCTTGAAGCCGGCCAGGTGCTCGCGGCAGAAGGCGATGATCTCCGCCTCGCTGGTCCGCTCGTGGCCGGCCTTGAGGGTGACGAAGGCGCAGGGGGTCTCGCCCCATTTTTCGTCGGGGCGGGCCACCACGGCCGCCTCGAGGACGCCGTGATGGCGATAGAGCACGCCTTCCACCTCGATGGTCGAGATGTTCTCGCCACCGGAGATCACGATGTCCTTCAGGCGGTCCTTGATCTCCACGTAGCCGTCCGGATGCCAGACGCCCAGGTCGCCGGTGTGGAACCAGCCGCCCTCGAAGGCCTCGGCAGTGGCGGTGGGGTTCTTCAGGTAGCCCTTCATCACCGTGTTGCCGCGCATGAAGATCTCGCCGATGGTTTCGCCGTCGCGCGGCAGTGGCTTGAGGGTCTGCGGATCGGCCACCATCACCCCTTCCAGGGTCGGGTAGCGCACGCCCTGGCGCGCCTTGATCCGTGCCCGGTCGTCCAGCGGCAACTCGTCCCATTCCTCGTGCCAGGCGCACACGGTGACCGGGCCGTAGACTTCGGTGAGGCCGTAGACATGGGTGACCTTGATGCCCATTTCCTCCACCGCGCCGATCACCTTGGCCGGCGGTGCGGCGCCGGCGACCATGGCGTTGACCGGATGGTCGATGGCGGCCTTGGCCGAATCGGGCATGTTGACCAGCGCGTTGAGCACGATGGGCGCGCCGCACAGATGGGTGACGCGGTGCTCGTGGATCAGGGTGAGGATCTTCTGCGGGTCGACCCGGCGCAGGAAAACGTGTGCGCCGGCCAGGGCGGTGACGGTCCAGGGGTAGCACCAGCCGTTGCAGTGGAACATCGGCAGGGTCCAGAGATACACGGGATGGTTGCCCATCGCCCAGACCATTTGGTTGCCCAGCGAGTTCAGGTAGGCGCCGCGGTGGTGGTAGACCACGCCCTTGGGGTTGCCGGTGGTGCCCGAGGTGTAGTTGAGGCTGATGGCCTGCCACTCGTCCTCCGGCCACTGCCAGGCGAACTCGGGATCGCCCTCGGCGAGCAGCGCCTCGTAGTCCAGATCGCTGACCGGCTGGCCCTCGCCGTATTCCGGATCGTCGACGTCGATCACCAGCGGCGGGTGGGCGAGCATGCCGACCGCGGCATGAATCACCTCCTGGTATTCGCGGTCGGCGATCAGCACCTTGGCTTCGCCGTGCTGCAGCATGAAGGCGATGGCCTCGGCGTCCAGGCGCACATTGAGGGTATTGAGCACGGCGCCGATCATCGGCACGCCGAAGTGCGCCTCGAGCATCTGCGGAATGTTCGGCAGCATCACCGCGACGGTGTCGCCCTTGCCGATGCCGCGGCCGGCGAGGGCCGAGGCCAGGCGGCGGCAGCGCACATAGGTTTCGGCCCAGTTGCGGCGGATCGAGCCGTGGATCACGGCGGGGCGGTGCGGATAGACGGCGGCGCTGCGCTCGATGAAGCTCAGCGGGGAAAGCGGGACGTGGTTGACTTCAGAGCGTGACAGCCCCTGTTCGAAGATCGACATGTTTTTATCCTTTCAGGCTAATTGTTAGCTCTTATTGCCTCCCAGCGTCCCCGTTCCGGCGGGTGGCTGGTACATCCTTCGCGGACCTATATAGCAATCTCTATTTAATCTGTAAATACTACTGAATTGATATGGTGTTTTTACTATATTCATCCCCGCGATCTCAGGTCATCAGCCGGAAGACACCCCATGCCCACGCATTCCGTTCCTTCCAGTGTCTCGCCGCTGCTGGCGCTCGACCCGCAACCGAGTCTGCTGCTGGATATCCAGGCCCGGCCCCTCGAGCTGAACGCGGCCCTGCTGGCGCTGCTCGGTGAGTCTGGCCCGCAGGCGCTGGCCGGTTGCCTGCCGGCGAATCACGCGCAGCTGGTGCGCGCCTGCCTGGAGCAGCGGCGTGCCATCGAGGAGGTCGAGGCACAGTTCGGCGAGCGGATCCTGCTCTGGAACTTCGTTCCCGATCCGCAGGAGGGAAGGGTGCTGGCGCGCTGCCGGGACGCCAGCGCACAGATCCTTGGCGAGCGCGAGGCGGCCAGGGCGCGCCGCTTGTACCGCCTGATCACCGAGAACACCACCGACCTGATTTCCCGTCATGATCCCGACGGCCGCTTCCTCGACGCCTCGCCGGCTTCCTGGACCCTGCTCGGCTACTGGCCGGAGGAGCTGCGCGGCAAGCCGGTACGCACACTCGTGCATGTCCGCGAGTGGACGCAGCTGCGCTGTGCCCGCGAAGCGCTCGAGCAGCACGGCTACCACACCATGAGCTACCGGGTTCGTCACCGTGCCGGGCACTACCTGTGGTTCGAGACGGCCAGCCGGGCGATCCGCGACACTTACACCGGCGCGGTGGTGGAGGTGATCAGCGTGTCGCGGGACATCACCGCCCGGGTGCGGGCCGAGGAGAACAACCGGCGGCTGGCCGGCGTGGTGGAAGCCAACACCGATCTGGTGCTGTTCATCGACCCGGCCGGGCAGATCACCTATCTCAATCCGGCTGCCCGGCGCACCCTGGGGATCGGCGAACGGCAGCCGATGCCGTCACTGGCCGGACTCTTTGCCCGTGACGACCTGGCGCGCCTGCAGGCCGAGGGCTGGAACACCGCCGAGCGACAGGGCGCCTGGAGCGCCGACGCGCGACTGCAGCCGACCGGCGGCGGCGCTTCGGTGCCGGTCTCGCTGGTGCTGCTGGCGCACTCCGCGATCGGCGGTGAACGCTACTACTCGCTGGTGGCGCGCGACATGACCGAGCGCGAGCTGCGCGAGGCGCAGCAGCACCGTCACCAGGACGAGCTGGCGCATACCGCGCGGCTGGTCAGCCTCGGCGAGCTGGCCTCGGGGCTGGCCCACGAAATCAACCAGCCGCTGGCAGCGGTGGTCAACTACGCCAGCGCCAGCCAGCGCTACCTGCAATCCTTGGAGCACAATCCCCAGGCAGCGCTGCGCGTGGCCCAGGGGCTGGAGCGCATCACCGAGCACGCCCAGCATGCCTCGGAAGTGATCAAGCGGCTGCGTGCTTTCCTGCGCAAGGGCCAGCGGCGCATGCAGGCGCTCGACGTGGCTGAGGTGGCGCGGGGCGCGGTGCGCCTCTGTGGCTGGGAGGCGAGTGCCGGCCAGGTGACGATCGAGGCGCAATTGCCGGACGGCCTGCCACCGGTCTATGCCGACCGGGTGCTGCTCGAGCAGGTCCTGCTCAACCTGCTGCGCAATGCCATCGACGCCAACCATGAGGCCCATCCCGGCCAGCCCACCCGCATCGTGCTGACGGCCCGTGCCGAGGCCGGCCGGGTGACGATCGAGGTGCGCGACTGCGGGCCGGGGCTGAGCGACGCCGAGCTGGAGCGGGTGTTCACGCCGTTCTACACCAGCAAGCCGGAAGGGCTGGGGTTGGGCCTGTCGATGAGTCGCAGCATCGTCGAGGGCTTCGGCGGTTCTCTGGAAGCGCAGCGCGCCGAGGGCGTCGGGCTGTCGATGCGCTGCCGGCTGCCGGTCCAGCAGGGCGATACGCGGCCGGACTCCAGATAGCTTGAAAGCTCCCGGAGAGGGCCGGCGCGCTCAGGGGCAGGGTACCAGTGGCAGATCGCGCTTGTGTCGGGTCGCCTCGTATGCCCTTGGCGCCCCCAGGTGGGCGCCAAGGGCGCGCACCTGCCCCTTGACCAGGCCGGCGAGAGGGGCGAGATCGCCGGCGCCGGCGCCGGCGCCGAATTTGGTGAAGAAGCCCATCACCGCCTCGGCGGCATGGTCGATACCGATCACCAGCCCGCCGCGGGCATTGGCGATCGCGTACTGGGCGACCATCCGCAGCCGGGCCTTGACGTTGCCGAGGACGAAATCCTGCCGTGCGGCATCCAGGCGCTTGTGGTGTTTCAGTTGCTCGTCCAGACCCCGCACGCCGGCGGCGATGTCGATGGTCTCCTGCTCGTCGGCCGCGATGAAGGCCAGCCCGTCGGAGAACACCAGGATCTTGCTCCGCGGATCGATCCCCAGCTTCTCGTAGGTAAAAGGAATAATATGAAACGCCTGCTCACACTTACAGTTCTTCTATAGCACCATCCAAGCTCACGCTAGTGAGTGGATAAAAAGTTCAGAAATAGAAGAGTTATTCAAAGCCGCACACGCTCAGGGCACATTTGTCCTTTATGACGTCGAGGCCGACCAATTTGTTGGCTATGACCGAGTTCGTGCTGAAACAAGATTTGTTCCAGCCTCAACTTACAAAATTCCAAATACACTTATCGGGCTTTCAGTTGGTGCTGTTGACAATGTTGATGAGGTCCTTCCCTACGGCGGGCATCACCAGCCTTTCAAAGCATGGGAAAAAGATATGGGGCTGCGAGATGCCATTGCCATATCAAACATTCCAATCTATCAGGAGCTTGCTCGACGGATTGGGCCCGAGCGCATGAGGGAGGGAATCTCGAAAATTGGCTATGGAAATCAAGATATTGGCCCAAATACGAGTATTGGCACTTTTTGGTTGGTCGGGCCGCTCAAAATCAGCGCTCTTGAACAAACCAAATTCCTTGCCAAGTTGGCTAAGGAAACATTGCCGTTTTCCCAGGATCAGCAGAAAAAAGTCCGTGAAATTATCACTTTAGAACAAGGTGATAACTGGAAGCTGTATGGAAAAACGGGCTGGGAAAATGTTCCAGGCGCTGGCATTGGCTGGTGGGTCGGATGGGTTGAGAAAGGCAATCGTATTTATCCTTTTGCATTGAATATGGATATTCGAGAAGCATCCGATGCAGCCAAACGTTTAGAGCTTGGCAAAGCAAGTCTCAAGGCGTTGAAGATACTTTGAAATTGAGCGCCTAATAACCTCATCAAGGTTGAATCTGTCGGCTTGGGATTTATCGCAGCCATGAGAGCGTGGGGACATACCCAGGAGGTTTGCCCCATGCAACTTTTCGAGCAAGACCGCAACAATTCCCCGCCTTCGCCATGAAGGAGGGTCAGTCTTGAGAAGGGCATTCATCCCGAACGGATCGGATATGGGCGGCGCCGTCCCAGATTCCGCAACAGGCAGAAGGCGGCCAAAAGCGGACGTCTGGCTTTTAAGCATGTCTTCTTTATCTATGCCGGGATGCCGAGCAGACCGCCGCCCCTGCCGTTTCTTTGGAAGCGGCTTCCTGCCTGGCATGAGCGGTGAGGCACTTGGCAGCGATGAGCCTTGCAGCGGCCTCGCCAATCCCGCTGCTTGCACCTGTGATCAGTACGACCTTGCCTTGAATGTTCGAAAGCGATCCATAAAGCCCGTCTGTTAACGGCCGAGCCGGTCTTTTACAGTGGCGCCGTCGGAGTGCAGTTCCACGGCAGCAGCGCCTCGTAGTCTTCGACGCTTTGCGCTGCCGGCAACCGCTCGAGGACGTGGCGCAGCCAGGCATAGGGCTCCTGCCCATTGGCCTTGGCGGTTTCCACCAGGCTGTAGAGCTGCGCGCTGGCCGTCGCGCCTTTGGGCGTGTCGCTGAACAGCCAGGCCTTGCGCCCGATGACGAACGGGCGAATGGCCCGTTCGGCACGGTTGTTGTCGATCGGCAGGTAGCCCGCCTCGGTATAGCGTATGAGCCGGCTCCAGTTGCTGGCCAGGTAGTTCACCGCCTTGCCCAGCGCATTCTGCGCGGTGACCTGCGGCTGGGTCTTGTCCAACCAGGCCTTGAGCTGGGCGAGGACCGGCAGGCTGTGTTGCCGGCGTGCCTCCAGGCGTTCGGCATCGCTGGCCTGCTTGAGGTCGCGCTCGATGGCGTAGAGCCGGTTGATCCAGGCCAAGGCCTGGTCGGCGCGCCCGGTCTTGCCTTTGGGCTGCACCTGCTGCGCCTCGACGAACTTGCGCCGGGCATGGGCCCAGCACCCCAGGCGCTCGATGCCCGGTTGCGCGGCCAGGGCGTTGTAGCCGGCGTAGTCGTCGGTCATCAGGTAGCCGCGGTAGCCTTCGAGCAGGCGCAAGGGCACCGCCTGCGCCCGGCTGGGGCTGTAGTCGAAGAGGACGACCGGCTGCTCCGGCGGGCCCCCTGTCTGCACCCACATCCAGGACTGGCTGGAGGGATCCCGGTCCGGCTCCTTGAGCACCTGCACCCGCGTCTCGTCGCAGTGGATCACCGGGCTTTCCAGCAGCCGGTCGCGCATCAGGTTGAGCAAGGGTTGCAGC
>NZ_SMMU01000029.1 GCF_004339665.1 Azotobacter chroococcum
AGGCGCAACAGGTACTGCATGGAGCCTGGGTATGTGATCGGTGCGCGTGTTACGCCGTCCGGCCCGGGGATAACGTCAGGCGACGTGATGTCGTAACCGCCCGTCACGCTGTCGCCCTGGCAGACGATAGTGACGGGAAGCTGGTCGATCCGCATGCGCTTGTACGCGGCCCGCAGATTCTCGGCGTTTCGGCGTGCGTACTGGTCTGCGCGCAGGGCGGCGAGTTCAGCGGCGACGGTACTGGCCGCGCCGGTGATATCGAGCGCGCCGACCATGGCGGCCCCCGCCGCCTCGCTCAGGTCCTGCCGCAGCACGGCATCACCCATTGCGACTAGAAACGGCGCGTCGGTCGCCCAGGTGCCGGTCAGCGTGTACGGCAGCTCGGTTGCCGCGGCAGCACGGTAATACTCGCCGGAGTAGCGGACGATCTGGTTGCGCGCGGTCAGCGTCAGTGCTGCGGCGTAGTCGCCGAGGAACTGGTAGCCGGACGCGAGCAGGAATGCCTGAAAGTCGGCCTCCATCCCCGCCCACGACTTGCGCGAAACGCCGAGCCGATCCGGGTAGGACTGCGCCGGCCCATTGACCAGCTTGTCCAGGTTTCCAGCATTGTCGAACAGGTCACGCGGGTCATTACTGCCGATCGCGTTGCCAGTGTTATAGGCCATGAAAATCTCCGGGCATGAAAAAGCCCGCTCAGTGGCGGGCTCGAGAATCGATGTTTTCGGCTAGGCCGGTGTGGCGTCGTCGTATGTGTAGATGCGCGGGTCGTACCCGACCGCCTCGACAGATGCGCCGTCGCCGGACGGGCTGATCGATGTGACCAGCACCGGGTAGCTCCAGCGGGTAACGGGGCCGAACAGCAGGTGCGGCGGCTCGATGCTCCAGCTCGTGTCCGGCGTGAAATCCAGCTCCGGAACAGTCAGCCGGTAGTCGTCGACGCTGGTTGCGGTATACGGGCCGGAGAGCGTTCCGTCGGGCCGGCGCAGGGCGACGACGTGCGAGCCGTCGCCCCACGTCAGAGGCTCCGAGGACTCCAGCAGATAGCCGCCGCTGACCGTCTCGACACTCATCAGTAGCGCGCTCTGGCCGTAGCCAGGCACGTCGTCGCCGACAGCGCAGTAGCTCATGTAGCCAGAGTTCCAGGCGTCAAGCTCAGTGCCCCAGCTGTACTGCGTGCGGCGGTATTTCTGCTCCATCCTGCGGCGCATGCCGATCCGCCATGCTCTGGTGCGATCGGTCACGCCCTCGAGCTTCATCTTCTCGACGCGCCGGCCGATGTCGCCTGGGAGGCGGCACTCGACCGTCTCGACCTGCCACGTCACGCCATCCGTGTACTCCACGTCCACGCCGTCAAAATCATCAGGCTGCGGCGCGCTGAACTGCCTGGACAGACCCTCGGTCATGTTCTGCGGCGTGTACATGTGCTCGAAAACAGAGCGCGGCTCATCGCGGGCCGGACGGATCAGGCCTCGATTTATGGTCAGCTCGGCGAAGCCAGCGGCTAGCGCGTCATTGAGCGTCTCTTTGACAGTGCTTGAGGCATCGACAATGGCGTCGAAATGGTCGCCGCGGTCCTGCCAGATGAGGTCGAGCCGGTCCAGTTCGTCGAAGTCGATATCGGCATCGGTATAGCCGATGGATTTTGCAACGTACGCGACCCATGGAGCGATCCCGCGCGTCGGCGTTTCGATATCCCAGGCGCCGCCGTTTCGCACGGGCAGCACACGGGTTGCGATCACCGATACCAGCTGCTCGGACTGCGATGCCAGCCTGTGTCCGCCGCGCAGGCGCAGAGCGATCGTCGTCGCACCGGCGTAGCTTGTCGGCCCCTGCAGTTTCGAGCGCAGCGAGTACCACTGCACAGTGTCCTGAGTATTGGGGTCGGTGCTCTTTGCCCCGATCCTGCGGATGCGGACCTCCGGGCGCATGGCCGCCGGTAGCGTCAGTTCCTCGGTAAAACCCATCTGGTCGAGCGTCTTCGCCGAGTAGGTTTTCGTGACGCTTGTCCATGCGCCGGCCGTGGCCATGTCCCTGTACTGCAGCTCGACAGTCACATCCTTGAATCGCAGCGAGCCTTTGCTGCTGATGCGAATCAGGCCGCCGGGGAAGAACACGTCCCACTCCAGCTGATTCGTCGTCTCGCCGGCCGGGCAGGCGGCGAACGGGCCGGCCCAGTCTCCCTCCTGCGTCGAGGCGTCCAGCGAGATGAGCGCATCGTAGCTGGTCAGCGGATCGAATCCCGGCCAGGTCGACGGATCGGTGCCGCCGGTGTCGGTCAGGCGCTCGACGCTGATAGCCGTAGTGCTCGCCGCTGTGAGCCTGTACCGCAGTCCGGCATAGCCGATTCCCATCAGCCGCGAGCCAGTCAGCAGGTCCAGCACCGGCGAGCCGTCTGGGTAGTTCAGCGTGATCTGATCCGGGCTTCCTGGCGTGTAGGACTCGATCTCGTACAGGCCCGCATTGTCGCCAACGATCTCGATCTGCATGCCGACGAAGGGCTGGAGCTGGTCGAAGTCGGCCTCGATGATGTCGCGCGATGCCCCGCCATCAATGACGGTGTAGGGATACTCGGCCTCGATTCGAGCGATCATTCCGGCCGCCCAGCCGTCCGGGAACTCTCCGGCACCGGCCGGAATGGTGATCGTGTCGCCGCTGAACAGATAGGCAGTTGCGGTCGGCACGGGCTCCACCTCGTAAGTGGCCCGCAGCTCAAGGCCGGCCGTGCCGCTCGACGTGCTGCCGACCTCGGTCGCAGAGTGCCACCACGTCGACACGGGATTTCCGCTCAGATCGGCGCCCGGCTGATAGATCGTGTACTCGGCATCCTCGCCAAGCGAGATGATCGGGGTATCGCCCACCTGGACTTCACTCGGCTCGATCTGGTACTTGCCCTTGCCGATGCACAGCATCAGGTCAACCCACTGGGCTTTCGGGTCGGTCGCGTCGAAGTAGCGCCTGGGCGGAAGCAGGTAGTCCGGGTAGACCTTGCGCCGGCCCGCGACCTCGCGGATCGGGGTGTTGATCTTGACTTGGTTGCCCTTGGCGTTCGCCTCGCCCAGCTTGTCGCCCTGCCCTGCGCTCTTGGGCAGCTTGGGCATTTTGGGCATGAACAGGCCCGTGACGAATTTCACCGCGGCCTGCAGCGTCACGGCAGCGATGACCAGCTCGCCGCCGGCCGGCTCGATGTAGATCGAAACCTTATCCTCGGGGCGGAAGCGGAACTCCCCCCAGCAGGCGTGCGGCACGCGGCAGCCGTTGACGCTGATGCTGACCGGCGGTGCCTCGCGAGCCTCGAAGCTCGGCACCTTGGCGCGCAGCCACTGCTCCAACGTCATGCGCTCGGCGGTCTGGTGGACCTCAAGCGGCCCGCCGGCCAATTTCGACGGGTAGATTTCAATCGGCATTGGGCTTGTCTCGGTAGTAGATGACGCGCAGGTAGCGGCGCTCGAAGTCGGTGATGCGGAGCCAGCGGCAGCCTGTGCGCTGGTTCGTCTCGAGCACGGCGAGCCGGCCCTCGGCCTCGATCACCACGCCGACGTGAATGCAGAGCTGCCCGCGGAACACGGCGGCGATGGCCCCCGGATCCGGCGCGCACTGCTCCATCAGATCGGCCTGCAACTGGTAATCCCGCTGAGCGCCCGGGCTGGCCTTCTCGTGCCGCCCGTACTCCGGCAGCAGCGGCAAGCCGTAGACCTCGTGGCGCACCGCCCGGGCGAGCCCCCAGCAATTCAGCGCGTCCGGCCCCATTGCGCCGTCTCGGTAGGGCGTTGCCAGGTATCGATCGATCCAGCTACTCAAGGGCGAGTACCAGCTGCCGGCGCTCGCTCCAATAGTTGAGGCTGGCCTGCAGCGGCGCCTTGATCTGCTTCCAGCGGCTCAGGCCCTTGCCGCACTCGCTGGCGGCCTCCTGGCTTTGCATCAGTTCATCGCGCGCCCGCCGGTACTGCTGCATGACGTACTCGCCGCCCTTGTGCAGGGCGTCCAGGATGTCGAGCACCCAGCGACGGAACTCCTTGGCCGCCTTGGTGCGGGCGAACATGGCCAAAAGGTGGGCGCCGCGCAGGGAGAAGATGCGGGTCTTCTGCATGCCGCCGGCGGACGGCAGATCGATCACCGCCGTCATCGAATCGGTGAACTCGTCGGCGTTGCGCTCATAGAGCTGCTGGACCTTGTAGGGATTGGCGTAGCCAAGGGCTGCCCCAATCTGGGGCAGCCTTGCCCACAGCTCGCCGTCGCGGGTGATCATCTCAATATGGCAGTCGCCGAAAGTCAGTTCGCGCATCAAGTAGTCCTCGCTCACCGGGAAATAAGGTGCGCGGTCGGGCGGGTGGATGAGCGAACACCCGCATTCAGGAGCGACCCTAGACCGCGCAAAACAAAAAGCCCCGGCGGTTGCCGAGGCCAAGAAATGGAAAACCCCGCTCGATGGCGGGGTCTGGTTTGCTTGCTCTCGCGTTACAGGTAGCGCAGGCCCGGGGCGAACTGGAGCGTGTAGAGGTCACGCGGCCAGCCGACGCCGATCAGGTCGAAATAGCCGGCCTGGATCTGCACCTGCGTCCCGGTGATCGTCCCACCCATCACGGTCATGCGCAGAGGAGGCTCTGCCGGTGCGCTCAGATCGCTGGACAGGTAGGTCCGATAGATCAGCGTCACCCGCTCCTCGGCCTCCAGCGCGGCGTCGATCTTGGCCTGGGCCTCGCCGGAGACGTTGTCGATGGCGAAGGTCAGCGTCTGCGACCCGCTGCTGCCCTTCTTCGGCAGTGCCACGTCGATGCCGGCGGCGATAAAGGCCAGCGTGCGCGCGTCCTCGGTCGTGCACACCTGGTCCTCGAACCCCGCACAGATCAGGATCGGCTCGGCCCAGGCCGCGCAGGTCAGCTCGATGGTCGGGATGATCACCTCGGGCCCGCCGGATGCGTAAACTCTGGCGAGGATAGTCATTGCAGCCACTCCTGATTGAGCGCTCGGTCGAAGATGTCGGCGTAGCGAATGAAGTCTGGCGCGATGGTGATCCAGCCTGGCGGCAGGATCGGCCGCTCGAGCAGCTCCAGCTCAGCCGTGAACCGCCACAGGCTGACGCCGACCAGCGTCGGGCCGCGGTAGATGTCGGTGAAGCGGCAGGCGAAGTTCTGCAGGCCGCCCATAGGCGTCTTGAGTGGCATTTCGAACCACTCGGAGCCCGATACAAGCACCTCCTCGAACCATGCCTCGAACATGCGCGCCTGCAGGTCCGTCATCAGCCACTGGACCGAGGCGACAGTCGGAACAGACGTAAACCTGCGCCGCTGCCTGGCCCTGCCGCTCTGCAGATCCGAGCGGACCATCGGCGATATGGCTTGATAGCCGAACGAGTCGCGCAGCGGGATCGGCAGGTAGTCTGGATACTCGATCATTTATCGCCCCTGTCTCTGCATGCCATACGAGCGCTCCATCACCGTCCCGAGTCTCGAATCACCGGCAGCGATGCCGCCAACGAGCCTGTCCTCGACGGCCCTGATGACAACCTCAAGCTCTCCGCTCCGGTTCCGCTGAGTCTCCACCCGGCTGTTGCTGTAGTTGTTCACCACGACGTTCATCCCGCCTGCACCCTGCTGCTGCCCGCTCAGGTACTGCTTCAGGTCTTGGTTCGTGCGGCTATCCACGACGCGCTCCCCCTTGTCGAGCAGCCAGGTGCCCTCGCGCGGCACAGAGTCGATGCCGTCGTGGGCCATGCCAGCGACTGAGGCGATATCTGCCGCAAAGGTGGCTGCCGATGCCGCGGCCGTCGCGGCAGCAGCCGGAGCGGCGAACGGACCGACAATCGGGGTTGCGGCCATTGAGGTGAAGGCGTTCAGTGCCGCCATGCTCACCTGAGCGGTCGCCCAGCGGATCAGCATCTGCAGGGCGGTACCCACGAAAGCCTTTTGCAGATCCTGGAAGGAAAGCTTTCCGGTGGTGACGAAGCCGAACAGCGCTTCCTCCATTCCACCGAATGCGGTGGCGAATAGCTGCTCGCTCTGCGCTGCGACTGACGTCTGCTCGTCAAGGTAGTTCTGCCAAGCACTGCTGAGCCCATTCGTCCAATCGGCCTCAGCCTCTTTCTTGCGCTGAGCCCCCTCTTGGATGATGGCAATCTCCTGCTCCTCGGCGGCCCGAAGAGCGTCTATTCGCGTCTTGAACTGATCTTCGGGCAGGCCGTTGGCGGTGCCCTGTTGACGGGCCAGTTCCTCGCGGCTCTTGGCGTACTCCCGCTGAATGGCGTTGACCTGCTCCAGCTCCTGCCTGGCACGGTCGCCCAGGCCAACGCCCTGAACGGCGATGTCGACTGCGTTCTGGCGGTTACCGACGCGCTCCTGCAGCGTGGCCATCCATTGGGCCTGCTCGGCCAGCCTGTCCCTGGCCTTGATCTGCTCCTCAAGGGCGGCATTTTCGGCAAGCTGGGCGGTGATTGCACCCTGGTTGGCCAGCAGGCTCTTCTGGTCTGCAGTGAGGATCTTTTTCTCTTTCAGGTCGGCCAGTTGCTGCGCCCACTCGACCTGGGCGCGCTGGGCTGCGGTCAGCTTGTCGTTTCCGGCTAGCTGGGCCTGCAGGCTGGCTTCCTGCTCGCGCAGTTGCTGGAGCATGCGGGTGGCGGCGTCGTCGGTGAAGGCGCGCTGGCGGCGCGGAGCAGGATCACTGAACTGCTTTTCCGCAGCCTCTCGAAGCTGTCGGATCTGCGCCTCCGAGTAGATGACGCCAGTCTCGGCGGCAGCCTTCACTTGCTCGTCGATTTCCCTATAGCGCTGCTTTAGCTTGTCGGCATTGCTGGCTGATCGATCAAGCGCGGCGTTCAGTTTCTGCTGGGAATCAACCGAATCCCTGTTGATACCTGCCAGCTCTCCTTGCCATGCAGCTTCGGTGTCGCGCTGCTCCTTCAGTAGCAAAAGCCTAGTGCGCTCTTGCTCTAGGCCTGACATGGTTTCCGATGCGCCTCTTGAGGCCTGCATCCCGGTGCGGGATTGGGCGGTCTTGATGCGCTCCTCAACAGCGGCCAACTGCTCTTCAAGCGTGTCCGGCCGCCCAACATTAAGCATGGCATCCCATGCCTCGGCGGCAGCGCTGGTGACTGATCGCCATCCGCGCTGGAGTAGACCGAGACTGCCCTCTACCTGGGCTGCTCGCTGCTGGACCGCCGCGGCGTAGGTGTCGGTCGCCAGCTTGGCCGCCTCAGTGGTGCGGCCTTGTTCTTCCAGGGCGCGGATCTGCTCGTAGACGCTACCGGTCAGGAAGTTGTACTGCTCGTTGAGCGTGGCCGCTGCCTTGGATGGCTCGTCCGCCAACTTGGCGAACTCCTTGACGGTTTCCGATACGGCCCGCCCGGTAGCGCGCTCCATGTCGATGGCCGATTGGGCGATCAGCTGAATCTGGTCGGAGGCGAACTTTCCGGTAGCGGCGACCTCGGTAAGCGCTGCGGCCGCCTGCCGCTGCGTGCCGCCCATCTCATCCATGGCCTGAGCCATGTTGGCCAGCTGATCTGCGCTGGTGCCGGCCGCATTGCCGGTCATGGCCAAAGCCTGCTGGTAGGCCTGCGCCTCGTTCTGCCCTTGCTGGTAGGCCAGAAGCAGCGCGCCAAGGGTTGCCGCCACGCCACCAAAGGCGAGATTCAGCGGTCCCAGCGTGGAGACAACAGCCCGAGCAGCGTTGCCGATTCCGCCAAACGAATCGCGGACCTGCCCGCCCTGCTGAATTGCAACCATCCAGATTGGCATGCCGCTTGCTATGCTGACAGCCACGTCAGTGAGCTGCATGGGCAGCATCCGCATTGCCTGCTCATACTGTCCGGCGGATAGTCCGGCACGCTGCATGATGTCGGCCTGCCGCCGGGATGCCGCAGATACTCGGTCAAGGCCGCCAGCAGCCGCAGCCGCCGCAGCACCTGCCCGGCCGGCGCTCTCTCCGACTGAGCGCATGGAGTCCCGCACGTCACCAGCGGCAGACTCCGCGCGACCTCCTGCCTGAGCCAAGTCGTTGAGCGCCGACTCAGCCCTAGCCACATCACGCGTGTTGATCTCGATGGACAGGCTAGCGATGTCGACCATTGGTTTCCTCCGGGCATGAAAAAGCCCGCTCAGCGGCGGGCTTCTGTTGTTGCTTGTACGCCTTACTTCTTCAGGCGCGAATTCACTTCGGCAAACTGGCAGTCGAGTGTCGCGCTTGCCCCTATGTTCACAGTGACGCCTGCTGCGACTGCGAACGGCTGGAACCCTGTATAGCCACCCATCCTGTTTTTCGCGTTGACCTCGCCGCAAACGGTCGTTATGCCGTCCACGCGATAGACCTGCTCATTGCGGAACTGCGCCGAATCCCCATCGTACAGCTTGCGCTTCAGCTCGCTCCTGGCCTTGCTAATGTCGCCATCCGTGCAGCCGCACAGCGCAGCAGCAAGCATGCTGATGGTTATGATCTTGCGCATGGTTCCCTCCCCAGTCGAAAGCCGGGAGAGTACCAAACCGCCAGCACAAAAGCCCAGCGCTAGGCTGGGCCCTTGATCATCCCCGCTCACGCGGGGAACAGGCAACGAAATCACCAACTTTGTCCTGCACATCCGGTTCATCCCCGCTCACGCGGGGAACACACTTCGGTGGCCGTCCTTGGCCGGTGGATTAAGCCACCTGCGGCCCAGGCTCGTCGAGCCCAAGAACCCCAAGAACGTCTCTATTCCACAGGATCTGATAACCTGCATGCCCGCGCCGCTCGAACGGCATTGCCTCAGCCCACCTACGGCCGGCCTCGGTTAGCTCCCAGTCGCCACGATCATTCTTGAGTTGCAGGCCTGCTCCGGCCAGAGCAAGGTTTGCGGCCTTGCCAGACATCCCTACCAGTTTTCCGAGGGCTGTGGCATTCAGGTCGCATACCGGATCGTTCTTGGCCGGAAGCGCCTTGCGGGCCTCCGTTACATCAAGCCCGGTATTCACCTCGATCATGCCCAGGGTGCAAGCCATGGCAATGCCCGGCTTTATGCCCGGAACCTGCTTGATGGCCTCGCCGATAAGCAGTAGAGCCGAGACAGTATCTTGCATGTCTGCAGCGATCGCAGGCACATGATCTGGAACCTTCTGCTCAAGCTCATGGATGCGGCGGATGACCTTATGGCGAAGTGGGATGCTGTAGCCGGTCACCAGCGTCTCGGTCAGCTCGCGGTCAAGATGGAACTGTTTCGTGTAGCCGCGCGCGTCTTTGTCCTCGCCGACATGGCTCAAATCTGAGCCATCTTTTTCCAAAGCATCCAGCATTTCGCGTATGTCGCGAAGGACGTTCTTATGCTCCTTCCCGGTCAGCTTAGCGATCTCGCGGGAAGACATGGTTACAGGCTTGGTCATCAGCGCGCTCATGCTGCCACCCCACGACTCTCGGAATACCGATTCAGCCCAAGGCGGCGCTGCACGGCGTCGAACTCAGTGGCCAGCTTCTTGAGCTTGATGACGCCTGTGTAGCCGTCCAGGAAGTGGCCGATCATATCGCTTCCGATACGGCTGCCGAGGCCGCCCAGGTGCACGTGCAGATTGGATCGCTTGAAGATTTCGTAGAGGCGCTCGAAATGGTGCGCCACGAACCAGACGTCGTAGAGCTGCATATCAGTCAGCAGGTGGCCAGATTCAGGCTCCTTGCCCATCCACTCACCCTCGATGGCATAGGCGGCGATGAAGTTGCAAGCGTCTGCCAGTTGGTCGGCCGGGATGAGCGATGTCTTCTGCACGTTGAATCGGGTGCGAAGGCGGCTTTTCATCGTGTGCTTGAAGCTGCGCTGCAGGGCCGGGTCAATCCGGGATCCCTTCTGCTCAATCACCCGATCAAGGACGATCTCGCCCGTGCTGCCGATGACATCACCAACCAAGGTCGTCATGGTGCCTTTGGCGTCCTCATAGCGGCCATGCTTGCGGATGGCCGGGAGGACCTCGGCAGTGACCCACTTGCGGAATGCATGCGGCTTGCTGCCCTTCTTCACTGCGTCGCGGCAGCGAAGGATCAAGGTGTACAGGCCAGATTCGTTGACGATATTGGCCTCTCCCTGACGACCTATGTTGAACATAGACCGTTCATCGTCATCCAGGGCCTGCAAGGCCTGCGTGGTGTTTGCCACATCAATGATGCGGCATACATCGGATGCCACGAACCACGGATCGCCATTGATCGGGATGGCGCGGACGCTCTCCCCGCGAAAGTCAAAGGGGATGATCTGGGTTGCTGCTGTGCTATTCTTGCTCATGACGTTCATTTCCTGTGCGGTTTTGACGTTGTCTTCCGAAGCCCCGGCGTCTCGTACACGCTGGGGCTTTTTCATTTCAGGCCGCTGCCTGCTTGCTTTGCTCATCGCTCTCCACCGACTGCTTAAGCCTGAAGATCACCTCTGCCGTACGGCTTCGGCAGTTTGCTTTTGCCTTCTCATCAAGGATTTCCAGCAGCTCCTCTGGGATCCTCATGTTTACCTGCGGGTCTTTTCTACTCATTGCGCCTCCAAATGCATCACCGTGATGCAGCAAAATCCTATAACCGTGATGCATTGCTGTCAATAGCACGGTGATGCATGCTTTTGTAAACCGAAATCGCCTGTCATTTGGATAGATGTCCATGAGCCGCACTGACCCTCAGTTCAATCTCCGCATCCCGCAGTTCCTGCGGGATCGGGTCACGGCAGCTGCTCAGGCAAACAAGCGATCGGCGACTGCCGAGATCCTTGCTCGCCTGGAAGAAAGCTTCCACCTCGAGGATCTATCCAAAATTAGCGAAATGAATCAGGAAGACCTTGAAGTGATTGAAGCCATGAAGGCCGGCGATGAGCCCGAAAAGCTCTATACCGCCGACGACATTAAGCAGGCGATTACGCAGGTCTTTCAGCGGTTAGAGACAACCGGGCGCGAAAAAGGCAAACGACCAACTTGGAACGGACACGGGCCAAAGCCAGCGAAGCGTTACCGCCAGGAATAATCCACCAGATATTGCCAAGGACCGGTCATGTCCCTGCTTGAGCGTTTCATGGGGCTACTCTCACGCAGCCCGATAGCCGTAACAGGCGCCACGCCTAACCAAGATCACGACCGCCCAAGGGTAAAACAGACATCCACAGACCTAAGCGATCCGAAATTTCTGCTGACTACAGAAGATAAGTTCGCGATTCGAATGGCCATAGTGAGGGACGGGGTAGAGTCAATTGAGAACGTGACCAAAGGCGAGAAGCTTCTCTACCTACGTGACACCATGCAATTTTTTGGAGAGAACGAGCTATATCTGAGATCGCTTTTTTCTCCAGATTCTGTGCCCAGAAAGCCTATCAATCCATTCTCCCCCGAGGCATACGCTCCAGTCTCTGAGCTTCCTTGCCCATCAAGCGGATGGCCTATCAAGGAAGAAAAGATTTCCATACCACTTGAAGGATCTCCAGAGCAGGTTGCCCTAACCCTGCTGTCACAGAACGGTTGGACCGGAATCCATTCGGAAGGGCAGACAATCCGGTGCATCTTTCGGGCCCTGCTTCTTCCATACCTTATAGAGCATAACCCCTATAAGGCAGTCGACCCTCTCAGCACCCCCTTATGCCATGCGATTCATTACTTGATCCCCATGACGGCTGCCGGCCTTGATCGAATGCTTGCCAATAGCAAGGAGGTCCCTCGTGCTCCCATTGAGGAAATGCATCGACTCATCGATTACAGGCTTTCTCTTCCGTCCTGCGTGATTCAAGGTGACTTTGACATCGTCGCCAAGTCGCATGGCGAAGTGTGGCCAAAAACTCCCCATTCAGGTCTTCATATCGATCAATACCTGTCAGCTATCCCAGGAGAGTTCTGGCATTCGCTTCTTGAAATTTATGCCAGACAAGACGGCAGCCTTAGCAATGGATGGCCAGACCTTGAAATTACCAATGGGAAAGAGGTCATGCTTGTCGAAGTCAAAGTCAAAGATCGGCTAACTCCGCATCAGCGGCTTACTATTCCTGTGCTCATGGCGCTTGGCCTAAAGTGCCGGATCGTTAGACTGATCAAGACCTAATCCGCCCGCCCGCCCGGCCCCGCCTTGCCAGACCAAGGAATAACCCATCCAAAGGACTCGCTATGTCAATCAAGAGCCTGTCGAAAGCCCTCCCCAAAGACCCAGACAATCCCGGCTGGGTGCTCGGGTGGGCCGTGGTAAGGAATGCCCCCTGGAGCTTCATCGACATCTACGCGTCGAAAGAAGTGGCAGAGATCGAGGCTGCTCGTCTAGGAGAAGGCTATTCGGCCAAGTACGGATCGCACCGCCTTGGCAGCGACGACTTTGTCAGCTTTGGCTAGGCATGATGCTGGGGCGAATCTGTCATCTTCCCTAAACGCTGATGACTGATCGGCCTGAACGTGAACTCGAAATCTCCTGATGCTGCCTCGGCAGTGAGGCCAGGACGCCCGCTGTAGAACTTTCGGTAGCCAGGCCCCTCCATTGATACCCTGCCACGGAATGCTAGCCGATCGATCTCTATGCCATCTTCAAATATGGATATCTCTGCTTGCTTGCCGCCGCTTTCCAAGCCAAGGGAATGGATTGTCAGCTCATACCAACAGTCTTGATTCATGCTTTCACCTACCTGACTCTCGGTTGAAATCTACCCGGCCCCGCCTTGCGCGGGGCTACGCCAAAACGCCATGGCCAAAACCCATCGCTAGGCCATGCGCAAGCTTGCCGTGTGCATCATTTTTGATACACTGCCTGCATGGCAGACAATCCCATCATCCTTGGCGTCAAATTCTTCCGCACTGAAGCGGGAAACGAGCCCGTCCGCGAATGGCTGGCTGACCTGCCCAAGGAGTCGCGCCGGTTGATCGGCATGGACATCAAGACCGTTCAACTCGGCTGGCCCATTGGTATGCCGGTAGTCCGCAAGCTAGAACCTGGGCTATGGGAGGTCAGGACCGACCTTGGCGACACCATCGCCAGGGTGATCTTCACATTGGTCGATACCGAAATGGTGCTTCTGCACGGCTTCATCAAGAAAAGCCAGAAAACCCCTCCAGGCGACCTGAAGACCGCCAAACAGCGCAAATCAAGGTTATGAGGTGACCGCACATGAACAATCACATCGGCTCAGACTTCGATGACTTCCTGTCAGAACAAGGCCTTCTTGAGGAGGTTTCCGCTGCCGCCCTCAAGCGCGTCATCGCCTGGCAACTGTCCGAAGCCATGAAGGCCCAGAAAGTGACCAAAAAGGCTCTCGCAGCCCGCATGCACACCAGCCGCGCCGCAGTTGACCGCGCGCTCGATCAAGGCGACGCCAGCATGACCCTGGCGACCCTGGCCAATGCCGCCAGGGCGCTCGGACAGCGTGTCGAGGTTCGCCTGGTTCCCGAAGCAGAAGCCGCTCACGCCTGACCAAGTACAGCCCCGGCCCAGCGCCGGGGGCTATCCATCGAGGCCCCGCCCCCTACTTCGCCTGCTCCCGCATCACCCTCAGCGCCTCGGCCTCCATGATCCGCACCGCGGCGAACACGTCCTGCCGGGCGCGCTTCTTCACGCCCTGCAGGCGCATGACCGGCTCCAGCGCGGAGTAGTCCAGTCCCACAGGCCCGGACATGCCGACGCGCCACTGGGTGTCCATGTCCAGAAACACGCTCAGGGCCGGCCAGTTGTCGGGCCACACCGCAAACTCGGCTTCCCCTGCAAAGTCCTCCCTGGAGAAGCCGAAGGCGGCCAGTTCCTTTTCACTAGGGCCGCCCTCGTAGAGCCTGCGTGCGGCCTCGGCTAGTTTCCCCGGCGGGCCTGAATCAGCTCGTCAACGTAGCGCGCGACGATGGCCGGCGCGGCGCCGCAGTAGTTCTGCACCAGGAGTTCGACGGACCCCTTACCAAACGGGTCGTCCAGCTCCCAGCCGGCGAGCACGTCCAGCAGAGAATCGACGTCGCTGCGGCCGGACGATCCCTCCAGCCACTTCGCCATCTCGTCCCGGGTGCGGTGCTTGAACTCGAACTCCACCTGCACGGCCTCGCCGCCGTGCACCGGAATACTGACCTTCGCCTTGAAGGTCGGTGCGGGGACCAGCTTGAATTTCACAGCCATGGGTAGAGCTCCTTAGGCGCTGTAGCGAGTCGGCTCGGCCTGTAGGGCCAGACTGATGGTGCGAGTCAGAACATTCCCGCGGGCCACGGTCGGCTGTCGCGAGAACGAAGTGAAGGCCCCATAGAAGATGGTGTCGTTGCCAGGCAGATTCAGGCGCGCAGCCTGTACCTGCTTACCATCGTCTGCCGCCCGCAGGACAGGCACATAAGCCTGGCTCGGATCGTCAGCCACGGTCAGTGTCATGAGGGCAGCCGAGCGCTCTGTGGGGACCTGGCGACCTTGGCGGTCCTCAAGGAACACAACGTCGATGTATTGCTGTTCATCGCCAGAAAAATCCAGGCCGGTGATTTGTGGGACCTGCACCCAAGTCTCGACCTTCTTCATGCTCCCAGCGCCTGAGCCGGCCGGATAGATGCTGGTATTGGTGGTGTCGATATCCTCCAGAGTAACGGTGGTGACATCCGCAGCCTTGACGCGCACTACGCGACCATTCAGGGCGCTCCACGCGGACTCGAGTAGGACGATATCGCCAGCCGCGAGCGTACCGCTGGCGATAGTTGCGACCGCCTCTGCAGCGTTGCTGATAGCGCTGAAGGCGATGGGGCTACCGTAGGTGGCGGCGTGTTGGAATGTGCCGCCGTCAGGGAGCTTGTATCCCATGAATGTCTCCTATGCCGCCTCGGCGGCGTTTCGTGGGCAATAAAAAACCCGCCGGAGCGGGTGTTTGGGTGTTCTGTGTGGTCAGGCGGCATCAAAGCCGAGCGTCAGCTGTAGCTGGTGACGCCAGTGGTCGACTTCGTGCTCGAGGCCCGGCTTGCGCCATCGCCACTTGGCTAGTTCCTTGGCATTAAGGCTGGCCATCGACTGGCCATCGGAAAGTGCTTTGCAGGCCCGGTCGAATTGCTGCTTCTCGGTCAGCTCGCCGCGCAGCAATGCGTCGATGTGCAGGTCCGCCCACACGGCGAAGTCAGGCGAAATCCAGCGGGCTAACGCCACAGCGAGCTTCGGATGCAGCCAGGTGCCGCCGCTGCGGCCGCGCTGGGCACGAATCAAATCCCTCGAATCTGAGGTATTTAAATGGCGAGCCAGCGCGGCGATGTAAGCCTCTGTCTCTTTGTTGCGCAGCCAGTTATCAAGCCGCAGGCCGTGACCTGCCGCGATATCGGTTGCATTGATCCACCCGTCGCTGTTGAACCGCACCGGCTGGCCTTGGTAGTGAAACGGGATGACATTGCTCATGGCGTTACCTCGCCCATCAGTCGAATAGGAGCGCAGCCGGGCCGGCGGATGAGCGGACACCGGTTTTCGATTGGCCGATCTAGGCTGCGTTTTTGGTTGCCTTGCGGCGAAAAAGAAAACCCCGCTCAGGGCGGGGCTCAGAAAGACAAAAGCCCGCACAGGGCGGGCTCTTAGGGAAAATGTTGGCTAGAGGTCATCCCAGCTTTCGATGTCCTCATCCCAGCCGTCTTCATCTTCTGGCTCTAGTTCTACCAGGGTTTCCAAGACTTCGTCCTCGAACGAATAGTCGAGGCCATCATCTTCAAGCTTCCTCAGAGACTTGTCGGCCTCGCTATCAAGGAGGCCTTGATGTTCAAGATCGAACTTGTCTTCATCTGTCCACATGGTCGCTCCTATACAGCAGTGCTTATCCAACGGACACTCTGTATTGAGGCAAGGCAGTCGACGCAGAGTTCTATCAAGTGGCATCAGCCCGGTACCGGAACGACACCGGAATCATGTAGGTGACGTCGCCCGGAATTGCCGGCCCTTGGCTGCAGGGCGAGACGATCTGCACGGCGAAGGCGCCGGAGGTCAGGCGCAGGTTCTGGGGAAACTCGGCATCGATGTCGGCAGCCAACTGCTCGGCAGCGCCCGAGCCATTGCCGTTCGGCGCGACGATGCTGATCTGGAATACCCCGGTGTAGAGCCGGTGCGCTCCCTCCAGGTCCAGGCTGTCAGTATCGGCCGGCAGCAGGAAGGCGCGCAGGTAGACGCCCGTCGCCGGCGGCGTGAACGGCACGTTCTGCCAGGCCACAGGCAGCGATCGTGCAGCGGCCCAGGCAGCGAGACGCTGCTCGTAGAGGCTGCGGATCAGCTTCTGGCTCAACGGTCTAGCTCCTGAACGGCGCGATTGATGTCTTGCGGTGCATCAGCCATGGTGACGCGGACAACACCCCGTGGTGCCTGACTCGAATGGCCATACTCAAGCGGAATCGCATACGGGACGTTGTTTGTTATCCAGATTGAATTGATGCTGCTGTTGTAGGCAGCGATCACCGCAATGCCGGCCGCGAGCGTATCCCCTCCATTGGGATCAATGCGCCCAGTCTCTCCAGAGGCCGGCACGCCGAAGGTCACCTGCCAGTTGCCCCGGAAGCGTCCACCGACGTAGCCCTCAGGCGCTTTGATATCCATGCTGTCGTTGACTTTCAGGCCCGGCCTAAGCCGCCCAGCCTTCGTCAAATTCTCAGGATTTTTCCGCAGTTCGGCGTTGTAGCGGAACACCTCTTCGTTGTACTGCTTGGCAATCGAGTTAACAGCCCACAGATCGGGGTTCCCCACCGGCGAGCGGTAAATGATCTTGGTCAGGATGCCGATGCCCACATTCTTGACCACTTCATCCGCATTCCCTTTGGCCTTCTCGATGAAGGCGCGCAGGTCGAGTTCGAAGGACATGGTCAGGCCCTCAGTTGGACGCGCCAGGTGGCGTTTGCCGGATCGGTCTCAACGCGCACCGCCTGCATGCCGGCGATGGTGTCGCCCACGGCCGGCGCTCGCGTCACCTCGTTCTGTAGGACCGTCAGGCGCTTGTCAGTGGCCAAGATCAGCGTGCCGTCGACCTGGTCTAGCCGGTAGCCGGCGAACACGCCGCGGCCGCTGTAGGCGATCGGGGTGGCAGTCACCCCGCCGGTGGCCGGATCGTAGGCCGGCGGCCCCGGGTGCGACGCCGTGAAGGTGGTCACTGCATCGGCCAAATCGCCATCAAAGGCCTCGGCCAGATCGGCTTGAAGATCGTCACGCAGGCCCATATCAGCCCCTCACCAGCTTGATCTGCCCATAGGACAGGTACGGAGCCAGCAGGGCCATGGCGAAGGCCTCGCCCGCGGTCACGGCGCGCGCCCCGGCGACGTAGGTCTTGCTGCTGGACACCCCATCGGCCTCGACCGACTTGCTCAACACGCCGACCTCTGTCGCCGCATAGAGCTTGCCGGCCGCGGCCTCCCGGGCCACCTCGGCGCCGGCCTGCACCACCGCCGCCGGCACCTCGTCGAACTCCGGCAGCGGCTTGGCCGACAGCCAGGCGTTGGCCATCAGCACGGCGCGATCCTTGTCGCCAGTGCCTTCCCAGCCGGCGCCCAGCAGTTCGTCCACCTGCGAGACAGTGATGTAGTCGGTCATCGGTCACCTCTTCCTGACGAATACGCTCAGGAGGTCGATGGTCAGGCTGGAGGCCACGCCAGAGGCCGTGAAATACGGGCGCAGGTCGATGGCCAGCGAGGCCGGCAGCGAATTGCCCACCGGATAGTCTGCGGCGCGCGGTACACCATAGAAGGCCTTGACCACCTCGGCCGGCATCTGCCGATCTCCCGTCAGGGAGAGGCCGCCATGGCAGCGCAGGGCTGTCGTGCCGGGGTCCAGCATGAGCCCAGGCGATCCGAAATTGACGTGGTTATCGTTGACGTAGACCTCGTAGCCCGACTCGACCACATCGCCAACCGCTAGCTTCGTATGCATACCTGTCTGCCGAAGCGAGGCATAGCTGTTGGCTGCCGTCGGCGTGCCGGTCACGACCATTCGGTAGGCTTTGCGCTTTACCCCATTGATCACCACCTCCACGAAGCTTCCTGTCACGGTCAGTCCGGTTGAAGCGCTGAGGGTGTAGTTCTGCGGGACGAGACCGGCAGCATTGGCGCCCAGTGTTCCGCCCGTCCCCTGAACCAACATCGGGTTGACGTTCAGGCAGCCGCGCGGGTTGAGCGCAGCATCGTACTGGTCACCATTGCTCGACGGGCACAGCTTGAAGCGCGGCAGGGCCATCTCCTCGCGGGCCACCCTGGCCAGTTCGTCGCCGGTAACGAAGCTGATACCGGGCGCGCTGTGCAGATCATCCTCATTGAGCATGTTGGGCAGCGGCCGGCAGTCGGTGTAGGCCGGATCGGCAGTCCGTGGCCACACATCAGCGATCCATACGTTCGGCCGTCCGCGCAGACCGCGAATCCATTCGGCGAAGGCGTACATCCGTTTCTGATTGTCGGGCGTAAGCAGGCCGCTGTTGGCTGCATCGCTGCCGCGCGGCCATTCGGCGACGGCCTGGACCTTATGGCCCTGCTTGATCAGCCACTCTAGGACGAGCAGATAGACCCGCTGCATCTCGGGGAGAGGCACACCAGCATTTACGCTGTTGGTACCGATAAGCAGACATGCCACCCCGGGAGGAACTTGGCTCGGCCGCACACCGTAGGCATTCGGCACATCGTTCTGGATGCGAAACCAGAGGTCGCTGATCAGGTCGCCCGGCACCGCCTGGTCGAAATCGTGGGCCAGGCGGACGCATTGCGACAGCGTCTCGTAGTACCACAGCCAGCCGCGCGCCAAAGGAGCGGGAACGTTCGTGTTACCCGTGTTCCAGTTGTGCCGGCCTCGGCTGTCTCCCCATACCGAAGCCCGGAGTTCCTGCACCTGCTGGGCCGAGACAGCCTGCTCGGCAGGAGCTAGCGCATAGGTGAGCTGCCCTCGCTCGCTCACGACGTCGTAGTTCCGCACATCGCGAAAGGGGCCGAACACCCGGGTTTCGCCGACGGCGATGCCGGTCGACTCATTGATCGGCGCAGCACCAGGCGTCGGCATGCGGTAGACGCGCCCCGACGAGACGCTGTCCGCCTGAACGGACAGAGCATTTCCCGGATATAGGGTGACAGTCGTCATTCTGCCCCCTCGCCTACCTCAGCCTTGACGGTGCGCCTGGAAGAAGGCCTGTCCTTGGAGACAGGCTCGAGCAGTTCATGGGCCTTCGGATCGAAGTCGTCCTCATTGATCAGCACGAACTCGCCCTGATCCTTGCCCCAAGGCTTCACTTTCACGGTGTTCATGGTGCCCTCCTGTCAGGGGAAGACCGGGGCCGAAGCCCCGGAGGCAATCAATCAACCCAGCAGCAGGCCGATATGCTCGGGCTTCACGGCCGCGCAGCCCCACGATAACGCGATCTCGTACTGGATCTGGCGGTACTGCTTGTAGAGCGAGATCTCGAACGACAGGCCGCTGACAGGATCAGTCACAACCATGCGGTCGGAAGCGCTGTCACCGCCGTCTGGGAGTGCCGGTGCACGGGTGGCCAGGGCGATAGCTGAGCGGGCGAATGCCATGTTGCGGGTGCTCGCCGCAGTCACGGTGATAGCGGTAGCCGAGGCCGGGATGGCCTTGCGCAGGCCAGGTGCCGCGATGGTGATGGAACCGCCGTTGGATACATCGGCATCGCCAGTCACCACCAGGTACTTGTTCGAGTCGCCTGCGAAGGTGATCACGTCGCCGGCAATGACGGTGCCAGTACCGGCAGAGGCAAGAGTGATGGTGGTTGCGCCCACGGCATAGCCGGCGGCGTTGGTGGTGGCGGATGCGCCGGTGCCAGCGGAAACGGTCTTGACCTGCGCCGACTCGCGGATAGCGAAGCCGTGCAGGTCCAGCAGCACGCCGCGGCGCAGCAGGTTGTCGTCGGCCGCCTCATTGGCGCGGGTCAGGTTGGCCAGGGTACGCATGTTGGCACCGGCGCCGGTGTCGATCACCAGTTGCAGGTCGCCCATGGGGGCGCCGTTGTCGGCCAGTATCTTGCGCATCTGGGCGGTGTCGCCGAGGGAGCTGGCGAACGGAGTAGTCCCTGCGGTTCCGTAGGCGCGGGAGGCCTTCAGGTGCAGGGCGGCCAGGTCGGCCTCCACCTCGTTGACCAGAGCACGCATACCCTGGGCGAACTGGTCGCGCAGGATGACGTTGTAGGCGGCGCCGTTGTTGTCCAGGGCGCGCTTCTCCTCACCATTCCAGCGCACCGGCACGCGGCGGGCCTTGGTGATGGTCATGTCCACCTTGCCGATGGTCTGGTCGCCATCGTTCGGCGGGGTCACGGCCGGGGTGATGTCGCTGGCGGTGGCGGCCGGAGCGACTGGAGAGGTGACGGTCTGGCCGACGGCTGCGCGCTCGTAGGTCATGTCGGACGACACAGACGGAATGAAGCCAACCAGCTCGCGCGAGATGACATCCAGGGCGTTGTAGATGGTGGTCGTCAGGCCGGTGAGGGTATTGCTCATGGGATTCTCCTGAATCAGTCAATCACCGCGCCGCCACTGCGGACATGCGCGGCCTTGCCGGCAGGGTCCAACTGATCGAATGCAGCACGGTTGAGGGTTTTCTTGCCGGGGTTGCCACCATTGCCTGCCGGCGCGCCGCCGCCATTGGCGCCGGATGCCTTGAGGATGTGGTCGCGATAGGGGTACTGCTCGACGAGGGTTTCCAGCGCTTCGTCGAAGTCGGCCAGTTCGCCAGGGCGCGCACGGCTGAATACCTTGTTGCCTTGCGCGTCATAGGCGACGGTCTTTCCGTCCTCGATCTTGAAGGCCTGTCCGAAACGGGCCTGCACGAGGTCTGCGGGAATGGCCAGCTTTTCAGCGATGAGCTTAGAACGGGCGAATGCCCCGCCGATCTTCTCGTCATAGAGCTGCTTCTCGAACGCCTGCGCCTTGGTGCTGACTTCTTCCAGCTGAGCCTGATAGGCCTTGCCGATCTCCGCCTTCACCTTCTCGATCTCGCCGGCATCCACCAGCTTCTTCTGATCGAGGTTGGCAACGATCTCCAGGGCCTTCTTGGCGGCAGCACCATCCTCGATCCCCTCGAAAGCCTTCAGCGCCTTCTCGGCAGCCTCCTTGCCTTCGCGGTGGGTCCTGGCTTCAGAGTTCAGCCGAGTAATAGTGGCGACGGTTGCGGGGGCGTCGAAAGCCACCTCCTTGCCATCGTCGTGCACATACACCGGCTTGCCATCCTGCAGCACCGCATGGCCTTGCTCGTCCAGTTTCAGTTTCATCTCGTCGTTCTCCGGCCATCCGGCCATTTGCTGTTGAGCCATCCGGCCCAGTGACGCCCCGTCCATCCGAACTGCAGGCATAAAAAAGCCCAGCGCGATGGCTGGGCCAAAAATGGAAAACCCGGCGCGTGGCCTGGTCTTGAGGTCAATCAGTAACTCAGCAGAGCACGACTCGCTCCCCGCGCAGGAAACACAGCGCGCACAGCAGCTGCTTGGTTCCGCCAGTCGGCTTGGTCACCTCGTGAATGCCTCGGCGTCTCGCTTGCGCAGCTCATCCAGGGTCAGCCACTGGCCGGTGGGCGAGTATAAATCCTCGAGCTTCAGGCCCCCCTCCCGCAGTAGCCGGCCACGTTCCGGGCCGAGTACCTGATCCTGCCGGGCCGCGCTCTGCCGCTGCAGCCACTGGCTGTAGGTTGTCTCGGCCGGCAACTGGCCGTCCATGCTGGCCCGCTCGCCCGGGCTCATCTCGTCGATGGGGATGCCAAGCTCACGCCACGATTTGGTGACGGGCGTTGACGTGGCGCGGCAATTCCAGTGGATGCGGCCCGGACCGGCCAGCCATGGAATCTTGTGGCCGACGGGCTTGTGCGTGCCGACCGCGTACTGCAACCGGTCCCGAATGCGGCAGGGCTCACTGGTCTTGTTGTCCAAGGTGCTCACCCAGCGCTCGGCCTTGATGATGTCCTGGTTCGTCTCGACGAACTGCTCGCGTGCAACGGAAGCCGTGTGGCCGATGGCGGTCTGCACCACGGCCATCAGGTCGCGCCTGGGACGTTGCAGGATGCCGTCGGCGTACTTCTCTGCCCGGGTACCACGGATGCGCCGCACGATCTGGCTGGCCGTCTCGCCCTCCAGGTAGCCAACACGCACCGCCTCGCGGATCTTGGTCATCCTGCCCGCCTCGATCTGGCTGGCCCAGTCGCGCAGTAAGCGCCCCTGAAAAGGCCTCGACATGGCCGCCGCGTAGACCTGCGCCGGCGTGACCGAGGCAATCGGGAATCGCACCTGCACAGGCTCGGGGATGACCTCCTCGAACAGGCTCAGCTGGTAGCCGGCCTCGTACTCGGCCAGGGCCTGTAGCTCGCCTTCCAGCGCCTGAGACACCGCGGCATAAGCCTGCGCGTTCAGCTCCTTGACCGATGCCAGCAGCGCATCCATACGCTCGACCGTGAACGACTCGGCCGGCATGCGCTCCAGCGCCTCGGCCAGCGCGGCCGCCAGGTCGGTATCCACGGCATTCAGCAGGGCGACCATGCGCTGCAAGACGCCGGCCGAGTATTGCTGCAGGTCTACGGCATGACCGACCGCTTCATCGGCAAGGATCTCATTGACAGTTGCCATCAAAGCGCTCCCGGCGCAGGCCCTTGCTCAGCGATGCGCGCCTGCTCGTCCTGCCAGCTGTACTCATCGCTGATCACCCCGCGGCGCTGGAACTCGGCGAACAGGGTCTCGTCGCTCAACCGGCCGGCATTGGCCATGGCCAGCAGTTGCGGCAAGCTCACTTCAGGTGCGTAGTCGGTGTCGAAGTTGCCGCGCATCTCGACCGAGCCACCATTGGCCTCTCCGCGGTACTCGGCCATCAGCTGAAGCACATTGGCCAGGCAGTCGGCGAACTGAGCCGCCATGCGAGCCAGCGGCGACAGGTCCTGTGCAGCCTCCTCCTCTGCCTGGGTGGCCGTCTTGGTCTGCTGCTTGTCCTTCTGGAGCAGCTTGGCCCCTGCCATCCGCATCTCGTCGATCAGGTCCAGCAGCGACTGCCGGCCGGCCTCTATCGCGGCGCCGGTGTGCTCGACGTACTTGGCATCACCACCTTCCGGCATGCGAGTAGCACTGCCGGCGCTGATCACCAGCTGGAATTGCTCATCGTTGGTGAAGATGAACAGCAGCGGTACCCGGGCGACGTGCAGCAGGTTGTCCTGGTCGCTCTGCGACTGCCAGTGCTTGACGTTCAGGTGGGCCAGCTCGAGCAGCGGCGGCTTGGCCGTCATCAGCCCGGTGCGCCCGGCGTAGAAGGTCACCCATGGGATGCGCGACAGGCTGTTGGTGCCCTCATCATGCAGCACCCAGGCACCGCCGTTATCAGGCCGGCGATAGATACGCCAAGCGCCTAGCTCAAGCACGCGGATCTGCTGCACGCAGGCCACACCGAACTCGCCGTCCGGCTCCTCGACCGCCTCGATGTAGCGCACCTGCGTCAGCTGGCCGCCCTCGGATCGCCAGCCAAGCACCTGCTCGGGTTTGATCAGCACAGCATAAGGCCGCACGCCGGCGGCGATCTCGTCTGCCCGGGTGCGTAGCTCGCCAGTCTGCGGGTAGTCCACCAGCGCGTGGCACAGGCCATGGCTCAGGCCGGCCTTGAACCACTCCACCGCCCAGCTGTTGAGGTCATTGCCGGCCCGATCGATATCTAGGCACAGCGTCTTGATCTGCTCGGGCACATCGTCGCCCAACTGCAGGGGCTCGGCGAAGACGCGAGAGGTCATGTTGCCCACCGTCTCGGCATAGGCCGGCAGAAGCGTGGAGAGGCTCAGGCGCGTCTTGTAGGTATCGTCATCCTCGGCCGGGTACTGCGGCAGCAGCAGCTTGCCGGCGGCGCGCATGGCCTTTGTGCCACCCATCAGCGGCGCGACCACCGCCCAGTCCTCGCGCATGGCATCCACGGCGGGGATGGTTTGGCTCGGGTCGTTGCTCATGAGTTACATCCGGAGAGGTTGAGTATGCGTTACGGGTTTGCGCCGCTTCATCGCCACCGCGAAGTAGCGGAAGGCGTCGGCGCCGTGGCTTGACCAGTCATGGAGCGGCTTGTCTTTCCAGCAGCCGCGCTTGTCGTCCCATTCCTTGCGGTAGTTCTCCAGGCAGGCAATGCCATCCTCGCAGGTGGCCGCATCGAAGGCACAATTCGGCAGGATCTCGCGCACCTGGTCGATGCCATCGTCTACGCCAAGCTTCGGGACGACACTGAACCGGATGCTGTATTTCTGGCCATCGATCTCGTAGCCCTCCCTGGCCAGCTCGCGGCGGGTCTTGCCATCGCTGCCGAACTCGCGGTTATCGATGTCGTGCGGGCCCCAGTGCTCGCCGTAGGCATAGCCCTTGTCCTTCAACACCTTCATGTAGTGCCGCAGGCCCTCACCACTGTTTTCGTAGTAGTCGACGACGTGGAACTCTTCTCCGACGAACCGAACGAACCAGATCGCCGTCGAGTCGCCGACACCGATATCCCAGAAGGTGTGCACCGGCTGATGGCCGTTGTCTGGCAGCTCGCCGATGCGCTGTCCGGCATAGAGCTTGGCAAACTGCTTGGCGTAGTAGGCGCCCTCGACCGACTGCTGGAAGGCCTCGGCCGGTATCGACGGGTATTCCCGCTTCATGTCCTCGCCGAGGGTCTTCTCCTTGGCGTGATACCAGGCGCGCTGCTCGGGCGTCGTCTCGATGCTGTGCTTCGCCTCCAGTTCGGCGAAGTAATCCACCAGCCGACTCGGCAGCGGCCCGTTCGGCGTGATGGCGTATTCCGGGTTCTTCCACCAGCTGAAGAAGAAGAACTTCCAGTCCAGCTTGCCCAGCGGCTGTCTTGCCAGCTGTTGCTTCTCGGCAGTCTGGGAGTATTCGAAGAAGTACCCGGCGCGCCCTTCTGCCGTCGACTCGATGGTGACGAAGCAATCGGTGGCCACCGCCTCGAAGGCGCCGGTCACGATCTCCCGCGCCTTGTGCGGGAACTTGGCGCAGATCTTCCCGAACTCTGAGACGTGCAGGTAGCGCAGCGTGCCGCCACGGAAGGAGGTGCTGACGTACAGCGAGCCGCCCTTGGCAAACACCAACTCGCCGGCCGCATCGTTGCGCGCCGGGTTGGCCAGTTTGATCTCAGCAGGCAGATGGTCGTAAGCGAACTTGATCTTCTCCCGGAACAGGCGCTTGGCGTCGTTCAGGGTGTGGGCGATCAGGGCGCACTTGGCCGACTCGAACAGCGCTGCGTCCAGTTGGATGATGCACTGCTCAGTGGTGAAACCGAGCTGGCGGGCCTTGAGGATGATATTCCGGGTGTGCAGGCCCTCGAAGTACTCCAGCTGCTCCGCCGTCATGCGGAAGCGGACCTTCTTGCCCTGCTTGTTCGTGATGAAGTAGAGGTTGTTCAGCCGCCATAGCTTGTCCCGAAGCAACTTCAGGTGCTCGACCTTCATCGCCACGGGTCACGCCTCGCTTGATAGCTCGTCCATCAGGGCGGACAGATCGCCTACCGTCTTGTCGCCTTCCTCGGTGTCGAGGTTGTAGGCCTGCCGCTCGCCCTTGATGACCTTCAGCTGGGCATCCACACCGGCATTCAGCGACCGGGCGAACTTGTCGTGGTTCTCTGCGGTGACATCCATCTCGGCTAGGGCAACGCACAGCTTGTTGGCGATGCCACGCCACTGCGCCAGGCCGGAACGGTGAGCTAGGACAACGGCAGCGGCAGCGTCGGAGGCCTCCTCGATGATCTCGGCGTCGGTTCGCACCTGTTCGTGCGAACTATCGCTGCGAACCTCTGCGCGAACCAGCTTGCTATTTGTGGTCTGCCTAACCTGCTCGGTAAGGTCTCGCTGCCAGCCGTGCTTCTTGGCGCGACTGCGGATTGCCGTGTCACTGATGCCATGCTGATCGGCGATAGTGCGGATGGACAACGAACCGGCCCGGAATGCCGCTTCAATGGCCTCCCAGTCGGGTTGCTTCGTGGTCATTGCTTACTCCAATCAAGCTCTCCGTCTCTCACACGCAGCGCAGGCCATCAGCCGGCGACCTTCCGCGCGGCCCACTTCTTGGCCAGGACGCGCACCTGCTCGATGCCGAGGATGCCAACGAAGCCGGCAGTGAACAGGGTCCACGCCACGCTCAGTCCGGCTTCCTTCACGGCAAGGCCGACGATCATCACGAGCAGCGCGCCGACCGCCGCCTCGAGCAGCGAGCGCAGGATGCTTGGCTGATCGCCGTACAGCCTGATCCGGAGGTAGGAGAGGATGAATGTCAGCATCATGGCCAGACCTTGCTCACGAAGGGCTAACACGACGCCGACCCAGAACTCGGGAGACTTCTCTGGCATGGGCATCTCGATATCCCCGCGCGGGGCAATAGGGCGCCACCCTCACCGCTGGGAGGGTGACAGGATTTGGCGGCATAAAAATAATCAAAAGTGTTGCATTAACATCATTTGTGTTGCATAATAACCCCATCAACACAAACGAGACGAGGTGATGAAGTACAGCGAGTTCAGGCGATGGTTGAAGGCCCAAGGGGTGACGTTCGAACCTGCCAAAGGCAGCCACTGGAAAGTCACTGCACCGAACGGCAAAACGACGATCTTCGCGGACCACGGCAGTAAGGAAATGAAGGAGCCGACCCGCAAAGGAATCATCAAACAACTGGGGCTCGAATGAGCCCCTTCGCCGCTCGCAGAATTCATCACCCAGGAGGATCCATGTACAACTACGCAGTGACCCTGCACACCGACGACAACCCAGGCGTGGCGATCACCTGCCGCGACCTGCCCGAGGTCAACAGCTATGGCGATACCATCGAGGAGGCGCTCCGCGAAGCCATCGACGGCATCGAGTCTGCCCTGAGCATCTACGTCGACCAGCGCCGGCCGATCCCGGCAGCCTCGGATCCCGAGCCTAGCGAGCGCGTCGTGCACCTGCCGGCCGTCACCGTCGCCAAGATCGCCCTCTGGAACGCCATGATGGAGCGCGGCATGCGCAAGGCTGATCTGTGCCGCCTGCTGGACGCCAAGCCGGTTGCCGTCGACCGCCTGGTGGACTTTCTGCACACCTCGAAGATGGAGCAGATCGAGCGGGCCTTGGCAGCTCTCGGCAAGCGCCTGTCTGTTTCCGTCGAGGCAGCCTGAACGAAAAAGCCCCGCTCGAAGTCGGGGCTCTTAGTGTGTTTTAAATCAACTCAGATCAGGCAAGCGGCTCGCCATCATTGATGTCCGGGTCGGTTGGCAGGGTCTCGGGCTCTGTTGGATCTTCGAGCGGCTTTCCTGGCTCCGGCTCCCTCTTTGGAATCGGGCTGCCCGGATCTTCCTGCTTCTGAGGGTTGTCTTGCGACTGCATATTCATACGCACCTCTCTACCGGCCCGCAGATGAGCCTTGTAGGTGAGATGGGCTGGATGGGCATGGCGTTCGGCCGCGGGGCTTGCCGGTCGTCCAATAGGACAAGCGCTACCGCCGTCGACTTTTCCTGCCCCCAGCAACGAAAAAACCCAGCGCTATGGCTGGGCCTGGAATAGATTGGCGCAGGGTGACGAGCCCGGCTGTTGTTTCGCTTGTCGCTGGCAGTGACTTCTGCCGTCGCCTGGGTGCGCCGGAAATGAAAAGCCCCAGCGCGACGGCTGGGGCCTTGATTGGATGCGAGGGACGGACTCGAACCGCCGACCTTCGGGTTATGAGCCCGACGAGCTACCACTGCTCCACCACGCAACAACACTATGAAAATCCGTCATGGCGAACTTTCACATGATGGGAAAATGGTATCGAAAACCTCGACAAAAAGTCAAGCAGCTTCCCGCTGTTTTTGCACCACGTTTGCAACAGGGGCCAGCGCCTTCGCGTCAAGTTCATTCACCTTGCTCAAAAAGGCCTCCCACGTATCAGCCCAATCCCTCGCCCACTGAGATACGTAGATCTTGACTCCACCGTAGTCCGACAGAAAGCCAGCGATCTTTGCTGGCCACCATTCTTCTTGGCCACTGACCATGCCACGCCATGAATACAGAGCAGCCAAGGCAAGCCAGTATGCCGTTTCCTGCCTGGACTTGTGCATCTTCGGCAGGTCTGTCGAAAAGTACAGGTAAGAGTGGGCACGGTTTTGGTCGATGCCCGTGGCGATCGGCGAGTACAGGAAATGCCCCAGATGCTGGAGAGGTGGGGCCAGGGTGGCGATAGCCGACTGCACAAGACCAGCGGCAAGCATGTGTTCGCAGCGTGCAATGGAATGATCGACGCCCCACCTAGTCTCATTAGCCGGCATCACTTGGCGGCCCTTCTCTATCCGCTTCGCCCGAATGCGATCCTTCTTCAGCTCAAGTTCTGCCCGCTGAGCGGCAGCTTCCAGTATGGACTTCTGGCTATGGTGGTAAGCGTCGCCCCACGCTTGCCGAGCGCTGATCAGTTTCATGCTACTTCCCCCTGTCGAATCTCAATTCCGCCTTGCTCTGCCCAGCGCTTCGTCACCCGCACGTCCCAGACGCCTTGATCCTCGGCTAGGCAGGCATCTAGGAGCGCCTTGGCGAGGTTGTCGACGTCGGGCTTCTGCTGATGCGGCTGCCCAGCCATCTCGGCCCGGCGCTTCTTGCTCCACGAGGTCGGCATCGGCAGATGGAACACGATGTGCGCCCCGCTCTCCGGGAGAGCCATGCCGGCGCCTCTCACCTGGTCGCAGAACTCCCGGTAGCGCAGGACAGCAGGCCGCTTGGCCCACTTGTCCCGCTGGGTCATGCGCGGCTTCGGTACTGGATCAATGCCGATCACCGTCAATGCCCTTCCCCTTCATCAACCGGTTCAGCTTCTCCCGCGCTTCCCTCTCCAGCTCCGGCCTTGCCACCAATTCCCTTTCCGCCCACATCCGCCATCCGTTCCCCTTGTCCCTGCGCTGGGCGTGGATCTGGCAGGCCAGTTCCTGCGCGGCCTTCCAGCGCGCCAGGCAGGCTGCCTTGTGCGCCTCGATCTGCTGGCGGCTCTCCGCAGTCGATAAGGCCAAATTCCATGAGCCAGCGGCCTCCGAACGGCTCGTTGCTGTAGTGCTCTCCGTCATTTCCGTTCTGCCCAATCACGTCGATGCGGGAAATTTTCACTGTGCACGCTCCGCATGGGCCGCCTCGCCCATCAGCCCGGCATAGGCGGCCAGATCCTCGTAGCTGTCCGCGCGGAACGAGCCCTGCTGGCTGCGCACCATCTTCAGCAGCCCCATGAAGAGCCAGCCTTGTTCCTCTGTCAGCTCATGCCCAGTGATCACCTTGAAGGCCTCCACCGTCGCCTTCATGCTGCGCTCGCCCTCGGGCTTGTCGTAGGTGGCGGCACGGTCCTTCATGTGGCTGATGCCGGCTTCCAGGATCTCGTGGGCTTTCATTTGGCTCTCCTGTCGCGGTTGTTGGTGATCAGCGGCGGCTGGCCCGGCTTCAGGTTCCAGTCGAACTCGGCCTTGCAGTCGTTGCAGATGCGCAGGTTGAGGCTCCGCAGCTGGACCAGCGGGCCGGCGCACTTCGGGCAGGCCTTCATCTGCCCACCCCGTGCGCCTTGGCCATGTCGGCGATCCATTCGAGCGTGTGCGGCTTGACCAGCCAGGCCCAGGCGTCAACAGTCGCCAGATCCTCTTCGCTTGCCTGGCCACCCCAAAGCCTCCCGCTCGGGGAGGCGTTACCAACCAGCAGCACGCAGTTATCGATCAGCACCACCATCCCCGGCTCCAGCCGCTCAGGGGCGCCCTTGGTCCACTCCAGGTTGCGGATGCTCATGGTCAGAACCCCAGCAGCAGTTGAGCTCGGCGAGTGGCTTGCTCGACCGCCTTGATGTGCTCCTTGCGGATCTTCTTCCAGCGGGCCAGGGCCATGCCGCTCAGGCTGGCAACGCGCTTGTCGGCCTCCATGAGGGCGATGGCTTCGCCAAGGGCCTGCATGGCGCTCCTGGCGTGGCCGCCACCATGGAAGTGATCGTGCAGCACCTGGAAGCACTCGCGCTGGTACTCGATTACCTTCGGCCGGATCTCCTTTTTGACGCGGGAGGCATCCACGCCGAATAGCCAGCCATTTAGATACTCGAGGGGAAGGCAAACGATCCCGCGACGCTGGTCATCTCCAGGCATCTGCATGTCCATGATGGACACGCAGGTCTTGAGCACCTCATGACGCCTGATTCGTTTGAGCTGCGCCTCCCATTGCAGCCCCAGGTATTCGCAGATGGGCCGCATCGCGACGAGATGCTCGCCAGACGGCCCGATCACCACGGAGAGCTCGTCGCCGTGGAAATTCACAGTTTCAAGTTGGCTGGCAGCATTCATTCGTTCTCACCCCTCGGTATCAGCCCCATCTCTTCCAGCAGCCTGCGGTTCCAGGCGACGTATTCAGCTTTCACGCGGCATCCTCCCTTTCCAGCAGTCGGCGCACTTGAGCCAGCAGCTCCAGCTCCGTGCCGAATCTCGCCTCCCAGGCCCTCTGCCCGGCATGGATGGCGACCCCATGGCCGCCGTTCTGGTGATGAAGACTGCAAAGCGGGATGACCTCGAAATGGCTTGCGCGCTGACTCATTCCCTGGCCGGCGCGGATGTGATGGATTGCGGCCGGCGAGCGCTGGCCGTATTCCTGGCGGCAGACGATGCAGCCGAGGCCGGCAACGCGGGACAGGTGGAGCTTCTCGGCCTTGGTCATGCCGCCCTCCTCTCGCCGTAGATCGCCAGCATCAAATCCTCGGGGTGCGGCAGCAGCAGGCCCAGGTGCTCGGCGCAGTACTGGTCGAGCAACTCCAGATAGGTGGTCATCTGCGGGATGCTGAAGCCGCGAGTCTTGGCTCGGCCGACGCGGTAGCGGGTGCCGTCCGGTAGATGGACTGGGCGCACCTCGGCCGGCCATAGCTTGGCCACCAGGATCTCGTGCCACTCCTCTGCGCTGGCGATCTGCCCGAACGAATCGCGCAGGTGCCGCTGGATCAGCCCGTTCCACGACCAGAGAAGGCGGTTCTGGGCATCGCTGCGCTTGCTGCGGATCTCGGCAATGGAGACCTTGCGCGGCTTGGTCAGGTCCAGGCCCTGCAGGAAGGCGATGAGCCGGCGGCGGTCGTGCTCGGTGCGGATGATGTGGTCAGTCATCTGCGCGCCCTCCCTTGCCCATCGCGGCGTCGATGGCTCGGCCATGATTCTCATGGAACCCGAATGACTGCTCAGCAGCTTTTCTGGCAGCGACTGCGTCCTCAAGATTTTCGAAGTAGCCTATGTGCCGCTTTTTCCTATCTACCGTGATTTCAACTCGCCACTTATTGCGCCGCTTGAACCAATGAATGCCGTTCACGCCTGAAGTGTTATTTCTGGCTAGGCGCTGATTTCTGCCATTTTCTACATGTGAAACATCGCGCAAGTTAGCAATGCGGTTATCTGTTCTAATTCCATTGATGTGATCGATCTGGCCGTCAGGCCATCTGCCATGCACATAGAGCCACGCAAGGCGATGCGCTTGGTAAGATTGGTTATCCACATAGATTCCGAGATACCCATCAGGACGAATACAGCCCGCTACCTGCCCAACCTTGACGTTATTGGTTGTCCGCACTTTGCGGATAAAAACCCCTGTCTCTGCGTTGTAGTCGAAAAGTTCGCGTAATCGTGACGACTCAAGCATGCTTCGCCCCCTGTTCAGCCTTGATCCTCGTCAACTCATCACGAAGCCGGTCGCGCTCCTGATGAAGCTTCAAGTTCGCTGACAGCAGACGGTCGTGGCTTTCGCAAAGCTCTTTGTTCTCGGCGATCAGCTCCAGGATGGCGGCGGGGTTGGCGGCCTTCATAAAGGCATTCGATATTTCCCCAGGTCGGCGCGACGCATCGACAAGCTCTTTCCACATTAGATTTTTAGCGACCTCAGCCAGCCGCTTCAGGTTCTCGATATCAGCCACGCTCAGCCCTCCTCAGATCCTCGATGTCGACGCCTTTCTTGAGGCTCTGCATCAGCTCGCCGAACCGCATCTCGGATAGCTTCGGCCGCACGATGCGGACCTCCACGGGCTCGTCGTCGACGATGTGCGCCCGCCACAGGGCCTTGAGTTTCTTGTTCATGCCAGCTCCCCCCACTCGACGTGCTTACCAGTCCTGCGCCAGATTTCGGATCGCTTGAGGTACAGCAGGTGCCGGCACTCCTCGCAGCAGTCGGTCGAGTTGTTCGGATTGCGGATCGACTTGGCGCTGCGGGTCGAGTAGTTGCCGCAGGAGCAGCGGACCACCCACCCCTTGACCTCTGCGGCTTGAGCGATAACCGTGAAACGCCCGAAGCGGACGCCGCTCAGGTCAGCCCATGACTGGCTGCCAAGCTCTTGCGAAGTCGGCTTGCGCATGGCCGGCGGCACGTCCTGGCAAATGGCGGAATACTTCTTTCGAGACTCGTAAACCTCGCCCCGCCCCATCACGCGGGCGGCTGTCGAGTTGACGGGGATTTCGTGGCCGACTTTCATGCCCTGGCCTCCTTCTTCATCAGCGCCTCGACGGCGGCGGCGTGTTCGGCCTTGAGGGCCTCTAAAGATTCGATTTCGGCGCGGATCTGCTCGGCGCGCTGCCGGCGAGACTCGGCCTGCTTGCGCTTGGTCTCGTCGCGGAGTTCTCGCCAGCGGCGTTGCTGTTCTTGGTCGGGGAGGATCATCACTTGCCACCACGCGAATAACGGCCGGCCAAGCTGGTGACCTTGGGCTGCTGCTCTTCTGGCTCCTGCCAGCCGGCGGCCAGTTGCTCGAACCGGCTGAACTGGCCCAGGAAGGCAGTGCGGACGGTGCCGGTTTCGATGTCCCGGCCCTTGCCGATGATGATTTCGGCGATGCCCTTGAACTCGCTTTCCGGGTGGTAAACCTCATCGCGGTACACGAACAGGATGATGTCGGCGTCCTGCTCGATAGAGCCAGACTCGCGCAGGTCGGAGTTCACCGGGCGCTTGTTGGGGCGCTGCTCCAGAGAACGGTTGAGCTGGGAAAGGAGGATCACCGGAATCTGCAGTTCACGAGCCATCAGCTTCGCGGCACGGGTCATTGCGCTGACGGCTTCGGTGCGGTTGCCAGACCGGTCTTCTTCATCCACCAACTGCAGGTAGTCGATGACCATCAGGTCTAGGCCGTAGCGGCGCTTATGGCGGCGAGCCATCGAGCGAATGCGGCTCATGGTCAGCCCAGGGCGTTCCGACATGGCAAGGCCGGAGGCATCGATCTTCCCGGCGGCCACCGTCAGGCGCAGGCCATTCTCCCCAGCCGCAGCGCGGCCACTCTTGATGTCCTGCAGCGGGATCTTGCCCTCGGCGGCGAGGAAGCGGTCCATCAGCTGGCCGTTGCTCATTTCCAGGCTGACCACCAGCACCTGCTTCTTCAGGCGAATGGCGGAATGCCCGGCGATGTTCATGGCCAAGGTCGTTTTGCCCATCGCCGGCCGGCCGGCCAGGATGATCAGCTGCTCAGGCTTGAGACCCTGCAGCTTCTCGTCCAAGTCAGGAATGCCGGTGCTCAGGCCGTCCAGTTCGCCCCTCAACTCCTCCCGCCGCTCAAGGACCGGCAGGTGGCTGCGAAGCACGTCGCCCGCCATGATCACCTCGGCAGTCGCGGCATCGGCGTCGAGAGCCAGCACCTCGGCCTGCGCGGCGGCAACCTTGTCGGCGGCTGGTTGGTTGCCGTGGGCAATCTCGTTCAGGCGATCACCGCAGAGGATCAGGGCGCGATCAAGGGAGCGTTCCTTCACGATCTCGGCATAGCGGGCGGCATTGGCCACGCTCGGCGTGTTGTGGACGATCTCGCCGGCGAAGGACAGGCCAGTGTGGCCGTCCGGTACGTTGGTCAGCGCATCGCCAACGGTCAGCACGTCGACAGGCTGGCCAGCGGAAACCAGCCCAAGGATGGCGCGGAACACGCCTGCATGCTCAGGCCAGTAGAAATCCTCGGCGGACAGGTCAGCGGACAGGACGTCGATCAGCTCGGGCCGCTTGATCATCGCGCCCAGGACGCCGTTCTCGGCTTCGAGGCTGTAGGGATCACGCATGGTAGTTGCCCTCCACGACCTTCACGAAGTTGCTGGCGTTGATCAGCCAGTCGAACGAAGCGCGGAAGGGCTTGGCACCCATGCGGCCGGCAACCTTGCCAGTCAGGAAGGCGGAGGCCTTCACCATGCCGAAGTACTCACGCCAGAAGTCCAGATCACGGTGGACGGCGTTCTCACGCCAGCGGCTCTGCAGGTGACGCTTGCGGGTGTCGTTCAGGATGGCGACGGCCGGCAGCTCGGGGAGGATTTCGTGGTATAGGTCGACAATGGCTTGGTGCGGGCAGGCAGGCATCGAGGACTTTTGGCGAACAGGCTTGGCCTCGGGAACTTCGGCCGGCTGCTGCTCGGGTTGACGCTCGGCGTCGACGACTCCCGTAAGGGAGTTAATGTCTTTACTGTCTTTAATGTGTGTCGGAAATGACACTAAGGACGTGTCGGATTTAACACTAAGTGTCGTTTCCGGCTTGGCCTTCTTGTCCTCGTGTTTCGGGTCAATCTTCCACTCCGAAACAGGGGAAATGCCGATGGGCGCCTTGCTGCCTCCGGCACGGTAAAGCACCCGCTGACGGATCAGCTCGCCAATGATCCGGGAGACGTTTTCCCGGGCAAGATTGGCCAGGCTGGCAATGGTTGCTGCCGGGATGCGCGCCGTCTCGGTGTTGTAGCCGGCAGTGAAGCGATGCACCGCCAGGGCGACACGCAGCTCGCGCCCGGACAGATCGGCGCCGATCAGCGCCTCGTACAGCTCGTTGTCCATCCGGGTAAACCCCCCGGTGTTGCGTAGTTGAACGATGTTGGTCACAATTCACCTCGTTGATTGCTGTGCTTAGCTGCGTCAACAGAACCCCGGCTGCTGCCACGCTTGTCCGGGGTTTTTTGTGCCTGCAGGAAAGTGCTCATCAGTCCCACCCCAGCGGACCGGGACGCTTGCTCTCGTGGTCAAGGCAGCGCTTGGCCAATGCCCGAAGCGAGTCGATGTAGTCGGCCGGATGGCAGCGCGCGTCATCCGGAACCACCTGAAGACCCAGCAGCGCAAGAACCTTGCACCAGCGGGCGTATTCCCCGTCCCCCCAGCGACTGATCGTCGAAATGCTCAGGTCGGTTGCGTCTGCAATGGTTTTCTGCCCGATGGACGAAACCCTCTGCAAAATGAGGGATTCATACTCGCGTGCCCTTGCTTCCTGCTCGGGGCTTAATGTCATCGTCATGGTTATGCAGCCTTTGGTCTTGGGATGTCAGAGCAGAGCTCCCAGGCCTGGATAGCTCCGCAGGTTTTTTCTTGAGCACGAAAGGCGATGGCCGCACTCATGCGGCATGCACCCGAAAGCCACTGCGATACAGCCGGCTGAGTAACACCGAGCTCCTTCGCTGTTTTCATCTGGTCTCCGAAGTGGGCAACCAGTCGTTGAATAGGGTTTTTCATTTCCATCACCCTTGATAAGCCTGCTTATATCGTAGGCAATAAGGAGCCTTATTTGCAAGCCCATAAGCTCGCTTATACATTCCAGCGCATGAATCTATCTCAGCGCATGAAGGCAGCCCGAAAGCACGCTGGGCTTACCCAGCGGCAGCTTGCGGAAGCTGTAAATGTCGAGCAGCCCCTGATTTCTCAGCTTGAAACAGGGAAAACGCTCAAAAGTGCGCACATGGCCCAAATGGCAAAGGTGTGCGGAGTCAGCGCTATTTGGCTTGCCAGTGGCGAGGGAGAGATGCTTCCTGGCGATACAGGCCATGAGTTGAGCATCGAGACAGGCCTAATCGCGCCCGCACTCGAAAATCACAAGGAAGCTGCTGCGGCCAAGGTGATGGAGATGCTGCAGAGGCATGGCAAAGGACTGAGTGCAGAGGCTCAGCAGAAGATCGTCGATGCCGTCGCTAACTCCCTGACCGAGGAAGAGCAGGCGGCCGGCCAGCCAAGCGACGTGATCATCGCCGACTTCCTGCCCCCCGCCCCGCCCGGTGACGCAATTCGCATCGCGCACTACGACGTTCGGACAGCTCTAGGCAGCGGACAACTGGTCCCGGACTACCCCGAGATAATGCCGGATCTGCTCGTCAGCAAGCAGCACTTGCAGGAGCTTGGCGTCATCTACAAAGACCCCTGCCACCTCAAGATGCTGACAGGCTACGGCCAGTCCATGGCGCCCACAATCCAGCACCTCGACCCGATGATCGTCGATGTGAGCATCCGCGAGTTCGAGGGTGACGGGATCTACTCATTCGTCTGGCAAGGCCATTTCTACACCAAGCGCCTACAGGTGGCCGACGCGGAGCATTTCGAGATGATTTCGGACAACCCGAATCACAAGGACCGACTGATCCGGATCGACGATACCTACATCCAGGCTCGCGTTCTGCTGGTCTGGAACGCCAAGAAGCTGTGAGCAGCCAGCAGCCTGCCTGAGAGAGATTTGATGACGAGAGGATTTATGCGCAGCCTTTTGCTTGCAGCTATTGGAATGGCTTGCTTTTCAAGTTTCGCAATGGCCGGAGTGCTTAAAGACGAGGTGAACAGGTTCACTGGCGATAGGGATATCGCTTGGCGATCAATACCAGACGGAAGCGGAAAATTTGCGTTCGGCGCAGACGCAAGAATTCCAGCAAACGGCGGTAGAACAATGGTAGCTGCCTGGCTAATCACCTATGGCGATCGCGCTAGATTTTCGAGTTGCCATCACACTCACTGGCTGATCGATGGCCGAAGAACTCAAGAAATAAAGACTCGATACCAGAGCGACCCAGGATCAGGAATTGAGTACTTCTACGTTGAGCCCCCGAAGGAGCTCATCCCCGTAATTGCAGCAGCAAAGAAGGTTGAGTTTCAGGTGTGCGGAGAGGAAGGCCAGATATCCGATGGTGACATGGAGGGCCTGCGCCAACTCCTGAAAACCCTCAGCGATGCAGGGGCTGGCTTGGCCGGAAACGACAAGCCATAGCCGGCGCCGTCTGCCCGCCGGCAAGGTCGGGGTGTAGGGCACTCAGTACAACCACCAACGCAAGGAAGCCGAGCCAGCACGATGGCCAGTCCGAAAACCATCCCCTACGATGAAGCCATCCATGCCGCCAGTCAGCCGAAGGTATGGGCCGGCGGCACCCGGATCGTCTGGCGATCAACCTCAGCCCGTAGGTTTCCTGCGCCCTACAGCTTCCGCGCCGCCCTAGAGGTCAATGGGAAGACGGCTGAAGGCTGGTTCGTCGACCTCTACTTCAAGCGCTCCCGTATTCCTGGCGCCAGAGACACGCTGTCCATGGCGCTGATTGCCAACAGCACCAGGATCATCGCTATCGACGACAACGGTCCGTCGGTGCACGTCAACGCAGTGGGCGCAGGACTACCTTTCTTCCAGCAGCAGATCGACCATCCCCACCTGCACATACCAGTACCTGATGGCAGTGAGGGCTACGCCGAACCCCTAGTCAGCTCTACCGATCAGGCGCTGTGGCGGCTATTCTTGGCGAAAGCGAACATATCCGGGGCGCCGCCGTTCGAACTGCCTGAGCAAGGCCAAATGGGATTCAGCCTATGAACTGCACACTAATTGGGAGCCAGCTGGGCTTCAAATGCAAACCGGTGGCGGACGGCGTAGTTTATCTGCAATCCCCTCTAGCGCTGGCCTTTGACGGCCTGCTCATTGGCGCCTACGTGCAAGAGCTCGGAGCTGGACGCGTACGCATCAGCGACAATGCCGACACCCTGTTCGCAGCCATGACTCACGGCGTAAAACCGACCGCCGAGAAGGGGCGCCGGCTGGCCGCTCTGGTCGCGGAGCGCGGCCTTGAGCTGTCCGACGACGGCGAAATTTTCAAGATCTGCGCTGAGGAACAGGTGGGGTTCTACCTTGCGCGCTTCATTGAGGCCGCCGAGCATGTTGGCTACGCCTGCAGCGCGATGCGCCCGACGCCGGCGTCGCGCTTTGACCGCATAATCGAATCGACGCTGAAGAGCGCATACCCGCAGCTCAAGATCGACTACCGCATCACCGGTGCCAGCGGGCACCAACTGACCTTGCCGTTCGCTATTGAGACGGATGGAGAAGCGCCGACGCTGATCCAGACCGTGCCCGCCAAAGATGGCAAGGTGGACTGGAGCCTCGTCTATCGCGCCGTGGGAAAGCTCTTGGACATCAAAAATGCACACCTTGGCACGCGACGGCGGGTCATCCTGGAAGCCAGCGACGAAGAGGAAAACCGCAAGGCCGCAACAGCTCTGGCCGATGCCGCCTCGGTTATCGTCTACACCACCCCGGCGCACTTACTTTCTGCGCTCGCTGCCTGACCTTCTAGCCCCGCCCCGCGCGGGGCTTTTCGTCTTACCCCTTCGCGCACTCCCTCAGCCGCACCCGTAGCCACTCCCTCTCCTGCTCGGCGATCCGCGCCCTCACCCGCCGCTGATATACCGCCAGGCGCTTCCTCCGCTCTCTGGGAGTGAGAGCGTCCCAGCCATCAAACAGCCCATCGTCGTCGACAGTATCCAGATCCGGGCCATGACCTTGCTGTCCAGCCCCAGGCCTGACTGCCAGGTATCCCCCCAAGACAAGCAGGCAGCAAGCGAGCACAAGAGAAAGGATTGAGTTGATCATCATCGGCGCCCTCCTTGGCAGAATCGATTAACCCAAGGTAGCAGTTGCTCGGGGCTGTGCCATAGCGAGCGCTGAAGATGCCGCCTGGTTCACGCACTGCGGCCGTCCGCAGCTACTCCCTTCCTACTCGCACCGTCAGAATTGGGCTTCGCCGCCGTCGACCATCTCGAACTCCCGATCATCTGCCGGGGCATCATCGTCCGTTTGGCGCTCCCACTTCAGCGTTACGCTGCCGTCCTCATTTGCCGCTATCTCCAGGCCATCCGTCTCGGCCAGCAGCTCCATCACCCCTTCCCACGCCTCATCCGAATCTGTGTCCAGCCGGTGAATCGTTACCCGGCGCTCCAGCTGCGCCTTCGGCGCGTTGATCATCGACGAAACCCGTAGCCCAAGCCTTTCCAGCGGTGTGAGTTCCTGGGGCTGCTGCTGGGCTTTCCTCTTGGCCATACGCTGCTCCTTGTACTGTATAAGTATACAGTATCCATTTACACACACAGCGCCAAGCCATTACTGCGAACTCGGTCACAACCGTTCCGATAGGGCTATTTTGCTGGTCGAGAAAAAATATAAGCAAACTTATTGACCATCCAGATAAGCCTGCTTATATTTACCCCATCGAAGCGCACCCCAGCGCAGAGACAGGCAGCGATGCCTCCGGTTCTCCGGGAACGCTCTTTACACAATCGAGAACGCCGAGCTGGCCGATGCATAGCCAGCGCACCTGCCGGGCAGCGGCAGGCAGTAGCCGGGCATATCCCGGTGCTGGGCACAGGACACTCAAGCGAGGGCACGCCGGCGAGGCGTGTTGAGGCGAGTAACGGGACAGCCGACAGAGGCACGCTCCCGGGTCCCCGTGAAAGCCTCAGCGGATAAGCGACCGCATCCTGCGCAAGAAGACAGCAAAACCGAACGTTTCCTCGATGCCCTTGGCGACAGGGGCATCCGGGAAGCAACCGGAGACAGAACATGTACCAAGCAATCGCATCAGCAGAAGGCGGCAGGATCCGCGCCGAGTTCCGCGGCCATAACGCTCAGGCCCAGGCATTCGCCTGGGGCGAGCAGCAGAAGCACGAAGGCACCGAAGGGTTCGTCTGGGTCGATCTTGTCGACCACCACGGATCAATCCCGCACACCAGCCACTACCGTCTTGAGGTAGTTCGGCGCGGCTGGAACTTCATGGGATCCCGCTGAATAACAATCCAGCCCTGGCAACGGGGCGCCCACAGGAGAGAGACATGAATCTGATCGAAGCACTAAACGGCGGAAATGGCGCGCTTGACGCCTGGCTTGAGACTCAAAGCGAAGTCGAGGTCAGGGCGGCAATCAAGGCGCTTATTTCGCCGGAGGAGACGCTGCGGGACAAGTTCGCGGCGAAGGCGCTGGCTGCGCTCATAAATCACCCGAACAAGGATGGCGAGAACCGCGGTGCAAAAGCTGTCCCGATTCTCGCCAAGTTCGCCTACGAATACGCCGACGCCATGCTGGAAGCCAGAAACGCCTGAGCAGGAGAGAGACATGGAACAAGACAAGGTAAGGTCAAAGACAATCCCGAGCGTTGGATATTTTCATGAATGCTTTGACTATGAGACTGATACTGGACTGATCTATTGGAAGCATCGACCTAGGAGTCACTTTAATAGTGACCGCGGCATGAAGCGATCCAACGCAGTTTGCGCCGGCAAGCAGGCCGGCTATATGAACAGGGGATATCTAACGGTGCGCGTAGATGGTCAGAACTACTTCGCACATAGAATCGCGTTCGCAATTTTTCATGGCCGCTGGCCAAGCCTCGTAGACCATATCGACGGCAATGGCATGAATAACGCCATCAGCAATCTACGCGAAGCAACTAACCAAGAGAACCAGCGCAATGCGTCCAAGCGGAAGGGTGCAAGCACTCCCCTTACTGGCGTTTTCTGGAACAAAGGTTCTAATCGTTGGCAAGCCTATATCCGTCTTGGAGGATCTCTGAAGTGGCTTGGATCTCATAAATCGATTTTCGAGGCCGCATGCGCACGGAAGTCGGCCGAATCGCGCTACGGATTCCACGAAAATCACGGCCGCGCCGCCATCCACGCCGCCGGCATCCGCACCAAGTAGCCCCGGGCGGCATCGGGGAGTGGTCTGAATGCGCAGGCTGATGCGCTACAACCGCCAGGCAGCTCGTAAGTCCGGGGGCGGGGCATGAAAGTCGCCGAGATCAGCGCCGGCCAGACCACTCCACCGATGCCGCCCGCATCTGACAGCCGGAATAGACGGCCCTAATGCCGGGGATGGTTGAGGACGTGCGCCGACACGTCGTAATCCGGTGAATCGGCCCGATCCGCTCTGCGGGGCGGTATCGGAGAGCGAGCTGAACTGCCGCGTATGTAGATGGCGTGGAAACCAGAAATGGATAAGTCCGGAGGTCAGGGCCCGGACAGCTCGCTCCCCGATGCTTCCCCAGCATCCCCCTCTGATCTGCCCTGAGGGCAACTGACTCCAGCAGTCAGCGTTTAACCCGCGCCGGGCGGGGTGGCAGCTCCCGGCACAGACACTGCAACACCGTGGCCGTTCGGCATGCGGTGGCGTTAGCGCGGCTCCTACAAGCCGCAGGTCAGGTGCGGCAAACACCCGGACCAAAGCGCGCCCCCGTTCGAGTAAACGGCAAGCCAAGGCGCCGCATGAACGTGCGGTTCCCGCTTCGGGGTGTAGTCGCGCACCCAGCGACAGAGCGACCGCCTGGCCGGCGTAACCGGCCATACCTCCACTCCCCCGCCTCCATCGGAATGCACCTGCTAGCCGGGCGCATCCTCATGCACGCAGGAGACACACCATGGAAATCGCCATTGAGCACCACGGGCTCCGCCTAACCCTCGAGGTTTACAGCGAGGACGGCGTAGACCTTTTCACATTCGCAGGCGCCGAGTCGATCGATGCCCCTTACGACGTTCGCGAGGTCGGCAAGTTGCTGGAGCGCGACGCCTTCGAGATTGAGCGCCTGGGCCATGAAGAGCTGGACCGCGTTCGCAGCATCAACCGCTTTGACTTCGAAGAGTCGAGGGCTGCCTGATGAGCGCATCGCAACGAGCATGGGACAAGGCTAAGGCCGAGAAGATGATCCGCCACGAGATCGAGTCAATCGGCAAATCGAAATGCCCGAGTGAATGGTTTGCCCAGGGGATGATCGAGCTCGCCTATGCCCTCGGCCTGCTCACCGATAACGATCACCTCTACTGGCGTACCTCGGCAAGCACCGCGGCGGATAAACGCTGGAAGCAGTTGCACAAGGGGGCAGCATGAGCACTCGCGACCCCCGCGCCGCCCTAGCTTGGGTTATGGCCGGCCACTCGATCCGGATCAAGGCGCTCAACCTGCGCGACGTGCTGCGGCACGTTGAGGCTATGAGGCGCGCAGCATGAGCACTCAAGAGCAGATCGCCCTTCATAAGCAGATGACGATCGATGCCATCGGGAAAAAAGTAATCAAGAAAAGAAGCGGGTGCGCATACATCTTGGAGTCATTCGACGAGAAGACAGAGCGATGCGTGCTGGTTCCTGCCCACGTCGGAGGGCGCACGACAAAGAAGTGGTATGCCCACCTGTGGCTTGATTATCGATTGGCGGAAGACCAGGAATGAGCAGCTACCGCGCCAAGAAGCGCGCCTTCATCGCTCGCCTGATCCTGATCGACGTCTGCGTCGTCCTCACTATCGTCCTGATGATCGAGCA
>NZ_SMMU01000030.1 GCF_004339665.1 Azotobacter chroococcum
TCTGAAGAGCTGGATGATCCGCTTTCATGGTGTAGCCACCAAGTACCTGACCCATTACCTGGGATGGCGCCGCCTGCTCGAGCGCTACAAGACGCAGCTCAATCCATTGATTTGCTTGAGGGAGGCGCTGGGGCGAGCAGCCATGCAACAGCTAACTCAGACATAGCCAAACGAAAAGCCCGGCGCTTCGGGCCGGGCTTGGATGTTGCTTCGTGTCGGCGTTATTGCCGCAAGATAAAAACATATTTGCTCAGGTGCTCACGATGGTCAAGTCGCTTCGTCGATCGGCAAGTCTTCAGTCGGAAGGAGCGCCTCCATCTCGACAGCGCTCCGCTCACCATGACGTTCTACTCTGTCGAATCGGCACGCCAGCACCACGCTCATTGGGTGGTGTTCTCGTGCCATGGCGGGACTCCCCATCAGGCAATTGACGCGAGCACTGCGGCGCCAAAACGAAAGCCCGGCCGAATCGCTTCGGGTCGGGCTGGGATGTTGTTTCGTGTCGGCGCTATTGCCGCAAGATAAAAACATACTTGCTCAGGTGCTCGCGATGGTCAAGTCGCCTCGTCGATCAGCAGGCCTTCATCCCGAAGGATCGCCGTCACCTCGACCAGCGCTTTGCCCTCCATGGCTTCCAATTCCTTGCGGATACCGGCACGCCAGCGTCGCCGGGTTTGCTCCGACCTTCCCTCGGGATCCCAGGCATTCATGTCGTAGAACTCCGGAGGTAGCACAAGCATGTCGGTCGAGCGTTTTCCATCCCTACCCTTCTGCGGGGGAATCGCCCATGCCGTCACGGCCTTGTAGCGGAACAGTTTCGGCGCCGGCGAATTGAGCAGCGGCACGAGACAGCCAATGGCGCCCACCTTGCGTGCCTTGTGCGTACTGTACCTGGCCACCAGCACCTGCCAGAGGCGTGGCAGCAGTTCTCTGTGCAGGCGGGCATGCACCAGACAGTCCAGGGCGAGCATCGCCTGCGGCGATGAGTGGTGTGAACTTGAAATGCCGTCCTGACCCAGCCTCTGCCACGTCTGCTTGCTGGCTGTATCGATACACTCGTCTGTCAGGCAGCGGATGACCGCGCTCAGTGCGTTTCGGTAGATCACCTGTATTCCCCCCTCGGATGAGATGATTCCTAAGGATTCGGGTGCGAAATGGGGGGATTACCCGAATGCGGCCGACACCTGGCAGGTTCGGCACAGGGTGGGGCAGTGGACGCGTCGGCCTATACAACAACTCGCGGCTACAGGCCACCTGGCTTCCGTTTGTGGTGATGCCGGCAGGCGGTGCCTGTAGGCCGCATGGGATGCTGTGTGCCTTTGCTGGCGCAATGATCCATTGCTTGCTGGCGTTTATCAGGAATCTCCCTCTCCATTGTTCGATAAACTCAAGCATGCTTGTTGATAATGAGCAAGTATGTTTTGCAAGCGTCCTTGTATATTGGGCGCCATGAACATCACTGATCGAATGACCCAGTTGATTTTGGTGAGAAAGCCGAAGATCGGCGCACGTGGAATAAGACGGGCTATCGCCGATGCATGCGGAATCAGTTACGAAGCCGTGAGGCAATGGTTTTCGGGAAATACTGGAAGCATCAAGAACGAGAATCTGATAGCCATAGCCGAGACGTTCGATACCACGGTCGACTGGCTGCTTTCAGGCGAAGGAGAGCCGCCTCACCGAAAACCGGTCGCAGACAGCAGCGCCATTCCTGTGGCTAGGGGGCAGGCCCTCTCCCTAGCGGCCATTGCCTCCCCTCGCTCACGAGGGTTTCTGGAGCGGATTGCCAGTGCCGCGGCCGAAGGTCGGCTGACCGAAGATGATCTGGCCCTGCTGGATCAGATAGCCGCTCGCCTCGAGCGCACGTCCGTGCGGGTAGATTCCTCGAGCAACGCAGTGAGTCATCAGCGCTTAAGGAGCAAGCTCAAGAGAAATGATCCGACTGCTCGGTAGCGATGCTTTCGCCGGCCAGCTCAGTCCGCCCAGGAATCACGGGGCCAGCCCCATTTTTCGCGCCAAGATCAGGGTCGATGGCGCTTCCCTGCACTGCTACGTCAAGCCCTTGCCTGACCACATCAGGTGCCCGGTAACCGGCAAGGAAGTTGCGAATCAGGAAATAGTCAGCGAAGCACTGGGGTATGTGCTTGCCAAGTCGGTTGGTCTGAATGTTCCTGATACGGCGGGAATCATCCTTTTGGAGCCTTGGCAGATTCCGGAAGCGCTTCATCCGGCCCTGCGGGAAACCTGCAGCGGCAGGGCGCAGAACGACTATTTCTGCTGGTTCACCAAGGACATGAAATATCCCAGTCTGCGTCAGCTTCACTGGAGCGACGTGCGGCATCCCTATCTGCAGGAACTCCGCGGCCGCCGCCTGGCCCGGCAGTTGGCCGATAATCCGGAAGCCTCCAGCATAATAGTGCTGGACCAGTGGCTGCTGAACAGCGACAGGAACATCGGTAATCTGCTCGAATCCCCTTGCAAATCACTCTTTCTCATCGACCACGGCAGACTGTTTCATTATCCCAACTGGGAGCCTGGCCGGATTGGAATGGCGCCCTGGCCTTGTGAAAACAGACTGCAAAAGTTGATAGACGATTTCATTCCCGACTGGAGTGAAGCGCTGCCCAATAAAAGCGCCCGTGCTCTGGCCTATAATATATTCGCCGTAAGCTTCAGAGAGGCTGGAGCGGAAGCTGCCCGGATAGTATTGTCGGAGTTCTTCGAGCACACGGAAATCGAGGTTATCCTCCGGCTCCTGTCGGAGCGCCTCGACCAAAAACAATACACCGAGGCGGCAGACCTTCTTCTATGAGTTCCAGCGCACGTCTTCGCAGTCGCTTAATTGAACAACAACCGAAGCCGCAGTTGATCACTGGTCGATGGCGCAGTATCAGCTTGTGCCTGGACGAAGATGCCGGTGAGTTTTTCAACGTCGGCGTGTTGTTCACCCATGACGAGCAGGTCGAAGTACGCATGCTCGACAACTTCGACCGTTTGAAATGCCTCTTCGATGGGCGCATCGACTTCGATGAGCTGTTTCGGACGCTCCACGAGATCGAGGTCGCCATTCTCCACAATGGTCCGGAACTGCTGGACGAACTGGGCAGCACCATTCGCCTCGGCGCACCCCTGTATGCCTCGGGATTCAGCGCCAAGGAGGTGCTGGACGAGTTCTTCGCCGATGTTGTGACCCTGGGCAGACCGAAGCGTGGCGCCCGGGAAGTTGCGTTCCGTTATCAATCCACTCTGAAGCTGCGCAACAGTATCTTCAATTTCATGAAGCAGCGGATGCACGCTCAGGCTACGCGAATCATTCAGCAGTCGCGTTATGAGCTGACGGTCGGCAGCGGTCATCGGCTTGAAATAGATATACCGCTGATGAGCGCCGTCGCTTCGGGCAGTATCGTCTCGGGTTGGTATAAAAATCCCTTGGTAGTAAAGAACAACCTGCTACAGGCCTCGGCGGACCTAAATCTTATTCGCAGCAATACAGAGCGCGACCAGGCTGTAATATCGATTCTGGTACCCGACAGAGAAAGCGGGTTGACGTCGAAAGAGTATGAAAAACTGGTAGAGATTACCCGCAAGCAACTGGAGCGTATTCGCGCAATGGGTATCGAGGTCATCGAAGCCAGTTCCGCTCTGGAGCTTGCCGAGCTGACCATCGACTGGTGGAGCAATTGCTGCATCTGATCGTTGGCCGCTTGGACAATGAATCTTTTTATCTTTCCTTCCCGAGTTCCTCATGTGGCCGCCCATCCTTAATCCGCCCGGCTGACGCTCGGGGGCTCGGAAATGAGCGGAGCGGGCTCAAGCTCAATCGAGGCTGCATGGTCGAACTCGTTTCTTGGGCACCAAGCGGCGCATTATTGTTGCCCGACGCTTTCTTCTTTCCCTTCTTCATGTCCGCGTCGACCTTCCGTCCCTGAACCGGCACCTGCTACGAAAAACTGCAAGGAGGCGCCCGAGTCTCTCATCGGCCAGACGTTGGCGCCTGGCTGGAGCTGCGAGCGAAAGGGGCGTATCGCCAGCTCGGCGATTTTCTCCCGTCAGGTGCGCTCCGGGCGCTCGCCGATGAATTCGACGAAGCGCCGCACCCGCGGCGCCAGCTGGCGGGTATGCGGGTAGACGGCGTGCAGCGGGGCGGGGGCGAGGGGCTGGTCGGGCAGCACCGGCTGCAGGCGGCCGGCCTTGGGGGCGGACGGCGACGTCCCAGAGCGTTTTCAGCACGATGCCGGTGCCATGCAGCGCCAGCGCGTGGGCGGTTTCCTCGTCGCTGCACAGCAGCGCGCCCCGGATGTTCACCCGCAGGCCGCTGCGCGGGAACTGCCAGTCCGCCTGTTCGCGCTCGCCGAACAGGATGCAGGCATGCTGGCGCAGGTCGTCGGGTGTTGCGGGCGGTCGTGCCAGTCGAGGTAGTCGGGGGCGGCGCAGAGCAGCCGGTGGTTGGGCGCCAGTTCGCGGCCGATCCGGCTGGAATCCTGCGGCTGGCCGTCGCGGATGGCCGGGTCCGTGCCGGTCTGCAGCAGGTCCACCAGGTTGTCGTCGAGTTCCAGGTGCACCCGCAGGTCCGGGTATTGGTTACGGAATGTTGCGATCGGCGGCCGCAGAGGGCGGTGGCCGAAGCCGAGCGGCGCGCCGATCCGCAGCAGGCAGGGCTTCCCGCGCCGCCGCCGAGAGGCTGCCGGTGGCGAGGGTGCGCTCGCACAGGCGCAGGTCGGAAAGGTCGCCCGGCATGGGATTGTCATTCTCGCGACAAGCGTTCATCTCCATCATGGAAATAATGAATCCGGCCGGGTTGTCCATAATGCATGCTCGACCCGGGGGCCGGCTGCAGCCGGTATGGATGCCTTGGCAGGCCGGCCCCGCTGCTCATCATCAAGGAGGAAGATTCATGCACACCCGTCGGCAGTTCCTGCAGCGCTCGGCCCTGCTCGCCGCCGTGGCGGCCATGGTGCCGCTGCTGTCCACGCCGTCCCGGGCCGCCGAGCCGCTGCTCGCGCGGCGCATTCCCGTCAGCGGCGAGGAGTTGCCGGCGATCGGTCTGGGCACCTCGCGGACCTTCGACGTCGCGCTCGACGACGAGTCTCTGGCGCCCCTGCTGGAGGTGCTGCGCACGCTGGTCGCGGGCGGCGCCAGCCTGGTCGACACCGCGCCGAGCTACGGCCGCGCGGAGCGGGTGACCGGCGAGCTGGCCCGGCGCCTCGGCGTGCGCGACCGGCTGTTTCTCGCCAGCAAGGTGTCTTCCAGCGGGCGCGAGGCTGGCCGCCGGCAGATCGAGGCCAGCTTCAGGGCGTTGCAGACCGAGCGCATCGACCTGATGCAGGTGCACAACCTGCAGGACACCGCCACCCAGCTGGCCCTGCTGCGCGAGCTGAAGGCGCAGGGGCGGTTGCGCTACATCGGCGTGACCCATTATCGGGATTCGGCCCACGACGACCTGCTGGCGGTGCTGCGCAAGGAGAAGGTCGACTTCGTGCAGTTCAACTACTCGGTCGGCGAGCGCAACGCCGAGAAGCGCCTGCTGCCGTTCTGCGCCGACCACGGCATCGCCACCCTGATCAACCGGCCGTACATGCGCGGCGCGCTGTTCGCCCGGGTCAAGGGCCAGCCGCTGCCGCCGCTGGCGCAGGAGCTGGGCGCGAGCTCCTGGGCGCAGCTGCTGCTCAAGTACATCCTCGCCGAGCCGGCGGTCACCGCGGTGATTCCGGCCACCGACAAGCCGCGCTACATGGCCGACAACCTGCTCGCCGGCCAGGGCCGCCTGCCGGATGCGCAGCAGCGCGCGCAGCTCGTCGAGCTGTTCGCCTGAGCCGGGGCCGGCGGATGTCCTCGACCCTGCCGGCGCCGCTGCGGCGCCTCGCCGGCCTGATCAACGCCGGGCCCGGCGAGCTGGCGGCGGCGCTGTCGGGATTCGCGCTGTTCTTCTGCCTGTTCGCCGGCTACTTCATGCTGCGGCCGATCCGCGAGTCGATGGGCGTGATGGGCGGGGTGGAGAACCTGCAGTGGCTGTTCAGCGCCACCTTCGTGGTCATGCTGGCCGCCGTGCCGCTGTTCGCCTGGCTGAATTCGCGGGTGCCGCGCGCGCACTTCGTCGACTGGGTGTACGGCTTCTTCAGCCTCAACCTGCTGCTGTTCGCCGCGCTGTTCGTCGGCGCGGAGGAGAACGTCTGGCTGGCGCGGACCTTCTATGTCTGGCTGTCGGTGTACAACCTGTTCGTCGTCTCGGTGGCCTGGAGTCTGATGGCCGACGTGTTCGACGGCCCCCAGGCCAGGCGGCTGTTCGCCTTCATCGCCGCCGGGGCCAGCGTCGGCGGCCTGACCGGGCCGGCACTGAGCACCCTGCTGGTGGCGGCGCTCGGCCAGGCCGGCCTGCTGGCGCTGTCCGCCGGCCTGCTGCTGGCGGCGCTGGCGCTCAAGCAGTACCTGATGCACTGGCGCGCCATCGGCGGCGCCGGGCGGCCCGGCGCGCCGCCCTCGGAGAATCCGCGGCGGCCGGTGCCGGGCAATCCGTTCAGCGGCCTGACCCGGGTGCTCGGCTCGCCCTACCTGCTGGGCGTCGGCGCCTTCGTGATCCTCCTGGCGACGGTCAGCACCTTCCTCTATTTCGAGCAGGCGCGGCTGGTGGCCGAGCTGTTTCCCGAGCGCAGCGAGCAGATCCGCGTGTTCGGCCTGATCGACTTCGTGGTGCAGGCCGGGGCGCTGCTGTCGCAGCTGTTCATCACCGGGCACGTCGCCCATCGCCTGGGCGTGCGGGTGCTGTTGGCCTGCGTGCCGGTGCTGATGTGCCTGGGCTTTCTAGCCCTGGCGCTGCTGCCGATCTTCGCCGTGCTGGCCCCGCTGATGATCGTCCGGCGGATCGGCGAGTACGCCTTCGTGCGGCCGGGACGGGAGATGCTGTTCGCCCCGCTGGATGCCGAGAGCAAGTACAAGGCGAAGAACTTCATCGACACCGTGGTCTACCGCGGCGGCGATGCCGTCAGCGGCTGGGTCAAGAGCGGGCTCGACCTGCTCGGCCAGGGCGCCTGGCTGGCGGCGCTGGTCGGTGCATTCTGCGCCGCGCTCTGGGGCCTGCTCGGCTGGCGGCTGGGCGGACGCGCCGACCGCGAGGCGCCGGCCGCGCGGGACGGGACGCCCTGAGTCCGGGCCGGCTCAGTCCTCCGGTTGCTTGAGCAGTGTGCCCTCGGCATCGCGGACCCACAGGCGGACGGGGATGCCCTGGGCCACGCTGCGGCCGACCGTGCAGAACTCCTCGAACTGGCCGAGGATGCGCGGCAGGTGCTCCAGCTCGGCGGCAGTGCGGCCCAGTTGCAGCTCGATGCCGATGCCCAGCACGCGCAGGCGGTTCTGCTCGTTGCGGCCGACCTCCGCGCTGGCCTGGCAGTGCAGGGGCTCGGCGTCCTGCTTGAACTTGCGCAGGGCGAACAGCAGGCTGGCGGTCAGGCAATTGGCCACCGCGGAGAGCAGCAGCTGCACCGGGCTGGGGCCCTGGCCGCTGCCCAGCGGCGGCGGCTCGTCGACGATCAGGGGCGGCTGGCCGTCGCCGAAGTCGAGGCTGCAGCGGTAGTCTTCCAGCTGCTGCAGGGTCAGGGTGACGCGTTCGGTGTCGCTCATGGGGCGCTCCTTGCGGGGGTGGTCGGGGGTTGCCGGCCGCCGGGCGGCTGCTACCCTGCGGCGGGGCGTCCGGGCATCGGCCGGGCGCCGGTTCGGAAAGAGAGAGAATCCAGGACATGTCCGACACTATCAAGGTCTGGGACGCACCGCTGCGTCTGTTTCACTGGTCGCTGGCGCTGGCCGTCGGCGCCGCCATGCTCAGCGGCTGGCTGGGCGGCAATCTGATGGTCTGGCACGGCCGGCTGGGCTTGCTGATCCTCGGCCTGCTGGCGTTCCGCCTGATCTGGGGCCTGCTGGGCTCGACCTATGCGCGCTGGTCGCGGATTCTCGCCGCGCCCCTGCGTCTGGGCGATTACCTGGGCGGGCGCTGGCGAGAGGCCGGGCACAATCCGCTGGGCGCCCTGTCGGTGCTGGCGCTGCTCGGCCTGGCGGCCTTCCAGGTCCTGACCGGGCTGGCGGCGAGCGACGACATCGCCTTCCAGGGACCGCTGTACCGGCTGGTGACGGCCGACACCAGCGTCTGGCTGACCGGCCTGCACCGGCAGGCCTGGTGGCTGCTGCTGGGGCTGATCGGCCTGCACCTGCTGGCGGTCCTCTACTACGCCCGGGTACGCCGGCGGCCGCTGCTGCGGGCGATGATCGGCGGGCGCAGCCCGCGGGAGCATCCGGAGCAGCGCGAGGCCGTCGGCGGGGCGCCCTGGGCGCTGGCGGTGGCGCTGGCCGGTGCGCTGCTGCTGGTCTGGGCGGTACGCTCGGCGGAAGGCTGGCTGGCGCCGCCGCCTGCTCCGGCGGCACCGGCTGCGCTCGACTGGTAAGGGCGGGGGCCGACCGGCACGGGCCGGCCGGCTCCGGCCTCAGTCTGTGCGGAACTGGTCGTGGCAGGCCTTGCAGGTCTTGGCGGCCTCGCCGAAGGCGGTTTTGATGCGCGCCTGGTCGCCGCTGGCCGCCTCGCTGGCCAGCTTGTTGACGGCGCCGGTGAAGTTGCGGGCCAGCTTGTTGGCTTCGTCGAGGTTCTTGAAGAACTCCGGCTTGAGCCGGGTCTGGTCGCCCATCTTGTCGGTGGCGGTTCCGGCGGGGAACAGGGCGCCCATGCCGGAGTTGGCGATGGCGGCGATGGCGTTGGCGGCGGCGACCACCTGCTCCTTCTTGTAGGGCTCGCTGCCGTCCACGACCTGGGCCTTGATCTTGCCCATGTTCCAGGCCATGAAGTTGTAGCCGGCCTTGCGGTACTTGATCTGCTCCTCCGGCTTGAGTTGGGCCTGGGTGGTCAGGGTGGCCAGCAGCAGGGCGGCGCCGAGGCCGCCGATCATCAGTCTTTTCACGATTTCTCCTTGTGGGGTCCGGGATCTTCCGGTGGCGGCGGTCGGTCGGGGGCCGTCCGCGCGGGGCTATACTCCCCGCCAGACTGCGACGAACGCAAGCCGAGCGCTGGCACTAGCGCGCAGAAAACGCAGCGCGGCGGCCCGCCATCCAGACGGTTCGCTGCCCCCATCGGTCACGAAGGAGTGGATCGCAATGCAATTGAACGATGCCCGCCTGTTCCGCCAACAGGCCTACATCGAGGGACGCTGGCTGGATGCCGACAGCGGGCAGTCTCTCGCGGTGAACAATCCGGCCAGCCAGGAGATCCTCGGCAGCGTGCCGAAGATGGGCGCGGCCGAGACGCGCCGCGCCATCGAGGCCGCCGAGCGGGCGCTGCCGGCCTGGCGCGCGCTGACCGCCAAGGAGCGCGCCGGCAAGCTGCGCCGCTGGTTCGAGCTGCTGCTCGAGCATCAGGACGACCTGGCCCGGCTGATGACCCTGGAGCAGGGCAAGCCGCTGGCCGAGGCGCGCGGCGAGATCGCCTACGCCGCCTCCTTCCTCGAATGGTTCGCCGAGGAGGCCAAGCGCGTCTACGGCGACACCATCCCCGGCCACCAGGCGGACAAGCGCATCCTGGTGATCAAGCAGCCGATCGGCGTCTGCGCGGCGATCACGCCGTGGAACTTCCCGGCGGCGATGATCACCCGCAAGGCCGGCCCGGCGCTGGCCGCCGGCTGCACCCTGGTGCTCAAGCCGGCCTCGCAGACACCCTTCTCGGCGCTGGCGCTGGCCGAGCTGGCCGAGCGCGCGGGCATCCCGGCCGGGGTGCTGAACGTGGTCACCGGCAGCGCCGCGGAGATCGGCGGCGAGCTGACCGGCAACCCGACGGTGCGCAAGCTGTCCTTCACCGGCTCCACCGAGATCGGCCGCCAGCTGATGGCGCAGTGCGCCAAGGACATCAAGAAAGTCTCCCTGGAGCTGGGCGGCAACGCGCCCTTCATCGTCTTCGACGACGCCGACCTGGACGCCGCGGTGGAGGGGGCGCTGGCCTCGAAGTACCGCAACGCCGGGCAGACCTGCGTCTGCGCCAACCGCCTGTACGTGCAGGATGGCGTCTACGAAGCCTTCGCCGCCAAGCTCAAGGAGGCGGTGGCGCGCCTGAAGGTCGGCAACGGCCTGGAGGAAGGGGTGACCATCGGTCCGCTGATCGACGACAAGGCGGTGGCCAAGGTCGAGGAGCACATCGCCGACGCGGTTTCCCGCGGCGCCCGGGTGATCGCCGGCGGCCGGCCGCATGCGCTCGGCGGCAGCTTCTTCGAGCCGACCATCCTCGCCGAGGTGCCGGCGGATGCGCGGGTCGCCCGCGAGGAGACCTTCGGGCCGCTGGCCCCGCTGTTCCGCTTCAAGGACGACGCCGAGGCGATCGCCCTGGCCAACGCCACCGAGTTCGGCCTGGCCGCCTACTTCTATGCCCGCGACCTTTCCCGGGTGTTCCGCGTGGCCGAGGCGCTGGAGTACGGCATCGTCGGCGTCAACACCGGGCTGATCTCCACCGAGGTGGCGCCGTTCGGCGGGGTCAAGGCCTCGGGCCTGGGCCGCGAGGGTTCCAAGTACGGCATCGAGGACTATCTGGAGATCAAGTATCTCTGCCTCGGCGGCATCTGAGGGCAGGGCGGCGCGGCGGGTTCATGCCGCGCCGCAAGCCATGGGCGACAGGGTTGATGGGAGGTAGTTATCGATCTGCTGCTGATTGGCGCCGGGCACAGCCATTTGGGCGTGCTGCGGCGCTGGGCCCGGGGGCGCCGGCCGAAGGGGCGTCTCGGACTGGTCAATGCCGTGCCGCAGGCCTGGTATGCGGGGATGCTGCCGGGGCTGCTCGCCGGACGCTATGAACCGCAGGACTGCCGCATCGAGCTGGAGCCGCTGTGCCGTGCGGCGGGCGTCGAATTGATCGTCGGCGAGGTCGAGGCGCTGCAGGCCGGGACACGCGAGCTGCAGCTGGCCGACGGGCGGCAGGTGCAGGCCGACTGGCTGTCGCTGAACGTCGGCGCCGGGCGGCTCGCGCCGCCGCAGCAGGGCGAGGGCATGCAGGTGCTGTCGGCCAAGCCGTTCGCCGCCTTCCTCGACGGCTGGCAGCGCTGGCGGCAGGCGCCGGAGCCGCTGGCGATCCTCGGCGGTGGTCCGGCCGGAGTCGAGCTGGCCCTGGCGCTGGCCGGGCAGGTGCCGGCGCTGTCGCTGTTCTGCGCCGGGCCGCTGCTCGAGGGCCGCTCGGCGGGCCTGCGCCTGCGCGCCCTCGGTGCCCTGCGCCGGAGTGGCGTGTGGGTGCGCGAGTACTGTCCGGTCAGTGGCATCGACGGGCAGTTCCTGCTCAGCGCCGGGGAGCCGGTCTGGCAGGGCTCGCGCCTGCTGCTGGCGAGCGAGGCCGCGGCGCCGTCCTGGCTGGCGCAAAGCGGCCTGGTCTGCGATGCGGGCGGTTTCGTGCAGGTCGGCGCGACCCTGCAGAGCCTGTCCCATCCGCAGATCTTCGCCAGCGGCGACTGCGCCGCGCTGCCCGGCGTGTCCCGCAGCGCCGTCCAGGCGCTGCGCCAGGCGCCGGTGCTCAGCCACAACCTGCGCGCGGTGCTGGCCGGCCGCGCGCTGCACCACTATCGGCCGCAGCGGCAGAACCTGCTCCTGCTCGCCAGCGGCGATGGCGGCGCGCTGCTCGGCTGGCATGGCTGGAGTGCCGACGGGCGTTTCTATGGCTACTGGCGGGAGCGGCTGGACCGGCGCTTCATGCGCCGCCACGCCCTGGTCGGCTGAGGTACGGCGGGGGCGGCAATAGTGCGCTGTCCGGTCAGTCGACTTGGGCCTTCGCCGGCAGCACGGCCGCCGCCCGGAAGAGTTCCTCCGCCGGCTGCGGGCGGCCGAAGAGGTAGCCCTGGCCCAGGTGGCAGTGGTTGCGCCTGAGGAAGTCCGCCTGCTCCGACTGCTCGATGCCCTCGGCCAGCACGGTCAGGCCCAGGCTGTGGGCGAGCACGATCACCGAGCGGGCGATGGCGACATCCTTGCCGTCGGCAGGCAGGCCGGCGATGAAGCCGCGGTCGATCTTCAGCTTGTCCACCGGCATGCTCTTCAGACGCTGCAGTGAGGAGTGGCCGGTGCCGAAGTCGTCGATCGCCAGGCGCACGCCCAGGTCGCGCAGCCGCTGGAGTTGCCGGCGGGCGCTGTCCGGGTCGTCCATCACCGCGCTCTCGGTGATTTCCAGCTCCAGGTGGCGGGCCTCCAGGCCGGTGCGGGCGAGGATGTCGGCGACCTGCAGGTCCAGCCCGCCGCGGCCGAACAGCCGGGTGGAGATGTTCACCGCGACGAATCCGAGCGTCTGCCCGGCCGCCAGCCAGCTGCGCATCTGCCGGCAGGCCTGCTCCATCACCCAGAGGTCGATGGCACCGATCAGGCCGTTTTCCTCGGCGACCGGGATGAATTCGCCCGGCAGCACCAGGCCGCGTTCGGGGTGCTGCCAGCGCACCAGCGCCTCGGCGCTGACCATCTGGCCGCTCTTGAGGTTGTGGATCGGCTGGTAGTGGACGCGCAGTTCGCCGTGCTCCAGGGCCTGGCGTAGGGCGGCGATCAGCTCGACGCGCTGCCGGGCGTAGGTGGTCAGCTCCTGGCTGTAGAAGGCGTAGGTGGCGCGTCCGTCGTTCTTGGCCTTGTGCAGGGCGGAGTCGGCGTTGCGCAGCGCCTGCTCGAGGCTCTGCGCGTCGCCGGGAAACAGGCTGATGCCGAGGCTGGCGCCGATCTGCAGCTTGTGGTTCTCCAGATGGAAAGGCTGGCTCAGCGTGTCGAGCAGGGTGCCGGCTAGGCCGGCGGCCTGCTGCGCCGAGCAGCTCCCGCAGACCAGGCCGAACTCGTCGCCGCCCAGATGGGCGAGGGTCATGCCCGGGCGCACCACCTGGTAGGTCAGGCGCTGGCCGATGCTCTTGAGCAACTGGTCGCCCAGCTTGTGGCCGAGGCTTTCGTTGATCTGCGCGAAATGATCGAGGTCGAGCAGCAGGACCGCGCCCTGGTCCTTTTCCTGCCGGGCGTGCTCCAGGGCATGCTGGATGCGTTCCTTGAACAGCAGGCGGTTCGGCAGGCCGGTCAGCGGATCGTAGTGGGCCAGGTAGTCGAGTTCGGCCTGGGAGCGCTTGAGCATCGACAGGTCGGAGAACACCGCCACGTAGTGGCTGAGCACGCCCTCCTCGTCGTGGATGGCGCGGATGCTCTGCCATTGCGGATACATCTCGCCGCTCTTGCGGCGGTTCCAGATCTCGCCGCTCCACTCGGCGCGCTGGTTCAGCGCCTGCCACATCGTGCGGTAGAACTTCCTGTCGTGCCGGCCGGACCGAAGCCGGGCCGGCCTTTGGCCCAGCACCTCGGCTTCGCTATAGCCGGTGATCTGGGTGAAGGCCCGGTTGACATAGACGATCCGCTGCTCGGCATCGGTGATCAGCACGCCTTCGAGGGTGCTGTCGAACACCGCGGAGGCCTGGCGCAGGCTGGCGGCATGGGCGCTGCGGTCGGCGAGCTGGCGGCGGCCGAGGCAGTAGAACAGCAGGGCGGTGAAGAGGATGAAGACGATGCCCTTGAGGGTCTGCCAGTCGCTCAGGCTGGCGGGGTCCTCGAACAGGGTCAGCAGCAGCCGGTCGCTCAGGGCGATCCACAGGAGGGCGAGAAGAGCGTAGGCCACGCAGGCGAGCAGCAGGGGGAAATGCGTCTTCATCGAGAGGCCCCTATCCATGGGTTGCGTGGTCGAGGAGTTCGTGGCCCAGTTTAGTGGCATGATGCCGGGGACTCCATGGCTATCGGCGGGCCGCTGCCGGGGCCGTCACGCATTTTATCGTTTCACGAGGGCGATGGCCCGGCCGGTTTCCTTCCCGGCCTCGGAGGCGCACTGCGGAGTGGCCCCGCTCAGGCGGGGCTGGAGCGTCCGTCAGCTGGCCAGGGCTTTCGCATAGAACGGCGCCTGTCCCAGGAAGAGCTTCTCCGCCGGCTGCGGCCGGCCGAAGAGGTAGCCCTGGCCCAGCTGGCAATGATTGCGCCTGAGGAAGTCCACCTGCTCCGGCTGCTCGATGCCCTCGGCCAGCACGCTCAGGCCCAGGCTGTGGGCGAGCACGATCACCGAGCGGGCGATGGCGACATCCTTGCTGTCGGCGGGCAGGCCGGCGACGAAGCCGCGGTCGATCTTCAGCTTGTCCACCGGCATGCTCTTCAGACGCTGCAGCGAGGAGTGGCCGGTGCCGAAGTCGTCGATCGCCAGGCGCACGCCCAGGTCGCGCAGCCGCTGGAGTTGCCGGCGGGCGCTGTCCGGGTCGTCCATCACCGCGCTCTCGGTGATTTCCAGCTCCAGGTGGCGCGCGTCCAGGCCGGTGCGGGCGAGGATGTCGGCGACCTGCAGGTCCAGTCTGCCGCGGCTGAACAGGCGGGTGGAGATATTCACCGCGACGAACTCGAGCGCGTGCCCGGCCTCCAGCCAGCTGCGTATCTGCCGGCAGGCCTGCTCCAGCACCCAGAGGTCGATGGCGCCGATCAGACCGTTCTCCTCGGCGACCGGGATGAACTCGCCCGGCGGCACCAGGCCGCGCTCGGGGTGCTGCCAGCGCACCAGCGCCTCGACGCTGACCATCTGCCCGCTCTTGAGGTTGTGGATCGGCTGGTAGTGGACGCGCAGTTCGCCGTGCTCCACGGCATGGCGCAGGGCGGCGGTCAGTTCGACGCGCTGCCGGGCGTAGGTGGTCAGTTCCTGGCTGTAGAAGGCATAGGTGGCGCGCCCGTCGCTCTTGGCCTTGTGCAGGGCGGAGTCGGCGTTGCGCAGCACCTGCTCGAGGCTCTGCGAGTCGTCGGGAAACAGGCTGATGCCGAGGCTGGCACCGATCAGCAGCTTGTGGTTTTCCAGATGGATGGGCTGGTTCAGCGCCTCGAGGATGGTGCTGGCCAGCGTGGCGGCCTGTTGCGCCGAGCAGTTCTCGCAGAGCAGGCCGAACTCGTCGCCGCCCAGGTGGGCGAGGGTCATGCCCTGGCGTACCACGTGGTAGACCAGATGCTGGCCGATGGCCTTGAGCAGTTGATCGCCCAGCTTGTGGCCGAGACTTTCGTTGATGTGCTTGAAGTGATCGAGGTCGAGCAGCAGGACCGCGCCCTGGCCCTTCTCCTGCTGGGTCCGCTCCAGGGCGTGCTGGAGGCGCTCCTTGAACAGCAGGCGGTTCGGCAGGCCGGTCAGCGGGTCGTAGTGGGCCAGGTAGTCGAGTTCGGCCTGGGAGCGCTTGAGCATCGACAGGTCGGAGAACACCGCCACGTAGTGGCTGATGGTGCCGGCCTCGTTGCGGATGGCACGGATGCTCTGCCATTGCGGATACACCTCGCCGTCCTTGCGGCGGTTCCAGATCTCGCCGCTCCACTCGGTGCGCTGGCTCAGGGCCTGCCACATCGTGCGGTAGAACTCCCCGTCGTGCCGGCCGGACTTGAAGAGGGTGGGCACTCGACCCAGTACCTCGGCCTCGCTGTAGCCGGTGATCCGGGTAAAGGCCCGATTGATGTAGACGATCCGCTGGCTCGCATCGGTGACCAGCACGCCCTCGAGGGTGCTGTCGAACACCGCGGAGGCCTGGCGCAGGCTGGCGGCATGGGCGCTGCGGTCGGCGAGCTGGCGGCGGCCGAGGAAGTAGAACAGCAGGGCCGTGAAGAGGATGGAGACGATCCCCCTGAGCGTCTGCCAGGCGCTCAGGCTGGCGGGGTCCTCGAACAGGGAGCGCAGCAGCCAGTCGCTGACGGTGATCCATAGAAGGGAAAGAAGAACGTAGGCCAGACAGGCGAGCAGCAGGGGAAGGCGCCTTTTCATCGGCAAGGCTCTGATCCATGACTGCCGGACGGGATGATCGTGCTGTGGAAACATTTCTTATCCAAAGAAGCGCGGGTTTTTCCAGCCAAATGCGCTTGACGATGAGCGCTCACAGTAGGCTGTTTGTTTGAGTTCCGAGGTATACACGCACGCGGTACGACGGTTTTCTCGAGCTGCCGCCTTGGTTGCCATCATAGTGTCATCATTGCCCGCGCCTTTGACCGTGGTCAGCGTCGCCGTGTATTTGCTCGGCTATTGGGCGCGTTATGCGCTGGATCCACCTCCGGATGTGAAGCAGGTCTTCCGTTTCTGCCCGTCTCTGACCGCGGGCATGAGCGGCCGCGAGCCCGGCGCCATGCCCGCTGGAGACCGCGAAGGCCCTCCGCTCGGCTCGGGGGGAGAACTTTGCCGCCGGCCATTGATCTGATGGCCCGCACCATCCGCGATGGGGGTGTTCAGGTCACGGGAGCGGGATTACATGAGCCGCGAGGAAGTCGGTAGCGGACAACTGGCCGTCAGGCCGGGCGAGGAGGGGGCGGCCCTGCGGCAGGCGCAGGCCGAGCTGCGTCGCCTGCAGGCCCGCGAGCAGCTGTTCGGCAGGCTGCTGGCCAGCGTCAATGCGCTGCTCTGGGCCTACGACTGGCAGACACGGCAAATGCTCTACCTCAGCCCGGCGTACGAGCGGATCTTCGGCCGTCCGGCCGGAGCCTTGCCGGATGCCCTGGCCGACTGGCTGGCGTGCGTCCACCCGGACGATCGCGACTACGTCCTGGGCAGCCTGGGCGAGGTGCTCGACAAGGGGGCCATCGAGCGGCGCGAGTACCGCATCGTCCGCGGCGACGGCCAGCTGCGCTGGCTGAGCGACAAATGCTACTGCGGCGATCCGGACGAAGACGGCCGGGCGCGGATCATCGTCGGTCTTGCCGAAGACATCACCGAACGCAGGCAACTGGAGAGCGAGCTGCAGCGCCTGGCCAGCACCGACGGGCTGACCCGCAGCAGCAACCGCCGGCATTTCTTCGAGTGCGCCCAGCGCGAGCTGCAGCTCGCCCGCCAGTACGGTACGCCGCTGGCCTTCCTGCTGCTGGATATCGACGATTTCAAGCGGATCAACGATACCCATGGTCACCAGGTCGGCGACCAGGTGCTGCAGCGGCTGGCCGACTGCTGCGTCATGACGCTGCGCGGTGGCGATCTGTTCGGGCGAATCGGCGGCGAGGAGTTTGCCGCACTGTTTCCCCGCTGCCGTCCGGAGCAGGCCCTGCCGATTGCCGAGCGCCTGCAGCGGAGCATCGGCGCGCTGGCGTTCGCGGCGGGCGGCGAAACCTTGCGCATCACCGTCAGCCAGGGTCTGGTCGGCCTGGAGCCCGACGATGCCGATCTCGGTGCACTCTATGCCCGTGCCGATGCGGCCCTGTATCAGGCCAAGCGGCAGGGCAAGAACCGCATCGTCCGGCTCTAGCGCAAGCCCTGCAGGCTGCGCAGGCGCTCCTGGAGGAGCGCTCTAATACATCTTGGAGAGGCCTTGGTCAATCGCCAATAAGTATCCGGCCATTGCGTGAATCCCATCTATTTTCCTTTTTCATGCCCGGCTATCGTTGGCTCCTCCTGCGTGACGGTCGCAGGACGCTCAATGTGGATTCTGCCCATGGCCTGTCCCGGAGAGCACGGGCCGTGCTGTTGCAGTGCCCTCGAAAAATAAAAATGGAGAACAACAAGATGACGAAAGCCACCCTGGCGCTGGCTGTGTCGGCCGGTATTCTGGGTCTGTCGGCGAGCCAGCAGGCTGCTGCCGAATTCTTCAAGGACAGCAAGGCCAGCCTGGAGTTGCGCAATTTCTACATGAACAAGGACTTCCGCGACGAAGTCAGCGCCGCCCCCAACCAGCAGGCCAAGCAGGACGAATGGGCGCAGGGCTTCATCCTGCGGTATGAGTCCGGCTATACCGAGGGACCGGTCGGCTTCGGCCTCGACATGCTCGGCCTGCTGGGCGTGAAGCTGGATTCGAGTCCGGCCGATGCCGGAACCGGCCTGCTGCCGGGGGGGTACAACAACCGGGCGCCGGACGACTACAGCGAGCTGGGCGTGACCGGCAAGGTCAGGATCTCCAAGAGCGAGCTCAAGGTCGGCACCCTGCTGCCGAAGAATCCGGTGCTGGTCTACAACGATACCCGCCTGCTGCCGCAGACCTTCCAGGGCAGCAACCTGCAGATCAAGGAAATCCAGGGGCTGACCCTGGACTTCGGCTATCTGGACCAGGTCAACTACCGGAACTCCACCAACAACGAGGAAATGAGCCTGGTCAGCGCCAACCGGCGCAACATCACCATCAAGAGCGGCGGTGAGAACGAGGCGAACTTCTTCATGTACGGCGGCGCCACCTACCAGTTCACCAAGGAACTGGCCGCGACCTACTACTACGGCGAGCTGGACGACCTCTACAAGCAGCACGCCTTCAACGTGGTGCATGTGCTGCCGCTCGGCAAGAACTCGCTGAAGACCGACCTGCGCTACGCCCGCTCCACGGACGACGGTGAGGCCCATGTCGACAACCACGCCTTCGGCCTGTTGACCACCTATGCGATGGGTGCCCACAAGTTCGGTCTGGGCCTGCAGAAGATGCAGGGCGACACCGGCTTCGCGCAGATCAACGGCACCGACCCGTTCCTGGTCAACTACATCCAGGTCAACGACTTCGCCAACGCCGACGAGCGCTCCTGGCAGCTGCGCTACGACTACGACTTCGCGGCGCTCGGCATTCCCGGCCTGACCTTCATGACCCGCTACGTATCGGGCGACCATGTCGACCGTGGCCCGGGCTCCGACGGCAAGGAATGGGAACGCGACACGGACATCGCCTATGTGTTCCAGAGCGGCATGCTGAAGAACCTGAGCCTGAAGTGGCGTAACGCGACCATGCGCAGCAACTTCGTCCGCGACGTCGATGAGAACCGTCTGATCGTCAGCTACACCCTGCCGCTGATGTAACTCCGGGGCGGCCTTCTGCCGCCTCTTCCCGACGCCCCCTCCCGCCCCGGGTGGGGGTGGCTCGGCGCCCCGCTTTCCCGCATTGTGCCCGTCTGCGCCGCCAGGCGTTGAAAAAGCTGTTGTCTCTGAATAGCTTATGCCCAGCGCAACCGAGCCTCTTGCCCATGACCGAAACCACTTCCGCCATCGACATCCAGCGCTTGCGCGAATCTGCCGCTCAGGCGGAGCAGCTGCTCAAGGTGCTGGCCAATCCGGATCGCCTGATGCTGCTCTGCCAGCTGTCCCACGGCGAACGCAATGTCGGCGAGCTCGAGGCCCTGCTGGGCATCCGCCAGCCGACCCTGTCCCAGCAGCTCGGCGTGCTGCGTCGCGAGGGGCTGGTGGAAACCCGCCGCGACGGCAAGCAGATCCACTACCGGATCAGCAGCCCGCAGGCCCTGGCGGTGATCGACACCCTCTACCAGTTGTTCTGCGCTGGCGGCCCCTGAGCGGCGCCGCTCAGCGCCGCCGCGCGGCCGGCTGCTGCTGGGTGATGCAGTGGATGTTGCCGCCGCCGAGGAGGATTTCCCGGCCGGGCAGCATCAGCACCTCGCGTTCGGGGAACAGCCGCCGGAGGAGGGCCTCGGCCTCGGCATCGCGGGGATCGTCGAAGGCCGGCGCGATGATGCCGCCGTTGACGATCAGGAAGTTCACGTAGGAGCCGGCCAGGCGGATCGACGGGTCGCGCGGCTGGCTGCCGGCGACCAGATCGACGCCGGTGCATTCCTCCTCGCTGGCGTACAGCGGGCCGGGGATCGGCATCCGCTGCACGCGCAGGGTGCGGCCGCGAGCGTCGCGAACACTTTCGAGCACTTCCAGCGCCGCCCGGCAGCGTCCGTGGTTGGGGTCCTGCGGGTCGTCGGTCCAGGCCAGCAACACCTCGCCGGGGCGCACGAAGCAGCAGAAGTTGTCCACATGGCCGTCGGTCTCGTCGTTGTACAGGCCCTGCGGCAGCCAGATCACCTGCTCGATGGCCAGATGCTCGGCGAGCATGGCCTCGATCTGCGCGCGCGACAGGTGCGGATTGCGATTCGGGTTGAGCAGGCATTCCTCGGTGGTCAGCAGGCTGCCCTCGCCGTCGACATGGATGGCGCCGCCCTCCAGCACGAAGTCCTCGGTACGGTAGCGGGCGCAGCGCTCGATGCCGAGGATCTTGCGCGCCACCTGGTCGTCGCAGTTCCAGGGCGCGTACAGGCCGCCGGCGAAACCGCCCCAGGCGTTGAAGGTCCAGTCCACGCCGCGCACTTCGCCGGCATCGTCGACCATGAAGGTCGGCCCGGTGTCGCGCACCCAGGCGTCGTCGCTGCTCAGTTCGAGCACCCGGATATCGGCCCCGGCGAGGCGGGCGCAGGCGTTCTCGTATTGCCCGGCGCTGACGCCGACGGTCACCGGCTCGAAGCGGGCGATGGCGCGGGCCACCGCGGCAAAGGCGGCCTGTGCCGGCTTGCCGCCGAGCCGCCAGTTGTCCGGACGTTCCGGCCAGAGCATCCAGGTCTGGCTGTGCGGCTCCCACTCGGCGGGCATGCGAAAGCCGTCGGCGCGCGGGGTGCCGGGCAGGGTCTGCATCGGTTCGGCCACGGCTCAGGACTCCAGGCTGCCGTCGAGGGTCTTGATCGCGCCGTACAGGTTGGGCCGGCGGTCGCGGAACACCCCCCAGGCGCTGCGGATGTGTTCCAGGCGGTCGAGGTCGAAGCTGTGCACCAGCACACCTTCTTCCGTCTCGTTCAGCTCCCCGACCTTGGCGCCGAACGGGTCGGCGATGAACGACGAGCCGTAGAAGTCGATGTGGTAGTCCTCCTGTACTTCGCGGCCGATGCGGTTGCTGGCCACCAGCGGCATCAGGTTGGCGCCGGCATGGCCCTGCTGCACGCGCTGCCAGTGGTCGCGCGAGAGGATGCCCGGGTCGTGGGGCTCGCTGCCGATGGCGGTGGGGTAGAGCAGCAGCTCGGCGCCCTGCAGCGCCATGGCCCGCGCGCTCTCCGGGAACCACTGGTCCCAGCAGATGGCCACGCCGATCCGCCCATGGCGGGTATTCCACACCTTGAAGCCGGTATCGCCGGGATTGAAATAGTACTTCTCGTGATAGCCGGGGCCGTCCGGGATGTGGCTCTTGCGGTAGACGCCGAGCATCCGCCCGTCCGCGTCGAGGATCGCGATGCTGTTGAAGCGCGCCCGCCCGGCCCGCTCGTAGAAGCTGATCGGCAGGACCACCCGGAGTTCGGCGGCGATTTTCTGGAAGTGGCGGATGGCCGGATTTTCCTCGACCGGGGTGGCCAGCTGCAGGTAGTCCGGGTTGGGCTTCTGGCAGAAGTAGGGGGTTTCGAACAGCTCCTGCAGCAGGATGACCTGCGCGCCCCGGGCCGCGGCCTCGCGCACCAGCCGTTCGGCGTTGGCGAGGTTGGCGGCGCGATCCCAGGAGCAGGCCATCTGGGTGGCGGCGACGGTGACGATGCGGGACATGGCGACCTCATGACAGCGGATGGGCGTAAACCCTCAAGCTGGCAGAGGATGGTGCCGGGGTCAAATGACGTTAAAAAGTTGCTATCAGCGGCCAGAAAGCGCAGCAGCTTTCCGGCCGACCGATCAGACCGTGTGCAGGTACCAGTTGTATTCCAGGTCGGAGATCGAGTGCTCGAACTCCTCCAGCTCGCTCTCCTTGCAGGCGACGAAGACGTCGATGTAGTCCGGGCTGATGTAGCGGGCGAGGATCTCGCTCTCATCCAGCCGGCGCAGGGCGTCGCGCAGGTTGTTGGGCAGGCTGGGCTCGACCTGCTCGTAGGAGTTGCCCTCGATCGGCTCGCCCGGCTCGACCTGGCTGGTCAGCCCGTGGTGCACGCCGGCGAGCAGCGCGGCCATCGCCAGGTAGGGGTTGGCGTCGGCGCCGGGCACGCGGTGCTCGATGCGCACCGCGTCCGCGCTGCCGGTCGGCACGCGCAGGGCCACGGTGCGGTTGTCCAGGCCCCAGCAGGGGGCATTGGGCACGTAGAACTGGGCGCCGAAGCGGCGATAGGAGTTGACGTTGGGACAGAGGAAGGCCATCGAGGCCGGCATGGTCTCCAGCACACCGCCAATTGCATGACGCAGGGCGGCGTTCTGCTGGGGATCATCACCGGCGAAGATGTTGCGGCCGTCCTTGTCGAGGATCGAGATGTGCACGTGCAGCCCGTTGCCGGCCTGACCCGGATAGGGCTTGGCCATGAAGGTGGTGTCCATCTCGTGGTCGTAGGCGATGTTCTTGATCAGCCGCTTGAGCAGCACGGCGTAGTCGCAGGCCCTGATCGGGTCGGCGACGTGGTGCAGGTTGACCTCGAACTGCGCCGGGGCGCTTTCCTTGACGATGGCGTCGGCCGGGATGCCCTGTTCCTTGGCGCCTTCGAGGATGTCCTGCAGGCAGTCGACGTATTCGTCGAGGTCGTCGATCAGATAGACCTGGCTCGACTGCGGGCGCTTGCCGGAGATCGGCGAGCGCGGCGGCTGCGGCCGGCCGTTCACGTTATCCTGGTCGATCAGGTAGAACTCCAGCTCGAAGGCGGCGCAGACAGTCAGCTCCAGCGCCTCGAAGCGGGCCACCACCTGGCGCAGCACTTCCCGCGGGTCGGCGAAGAAGGGCGTGCCGTCGCGCTCGTGCATGGTCATCAGCAGCTGCGCGGTGGGGCGCTTCTGCCAGGGTTCCTTGCTCAGGGTGTCGGGGATCGGGTAGCAGATGCGGTCGGCGTCGCCGATGTCGAGGCCCAGGCCGGTGCGCTCGACGGTGGCGCCGTTGATGTCCAGGGCGAACAGCGAGGCGGGCAGGTTAATGCCCTGTTCATAGACCTTGTGCAGACTGGTGCGCTCGATGCGCTTGCCGCGCACCACGCCGTTCATGTCGGCGATGAGCAGGTCGACGAACAACACCTCGGGATGGTCCTTGAGGAATGCGTTCGCTTCGTTGAGCTGAACGGCACGCGGGGGTACCGACATGATGCAACACCTTGATTGTTTAAAATTTCAATCATTCACTGAGCCAATGTTGAGTCAATCCCAAAGCCGTGGCGCTGTCAAGGCATGCTGCCGCCCCCTCGGAATGGGGCTTGCATGCCGGTTTTTCGGCCCTTCCGGGCGTCTCCGGCGGGGCGCTCAACGACCCGCTCCAGCCGCTCGAGACCGCTTCGCGCCGTTTCGCCTTGGGGCTGTTGTCTAAAAAAATGAACAAGACTAAGCTCGGTTCCACCCCCGACAGCCAGGATGATGCCATGCCCCGTCTGCCCCTGATCGGCGTGACCGCCTGCACCCGCCAGATCGGCCTGCACCCCTTTCATATCGCCGGCGACAAGTACCTGCGGGCGCTGGCGGAGGGTGCCGGCGGCCTGCCGCTGGTCATTCCCGCGCTCGGCGAACTGATCGACCAGCAGGCGCTGCTGGAGCGGCTCGACGGCCTGCTCTTCACCGGCTCGCCGTCGAACGTCGAACCCCATCATTACCAGGGCGCGGCCAGCGAGCCGGGTAGCCACCACGATCCGGCCCGCGACCGCACCACGCTGCCGCTGATCCGCGCCGCGGTCGCCGCCGGCGTGCCGCTGCTCGGCATCTGCCGGGGCTTCCAGGAGATGAACGTGGCCTTCGGCGGCAGCCTGCACCAGAAGGTCCACGAGGCCGGTCCCTACGCGGATCACCGCGAGGTGCCGGACGAGGCGCTGGAGATCCAGTACGGGCCGCGCCACGCGCTCTATATACAGCCGGGCGGATTGCTCGCCGGCATCGGCCTGCCCCGGCAGATCGAGGTCAACTCGCTGCACGGCCAGGGCGTCGAGCGCCTGGCCCCCGGCCTGCGCATGGAGGGGCTGGCCCCGGACGGGCTGATCGAGGCGTTTTCAGTCGAGGGCGCGAAGACCTTCGCCCTCGGCGTGCAGTGGCACCCGGAATGGCAGTTCCACAGCAATCCCCATTCCCGGGCCCTGTTCCAGGCCTTCGGCGACGCCTGCCGGCGTCGGGCGGAGCGCCTTTGACGGGCCTTCGGCCCGAGTCCAAGGAGTGTCATCATGAACGCCAGCGGCAAGCTTGACCGTCTCACCCTCTGGCTCAGGGAGCGCAAGATCACCGAGGTCGAGTGCCTGATCAGCGACCTGACCGGCATCGCCCGCGGCAAGATCGCCCCGACCAGCAAGTTCATCGCCGAGAAGGGCATGCGCCTGCCGGAGAGCGTGCTGCTGCAGACCGTGACCGGCGACTACGTGAACGAGGAGATCTATTACCGGCTGCTCGATCCGGCCGAGATCGACATGTTCTGCCATCCCGACGAGAGCGCGGCGTTCCTCGTGCCCTGGGCCATCGAGCCCACCGCCCTGGTGATCCACGATACCTGCGACAAGTGGGGCAATCCCATCGAGCTGTCGCCGCGCAACCTGCTCAAGAAGGTGCTGGCGATGTACGCCGAACGCGGCTGGCAGCCGATCGTCGCGCCGGAGATGGAGTTCTACCTGACCCAGCGCAGCGACGATCCCGACTATCCGCTGCAGGCCCCGGTGGGCCGTTCCGGCCGCCAGGAGACCGGCCGCCAGTCGTTCTCCATCGACGCCGCCAACGAGTTCGACCCGCTGTTCGAGGACATGTACGACTGGTGCGAGGCCCAGGGCCTGGATCTGGACACCCTGATCCACGAGGAAGGCACCGCGCAGATGGAGATCAACTTCCGCCACGGCGAGGCGCTGCACCTGGCCGACCAGATCTTCGTGTTCAAGCGCACCCTGCGCGAGGCGGCGCTCAAGCACAACGTCACCGCCACCTTCATGGCCAAGCCGATGACCGGCGAGCCGGGCAGCGCCATGCACCTGCACCAGAGCGTGGTCGACGCCGAGGGAAGGAACATCTTCTCCAATCCGGACGGCTCGATGAGCGAGCTGTTCCTCAACCATATCGGCGGGCTGCAGAAGTACATCCCCGAGCTGCTGCCGCTGTTCGCGCCCAACGTCAACTCGTTCCGCCGTTTCCTGCCCGGCACCTCGGCGCCGGTCAACGTCGAGTGGGGCGAGGAGAACCGCACCGTCGGCCTGCGCGTGCCGGACTCCGCGCCGCACAACCGGCGGGTCGAGAACCGCCTGCCGGGCGCCGACGCCAACCCCTACCTGGCCATCGCCGCGAGCCTCCTGTGCGGCTACATCGGCATGGTCGAGCAGCTGCAGCCGAGCGCACCGGTGCAGGGCCGCGGCTACGAGCGGCGCAGCCTGCGCCTGCCGCTGACCCTGGAGGCGGCGCTGGAGCGCATGGAGAACTGCCGTGCCCTGGAGCGCTACCTGAGCCCGCGCTTCATCACCGCCTACGTCGCGGTGAAGCGTGCCGAGAACGAGAACTTCAAGCGGGTGATCAGTTCCTGGGAGCGCGCCTTCCTGCTGCTCTCGGTGTGACCCGCCAGGCGTTTCCCCGGCCTGCCCACCGCCCCGGTGGGCCGCGCCCTGTCGCAGAGGAGGGGCTTCCATGAAAGGCACTACCGGCAACCCGCAAACCCGGCAGTGGCAGGATCTCAGCCACGCCCACCACCTGCCGCCGTTCAGCGACTACAGGCAGCTCAAGGAGCACGGCCCGCGGATCATCACCCGCGCCTCCGGCGTCTACCTCTGGGACAGCGAAGGCAACCGCATCCTCGACGGCATGGCCGGGCTCTGGTGCGTCAACATCGGCTATGGCCGCGAGGAGCTGGTCGAGGCGGCCAGCCGGCAGATGCGCGAGCTGCCCTACTACAACCTGTTCTTCCAGACCGCCCACCCGCCGGCCGTCGAGCTGGCCCGGGCGATCGCCGAGCTGGCGCCGCCGGGCATGGACCATGTGTTCTTCACCGGCTCCGGCTCGGAGGCCAACGACACCGTGCTGCGTCTGGTGCGCCACTACTGGGCGACCCGGGGGCAGCCGCGGAAGAACGTCGTCATCGGCCGCTGGAACGGCTACCACGGCTCCACCGTCGCCGGGGTCAGCCTGGGCGGCATGAAGGCCATGCACGCCCAGGGCGACCTGCCGATCCCCGGCATCGAGCACATCGACCAGCCCTACTGGTACGGCGAGGGCGGCGACCTCGACCCGGACGAGTTCGGCCGCCGCGTCGCCGACCAGCTCGAACGCAAGATCCTCGAACTCGGCGAGGAGCGCGTCGCCGCCTTCGTCGCCGAGCCGATCCAGGGCGCCGGCGGGGTGATCGTCCCGCCGGACAGCTACTGGCCGCGGATCCGCGAGATCCTCGACAAGTACGACATCCTGTTCGCCGCCGACGAGGTGATCTGCGGCTTCGGCCGCACCGGCGAGTGGTTCGGCAGCCAGTACTACGGGGTGACGCCGGACCTGATGATGATCGCCAAGGGCCTGACCTCCGGCTACCTGCCGATGGGCGGGGTGGTGGTGCGCGAGCGGATCGTCGAGGTGCTCGAGGAGGGCGGCGAGTTCTACCACGGCTTCACCTATTCCGGGCATCCGGTGGCGGCGGCGGTGGCCCTGGAGAACCTGCGCCTGCTGCGCGAGGAAGGCATCGTCGAGCGGGTCAGGACGCGCACCGCGCCCTACCTGCAGAAGCGCTGGCGGGAGCTGGCCGAGCATCCGCTGGTCGGCGAGGTCCGCGGCGTCGGCATGCTCGCCGCGCTGGAGCTGGTCAGGGACAAGCGAACCCGCCAGCGCTTTCCCGGCCCCCTGGCGGCCGGCATGCGCTGCCGCGAACACTGCTTCGCCAACGGGCTGGTGATGCGCGCGGTCGGCGACACCATGATCGTCGCCCCGCCCCTGGTGATTTCCGAGGCGGAGATCGACGAACTGATCGCCAAGGCGCGGCTCTGCCTGGACCTGACTGCGAGCGAGATGCCGGGCTGAGGCAGGGCGGGTGAAATCCGCCGACTTCGGTGTGTGTCTTCGCCATGTCCGGCGGGTTGCACCCGCCTTACCTGCTATTGGGTAGCGAACAGTGGTTGGGCGGTGCATCGAGAAGGAAGATTATTGGAGTTGTGAAAATGGATTACGACCAAACTCGCATTGAGGATGCCGTTCTGGCTCTCCTGGCCGCTTTCAGTTTTGACGAGGGCCGTGCATGGAAGGGCTTCGACTTCGACGTAATGGATAGCTTGCATTCACAAGGATTCATCAGTGATCCAAAGGGCAAGTCCAAGTCGGTATGGCTCACTCCAGAGGGCATCGAACGGGGCCGAAAGATCGCTGAGCGTCTGTTCGGTAGTTCCCCTGCAGATACTGTCTAATTTTCATGCAAGCCGGACCCACTTCGCGGCTCGGCTTGATTCGGCCTTGTAGGGCGGGAGAAACCCGCCAGCTTCGGCGTGGTTTAGCGCCATGTCCGGCGGGTTGCACCCGCCCTACCGGCTGGAGAAGCGCCTGTAGGCGGCGGACAGGGCGGGAAGAGACGTGAAAGCATGCCCCGCCCTGCTTGCTCGAATATGAGCAAGTTGCTTACACTTTTTCCATGAAAGCCATCTTCATCGAAACCACGAGCTTCACCGCCACGGTTGGCGACTACCTGACCGACGACGAGTATCGGCAGCTCCAAGGGGAACTGCTGAAGAATCCCGAGGCCGGCGACGTCATGCCGCGCACGGGCGGCTTCCGCAAGCTGCGCTGGGCCGATGGACGCAGAGGGAAGGGAAAGCGTGGTGGCTTGCGCGTCATCTACTACTGGCTGCTCGGCGATGGCCAGTTCTGGATGTTCGCCATCTACGACAAGGACGAGCTGGAGAACCTGACCGCCGAGCAGGAGAAGCTGCTCAAGCAGGCCATCACCGCAGAGCTGAAAAAGCGAGGTGCCAAGTGAAAAAGCGTGATTTGTTTGCCGAAATGATGCAGGGCATCGGCGAAATGGCGACGCACCGCGAGGGCAAGATCACCCTGCGCCAATACGAGGTCGAGGAAAGGCCGGCGCCGGAGGTGTCGGCGAGCGAGATCGTCGCCCTGCGCAAGAAAATGCACATGTCCCAGCAGGTGTTTGCCCGGCGCTTCCGCATCAGCACGGGCACCCTGCGCAAATGGGAGCAGGCCAAGGCCAAGCCGAACGCCCAGGCCGCCGTTCTCATCAGGCTGGTCGAGCAGTACCCCGACATGGCCGAAAGACTGGCCGCGATCTGACCCGTAGAGCCTCGCCAAGCGCGGTCATGTTGGAGGCTGCAGCCTGCAAGGGCGTCGCTGGGGGCGGCAAGGGAGTGTTACACACCAAATGGTGTATTTGTTCACACCCTTTGTTGTGGAATAGTAGTTGGCTGAAACCACACTCCCACGCCTGAGGATAATTCCATGTGCGAAAGCGACCTCAAAGATACAACGGTGAATTCATTTGAGGAACTAGCGGGCCTTGTCCAGAAATTTCGCAAGCATGGGAACTGGATATTTCGTGGGGTTAGCCAAAGTACCCATCAGTTAATTCCTAAGATCGGGAGGCAAGATTCACGAAAGGGTAAAGGTGCTGGGCAAAACCTCCCTTACGATAGAGTCGCCGAAAGGACGATGATTCGTCACTTTATTAGGTCTGCGGCTCCTTACGTAAAACATGCTCCTGCAACCAAACTTGAGTGGCTCGCTCTTGCCCAGCACCATGGCATGTCAACGAGGTTGCTGGATTGGAGCATGAGCCTTCTAGTTGCTGCATACTTCGCCGTTAGGGATGCCAGGGATTCCACTTCTTCCCCAATGATTTACTGCGTCCGTGATGTTCCGCTCGTGCCCGAAGAAAACCACGATCGCCTCGATGCACTTGACGAAGTCATGCTCTACTATCCGCCCCATATCAGCCCGCGCATACCGGCTCAGAGCGGGCTGTTTACCGTGCATAGGAATCCTGACCAACCCTTCGTTCCGGCAGAACTTGTTCGAATCACAATAGGTAAAAGTCCTCTCACACTGAAATTCAACTTGAATTCTTGTGGTATTCACCATGCTTCCCTATTTCCCGATATTGATGGTTTAGCCGCGCATCAGTCGTGGCTTTATAAATGGGGGGAGCACTTGCCGTATGACGAATAGTATTCAGCCGCCGTCAGCTAGCACCTCGGTCAACCGGACGCCCAAAAGCGAGGTGATCTTCGAATGGGCCGCCTTGCGCGGGTCCACGTTAGGTAGCAAGAATATGTCGCGCTCCGAGGAACTAATAGATCTCTACGCCAACGTGACCACATGCGGTAGGCAATGCAATGGAGTGCAGAACGATCCAATCAACGGCATCATTGGGCGAAGTTTCTACTGTCTAGACGAGAGTGCCGGCATCGACATACTCCTGGTCAGCAAGAATCCAGGAATATCCGATCCGCGAGAAAGCGCTTTATACGCGCCGCTGGGCGGTCGGGATCGTGTCAGGGCTCACGAAGATTTCGTGCGCACCCGGTTTCTCGGGACCAATCAAATCATCACGTCCCGCTATCATGCCAATATTATCAGTTGGGTTTCGGTCATCCTTGACGTGCCTGCTGAGCACGATGCTGTATTCGCGCGCGTGGCAATGACTGCACTAGTTAAGTGCCACTCCGCAAAACTCAAGACTGATTCTTTGCCGGACACAACCAAAGATACTTGCGTAGGTACATTTTTGTATCGTGAGATAGAGCTGTTGAAGCCAAAGTTTCTGCTAGCCCTCGGTGGTGAGGCATTTGATTATCTTATAAGACCTAACGTCAGAGCCAGACACCACCTGCCTGTTGGAAAGCTATATCATCCGAGTTGGTCGAACATGCGTGGAGGTGTAGCGCGCTATATAGCAGAGGAGCTTCCGAAGCTGAGGGAGCAATTCCAGCGTGCGCTTGCTACCTAACAGCACTCAATACCGTTCGCTTCGTTCACTGGACTCGCAAAAGCTACGCTTTTGCTCGCCTGTTAGCTTAATCGTTAACCAACAATATCCACGGCGGCGGTAAAATCTGAGTGCAATACCTGACTATTTTGCCAAGGTTCTGCCATCTCCTATCAAAAACTTAGCGCCACCGAACGCGCCACGATCCAGCCCCGGCCCGCCGCCCGGCGGGCTGTCTGCCCTGCCCATCGCCGCCGACCCCTCCAACCCGACGCCGCTACGCGGCGATACATATAAGTTCCACATATCCCCCTTTGTGGTGCTTGTAAAGCAGCCCCGAGCCTTGCCAGACTGCGCGCCGTTGCACCACCCCGAGCCGGCCGGGCAGGGCGGCAGCGTGCGTCCCGGCACACGCCCCGTCCGGATACCTCAACGACAAAAGGAGCGGTACGCATGAAACACTTTGGCAAGACCCTTCTCGCACTGTCCCTGGGCATGCTCGCCGCATGCGACAAGCCCGCCGAGAACACAGGCAAGAAGGAGGAAACCCCCGGCGCGGCCGCTCCTGCAGCGGCGCCGGCCGGGCAGACCCTGCACGTCTACAACTGGTCGGACTACATCGGCGAGAACACCCTGGCGAACTTCTCCGCGGAAAGCGCCGTCAAGGTCGTCTACGACGTGTTCGACAGCAACGAGGTCCTGGAAGCCAAGCTGCTCGCCGGCAGCTCCGGCTACGACGTGGTGGTGCCGTCCAACCCCTTCCTGGCCAAGCAGATCAAGGCCGGCGTGTTCCAGAAGCTGGACCGGAGCAAGCTGCCGAACTGGGCGAACCTCGACAAGGACCTGCTCAAGGCGCTGGAGCCGAGCGATCCGGGCAACCAGTACGCGGTGCCCTACATGTGGGGCACCGTCGGCATCGGCTACAACCTCGACAAGGTCAAGGCCGCCCTCGGTGACCAGGCGCCGGTGGACTCCTGGGATCTGGTGTTCAAGCCGGAGAACATCGAGAAGCTGAAGGCCTGCGGTGTGTCCTTCCTCGACTCGCCGACCGAGATGCTGCCCGCCGCCCTGCATTACCTGGGTTACGCGCCCGACAGCGGCAATCCCGAGGAGCTGAAGAAGGCCGAGGAACTGTTCCTGAAGATCCGCCCGCACGTGGCCTACTTCCACTCCTCCAAGTACATCTCCGACCTGGCCAACGGCGACACCTGCGTGGCGATCGGCTATTCCGGCGACATCTACCAGGCCAAGGCGCGCGCCGAGGAAGCCGGCAACAACGTGAAGATCGCCTACAGCATTCCCAGGGAAGGCGCCGGCAGCTTCTTCGACATGCTGGCGATTCCCGCCGACGCGAAGAACGTCGAGCAGGCCCATGCCTTCATCAATTACCTGATGAAGCCGCCGGTGATCGCCCAGATCACCAACGAGGTGCAGTTCCCCAACGGCAACGCCGCGGCCACCCCGCTGGTCGACGAGGCGATCCGCACCGATCCGGGCATCTACCCGAGCCAGGAAGTGCTGAAGAAGCTCTACACCTTCCCGGACCTGGCGGCCGACACCCAGCGCGCCATGACCCGCAGCTGGACCCGCATCAAGTCGGGGACCTGAGGGCCCTGACGGGACCGACCGGCGGTCGCCGCGCGGTCCCGGCGCTCACAGCGGACGTGTCGCGCCAGCGGCCGGCCGCGTCTCCTGCAGCGGGCCGCCGCGCCCGGCAGGATGGCGCGGGCGGCCCATACCACGGGAAGCGCCCCGCCGGGCCGGCGGGCGTCCCACGACAACCCGATTGCCGCCTCCCGAGGCTGCCTGGACGGTTGGCCGAAGGCCGACGGGGCGAGCGGAGGCCCCCTGTTCATATAGTGGAGTTGTGACCATGGCGACTGTCGCCGGTGCTAACACGATTGCTCTCGCCGACGACCAGCCGGCGAAGGAGGTGCTGGTCAGGATCGACCGGGTGACCAAGAAGTTCGACGACATGGTGGCGGTGGACGACATCTCCCTGTCCATCCACAAGGGCGAGATCTTCGCCCTGCTCGGCGGCTCCGGCTGCGGCAAGTCGACCCTCTTGCGCATGCTCGCCGGCTTCGAGCGGCCCACCGAAGGGCGCATCTACCTGGAGGGCCAGGACATCACCGAGCTGCCGCCCTACGAGCGGCCGATCAACATGATGTTCCAGTCCTACGCGCTGTTCCCGCACATGACCGTGGAGCAGAACATCGCCTTCGGCCTCAAGCAGGACCGCCTGCCCAAGGCCGAGATCGACGCGCGCGTGGCGGAAATGCTCCGGCTGGTGCAGATGACCCAGTACGCCCGGCGCAAGCCGCACCAGCTGTCCGGCGGCCAGCGCCAGCGCGTGGCCCTGGCCCGCTCGCTGGCGAAACGGCCCAAGCTGCTGCTGCTCGACGAGCCGATGGGCGCGCTGGACAAGAAGCTGCGCTCGCAGATGCAGTTGGAGCTGGTGCAGATCATCGAGCGGGTCGGCGTGACCTGCGTGATGGTCACCCACGACCAGGAGGAGGCGATGACCATGGCCGCGCGCATCGCCATCATGCACCAGGGCTGGATCGCCCAGGTCGGCAGCCCGATGGACATCTACGAGAGCCCGGCCAGCCGGCTGGTCTGCGAGTTCATCGGCAGCGTCAACCTGTTCGACGGCGAACTGGTGGACGACAGCCCCGACCACGCGGTCATCGCCTGCCCGCAGCTGGAGCGGCCGATCTACATCGGCCACGGCATCTCCACCCGCGCCGAGGAGAAGCGCGTGACCTACGCCCTGCGCCCGGAAAAGGTCCAGCTCAGCGCGGAAAAGCCCGAGCTGCAGCACGAAGGGCACAACTGGTCGAGCGGCCGGGTGAAGGACATCGCCTACCTGGGCGGGCATTCCATGTACTACGTCGAACTGCCCTCGGGGCAGGTGGTGCAGGCCTTCATGGCCAACGCCGAGCGCCACGGCAAGCGCCCGACCTGGAGCGATCAGGTGTACGTCAGCTGGTTCGACGACGGCGGGGTGGTGTTGCACGCATGAAAAGACTCCGCCAACTGTTCCCCGGCCGCCAACTGGTCGTCGGCATTCCCTTCGTCTGGCTGCTGCTGTTCTTCCTGTTGCCCTTCGCCATCGTGCTGAAGATCAGCTTCTCCGAGGCTGCGGTGGCGATTCCGCCGTACACGGAGATCTTCACCTACGTCGACCAGCAGCTGAAGATCCTCGCCAACCTGAACAACTATGTGTTCCTCGGCCAGGACGCGCTGTACCTGTCCGCCTACCTGGGCTCGCTGAAGATCGCCACCGTCGGCACCCTGCTCTGCCTGCTGATCGGCTACCCGATGGCCTACGCCATCGCCCGCGCCAGCAAGGAGATGCAGACCGTCTGCCTGCTGCTGATCATGATGCCGACCTGGACCGCGATCCTGATCCGCGTCTACGCCTGGATGGGCATCCTCGGCAACAACGGCCTGCTCAACGGCCTGCTGCAGGGGCTCGGGCTGATCGACGAGCCGCTGCGCATCCTCAACACCGACCTGGCCGTGTACATCGGCGTGGTCTATGCCTACCTGCCGTTCATGGTCCTGCCGCTCTACGCCAACCTGGTCAAGCACGATCCGAGCCTCCTGGAGGCCGCCGCCGACCTGGGCGCGCACCCGCTGGCCAGCTTCTGGAGGATCACCGTGCCGCTGTCCAGGAACGGCATCGTCGCCGGCTGCATGCTGGTGTTCATCCCGGTGGTCGGCGAGTTCGTCATCCCCGAACTGCTCGGCGGTCCCGAGACGCTGATGATCGGCAAGGTGCTCTGGCAGGAATTCTTCAACAACCGCGACTGGCCGGTGGCCGCGGCCCTGGCGGTGGTGATGCTGGCGATCCTGCTGGTGCCGATCATCCTGCTCAACCGCAACCAGGCCCGGGAACTGGAGGGACGGCTATGAGGCGCCCGAGTTTTTCCGGCTTCATGCTGTGGGCTGGTCTGCTGTTCATCTACCTGCCGATGGTCATCCTGGTCGTCTACTCGTTCAATGACTCGCGGCTGGTGACCGTCTGGGGCGGCTGGTCGGTACGCTGGTACGCCGGGCTGCTCGACAACCGCCAGCTCCTGGGCGCGCTCGGGCGCTCCCTGCAGATCGCCCTGTGCACTGCGGTCGCCGCGGTGGCCCTCGGCACCCTGGCGGCCTTCGTGCTGACCCGCATCCCGCGCTTTCGCGGCCGCAGCCTGTTCGGCGGGCTGGTCACCGCGCCGCTGGTGATGCCCGAGGTGATCACCGGCCTGTCGCTGCTGCTGCTGTTCGTGGCCATGGCCCAGGTGGTCGGCTGGCCGGCCGAGCGCGGCCTGACCACCATCTGGATCGCCCACACCACCTTCTGCACTTCCTACGTGGCGGTGATCGTCTCGGCGCGCCTGCGCGAGCTGGACCTGTCGATCGAGGAGGCGGCGATGGACCTGGGCGCGCGGCCCTGGAAGGTGTTCCTGCTGATCACCATGCCGATGATCGCCCCCTCGCTGGGCGCCGGCGGCATGCTGTCGTTCGCTCTGTCGCTGGACGACCTGGTGCTGGCCAGCTTCGTCTCCGGCCCCGGCGCGACCACCCTGCCGATGGAGATCTTCTCCGCCGTGCGCCTGGGCGTGAAGCCGGACATCAACGCCGTGGCCAGCCTGATCCTGCTGGCGGTGTCGCTGTTCACCTTCCTCGCCTGGTTCTTCATGCGCCGCAGCGAGGCCCGCCGGCGGCGGGCCCTGCAGCAGATCCACGAGGACGAGCAGCGCCAGCCGGCCGGTCGGTAGTCGTGTAGCCCGTAGGGTGGACAACGCCGCAGGCTTGTCCACCACGGTGGATGGCTTCGGCCATCCACCCTACTCGACTACCGAGGATGGGTTCAGCGCAGCGCCGAGGCGTAGCCCTCTTCCTGCAGCACCTGGCGCACCGCCGGGCGCTGGAGCATCCGCCGGTAGTGGGCCTGGCAGTTGTCAGGCAGGGCGATGCCGGTGCGGTCGGCCCAGAACTCCACGTAGAACAGCGCGCAGTCGGCGATGCCGAAGCTGCCGGCGAGGTAGTCGCGTCCTTCCAGCAGCCGGTCGGCGACCGCGAAGCCGCGCTCGAGGATCTCCAAGCCCTGGGCCTTGACCGCCTCGTGCTGGGCCGGATCGGCGGCGAACTTCTCGGTGGTGAAGATCCGCGCGAAGCCCTGGCCATGCAGGGTGCCGACCGCGAAGTTCATCGCCTCCAGCACCCGCGCCTCGCCGTCGGCGTCCTCCGGCAGCAGTCGGCGCTTCGGATGGCTGCGCGCCAGCCACCAGGCGATCGACTGGAAGTCGGTGAGCGCCGTGCCGTCGTCGCGCACCAGGGTCGGGATGGTCGCCTTGGGGTTGATGGCCAGGTACTCGGGCTTGAACTGGTCGCCGGCCAGCAGGTTGACCAGATACACCTCGAACACCAGCCCCAGTTCCTCCAGCAGGATGTGGATGCCGGTGCTGCAGGAGCCGGGAGTCATGTAGAACTTCATCATGCCTCGGCCTCCTCCCAGTCGCGCTCCGGCTCGAGCAGGCCCTGCTCGCGGAGCATCGCCTTGAAGCCCTTCATCACCGGGCGGGAGATCATGGTCTCGGCCAGCACGCGCTTCTCATAGAGGAGGAACTGCATGTCCTCGTCCAGGCGCTTGCGGGCGTCGGCGATCAGCTGGTGGATGTCCGCGCCGAGCTTCTCGCCGGGACGCTGCTTCACCTGCTCGTAGAGTAGCGCCATGACCAGCTTCTCGGTCGGCGGCATCTTGCACTTGCCGTCGAGGATCTTCAGCATCACCGCGGTGGCGCAATCCACGTGGGACGGCGACAGGGGATGCTCCTCGGCCCAGCGGGCCACGCGTGCGGCGGTCATGCCACCACCTCGCCGGCGGCGCTGCGCCGTGCGTAGTCGAGCAGGGAGGCCTCGATGGTCTCCCAGGCGTAGGCGGAGACGGCGCGCACGCCGATCGCCGCGAGCTTCTCGGTCGGCCCGTCGCCGATCTTGGCGACGAACACCGCCTGGCAGTCCCTGATGGCTTCGAGGATGCCGGCCATGGCGCTCTGGTTGGAGCTGTTGCCCAGGCAGTAGTGTTCCACCTCGCGCGACTCCAGCAGGCGGCAGCTTTCCGGGGTGACCTCGTAGATCGCGAAGCGCTTGGCGTGGCCGAAGTGCTCGCTGATCGCCTGGCCTTCCTTGCTGGCCACCGCCAGCTTCACCGGGAATTCGATCATCGTTGCTCCTCAGTCGGCGGTATGGCGCAACAGTTTCAGGCAGGCCCGCGAGGCGGCCAGCTCCACCGCGCGCAGGTCGTCGAAGTTGCGCACGTGCGGGTCGGCGCCGGCCTCCAGAAGGATCTGCAGGAGTTCCGGGCGGTCGCTGGAGGCGGTGTACATCAGCGCCGTGGAGCCGGCGTCGTTGCGGTTGTCCAGCTCGATGCCGGCGTCGATCAGGTCCTGCACCAGGGCGCTGTCGCGGGACACGCAGCCGAGCCAGAGGGCGGTGTTGCCGTCGTCGTTGCGCGCCTTGACGTCGGCGCCGAGGGCCAGCAGTTCGCGAACGATCTCCCGGCGGCCCTGCAGGGCGGCGCGCATCAAGGGGGTCAGGCCGTGCTGGCCGCGGGCCTCGAGGTCGTTGGCCGGGTACTGCCACTCGGCGAGGAAGGCGGCCAGTTCGGCACTGGGCGCGCCGCCCGGCGCTGCGGCTTCGGTCAGGGCAGTGGCCAGCGGCCGGTAGCCGCCGTCGACGCTGTAGACGCGGGCGAAGCGGAAGTCGCTGAACATCTGCGCGAAGGTCTTGCTGGAGTTGCCGTGGTAGCAGTAGATCAGCACCGGCCTCTCCTTGGGCAGGCGGCCGAGCCACATCGGCACGCGGTCCTCGGTCAGGTGCATGGCGCCGTCCAGGTGCTCCTGCTTGTAGCTGTGCATGTCGCGCACGTCGAACAGGTTGAGTTCCGGCTCGGCGCGGATCAGGGCCGCGGCCTCGACCGCGGAGAGGCATTGGTAGGGAATCCGTTCGGCTGTGGCCATGAAGGGTCTCCGCAGGCGTCAGTGGGGGAGGGTGTCGTGGTCGTCGGCATAGGCCGGCGCGGATTCGATGCGCGGGTCTTCCACCGGCAGGCCGACGGTGAAGTGGTAGAGCGTCTGCCAGGCGCTGCCATCGAGGCCGAGCAGGGCGTGCACCGGGTCGTCGAAGAAGCAGCCGATGCCGGTGCCGCGCAGGCCCTGAGCCTCGGCCTCCAGGTAGAGCGCCTGGCCGATCAGCCCGGCCTCGCGATACAGGCCGCGGTAGGCGGCCGGGCCGGCGGCCAGCGCGGCGTCGAACTCGGCGAGCATGCCGAGGGCGAAGCAGGCGGTGGCGGCGATGTCCTGGTGGCAGTGCAGGCTGCGGGTGCTGCGCTGCAGCGCGAGCGGCTCCAGGCTGGCCAGCTGCAGCAGGGGCTCGAGGCCGGGCTGCGGGGCGAGGGCGAAGCGCCCGGCGAGCAGCGGGCGCAGGGCGTCGCGCTGCGCTTCGCTGCGCGGCAGCAGGTAGAGCCCCGGCGTCAGCCCCTCGACGCGGGCGACGAACAGCACCAGCGCCATCCGCGGGGCCTCGGCGAACACATCCCAGGGCAGCCCGACGGGCTGCAGGCGGGCGAGGATCGCGGCGAACTGCGCCTGGCTCATCACATGGTGGCGGTCGAAGCGCTGGGCGCTGCGCCGTTCGCCGAGCAGCGCCTGCACCGGCTTGGCGGCCTCGCCGGGCGCGCGCGGAGCGGCTGCCGGCAAGGCGGCGGCGGGCTGCGCCGGGCCATCGGCGCGACGGGTGGCGGCGGCCACCTGGGCGATCGCCGGCCAGCTGTACATGGGATGGCGGTCGATGGTCGAGGCCACGCCGTGCCAGGTGGAGTGCTCGGCCAGCGCCTGCAGCGCGGTGCTTTCCAGCGCCGCCGGCGCGGCGGCACAGAAGCTCGCGGCGAGGAGGATCTCCGCCTCTTCCAGTTCGGTTTCGGCGCGCTTGCGGGCGGGGAATTTGGCGAGCCGGTCGATGCCGGCCAGCCGCGCGAGGCTGTCGCTGCCGACGTGGGCCTGTTCCGCGAGCCGCCAGCCGAGCGCGGCGGCGGCGTAGCGCAGGGCGCCGGCGGCATGGCCGGTGTCCAGCTGGCAGTAGCGGAAGGCCCGCTCGCCGTACTTCCAGGCTTCGCGCCACATCACCGAGCTGAGCAGGATGGCCAGGCTCGGCGCCCTGCTGGCGGTCGGATGCGCGGCGCGCAGTTCCAGGGCGTGGGTTTCGGGACGGTAGTGGTACAGGCCATCCTGCAGTGCGTCGATGCCGGCGATCAGCAGGTAGGCCTCGGTCGGGTGCAGGTTGCCGCTGGAGGGGTTGGCGCGCACCGCCCAGCGGTCCGGGCCGTAGCGCTTCCAGGCGGTGAGGCCGAGCGACAGCTGCAGCAGGGCGCCGAGGCTGGCCAGATCCGGCGGCAGCGGCGTCTGGCGCGGATCGTCCAGCGCAGCGAAGGGCCGCGTGAGCGCGGTGTGCAGGGCGCTGCCGGGCGGCACGGCCGAGAGCCTGGGCAGGGCGATCTGCGCGGCGCCGTCGAAGTGGCGGAAGGGGGCCGGCTGGGCGTCCCAGTCGAGGGTGCCGGGACCGGGGGCATAGCCCTCGAAGCGGTGCTTGGTGCGCTGGTGGTAGTCCAGCACGGTTGCCAGGGCGACGGGCGGAGTCTGGGGCGGCATGGTTCTGATGGAATTCTTGTAGGCCGGGGGGAGCTTACTTGCAAGAGCAGTACCAGACTGCGGATTGCCCGTCTGGCAAGGGTTGCTGCGCTCCGGCGCTGCGGCAGGGGTGCGACATTGTCGGCTTTGTGACAGGGCGCAGGGGCGAAATCGGTGCATGGCGCCGGCGCCGTGTAAGGTTCGGCTGACAAATCCCCGGCCTGTGTAAAAGTCCGGGTAAAGCCAGGCTGACAACGGTTTTTCGGCGCGCGGCGCGCTTAGGATGCCGTCATCCATCGCACTGTTTCGAGGTCATCCCATGCAATCGACCCGTCTCCTCGCCGGCCTGGGCCTGGCGCTCTGCCTGGGCTGCGCCCTGGTGCCGGCAGCTTCTGCCCATGGGCACGAGCCGGACGACCGGCGCCACCGCGACAGCCATGCGCAGCAACGCCCGCCGGCGGATTTCGGCCCGCTGCGCCAGTCGATCCACGCCCATCGCCACGACATCGGTCGCGGCCCGGCCGTGCCGGCGCATGTGAGGATCGTCAAGGGCAAGCCGCTGCCGCCCGGCTGGGGCAGCCGCCTGAGCGCCCGGCAACTGCACCACCTGCCGCAGTACCGCGGCTACGAGTGGCGCCGTGCCGGCAGCAGTCTGCTGCTGGTCGACAGCCGCAGCGGCGTCGTTCACGAAGCCCTGCTCGGGGTGCTGGACTGATGCGGCCGGTCCTGCCGGGAGCCGGGCCCAGGCTCTGGCTGAGGCAGCTTCAGGGCGCCTCGACCCGGCCGACGCGCAGCGCCAGCGGCCAGCGAACCGTGCGGCGCACTTCGGGATCGCCCCAGGCCGCGGCCAGTCCGGCGGCGAACTGCTCCAGAGGATCGCGGCCTTGGGCCTTTTCCAGCGCGCGCACGGCGGACCAGGTGTCGATGTAGCCGAGCAGCTCGGCCAGCGTCCACTGCACCTCGATCGCCAGCGCCGGTGCCCGGCATTCCGCGAAGGGGAAGGGCAGGCTCCGGTAGCCCTCCTCGACGTGGCGGCGCTCGGCCGGCCACCAGGGGCCGAGCACTTGGTAATAGAAGTGCTCGACCAGCGGCGCGGGCGGGCCTTCCACCTGCAGCACCCCATAGCTGATCAGCGCCAGCACGGCGTTCGGCCGGGCGACCCGCCGCACTTCGGCATAGAAGCGTTCGAGGTCGAGCCAGTGGGCAGCCTGGGCGACCGTGAGCAGATCGACGCTGGCCGGCGGCAGGCCGCTGTCCTCGGCGAGGGCGACGCGGTAGTCCACGCCCGGATGCGGCTCGGCCTTGGCGATCTGCGCCGCGCTGGCGTCGGTCGCCACCACGCGGGCGAAGTGTTCGGCCAGCGGCACCGAGAGCTGGCCGGTGCCGCAGCCGCAGTCCAGGGCACAGGCGCTGGCCGGCGCGAGGCTGGCCAGGTAGTCGATCAGTGCGGCGGGGTAGCGGGGACGGTGCGCGGCATAGTCGGCGGCGGCCGCGGAGAAGTGATCCTTGAACGGGCGGGGTTCGGTCATGGCGAGGCGCTCGGCGGCGGGAACGCCATGACCTTAACAGAGGGCGGGCACCCCCGGCATCTGCTAGGGCCTGTTGACGTTTGGGCGCAGGCCGCGACGGCGGCCCGTCTGGCGCAGAACAAGGAACGAGGAGAGAAGTTTGGTCATTCCAAATGAACGACGAGAGACGCCGTGCTGCGCCAGACGGGCCCCGTCC
>NZ_SMMU01000031.1 GCF_004339665.1 Azotobacter chroococcum
CAGAGCCCCCTCGAAAGCCGGATATACGGAAGCAGTCGTACCACGGTCGTCGACACAGCGTTTCACTGGCAAACCGGGGAGAGTCCATATACGGGAGCAACCCACCATTGGGCATCAGATCCTTGCCATGCTCGGCGGGTTTCACCCGCCCTACGACTCGATCCGCCCTACGACTCGATCCGGCGTAGGAGCGAATTCATTCGCGACCAAGTACGTAGGGTGGATGGCCGAAGCCATCCACCATGGTGGACAAGCAAAGCGTTGTCCACCCTACACGGGTCAGGCCTTGCCCTGCTCGGCCAGGGCCACAGCGCGGAACATGGCGCGGCGCTTGTTGATGGTTTCCTCCCACTCCAGCGCCGGCACCGAGTCGGCGACGATGCCGCCGCCGGCCTGCACGTGCAGCTCGCCGTCCTTGATCACCGCGGTGCGGATGGCGATCGCCGTGTCCATGTTGCCGTTCCACGCCAGATAGCCGACGGCGCCGCCGTAGACCCCGCGCTTGACCGGCTCCAGCTCGTCGATGATCTCCATGGCGCGGATCTTCGGCGCGCCGGAGAGGGTGCCGGCGGGCAGGATGGCGCGCAGCGCGTCCATCGCCGTCAGCCCGTCCCTGAGCTGGCCGGTGACGTTGGAGACGATGTGCATGACGTTGGAGTAGCGCTCGATGACCATCTGGTCGGTGACCTTCACCGAGCCGGTGTCGGCGACCCGGCCGACGTCGTTGCGGCCCAGGTCGATCAGCATCAGGTGCTCGGCCAGCTCCTTGGCGTCGGAGAGCAGGTCCTTTTCCAGCGCCAGGTCGGCTTCCTCGGTCGCGCCGCGCGGGCGGGTGCCGGCGATCGGGCGCACCGTGACGAGGCCGTCCTCGACGCGCACCAGCACTTCCGGGGAACTGCCGACCACGTGGAAGTCGCCGAAATTGAAGAAATACATGTAGGGGGTCGGGTTGAAGCAGCGCAGCGCCCGGTACAGGTCGATGGGCGCGGCCTTGAAGTCGATCGACATGCGCTGCGAGGGTACCACCTGCATGCAGTCGCCGGCGAGGATGTACTCCTTGATGGTGTCCACCGCGCGCTCGTAGTCTTCGCGGCCGAAGCTGGCGCGGAATGCCGGCTCGGCGCCGGGCGGGGCGGAAAGATCGATGCCCTGGCGCGGCGCCAGCGGCTGGCGCAGCTGTTCCAGCAATGCCTGCAGGCGCGCCTGGCCCTGCTCGAAGGCCTCCGCCTCGCCCGGATCGGCGAGGACGATCAGATGCATCTTGCCGGCCAGGTTGTCGAACACCACCACCGCGTCGGAGACCATCAGCAGGATGTCCGGGGTGCCCAGCGGGTCGGGGTTCGGGCAGTGGGCGAGCTTCTTCTCGACGTAGCGCACGCAGTCGTAGCCGAAGTAGCCGACCAGGCCGCCGTTGAAGCGCGGCAGTCCCGGCAGGGTCGGCACCCGGTAGCGCGCCTTGAAGGCTTCGACGAAGGCCAGCGGGTCTTCGCAGTCGTGGCGCTCTACCTCGACATCGTCGACGCTGACCGAGGCGCAGTACCCATGGACGCGCAGCACGGTGCGCGCCGGCAGGCCGATGATCGAGTAGCGGCCCCACTTCTCGCCGCCCTGCACCGACTCCAGCAGGTAGCTGTGCGGCGCGTCGGCGAGCTTCAGGTAGATCGACAGCGGGGTGTCGAAGTCGGCGAGGGTTTCGCAGGCGAGCGGAATGCGGTTGTAGCCTTCGGCGGCCAGTCGCAGGAATTCTTCGCGGGTCATGAATCAGCCTCGTGGCGGGCGGGAATACGGGAAAGGGGCAAACGCGCCGGCGAACCGGCAGGGGATGTCGTCAGGCGCGCCAGCGCCAGCGGGCCAGGGCCTTGATGACCTTCATCCAGAGTTTGCGGGAGACCACCACGATTGCGTTTCTCTCGAGGGCGGGATGGACAAGCCGGGAGGGACGGGCCATTCCTGATCCATCCCCCCAAGAACCGTGCGTGCGGCTTTCACCGCATACGGCTCAAGCCTGCATGAAACCAAGAAACTCGGCCGGCAACGCACGAATGTTGCGCGCGACTATACCATTTATAATAAACCGCTGTGGAGCAGCTCTACCTGTCTTTCCGGGCTGTGGGCCAGTGCATGGCCGTTCGGGTGAAGCAGCACGCGATTACTCGGGATGTCCGGCCCGCCGTCCATCCGCCTGACGTCAAGGCGCAATGTCTACACGATGTGCGCAGCGAAGCCGGACCGCTCCGGCGCGATATCCGCTCGCAAGGTGAGCTCCGGGATGCGGTACGCACCGGCGTTCTGCGGGCGAAAGGGTATCGGCGCCGTCTTCCAAAGATCGTCGAGACGTTGTCCGAGCGCGTCACAAACCCCTGAAAACCTTGCTTCGTCCATCCGGCTTGTCCGATAGACCACGAACGGCGGCAAGACGTCGAAGCCGGGGTAATACAGAATTCCGTGCTGGATGGGGAACAAGATATCGTCGATTGGGCCATTGATGCCCCGCGGGCCGTAATGAGACTCCCATCCGCCCGCCGTGACGATCAGCATCGCCCGCTTTCCCGCCAGCATGCCTTCCCCATAGCGGTCGCCCCAGCGTGCGTCGGAGTGTTCCCCTACGCCGTATGCGAAGCCATACGCATAGACGCGCTCCACCCAGCCTTTCAGGATCGCCGGCATCGAGAACCACCACAGGGGAAACTGCAGGATGACGGCATCCGCCCAGCGCAGCTTGTCCTGTTCGCGCGCGATGTCTTGGCTCTGCGTGCCGTTTTCGAAGGCCCGCTTGGAGTCGAGGGAGGGGTCGAAGTGCGCGTCGGCCCGCCGGTCCGTGCTGTCGGCGGCGTCGAGCGTCGCCTTCCACTGCATGGCATACAGGTCCGATACCTGGACGACGTGCCCGGCCTTCTCGAGGCGCTTGACCGAAAAGTCCCTGAGCGAGCCGTTCAATGACTGGGGTTCGGGATGGGCATGGACGAGCAGAACCTTCATGGCTGGGCCTCCGTTGCTGGACGGGAGCAGGATGGAGCCTTGCTAGGTATATTGGAAATGAATATCCAATATTCCAGGTATTGTCATGAACAATCTCAGGCGGCTGGACCTCAACCTGCTGGTGACGCTCGATGTGTTGCTCTCGGAACACAATGTGACCCGTGCGGCGGAGCGCCTGAACCTCGCCCAACCCTCGGTCAGCGTCCATCTCGCCAAGCTGCGGGACATCTTCGGGGACCCACTGTTGCTGCCGGGACCACGAGGCATGCGGCCCACCGCGCGGGCCGACGAGTTGCGCGAACCCTTGCGGCGAGCACTTGAGGCACTTGAACGTGCAGTGTCACCCGCCAGCCCCTTCGATCCGGCCGAGGCCCGTCATACGTGGCGCGTTGCCGCGTCCGACTACAGCGAATCGACGATCCTGCTGCCCGCCTTGAGCGGGTTGCGTTCGGCAGCGCCCGGCACCCGGCTGGCCGTCCTTGAAACCGTTCCGTCACGCATCGCCAGGCAAGCGGAACAGGGGGAGATCGATCTTGCTTTCCATACCACCGAGGGGGCTCCGTCCAGCCTGCATCGGCGGGCGCTCTTTACGGAGCGGTATGTTCTGGTGGGTCGCGCGGGTCATCCGCGCCTGAAAAAACGGCCAACGCTTTCGCAGCTCTGCGAACTCGAGCACGTGATCGTGTCGCCGGATGGCGGAGGGTTTTACGGCGTCACGGATAAGGCGCTCGCGAGGGCGGGCCTGACGCGCCGGGTGGTGCTTTCCGTTCCGCACTTCCTGTTCGTGATGTCGGTCCTGGCAAGCACTGATCTCGTGGCGATGTTACCTTCGCGCCTGGTTCGCAATACCAGTGCGTTGCAGGTTGTCGAGCCACCGGTTGATGTACCGGGCTTCGAGATGGCCATGTTCTGGCATGAACGCTCTCATCGTGACCCCGCCCATCAATGGCTGCGTGAGTACATCGCAGATTCGGTGTGATCCGTGCAAAGCGCTCCACTCTCAGGCCTTATCGATGGCTAAGTGCCACGATGAACAGCCCAACCAAGCAACGACACGAGCACAGGTGTCGCCCCGGGGATGATCACACCAGCGCAGCCGCAGGGGCCGAATCAACCAGCCCGGACAGCACGTCGAGCACCAGCGCCGGCCCCTCCTCGGCGATCGGCCGGCCGTGGTTGTAGCCGTAGGACAGCGCCACGCAGGCGACCCCCGCCGCCCGGGCGGCCAGCACGTCGTTGCGCGAGTCGCCGACGAACAGCGCCTCCTCCGCCATCACGCCGGCCTGCTCCATCACCCAGAGCAGCGCCGCCGGATCGGGCTTCTGCTGCGGCAGGGTGTCGCCGCCGACGACCCAGCGGAAATAGCCGTCCAGGCCCTTGTCGGCCAGCAGTTCGGGCAGGAAGCGCGCCGGCTTGTTGGTGATCAGCGCCAGCTGCACGTCCCGTTCGCGCAGCCAGTCGAGGGTTTCCACCACGCCGGGATAGATGCGGGTCAGCCCGTGGCTGTCGGCGTAGGCCTGCATGAACAGCGCCAGCGCCGTCTCGGCCTCGGCTACGTCCACACCGTCGTGGCGCAGGTCGCCGGCCAGGGCGCGGCGCACCAGCACCGGCGCGCCGTTGCCAATCCACAGGCGCACCCGCTCGATGCCGGCCGGCGCGCGGCCGAGCTGGACGAGCATGCGGTCCACCGCCGCCGCCAGGTCCGGCACCGAATCGACCAGGGTGCCGTCGAGGTCGAACATTGCCAGCCTCGGCAGGCGCCCGCCGAACAGGCCGTGCAGCGGCGTCGTCATGGGCGCACCCGGGCCAGCTCGGCGCGCATGGCGTCGATCACCGCCTTGTAGTCGGGCTGGCCGAAGATCGCCGAGCCGGCGACGAAGGTGTCGGCACCGGCGGCGGCGATCTCGGCGATGTTCTTCACGTTGACTCCGCCGTCGATCTCCAGGCGGATGGCGTGGCCGCTGGCGTCGATCAGCGCGCGCGCCTCGCGCAGCTTGTCGAGGGTGCGGGGGATGAACTTCTGGCCGCCGAAGCCGGGGTTGACGCTCATCAGGAGCACCATGTCGAGCTTGTCCATCACGTACTTCAGGCAGTCCAGCGGGGTGCCCGGGTTGAACACCAAACCGGCCCGGGCGCCGCCGTCCTTGATCAGCTGCAGGGAGCGGTCGATGTGCTCGCTGGCCTCGGGGTGGAAGGTAATATAGCTGGCGCCGGCGTCGAGGAAGTCGCCGATGATGCGGTCGACCGGCTTGACCATCAGGTGCACGTCGATGGGGGCGGTGATGCCGTACTTGCGCAGCGCCGTGCAGACCATCGGGCCGATGGTCAGGTTGGGTACGTAGTGGTTGTCCATCACGTCGAAGTGGACGATGTCGGCGCCGGCGGCGAGGACCTTGTCCACCTCTTCGCCCAGGCGGGCGAAGTCGGCGGAGAGAATCGACGGGGCGATGGCGAAGGGCTGCATGGGTACCTCGGAACGGCTTGCGGCAAAGGCGTGCAGTTTCCCCCGTCACCGCCGGTGCGGCAAGGGCGGCGGTCCGCCCTGCCCTTGCCGGGAGAGCGCTTCAGTCCAGTTCGTCGAAGCACTCGGCGAGGATCGCCAGGCCGCGGTCGAGCAGCTCGTCCGGCACGGTCAGCGGCATCAGGAAGCGCAGCACGTTGCCGCAGGTGCCGCAGGACAGCAGGATCAGGCCCTTGTCGCGGGCCCGGGCGACGATCTGCCCGGTCAGCGTGGTGGCCGGCTTCCCGAGGTCGCCGCCCTCGCACAGCTCTATGGCGACCATGGCGCCGAGGCCGCGCACCTCGGCGATCGACGGGTGGCGCGCCTGGATCGCCCAGAGCCCCTCGGTCAGCCGCGCGCCGATGCTGCGGGCGCGCTCCAGCAGGCGCTCCTCCTCGAACACCTCGAGCACCGCCAGCGCCGCGGCGCAGGCCAGCGGGCTGCCGGCGTAGGTGCCGCCGAGCCCGCCGGGGGCGATGGCGTCCATGTACTCGGCCTTGCCGCACACCCCGGCCAGCGGGAAGCCGCCGGCGATGGACTTGGCGAAGGCGGTGAGGTCGGCGGCCACGCCCATCTGCTCCATGGCGAAGAAGGTGCCGGTGCGCCCGGCGCCGGTCTGCACCTCGTCGGCGATCAGCAGGATGCCGTGCCGGTCGCAGATCGCCCGCAGGCCGCGCATGAACTCCTGCGGGGCGACGTTGAAGCCGCCCTCGCCCTGCACCGGCTCGACCAGGATCGCGGCGATGTCGCACGGCTCGGCGTCGTTCTTGAAGATCCGCTCGACGCTGGCCAGCGCCTCGGCCACCTCGACGCCGTGCAGCGCGCTGGGATAGCGGGCACGGAACACGCCGCCCGGCAGCAGGCCCATGCCGGCAGCGTAGGGGACCTTCTTGCCGGTCAGCGCCAGGGTCATCAGGGTCCGCCCGTGGTAGGCGCTGGTGAAGGCGATCACCCCGGTGCGCCCGGTGGCCGCGCGGGCGATCTTCACGGCGTTCTCCACCGCCTCCGAGCCGGTGCTGACCAGCAGGGTCTTCTTGGCGAAGTCGCCCGGCACGCGCTCGTTGAGTTTTTCGCACAGCTCGACGTAGGGCTCGTAGGCCAGCACCTGGAAGCAGGTGTGGGACAGCTTGTGCAGCTGCGCCTCCACCGCCTGGACGATCTTCGGGTGCAGGTGACCGGTGTTGAGCACGGCGATGCCGCCGGCGAAGTCGATGTACTCGCGCCCCTCCACGTCGACCACGCTGCAGTTGTGCGCATGCTCGGCGAAGATCGGGTGGATCTGCCCGACGCCGCGCGGCACCGCGGCGATCCGGCGTTGCATCAGGGATTCGTTGGTCCTGCTCATGGGGTCCTCTCTGGCCGCGCGGCGGCGCTTCGCTCAAGGAGAATCGGGCGCCGGCGGCAGGCGCGGGCGCCCGGTCGGCCTTCCTGTTGCCACTCTAGCGCAGGGGACGGCCGGCCGGGAGCGCTCCGTTCGGAGGCGTCAGCGAAAGCCGTGGCGGTCGCGGACCAGCCGGTAGGCCTCGTGCAGTTCGCGGGTGCGCGCCGTGGCGCTGTGCAGCCGCGCCGGGCTCGCCCCGGCGCCGGCCAGCTTGTCCGGATGGTGCCGGCTGAGCAGCCGGCGATAAGCACGCTTGACGGTATCCGGATCGCTGTCGGCGTGGATGCCGAGCAGGCGCAGGGCCTGCGCGTAGCCGTCGGCCTCGGGCGGTGCCGGCAGCGGCGCGCAGTCGCGGCCGAGCGCCTCGACCTGGGCGCTGCTGCGCCCCAGCCAGCGCCCCCAGAGCAGTACCAGCTCGCGCTCGGCGGGCGACACCCGGCCGTCGGCCCAGGCCATCCGCCAGCAGGCGCACAGCAGGCGCTCGACGCGCTCGGCCTGGCCGCTCAGGCGCTGCAGCGAGCGGCGCAGTCCGTCGATGCCGAGCATGCCGTGGGCGAAGATCCGGCTGGCGACCTGTCGCGCCCGCTCATCCAGGCCGAGCTCGCCCATCTCGCGGCAGGCCTGACGCAGATGGGCCTCTTGCACCGGCCCCTCGCGCCGCGCCAGGCGACCGAGCAGGTGGAACAGCAGCTCGTGGTCGTCCTCCGCCGGGCGCAGGCCCAGGCGCTCGGCCAGCTGCCGCCAGGAACGCAGCTTCAGGCGGCGGTCGAGCAGCAGGCCGAGCAGAGCGCCGAGTGCCGCTCCGGGCAGTCCGCCCAGCAACAGACCGGCCAGGGCGCCCAGCAGGGCGAACGGCCAGACCATCTCAGCGCGGCTCCGCCAGCAGCCGCTCGACCTCGGCGAGACGCTCGTGGGTGCCGACGTCCACCCAGCGGCCGCGGAAGTGCTCGCCGCCGACCTCGCCGCGAGCCATGGCGGCAAGCAGCAGCGGTGCCAGCTTGAAGGCTCCCGGCCGGCAGCCGGCAAACAGCGCCGGGTCGATCACGGCGATGCCGCTGTAGGTCAGTCCGGGCTGCTCGCCACGGGCGCCGACGCGACCGTCCTGTAGGCGGAAGTCGCCTGCGGGGTGGTGCGCCGGGTTGTCCACCAGCACCAGGTGGGCGAGGCCCGCGAGTGGCCGGCGCAGCCCCGCGAAGGCGTAGTCGGTCCAGATGTCGCCGTTGACCAGCAGGAAGGGCGCCTCGCCGAGCAGCGGCAGGGCACGGTGGATGCCGCCGCCGGTCTCCAGCGGCTCGCCCTCGGCCGAGTAGGCGATGCGCACGCCGAAGCGCGCGCCGTCGCCCAGGTAGGCCTCGATCTGCGCGCCGAGCCAGGCGTGGTTGATCACCAGCTCGCGAAAGCCCGCGGCGGCCAGGGCGCGCACGTGGTACTCGATCAGCGGCACGCCGCCGGCGCGCACCAGCGGCTTGGGGGTATGCAGGGTCAGGGGGCGCAGGCGCTCGCCCTTGCCGGCGGCCAGGATCATCGCCTTCATGCCGGCTGCTCCGCAGGTCGCGGCAGGCCGGCGAGCAGCGCGCCGAGTTCGGCCAGCTCCGGCCGGCGCGCCACGACCGCCTCGATGTAGCGGAAGAAGCGCGGCACGTCGGTGAGGTACTTCGGCTTGCCGTCGCGATGGCAGATCCGCGCGAAGATGCCGATCACCTTGAGGTGGCGCTGCACGCCCATCAGGTCGCTGGCGCGCAGGAAGTCCTCGAGCTGCGCCTGCACCGGGATGCCGGCCGCGCTCGCCTTCTGCCAGTAGTGCTCCAGCCAGACGTCGACACGCGCCTGCGGCCAGCTGAGGAAGGCGTCCTTGAACAGGCAGGTGACGTCGTAGGTGACCGGGCCGTAGACCGCATCCTGGAAATCCAGCACGCCGGGATTGGGCTCGCTGAGCATCAGGTTGCGCGGCATGTAGTCGCGGTGCACCAGCACCTTCGGCTGGGCCAGGGCGCTGTCCACCAGCAGGTCGCAGATGCGCTGCCAGGCGGCCAGTTGCTCGCCCTCCAGGGTGAGGCCGAGATGGCGCTGCAGGTACCAGTCGGGGAACAGCTGCAGCTCGCGACGCAGCAGGGCATCGTCGTAGCTCGGCAGGCCGGCGTCCAGCGGCAGACCCTGGAAGGCCAGCAGGGCTCCGAGGGCGTCCTCGAACAGCGCATCGGCATTGCGCTCGTCGATGACCTCCAGGTAGGTCTGCCGGCCGAGATCGGTCAGCAGCAGGAAGCCCTGCTCGAGATCGGCGGCGAGCACCTCCGGCACATGCACGCCGGCCGCGGCGAGCAGCCCGGCGACCTTGACGAACGGCCGGCAATCCTCCTGGGGCGGCGGCGCATCCATGACGATCAGGCTGCGTTCGCCGTCCTGCCAGCGGAAATAGCGGCGAAAGCTGGCATCGCTGCTCGCCGGGGTCAGGCTCGCCGGCCCCGGCGTCGCCCAGCCGTACTCGGCGAACAGCGCCGGCAGACAGCGCTCCAGCCAGCGCTCGAGGTTTTCCAATCGACCATCCACAGACATCTACTACCCCCTACTCCCACGGACCTAGCCGTTGCCAGACGCATTGATTTATCATGGTTGATCTTACTCCAGCCTATCGCAGGCTGTGCCGCACCGGCTGTTGGCGCACAGGAAGCCCGGACATAAATTCAGATGGCCCTCACTCCTCCCCGCTCGTTGTTCCGCAGAAAGTTCCCTCTTCTGGTCACCGGTAGCCTGTTGGTCCTGGGTTCGGCCCACCTGCTCGCCGCCGAGCAGTTCGACTGCCAGGCCTCCGCCACCGGCGGCTGGGACTGCGCGCCGAAGGCCAGCGCCAAGCCCCGGCCGCCACGCCCGCACGAGGCCGGCACCGCGGCAGCCGCCGGCGAACCGGCCGGCCCCGGCCGGGAGGAGGCGCCGGCGACCCTGGTCACCGAGAGCGAGGGCTTTGCCCTGGCCTCGCGCAGCGCCGACTACAGCCACCTGGACTGGGTGCCGCGGGAGAAGCTGACCCCGGCGCAACTGGCGGAAGCAGGTCCCTACTGCGCCGGCGCCTACATCGAGCCACCGCGGGTGGGCATGGACGACGACACGCCGATGCGCGATGCGCCGACCTACGTTTCCGCCCGGGCCTCGCGCTACGACCAGGAGAAGCAGATCGCCTCGATCGCCGGCGACGTGGTCCTGCGCCAGGGCAGCATGCAGGTGGAGGCCGACGAGGCGCGTCTGCACCAGCTGGAGAACAAGGGTGAGGTGGCCGGCAACGTCAAGATGCGCGACAAGGGCATCCTGGTCGTCGGCGACCGCGCCGAGCTCCAGATGGACAACGGCGAGGTGCGGGTGGATAACGCCGAGTACGTCATCCACAGCGCCCACGCCCGCGGCAGCGCACTCATCGCCAAGCGCGAGGAAACCGCGATCATCCGCCTCAGGGACGGTACCTACACCACCTGCGAACCGGGCAGCAACGCCTGGACCCTGAAGGGCAAGAACATCAAGCTGAACCCGGCCACCGGCCAGGGCAGCGCGACCAACGTGACGCTGCGGGTGAAGGATCTGCCGGTATTCTACACCCCGTACATCCGGTTCCCGATCGACGACCGTCGCCAGTCCGGCTTCCTGACGCCGAGCTTCGGCGTCTCGGGCGACAGCGGTCTCACCTTGCAGGCGCCCTACTACTTCAACCTGGCGCCGAATTACGACGCCACGCTCTACCCGACCTACATGGCCGATCGCGGCACACTGCTGGAAGGCGAGTTCCGCTACCTGACCAAGACCAGCGAGGGCCAGGTCGGCGCGGCCTACATGGGCAACGACAAGGAAGACGAGCGCGAGCTGCAGTCGGACTACGAGGACCAGCGCTGGATGTACAGCTGGCAGCACACCGGCGGGCTGAACTCGCGCCTCTTGGCCGAAGTCGACTACACGGACATCAGCGACCCCTACTACTTCCAGGACCTGCAGACCAACCTCGGCATCGACCAGCCGGACTTCCTCAACCAGCGCGGCAGCCTGACCTGGCGCGGCGACACCTACACCGCGCGCCTCACCGCGCACGCCTTCGAGCGCACCACCATCGCCGACCGCACGCCCTACGACCTCCTGCCGCAGGTCAGCCTCGACGGCTTCCTGCCGTTCCAGCCGTACGGCCTGTACTTCACCTACGGCACCGAGTACGCCAAGTTCGAGCGCGACCTGCGCACCGGCAACTTCATCGATGAAGACGGTAATCCGGAGCCATGGTATGACGAAAACATCTCGGGCCTGGACCGCGCCGAAGGCGACCGCACCCACCTGGAGCCGGGCGTCAGCCTGCCGCTGGAATGGACCTGGGGCTATCTCAAGCCCTCGGTCAAGATCGCCCATACTCGCTACGATCTGGACCTGGACGCCAAGGGCAAGGCCACGCTCGGCGACCAGAACTTCGACGACAGCCCGGACCGCACCGTGCCGCTCTACAGCCTGGACGGCGGTCTCTACTTCGACCGCAAGGTCAACTGGTTCGGCAAGGGCTTCCGGCAGACCCTGGAGCCGCGCATGTACTACCTCTACGTGCCGTACCGCGACCAGGAGGACATCCCGGTGTTCGACACCGGCGAGCACGTCTTCAGCTACGCCTCGCTGTGGCGCGACAACCGCTTCAGCGGCAAGGACCGCATCGGCGACGCCAACCAGCTGTCGCTCGGCGTGACCAGCCGCTGGATCGAGGCCAACGGCTTCGAGCGCCAGCGCATCAGCTTCGGCCAGACCTTCTACTTCAAGGACCGCCGGGTGCAGATGCCGCGCGTCGACTACGAGAACCGCGACGACTCCGAGTCCAAGGTCTCGCCCTACGCGCTGGAGTACCTGTACCGCTTCAACCGCGACTGGCGCCTGAGCTCCGAGTTCAACTGGGACCCGGACGACCACCACCCGCGCTCCAGCAACGTCATGTTCCACTACCAGCCGGCCGACAATCCGAACAAGATCGTCAACCTGGGCTATCGCTACCGCAACGACGTGATGCGCTACAACCAGTCCAACGGCACCTGGGACTACAGCACCGACTTCGGCAAGCCGGGCGACGAGAACTACATCAAGGACTACTACAAGATCGACCAGCACGACTTCTCGACCATCTGGCCGCTCGCCCCGCACTGGAGCGCCATCGCCCGCTGGCAGTACGACTACAGCCGCAGCCGCACCCTGGAAGCCTTCGGCGGCTTCGAGTACGACAGCTGCTGCTGGAAGCTGCGCCTGATCAACCGCTACTGGATCGGCTACGACGAGACCGACCTCGATCCGGACCAGAACGACGAAGCCGACAAGGGCATCTTCCTGCAGGTGGTATTCAAGGGCCTCGGCGGCGTGGTGGGCAACAAGGTGGAGTCGTTCCTCGACTTGGGCATCGAAGGGTACCGTGAACGTGAAGAGCAACAAAAAGCTAACTGAGCGCCTGCGCCCGCTGCTGCTGGCCACTCTGCTGCTCGGCGCCGCAGTGCACGCCGAGGTGCGCCCGCTGGACCGCATCGTCGCCATCGTCGACAACGACGTGATCATGCAGAGCCAGCTCGAGCAGCGCCTGCGCGAGGTCGAGCAGACCATCGCCAAGCGCGGCGCCCAGCTGCCGCCGCGGGACCAGCTCGGCGCACAGGTGCTGGAGCGCCTGATCCTGGAGAACATCCAGCTGCAGATCGGCGCACGCGCCGGCATCCGCATCGGCGACGAGGAGCTGGCCCAGGCGATGGCCACCATTGCCCAGCGCAACGGCCTGAGCCTCGAACAGTTCCAGGCCGCCCTGGCCCGCGACGGCCTGTCCTTCGACGACGCCCGCGAGCAGGTGCGCCGCGAGATGGTCATCAGCCGCGTCCGCCAGCGCGTGGTGGCCGACCGCATCCAGATCAGCGATCACGAGGTGCAGAACTTCCTCGCCTCGGAACTCGGCAAGCTGCAGCTGTCGGAGGAGTTCCGCCTGGCCAACATCACCATTCCGCTGTCCGACGGCGCCTCCCCGGAACAGATCCAGGCCGCCGAGCAGCAGGTGCTGGAGATCTACCGGCAATTGCGCTCGGGCACCGACTTCGCCCAGCTGGCGATCGCCCGCTCGGCCGGCGAGACCGCCCTCGAAGGCGGCGAGATCGGCTGGCGCAAGGCGGCCCAGCTGCCGCCGCCGTTCGACGGTCTGGTCAGCCAGCTGCCGGTCGGCGGCGTCACCGAACCGGTGCGCACCCCGGGTGGCTACATCATCCTCAAGCTGCTCGAAAAGCGCGGCGGCAGCGTCCAGGTCCGCGATGAGGTGCACGTCCGCCACATTCTGATCAAGCCCAGCGAGATCCGCAGCGAGACCGAGGCCAGGCGCCTGATCGAGCGCATCCACGAGCGCATCCGCAACGGCGAGGACTTCGCCGAGCTGGCGAAGAGCTTCTCGGAAGACCCGGGCTCGGCGCTGAACGGCGGGGACCTCAACTGGATCGATCCGAACATCCTGGTGCCGGAATTCCGCGAGATGATGGCCAATACCCCCGCCGGCGAGCTGTCGCCGCCGTTCAAGAGCCCGTTCGGCTGGCACGTGCTGGAAGTGCTCGGCCGTCGCGCCACCGACAGCAGCACGCAGGTCCGCGAGCAGCAGGCACTCAACGTGCTGCGCAACCGCCGGTACGACGAGGAGCTGCAGTCCTGGCTGCGCCAGATCCGCGACGAGGCCTACGTGGAAAGCAAGCTGTGAGCCTGCGACGCTTCGCCCTCACCCCCGGCGAGCCGGCCGGCATCGGTCCCGACCTGTGTCTGCTGCTGGCCCGCCAGGCCCAGCCCCAGGTGCTGATCGCCATCGCCAGCCGCACGCTGCTCGCCGAACGCGCCGCCCAGCTGGGCCTTGCCATCGAGCTGCTTCCCGTGACGCCGGACGCCTGGCCGAGCGCCCCCGCCGCGGCCGGCCGCCTGTACGTCTGGGATACCCCGCTGCGCGCCGCGGCGCAGGCCGGGCGCCTCGATCCGGCGAACGCCGCCTATGTCCTGGAAACCCTGAACCGCGCCGGGCAGGGCTGCCTGGCCGGCGACTTCGCCGGCATGATCACCGCGCCGGTGCACAAGGGCGTGATCAACGAGGCCGGCATCCCCTTCTCCGGACATACCGAGTTCCTCGCCGAGCTGACCGGCACCCAGCAGGTAGTGATGATGCTCGCCACCGCCGGCCTGCGCGTGGCGCTGGTCACCACCCACCTGCCGCTGCGCGCGGTGGCCGACGCCATCACCGCCGAGCGCCTGGAGCGGGTGACGCGCATCCTGCATGCCGATCTGGTCGGCAAGTTCGGCATCGCCCGCCCGCGCATCCTGGTCTGCGGCCTGAATCCGCACGCTGGCGAGGGCGGCCACCTGGGCCGCGAGGAAATCGAGGTGATCGAGCCGACGCTCGAGCGCCTGCGCGGCGAGGGCCTGCAGCTGGTCGGCCCGCTGCCGGCCGACACCCTGTTCACTCCCCGGCACCTCGAAGACTGCGACGCGGTGCTGGCGATGTACCACGACCAGGGCCTGCCGGTGCTCAAGTACAAGGGCTTCGGCGCCGCGGTCAATGTCACCCTCGGCCTGCCGATCGTGCGCACCTCGGTCGATCACGGCACCGCGCTGGACCTGGCCGGCAGCGGCCGGGTCGACACCGGCAGCCTGCAGGTGGCGCTGGAAACCGCCTACCAGATGACCGCCGGCCGGCCGCAGGGCGGCTGACGCGGGAGGCGCTGCAGCCCTTGCGGGCTTTTCTGCCGCGTACGGCTTGAAGCTTGCCGCCACCTCACTGCTAAACTGCATCTTTTTGCATTCGCTTTGAGCTTGTGGCTTGAAGCTTGGAGCCCTCCCATGTCAGAGCTGTACCAGCACCGCGCGCGCAAGCGCTTCGGCCAAAACTTCCTGCACGACGCCGGGGTCATCCACCGCATCCTGCGCGCCATCCATCCCCGCGCCGGCGAACACCTGGTCGAAATCGGCCCGGGCCAGGGCGCGCTGACCGAGGGACTGCTCGGCAGTGGCGCACGGCTCGACGTCATCGAACTGGACCTCGACCTGATCCCCCTGCTCAAGCTGCAGTTCGGCCTCGCCGCGAACTTCCACCTGCACCAGGGCGATGCCATGAAGTTCGATTTCGCCCAGTTGTGCAGCACGCCGCACAGTCTGCGCATCGTCGGCAACCTTCCCTACAACATCTCCACTCCGCTGATCTTCCATCTGCTGGAGCACGCCGGGCTGATCCGCGACATGCACTTCATGCTGCAGAAGGAGGTGGTCGAGCGCCTGGCCGCCGAGCCGGGCGGCGGCGACTGGGGACGGCTGTCGATCATGGTCCAGTACCACTGCCGGGTGGAGCACCTGTTCAATGTCGGCCCGGGAGCCTTCAACCCGCCGCCGAAGGTCGACTCGGCGATCGTCCGCCTGGTCCCCCACGAAACCCTGCCGCACCCGGCCGAGGATCCCGCCCTGCTCGAGCGCGTCGTCCGCGAGGCCTTCAACCAGCGCCGCAAGACCCTGCGCAACACCCTCAAGGGCCTGCTCGACGCCACGGACCTAGAGGCCGCCGGCGTCGACGGCAGCCTGCGCCCCGAACAGCTGGACCTGGCCGCCTTCGTCCGCCTGGCCGATCGCCTGCATGCACGGACCCAGGAACACAGCCCGCTCCCCTGAGTTCGAATCCCATCCAGCCATCCGCCAATAGAGCCAACGCATGTCAGATCCCCGCTACCAGATCGACGTCAGCGTCGAGACCCGTTACCTGCCAGAGCAGTCGCAGCCGGAGCAGAACCGCTATGCCTTCGCCTACAGCGTGACCATCCGCAACAACGGCACGCTGCCGGCCCAGCTGCTTTCGCGCCACTGGCTGATCACCGATGGCGACGGCCATGTCCAGGAGGTCCGCGGCCCCGGCGTGGTCGGCATGCAGCCGCTGCTCGGCCCGGGGCAGAGCCACAACTACGACAGCAGCACTCTGCTCGCCACCCAGGTCGGCACCATGCAGGGCAGCTACCAGATGGTCGCCGAGGACGGCCACGCCTTCGACGCACCGATCCGTCCGTTCCGCCTGGCCGTGCCGGGGGCCCTGCACTGATGGCGCTGTATGCAACCGGTGATCTGCAAGGCTGCCTGGAACCCCTCAAGTGCCTGCTGGACAGGGTCGCCTTCGATCCGGCCCGGGATCGCCTGTGGCTGACCGGCGATCTGGTCAACCGCGGCCCGCAGTCGCTGGAAAGCCTGCGCTTCCTCCATGCCATGCGCGACTCGGTGACCAGCGTGCTGGGCAACCACGACCTGCACCTGCTGGCCGTGGCGCACGACATCGAGCGCCTGAAGAAGAGCGACACGCTGCGGGAAATCCTCGAGGCGCCCGATCGCGATGTGCTGCTCGACTGGCTGCGCCAGCAGAAGCTGCTGCACCACGATGGCGAGCGGGGCATCGTCCTGGTGCATGCCGGCATTCCACCCCAATGGTCGCTGAAGAAGGCGCTGCGCCTGGCCGGCGAGGTCGAGGAAGTCCTCCGCGACGATGCCCGGCTGCCGCAATATCTCGACGGCATGTACGGCAACGAGCCGCTGCGCTGGAACGGCCGCCTGCGCGGCACGGCGCGCCTGCGAGTGATCACCAACTACCTCACGCGGATGCGCTTCTGCAGCCCCGACGGCACCCTCGATCTGAAGAGCAAGGAAGGCCTGGACACCGCGCCGGACGGCTTCGCCCCCTGGTTCAGCCACCCCCGGCGCAAGACCCGCGGGCAGAAAATCCTCTTCGGCCACTGGGCCGCGCTGGCGGGCCGCTGCGACGAGCCCGGGGTGATCGCCCTGGATACCGGCTGCGTCTGGGGCGGCGCCCTGACCCTGCTTAACGTGGACACCGGCGAGTATCACCGCTGCGACTGCAAGAGTGCCAAGGGCGGCTAGTGGGACAGCCCCGGATCGGTTAGCTTCTCCCCAGTGAAGAGCGACCAGCTCCAGCCATCGAGGTGCATCCATGAGCGAATTCCGTCGTATCCCGCCCCAAGAGGCCCGGCTCCTGCGTACCCAGGGCGCCGTGGTGGTGGACATCCGCGACCCGCAGAGCTACGCCCAGAGCCACATTGCCGGCGCACACCACCTGGACAACCAGTCCCTCGCCGACTTCATGGCCCAGGCGGATTTCGAGCGGCCGCTGATCGTCGCCTGCTACCACGGCAACTCCAGCCAGGGTGCCGCGGCCTACCTGGCCCAGCAGGGCTTCGCCGAGGTCTACAGCCTGGATGGCGGCTTCGAGCTGTGGCGCGCCACCTTCCCCGACGAGGTCGCGCAGGGGGCGGCGGATCAGCCTGCCTGAGCCCCGCCTGAGCTAGTCCGAGCCCTGTTTTCCCGACCCGCCAAACGGGTCGGGTGCCGCCTTACGCGCTGAAAATCCGCCTTTTTCCCCGCTCCCGACCGCCGCCGTTCGGCACCTTCGGGCACTCGCGCGCCCCCTTGTCTTTTCCTCGCGCAACCGTGCTACTGTCGATACCGAACTATTCTTGTTCTTACGCCGTCCACATCTGGCAAAGCCGGCACACGGCTTGCTACTACACTTCAAGGCAATGACCTTCGGGCATGGGGGATTTCATCGGCTGGCCTGCGCCAGCGAACCGCCAACACCCAAACGCTTCAACCAAAGCCGGCTCTGGGCATCGAACGAGGTGACGACATGAGTATCTTCAGCCACTTTCAACAACGCTATGAAACGACGCGCCAGGAAGAGTACTCCCTCCAGGAGTACCTCGAACTGTGCAAGCAGGACCGCAGCGCCTATGCCTCGGCAGCCGAACGGATGCTGATGGCGATCGGCGAGCCGGAGTTGCTGGATACCTCTGTCGACCCGCGGCTGTCGCGGATCTTTTCCAACAAGGTCATTCGCCGCTATCCGGCCTTCGCCGACTTCCACGGCATGGAAGACTGCATCGAGCAGATCGTCTCCTACTTCCGCCATGCGGCCCAGGGCCTGGAAGAGAAGAAGCAGATCCTCTACCTCCTGGGCCCGGTGGGTGGCGGCAAGTCCTCCCTGGCCGAGAAGCTCAAGCAGCTGATAGAGAAGGTGCCCTTCTACGCGATCAAGGGCTCGCCGGTGTTCGAGTCGCCCCTGGGGCTGTTCAATGCCGCCGAGGACGGCGAGATCCTCGAAGAGGATTTCGGCATTCCGCGCCGCTACCTCTCCACCATCATGTCGCCCTGGGCGACCAAGCGGCTCAACGAGTTCGGCGGCGACATCAGCCAGTTCCGCGTGGTCAAGCTGTATCCCTCGATCCTCAACCTGGTCGGGGTGGCCAAGACCGAGCCGGGCGACGAGAACAACCAGGACATCTCCGCGCTGGTCGGCAAGGTCGACATCCGCAAGCTGGAGGAGTTTTCGCAGAACGACGCCGACGCCTACAGCTATTCCGGCGCGCTGTGCCGTGCCAACCAGGGCCTGATGGAGTTCGTCGAGATGTTCAAGGCACCGATCAAGGTGCTCCATCCGCTGCTGACCGCCACCCAGGAAGGCAACTACAACAGCACCGAAGGCCTCGGCGCGATTCCCTACACCGGCATCATCCTCGCCCACTCCAACGAGTCCGAGTGGCACAGCTTCCGCAACAACAAGAACAACGAGGCCTTCATCGACCGTATCTACATCGTCAAGGTGCCCTACTGCCTGCGCGTTGCCGACGAGATCAAGATCTACGACAAGCTGCTGACCCACAGCTCGCTGGCCAAGGCCCACTGCGCGCCGGACACCCTGAAGATGCTGGCCCAGTTCTCCGTGCTCTCGCGGCTGAAGGAGCCGGAAAACTCGAACATCTACTCGAAGATGCGCGTCTATGACGGCGAAAACCTCAAGGACACCGATCCCAAGGCCAAGTCGATCCAGGAGTACCGCGACAACGCCGGTGTGGACGAAGGCATGAACGGCCTGTCGACCCGCTTCGCCTTCAAGATCCTCTCCAAGGTGTTCAACTTCGACCCCCACGAGGTCGCTGCCAACCCGGTACACCTGCTCTACGTACTGGAGCAGCAGATCGAGCAGGAACAGTTCCCGCCGGAGGTGCGCGAGCGCTACCTGCGCTACCTCAAGGAATACCTGGCGCCGCGCTACATCGACTTCATCGGCAAGGAGATCCAGACCGCCTACCTCGAGTCCTACAGCGAGTACGGGCAGAACATCTTCGACCGCTACGTGCTGTACGCCGACTTCTGGATCCAGGACCAGGAATACCGCGACCCGGAAACCGGCGAGATCCTCAACCGCGTGGCCCTCAACGAGGAGTTGGAGAAGATCGAGAAGCCGGCCGGCATCAGCAACCCGAAGGACTTCCGCAACGAGATCGTCAACTTCGTGCTGCGCGCCCGCGCCAACAACAACGGCAAGAACCCCAGCTGGCTCAGCTACGAGAAGCTGCGCGTGGTGATCGAGAAGAAGATGTTCTCCAACACCGAGGACCTGCTGCCGGTCATCAGCTTCAATGCCAAGGCGAGCAAGGAAGACCAGCAGAAGCACAACGACTTCGTCACGCGCATGGTCGAACGCGGCTACACCGAGAAGCAGGTCAGGCTGCTCTCCGAGTGGTACCTGCGGGTCCGGAAGTCGCAGTAATCCAGCCGCAAGCCACACGCTTCAAGCTGCAGGCGGAAGCAAGCCCCAGAGCTCGGCTCCGCTTGCAGCTTGCGGCTCGGGGCTGGCAGCTCCCCGGAGGGGCCTATGAGTTATGTGATCGACCGACGCCTGAACGGCAAGAACAAGAGCACGGTGAACCGCCAGCGCTTCCTGCGGCGGTACCGTGATCACATCAAGAAGGCGGTGGAGGAGGCGGTCAGCCGCCGCTCCATCACCGACATGGAGCACGGCGAACAGATCAGCATTCCCGGCCGCGACATCGACGAGCCCGTGCTGCACCACGGCCGTGGCGGCAAGCAGACCATCGTCCACCCGGGCAACAAGGAATTCACCGCCGGCGAACGCATCCCGCGCCCGTCAGGCGGCGGGGGCGGCGGCAGCGGCTCCGGCAAGCCCAGCAACAGCGGCGAGGGGATGGACGACTTCGTCTTCCAGATCACCCAGGAGGAGTTCCTCGACTTCATGTTCGAGGACCTCGAGCTGCCCAACTTGGTCAAGCGCCACATCACCGGCGCCGACACCTTCAAGACGGTCCGCGCCGGGATCAGCAGCGAGGGCAACCCCTCGCGGATCAACATCGTCCGCACCCTGCGCTCGGCCCATGCCCGGCGCATCGCCCTGTCCGGCAGCAGCCGCGCCAAGCTGCGCGAGGCCAGGGCCGAACTGGAACGGCTGAAGATCGAGGAGCCGGACAACTTCGGCGACATCCAGAAACTGGAGGCGGAAATCGCCCGCCTGCGCATGCGCATCGAGCGGGTGCCCTTCCTCGACACCTTCGACCTCAAGTACAACCTGCTGGTCAAGCAGCCCAACCCCAGCTCCAAGGCGGTGATGTTCTGCCTGATGGACGTCTCCGGCTCCATGACCCAGGCGACCAAGGACATCGCCAAGCGCTTCTTCATCCTGCTCTACCTGTTCCTCAAGCGCAGCTACGACAAGATCGACGTGGTGTTCATCCGTCACCACACCAGCGCCAAGGAAGTGGACGAGGAGGAATTCTTCTATTCCCGGGAAACCGGCGGCACCATCGTTTCCAGCGCCCTCAAGCTGATGCAGGAGGTAATGGCCGAACGCTACCCGGTCAACGAGTGGAACATCTACGCCGCCCAGGCCTCGGACGGCGACAACTGGAACGACGACTCGCCGGTCTGCCGGGACATCCTGATCAAACAGATCATGCCCTTCGTGCAGTACTACAGCTACGTCGAGATCACCCCCCGGGAACACCAGGCGCTGTGGTACGAATACGAGGGCGTCCGCGAGGCGTTCTCCGAGTCCTTCGCCCAGCAGCAGATCGTGTCGGCTGCCGACATCTATCCGGTGTTCCGCGAACTCTTCCAGCGGAGGCTTGTGACATGACCCCGAGAGAGAGAAAGGGCCAGCCGATTTCCACCGGCTCGGAGTGGAGCTTCGAGCTGGTCCAGGCCTACGACAAGGAAATCGGCCGCATCGCCGAACGCTATGCACTCGACACCTATCCCAACCAGATCGAGGTGATCACCGCCGAGCAGATGATGGATGCCTACGCCTCGGTGGGCATGCCGATCGGCTACCACCACTGGTCGTACGGCAAGCATTTCCTCGCCACCGAGAAGGGCTACAAGCGTGGGCAGATGGGGCTGGCCTACGAGATCGTGATCAATTCCGATCCGTGCATCGCCTATCTGATGGAAGAGAACACCATGTGCATGCAGGCACTGGTGATCGCCCACGCCTGCTACGGGCACAACAGCTTCTTCAAGGGCAACTACCTGTTCCGCACCTGGACCGATGCCAGCTCGATCGTCGACTACCTGGTGTTCGCCAAGCAGTACATCATGCAGTGCGAGGAGCGCCACGGCATCGACGCGGTGGAGGAGCTGCTGGACTCCTGCCACGCCCTGATGAACTACGGCGTCGACCGCTACAAGCGCCCCTACCCGATCTCCGCGGAGGAGGAACGGCGCCGCCAGAAGGACCGCGAGGAGCACCTGCAGCGGCAGATCAACGACCTCTGGCGAACCATTCCCCGCGCCTCCGGAAAAGGCAGCGAAAAGGATCGCTCGCGCTGGCCCGCCGAACCCCAGGAGAACATCCTCTACTTCATCGAGAAGCATGCGCCGCTGCTCGAGCCCTGGCAGCGCGAGGTCGTGCGCATCGTGCGCAAGATCGCCCAGTACTTCTATCCGCAGCGCCAGACCCAGGTGATGAACGAGGGCTGGGCGACCTTCTGGCACTACACCCTGCTCAACGACCTCTACGACGAGGGGCTGGTCACCGACGGCTTCATGATGGAGTTCCTCCAGTCGCACACCAGCGTGGTCTACCAGCCGCCGTTCGACAGCCCCTACTACAGCGGCATCAACCCCTACGCGCTGGGCTTCGCCATGTACCGCGACATCCGCCGGATCTGCGAGAATCCGACCGAGGAGGACAAGCGCTGGTTCCCCGACATCGCCGGCAGCGACTGGCTGAGCACCCTGAAGTTCGCCATGCAGAGCTTCAAGGACGAGAGTTTCATCCTGCAGTTCCTCTCGCCCAAGGTGATCCGCGATCTCAAGCTGTTCAGCATCGTCGACGACGACCAGAAGGACGAGCTGCTGGTGTCCGCCATCCATGACGACAACGGCTACCGCACCGTGCGCGAACTGCTCGCCGCCCAGTACAACCTGGGCAACCGCGAACCGAACGTGCAGATCTGGAGCGTCGACCGGCGCGGCGACCGCTCGCTGACCCTGCGCCACCAGCAGCACGACCGCAAGCCGCTCAGCGACTCCACCGAGGACGTGCTCAAGCACCTGCACCGGCTGTGGAGCTTCGACATCCACCTCGAGTCGGTGCAGGGCGAGCGGATCGTCAACAGCTACCACATGCCGCCCAGGGGTGACGGCGACGACGAGAGCTACCCGCGCCTGGACCTGGCCATCCCGCCGATCTGACCGCCGCCGCCACCGCTCCGCGGGCGGCTCCCTCCCCCTTCTCCCTCGCAGCGGGTGCCGCCGATCGGCGGCAGTCGCTGCCGGGCGCGGCCTGCCCGTCCCCACGCCATTCCCCCTGTCCCACCCAGCCGCTATGCTCTGCCCAGGAGGTGGACATGCAAATCTATAAAGTGGGTGGTGCGGTACGCGATCGTCTGCTCGAGCGGCCGATCAGCGAGGTCGACTGGGTGGTGGTCGGCGCCAGCGCCGAAGAGCTGCTTGCCCAGGGGTTTCGCCCGGTCGGCGCGGACTTTCCGGTATTCCTGCACCCGAAAACCGGTGAGGAATACGCCCTCGCCCGCACCGAGCGCAAGAGCGGGCGCGGCTACGGCGGCTTCACCTTCCATGCCAGTCCCGAGGTGACCCTCGAGGAGGACCTGCTGCGCCGCGACCTGACCATCAATGCCATGGCCGAGGACGCCGGGGGCCGGCTGATCGACCCCTCCCAGGGCCAGCGCGATCTTCAGGAAAAGTGGCTGCGTCATGTCTCCCCGGCCTTCGCCGAAGACCCGCTGCGGGTGCTGCGCGTGGCGCGTTTCGCCGCCCGCTATGCGCCGCTGGGCTTTCGCGTGGCCCCGGAAACCTTGGCGCTGATGCGCCAGCTCGCCGAGTCCGGCGAGTTGCAGGCGCTCACCGCCGAGCGCAGCTGGAAGGAAATCTCCCGTGCCCTGATGGAGCCACGGCCGGACGTCTTCATCCGGACGCTGCGCGACTGCGGCGCCCTGCGCGAGCTGCTGCCGGAAGTCGATGCCCTGTTCGGTGTGCCGCAACCGGCCGCCCACCACCCGGAAATCGACACCGGCGAACACGTGCTCGCCGTGCTGCGCCAATGCGCCGAGCACGCACAACCGCTGGCCGTGCGCTGGGCCTGCCTCCTCCACGACCTGGGCAAGGGCCTGACGCCTGCCGAGGAGTGGCCGCGGCACATCGCCCACGAACGCAAGGGCCTGAAACCGATACGCGCGGTCAATACGCGCTGCAAGGCCCCGCGCGACTGCCAGGAACTGGCGCTGCTGGTCGGCGAATACCACAGCCACGGCCATCGCGCCCTGGAGCTGCGCCCATCCACCCTGCTCGAGCTGCTGCAGCGCTTCGACGTCTATCGCCGCCCGCAGCGCTTCGAGGAGTTCATCGCCGCCTGCGAGATGGATGCCCGCGGCCGCCTCGGCCTGGAACAGCGTGACTACCCCCAGGCCGGCTACCTGCGCGGCGCCGCCGCTGCCGTCCAGGCGGTGACGGTCCAGCCGCTGCTGGAAAGGGGGCTTGAGGGGGCCGCCCTGGGTGAGGCGCTCAAGCGCGAACGGCTCCGGGCGCTGGAGACCTACAAGGCCGAGGCACTGGGCGAGCCGAGCGATCCTCCGGAAACTCCCCGGCCCTGACGAAACGCGGTATCGATACCGCTCCTGCCGCGGACGCCCCATCCGCGCCGCAGGGGTGCCGCCTGTCCCGCCAGCGACCACTCGGCAGACCGATGAGGAGGCGCAACCCCTCGGGAAATACTTAAAAAATTTTGTATATAAAATAAAAATATAAAAATATATCAAAAAGAGCTATTAAGCTGATTCCCACGAAATGCCACCGGGTATCCCGGGCACGCAGGGAGAATCACCTTATGAACGCCCATGTTGAAGCCTTCTTCGACCCCGCCACCTCCACCTACAGCTATGTGCTGAGCGATCCGCAAACCCGCCAGTGCGCACTGGTCGACCCCGTGCTGGACTACAATCCCGCCGCCGGTCGCACCTCGCACCAGAGCGCCGACCGCCTGATCGCCCACGTCCGCGAGCAGGGGCTGAGCGTGCAGTGGATCCTGGAAACCCACGTGCACGCCGATCACCTCAGCGCCGGCCATTACCTCAAGGAGCGGCTCGGCGGCCAGTTGGCCATCGGCGACCGGATCACCGTGGTGCAGAACACCTTCGGCAAGCTGTTCAACGCCGAAGCGGAATTCGCCACCGACGGCCGCCAGTTCGATCACCTGTTCCACGACGGCGAACATTTCACCGTCGGTGGCATCGAGGCCCGCGCCCTCCACACGCCGGGCCACACCCCCGCCTGCATGACCTACCTGATCGGCGATGCCGCCTTCGTCGGCGACACCCTGTTCATGCCCGACTACGGCACCGCCCGCTGCGACTTTCCCGGCGGCGACGCACGCACCCTGTACCGCTCGATCCACGACAAGCTGTTCCGCCTGCCGGACGCGACCCGCGTGTTCATGTGCCACGACTACAAGGCGCCGGGGCGCGAGGAGCACCGCTACGAAACGACCATCGGCGTCGAACGCACGCACAACGTGCACATCCACGAGGGCATCGGCGAGGAAGCGTTCGTCGCCATGCGCCAGGCGCGCGACGCCACCCTCGACATGCCGACCCTGATCCTGCCCTCGGTGCAGATCAACATGCGTGCCGGAGAATTGCCGCCGGCCGAGAGCAACGGCACCCGCTACCTGAAGATCCCGCTCGACGTGCTCTGACTCCGCCAGGAGGACCCCAGGATGCAACCGATCAAGCGCCTTACCCCGTTCATCGGCGTGGCCGCCCAGCTCGAACCGGCGGACATGGGCCTGCTCGCCGCCAGCGGCTACCGATGCGTGATCAACAACCGTCCGGACAACGAAGGCGAGGGTCAGCCGAGCAGCGAGGCCCTGCGCATCGCTGCCGAAGACTCCGGGCTCGAGTACCACCATTTGCCCGTGGTTTCCCGCAGGATCAGCGACGAAGACGTCGCCGCCTTCCGCGGACTGCTGGACCGGGTCAAGGGTCCGGTCCTGGCCTTCTGCCGCACCGGCACCCGCTCCACCACCCTGTGGGCACTGGCCGAGGCCCACCACCTCGATCCCGATGCCCTGCTGGCGACGGCGAAGGCCGCCGGCTACGACCTCACGGCCCTGCAGCCGCGCCTCGAGCAGCGCTGGCAGAGTCTGCCCAACCAGCCGCTGGCGCCGGCGCAGCTCGCCCATACCCCGCGCTATGACGTGCTGGTGATCGGTGGCGGCGCCACCGGCTGCGCGGTGACCGCCAGCCTGCTCAAGCGCGATCCCGGCCTGCGCATCGCCATCGTCGAGCCGCGCGATCAGCACTACTACCAGCCGGGCTGGACCCTGGTCGGCGCCGGGGTGTTCGACCGCGCGCGCACCGAGCGCGACATGGCCCGCTGCATCCCGGCCAAGGCACAGTGGATCCGCGCCGCCGCCAGCGACTTCGAGCCCGACCAGCAGCAGGTGGTGCTGGAAGACGGCAGCCGCATCGGCTACCGCGCGCTGATCGTCTGCCCGGGCCTGACCCTCAACTGGGACGCCATCGAGGGTGCGCGGGAAACCCTCGGCAAGAACGGCGTGACCAGCAACTACGAGTTCGAGCTGGCGCCCTACACCTGGCAGCAGGTGCAGGCCCTGCGCCACGGCCGCGCGCTGTTCACCCAGCCGCCGATGCCGATCAAGTGCGCCGGGGCGCCGCAGAAAGCCATGTACCTGTCCTGCGACCACTGGCTCAGGCAGGGTGTGCTGTCGAACATCCAGGTGGACTTCTGCTCGGCCGGCGCGGTGCTGTTCGGCGTCGCCGACTTCGTGCCGCCGCTGATGAAGTACGTCGAGCGCTACGGTGCCCACCTCCACTTCAACAACACCCTGGTCAAGGTCGACGGCGAGGCGCACAAGGCCTGGTTCAAGGTCACCGCCGCTGACGGTTCCACCAGCCTGGTAGAGCGCGAGTTCGACCTCCTGCACCTGGTGCCGCCGCAGCGCGCCCCCGAGTTCGTCCGCCAGAGCCCGCTGGCCAACGCCGACGGCTGGATCGAGGTCGACCACGAAACCCTGCGCCACCCGCGCTACGGCAACATCTTCAGCCTCGGCGACGTGTGCGCCGCGCCCAATGCCAAGACCGCCGCAGCGGTGCGCAAGCAGGCGCCGGTGGTGGCCGAGAACGTCCTCAGCGTGCTCGCCGGCCGCGGTCCGCGGGCGGTCTACGACGGCTACGGCTCCTGCCCGCTGACCGTCGAGCGCGGCAAGGTGATCCTCGCCGAGTTCGGCTACGGCGGCAAACTGCTGCCGACCTTCCCCTTCGACCCGCGTGTGCCGCGCCGCCTGGCCTGAGAGCTGAAGACCAAGTGGATGCCGGGCATCTACTTCGACCTGATGCTCAAGGGCCACGAGTGGCTGGCCGAACCCAAACATCTGGACTTCGAGCCGCGCCCGGTGGAATCGCCGGCCGCCTGCGACTTCACCCGGGAGAAAAAGTGATGAAAGAGCGGCTGGCCCGCTACCTGCCGTGCCTGGAGTGGGCACGCCAGTACGATCGCGAGGCAGCGGGCAAGGACGGCCTGGCCGCGGCGATCGTGACCCTGATGCTGATCCCGCAGAGCCTGGCCTACGCCATGCTCGCCGGCCTGCCACCGGTCACCGGGCTGTATGCCAGCATCCTGCCGCTGGTGGCCTATACCCTGTTCGGCACCAGCCGCACCCTGGCGGTCGGCCCGGCGGCGGTGCTCTCGCTGCTCACCGCCAGCGTGCTCGGCCCGCTGTTCGCCGCCGGCAGCGCCGAGTACAACGCCGCCGCCCTGCTGCTGGCGCTGCTCTCCGGCCTGGTCCTGCTGGCGATGGCGGTGCTGCGCCTGGGCTTTCTCGCCAACTTTCTCAGCCATCCGGTGATCTCCGGCTTCATGAGCGCCTCGGGCATCCTCATCACCCTCGGCCAGCTCAAGCACATCCTCGGCATCAGGGCCGACGGCGAGAACGCCCTCCAGCTGCTCGGCGCCCTGGCCCGCGGCCTGCCGCAGACCAACCTGCCGACCCTGGCCATCGGCGTCGCCAGCCTGCTCTTTCTCTATCTGGCGCGCACGCGGCTGAACGGCTGGCTGCGCACCCTTGGCTGCACCGCCAGGGTCGCCGACACCCTGACCCGCACCGGGCCGGTGGTGGCGCTGCTGCTCTCGGTGCTGGTGGTCTGGCTGTTCGAGCTGGGCGCCGCCGGGGTGCGCGTGGTCGGGAGGATTCCCGGGGGCCTGCCGTCGCTCAGCCTGCCGCCGCTGGATGCGGCGCTGACGATGCAGTTGCTGCCGGCGGCGATCCTGATCAGCCTGATCGGCTTCGTCGAGTCGGTATCGGTGGCGCAAACCCTGGCCGCCAAGCGCCGCCAGCGCATCGAGCCGAACCAGGAACTGGTCGGCCTGGGCGGCGCTAACCTGGCTGCGGCGCTGAGCGGCGGCCTCCCGGTCACCGGCGGCCTGTCGCGCTCGGTGGTGAACTTCGACGCCGGCGCGCAGACGCCCATGGCCGGCGCCCTGACCGCCGTGGGCATCGCCGTCACCGTGCTGCTCTTCACCCCGCTGTTCCACAACCTGCCCCATGCGGTGCTGGCGGCCACCATCATCGTCGCGATACTCACGCTGGTGGATCTTGGTGCGCTCGAACGCACCTGGCGCTACTCCAGGCAGGATGCCGCCGCCATGGCGGCGACCATGCTCGGCGTGCTGCTGATCGGCGTCGAGGCCGGCATCCTCGTCGGCGTCGGCCTGTCGCTGCTGCTGTTCCTCTGGCGTACCAGCCAGCCGCACATCGCCGTGGTCGGCCAACTACCGGGCAGCGAGCACTTTCGCAACGTCAAACGCTTCGCCGTGGTGGAAAGCCCGAAGGTGCTGTCGATCCGCGTCGACGAGAGCCTGTACTTCCCCAACGCGCGCTACCTGGAAGACCGCATCGCCGAACTGGTCAGCGAGCATCCGCAGGCCGAGCACCTGGTGCTGATGTGCCCGGGCGTCAACCTGATCGACGCCAGCGCCCTGGAAAGCCTCGAGGCGATCGGCGTGCGCCTGCATGCCGCCGGCATCCAGCTGCATCTCTCGGAAGTGAAAGGGCCGGTGATGGATCGCCTCAAGCGCTCCGACTTCCTCGCGCACTTCGGCGGCCGGGTGTTCCTCAGCCAGTTCGAGGCGCTGGCCGAACTCGACCCGCAGACCACCCGGCGCGCCCTCGGCATACGCGGCCAGGAACGCGCTAGCGGCTCCCTCCCCCATCAATCCACACTGCAGGAAAACGACCATGAAAAGCGCCCATGACCTGGTGGCCGACGCCAAGGCCCGCATCCATGAAGTCGAGCTCGACGCCGCCGAGGCGGCGATCCGCGACGCCGACGTGCTGCTCGACGTGCGCGAGGCCGAGGAATTCCACGCCGGCCACATCCCCGGCGCGGTGAACATTCCGCGCGGCCTGCTGGAGTTCAGGCTCAGCGCCACGCCGGAGCTGTCGTCCCGCGACCTGAAGATCGTCCTCTACTGCAAGACCAGTGGCCGCGCCGCCCTGGCCGCCTGCGCCCTGCAGGACATGGGCTACCTGCAGGTGCAGTCGATCGCCGGCGGCTTCGATGCCTGGAGCACGGCCGGCAAGACAGTGGCCACGCCGAGCCTGCCGACCTTCGAGTAGGGGCCGCGCCCCTACGACCCGGTCGGCAATGCGGGAAAGGCCCGGCTCAGCGCCGGCGGGGTCAGCTGCGCGCCGCGCCAGTGGAAGGAAACCGGCCACAACACCTGCTCGATCCGCGCTTCCTGCCACAGTTCGGCGAAGGTACGCCGTGCGCCCGGATGGCGCCGCTCCGGCACCAGCAGCGCCAGCGGCCAGAGCACGAAGGCGTTCTTCAGGATTTCCGGGCGCGGCAGCAGCAGACCGTCGAAGTTGCCGACCTTGTCGCCGTACATCAGCACGTCGATATCCAGCGGCAGTCCCTTGCGTTCCGGCGCATAGCGGCCATTGTCGGCCTCGATGAACTTGAGCCGGCGGTCCAGCTCGATCAGCGGCAGGTCGGCCTGCCCGGCCACCACCAGATTGTAGAAGGGACCGCTCCTGATCCCCACCGGCAGGCTCTCGAACACCGGCGAGCAGCGCATGTCCTGCAGCAGGCCGGACAGCGCCTCAAGGCCGGCGGTGAGGTGGGCGACACGCTCGATATTGCTGCCGAGCCCGAGCAGCACAGGAGTCAGCGACATCCGCGCTCGATCTCCACGCCGACGCCGGCAGCCGCGGGAACGGCGCCCGGCTTGGTCAGCCGCAGGCGCAGCCAGGCAATCCCGAACTCGGCCATCAGCACGCCGGCCAGGCGCTCGGCGAAGGTTTCCACCAGCTGAAAGCGCGCCTCGCCGGCGAAGGCCTGGATGCGCGCCGCCACCGCCGCATAGTCGAGCGCGCAGGCCAGCTCGTCCCCGGCGGCAGGCGCCCGGACATCCCAGCCGCACTCCAGGTCCAGCCGCAGGCACTGGCGGATGCCGCGCTCCCAGTCGTACACGCCGATGACGGTGTCGACTTCCAGACCCTCGATAAACACTTTGTCCAAATTCATCTCCACGCAGGGCGCCGGGCCCCGCTAGAATCGAGGCGCCCTCACCCCGGATGGATCCCATGTTCTGGCTGCTGGCGATCCTCGCCTACCTGCTCGGCTCGCTGTCCTTCGCCATCCTGCTCAGCCGCCTGAGCGGCCGCCCGGACCCGCGCGCCTGCGGCTCGGGCAATCCCGGCACCACCAACATGCTGCGCCTCGCCGGCAAGCGGATAGCAGCGCTCACCCTGCTCGGCGATCTGTGCAAGGGCCTGCTGCCGGTGCTGATCGCCCAGCATGCCGGCCTCGGCATCCAGCAGCAGGCCTGGGTCGGCCTGGCCGCGGTACTCGGCCATCTGTATCCCCTGTATTTCAACTTCCGCGGCGGCAAGGGCGTGGCCACCGCCGCCGGAATGCTGCTGGGCCTCTATCCACCGGCGGTGCTGCCGGCGGTCGCCGCCTGGCTGCTGGTTTTCGCCCTCACCCGTACCAGCTCCCTCGCCGCCCTGACCGCCATTCCGTTCTGCCTGCCGCTGCTGGCCTGGCGGCAGCCCGAGGCCCTGTTGCCGATGCTGCTGCTCTACGGCGTGATCGTCTGGCGCCATCGCCGCAACCTGCTTGACCTGTTCGCCGGCCGGGAGCGGCATTTCTGACGCGACGCCGCCGGTTCAGAGCGCCGGCAGGCTCTCCATCGGCCAGCGTGCATGGACCTGGATCGCCGGCCCGTCCTGCTGGCCGGCGAGCAGACGCTGGCAGCCGGCATAGGCGATCATCGCGCCGTTGTCGGTGCAGAAGCGCGGCCGCGCGTAGAACACTTGGCCATCCAGCTCGCCGAGCATCTGCTCCAAGGCCGAACGCAGCGCCTGGTTGGCGCTCACCCCGCCGGCGATCACCAGACGCTTGAGGCCGGTCTGCTTCAGCGCCCGCCGGCACTTGATGATCAGCGTCTCCACCACCGCCTGCTGGAAGGCCAGGGCGATGTCGCGGCGCGACTGCTCGCCGTCGTCGCCGCCTGCCTGGCAGTGCTGCCAGGTATTCAGGGCGAAGGTCTTGAGACCGCTGAAGCTGAACGCCAGGCCGGGCCGGTCGGTCATCGGCCGCGGGAAGACAAAGCGCCCCGGCCGGCCATCCTGCGCCAGGCGGGCGATCTCCGGCCCGCCGGGATAGCCGAGGCCGAGCAGCTTGGCAGTCTTGTCGAAAGCCTCGCCGGCGGCGTCGTCCAGCGACTCGCCGAGCAGCTGGTAGCGGCCGATGCCGTCGACCTGCACCAGCTGGGTATGCCCGCCGGAAACCAGCAGGGCGACGAAGGGAAACTGCGGCGGCCGCTCTTCCAGCATCGGCGCCAGCAGATGGCCTTCCATGTGGTGCACGCCGAGCGCCGGAATCCCCCAGGCCAGCGCCAGCGCCTGGGCGCAGGAAGCGCCGACCAGCAGCGCGCCGACCAGGCCGGGGCCGGCGGTATAGGCGATGCCGTCGATGTCCCCGGCGCGGCAGCCGGACTCGTCAAGCACCTGACGCAACAGCGGCAGCATGCGCTTGACGTGATCCCGCGAGGCCAGCTCGGGCACCACCCCACCATAGATGCGGTGCAGATCGATCTGGCTGAACAGCGCATCGGCCAGGAGGCCGCGCTCGCTGTCGTAAAGCGCGACGCCGGTTTCGTCGCAGGAGGTTTCCAGCCCCAGAACGAGCATGGGTTCGACCTTTATTAGCCAGGAAAATCGAGGGGCGCATGATAATCGCCGACCACCCCGCAGACCAGCGCTTTTCGAGCCGCGGGCTTTGCATTGGCCACGGCAAATGAGGTAACATCCGCAGCCCTTGAGAATCGACGTTCTCCCGAGCCGAGTCCGGAGAGGGCGTTCACCACCGGTCAATAGTTAAGGTAGCCCTGGATGCCCGCCGTCAAAGTTAAAGAGAACGAACCCTTCGACGTAGCCCTGCGTCGCTTCAAGCGCTCCTGCGAAAAAGCCGGCGTTCTGGCCGAAGTTCGCAGCCGCGAGTTCTACGAGAAGCCCACTTCCGAGCGCAAGCGCAAGGCCGCCGCCGCCGTCAAGCGCCACGCCAAGAAAGTGCAGCGCGAGCAGCGCCGCCGCGAGCGCCTGTACTAAGCTGCAGCAACGCTTCGCCGCTCCTGGAAAGCCCGGTCGAAAACCGGGCTTTTTGCATTTCCGGAGCCACCCGGCACCCGCCCGAACCGGAAACCCCATGGCCGGACTGATCCCCCAAGGCTTCATCGACGACCTGCTGAACCGCACCGACATCGTCGAGGTGGTCGGCTCGCGCGTCCAGCTGAAGAAGACCGGCAAGAACTACAGCGCCTGCTGCCCCTTCCACCAGGAAAAGACCCCCTCCTTCACCGTCAGCCCGGACAAGCAGTTCTACTACTGCTTTGGCTGCGGCGCCGGCGGCAACGCGCTGGGTTTTCTCATGGACCACGACCACCTGGAGTTCCCCCAGGCGGTCGAGGAGCTGGCCAAGCGCGCCGGCCTCGAGGTGCCCCGCGAGGAACGCGGCGGCGACCGGCAGCCGCGCCAGAGCGTCGACTCGCCGCTCTATCCGCTGCTGGCTGCCGCCGCCGACTACTACCGCCAGGCCCTGAAGAGCCATCCGGCGCGCCAGGCCGCCGTCGACTACCTGAAAGGGCGCGGCCTGTCCGGCATCATCGCCCGCGACTTCGCCCTCGGCTTCGCCCCGCCCGGCTGGGACAACCTGTTCAAGCATCTGGGCGGCGACGCCCTGCAGCAGAAGGCGATGATCGACGCGGGCCTTTTGATCGAGAACGCCGAGACCGGCAAGCGCTACGACCGCTTCCGCGACCGGGTGATCTTCCCGATCCGCGACAGCCGCGGCCGGGTCATCGCCTTCGGCGGCCGGGTGCTCGGCGACGACAAGCCGAAGTACCTGAACTCCCCGGAAACCCCGGTGTTCCACAAGGGCCAGGAACTCTACGGCCTGTTCGAGGCGCGCCGGCACAACCGCGACCTCGACGAGATCATCGTGGTCGAGGGCTACATGGACGTCATCGCCCTGGCCCAGCAGGGCCTGCGCAACGCGGTGGCGACCCTCGGCACCGCCACCAGCGAGGAGCACCTCAAGCGCCTGTTCCGCCTGGTGCCCAGCGTGCTGTTCTGCTTCGACGGCGACCAGGCCGGACGCAAGGCCGCCTGGCGCGCCCTCGAGGCCACCCTGCCAAGCCTGCAGGACGGCCGCCGGGCGCGCTTCCTGTTCCTGCCCGAGGGCGAAGACCCGGACAGCCTGGTGCGCGCCGAAGGCCGCGAGGCCTTCCTCGCCCGCCTGGAGCAGCAGGCCCGGCCGCTGGCCGACTACTTCTTCCAGCAACTGGCCGAGGAAGCCGATCCGCGCAGCCTGGAGGGCAAGGCCCACCTGGCGACCCTCGCCGCCCCGCTGATCGAGAGGGTTCCCGGCGCCAACCTGCGCACCCTGATGCGCCAGCGCCTCGCCGAGATCACCGGACTGAGCGGCATCGTCCCGACGCCCACGGCCGGCCAGACTCCGGGCGAGCATCCGCCACACGCGGAAGATGCCTACTACCAGACCGAGCCCAGCCACGCCGACTACCCGGACCTCGCCGACCCCGGGCGTCCTGCCCGCGGCAAGGGCCAGTGGAAGGAGCCAGGGCGCAACGGCTACCGGAAAGGCCGCGGCGACTTCCCGGCACGACCGCGCACCGCAGTCAGCGTCGAGCCGCCCAACCTGAGCGCCCTGCGCACCCTGCTGCAGCATCCGCAACTGGCGCAGAAGGTCGCCGATGCCAGCCATTTCGCCAGCGAGGACGACACCTACGCCCAGTTGCTGGTCGCCCTGCTCGAGGCCCTGCAGAAAAACCCGCACAGCAGCAGCCTGCAACTGATCGCCCGCTGGCACGGCACCGAACAGGGCCGACTGCTGCGCGCCCTGGCGGAAAAGGAATGGCTGATTTCGACGGACAACCTTGAACAACAGTTTTTCGACACTATAAATACATTAGCGGCACGGCAGCGCGAGCGTGGTATCGAACAACTGCTTCGCAAAGCCCGCCAGAGCGAATTGAGCGCAGAAGAGAAGGCTCGCCTGCGCGACCTGCTCAGCCGCCACGCATCCCCCGCCCCCCCGACCTCAACTGGCGCGTAAGGTCAAGCATCGGCTATAATATTCAGCTTTTCAGCCCGCCAGAACATTCAGTGGATAGGGTGTCATGTCCGTAAAAGCTCAACAGCAGTCCCGCATCAAAGAGTTGATCGCTCGCGGCCGCGAACAGGGTTACCTGACCTACGCCGAGGTCAACGACCACCTGCCGGAGGATATTTCCGATCCGGAACAGGTGGAAGACATCATCCGCATGATCAACGACATGGGGATCAACGTATTCGAAAGCGCCCCGGATACGGATGCCCTGTTGTTGGCCGAAGCCGACACCGATGAAGCCGCCGCCGAGGAAGCCGCCGCCGCCCTGGCGGCGGTGGAAACCGACATCGGCCGGACCACCGACCCGGTGCGCATGTACATGCGTGAAATGGGTACCGTGGAACTGCTTACCCGCGAAGGCGAGATCGAGATCGCCAAGCGCATCGAGGAAGGCATTCGCGAGGTGATGGGCGCCATCGCCCACTTCCCCGGCACCGTGGACAGTATTATCGCGGAATACCAGCGCGTCGCCAGCGAAGGCGGCCGCCTGTCCGACATCCTCAGCGGCTATATCGACCCCGACGATGACTCGGCGGTACCCGCCGAGGCCGAGGTCCCCGTCGATCTCAAGAGCAAGAGCGCCGCGGCGCCGGCGTCCGACGACGAAGAAGAGGAAGAGGGCGAGGGCGACAGCAGCGAGGAAGAGGAAGGCGACGGCGGCCCCGATCCGGAAGTCGCCCGCCTGCGCTTCGGCGCCGTCGCCGAGCAGCTGGACAGGGCCCGCGAGATCCTCCAGCAACATGGCCGCGGCAGCGCCCAGGCCATGGAAGAGCTGCAGGCGCTGGCCAGCCTGTTCATGCCGATCAAGCTGGTGCCCAAGCAGTACGACGCTCTGGTCGACCAGGTGCGCGACTCCCTGAGCCGTGTGCGCACCCAGGAACGTGCGATCATGCAGCTGTGCGTGCGCGATGCGCGCATGCCGCGTGCCGACTTCCTCCGCCAGTTCCCCGGCAACGAGGTCGACCAGGACTGGGTCGACTTCCTGGCCAAGGGCAAGACCAAGTACGCCGAAGCCCTCGGCAAGCTGGCCGACGACATCAAGCAGTGCCAGCAGAAGCTGATCGACCTCGAGCAGGAAGTCGGCCTGACCATCGCCGAGATCAAGGACATCAACCGTCAGATGTCCATCGGCGAAGCCAAGGCCCGCCGCGCCAAGAAGGAAATGGTCGAGGCCAACCTGCGCCTGGTGATCTCCATCGCCAAGAAGTACACCAACCGCGGCCTGCAGTTCCTCGACCTGATCCAGGAAGGCAACATCGGCCTGATGAAGGCGGTGGACAAGTTCGAATACCGCCGCGGCTACAAGTTCTCGACCTACGCCACCTGGTGGATCCGCCAGGCGATCACCCGCTCGATCGCCGACCAGGCGCGCACCATCCGCATTCCGGTGCACATGATCGAGACCATCAACAAGCTCAACCGCATCTCCCGGCAGATGCTCCAGGAGATGGGCCGCGAACCCACGCCGGAAGAGCTGGGCGAGCGCATGGAGATGCCCGAGGACAAGATCCGCAAGGTCCTCAAGATCGCCAAGGAACCGATCTCCATGGAAACCCCGATCGGCGACGACGAAGACTCGCATCTGGGCGACTTCATCGAGGACTCCACCATGCAGTCGCCGATCGACGTGGCGACCGTGGAAAGCCTCAAGGAAGCCACCCGCGAAGTGCTGTCCGGTCTCACCGCCCGGGAAGCCAAGGTGCTGCGCATGCGCTTCGGCATCGACATGAACACCGACCACACCCTCGAGGAGGTCGGCAAGCAGTTCGATGTGACCCGCGAGCGCATCCGCCAGATCGAGGCCAAGGCCCTGCGCAAGCTGCGCCATCCCTCGCGAAGCGAACACCTGCGCTCCTTCCTCGACGAGTGACAGCAAGACCCCCGGCCCGCCGGGGGTCTTGCTTTCCAGCTGTCGGCCGGACAGCGGACACCCTTATACTGAGAGCCTGCGCAGCCCCCAACGACACGACGCCATGCACGGACCCGACGCCAGCAACCTGCTCGAACGCCTGGATGCGCTCACCCAGGCCGCCCTGCTGCAGGGTTTCCACCAGCGCCAGCTGGTCGAAGGCGAACTGCTCGGCAGCCCGAACGGCGAGCGCGACAGCGTGTTCATCGTGCGCAGCGGGCGCATCCGGGTATTCCTCGCCTTCGAGGACAAGGAATACACCCTCACCTTCCTCGAAGCCGGCGGCATCTACAGCACCCACAGCCAGGCCTATGTCCAGGCCGTGCGCCCGAGCGAGGTGCTGATGGGCGACACCGTGCAAACGATGGCCACCCTCCGCTCGCTGCCGAGCGCCGTGCCGGCGATCATCCGCGTGCTCGGCGCCACCCTCGACAACTGCATGCGCATCATCGAGGACCTCGCCTTCCGCGACGTCGAGGGCCGCCTGGCGCGCTTCCTCGACGGCATGCTGGCGCGCAAGGGCCGTCCCCACCAGGGCAGCCTGCGCCTCGAGCTGGACCTCAACACCGAAGACATCGCCCAACTGCTCGGCACCACCCGCCAGACCGTCTCCTCCCTGCTCAACCGGATGGCCCGCGAAGGCATCCTCAGCCGCGCCGGCAACGGCGTCTTCGACATCCACGACGCCGAACGCCTGCGCGCCCGCAGCCAGTAGCCAGTAGCCGGGCAAGCTGTCTGCTGGCTGACAGACAGCCCTCCCCCCGCTTTCTAGCATGAACGCTCCAGATACCCGCTCGCCGGAGGAACGTTCATGATCACGACGACCTATCGCAGCATCTGCGGCGAAGAATCCCTGCCCTACATCGACTGCGACCGCTGCATCCGCACCCTCTATGCGCGGATCCAGCACTACCTGCAGCAGGACCCGGGCGACTGCCCGATCTGCACCTATTTCCGCGAGAAGATCGGCTCGCGCGACGGCAGCGAGAGCGATGCCCGCCTGCTGCTGCACGCCCAGGTGAACGTCGTCTACGAACTCTTCGCCCGCCACGACGACCGAGAAGCCCTGGCCCTGCTGGAACGGGTCGAGGACGACTGCTGCTGATCGCGCCGTGAAACCGGTTCGCAACGAATGCCGGCTTTTCCGCTCCCGTCGCTTGGCGCGGGCGGAAAGCCGCCGCTATAATCCGCCGGCCTTCTGGGGGCCTGTAGCTCAGTCGGTTAGAGCAGAGGACTCATAATCCTTTGGTCCAGGGTTCGAGTCCCTGCGGGCCCACCAATTAAATCAAAGGATTGTGCTCTTGGCTTTTCCTTAAGGAGCCCACGGGTTAACACCAAAGCCGGATTTCCGTTGTTCATGGGCACCAGCCGCTCAACAAGCCTTTCATACAGCGCGACCATCCCATCTGCACTCGGTCATCACCTTCGTCGGTAGTACCGTCAAGACGCCCATGCTGGCCAACGAGACCGAGGGGGCGCTCTGCGTCGCGGTGGACTCGGCAGCGTCCGGCGTCGGGTCCTACGCAGGAGTATGGAAATCATCTGAAATGCATCGGCTTCGCTTCTAGATATTCAGTCCCACCATGTGGTGGCCTGGAGCAGCAGTTGGCCGCCTTCCTCGACTGGTTCGAGGCTAGCCGCAGCGATAGCGGCCTCAACCCGCTGCTGCGCGCCGGTATCGCGCATTTCTGGTTCGCCACCCTGCACCCTTTCGACGACGGCACTGGTCGCCTGACCCGCGCCATCACCGACCTAGCGCAGGCCCAGGCCGAGCGGCACGATCCGCTTCCATACCATGTCGGCCAGCATTCTCGACGACCGCCGGGGTTATTACCGTATCCTCGAAAGCAGCCAGAAAGGCACCGTCGATATCACCGACTGGCTCGACTGGTTCCTGCAGACACTCCTGCGCAGCCTGCAGCAGGCCCTGCAACGCATCGACCGCATACTCGGCAAGGTGCGCTTCTCGCTGCAACACCGCCAGCAGGTGCTGTCCGCCGAGCAGAGCAAGGTGCTCAACCGTCTGCTCGACGGCGGCGAGAAGGGCTTCAATGAGGGCATCAGCGCTGCTCAGTACCAGGCGGTGGCCAGGGTCTCCAAGGCCCGCCCCCGTCACCTAGCCGACCTGCTCGACAAGGGCTGCCTCGTCCGTCTGCCCGGCGGCAGGCGCAGCACCCGTTACCAGATCAACTGGTCCGCATCCGCCATGGCCAATACACGCCTAGTGTTATGACACAGCTAAATCTGCGTCATGCATAATGTCGGCATGGAACATTACAGAATCATCCTCAGTCCTCAAGAAAGAGCGCGGTTGC
>NZ_SMMU01000032.1 GCF_004339665.1 Azotobacter chroococcum
CTGGAAGCCTCGCCGACCCAGGTGGCCATCGCCTGGCTGCGCGAGCGGGCGGCCCGCTCGAGCACCAGCCTGATCCCCATCCTCGGGCCGCGCACTCGCGAGCAGCTCGACGCGACCCTCGGCGCGCTGCAGCTCGCCCCGAGCGCGGAACAGCTCGCCCGCCTGGAGGCCGCCAGCGCCGTCGCCCCGGGAACGCCCCACGAGCAGATCGCCGGGCAGCTCCCGGCCGTCCTGGGCGGCCACCCGGACTTCCGGATGCCGACCATTCCCGTCGCCTGAGCAACCTGCGCCTCCATCACTTATCGAAACATCCGTCGACCTCGACAAGGAGCAACCATGGCCATCGACAAGTTGCTGTCCCCCGTACGCCTCGGCGCACTGACCCTGCCCAACCGCGTCGTCATGGCGCCACTGACGCGCTCCCGGGCCGCCCAGCCGGGCGACGTGCCGACTGCCCTCAACGCCGAGTACTACGCACAGCGCGCCGGCGCCGGGCTGATCGTCGCCGAAGCGGCGCAGATCTCCCGCCAGGGCCAGGGCTACGCGCTGACCCCGGGCATCTACTCGGACGCGCAGATCGACGGCTGGCGCTTGGTGACCGACGCGGTACACCGCAAAGGCGGGCACATTGCGCTGCAGCTCTGGCACGTGGGGCGCATCTCCCACGCCTCGCTGCAGCCCGGCGGCGGCCAGCCGGTCGCCCCCTCGGCGATTCGCGCCAACATGCAGACCTTCATCATTCAGGCCGACGGCACGCCCGCCCATCCGCCATGCGACGAGCCGCGCGCCCTGCGCACCGAGGAAATTCCCGGCATCGTCGCCGACTATGCCCAGGGTGCCCGCAACGCCATCGCCGCCGGCTTCGATCTGGTGGAGATCCACGCCGCCAACGGCTACCTGCTGCACCAGTTCCTCGCCACCACCATCAACCGGCGCGACGACGCCTACGGCGGCTCCCTGGAGAACCGCGCGCGCCTGGTGCTGGAGGTCGTCGATGCGGTGGTCGCCGCGGTGGGTGCCGAACGGGTCGGCATCCGCCTGTCGCCCTGGATGCCCTACAACGACATCGAGGACGCCGAAGCCGGACCGATGGCGCTGTACCTGGCCGACCAACTGGGCCGGCGCGGCCTCGCCTACCTGCACCTGCACGAGGCCGAATGGATGGGCGTGCCGGGCTACCCCGAGGGCTTTCGCGAAGCCGTCCGCGCCCGCTTCCCTGGCGCCATCGTGGTCTGCGGCGGCTACACCGCGGTCCGCGCGGAAGCCCTGCTGCAAACCGGGCTGGCCGACGCGGTGGCCTTCGGCAGGCCCTACATCGCCAACCCCGACCTGGTGCGGCGCTTCGCCCAGGGTGCGCCCCTCGCCGAAGCGGACCAGGCGACCTTCTACGGCGGCGGCGCCGAGGGCTACACCGACTACCCGGCCTGGGCCGGCTGAATCCGGCGCCCCGGCAGCACCTGCCGGGTCCCCCCATACTGAACGGACCGGGAGCGATCGGGCCGTTCGGGAGGCCGGAATGAAGGGGCAATCGTTCATCAAGCGCCTGGGCTTCGCCCTGCACGGCCTGCGCCTGGCGGTGGCGCGGGAGCGGAGCCTGCGCACTCATCTGCTGACCGCCACCGCGCTGCTCGCGGTGCTGCTGACGACGCGGCCGGCGCCGCTGTGGTGGGCGCTCCTCGCCCTGGCGGTGGGCTTGGTGCTGGTGGCGGAGCTGTTCAACAGCGCCCTGGAAACCCTCCTCGACCACCTGCATCCCGGCCAGCATCCGGAAATCGGCACGGCCAAGGACATCGCCGCCGGCGCCGTCCTGGTGGCCTGCGCGGTCGCCGTGCTGGCCGGGGCCGCCTTCCTGCTGGACTGGCTGGCATGAGCGGGGAGGACTTTGCCGGACGGCTGGTCCAGACTGCTCAGATGGCCGCCGCCCTTGCGCTGCGCCGGCCCTACCATCGGGAGGATCAGGGAGCATGCCAGCCCCGCGCACCCTGGAGCGCCCATGAGCGACCAGGAACAGGAAGAGGTCATCGCCTTTCTCTCCCGGGCCGCCAGCTACGGCGCGCCCGACGGCCGCGTCGAGCGCATCGATACCCATGGCTCGCTGGTCTTCCTGCACGGCGCGCGCGCCTACAAGCTCAAGCGCGCGGTGGCCTACGCGGCGCTCGACTACCGCCGCCTGGACAGCCGCGAGCTTGCCTGCCGCGCCGAACTGCGCCTGAACCGGCGCACCGCGCCCGACCTCTACCTGGCGGTGCGCTCGATCAACCGCGGGCCGGACGGCGCCCTGCGCTTCGACGGTGCCGGGCCGGTGCTCGACTGGGTGGTGGTGATGCGGCGCTTTCCGCAGGCGTCGCTGTTCGAGAATCTGGCCGTCGCCGGACAGCTGACGGACGCGCTGATCGACCGCCTCGGCGCGGAGATCGCCCGCTTCCACGCCGGCGCCGAGCTCACCCCGCAGTTCGGCGGGCCGCAGGCGCTGCGGCTGGTCATCGAGGAGAACCACCGTGAACTGTGCCGCTACCCGGAGCTGCTCGATCCCGCAGCCGTGAACGCCCTGCACCGCGCCGCGCTGGCCGCCCTCGAGGCGCAGGCTGCGGAACTCGACCGGCGGCGCCGCGAAGGCCGGGTGCGACGCTGCCACGGCGACCTGCGGCTGGCCAACGTCTGCCTGCTCGACGGCCAGCCGACGCCCTTCGACGGCATCGAGTTCAGCGACCGGCTGAGCTGCATCGACGTGCTCCACGACCTCGCCTTCCTGTTGCTCGACCTGCAGCACCACGGCCTCGACGCGCTGGCGACGCGTCTGTTGCAGAGCTATCTGGCGCATGCCGGCGAGCCCGAGGACTGCCGGCCGCTGCCGCTGTTCCTCTCCCTGCGCGCCGCCACCCGCAGCTTCACCCTGGCCTGCAGCGCAGGCCGCCAGCGCGACCCCGCGCTGTCCGCCGACAAGGCCCGCCAGGCCCGCGCCCTGCTCGAACGGGCCGCGGCCTGCCTGCGCGGCGACGGTCTGCCTTGACCGCGCGAGCGACGAGGCAGGCACAATGTCCCCCTACCGATAACGAACAAGGAGTCCCCCATGTCCACCGAGCTTCCCCTGCTCTTCGCCCTGCACGGCAGCGAGGACTACGCCGCCCGCGTCGCGCAGCATCTCGGCCTGGAGCTGGCCGCCCACGAGGAGCGCGAGTTCGAGGACGGCGAGCACAAGAGCCGGGCGCTGGAGCCGGTCGAGGGCCGCGAGGCGCTGGTCTTCCACGGGCTGCACGGCGACGACCGGCACAGTGCCAACGACAAGCTGTGCCGCCTGCTGTTCTTCTGCGCCGCACTGAAGGACGCCGGCGCCCGCCGCGTGCAGGTGGTCGCCCCCTACCTGTGCTACGCGCGCAAGGACCGCCGCACCAAGTTCCAGGACCCGATCATCACCCGCTACGTCGCCCGCCTCATCGAGAGCTGCGGGGTGGACCGGCTGACCACCCTGGAGGTGCACAACGTCGCCGCCTTCGACAACGCCTTCCGCGTGCCCACCCACAATGTGGAGGCCGCCGCGCTGTTCGCCGAGCACTTCGCCCCGCTGCTGGGCGAAACGGAAGTGGTCGCGGTGTCGCCCGACGCCGGCGGCGCCAAGCGCGCCGAGCAGTTCCGCCAGGAGCTGGAGGCACGCATCGGCCGCCCGGTGGGCAGCGCCTTCATGGAGAAATACCGCAGCAACGACCAGATCAGCGGCTCGCTGCTGGTCGGCGAGGTGCGCGGCAAGGCGGCGATCCTCGTCGACGACCTGATCAGCACCGGCGGCACCCTGCTGCGCGCCGGCCAGGCCTGCCAGGCGGCCGGCGCCACCCGGCTGTTCGCCGCCGCCGCCCACGGCCTGTTCACCGGCGGCACGGAACTGCTCGACAGCCCGGTATTCGAGCGCATCGTGATCTGCGACAGCCTGCCGCCGTTCCGCCTGCCGGCCGAGCTGGCCGCCCGGCGCCTGGACATCCTCGACTCCACCGCGGCGGTGGCCGCGCGGCTGGCCGGCGAATACCGCCTGTCGCCGATGGCGGAGCTGCCGGCATGACGCGCCTGCCCGCCATCGGCGAGGGCGACCTGCTGCTGGTGATCGACCTGCAGAACGACTTCTGCGCCGGCGGCGCGCTGGCCGTGCCGAATGCCGACGAGCTGGTGCCGGTGATCAACCGCCTCGCCGAAGGCTTCGCCCATGTGGCGCTGACCCAGGACTGGCACCCGCCGGGCCACCTGAGCTTCGCCAGCAGCCATCCCGGCCGCCGTCCGTTCGAGAGCGTCCAGCTGGCCTACGGCGAGCAGACCCTGTGGCCCGACCACTGCGTGCGGAACACCCCCGGCGCCGAGTTCCACCCGCAACTGGCCATCCCGCATGCCGAGCTGATCCTGCGCAAAGGCTACCGCGCCGAGGTCGACTCCTACTCGGCGTTCCACGAGAACGACCGCTGCACGCCCACCGGCCTCGCCGGCTACCTGCGCGAACGCGGCCTGCGCCGGCTGTTCCTCGCCGGCCTGGCCACCGACTACTGCGTGCACTACACGGCGCTGGACGCACGCCTGGCGGGCTTCGAGACAGTGGTGCTGCTCGACGCCTGCCGCGCCATCGACCGCGACGGCTCGCTGGCCGCGGCGCTCGACGCGATGCGCGCGGCGGGGGTGGAGATCCTCGGGTAGGGCGGGGGCAACCCGCCGGACATGGCAAGCCCGACGCACAATGGCGAGTTTCACCCTACACGAGCTCGTAGGGTGGAAAACGACCGCAGGTCTTTTCCACCTGCTGGTCATGCAGGGGCTTGTGGTGGAAAACGCTGCGCGGTTTTCCACCCTACGATCGCCTGTCGCACTCACCCCCGCCCGACCAGCCGGTCGGCCGTCGCGGCCAGCTCGCGCAGCGTCTCGCTCACCGTCACCGGATAGCCCGGCGCCGGCTCCAGGCCGCGCAGCGCCGGCGGCAGGCTGTCGAGCTGGCGGCGGGTGTACTCGCGCACCGCCTGCAGCGACGGCGAGGGCGCCAGGCGCCGGCCCTGGCGCATCACCGGCTGGATCAGCGCCTCGCCCTCGCCCGCCTCGCCTTCGAGCATCAGGCTGTCGCCGCAGCAGTGCCCGGCCTCGTCGCAGCGCCGCCAGACCTGCTTGCGTCCCGGCCAGTCGGGTAGGGCGGCTGCAACCCGCCGGACATGGCAAGCCCGACGCACAATGGCGGGTTTCACCCGCCCTGCACGAGCTCGTAGGGTGGAAAACGACCGCAGGTCTTTTCCACCTGCTGGTCATGCAGGGGCTTGTGGTGGAAAACGCTGCGCGGTTTTCCACCCTACGCTCGCCTGTCGCGCTCAGCCCCGCCCGACCAGCCGGTCGGCCGTCGCGGCCAGCTCGCGCAGCGTCTCGCTCACCGTCACCGGATAGCCCGGCGCCGGCTCCAGGCCGCGCAGCGCCGGCGGCAGGCTGTCGAGCTGGCGGCGGGTGTACTCGCGCACCGCCTGCAGCGACGGCGAGGGCGCCAGGCGCCGGCCCTGGCGCATCACCGGCTGGATCAGCGCCAGCCCCTCGCCCGCCTCGCCCTCGAGCATCAGGCTGTCGCCGCAGCAGTGCCCGGCATCGTCGTAGCGCCGCCAGACCTGCTTGCGTCCCGGCCAGGTGGCCTTGCCTTCCGAGCGCTTGCGGCGCGGCTGGCCGGCGTATTCCTGCAGCTTGTAGGCGCAGTCCAGCGCCGGCACGTCGCTGGAGGTATCCAGATGGGTGCCGACGCCGAAGCCGTCGATCGGCGCACCTTCCACCATCAGCCGGTGGATCAGGTACTCGTCCAGGTTGCCGCTGGCGAACACGGTCACCCCGTTCAGGCCGCCGCCGTCGAGGATGGCGCGCACCCGCCGGGCATGCGCGCCGAGGTCGCCGCTGTCCAGGCGCACCCCCTGGATGCGGATGCCGGCCGCAGCCAGGCGCGGGGCCAGTTCGACCACCTTCTGCGCCGCCGCCTCGGTGTCGTAGGTGTCGATCAGCAGCACCACCGACTGCGGCAGGCTGTGGGCGAAGTGCTCGAAGGCCTCCGCCTCGTCGAGGTGGGCCTGGACGAAGGAGTGCGCCATGGTCCCGGCCAGCGGAATGCCGAACTGCGCGCCGGCCAGCACCGTGGCGCTGGCGTGGAAGCCGGCCAGGTAGCCGGCGCGGGCGGCCAGCAGCCCGGCCTCGGCGCCGTGGGCGCGGCGCAGGCCGAAGTCCACCAGCCGCTTGTCCGGCGCCGCCAGCACCACCCGCGCCGCCTTGCTGGCGATCAGCGTCTGGAAGTGCAGCAGGTTGATCAGCCGCGACTCCACCAGCTGCGCCTCGGGCAGCGGCGCGGTGACGCGCAGGATCGGCTCGTCGGCGAAGAACGGCGTGCCTTCGGCCATCGCCTGCACCTCGCCGGAAAAGCGCAGCCCGGCCAGGTAGTCGAGAAAGACCGGGCTGAACAGGCCCAGCCCGCTCAGCCAGTCCAGCTCGGCGGGAGCGAAGTGCAGCTGCTCCAGGTAGTCGAGCGCCTGCTCCAGCCCGGCGGCCAGGTAGAAGTTGCGGCAGGCCGGCAGCTGGCGGGCGAAGAACTCGAACACCGCGGTGTCGAGCATGTCGCGCTCGACATAGCCCTGCAGCATGGTCAGCTGGTAGAGATCGGTGAGCAGCGCGCCGGGGACGGCGAGGCGGGGCGGATCGAGCGGCATGGGGGCGTTCTCCTGCGCAGATGAGGGCGGCCCGACGGCCGGTCGCCGCGGCCCGGCGGCGGCCGGGCCAGACTTGGAAGAGGATTCGCCACAGCCGGGAGACCCGCATGTCCAGCACCAGGCTCTTTCTCGCCGGCGACCTGATGACCGCCCGCGGCATCGACCGCATCCTGCCGCATCCCGGCGATCCCCTCCTCCACGAAGCTTATGCCAGATACGCCGACGACTACGTGGAGCTGGCCGAACGGCGCAACGGCCCGATTCCCCGTCCGGCGGACTTCGCCTACGTCTGGGGCGTGGCCCTGGGCGAACTCGAGCGGCGCCGCCCGGAGGTGCGCCTGGTCAACCTGGAAACCGCGGTGACGGCGCGCGGCTGGCCGGTGCCCAAGGGCATCAATTACCGGATGAACCCGGCCAACCTGCCGGTGCTGGCGGCGGCCGGCATCGACTGCTGCGTGCTGGCCAACAACCATGTGCTGGACTGGGGCGAGGAAGGCCTGCTCGAAACCCTGCACAGCCTCGACGCCGGCGGCCTGCGTCATACCGGCGCCGGGACGGATCTCAAGCGCGCCGAGGCGCCGGCGATCCTGCCGCTGGCCGACGGCGGGCGCCTCCTGGTGTTCGCCTTCGCCGGCCCGGACTGCGGCGTGCCGGCCCACTGGGCGGCCGGCGAGCAGCTGCCGGGCGTCGCCTTGCTCGAGGATCTCTCGCCGGCCACCCTGCAGCGGGTGGCGCGCTGCATCCGGGCGGCGAAGCGGCCCGGCGACCGGGTCGTGGTCGCCCTGCACTGGGGCGGCAACTGGGGCTTCACCGTCCCCGCCGAGCAGCAGCGCTTCGCCCATGCGCTGATCGACGAGGCCGGCGTCGACCTGCTGCACGGCCACTCCTCGCACCACGTCAAGGGCATCGAGGTGTACCGCCAGCGGCTGATCCTCTACGGCTGCGGCGACCTGCTCGACGACTACGAGGGCATCGACGACCACGACCTCTGGCGCGGCGACCTGGGTCTGTTGTACTTCGCCGAACTGGACGCCGACGGCCGCCTGCAGGCGCTGGAGCTGGTGCCGACCCGCCAGTGGCGCTTCAGCCTCCACTACGCCGAAGGCAAGGACCGCCAGTGGCTGCAGGACACCCTGAACCGCGAATCGGCGCGCTTCGGCTGCCACCTGCGCGACGGCCAGGGACGCGCCTTGCGCCTCGACTGGCCGGCGGCGGCCTGAGCCGGCGACGCCCACGGCCGGAGCAGCCCGTAGGGGGGTGCAACCCGCCGAACATGGCGTGGAACCGCGCCGAAATTGGCAGGTTGCACCCGTATATGGACTCTCCCCGGTTTGCCAGTGAAACGCTGTGTCGACGACCGTGGTACGACTGCTTCCGTATATCCGGTTTTCGAGGGGGCTCTGTTTGCCCCGAGCCATGATGAATATCCGCTCATGTGCGCCTGATCGCCCTAGCGGCCTTGGTCACCAGAGGGCCTGGGGTGCAAGCAGGTTTCACACATGCCGGTTCGCCCGGTTCGTCATCGCTGCGTCACTGTGCAATCGTGGTGGACCTACCGCTCAACGTCTCCCCGGCTGTACAACCCGGGGCTCAGCCTGGCCGATAACCCTCGCCCCGGCTGAGGATCGCCCAGACGATCCGGGCATTCTTGTTCGCCAGGGCAACCGTGGCGATGTTCGGGTTGCGCCGGCAGACCCGTTGCCGAAGCCACTGACTGCGCCGGTCGGCCTTGTCCTGGCAGTGCCTGAGCACTGCCCGGGCGCCGTGAATCAGCAGGGTCCGCAAGTAGCTATCGCCCCGCTTGTTGATCGCCCCCAGGCGCTCCTTGCCACCGCTGGAGTGCTGGCGGGGAACCAGCCCCAGCCAGGCAGCGAACTGCCGGGCGCTGCTGAACTGGCGAGCATCGCCCACGGCCGACACCAGGGCGGTGGCCGTGACCGGACCGATGCCCTCGACCTGCAGCAGGCGCCCCACGCGTTCGTCCTCGCGAGCCTGGCGCTGGATCATGTCGTCGAGACGGGACAACCGCGCATCGTGCTCGTCCAGCTCGCCGCTCAACTCCGCCAGCAGCTCGCGCATCTGCCCGGGCAAGCCGTTCTGCGCATCCAGAGCCGTCTGCGTCAGTCGGCGGGTGGCTGCAACGCCGTGCCGGGCTTCGACCAGGCCAAACTCGCCCAGCAGCCCGCGAATCTCGTTGACCAGCGCCGTCCGTGCCCGGATCAGGCGGCTCCTGATCCGGTGCAGCGCCTGGCTGGCCTGCTGCCCGGCGCTCTTCACCTCGACATAGCGCATGCTCGGTCGACTGGCCGCCTCACAGATCGCCTCGGCGTCATTGGCGTCGTTCTTGCCGCTCTTGACGTAGGGTTTGACGAACTGCGGTGCGATCAGACGCACCTCGTGCCCGAGGGTCCGCAGTTCTCGCGCCCAGTAATGGGCACTGCCACAGGCCTCCATCGCCACCGTGCAGGGCTCGAGTCGACGAAAGAAGTCCAGCATTTGCGAGCGCTTGAGCTGCTTGCGGCAGACCGCCTGCTCGTGGCTGTCGACGCCATGAAGCTGGAATACCTGCTTTGCCAAATCGACGCCTATCCGCTTGAGTTTCATGGGGACTCCCTCCTCTGGTGACTGCTGTTTCCGGCAACTTCAGTCTGGCGCGTTGACGCCGTAGGAGGGGGGAGTCCATTTCATTGCCCTACGTCGATTTTCCACCGGCGACGTCGCGACCAAGGCCCCGATTCGTGACTCTAGATCACAGGTGCTATGCCCGTGCCCCGGCTTAATGCCGCCGGCCACTTCTCCGATACTGCCTGCCATCCCGGCCGCCCCCGCTGCGGCGGCCCTGCCCCCCTGTTCGGAGAACCCCATGAAGATCCTGCTGATCAACGGCGGCCAGCACTTCGCCCACTCGGGCGGACGCCTCAACGACACCCTGCACGAGGCGGCCCGCGCCCAGCTCGCCGAGCTGGGCCATGCGCTGGAGGAGACGCGTATCGCCGCCGGCTACGACATCGAGGCGGAAGTGCAGAAGATCCTCCGGGCCGACGCGCTGATCTACCAGATGCCCGGCTGGTGGATGGGCGCGCCCTGGACGGTGAAGAAGTACCTCGACGAGGTGTTCACCGCCGGCCACGGCAGCCTCTACGCCAACGACGGGCGCAGCCGCCAGGACCCCGGCCGCCACTACGGCAGCGGCGGCCTGCTGCAGGGCCGCCGCTACATGCTCTCGCTGACCTGGAACGCGCCGCAGGCCGCCTTCGACGCGCCGGACGAGTTCTTCGAGGGTCGCGGCGTGGACGGCGTCTACTTCCCCTTCCACAAGTCGCAGGAATTCCTCGGCATGCAGGGCCTGCCGACCTTCCTCGCCACCGACGTGATCAAGGCGCCCGACGTGGAGCGCGACATCCGCGCCTACCAGGCGCATCTCTCCGAGGTGTTCGGCGCGGCCTGAAGACCGGGCGGCGCCGCTCAGACATCCACCACCGCCTGCGCCAGCCACTGGCCGTCGGCCTGCTGCGCCACCTTGAGTTCGCAGAACGACACCCCCTTGGCCTCCGCCGCCGGCTGGTGGCGCGCCGGCTCCAGCGCCTCGCCCCAGGCGGTGGCGTGCAGCCGGGAACCCTCGATGTCCAGCTCGAAGCGCGAGAACAGCAGGTGCCGGGTGGCCATCTCGAAGATCAGCGCATTCAGCCAGTCCACCAGCAGCAGCTCGAGGTCCGGCGCCTCGCAGTCGACCGCCACGGCCTCGCGCGGCGCCACCGTGGCCGGATCGCAGATCGCCGCGGTCAGGGCCGTCGCCGCCCCGGCGAAAGCCTCGGCCAGGCTCGCGCCGCTGCCGCGCACGCCGATGTCGGCTTCATGGGGAAAGGTCTGCCAGGGCATGGGCCGCGCGCTCCTGTCGGGGGATTGGGTCAGCCTGGAGCACTCCGCTCATGCCCGCTCCCGCTCGAGCAGCGCCCGCTTGCGCTCCACGCCCCAGCGGTAGCCGGACAGCCCGCCGTCGCGGCGTACCACCCGGTGGCAGGGAATCGCCAGCGCCAGGGCGTTGGCGGCGCAGGCCCGGGCCACCGCGCGCACCGCCTGCGGCGCGCCGACCCGCTCTGCCACCTCGCTGTAGCTGAGGCGGCGGCCCGGCGGAATCTGCCGCAGCACCGCCCACACCCGCATCTGGAAGGCCGTGCCACGGATGTCCAGCGGCAGGTCAAGGCCGGCGTGCGGCGCCTCGACGAAGGCCGCCACCCGGGCGGCCAGTCGCTCGACAGCGGCATCGCCGCCGATCAGTCCGGCCGCCGGAAAACGCTCCTGCAACTCGCGCCGCAGCGCCTCGGCCTCGTCGCCCAGCAGGATCGCGCAGACCCCGCGCCCGCTCTGCGCGACCAGCACGGCGCCGAGCGAGCACACCCCCACCGCGAAGCGAATCGCATCGCCCTGCTGCCCGGCACTCTCCGGACTTTCCGCCATACCGCCTGCATTCATGGTTTTCATCTCGCCTCCCGCCCCGCTTCGCCGGGGCCGCATGAACTACTCTTCTTGCCGAGTGTAGATGGCAGCCGCCCCCAGGTGTCGGGGCCGCCGCCGAATCGTCCTATCCCCGGAAAAACGAGAGCGGACGGACCCGTCATGAATGCGTATGGCCAGATCGACCAGGTTCGCCGCCTGCAGGGCCGCTGGCTGGATACCCTGGGCCTGGGCCCGCAGGAAACGCCGTCGCGGGTGGTGTTCTCGGCGCCGCCGCTCACGCTCAGGGCATACGGCCCGGCGGACCGCACCGGCCCGGTCCTGCTGTTGCTGCCGGCACCGATCAAGCGCGCCTATATCTGGGACCTCACTCCCACGACCAGCGTCGTGCGGCGGCTGCTGCGCCATGGCGCCAGCGTCTATCTGCTGCAATGGGAGCAACCCGGCGTCGACGGGCAGGAGCTCGGGCTGGCCGACTACGCCGAGCGCTGCATCCTCGACTGCCTGGAGGCGATCGCCGCCGAGCGCGGCCGGCGCCGGATCTTCCTGGCCGGGCATTCGCTGGGTGGCACCTTGGCGGCTATCTTCGCCGCGCTGCATCCCGAACGGGTCGGCGGGCTGATCCTGCTCGAGGCGCCGCTCCAGTTCGGCACGGAAGCAGATGCCTTCACCCCGTTCGTCGCCCGTGCCCCCCACGCCCGCCGGGTCACCGCCCTGCTGCATGAGGTGCCCGGCTCCTTCCTGAGCATGGCGGCCGCCCGCGCCGCCCCGGACAGCTTCGTCCGGGCCCGCTGGACCGACTGGCTGAACAGCCTGAGCGACCGCGAGGCCCTGCAGAGCCATCTGCGGGTCACGCGCTGGAGCCTGGACGAGCTGCCGATGCCCCGGCGGCTGTTCGAGGAGGTCGTGGAGCTTTTGTACCGGGAAAACCGCTTCATGGCCGGAACCCTGCAGGTCCGCGGACGGCTCGCCACCCCGGCCCGGGTGAAGGCGCCCGTCCTCAGCGTGGTCGACCCGCGCTCGCACGTGGTGCCGCCCGAAGCGGTGCTGCCGTTTCACGCCGCCGTCGGCAGCGGCGATGCGCAGCTGCTCTGGTACGAGGGCGACGTGGGGGTGGCCCTGCAGCATGTCGGGGTGCTGGTCGGCAAGCGCGCGCACCGGGAGGTGTGGCCGCACGCCCTGCGCTGGCTGGACGCCCGCGCCGAGGCCGGCTCCGTCACTGATCGGTATCGCTCAGCCTGATCGGCACCGGCGCCGGGCGCGGCCCGCTGCCGATATCGGCGCGCATGTCGGCCGGCGTCTCGAAGTCGCTGGCCTCGCCGCGCATGGCCGCCGCCGGCCGGGGAAAGCCACTGCACTGGCTGTAGTCGGCGATATAGCCGTGCCGGGGGCGGACATGCCGCTCGCTCAGCGCACGGGCCGCCATGGCATCGACCAGGGCAGTGCCCAGCACCACGGCCATCGCCGCCTTGACATTGTCCCGCTTGGGATTGTCCGGCGACAGGCCCGAGGCCAGCGTCGCCAGGTCCAGCGCATCCCCGGCCACCCGGCCCCAGAGCGCCGGCGTGGGATTCACCCCCAGCGCGCCGAGCCCGGTGAGGAGTTCGCGGGCGCCGGCGGCGCGCACCAGTGCCTCGGCGCCCTCCATGCCCAGGGAGCGGGTCACCAGGCGCGGCGAGGCCAGCTCCAGCAGCCCGAGGCCGAGGCTGAAATAGCCCAGGCCGCGGGCGACCCGGTCGGCGGTGGCCAGCGACGAGGTGGCGGACGTGTGCGGATGGTTCATGGCGTTCCCCTCAAGGCTTGAGCACGACCTTGATGCAGTTGTCGAGCTTGTCGCGGAAGACCCGGTACATGTCCGGCCCCTGCTCCAGGCCCACGGTATGGGTGATGACGAAGGACGGATCGATCTGCCCCTCCTCGATGCGCCGCAGCAGGTCGTCGGTCCAGCGCCTGACGTGGGTCTGCCCGGTGCGCAGGGTGAGGCCCTTGTTCATCAGCGCGCCGAACGGCAGCTTGTCCACCAGCCCGCCATAGACCCCCGGGACCGACAGCACCCCGGCCGGCCGGCAGACGTAGATCATCTCGCGCAGCACGTGCGGGCGGTCGGTCTCCAGCATCACCGCCTGCTTGGCGCGGTCGTACATGGAGTCCAGCGAGCGGGTGGCGTGCGCCTCCAGGCCCACGGCGTCGATGCACTTCTCCGGGCCCTTGCCGTGGGTGAGCTCCTCGAGCCGCTCGAGCACGCTTTCCTCGTCGAAGTCGATGGTGATCGCCCCGCCGGCCGCGGCCATCGACAGCCGCTCCGGCACCCGGTCGATGCACACCACCTGGCGGGCACCGAGCAGCACCGCGCTGCGCACGCAGAACTGGCCGACCGGCCCCGCGCCCCAGATCGCCACGGTGTCGGTGGGCTGGATGTCGCACTGCACCACAGCCTGCCAGCCGGTCGGGAAGATGTCGCCGAGAAACAGCACCTGCTCGTCGCTCAGGCTGTCCGGGACCTTGACGTGGGTGGTGTCGGCGAAGGGCACCCGCACGTATTCGGCCTGGCCCCCGGCATAGCCGCCGGTGAGGTGGGTGTAGCCGAACAGCCCGGCGGTGGCGTGGCCGAAGGCCTTGTCGCCCAGCGCCTTGTTGCGGTTGCTGCGCTCGCAGACCGAGAAGTTGCCGCGCCGGCACTGCTCGCACTCGCCGCAGACGATGGTGAAGGGCACCACGACGCGGTCGCCCACCTTGAGCCTTTTCGTGTCGGCGCCGACCTCCACCACCTCGCCCATGAACTCGTGGCCCATGACGTCGCCGTGTTCCATGCCGGGGATGAAGTGGTCGTAGAGGTGCAGGTCCGAGCCGCAGATGGCGCAGCTCGACACCTTGACGATGGCGTCGCGGGCATCTTCGATGCTCGGATCGGGGACCGTGTCGTAGCGGATGTCGTTCTTGCCATGCCAACAGAGCGCCTTCATGGATGACTCCCCTCGTGACGGTTGTCCCGACAGCGCGCGAAGCATCCCCCTCGCGCCTACCACCTGGCCGGACCTCGGGCATCGCCGCATCCTCGGCGACGTTAAGGGTGGGACAGCGGGAAAGCGGCGAAAGGTTCAGGCGGGGGGATGAACTGCAGTGCCCGGGCCGGCAGCGCTTTCAGAGCATCCCGGGGTCCGGGACAGGCGGACCGGATACTGGGCGCAACGCTTATAGCGGCGGAGGTGGGTATGGGCTTCGAAACGATCTCCATCGGCAGCCTTTTCGCGATCACCGCCGTTCTCGTGGTGATCGCCATCGAGGCCGGCTACTGGGCGGGACATGCCGTCCACAGGCACCGGGAGAATGAAAAGGAATCCGCGGTCTCGACGATAGTGAGCGCCAACATGGCGCTGCTGGCGTTCGTCCTGGCCTTCACCTTCGCGATCGTGTCCAACCTGTACGAGGCCCGCAAGACGCTGGTACGCGAGGACGCCAACGCGATTCGCACGGCATTCCTGCGCGCCGATTTCCTGCCCGAGCCCGACCGCGGGAAAGCGGCGGAGCTGTTCGCCGAATACGTCGACCTGCGTGTGAGGATGGCTCAAGGGCCCAGCCCCGAGAGAGTCCGCCAGGGCCTGGTCCGCTCGGAGCGGATCCACCGGCAGCTCTGGGAGATGGCGATCGCGCATGCCCGCACGGGCACCAACCCGCCCATCCCCAACCTCTACATCCCCGCCTTGAACGAGATGATCCGGGTTTATGCACTGCGCGTGGACATCGCGCTGGAAACCCGGCTGCCCCGCAACATCTGGCTGGTCCAGTACACCCTGCTGGTCCTGGCCATGGCCGGGTTCGGCTACCAGATGGCCAATGCCGGCTCCCGGCGCTCATGGGCAACGCCGTGTCTGGCGCTCTCGTTCGCCGTGGTGATCGCCCTCATCGCTTCGCTCGACCGGCCGATGAGCGGCTATTTCACCGCGCCTCAACAGCCGATGGCCGATCTTCAGGCCGAAATGGCCGCGGTCATGGAAAGCCGCCAGCGGCGCCAGGACGAACCGGGCCTCGAATGAGGCGGTGCGGGCGACTTTCTCGTGCTCTTCATCTCGCCTCGCCTACGGCCGCCAATCCCGTGTTCGCAGAAGTAACTCTAGCGCCCGGGAGAAGGCGGGACATTCCGGGGCTTGCGGTCGATTTCGGGCCCCGCTATTCCCGATTGCCATCCTGCCCCGCCCGGAAGACTGCGACAGCCCCTCACTCCCCCGCCTGCAACGGCACCTCGACCTCGCGCCGCTCGCCGCCGCGCGTCACCGACAGGCGCACCACGTCGCCGACCCGGTAGTCGTCCAGGCGGGCCAGCAGTTGCTCGGCCGACTCGACGGCCTTGCCGTCGACGGCGGTGATGACGTCGCCGGGCACGATGCCGCCGTCGCGGGTGAAGCTCGCCCCGTCGAGTCCGGCCGCCTCGGCGGCGGAACCCGGCGGCACGCCGAGGACGAAGACGCCTTCGGTGCCGGTCAGTTCGGCGAGGCGCTGGTTCAGCCCCGGGTCGACCTGGATGCCCAGGGTCGGCTGCACGTACTTGCCGGTGCCGATGAGCTGGGGCACGACGCGGTTGACGGTGTCCACCGGCACCGCGAAGCCAATCCCGGCAGAGGCGCCGCTCGGGCTGTAGATCGCGGTGTTGATGCCGATCAGCCGGCCGGCCGAGTCCAGCAGCGGCCCGCCGGAGTTGCCCGGGTTGATCGCCGCGTCGGTCTGGATCAGGTGGTCGATCGCCGGGCCGCCCTCGCCGGCGAGGGTGCGGTCCAGGGCGGAAACGATGCCGGTGGTCAGCGTCCAGTCGAGGCCGAAGGGGTTGCCGATGGCGAAGACCTTCTGGCCTACCTTGAGATCGTCGCTGGAGCCCAGGGGTACCGGCGGCGGCCGCTTGAAGCCCACGCCGATCCGCAGCACGGCGATGTCGTGCTCGGGGGAGGCGCCCACCAGCGCGGCCCCGAAGGTGCGCCCGTCGGCCAGCTTGACCGTGGCCTCGCTGGCGCCTTTCACCACATGGAAGTTGGTGACGACGTGCCCGGCGGCGTCCCAGATAAAGCCCGAGCCCGTGCCGCGCGGCACCGAGAAGACGTTGCGGGTCCAGAAGTCCATCACCTGCGCCTTGGTGGTGATGAACACCACCGAGTCGCGGGCCTTCTCGAACAGCGCGATGGTGGACTTCTCGTCCGCCGCCAGGTCGCCGCGGGCCTCGACCAGCCGCAGTGCGGCGTCCTCGCCGCCGAACCCGCCAGGGAAGTCCGGCAGGCCGCGCCAGAGCACGGTCAGCAGGCCGGCGGCCAGCGTGACGCCGACCAGACGGACGAGGAAACGATCGCGCATGAAAGGACTCCTTGATGGGGGAAAGTGGGCGGATTCTATTGCCTGACGCCGTTCCTCTTCACTCGCCCGAAGCGATCCAGTCCTCGACGCGCAAGCCGGGCCGAGGCTGCGGGTACCGCTCATCCGCTGCCCCTACCGTTGGGGAGAGTTCCTCGAGTCCGGCCTTGACTTGGCTGTTGTTCAGTCCAATCTACCATCTATATGGATGGCGAGGGGATGGTCATGAGCATTCACGAACTGCGGCCGAAGGCCGGAGACACGACGGAAAAGATCACGATCAACCTGGGGGTCGTCGACCTGGGACAGATCGACCTGCTGGTTCAGGAAGGCTTCTATTCGAATCGAACCGATTTCATTCGTACGGCGATCCGCAATCAGCTGGCGACCCATGCCGAAGTGATCCGCGAAACGGTCGCCCGCAAGACCTTCGTCCTCGGCCTGCAGCACTACAGCCGTCGCGACCTGGAGGCCGTGCAGGCAGCCGGACAACGGCTCCAGATCCAGGTGCTGGGACTGGCCAGCATTGCAACGGATGTGCCTCCCGAACTCGCGCTGGCGACGATCGACTCGATCGTCGTGCTCGGCGCGCTCCATGCCAGCGCCGCGGTGAAGGCCGCGCTGGCGGACCGAATCCGGTGACCGCAAGAGCGGCCCAGGGAGATTCGAACCATGAATACCCGACGCAATTCCGATCTGTTTGAAGCTACACGGCTGACGCGCTCAGGCCGGCTCTGCGAAGCCACCGACCTCATTCAACGTACGCTGGGGGGCCGCCCGGCGCCACAGCCCGCGGCGCAGGCCTCCCCCACGAGCGGTGCCGGGGAAACGGTGCTCGAAGGCAACTTCCGGGTCATCGATGGCAGCCCGTTTGTCCCGGACCGCACGGTGCAGGACACCGACCGGGATACGGCAGGCAGCCGAGAGGCGCCCGAGACCGTCAGCGAACCGCTCTTCCCGTCGTCGCGCCTCGCTGCGGTCCTGCGCGAGAAACTGGCCAGGTTCCGCGGACCGGCGCCGGTCTTCGAACCGATCCACCCCCAGCCAGCGCCCGAGGCGATACCCGAAGGTGCCCGGTTCATTGCCGGCTCGTACAGCAACCCCGCGGGTACCCGCAGCTACAAGCTGTATGTCCCGAGTGGCCATGAGGGGCAGCCGTTGCCGCTGGTCGTCATGCTGCATGGCTGCACGCAAAGTCCGGACGACTTTGCCGCCGGCACCCGCATGAACGAGCTCGCCGAGCAGGAGCCCTGCCTGGTGCTCTATCCGGCCCAGTCGAGCACGGCGAATTGTTCGAAGTGCTGGAACTGGTTCAATCCGGCGGACCAGCGCGCCGACCAGGGCGAGCCATCGCTGATCGCCGGCATGACCCGCGACGTCGCGGCACGCTACCAGGCCGACCCGCGGCGCATCTACGTCGCCGGTCTGTCGGCCGGCGGCGCCATGGCCACGACGATGGCGATGACCCACCCCGACCTGTATGCCGCAGCCGGCGTCCATTCCGGGCTGCCCCACGCGGCCGCGCACGACCTGCCTTCCGCGTTCGCCGCGATGCAGCAGGGCGCCAGCGGCGCCGGACACGCCGGAAAGGGCCAGATGCCCGCACGTCCGGTGCCGATCATCGTCTTCCACGGCGACCAGGATACGACGGTGCATCCCGGCAATGGCGACCAGGTGATCGTCCAGTTTGCGCCGACCGCTTCCCGCCACGCCGCCCAGCCGAAAACCGGCGCGCATCCGGATGTGAAAGTGGAACGGGGCCAGGTACCGAACGGGCATGCCTACACCCGCACCCTCTACCATCACCCGAGCGGCTCGCCGCACGTCGAGCAATGGACGATTCACGGTGCGGGTCATGCCTGGTCCGGGGGCAGCTCCCGCGGCTCCTATACCGATCCTCGGGGCCCGGATGCGAGCAAGGAAATGCTGCGCTTCTTCCTCGCCCATCCTGCCGAGCCGTCGAGGTAAACGGGGGTCCGCTGGAGCCTGTCTGGAAATCCAGCGCTGGCAAACCGCTTCGCGGGTTTTGCCACCCTATCGCTCGATGCCCGCCCCTCAGGCCTCCCGCCGCACCGCCGGCGCGACGCGCTCCGCGGTCAGCACCAGGGCAATGCCGCCGAGCACGGCCAGGGACGCGAGGCCCAGGCGCAAGGTCAGGGCCTCGCCGAGCAGCAGGGCGCCGGCCAGGGCGGCGAGGATCGGCACGCTGAGCTGGACGGTCGCCGCCTGCAGGGCGCCGAGGCCGCGCAGGGCGCTGTACCAGACGGCGTAGCCGAGCCCCGAGGTCAGCGCGCCGGAGAGCAGCGCATAGGCGAGCCCCTGCGGGTCCGGCTCGCGCTGCGCCAGCAGGAGCAGGCCGAGCGCCAGGGCCAGGGGGACGGCGCGCAGGAAGTTGCCGGCGGTGGCGGCCAGCGGATCGGCACTGCCGCGGCCGAGCAGCGAGTAGACCGCCCAGGCCAGGCCGGCGAGCAGCATCAGCGCCGCGCTGCCCGGTGCCGGCGCATTGGCGCCCGGCAGCAGCAGGGCGACCAGTCCGGCGAGGGCGAGCAGCAGGCCGAGGCTCGCCCAGGGGCCGAGGCGCTCGCCGCGCGAGAGGCCGTAGAGCAGCATGCCCAGCTGCACTGCGCCGAACAGCAGCAGCGCGCCGACGCCGGTATCGAGTTGCAGGTAGGCGAAGGAAAAACCGGCGGCGTAGACGAACAGCGCGACGGCACCGGACCAGCTGCCGCCCAGCCTGCCCCGCTTCGCCCCCAGACGCAGCAGCAGCCAGAGGCTCAGCGCGCCGGCGAGGAGGCGCACGGCGGTGAAGCTGGCGGCGTCGATGCCGGTATCCCTGAGGGCCAGGCGGCAGAGCAGCGAGTTGCCGGCGAAGGCCAGCATGGCGAGGGCGGTGAGCAGCAGGGTGCGGGTGGTCATGGGGTCGTCTCTGCGTAGAGTCCGAGGTTTTTTCGGAGTCTAGCGTCTGCCGCCCGTGGCCATCCCCACACCTTCGGGTCAGGGCGCCGGTTCGGAAATCTCGATCAGGTTGAGGTCCGGGTCGCGCACATAGATCGAGCGGATCGGCCCGGTCGCGCCGGTGCGCATCACCGGCCCCTCGACGACCGGCCAGTTCATCCGCTGCAGATGGGCGATCACCGCTTCCAGCGGCTGGCTGGCGATGAAGCACAAATCCAGCGCGCCGGGCACCGGCAGGTGCGCCCTGGGCTCGAACTCGCGGCCACGCACGTGCAGGTTGATCTTCTGGTTGCCGAAGCGGAAGGCCAGCCGGCCGTTGCCGAAGGTTTCCAGGTGCATGCCGAGCACCTGCGTATAGAAGTGCGTGGTCGCCTCCGGGTCGCTGGCGGTCAGTACCAGGTGGTCGAGGTGGTCGATCATCGGAGTCTCCCGTGGCGTGGCGCCCGGCCGTCGGCCTTGCCGGGTGCGGCGGAATTGGCAAGCATGGGGGCCGTCCCGCCCGGAGTCTGCCATGTCCCTGCCCGATCCGGACCTGCTGGTTGCCCTCAATAGGCCCTGATACACGGAACGTCCACTCCTGGCCGCTTTGCCTACTACAACAACCGGCCGTTTCGGGTTGACTTCTATCCCTCGTCACCGACGACTGTCGACCCAAAGCGGAAGTTCGGCCGACCAAAACCTATGACGGCTTTGCAACGGTTGCTGCTTGTCGCCGCCAATAGCGCAGCTCTCGTTTCGGAGCTCGAGGCAGTAAGCGAAGCGGGTCTGGCGAGGATTGGGAATCGTTGAGCCTCACAGATCGGCATCACGCAGCGCTTGCAACTGCTCCGCACTCGCTTTGTGGCGCTCGGTCATCGTTCCCGCGACCTTCACTGTTCCAGCGTCCATCGTGTAGACGGTGGTGTGATAAACGCTGCCACCGAAGCCGCGGGAGATGCCGAAGTCCTGGCCCGCATACACATTCTTCTCGCCAGCGAGGACCCAGACCGGCTCGAGGCCAGCCTTCGCGAGCATGCTTAGGAAGTAGTCGCGCGAGACTATTGCGGCGCCGGAGCCGCGCTCTTTCAATGAAGGGTCTTGCCACCTGAGTACTCCCTGGGCATCGGTGTACTCAGAGGTTCTCCCGTCGCGCAGGCGCAAGCCGATTAGCTTCATCAGACCGGAGGTGGGCAGGTGGAGACCGAGCGTCTCATCAATCGAGTTGTCGTTGTCGTTGCCCTCTGCATGCAACGTGGCCACTATGCCGGAATAGGGTGTATTGATGCCTGCGCCGGGGTTGGCTTCAAGTTCTATCTCCTTGGTATCGCGCCATCCGTGCTCGCCCAAGAAACACTCCAAACGCTCGTACTCCCCGAATCGGCTCACATCGCCGCGATGCCTCTTAAGAATCTCTTGCGCCAGCTGCACGCCTGAGCCCAGCTTAGTAACCAAACAGGTGATGCGCGACCAAGCGTCCGCGTGATTGCGTCGCTCTTGACCAGGAACTTTCCAGCGGCGGAAGCCGTACGTCGTGAGCCACTTTTGGCCATCGTGACTGCACAAGTCGAGTTGCCCCACGTCGTTGCAACGCCCGTCTTCGGAGCTCAGCCAAGCCAGTAGAACGTCCGTATCGCCGGAGGGAAGCTGCGGAGGTGACGGCGTCCACCAGGTGAGCGGTGTCGATTCCCAACCGGACTCGAGACTGTTCTGTAAAAGAAGAGATGGGTCCAGGTCTCTCTTCATGTCCCGTCCCACAGGGCCATACTCAAAGGCCCGCAGTAAGCCATCGTCCCCATACGAGCACACGGTCAGGTTGTCGACCAAGCGCGTGATGACTTCGGACAGCGCGATGTACTGGTACTTCTTCCCGACGCGCTCCACCCTGTGGTTCCCCATCCGGTCATGGGAGATGCCGCCGCCACGTTCGAACTTCTCGAAGAGCTCCTTGCTCCATCCGAGATTGTGGGCGCGCTCGCAAATCCAGCGCCTCAATGGCTCGCGGTCAACCTTCGGCGGGTGTCTGTCGTCGCTGTTCATCCGAGTCGCTTCTAGCATGTGCTGTTCGGCAAAGCTCGTGTACTCCGCAAGCTGCCCGGCGTTGAGTGAAGCCTTGAAAGCTTCATTCGCCTTCTCGAGTGAACCCCACAGTTGCGTCTCTTCCTCGTCCCTGCCCCAACCGCGGAAAGGCCTCTGGCGATAGTCTGTGGATGCTCTGAAGAGCGCGATATAGCACTCAAGTTGCTTTGGATCAGCCTTCTCTAGGAACGCCTGCAGCCAGTTTTCAAAGAGTTCCCGAGTACTCTTTCCCGCTAGAGCGCGCGGCATGTCAACAATCCCGTGCATCCATGCACTTAGGGTGTAGTTGCCAAAGTCTCCATGCTGATCCGTCGACGAACAGATGGAATCTCCGTATCCCTTCTCACGGTACTTTTCTAGGTCCTCAGAAGTGATGACCTCAAGCGGCCATGCTGAAGTGAACTTGGCTTCGCACGCATCGAGGTCAATCTCGGATGGAAGCTGTCCGACGTGCTGTGCGTAGAGAAGGATGCCGAGTGCGAAGTCTCGGGCGAGTAGGTTCAGTGGCGGCTGCCGGCCGTCCGCGAAGTGGCTTGCCCACACTGCGGAGGCAAGAGCCTTGCAACCGCCTCGGTCCGTGCCTTGCATCGCGGAGCCGTAGCAGGCCGCCAGCAGGCGTTCCGCGATGTATGCGTCGTTGACGTTGGCGAACTTGCAAATCAAGTCCGCGCCGTCACTCAGATTGTTGGACAGCAAGTTGGCTAAGGCCTTGGTTGCGCGATCGCGGACGGCGCGATTGCTCGTCGACAGGAACCAAGTCAGGACAAGCGCGGCAAGCCTTCTCCGCTCCTTGTCGACCTCATCGGCATCTACCTGCCACGCCCAGTCGATGAGCGACTCGACTGCCCCTCCATCACTCAAGTCGTCTTCGGCCAGGAAGACGGACCATGTGGCGTCCCGCTGCGGCATTGACAGTTGCCAGAGCTCGTCGTGGAGCCAATCGGCGTTGTATGGGTTGCCGGGCTCGGTGCTCACCAGTAGCAGCAAGCCGTACGGCGACTGACCCGTGCTATCGCAGAGCTTCTTCACCCAATCCGCAGTCCGACTAGTGAAGGCCTGCGAAGCGCGCCAGGCCAAGGACGTCCTGAACGCATCGCAAAGGGTCTCGCTCTCCAAGGCGTCTTCAGGCAGCACATCGAACAGCTCAAGGCCGAACTGCTCCGGAATCTGCAAGGCAAGAGCTTCGACCAGGCCGGCAAACTGCCACGACTCGAAGAGCGAGAGGTAGCTTGCCAGCGGTTCCTTCTTGAACGAGCCTTGGACGTCGCTTCGGTCGACCTGTTCAAGGAGACGCTTGGCCCGCAGGTGGTCGGACAGCCGCTCGAACGTGAATCGAATGATTTCCTTCAAGGCACCCTCGTGCCATTCGACATCTTGGGTCAAGACGCCTTCCGAGAGGAAGGCCGTGAAGAGGCTCTTGTCGGTGAGGCCGCCAGACGGGTGTATGCCTTCTAGCAACTCGAAGGTGGACTCCAAAGACAGTGCGCCGGTGTCGCCTTGCTTGGCGCAGGCTTGGAGGAATGCGTTCAGCGCCTTGCGCGGAATGTTGAGCTGTGGAACGAGTTTGAGGTCGCTCTCAACCTTTCGCGCGACGGCGTCTAGGTAGAAGTCGAAGATTGTGCTCAGGCCATCCAAGCCCTTTGGAAGTTGCTTGAGATTCTCGGCGTCGAGGTATGTGCAGCAGGTTCTTAGGAATAGTGGGTTTTCGAATTCGCGCGCCAGGTTTGGAGAGCTCGGCCGAGCGATGCCGCGGCGGTCGAGGTATGCCTTGGCCGCGGCGCCGGACCGGCCTGAGAAGCCAGGGTGCTCGGTCCGCTCTAGGCCCTTCAACGGAAGGAGATGGACGTAGGTCTTGCGCACGGTCAGAGCGAGTGCGATGCGTGGGAACTTTCGTACAAGTGCTACAAAGCCCTGAAGACGTGTTTCCCACAGCGCGATGCCGTGCCTCTCATTCAGCGCGTCGACCGCAATCACAGCGCGGCAGCCGGCGGCTTCTGCTGCAGCGTCCAGCGCTCCAAGGAACTCGTCGGTCGTGACCTGTGACAGATCCAGCAGACCTCGGATCTGCTGCCACGGGTCCCCTTCCGTCAGACTGTTCGTGAGCACGAGAATGAATGGCCGCTTGCGCTCCAGTTGCCTTTCGCCAAAGTCGGCCAGGAGGTGCGACTTTCCGATGCCTGCCGGCCCCGAAATCAACAACTCGTGCTTGTTGATGACCCGCCACGGTCCGGATGCCAGTTCGCGGCTGACGCGCTGTACTGCCGAGTAAAGGTCAAACAGATCCTTTCGGGCGATGTGTATGTCCTTCTCTGGTTCCTTCTTTGCCAGCTCGGTCAAGGCTTCAACGATAGCGGAGAGTGCAGTAGCGCAGAAGGCGGTCCAGGGCTCAACAGCAACCAGTTCCTCTGGCAACGCAGGCGGCTCTGTAAGGCTTCGCTGAAGCGGTGCGCAAGCCTCATGAACTCGCTCCGCAATCTGCTGTAGGCCTTCTCGCTCCAGGCTTACAGCCGCACCGTCCAGGTTATACGTAACCTTGGCGGCCCATTCGTGTGGTGCCAGTAACATCTCAGGAGCGCGCGAAATGGACTGCAGCTGCGGCTGGATGGGCAGGTCAACGTGGCTCTCTGGGCTGTACCGTTCGCCAAGGTTGGAACGGACGATGTCGAACTTCTCTCGGAACCATGCTGAGCTGAAGCGGACGGCGTCGAACCAGTAGCAAGCACGTCCGGAGTACATGGGGTTGTCGCGACCGAGTCGCTCTTCAATGCTCGACGCGCTCCAAAGCTCGATGGTCAGCTCTCGCCTGTCGGCTGCCGCAGCTGCGACACTTTCGGTCCGCCACTTCTCAAAGCGCTGGACCTCGCTGTCCTTCTTTCCAGACCGGTTGTCCCTCAGGTCGATGGGCAGGCAGACCACAAACCTGCGCAACTGAGGATGCGCTGCGAGGGCTCGGTTGAGGGAGTCATTCAAGTTCGAAACTTGGCCGCTCTCGAAGCCGTTGATGAAGTACTTCGCTTGCCAGCCAACTTCATGCCCATCAGGATAGGTCCTGTAGCACTCCAGGCCCTGGTCAGCGCCAGACCCTTTCCGGAAGAAGCTACTCCCCTCTGCCGGGTCCTCGAGGGCTGCCAGTTGGCAGCAGAGCTCTTCGAAGCCGCCCATCTGCGTGCCGCGGTGATTACGGATACGTGTGAAGTCCAATTTCTGCCCCAACTTGACCTCCATTTACTAAGCTTCTCGAAAGTATTGTCATATTGAGAGACAATACCTCGATGAAATGCAAACGAAACTCCGATGGTCGGGCAATCGACCACCACTCCCTCCAGGTCATGCGTCAACAGGCGATCAAGGCCGTTCGCGAAGGGCAGACCGTCCAAAGCGTGGCGGCCGCCTTCGGCGTCAATATCCGCAGCGTCTTTCGCTGGCTGTCCGACTTCGCCAATGGCGGACAGAACGCCCTGCTCGCCAAGCCGGTTCCCGGACGTCCGCCCAGGATCAGTGCCGAGGAAATGCGCTGGCTGGCACAGGCCGTTCGGGACCACTCGCCGCTGCAATACCGCTTCGAATTCGGCCTGTGGACCCTGTCGCTGATTGCCGAACTGATCCGCCGCCAGTTCGGCAAGACGCTGTCACTGTCCGCCGTGAGCCGAGTCATGAAGCTGCTCGGCTTCACCGCGCAAAAACCCTTGTATCGCGCCTGGCAGCAGGATGCGGCGTTGGTGCGCCAGTGGGAAAACGAGACCTACCCGGCGATTCGGGCCGAGGCCCGTGCAGTGGGGGCAAGGATCTACTTCGCGGACGAGTCGGGCCTGCGCTCCGACTACCATGCCGGCACGACCTGGGCACCGCAGGGGGAAACGCCGGTGGTCGAGGTGACCGGCCGACGCTTCTCGGTGAACATGCTGTCGGCGGTCGGGACGCGCGGCGAGTTCCGCTTCATGCTGCACGACGGGACGGTGACGGCCAGCGTGTTCCGCGAGTTTCTCAAGCGCCTGCTGATCGGTGCCGAGCAGCCGGTCTTCGTGATCGTCGATGGCCATCCGGTGCACAAGGCCCGGCTGGTCAGGGCGTTCGTCGAAGAACAAGCGGGGCGCCTGGAGCTCTTCTATCTGCCGCCGTACTCGCCACAGCTGAACCCGGACGAGCAGGTCTGGGGGCACGTCAAGCGCAGTGTGTCCAGGCGTCTTGTGCAGAACCGGGAGGAAATGAAGAAGTTGGCCCTGGGCGCGCTGCGCAGAATCCAGAAGTTGCCGGAGTGGGTGAAATCGTTTTTCCGCCACCCGGACTGCCGATATACAGTAATATGACATTACTTTTAAAAACATTAGTAAATGGCCAACCTGCTCGTCGGGTGAACTTTGGCCTTGAGCCACTTTACGGGACCGAATTCGAACCGTTCAAGGGCACTCGCCTGGCGGAGTGGGATGCTGGCGTGCGCGGACCGACAGTCCCATTCGTTCGTGCTCAGTGATTGCTCTGAAGGCGGGCTGTTAAAAGGCGAGAGTGAATGACTGTAGCCACCTGAAGCGGTCAGTCAGTGCAATCCTCTGACTGGCTGCTCTTGGCCGCTTTTTGCCTCTCACAACGAGCCGGCTGAGGATGCGGAGCCTCGTCGGCGCATCCATCCTCCCGGTTATCCCCAGATGAAACGCTATTTTCGAGACTCTACTTCCTGCCGTAACAATCCTTCGCCGAGTTGACCCCGAAGCCCCGTTCCGCTCTCGGGCACTCTCGATCATCACGACGAAATCTTTCGCCCCCAAGCAGCGCGCCCTAATCCTCAGCCCCCTTCGCGCAGCAGGAACTGCCACAGCTCGCGCGCCTCGGGCAGCAGCGCCTCTTCCGACTTCACGCCGACCCACAGGGTGCGGCTGGCCCAGTCGTCGGTCAGCGGGATGGCGCGCAGGCCGTCCGCCAGGCGCTCGCCGCCCACCACCGCCTCGGGTACCACGCCGATCCCCAGCCCGGCCTCGACCATCCGGCTGATGGCGTCGAAGCTGCCCACCTGCATGCGCAGACGGAGGATGCGCTGCGCGGTCACCGCGGAGTCGATCAGCAGGCGCAGCAAGGAGGTGCCGTGGGCGAGGCTGATGTAGTCGTAGGCCAGGGTGTCGACGAAGGCGACCCTGCCGAACTTGGCCAGCGGGTGCCCGACCGGCACCAGCAGGACCAGCCGGCTCTGCCGGTAGGGACGCACATCCAGGGTCGGCGCCGGCACGTTGTCGGCGAACACCCCGACGTCGATCCGCCCGCTGTCCAGCGCCGCGACGATCTCCTCGCTCAGCCGCTCCTCCAGGCTGATGCGCAGCTGCGGCCGCTCGGCGAGGAAAGCCGCCAGGTCGTGCGGCAGGAACTGCAGCACCGCCGAGGTGTTGGCCCACAGCCGCAGGTGGCCGCGCACGCCCGTGGCGAACTCGCCGATGTCGGCGGCCATGCGGTTGACGTTGTCGAGGATGGTGCGGGTGTGCTCCAGCAGCTCCTGGCCGGCCGGGGTCAGCTCGAGCCCGCGCGGCTGGCGGATGAACAGCGGGCAGTCGATGGTCTTTTCCAGATCGCAGATGCGCTTGCTCACCGCCGACAGGGTGAGGTGGGCGCGCTCGGCCGCCCGGGTCAGGCTGCCCAGCTCGGCAGCCAGCAGAAACACCCGCAGCGACTGCAGATCGAAATGGAGAGGATTGGTCATGACTGCTGCAAGCTCCCGAAGGCTGTGAAACCGAACATACGCCGAACGCCGCGCGGAATCTCATCCCGCCGTCCCCTGCCGATGGCCGGCAGGAAGCCTCCGGCCGGCGTCGCGCGGAACGGTCGGGGGCACGGCCAGCGGGTGGGTATTTTACGGCGCGGCATAATGGCACATCGGGCGGGAAAGCGGGCCCACCGCGTTCGGCCTTTCTTGCACGAGAGTCCCCCAAAGAAGGCGCCGTCACCCCGCCGGCGCACTGGCCATCTTTGTCCACTCGGCCCGCAGGCAGGGAACCCGACGGCTCGACGCCCTCTAAGGGAAGGGCCTCGATTGCCGGCCGACCGGACCACCAGCAGAAAAGGAATACCGCCGATGCAAAGACTGCCAACCACCCTGGGCCTGCTCGCCGCCCTGCTGCTCTCGGCACAGACCGATGCCCTGGCCGCCGCGCCGGCAGGCGCCGGCCCCGTGCTGTTCAAGGATGCCGGGCCGGGGTCGATCCGCGGCGACTACCCGCTGTTCGCCGGCGAGCAACGGCGCCTGGAAGCGCTGGTCGATGCGGCCAGGCGCGCCGGAATCGACGTGCCGGTGCCCAGGGACCCCGGCGGCGGCTTCAGCCACGAGCAGCACAAGCGCAACTACATGGCGCTCTATGGCGCCGGCCTGCTGTACCGGATCACCGGCGATGGCGCCTACGCCGACTACGCACGCCGCCTGCTGCTGGAATACGCCAGACTCTATCCGACCCTCGGGCCGCACCCGGCCGCCAGCGGCGATTCGCCGGGGCGGCTGTTCTGGCAGAGCCTCAACGACAGCGTCTGGCTGGTCTATGCGATACAGGGTTACGACGCGATCCGCGACACGCTCTCGGCCGCGGACCGGCAGACCATCGACGAGCAGGTGTTCCGCCCGATGGCGGCGTTTCTCTCCGAAGGCCAGCCGCAGGTCTTCGAGCTGATCCACAACCACGCGACCTGGGCCTGCGCCGCCGTCGGCATGACCGGTTACGTGCTGCGCGACGACGAACTGGTGGCCAGGGCGCTGAACGGCCTGGACCAGAGCGGCAGGACCGGCTTCCTGCGCCAGGTCGACCAGTTGTTCTCGCCCGACGGCTACTACACCGAAGGCCCCTACTACCAGCGCTATGCCCTCATGCCCTTCGTGGTCTTCGCCCAGGCGATCGAGAGCAACGAGCCGCAGCGCCGGATCTTCGACTATCGGGACGGGGTGTTGCTCAAGGCGATCCGCAGCACCGTCCAGCTCAGCCAGGGCGGCTATCTCTTTCCGCTCAATGACGCCCTGCGCGACAAGAGCCTGCGGACCGACGAGCTCTATCAGGCGATCGCCATCGGCTATGCCGCGACCCGCGACCCGGCCTTCCTGTCCGTCGCCCGCTGGCAGGGACGCACCACCCTCACTCCCGAAGGACTGCTGGTCGCCCGCGACCTGGCGGAAGGCAAGGCACAGCCGTTCCCCTTCGCCTCCCGGCTGCTGCGCGACGGCCCGCAGGGCGACCGCGGTGCCGTCGCCGTGCTGCGCGCCGGGCCGGGCGAGCGGGATCAGGTGCTGGTCGTCAAGAACAGCGCCCAGGGCATGGGCCACGGGCATTTCGACAAGCTCGGCTGGATGCTCTACGACGACGGCGCCGCGGTGGTCACCGACTACGGCTCGGCGCGCTTTCTCAATGTCGAGTCCAAGGACGGCGGCCGCTACCTGAAGGAAAACCAGAGCTGGGCCCGGCAAACCGTCGCCCACAACACCCTGGTGGTCAACGAGACCAGCCACTTCGACGGCCAGTGGAAGGTCGGCGAGAAGACGGCGCCCCGCCAGCTGTTCTTCTCGGCGGACGGGCCGACGAGGGTGAGTACTGCGGAAATGGAAGGCGCCTACCCCGGCGTGCGCTTCCGCCGCACCCTGGCGCAACTGACGATAGAGGGCCTGGCCGGCCCCGTGGTCGTCGACCTGCTGCGCGTCCAGGGCAGCAAGCCGGCGCGGTACGACCGGCCCCTGCACTATGCGGGGCATCTCACCGCGGTGGGCTTTCCGCTGCAGTCCAACCCGGCGCAGCGGCCGGTGCTCGGCAGCGCCAACGGCTACCAGCATCTGTGGGTGGATGCGACCGGCACGCCGCAGGCCGGCAACGCGACCCTGACCTGGCTGAACGGCCAGCGCTTCTATACCTACCGCCTGCTGCCGCCCGCCGGGGCGAAGCTCATCTTCGCCGAGAGCGGCGCCAACGACCCGAACTTCAACCTGCGCCGCGAGCCGGTGCTGATCGAGCGTCTGGAGAACGCCACCGACGCCACCTTCGTCGCCGTGCTCGAACCGCACGGCCTGTACGACCCCGACGCCGAGACGGTCAGCGACAGCCGCAGCCGGATCGCCGCGCTGCGCCATGTCCGCGCCGCGGATGCCGACCTCGTCAGCCTCGAACTGCTCGACGGCCGCACGCTGACCCTGGCCATCGCCGACGACGCCGATGCGGCGAAGGCGCATCGGGCCGAGATCGACGGCAGGCCGCTCGCATGGAGCGGCCATGTCGGGCGCTTCGATGAACCGGCTGCCGGGGAAACGCGATCGGAAATGGCCTCAAGGGAACGCCGGTGACGACCGCAGCCGTTCGGCAGCCCCGCAGCGGCTAGCGCTACCGGTCCAGCCGCTTGAGGAAGACCGTCATTTCCTTTTCCGCCTGCCGGTCGCCATGCCGGCGGGCGGCCTCCAGGCCCCGCTCCCAGGCCTGCCGGGCGCCGTCTGCGTCGCCGGCGGCCTGCAGCGCCTTGCCGAGCAGCTTCCAGGCAGCGGAATAATTCGGGTCGAGTTCCACGCAGCGGCGCAGATGCCCGGCGGCACGCGGCGCGTCGCCGGCATCCAGGTAGCCCTTGCCGAGGCCGAAGCGCAGCAGCGGGCTGTCCACGCCCTGGGCGAGCATCTTTTCCAGCGATTCGAGCATGTCGACCTCCGTCGGGTCCGCGAGACGGCCGCCCCGAAGGGCGCGGGCCGCAGCGAGTATAGGCCGCCCGCCGGCAGGCCGGTGGTCCCGCGGGACGGCCGGCCACGCCTCAGGGCGGCCCGACCAGCACCCCCAGGCGGGCGCGCAGGCCCCGCGCCCCGAGCAGATCGCGGCCCAGTTCCAGCCAGCCGTGCAGAGCGATGCGCAGCGGGTTGTAGCTGTGCAGCGGCGTGGTGAGGCCGTAGCGGATGGGGATCTCCGGGCGGTACTCGACGAAGGTGCCGAACAGCCGGTCGAAGACGATCAGCACGCCGCCGTAGTTGCAGTCCAGGTATTCCCGGTTGCTGGCGTGGTGCACCTTGTGATGGGTGGGCGTGTTGAGCACCCATTCCAGCGGGCCGAGCCGGGGCATCCAGGGCGCATGCACCCAGAACTGGTAGATCAGGTTGAGCGCCACCGCGGCCGTCACCGCCAGCGGCGGAAAGCCCAGCCAGACCAGGGGGACGAAGAACAATCCGCTGCCGGTCAGCTTGCCGGTCCAGCCCAGGCGCAGGGCGGCGGCCAGGTTCAGCTGGTTGGGCGAGTGGTGCACCGAATGGCTGGCCCAGAACCAGCGCACCCGGTGCGCCGCGCGGTGGTACCAGTAGTAGAGGAACTCCTGGCCGAGGAACAGCAGGACGAAGGCCGCCGGGGTGGACAGCTCCAGAGTCTGCAGGCGGTGCTGGTAGGCCCAGAGGTACGCTGGCGCCGCCAGCGACAGGCCCAGGGCATCCACGCCGCGGCGGATCAGCGCGTCGGCCATGGAGGCGGCGCTGGCCCGCCAGTCGTAGGAGCCCGGCCGCCACAGGGAGCGGACCAGGCCTTCGATGCAGGCGATGCCGACCAGCACGAGGAAGGCCGCGGCGAACCAGGGCAGCGCCTGCGGCCCCAGGGTGTCGCGTATCGATTCGCTGGACATGGCGACTCCTCCCTACTGGGCGCCCTTGCGCCGGGCCATCTGTGCCTGGGCGAAGCCCTTGATCTGCTCCAGGCTGACCGAACCCTGCCCCTCGGCGTCGATCGCCGCGAAGTGGCGGGACACGAAGGGCATGCCGGCCTTGGCCTCTTCGGCAGTCAGCCGGCCGTCGCCATTGCTGTCGGCGCGGGCGAAGCGTTGCTGCAGTTCGGCCTGTAGGCGTTCGCCGCGGGCCGGCTCGGCGAGAGCGGCACCGGCCGTAGCGGACAGGATGCCGGCGAGGATGACGGGGATGAAAGGGGTACGCATGACGTTTCTCCTGTGAAAGGCTCTGGAAGGGAATCAGCGCGAGGGGCAGGCGATGCTGGCGCCGCTGGCGTCCTGGCAGGCGACGCTGCGGGTCAGGCCGCCGTCCCGGCTGTAGGAGGTGCTGCCCTGCACGCTGTTGCCGGTGGCCGCGTTGGTGAGGCTGGTGGAACGGCTCTGGCTCAGCCCCGACTCGGCGGTATAAGTCAGGCTGGCGTTGCTCTGCAGGCTGCTGCCCTGGCTGCCGGTGGCGGACAGGCTGCGCTCGCTCTGCCGGCTGCCGTCGTCGCTACGCGAACGGCTGGCGCCGCGGGCGGCGCTAGCGTTGCCCTGGCCGTCGGCGACCATGACGCGGCCGCGCTGCAGGCTGCCGCGCGGCCCCGCGTGGCGCTCAAGCTGCGTGGCGCTGCCGCCGCCCTGGCCGTTCGTGCGGACCACGCGGCGCTCGCCGGCCTGGGCGTCGGCGAACGCCAGGCCGGCGGACAGGGCGAGCAGGACGGCGAAGATGGGTGACAGAGATTTCATGGGATGGACTCCTCTTGAGTGGGCGCCGTCGTCTGGCGGCGGAAGCCACTATCGGCGGGAGCCATGAGCGAACCGTTGCCGGCGCCGGGCAATGCGTGACAATCGGTGAGCGGCGGGCGCGTCTGTAACCCTTTGTCATGGATTCCCGCGGCACCGGGGGCGGCGCCTGCGTCACCCTCATGGCGCAACCGACGGGAGAGACGAAATGGGCGAGGCCCTGGGAAGAATTCTGGTGGTCGACGACGAGCACGACCTGCGCGCGCTGCTGCAGCGCTATCTGAGCGACCAGGGCTATGCGGTGCGCGCCCTGGACAGCGGCCAGCGACTGGAGCACCTGCTCGGCCGCGAGCGCTTCGACGTGCTGGTGCTCGACGTGATGATGCCCGGCGAGGACGGCCTGTCGCTGTGCCGGCGCCTGCGCGCGCAGGGCGAGACCATTCCCATCGTCATGCTCACCGCCCGCGGCGATCCGCTGGACCGCATCATCGGCCTGGAGATGGGCGCCGACGACTACCTGCCCAAGCCCTTCAATCCCCGCGAGCTGCAGGCGCGCATCGAGGCGCTGATCCGCCGCCAGCGCATGCTCGGCGCCCACACCGGCCCGCTGCCGGGCGACGGGCGGATCGACTTCGGCCCCTTCAGCCTGCACCTCGGCGAACGGCGGCTGAGCCGCGACGGCCGCGACATCCCGCTGACCAGCGGCGAGTTCGCCCTGCTCCAGGCGCTAGCCCGACATCCGCGGCGGCCCCTCGGCCGCGACCGGCTGATCGAGCTGAGCCGCGGCCGCGACCACGAGGCCAGCGACCGCAGCATCGACGTGCAGGTCATGCGCCTGCGCCGGGCGATCGAGGACGACCCGGCGCAGCCGCACTACATCCGGACGGTCTGGGGGCTGGGCTACGTGTTCGTGCCCGACGGCCGGGCGGAGGAGCGGCCATGAGGCTGCTGCCGCGCAGCCTGTTCGGCCGCAGCCTGCTGCTGATCGCCCTGCTGATCCTGCTCGGCCAGCTCGGCGGCGCGCTGCTGGCCCGCCGGCTGATCCTCGAACCGCGCCTGGAGCAGATCGCCGCCGGCGTGGCGCAGAATGCGACGGCCCTGCGCGCCAGCCTGCTGGCGCTGTCGCCGGCGCAGCGCGAGGCCTTCGTTGCCCGCTTCAACGCCCAGGCCCTGGCCGGCCACAGCATCGCCGCCGGCGACGGGCCGCCCGCCCCGCTGCCGCCGCTGGAGCGCAGCTTCGCCCGGCGCCTGGCCGAGCGGCTGGCCGGCGACGGCCTGGAGGTGCGCTGGCTGCACGAGGCCGGCGGCGGCCCGGTGCTGCGCCTGCGCCTGGAGGGCGAGGACCTCTGGCTGGCGGTGCCGGGCATCCTGCCAGAGCGCCTGTTCACCGGCACCTGGCTGCTCGCCTCGCTGGGCGCCGGGCTGCTGGCGCTGGCCGGCGCCCTGGCGATCCAGCGCCGCCTGAACCGGCCCCTGACCCGCGTGGTGCAGGCCGCCGAGTGCCTCGGCCGCGGCGGCGAACCGGAACCTCTGGCGGAGGATGGGCCGGAGGAAACCGCCAGCCTCAGCCGCAGCTTCAACCGCCTGCGCGACAGCCTGGCGCGCAACGAACGCGAGCGCGCCCTGATGCTGGCCGGCCTCTCCCACGACCTGCGCACGCCGCTGGCCAAGCTGAGTCTGGGCGTGGAGATCCTCGCCGGCCGCGACGAGCCCGAGGTGGCCGCCAGCCTGCGGCGCAGCATCGCCGAGATGGACGCACTCGTCGGACAGTTCCTCGACTTCGCCCGCGACAGCCGCGAGGAGCCGGCGGTGGTCGGCGAGCTCGACGTCCTGGCCCGGGAGTTGGCGGCCGCCTACGCCGACCACGGCCAGCCACTGCTGCTGGAGCCGGGTGCGCCGCCGCCGGTGCGGATGCACCCGGCGGCGCTGCGCCGGGCGCTGACCAACCTGCTGGAGAACGCCTGGCGCCACGGCCGTCCGCCGGTCCGCCTGCGCAGCGGCATGGACGGCGACAGCGCTTGGCTCGAGGTGATCGACAGCGGCGCAGGCCTCGGCGGACGGGACGCCGAGGTGCTGAAGCAGGCCTTCCGCCGTGGCGAGAACGCCCGCGGCGGAGCGCCGGGCGCCGGCCTCGGCCTGGCCATCGCCGAGCGCATCGCCCGCGAGCACGGCGGCCGCCTGGAACTGTCCGAGCGGCCCGGCCCGGGCCTGCGGGCGCGGATCGGCCTGCCCCTGCAGCACGGCTGAAAGCGGGCAGCGGATACAGCCCCCGCCCTCTCCTGAAGCAGCCTGCGTGCTGCCCGCACCAGCTCCGTCCACCGCTCCGTTATCGCCCGAGCCCGCCCTGCAGCCCCCTGCCGGATCACTCCCCGAACACATGCCCCGTCGCAGGGCCAGGGCTGCCTGCCTGCAGTGCAGCCTCGCCATGTCCTCCGGGAGCAGGCGCACCGGAACAATGCACAGCCCGGGCACAATACGCCAGAAGCGGTGCAGAAAACCCCTGAAAAGCGCAAGGAAATCTCTTTTTCAGAAGTTTTTTGATGGCTGGCAAGCCCTGTGCTTATCTCAAAAACAGCCTTACCGGATCATCCTCAAGACCTGCGCGGAACACGCGCACTGCAACCCTCAAGGACAGACGAGTCATGTTCAAGAAAACGACCCTCGCCCTCACTACCGCCGGCGCCATGGCTGGCACCTGCATCGCCGTGGCGGGGACGACGGTGGATACGCCGCTCGGCGAGTTCAGCGTCAGCGCCAACGCCACCCTGGCCACCGAGTACATCTTCCGCGGCATCTCGCAGACCAAGGGAGACCCGGCCATCCAGGGCGGACTGGACATCGTCCACGAGAGCGGCCTGTACGTCGGCATGTGGGCCTCCAACGTCGACTTCGAGACCTCGGACGCCCCGGTGGAATACGACTACTACGTCGGCTACGGCAGCAACATCACCGAGGCCCTGGCCTTCGACGTGGGCTGGCTCAAGTACGACTACCCGGGCGACGACCTCGGCAACTCGGACCTGAACTACAGCGAGTTCTACGGCAGCCTCTCCGCCTACGGCTTCAAGGTCGGCATCAACTACTCCGACGACGTCAACAGCGACAACAACGTGGTCTACTCCTACATCGGCTACAAGCGCGACCTGCCCTACGGGATCGGCCTGTCCATGCGTTTCGGCAAGTACGACTTCAAGGACGACACCTTCTTCAAGGACGGCGCGAGCAAGGGCGAGGACGCCTACTACGACTGGTACGTCGGGGTGAGCAAGGAGTTCGTCGGCCTGCAGTTCGGCCTGGCCTATACCCAGACCGACCTGAAGGACGAGGAGTGCGAGAACTTCACCGGCAACGACACCCACTGCGACGCCAACTTCGTCGCCTCGATCTCCAAGGTCTTCTGACCACCCGCCGGCCCTCAGTAACCGCCGCCGCTCCCCGCGGGGTCGGCGGCGCCGCCCTTGAAGCGGCCCGCCAGGGCCTTCATGGCGCGCATCAGCAGGCTGGTATCGACGCCCACCGCGACGAAGGCGCAGCCCAGCTCCAGGTAGCGGCGCGCCCGCGCCTCGTCCGTGGCGAGGATGCCGGCGGCCTTGCCGGCGCGGCGGATGCGCGCGATGCCGTCCTCGATGGCCGCCACTACCTGCGGATGGCCCGGCGCGCCGCGGTGGCCCATGGACGCGGAGAGATCCGCCGGGCCAATGAAGATCCCGTCCACCCCCTCGACCGCGGCGATGGCGTCGAGATTCTCCAGTCCCCTGACGCTCTCCACCTGCACCAGCAGGCACATCTGCGCGTCGGCTTCGTCCAGGTAGTCGGGGATGCCGTTCCAGCGCGAGGCGCGGGCCAGGGAAGCGCCCACTCCGCGGATGCCATGCGGCGGGTAGTGCATGGCGGCGACCAGGCCCTGCGCCTGCTCGGCGGTCTCCACCATGGGCACCAGCAGGGTCTGCGCGCCGATGTCGAGCAGCTGCTTGATCAGCACCGGATCGCCGACCGGCGGACGGACCACCGCCTGGCAGGCGTAGGGCGCCACCGCCTGCAGCTGGCCGAGCAGCGAGCGCAGGTCGTTGGGCGCGTGTTCGCCGTCGAGCAGCAGCCAGTCGAAGCCGGCATTGGCCGCCAGCTCGGCGCAGTAGGGATCGGCCAGGCCGACCCAGACGCCGATCTGCGCCTCCTGGCTCAGACGCTGCTTGAAGGTGTTGACGGGCATCTGCATGGTTCGCTCCTTGAAAGGGGGCAGGAAGGAAGGCCTGGGCAGGCAGTATCATGCCCGGCCTGCCGGTAACGGCCTGGTACCTGCAGGTTAAGCCCACCTGCCGGCCCCTGTCCCCCCTTAGGAGAAACGTCCATGGAGATCTGCCCCGCCACACTCGCCGACATCCCGGCGCTGTGCCGCCTGCTCGACCAGCTGTTCGCCCAGGAAGCCGAATTCACGCCCGACCGCGCGGCGCAGCAGCGCGGCCTGGCGGCGATCATCGACGACCCGGCGGTCGGCGAGATCCTGCTCGCCCGGGAGGACGGACAGATCCTCGGCATGGTCAACCTGCTCTATACGGTTTCCACCGCGCTGGGCACGCCGGTGGCGCTGCTCGAGGACATGGTGGTGGATGCCGCGGCCCGCGGCCACGGCCTCGGCACACAGCTTTTGGAGGCGGCCATCGCCACCGCGCAAAGCCGCGGCTGCCGGCGCATCACCCTGTTGACCGACGCCGACAACCTCGACGCCCAGCGCTTCTACGCCCGCCAGGGCTTCGCCCGCTCGCCGATGATCCCCCTGCGCCGGGCGCTCGATCCACAGCCGTAGGGCAATGAAATGGACTCCCCCCTCCTACGGCGTCAACGCGCCAGACTGAAGTTGCTGGAAACAGCAGTCACCAGAGGAGGGAGTCCCCATGAAACTCAAGCGGATGGACCCTCGGGCACGAGGTGCGTCTGATCGCGCCGCAGTTCGTCAAACCCTACGTCAAGAGCGGCAAGAACGACGCCAATGACGCCGAGGCGATC
>NZ_SMMU01000033.1 GCF_004339665.1 Azotobacter chroococcum
ACAGCAGGGGGCAGCGGTTGGTGAGTTTGGCGACTGCCAATTTACCTGCTTCCCTGACTGTCAATCCTCGCTTTCCCAGGATTCCGCGAAGAACCATGAAAAGGGCGGCTTCACCGCCCTTTTTCATGGTTGTCAAGAGAGGGTAGTGCGTGACGTTGGTAATATTGATCAGTTAAACTCCCCGGCTATTTTCGACGGCTAGTCCGCCCGAGCCTTTTCGAGTGCTGAACTGTGAGTGACCTCAGTCATATCCGCAATTTTTCCATCATCGCCCATATCGATCACGGCAAGTCGACACTGGCGGACCGATTCATTCAAATCTGCGGTGGCCTTTCCGAGCGTGAAATGGAGGCTCAGGTTCTGGACTCCATGGACCTCGAGCGCGAGCGTGGGATCACCATCAAGGCGCACAGCGTGACCCTGCACTACAAGGCGCAGGACGGCAAGACCTACCAGCTGAACTTCATCGATACTCCCGGCCATGTCGACTTCACCTACGAAGTCAGCCGCTCCTTGGCTGCCTGTGAGGGCGCCTTGCTGGTGGTGGATGCCGGTCAGGGCGTGGAGGCACAATCGGTCGCCAACTGCTATACCGCCATCGAGCAGGGCCTGGAAGTGATGCCCGTGCTGAACAAGATGGATCTGCCCCAGGCGGAGCCGGAGCGGGTCAAGGACGAGATCGAGCACATCATCGGCATCGATGCCAGTGATGCCGTTCCGTGCAGCGCCAAGAGCGGGATGGGCGTCCTCGATGTGCTGGAGCGCTTGGTCCAGGTCATCCCGGCTCCCGAGGGCGAGATCGAGGCGCCGTTGCAAGCGTTGATCATTGACTCCTGGTTCGACAACTACCTGGGGGTGGTCTCGCTGGTGCGGGTCAAGCACGGCCGGGTGAAGAAGGGCGACAAGATTCTGGTGAAGTCCACCGGCAAGGTCCATCAGGTGGATAGCGTCGGCGTCTTCACTCCGAAGCACACCGAGATGCCCGATCTTAAAGCGGGCGAGGTGGGCTTCATCATCGCCGGTATCAAGGACATCCACGGCGCGCCGGTAGGCGATACCCTGACGCTGGCCAGCACTCCTGACGTCGACATGCTGCCCGGCTTCCAGCGGATCAAGCCGCAGGTATATGCCGGCTTGTTTCCGGTCAGCTCGGATGATTTCGAGGATTTCCGCGAGGCGCTGCAGAAGCTGACGCTGAACGACGCCGCGCTGCAATACGAGCCGGAAAGCTCGGATGCGCTCGGTTTCGGCTTCCGCATCGGCTTCCTCGGCATGCTGCACATGGAGATCATCCAGGAGCGCCTGGAGCGCGAATACGACCTGGATCTGATCACCACGGCACCGACGGTGGTCTTTGAGGTCCTGCTGAAGAACGGCGATACGATGTATGTCGACAACCCGTCGAAGCTGCCGGACCTGGCCTCCATTGCCGAAATGCGCGAGCCGATCGTGCGCGCCAACATCCTGGTGCCGCAGGAGCATCTGGGTAACGTCATCAACCTGTGTATCGAGAAGCGTGGCGTCCAGCGCGACATGCAGTTCCTCAGCAGCCAGGTGCAGATCAGTTATGACCTGCCGATGAACGAGGTAGTACTGGACTTCTTCGACCGGCTGAAGTCGGTAAGCCGCGGCTATGCCTCGCTGGATTACAGTTTCGATCGCTTTCAGCCTGCCAATCTGGTCAAGCTGGACGTTCTGATCAATGGCGACAAGGTGGATGCCCTGGCGCTCATCGTGCATCGCGACAAGTCCCACCAGAAGGGGCGGGCACTCACTGAGAAGATGAAGGAGCTGATTCCCCGGCAGATGTTCGATGTGGCCATCCAGGCCGCTATCGGCGGGCAGGTCGTGGCGCGGACCACGGTGAAGGCGCTGAGAAAGAATGTGCTGGCAAAGTGTTATGGCGGTGACGTGACCCGCAAGCGCAAGTTGCTGGAAAAGCAGAAGGCCGGCAAGAAACGGATGAAGCAGGTTGGCAGTGTGGAGATTCCTCAGGAAGCTTTCCTCGCTGTGCTCAAGGTAGATAGTTAGCCCTATGTCGATCAATTTCCCCCTGTTGCTGGTGCTGGCGGTGCTGGTCAGCGGTGCATTGGCCCTTCTGGATCTGATCGTGCTGGCGCCGCGCAGGCGGGCGGCGGTTGCCTCCTATGAGGGCAGTGTCGGACAACCCGACCAGAGCGTGCTGGATCGCCTGAACAAGGAGCCGCTGCTGGTCGAGTATGGCAAGTCGTTCTTCCCGGTCCTGGCGATAGTGCTGGTGCTGCGCTCCTTTCTCGTGGAGCCCTTCCAGATTCCATCGGGTTCGATGAAGCCCACCCTGGAGGTGGGGGACTTCATTCTGGTGAACAAGTTCGCCTATGGCATCCGCCTGCCCGTGCTGGACACCAAGGTGATCGAGGTGGATGAGCCACAGCGTGGCGATGTCATGGTATTTCGCTACCCGAGTGATCCGAGCATCAACTACATCAAGCGGGTGGTCGGCCTGCCCGGTGACCATATCCGCTATGGCAGCGACAAGCGTCTGTTCGTCAATGGAGCACCGGTTGCCGAACAGTTGCTGGGCAAGGCGTCGGGGGTTCTGGGCAGTGCAGTGCTGTACAAGGAGCAGCTCGGCGATGTCGAGCATCTGATCCGCAAGGAAACGAGACGCCATGCCGAGCCCTCGCGCGAATGGGTAGTGCCGGAAGGCCACTATTTCATGATGGGCGACAACCGCGACAACTCCAACGATAGTCGCTACTGGAATGACCCCCAGCTTGCTGACGAGATGCAGGGCATGGTTCCGGACGAGAACATCGTTGGCAAGGCCTTCGCCGTCTGGATGAGCTGGCCGGAACCCAAGCTGCAGAATCTGCCGAACTTCTCCCGTGTTGGCCTGATCCACTGAGCCTATCGACAAATGTGCGGTATTCGCCAACACGTTGGGGCACCCCCCTATAGGCTTTGTCCGCCGTCAATGGCTGGATGAAAGAGATCAAGCATGAAATTCCCGCATTCTCAGAAAGGCCTTTCGATACTGAGTTGGCTGGTGGTGTTGGCTGTAGTGGCATTTTTCGCCAGTACGGCATTCAAGGTGATGCCGCATTATTTCGACTATATGTCCATGGAGAAGATCATCACCTCCATCGAAACGGAGCGAGCAGCGGACATCCGTAGCATCGGAGACTTCTATGCCCATGTCAGCAAGGGCATGCAGGTCAACAACCTCAGGGACCTGAGTCTGCAAGAGGTGCTGAAAGTGACCTTGGAAAACAACGAGTTCCGTGCTCATCTAAAATACGAGAAGCGCGAGCCGCTGATCGAGAATCTCGATCTGGTGGTGAATTTTGACAAAGAATTCCGTGTGCCCATGCCGTGAGCTCATCCCTGAATCGCCTCGAGCGCAAGCTCGGTCATACCTTCAAGAACCAGGACCTGATGCTCCTGGCGTTGACCCATCGCAGTTTTGCCAGTCGCAACAACGAGCGGCTGGAGTTTCTCGGCGATGCCATTCTCAACTTCGTCGCCGGTGAGGCGCTGTTCGAGCGCTTTCCCCAGGCCCGGGAAGGCCAGCTGTCGCGCCTGCGGGCACGGCTGGTCAAGGGCGAGACGCTGGCCCTGCTGGCCCGTGGCTTCGAGTTGGGCGACCATCTGCGCCTCGGCTCCGGCGAGCTGAAGAGTGGCGGCTTCCGTCGCGAGTCCATCCTTGCCGATGCTCTCGAGGCGCTGATCGGCGCCATTTATCTCGATGCCGGCATGGAAACTGTGCGCGAGCGCGTCTTGGACTGGCTGGCCGGCGAGCTGGAAAGTCTGACCCTGGTCGACACCAACAAGGACCCCAAGACCCGCCTGCAGGAGTTCCTGCAGTCCCGGGCCTGTGAGCTGCCCCGCTACGAAGTGGTGGATATCCAGGGCGAACCCCACTGCCGGACGTTCTTCGTCGAGTGCCAGGTTGCCCTTCTGAACGACAAGACCTACGGCCAGGGTGCCAGTCGCCGGATTGCCGAGCAGGTGGCAGCGGCTGCGGCACTGGTGGCCCTCGGGGTGGAGAATGGCAATGACTGAAGCAAGCCCGCTGCGCTGCGGATATGTGGCCATCGTTGGCCGGCCCAACGTGGGCAAGTCCACGCTGCTCAACCACATTCTCGGTCAGAAGCTGGCGATCACCTCACGCAAGCCGCAGACCACCCGGCACAACATGCTGGGGATCAAGACCGAGGACAACGTGCAGGCGATCTACGTCGATACCCCCGGCCTGCACAAGCAGAACGACAAGGCGCTCAACCGCTACATGAACAAGACTGCCTCGGCAGCGCTGAAGGATGTCGATGTGGTGGTCTTCGTGGTCGACCGCACGCGCTGGACCGAAGAGGACCAACTGGTGCTCGAGCGTCTCCAGTACGTGCAGGGACCGCTGCTGATCGCGGTGAACAAGGCCGACCGCCTCGAGGACAAGACCGAGCTGCTGCCGCATCTGGAATGGCTGGCGCAGCAGTTGCCCAACGCCGAGGTCGTGCCCATCTCCGCATTGCATGGACAGAACCTGGACACCCTGGAGCGGCTGGTCGCCGAGCGCCTGCCGGAGAGCGAGCATTTCTTCCCGGAAGATCAGATCACCGACCGCTCCAGTCGTTTCCTCGCCGCCGAACTGGTGCGGGAGAAGATCATGCGCCAGCTGGGCGCCGAACTGCCCTACCAGGTCACGGTGGAAATCGAGGATTTCACGCAGGAAGGACGGATTCTACACATCCATGCGCTGATTCTGGTCGAGCGTGAGGGGCAGAAGAAGATCATCATCGGCGAGAAGGGCGAGCGGATCAAACGCATCGGCCAGGATGCGCGCCAGGACATGGAGGTGCTGTTCGACTCCAAGGTCATGCTCAACCTGTGGGTCAAGGTGAGGGGTGGCTGGTCCGACGACGAGCGGGCCCTGCATTCGCTCGGCTACCGGGAGAGCTGAGACGCGCAGGCGCGGACTGGACTCCCCCCCGACTGGCCGCTGGCCACGTACATGCCATGACCAGCCAAGCTGCCTTCATCCTGCATAGTCGCCCCTACAAGGAAAGCAGCGCGCTGGTGGATTTCCTCACCCCCCAAGGCAGGCTGCGTGCCGTGCTACGGGCGGCGCGCGGCAAGACAGGAAGTCTGGCACGTCCCTTCGTGCCGCTCGAGCTGGAGCTGCGCGGGCGCGGCGAGCTGAAGACCGTCGCCCGTCTGGAAAGCGGCGGCGTTTCCCATTGGCTGACCGGTGCGAGCCTGTTCGCCGCGCTCTACCTGAACGAGCTGCTGATCCGCCTGCTGCCTGCCGAGGATCCCCATCCGCAGCTGTTCGAGCATTACGCCCTGAGCCTCGATGCCCTGGCCTGCGGACGCCCGCTGGAGCCGCTGTTGCGTGCCTTCGAATGGCGCCTGCTGGCGGAGCTGGGCTATGGTTTTTCTCTGGATCGCGATCTGCACTCTCGGCCGGTGCTTGCCGACAGCCGCTACCGGCTGCTGCCCGATGCGGGCCTGGAGCCGGTGGAGCAGCTGCAGCCGGGCCTGTTCCGCGGACGCGAACTGCTCGCCATGGCCGGAGCCGACTGGCAGGTCCCCGGTGCCCTGGCGGCGGCCAAGCGCCTGATGCGCCAGGCCTTGGCGCCCCATCTCGGCGGCCGGCCGCTGGTCAGCCGCGAACTCTTCATGAATCCCAAGGAGCCCCCCCGTGACTGAAGCCAACCGCATTCTGCTCGGCGTGAACATCGACCATGTGGCAACCCTGCGCCAGGCCCGCGGCACCCGCTACCCGGATCCGGTCAAGGCTGCGCTGGATGCCGAGGAGGCCGGTGCCGACGGCATCACCGTGCATCTGCGCGAGGACCGCCGGCACATCCAGGAGCGTGATGTGCAGGTGCTCAAGGAGGTGCTGCAGACGCGGATGAACTTCGAGATGGGGGTCACCGAGGAAATGCTCGCCTTTGCCGAGCAGATCCGCCCGGCGCACGCCTGCTTCGTCCCGGAAACCCGGCAGGAGCTGACCACCGAGGGGGGGCTGGACGTCGCCGGCCAGGAGGCGCGCATCCGCGCCGCAGTGGAGCGTCTGGCGCGGCTGGGTTGCGAGGTATCGCTGTTCATCGACGCCGAGCCGCAGCAGATCGAGGCCGCCGCGCGCATTGGCGCACCGGCCATCGAGCTGCACACCGGGCGCTACGCCGATGCCCATACGCCGGCGGAAGCGGCCCGCGAGCTGGCGCGCATCCGCGACGGCGTGGAGTACGGACTGAGTCACGGGCTGATCGTCAATGCCGGTCACGGTCTGCACTACCAAAATGTCGAGCCGGTGGCGGCGATTCCGGGGATGCATGAACTGAACATCGGCCACGCTATCGTCGCGCATGCCCTGTTTGTCGGCTTCAAGGAAGCGGTACGGGAGATGAAAGTGTTGATGATGGGCGCTGCAGCGCGGCGTTAACGGCGGAACAGGTTGAGCAGCAGGCTCGCCACCAGGCTGACCAGCAGCATCGAGGTGAAGGGGATGAAGAGCCTGCCGCGCGCCGTTTCGATGCGGATGTCGCCCGGCAGGCGGCCGAACCAGCCGAACAGCCAGGGCGCGTAATGCAGGACGATGCCGAGCAGCAGCAGGGCCGCACCGAGGATCATCAACCAGCGGGCCATCCAGTCACCTTCTTCGGGCAAGGGGCGGGACGGGCTCAGGGCTTGCGGGCCAGCAGTGCTGCGCGGGTCGGCGCAGGCAGACCCTCGACCGTCCTGCCGTAGTCGGTTGGATCGAGAAAGTCTGGCAGAGACTGGAAGGTCATCCATTCGGTGGCGCGCTGCTCCTCGACGGAAGTGACGGCTACATCCACGCAGCGCACCTCGACGAAGCCGGCACGGCGCAGCCACAGCTCCAGGGCCGCTACCGAGGGCAGGAACCAGACGTTGCGCATCTGCGCATAGCGGTCCTCCGGCACCAGCACAGTGCTGGCGTCGCCATCTACCACCAGGGTTTCCAGCAGCAGCTCGCCGCCCCGGCGCAGGCAGTCCTTGAGCGCCAGCAGGTGATCGATGGGCGAGCGGCGGTGATAGAGCACGCCCATGGAGAATACCGTGTCGAAGCCCTCCAGCTTCTCCGGCAGGTCCTCGAGGGCGAGGGGCAGGTGCCAGGCGGGCAGCTCCGGCAGGTAGCGCCGGAGCGCGAGGAACTGGCAGAAGAACAGCCAGTTGGGATCGATGCCGACCACGCAGTCGGCTCCGGCGCCGAGCATGCGCCACATGTAGTAGCCGTTGCCGCAGCCGACATCGAGGATGCGCCGGCCGCGCAGTTCCAGATGCGGGGCGACCCGCTGCCACTTCCAGTCCGAGCGCCACTCGGTATCGACATGCACGCCGAACAGATCGAAGGGCCCCTTGCGCCAGGGCGACAGGCCGAGCAGGGCCTGACGCAGGGCGGCGCGGTTGGTATCGTCGCAGGCGCCGGCAAGCTGTAGTTGTTCGCCCAGTTCGATGTGCTCGGCGGTCAGCATGGGCAGGGCCTGCAGGGCCGCCTGCCAGCGCTGAAGGTCGCCATGGCTGCGAGTCAGGCGTTCATCCAGCTGCGCCGGGAGGCTGTCGGCCCAGGCGGCCAGGGGGGTGCCGGCGAGGCGGCGGACGAGCGGGGACAGGTCGATCATGGCAGGGCAATCAGCGAGACGAAGTTGAGACACTGGAACCAGGGCAGCACCTTGCGGAAGCCGGCGGCCTGCAGGCGCTGGCGGTGTTCATCGAGGCTGTCCGGCTTCATCACGTTCTCGATGGCGCTGCGCTTCTGGGCGATTTCCAGTTCGCTGTAGCCATTGGCGCGCTTGAAGGCGACGTGCAGGTCGCCGAGCAGGGCCTGCTCCTCGGCATCTGCGAAGCGCAGCTTCTCCGAGAGGATCAGTGCCCCGCCCGGCAGCAGGACCTGACGGATGCGACCGAGCAGTTCCAGGCGCCGTTCGGGCGGAATGAATTGCAGGGTGAAGTTCATCGCTACCAGGGACGCCGGCTCGAGCTCCAAGGCGAGAATGTCCGCCTCGATGGTTTCCACCCGCAGCAGCTCCTGGAACATGGCGTCCTGGGCATGCAGGTATTCGCGGCAGCGTTCGAGCATGGCCGGCGAGTTGTCCACCGCGATCACCCGGCAACCCTCGGCCCGCACATGGCGGCGCAGCGCCTGGCTGACGGCGCCGAGGGAACAGCCGAGGTCGTAGAGGCGGGTACCGGGCTGGGCGAACTGCGCGGCGAGCACGCCGATGTTTTCGACGATGGTCGGGTAGCCCGGCACCGAGCGCTTGATCATGTCCGGGAACACCCGGGCCACGTCCTCGTTGAAGGTGAAGTCCGGCACTTCTGCGAGGGGCTGGGCGAAGAGGCGGTCGGGGGAGTGTTTCACGTGGCTTCCACGGCGGAGGGCAGGGCGCGGCATTTTAGCCAAGACTGTCCCGCCCATACAGCGGCGCCGAGCGGCTCGCGCTAGACGGTCATTCGACGCTGATGGCGCAGTCGAAGACCTTCTCCGGCTCCTTGCCGACCTCCCAGGGCCGTTGGTAGACCAGCAGCAGGCTGTCCTGGCCGGACTGCACGGCCTGGAAGCGCCAGGTCGACTGCCCGGCGCTGCCGACCACGCCGGACTCTTCCGCTTCGCTGTAGACTTCCGGGCCCAAGCTGCGCAGCACCCGCGAGGCGGATTCGCGCACCTGCCAGCGGTAGCCGGTGGAGGGGTTGCTGGGCAGCGTCAGCACCAGGTGCTGGCGGCTTTCCAGCTGCAGCGGGCAGTCGTCGTCCTCCTCGAGGGTGACGGTGGGGCTGCCGCCGTTGTGCGCGCAGCCCGCCAGCCAGAGGAGGCCGAGGGGCAGCAGGTATGGCAGGGCAAGGCGCATGCAGGGGCCTCCTGGCGAGGGTGATGGGGGGAGCATAGCCGGAACCTCGGCTGCCTGCCGGGCTGCCTGGCGCGGGAGCGGCGGGCGAGATTGGTCGCCCGCCTGGATAATCAGAGCTTGTCGGGGAACAGCACCCTGGCCACGTCGGCGAAACGCCTGGCGAAGTGCACGGTGAGGCCTTCCCTGAGGTAGTCCGGCAACTCCTCGAAGTCGCCGCGGTTGGCTTCCGGCAGGATCAGCTCGAAGAGCTTCTGCCGGCGGGCGGCGATCACCTTCTCGCGAACCCCGCCGATGGCCAGCACCTGGCCGGTGAGGGTCAGTTCGCCGGTCATCGCCACATCCTGCTTCGGCGCCTGGTTGCGCGCCAGCGACAGCAGGGCGCTGGCCATGCTGATGCCGGCGCTGGGGCCGTCCTTGGGCGTGGCGCCTTCCGGCACGTGCAGGTGGACGAAGGCCTGGTCGAAGAAGGTCGGATCGCCCTTGTACTGTTTGAGGTGCGAGCTGACGTAGCTGTAGGCGATCTCTGCCGACTCCTTCATCACCTCGCCGAGCTTGCCGGTCAGCTTGAAGCCGCGGTTGAGGGTATGGATGCGTGTCGCCTCGATCGGCAGGGTGGCGCCGCCCATGCTGGTCCAGGCCAGGCCGGTGATGATACCGACGCCCTGCAGATGGCGCTCCTTGCGAAACGGCGGCATGCCCAGGTAGTCCTCTAGGTCCTTCGGCCCGACCTTCAGCGTGGCTTCGGGGGCCTCCAGCAGCTGGACCACCGCCTTGCGCACGATCTTGCCCAGCTGCTTCTCCAACTGGCGCACGCCGGCTTCGCGGGCATAGCCGTCGATCACCGTCCTCAGCGCACTGTCGCTGATCGACAGGCGCTTCTTCGGCACCCCGGCCCTCTCCAGCTGGCGCGGCCACAGGTGGCGCTTGGCGATGGCGAACTTCTCCTCGGCGATGTAGCCGGACAGGCGGATCACCTCCATGCGGTCGAGCAACGGGCCGGGAATCGAGTCCAGGGTGTTCGCCGTGCAGATGAACAGCACCTTGGACAGGTCCAGGCGCAGGTCCAGGTAGTGGTCGAGGAAGGCCACGTTCTGCTCGGGATCGAGCGTCTCGAGCAGCGCCGAAGCCGGGTCGCCGTGATGGCTGGCGCCCAGCTTGTCGATCTCGTCGAGCATGATCACCGGGTTCATCACCTCGACGTCCTTCAGCGCCTGCACCAGTTTTCCCGGCAGGGCGCCGATGTAGGTGCGCCGGTGGCCCTTGATCTCCGCCTCGTCGCGCATGCCGCCGACCGAAAAGCGGTAGAACGGCCGGCCGAGGGATTCGGCGATCGACTTGCCGATGCTGGTCTTGCCGACCCCGGGCGGGCCGATCAGCAGGACGATGGAGCCGGCGATCTCGCCCTTGAAGGCGCCGACGGCGAGGAACTCGATGATCCGTGCCTTGATGTCGTCCATCCCGGCATGATGCTGGTCGAGCACCTTGCGGGCATGGCCCAGATCGAGCCGGTCCTTACCGTAGATACCCCACGGGATGCTGGTCGCCCAGTCCAGATAGTTGCGGGTGACCGCGTATTCCGGCGAGCCGGTCTCGAGGATCGACAGCTTGTTGAGCTCCTCGTCGATGCGCTTCTGCGCCGCCGCCGGCACTGTCTTGCCTTCCAGGCGGGCGCGGAACTCGTCGGCGTCGGCGCTCTTGTCGTCCTTGGTGATGCCCAGCTCGCGCTGGATGATCTTCAGCTGTTCCTTGAGGAAGAACTCGCGCTGGCGCTCGCCGATCTTGCGGTTGACCTCGGCGGACAGCTCGTTCTGCAGGCGCGCGACCTCCACCTCCTTGCGCAGCAGCGGCAAGACCTTCTCCATGCGCTTGAGCACCGGCACGGTGTCCAGCACCTCCTGCAGCTCGTCGCCCGGCGCGGTGGTCAGCGCGGCGGCGAAGTCGGTCAGCGGCGAGGGATCGTTGGGACTGAAGCGGTTCAGGTAGTTCTTCAGCTCCTCGCTGTACAGCGGGTTGAGCGGCAAGAGCTCCTTGATCGCATTGATCAGCGCCATGCCGTAGGCCTTGACCTCGTCGCGCGGGTCCTGAGCGCTCTTTGGATAGTCCACCTCGACCAGATACGGTGGCTTGCGGCTCAGCCAGCCGCGGATGCGCACCCGCGCCAGGCCCTGGGCGACGAACTGCAGCTTGCCGCCCTCCTGGCTGGCGTGGTGGATGCGCACCAGGGTGCCGTGCGCGGGCAGCTTGTCCGGATCGAAATCCTCGGCGTCCTCCGGCGGCGGGTCCATGTAGAACAGCGCCAGGCTGCGGTGCGGCGTCTTGGCCACGCGCTTGAGGGTTTCCGCCCAGGGGTCGGGATTGACCACCACCGGCAGCACCTGGGCCGGGAAGAACGGGCGGTTGTGGATCGGAATGACGTACACCTGGTCGGGCAGGGTCTGTTCGGGCAGGGCGAGACTGTTGGTCGCGGTTTCTTCCTCGACGATCTCGGGCGCGATTTCCTGGTCGTTCATGACTCACCTGGTCTGGCAGCTTTGCCGACTAGATGGGGCGCAGAGACGGTTTTTTCAATCCGCAGGGAGCCTCCGAAAGGGGCTTAATTGTTATGATATAACATGATAGATTCGCCGCCCCGACGCGGCCCGGCTCCTGCCCGGCCTTCCGCTATCCGCACTCTGGAGACAAGCATGAAGCGCCATCCCCTCGCCTGGACCCTCGGACTGAGCCTGGTCCCGGCCGTCTGGGCGAGCGAGCCGGTGGAACTGCAGTCCACCGTGGTCAGCGCCAGCGCCCTGGCCAAGAAGCCCCACGAAATGACCACTCCGGCCGAGGTGCTGGAGGGCGACGAGCTGATCCGGCGTCGCGAGGCGACCCTCGGCGAAACCCTGGAAGGCCTGCCCGGCGTGCGTTCGGCGAGCTTCGGCGCGGGCGTCGGGCGGCCGCTGATCCGTGGCCAGCAGGGCGCGCGGGTGAAGATGCTGAACGACGGCGTGGACACGCTCGACGCCTCGAGCGTCAGCCCGGACCACGCGGTGACCAGCGAGCCGCTGCTGGCCGAGCGCATCGAGGTGCTCAAGGGGCCGGCGACCCTGCTCTACGGCGGCGGCGCGATCGGCGGGGTGGTCAACACGATCGACAAGAGGGTGCCCACCTATGTCCCGGAGAACGGCTACGAGGGCGAGCTGGAGCTGCGCGCCAACAGCGTCGCCAACGAGGGCTCGGGCGTCTTCGGCATCACCGCCGGCAGCGGCAATTTCGCGGTGCGCGTGGAGGGGGTCAAGCGCCAGGCCGACGACTACGCGATCCACGGCTCGCCGAGCAAGCAGGAAGGCTCCTACAACGACACCGACACCTTCAGCCTGGGCGCCAGCTTCGTCGGCGAGCGTGGTTATATCGGCGTGGCCTACAGCGAGCAGGACAACCGCTACGGGCTGCTCGGTCACCAGCATGCCGACTGTCACCTCGACGGGGCGGCCTGGCATTGCGGCGACGAGCACGAGGACGAGGACGAGGAGCACGCAGGTGAAGAGCACGAAGGCGAGGAGCACGACGAGCACGAGGGAGAAGGCGTGCCCTACGTGGATCTGCGCCAGTACCGCTGGGACCTGCGCGGCGAGCTCGCCGACCCGCTGCCCGGCTTCGAGCTGGCGCGCCTGCGCGTCGCCCACAGCGACTACCGCCACGAGGAAATCGAGGGCGGCAAGGTCGACACCCGCTTCGACAACGACGCCAGCGATGCCCGTCTGGAGCTGACCCACCAGCCGCTGTTCGGCTGGCGCGGCGTGCTCGGCGGGCAGACCCTGCGCCGCGACTTCGAGGCCACCGGCGAGGAGGCCTACGTGCCGCCGACCATCACCCGCAACCACGCGCTGTTCCTGCTCGAGGAATACACCGCCGGCGCCTGGCGCTACGAGCTGGGCCTGCGCCACGAGTGGCAGGACATCGAGGCCGAGGGCCGGCCGGACAAGAGCCATCGCGGCACCTCGTTCTCCGCCGGCGCGGTGTGGACCTTCGCCCCCGAGTACTCGCTCGGCTTTTCGCTGAGCCGCTCGCAGCGTCTGCCGAGCGCCGAGGAGCTGTATGCCGACGGCCCGCACGCAGCGACCCGCACCGTCGAGCTGGGCGATCCCGGGCTGGACGAGGAAACCTCGCACAACGCCGAGCTGACCCTGCGCAAGTTCGCCGGGCGCACCACCTTCAGCCTGACCCTGTACCGCAACCAGGTGGACGACTACATCTATGCCGCCGACACCGGCCGCGACATCGGTTCCAGCTACCGGGAGATCGAGTACCGCCAGGAGGATGCGCTGTTCACCGGCGCCGAGGGCGAGGTGCGCTTCCAGGCCAGTGACGCCACGGCCGTGACCCTGTTCGGCGACCGGGTGCGCGGCAAGCTGCTGGATGGCGGCGGCGACCTGCCGCGGATTCCCGCCGGGCGTCTCGGCGTGCGTCTGGATCACGGCTTCACGCCCAGCCTCGACGGCCAGCTGGAGTTCTACCGGGTGGACCATCAGCACAGGCTGGCCGATTTCGAGACCGAAACCTCCGGCTACAGCATGCTCGGCACCAGCCTTACCTACCACGGCGCGCTCCGGCATGCCGACTACCAGGTCTACCTCAAGGGCGACAACCTCCTGGACCAGAAGATCCGCGATCACAGCTCCTTCATCAAGGATGATGTCGTGCAGCCGGGACGCAACCTGACCCTGGGAATGCGGATGACCTTCTGAGTCGGGGGCGACTGGCCTGCCTGCCACTTGCTATCGTCTAATCGGATTTGGCGAAAGGAGGTGGGTGATGTTCAAAGCCAGTCGGGTCCTGCAGGACGACGTGCTCGACACCAGCGCCGGGGAGTTCTTCCCGGTCATCAGCGCCAATTATTGCGTCGACGAGGCAGTCTGGCTGAACGAGCTGCTGCCGCTGGCCGATCCCGGCGAGGCCGGCATCGCGGCGATCCGCGAGAGTGCCCGGGCATTGATCGAAGCGGTGCGCCGGCGCGGCAACGCGGAGGACACCCTGGATGCCCTGCTGCGCGAGTACAGCCTGGACACCCAGGAGGGGCTGATGCTCATGTGCCTGGCCGAAGCGCTGCTGCGGGTGCCCGACCCGGCCACCGCCGAGGCGCTGATCCGCGACAAGCTGAGCGCGGCGCAGTGGGCGCAGCACCTCGGCCACAGCGACAACCTGCTGGTCAACTTCGCCGCCTGGGGGCTGCTGATGACCGGCCGGCTGGTCAGTCCGGAAAGCCCCGACGGTCGGCCGAAGAAGGTGATCGGCCGGCTCCTGCAGCGCTCCGGCGAGCCGGTGATCCGCGCTGCGCTGAGCCAGGCGATGAAGCTGATGGGCAGCCAGTTCGTGCTCGGCCGCAACATCGCCGAGGCGCTGCGCAACGCGCGCCGGGCCCGCGAGCGCGGCTACAGCCACTCCTTCGACATGCTCGGCGAGGCGGCCCTGACCGAGGGAGCCGCCGACCGCTTCCTGACCGACTACCGCCTGGCCATCGAGGCCCTCGGCCGCGAGCCGCAGGTCGGCAGCGGGCCGCGGCCGTCGGTCTCGATCAAGCTCTCGGCGCTGCATCCGCGCTACGAGGCGGCGCAGCGCCAGCGGGTGCTCGCCGAGCTGTTCGCCAGCGTGCGCGAACTGGCCGAACTGGCCCGCTCGGTGAACGTCGGCATCACCATCGACGCCGAGGAGGCCGATCGCCTGGAGCTGTCCCTGGAGCTGTTCGAGAAACTGCTCTGCGACCCGGCGATCCGCGGCTGGGGCGAGTTCGGCCTGGTGGTGCAGGCCTACTCCAAGCGGGCGCTGCCAGTTCTGGTCTGGCTGACCCTGCTCGGCCGCGAGCTGGACACGCGCATCCCGGTGCGTCTGGTCAAGGGCGCCTACTGGGACAGCGAGATCAAGCAGTGCCAGGTGCAGGGGCTGGACGGCTATCCGGTGTTCACCCGCAAGGAGGGCACCGACACCTCGTACCTGGCCTGCGCCCGCTACCTGCTCGGCAAGCATACCCGCGGGGTGCTCTATCCGCAGTTCGCCACCCACAACGCGCATACCGTCGCCTGCATCCTGGCCATGGCCGGCGAAGCCCGCCCGCCGCGCGACTTCGAGTTCCAGCGCCTGCACGGCATGGGCGATGCGCTGTACGACTGCATTCTCGCGCAGCATGGCGCCCGGGTGCGCATCTACGCGCCGGTGGGAGAGTACCGCGAGCTGCTGCCCTATCTGGTCCGCCGCCTGCTGGAGAACGGCGCCAACTCCTCGTTCGTGCACCGGCTGGTCGATCCGCGGATTCCGGTGGAGACCTTGATCGAGCATCCGCTGGAGCAACTGCGCCGCTGCAGCAGCCTGGCCAACCCGCGCATCCCGCTGCCGGCGGATATCCACGGCGCTGAGCGGAAGAACTCGCGGGGCATCAACCTGAACGTGCGCAGCCAGTGGGAGCCGTTCGAGCGGGTCCTGCGGGTGCAGCTGGAGCACCGCTGGCAGGCGGCGCCGCTGATCGACGGTCAGGTCCTCGCCGGCGAGGTGCGCGAGGCGCGCTGTCCCCAGGACCTCGACCGGGTGGTCGGCACCGTCTGGTTCGCCGGAGTGGAGCTGGTCGGCCAGGCCATGGAGCGGCTCGCCGCCGCCTGGCCGCACTGGAACGCCACGCCGGTGGAGCAGCGCGCCGCGATTCTTGAACGGCTCGCCGACCTGCTCGAGGAGCATCGCGCCGAACTGGTGGCGCTGTGCATCCTGGAGGCCGGCAAGACCATCCAGGACAGTCTCGACGAGGTGCGCGAGGCGGTGGATTTCTGTCGCTACTACGCCCGCCAGGCGCGCCTGACCCTCGGGCGCACCGAGCTCAAGGGGCCGACCGGCGAGCGCAACGAGCTGTTCTACGAGGGGCGCGGGCTGTTCGTCTGCATCAGTCCGTGGAACTTTCCCCTGGCGATCTACCTAGGGCAGATCGCCGCCGCGCTGGTCGCCGGCAACTGCGTGCTGGCCAAGCCGGCCGAGCAGACCAGCCTGATCGCCGCCCGTGCCCTGGATCTGCTGTTCGCTGCCGGCCTGCCGAAGGAGGCGATCGCCTTCCTGCCCGGCGACGGCCCCGCGCTGGGCGCCGCCTGCTGTGCCGATCCGCACCTGGCCGGGGTCTGCTTCACCGGCTCCACCGACACCGCGCGGCTGATCAACCGCCGTCTGGCCTGGCGCGACGGGCCGCTGGCCACGCTGATCGCCGAGACCGGCGGGCAGAACGTGATGATCGTCGACTCCACCGCGTTGCCCGAGCAGGTGGTCAAGGATGCCCTGCATTCGGCCTTCACCAGTGCCGGGCAGCGCTGCTCGGCGCTGCGCGTGCTCTACCTGCAGAACGAGATCGCCGGGCCGGTGATCGGCCTGCTCCGCGGCGCGATGGCCGAGCTGCGGGTCGGTCTGCCGCAGCGCCGCGACAGCGATGTCGGGCCATTGATCGATGCAGAGGCCCGCCAGGCGCTGCTGGAGCACGTCGATACGCTCAAGGGCGAGGGCCGCCTGCTCGCCGAGGCGAGCCTGCCGGCCGGCCTGAGCGGCCATTTCCTGGCCCCGGTGGCATTCGAGATCGGCGGCATCGGCGAGCTCAGGAAGGAGCATTTCGGTCCCATCCTGCATGTGGTGCGCTATGCCGCGGAGGAACTCGAGCAGGTGGTCGCGGCGATCAATGCCAGCGGCTACGGCCTGACCCTCGGCGTGCACAGCCGCAACGAGGCGACCGCCCGGCGCATCGAGGCCCTGGCGCGGGTCGGCAATCTCTACATCAACCGCAACCAGATCGGCGCGGTGGTCGGTGTGCAGCCCTTCGGCGGCTGCGGCCTGTCCGGCACCGGGCCGAAGGCCGGCGGGCCGAACTATCTGCTGCGCTTCGTCCATGAGCGCTCCACCGCGATCAACACGGCTGCGGTGGGCGGCAATGCCTCGCTGCTGTCGCTGACCGAAGAGGAGTGAGCGCGCGTTCTGCTGATCGCCTGCGCTCCCTGCCAGGGCAGGGGCGCGGCGAGTGGTTCTAGTTGCGTGCGGTCGCCGGCGCTGCCTGGCAGAGGCTGTTCGGCCCCTGTAGGTAGGGCTGGAGAATCGGTGCCATGCCCTTGAGGACCTGCACCGGCAGCGCCGAGGTGAACTGGAACTTCTCCGCGGCGCGGCCGGGAACGTAGGCGGTGAGGGTGCCGAAGTGGTTCGGGCCGAGGTAGAAGACGAAGGTGGCGGTGCGGTTCAGCGCCTGCGAGCTGACCACGTAGCCGCCGCGGGTGAAGCGCTGGATGCGGTTGTCGCCGGTGCCGGTCTTGCCACCCACAGTCAGCACCGTGCCGTCGGCCTGGCGGAAGCTGCCATGCAGGCGGCGTGCGGTGCCGTTCTCCACCACCTGGGCGAGGGCGCCGCGCAGGGCCGCGGCGACCTCGGGGGCGAGCACCCGGCGGGCGCGGTCCGGCGCGAGGCCGAGACGGGTTTCGTAGGGGGTGTCGACGGCGAACTCCAGGCTGTCGATGCGTACCACCGGCAGGCGCACGCCATCGTTGAGGATGATGCCGATCAGCTCGGCGAGCGCCGCCGGGCGATCGCCCGAGCTGCCCAGGGCGGTGGCCAGCGAAGGCACCAGATGGGGGAAGGGATAGCCCAGCCGCTGCCAGCGCTGATGGATGTCGAGGAAGGCCTCCACTTCCACCATGGTGCGGATGCGGCTGTCCCGGGCGCTGCGGTGGCGGCTCTTGAACAGCCAGCCGTAGACCTCCTGGCGCTCGTCGCGGCTGGCCTCCACCACCTCCTCGTAGCTGGCCGCCGGGTGCTGGATCAGATAGCCCAGCAGCCACAGGTCAAGGGGGTGGACGCGGGCGATGTAGCCCTGGTCGGGCAGGTTGAAGGCGCCGGGACCGTAGGTCCGGTAGAGGCTGTCGAGGCGCTTCTCGGTGAGGGTGCGGTCGTTCGGCAACTGGGCGCGCAGAAAGGCGTCGAAGCTGGCGCGGTCGCTCTGCGGCAGCAGGTAGCGGTGCACCGCGGCGAGCCGCACCGGGGTGACGCGCAGGCCCTCGAGGAAGGTGGCGAGGCGCTCGTCGCTGCTCTTGCCGCGGTACTTGTTCCAGAAGCGGCGCAGGTACACCGTGCCCTCGCGGTCGGCGAAGCGGGTCAGGTACTCCAGGCGGCGCGGGTCCTGGTCGTCCTTGAGCAGGGCGACGCTGTTGTTCGGCGACTGGTAGATGGTGTAGCGGACGATGTCGCGCAACAGGCGCACGAAGGGCAAGTTGATCGACTCGCGCAGCGACTCGCGCATGGTCGGCCGGCGGCCGTTGTCCTCCTTGCGGAAGTTGGCGAAGGTGTGCAGGCCACCGCCGGTGAAGAAGCTCTCGCCCGGACTCGCTGAGTAGCGCCGCTCGAGGGCGGCGTCGAGCATAGCCGGCAGACTGCCGTCCGGATTCATCATCAGCCATTCGAGCGCCCAGCGGGTCAGGAAGTCCAGCGGTTCCGTCCGCGCCTCCGCTGCCTGCAGCGCAGCCCGGTCCTGTCCGGCGAAGCGCGCGTGCAGCTCGGCGACGATCTCCAGGTAGGTGGCCAGCACCCGCAGCTTGGCGGTCGAGCCCAGCTCCAGCTTGCTGCCCTCGTTGATGTCGAAGGGCTGCGCGGTGCTGTCGGTCTGCACCCGCACCAGGAAGCTGTCGCCGCTGCGTTCGAACAGCGTGAAGCTGTAGCGCACCTCGGCGGTCTTCTCCGGCGACAGCAAGCGCTCGCCGAACAGGCCGACGCGTTCGGCGAAGGCCGGGTCGGCCAACTGGCCCAGATACTGGGTGACGGCGTCCTGCAGCTCGCCCTGCAGGGGCGTGCTGGCGGACAGGTCGAAGCGGTCGAGGTCGTACAGCGAACGCTGCAGCAGGGTAGCCAGACGGCTGCGGGCGACGCTGATGCCCTTGGTGGTTTCGATGGGCTGGACGGCCGGCTCCTGCATCCAGTCGCGGAATGTGACGCGCTGGGCCAGGGCGGCCTCGGCCAGGCCGGCATCGAGCAGCCCGCCGCTGCGCAGCAGGCGGATGTGGCTGTCGGTGAGGGCGGCCAGCTCGTCGCGGCCGGCGATCAGGTAGTGGGAGGGCCGGCGCTGGGCGATCAGCAGCGAAAGTACCTGGCGCAGCGCCAGGCCGCGTTCGGCGGGGCTGGCGTCCGCCGAGGCGAGCAACTGGTTGACCCGGGCGAAGTCGGCGCCGTACCAGACCCGCAGGCCGTCGGCCAGGCCGTGCACCTCGCCGTAGCCCGGCGCGGCGGCGAGTGGCACGCTGTTCAGGTAGTCGCGCACCACGTCCTGGCGCGCCTCCATGGTCTGCGGGCCGTCCTGGTAGGCGCGCACGCTGGCGGAGAACATCTGCCGCAGCTTTTCCATGGCCGAGTCGGTCAGGCCGTCCGGCGAGTGGCGGTATTTCTCGATCTGCGTGGCCAGGGTGCTGCCGCCGGCCGTCTGGCCGGCAAAGCCGAACAGCTCGCGGACCTGGGAGAGCGCGGCCTTGGCGAAGCGCGGCCAGTCCACCGCGGGGTTGGCCAGCGGCTGCGCCGGGTCGAGCAGATAGCGGTTTTCGATGAACAGCAGGCTGCTTACCACTAGCGGCGGGATGCCGGCATAGTCGGGATAGAAGTCCTTCGGCAGGCGGTAGCTGTAGAGCGGCAGGCCGCGGCAGTCGCTGATGGTCAGCCCGGCCTGGGGCTTTTCCGCATAGGGCGGAAACAGGCCGTGGCGGCTGTAGTCCAGCAACGGCTGGGAGAAGCGTGCCTGGCGAGTGATCTCGAAGCCCCGCTGTTCGAGCCGCGGCAGCCATTCGGGCAGCGCCGTGTAGCCCAGGCGACGATCGTAGGGGCCGTATTCGGGAAAATGGATCGCCGGGCTCGGGCCGTCGCCCACCGAATAGCCGAGGGTGGCGGCGTAGCGGCTGATCTCCCGGGATTGCAGGCGCGAGGTCTGCATTTCGGAGTAGAGCAGCATGCCGAGCACGCTGGCAGCGGCCAGCACGAGCAGCCAGAACAGCAGGCGCCAGCGCAGCCGGCGGGGCGGAGGAGGAGCGGTGGCCGGCAGATCGTGCTCGGGGAGCTCGGATTGCTGTTTATCGGTCTGCCAAATTGCACCCATATCAACCTGTACCTGGCGGTTTACGCCTGTCTGCCTGTCCTGTCGGACATTAGCTTAGCCGTTGCCTGCAGCCCCCGGGGAGCCTCTTTCAGCGCTCTTTTGCGCACTGTTTCGCTTGCCGGGCGAGTGGGGCGGCTCAGCGGCTTTTCTGCGCCGCGCTGACGCCTTCCAGAGTGGCGAAGGAGGTGTCCTTGGCAGTCAGCAGGAAGTCGCGCATGAAGGGCGCGTCCAGCATGTCGGCGCGAATCGCCGCGTGCAGGGTGGCGTACAGGCCTTTCTCGCCGAGCCGCCGCGCGGTGACGTAGCCGCGCGAGCTGTACTCGTGCAGCGCCCAGTTCGGCAGGCAGCAGACCCCGCGCCCGGAGGCCACCAGCTGCAGCATCATCACCGTCAGCTCGGCGGTGCGCACGCCGGCCGGTTCAACGTCGGCCGGATCGAGAAAGCGGGTGAAGATGTCCAGGCGATCGCGCTCCACCGGGTAGTGGATCAGCACCTCCCCGGCTAGGTCAGCGGGGCGGACGTAGGGTTTGGCGGCCAGCGGGTGCTGGTTGGCCACGGCGAGCAGCGCCTCGTAGGTGAACAGCGGGACGTAGGCGATGCCGGGCATCTCCAGCGGGTCGGAGGTCACCACCAGGTCGAGATCGCCGCGGGCCAGCGCCGGCAGGGGCGCGAAGGGGAAACCGGAGGCGAGATCCAGCTCGACCTCCGGCCAGGCGTCGCGGAACTGGTCGATGGTCGGCATCAGCCACTGGAAGCAGCTGTGGCACTCGATGGCCATGTGCAGGCGGCCGGCGGTGCCGCCGGCCAGGCGCGCCAGGTCGCGTTCGGCGCTGCGCAGCTGGGGCAGCAGGGCGTCGGCCAGCTGCAGCAGGCGCAGCCCGGCGCTGGTGAAGCGCAGCGGCTTGGTCTTGCGGATGAAGAGTTGCAGGCCGAGGCGATCCTCCAGTTCCTTGAACTGGTGGGACAGCGCCGACTGGGTCAGGTGCAGGCGCTCGGCGGCCTCCACCAGGCTGTCGGCCTCGCGCAGGGCGTGCAGGGTACGCAGGTGGCGCAGTTCGAGCATGGTGGTCTCTCATGAAAATTTATAAAGTTAATCAAGAATAAGCTGAGTTTGTCTCATGACATGGGCCTTGTCGACAATGCCGCCTTCACTGACATGGAGAACAGCGCATGGCTCTGGCCCACACCCTCGGATTCCCCCGCATCGGTCGCAATCGTGAATTGAAGCAGACCCTCGAAGCCTACTGGCAGGGCCGGCTGGACGAAGCCGGCCTGCGTGCGCTCGGCCGTTCGCTGCGCGCCGCCCACTGGCAGACGCAGCGGGATGCCGGCATCGAACTGCTGCCGGTCGGCGACTTCGCCTGGTACGACCAGGTCCTCGCCCATTCGCTGCTGGTCGGCGCGATTCCCCGGCGCTTTCGCCCGGCCGACGGGCAGGTCAGCCTGGACACCCTGTTCGCCATGGCGCGCGGCACCGGCACCCAGGCGCTGGAGATGACCAAGTGGTTCGATACCAACTATCACTATCTGGTCCCCGAGTTCAGCGCCGACCAGCAGTTCCGCCTGAGCTGGGAGCAGTTGTTCGAGGAGGTAGCCGAGGCCCGGCAGCTGGGATACAGGGTCAAGCCGGTGCTGCTCGGCCCGCTGACCTACCTCTGGCTGGGCAAGGCAAGAGGCGAGGCGTTCGACCGGCTGGAGCTGCTCGAACGGCTGCTGCCGGTCTATGGCGAGATTCTCGGCCGGCTCGCCGCGCTGGGCGTGGAGTGGGTGCAGATCGACGAGCCGATCCTGGTGCTGGATCTGCCCCAGACCTGGAAAAGTGCCTTCGAGCAGGCCTATCACCTGCTGCAGCAGGCGCCGCTGAAGAAACTGCTGGCGACCTATTTCGGCGCGCTGGACGACAATCTCGGCCTGGCAGCTAACCTGCCGGTCGACGGCCTGCACATCGACCTGGTCCGCGCTCCGCAGCAACTGGCCGGCGTGCTCGACCGCCTGCCGCCGTACAAGGTGCTGTCCCTCGGCGTGGTCAACGGCCGCAACGTCTGGCGCTGCGATCTGGAGCAGGCCCTGCAGCCGCTGCGGATGGCCGCCGAGCGCTTCGCCGAGCGGCTGTGGGTAGCGCCGTCCTGCTCGCTGCTGCACAGCCCGCTGGATCTGGCCCAGGAAGACGGGCTCGATGCGGAGCTGAAAGGGTGGCTGGCCTTCGCCGTGCAGAAGTGCCGGGAGGTGGCGCTCCTGGCCCGCGCCCTCGAGGAGCCCGGGGCGCCCGAAGTGCGCGTGGCGCTGGCCGAGAGTCGGAGCGCCCAAGAGACGCGCCGGCAGTCCCCGCGCATCCACAAGCCAGCCGTGCAGGCCCGCCTGCAGGGCCTCGCTGCGAGCGACTGGCAACGGCCGACGGCATTCAGCGAGCGCATCGGCCAGCAGCGTGCGCAGCTCGAGCTGCCGGCATTCCCGACCACCACCATCGGCTCCTTTCCGCAGACCGCAGACATCCGCCAGGCGCGCCAGGCCTTCCGGCGCGGAGAGCTGGACGAGGCCGGCTATCGCGCGGCGATGCAGGCGCAGATCCGCCGGGCGGTCGAGGTGCAGGAGCGCCTCGGGCTGGATGTGCTGGTGCATGGCGAGGCCGAGCGCAACGACATGGTCGAGTACTTCGCCGAACAGCTGGACGGCTATGCCTTCACCCGCTTCGGCTGGGTGCAGAGTTACGGCTCGCGCTGCGTCAAGCCGGCGCTGATCGTCGGCGACATCCAGCGGCCGCGGCCGATGACGGTGGAGTGGATTCGCTATGCCCAGGGCCTTACCGGCAAGCCGATGAAGGGCATGCTTACGGGCCCGGTGACCATGCTGATGTGGTCCTTCCCGCGCGAGGACCTGTCGCGCGAGCAGCAGGCGCTGCAACTGGCCCTGGCGATCCGCGACGAGGTGCAGGACCTGGAGGCCGCCGGTATCCGCATCGTGCAGGTCGACGAGGCGGCTTTCCGCGAGGGGCTGCCGCTGCGTCAGGCCGAGCGCGGGCACTACCTGGACTGGGCGGTGCGGGCCTTCCGCCTGTGCAGTGCGGGGGTGCGCGACGAGACCCAGATCCATACCCATATGTGCTACAGCGAGTTCAACGATCTGATCGAGGCCATCGCGGCACTGGATGCCGATGTCCTCTCCATCGAGGCCTCGCGCTCGCAGATGGAACTGCTCGAAGCCTTCGAGGCATTCGCCTATCCCGGCGAGATCGGCCCCGGGATCTACGACATCCACTCGCCGCGGGTGCCGGACCGGGAGGAAATGCTTGCGCTGCTGCACCAGGCCGCCGAGCGCATCCCGCCGGAGCGCCTGTGGGTGAACCCGGACTGCGGCCTGAAGACCCGCGGCTGGGCGGAAACCGAGGCGGCGCTGGCCAACATGGTGGCAGCGGCGCAGGCGCTGCGCGCGTCCCGGGCGCAGGCGGATGAGGGTGGCGCCTGAGCCTGCGGAAAGATCGATCCGGTGTCTACCGTTCGGCAGCCTTCATCAAACTGTCACTGTTATGTGGTAACGCGCTCGAACGAACATCCGCACAATCCTGTTTCAATGGAGTTCTGTTTTTCGGGTGTTTGCGATGCGTACTTTCGTCCTTCTAGCCGCCCTGCTGTGCGGCCTGCCAAGCCTGGCGGCCTCCCGCTGCGATCTCCAGGCGCCGACCGCGCAGGCCGACACGGGCGCGGTGCGGCTGACCTACCAGAGCATCGGGCGGAATTCCGATCCGGCGCTGCTGCTGATCATGGGGCTCGGCGGCCAGCTGATCGACTGGCCCGACGAGGTGTTGCTCGGACTGTGCCGGCAGGGCTTCCGGGTGATCCGCTTCGACAACCGTGACGTCGGCCTTTCCAGCTGGGATGAGGAGGTGCCGCAGGCCAGCCTGACCTACGGGGTGCTGCGCCATCGGCTCGGGCTGTCGGTGTCTGCCCCCTATGCCCTGCGTGACATGGCCCGGGATACGCTGGCGCTGATGGAAAGGCTGCAGGTGCCGCGCTTTCATGTGCTCGGTGTCAGCATGGGCGGCATGATCGCCCAGCACATGGCCGATCTGGCTCCGGAGCGGGTGCAGAGCCTGACCCTGGTGATGACCAGCTCCGGTGCCCTGGGTCTGCCGGGGCCCAGCGAGGCGCTGCTGAAGCTGCTGGCGCGGCGCGGGGCGGACAGTCGCGAGATGGCGATCGAGCGTCAGGTCGAGCTGCTCGCCGCACTCGGCAGTCCGCAGGTCGATGCCGACCGCGAGCAGCTCCGGCGGCAGGCGGCGGCGGCATACGACCGTGCCTTCAATCCGGAAGGCGTCAAGCGGCAGATCCTGGCCCTGCTCGCCGAGCCCAGTCGCGTCGAACTGCTCAGGCGTCTCCGCCTGCCGACCCTGGTGGTGCACGGGACTGCCGATCCCCTGCTGCCGGCGATGCACGGCGTGCATGTCGCCGCGCATGTGCAGGGCAGCGAACTGCGGCTGATCCCTGGCCTGGCCCACCGTTTCCAGGAGGCCTTCAAGGAGCCGCTGCTGGCGGCTGTGCTGCCGTATCTGCGCAGCCAGCGTCGGGAGAGGGCCCTGGCCCGGCTGTAGTCGTGCGCTGCCTGATGGCCGGCCGTTCGCTCAGATACTCGGCGAGCCGTCGCTGTGCGGCCGGCGGCAGCAGCAGGCCGAGCTTGGTGCGCCGCCAGAGGATGTCCTCGGCCTGCTCGGCCCATTCCTCGCGGCACAGGTAGTCCACTTCCCGGCCGTACAGCCCGCCGCCCAGGTGTTCGCCGAGATGGGCAGGCTGGCTGGCGCCTTCGAGCAGGCGATAGGCGCGGCTGCCGTAGGTATGGGCCCAGCGCTGGGCGAGTCCGTCGGGCAGCCAGGTGAACTCCTGCAGCAGGTCGCCGGCCAGCACGTCCGGATCGTCCAGCTCTTCGCCGCCGGGCAGTGCCGTGCCGGCGGTCCAGCTCGGCTTCATCGGTGGCAGGAAGGGCGCCAACTGCTCGAGTGCCGCTTCGGCGAGCCGGCGGTAGGTGGTCAGCTTGCCGCCGAACACCGACAGCAGCGCGGCCTGACCCTGCTCGGCGGAGAGGCTGAGGCTGTAGTCGCGGGTAATGGCGGCCGGGTCATGCGATTCATCGTCGAGCAGCGGACGCACGCCGGAGAAGCTGTGGCGGATATCGCTGCGCTGCAGCGGCCGCTTGAAGTGGGCGTTGACCGCCCGCAGCAGGTAGTCGATCTCCGTCTCGCCGATGGCCACCTGGGCTGGATCGCCGGCGAACTCCCGGTCGGTGGTGCCGATCAGGCTGTAGCGCTGCAAATAGGGAATGACGAAGACGATGCGTCGATCCTCGTTCTGCAGGATGTAGGCCTCGTCGCCCTCATAAAGGCGTGGCGCGATCAGGTGGCTGCCCTGGACCAGGCGGATGTGATGGGGCGGGCGCTGGTGCAGGGCATCCTCGATGAAGCGGGTCACCCAGGGGCCGGTGGCATTCACCAGCGCCCGGGCGCGAACGTTGGAGCGCTGGCCATCGGCCCGCTGCAGCTCGATCTGCCAGAGGCCCTGCTGGCGTTGTGCGGACAGGCAGCGGGTGCGGGGGCAAATGGTCGCGCCCCTTTCCCGTGCGGCCATGGCGTTGAGCAGCACCAGGCGGGCATCGTCCACCTGGCAGTCGGCGTACTCGAAGCCGCGGCGGATTTCCGGCTTGAGCGGACTGTCCGCCGTGAAGCGCACGGCATGCGAGGCGGGCAGCTGCCCGCGAGCGCTCAGGCGGTCGTAGAGGAACAGGCCGGCACGGATCAGCCAGGCCGGTCGCAGCTGTGGGCGCAGGGGCAGGACGAAGCGCAGCGGCCGGACGATATGCGGTGCCTTGGCCAGCAATATCTCGCGTTCGGCCAGCGCCTCGCGTACCAGGCGAAACTCGCCCTGTTCGAGATAGCGCAGGCCGCCGTGGATCAGCTTGCTGCTGGCCGAGGAGGTGTGTGCGGCCAGGTCGTGCTGTTCGCACAGCAGTACGCGCAGGCCGCGTCCGGCGGCATCGGCAGCGATGCCGACGCCGTTGATGCCGCCGCCGACCACGACCAGGTCGTAGAGCGGGGCATCGGAAGTTGCGGGAGAGGCTGGGGAGTTGTTGTCCATTTCGGCTAAGGTAACGGTTCTATGGTCCCATTTTCCACTTTCGAACATGACTCCCGCCATCGATCTGCTGAAAAAAGCCCGCGCCGAGTTCCGTGTGCACAGTTACATCCATGATCCCAAGTCCGCCTCCTATGGTTTGGAGGCGGCCGAGAAACTGGGGTTGCCGCCGGAGCAAGTCTACAAGACGCTGCTGGCCTCGACCGAGAAGGGCGAGCTGCTGGTGGCGGTGGTGCCGGTCGCCGGCAGTCTGGACCTGAAGGCCCTGGCCAGCGCCGCCGGAGTCAAGAAGGTCGATATGGCCGACCTTGGCGTCGCCCAGCGCAGCACCGGCTATCTGGTGGGCGGCATCAGTCCGCTGGGACAGAAGAAGCGCCTGCGTACTTTCATCGACGAGTCGGCCCGCACCTTCCCGAGTATCTTCGTCAGCGCCGGCCGGCGCGGACTGGAGGTGGAGCTGGCGGTGCAGGTGCTGGCCGAGCACACCCGGGCGAGTTTCGCGGCCATCGGGCGCTGAGTCGCGCAGCCGCTGGCCGGCGGTTGCGATCAGCTCGCCTCGCTATAGCGGCGCACGCCGGAACTGGCCGGCTCGGGTTCGAGGGAACTGTTGTCCGCAGTGGGGAAGATCACCAGATGTTCGGCTGCCACGCTGATGCCGACTTGTTCCCCTGGCAGATGGTCGATGTGGCTGGGGAAGATGGCCTCCAGCGGACTGCCGGTGGGCAGTTGCAGGCGGTAGAAGGTGGAGGCGCCGAGGAAGGTCTTGCCGGTGATGGTGGCCTTCAATTCGCTGGCGGGTGTGTAGACGATGTCATCCGGACGCAGCAGGACCTCCACGGAACTGCCGGTGGGGCAGGTGTAGGCACGGTTGCCCTGGATCACGCCGAGCTCGGTCTGCACCGTCTCCGGGGTCAGCAGCTGGCCGCGGATGAAGTAGCCCTGGCCGACGAAGCTGGCGACGAAGGGGGTGAGCGGTTCGTGGTAGAGGTTGTAGGGGGTGTCCCACTGTTCCAGGTGGCCATTCCTGAAGACCCCGACGTGATCGCTGACCGCGAAGGCCTCTTCCTGGTCATGAGTCACCAGTACCGCGCTGGTACCGCGAGCCTTGAGGATGTCGCGCACCTCGTGGCTGAGCTTGCGGCGCAGCTCCACATCCAGGTTGGAGAAGGGCTCGTCGAGCAGCAGCAGTTGCGGTTCCGGTGCCAGGGCGCGGGCGAGCGCCACCCGCTGCTGCTGGCCGCCGGAAAGCTCGTGGGGATAGCGCTGGGCCAGATGGGCGAGCTTGACCAGTTCCAGCAGTTCGGCGGTGATGCGTTCGCGCTGCGGATGCTTGCGGATGCCGAAGGCGACGTTCTCCGCCACCGTGAGGTGCGGGAACAGCGCATAGTCCTGGAACACCATGCCGATGCGGCGCTTCTCGGGTGCCAGGGTGAAGCCAGCGCAGGAGATCACCTCGCCGGCCAACTGGATCTCGCCTTCCTGCACCGGCTCGAAACCGGCGATGGCGCGAAGGGTGGTGGTCTTGCCGCAGCCGGAGGGACCGAGCAGGCAACCGATATCGCCGGCATTCAGGTGTAGGCTGATCTGCTGGACGACCCTGTGACCCTGGTAGCCACAGACGAGATTGCGCAGGTTGAGCAGTAAGGAATGGGTCATGCGTGGTGGTAGGCCGGTTCGATGAGAAATTCCAGCAGCGCCTTCTGCGCATGCAGGCGGTTTTCCGCCTGGTCCCAGACCACCGAGCGTGGGTCGTCGAGCAGGTCGAGGCTGATCTCCTCGCCGCGATGAGCCGGCAGGCAATGCATGAACAGGACGTCGCCGGCTGCGAGGTCAAGCAGTTCGCCGGTCACCTGGTAGGGCTTGAAGAGCGCCAGCCGGTCTTCGGCTTCCGTTTCCTGGCCCATGGAGGTCCACACGTCGGTGCTGACTAGATGGGCACCGGCAACCGCTTCACGCGGATCGCGGACGATTTCTACGTGGTCGGGTGCGATGGCGACAAATTCTGGCTTGGGTTCGAAACCCTGCGGGCAGGCGATCCTGAGCTGGAAATCGAATTGCCGGGCAGCTTCGATATAGGTGTTGCACATATTGTTGCCATCGCCGACCCAGGCCACGGTCTTGCCTTGGATCGAACCCCTGTGCTCGAAAAAGGTCTGCATGTCGGCCAGCACCTGGCAGGGATGCAGGTCATCGGACAGACCATTGATGATGGGGATCTGGGAGTTCTCGGCGAAAGTCATCAGGGTATTGTGGGCGAAGGTACGAATCATCACGGCGTCGAGCATGCGCGACATGACGATGGCCGTATCGCTGATGGGTTCGCCGCGATTTAGCTGGCTGTCCCGCGGCGAGAGGAAGATGGCCTGGCCACCGAGCTGGATCATCCCCGCTTCGAAGGACAGTCGGGTACGGGTCGAGGCCTTCTCGAAAATCATGCCCAGCACGCGATTCTTCAGTGGTTCGAACAGGGCACCGCGATTGCGCAGATCCTTCAGCTCGATGCCGCGACGAATCAGGTTGGCCAGCTCCTGGGGCGTGCAGTCCATCAGTGAGAGAAAGTGCCTTGCGCTCATCATCGGTTCCTTTCTTATATCGGTACGAGCTGTCGGTCGGGCGAGGATCTCTACCCGAAATAACCGTACCTGCAGCAGCCACACAAAGGGTGGCGAAAATGGGAAAGCGGCGATCTTATAGGGAAAAGGCAAAATCGCGCAAACTGCCCCTCCCAGCAGTGAAAGCAAAGTCCATGCCTGTCTCCTGCAGGAAAGGCTTGCTTCTGAAGGGGCTGGTGAAGGCTGAGCGCGGAGCTTGGTTTTCCGTTACAATGCGGCCATCGTGCCGACTTCGTCGGAAAGCCCAGCCGAGGTAACTCCCATGGATATCATCGAAACCATCAAAGAGCAGATCGCCAGCAATACTGTGCTGCTATATATGAAAGGCTCGCCGAACGCCCCGCAGTGCGGCTTCTCCGCTCGTGCCGCGCAAGCCCTGATGGCCTGTGGCGAGCGTTTTGCTTATGTCGACATTCTGCAGAACCCGGACATTCGCGCCAGCCTCCCGAAGTACGCCAACTGGCCGACCTTTCCGCAACTGTGGGTCAATGGTGAATTGGTTGGCGGTAGCGACATTATTCTCGAGCTGTTTGAAAAGGGTGAGTTGCAGCAGGTCGTCAAGGGAGCAGCCGGTAAAGCCGACTCTTGATTGATATGCAAGGGCAATCGCAAAGGTTCTGGCCCGAATATAGCCTGTGAAAATCGGACAGCCTGAACGAGTGGTCAGAGAAATGCCCATATATAATATATGGGCATTTTCGTTAGTGCATGCATTTGGGTTCAAGTCAGGCGAGGCGGTCTGTTTCCTTGCTTTTATTTCGGGTAGTCATCTGTCTGGGTTGTTCCATGGCTGTGCGGCTTTGCTATTGTCCTGCCCTTTGACAGTGCGCATCTAAAAAGCAAACGCCCCGAGTGGTTCGGGGCGTGCTGTAGTTCCTATAGAGTGCCTTGCTTGCAGTCACTCGGGCGAGGCTCTTTCCGTTCATTCATCCATTTGCGACTGCAGATAGTTCTCCAGGCCGATCTTGTTGATCAGGTCCAGTTGGGTTTCCAGCCAGTCGATGTGTTCTTCTTCGGACTCGAGAATATCTTCCAGCAGTTCACGGCTGGCATAGTCCCCAACGCTTTCACAGTAGGCAATGGCGGCCTTCAGATCGGGCAGCCCTGCTTGCTCGAGCTTCAGATCGCACTCAAGCATTTCCTTGGTGTGTTCACCGATGAGGAGCTTGCCCAGTTCCTGCAGGTTAGGCAGGCCTTCGAGAAACAGAATGCGCTTGATGAGCTTGTCGGCATGTTTCATCTCGTCAATGGACTCGTGATACTCATGTTTGCCGAGTTTCTCCAAGCCCCAGTCCTCGTACATGCGAGCATGCAAGAAATACTGATTGATTGCGATCAGCTCATTGCCGAGGATTTTGTTGAGGTGCTGAATGACTATCTTGTCGCCTTTCATATCCATTCCTTTTGAATCGGGATGTTGATAAGGCAGTTTGGTCTTTCGGGCTGGATATGTCAAAAGCTAAGTGATTGAGTCTAATAGAGAATAAGTCTCTAGTGCGACTGTTTGCGCGAGGAGTTCAGCGAGGCTGGAGAGGGTGGAGCGGAGGAAACCGAATTCTGTGGAGGCCGGTTTCCATCAAGCATCAAGAGGCCGCCAGCACTGCTGGGCAGAAGGTTGCATCCTGGGTGTTTTGCGCCTCTTCGCCGAGAGTCTCTCGTGCGATCTGCTTGGCTACACATGCGCATTTGCCGCACTGCGTGCCAACGCCAAGGGCAATACGTACATCACGATAGGTACAGCAGCCGCCTTGGACTGCATTGCGGATTTGACCATCGGTGATACCTTGGCAAAGACATACGTACATAGGCGCCTCTGTTCGGCAGGTAATGACGTGATGAGGAGATCCTAATCTTAGTGAGAATGATTGTCAAAGCTTCAGCTGGCCGCTGGTCAGTCCGAAATCTTCAGGTCTAAAGACTTTGATGTGGCTTCTGGCGGTAAGAATCCCGGTGCTTCTTCCTGGGGAGGCAGTCTCCAATGGCGGAGCTTGCGCAGGAGGAGGGGCCTTCCGTTGCCCACTGAGTTGGCTTGGGAGCGAGGCTGTCCTCGGGGTGCCCGCGCCTCGCTCGAGTGAGCCTTGGGAGTGTTCGTCAGCTTGGCTGGCGAGAAGAGAGGGAACTTGTGATCGAGGGGGCAATCTGCTCGCTCAGGCGAAATCTACCCAGCCGCCCATCTCTTTCCAGCGGTTGACGATCCCGCAAAATAATTCTGCAGTTTTTTCCGTGTCGTAGCGTGCTGAATGAGCTTCGCGCCCGTCAAATTCTATACCGGCGCTCTGGCATGCCTTGGCGAGTACGGTCTGGCCGTAGGCAAGGCCGGCCAGGGTGGCCGTGTCGAAGCTGGAGAAGGGATGAAAGGGGTTGCGCTTAATGTCGCAACGGGTCACAGCGGCATTGAGGAAGGCTAGGTCGAAGCTGCTGTTATGGCCGACTAGAATGGCGCGCTTGCAGCCATTGGCTTTCACTGCCTTGCGTACGCCGCGAAAGATCTCATGCAGAGCGTGTTCCTCGCTGACTGCCATGCGTAGAGGATGATCAAGTTTAATGCCGGTGAACTCCAAGGCTGCCGCTTCGATATTGGCGCCTTCAAAAGGCTCGACTCGAAAGAAGTGGCTATGTTCAGGGAACAGAAAACCCTGTTCGTCCATGCCGATGGTGGTGGCTGCAATTTCCAGCAGGGCATCGGTCGCGCTGTTGAATCCACCGGTTTCAACATCCACAACGACTGGCAGGTAGCCTCGAAAGCGGTGTGCCAAGGGGTGGCGTGACGTGTTGGTGGCGCTAGGTGTTTCGAGGATGTCGTCGAAGCGTTCTTCGGTCACGTGTTTTCCTCCAGCAGACGCCAGCGCAATTTCTCTCCTGCACGCAATGGGACCAAACTGTGCTCGCCGAACGTCAGGCTGGCCGGTGCCGTCCATTCCTTGCGGATCAACGTAATGTACTCAGTATTTCGCGGTAGGCCGTAGAAGTCGGCGCCATGATGGCTGGCAAAGGCTTCTAGCCGGTCTAGGGCATTGCGCTGTTCGAAGGCTTCGGCATACAACTCGATGGCCGCGTAGGCTGTGTAGCAACCAGCGCAGCCGCAGGCGGCCTCCTTGGCGTGGCGGGCATGCGGCGCCGAGTCGGTGCCGAGAAAGAACTTTGGGTTGCCGCTGGTGGCGGCGGCCAGTAGGGCTTCCTGGTGAGTGTGGCGCTTGAGGACCGGTAAGCAATAGAAGTGCGGGCGAATGCCGCCGACCAGCATATGGTTGCGGTTGTACAAAAGATGGTGAGCGGTAATGGTGGCGCCAACATTACTGCCGCTGGCCTCTACAAACTGTACGGCATCATGGGTGGTAATGTGCTCAAACACTACCTTGAGAGTAGGAAAGCGCTCGACTATGCGGGTTAGGTTGTCATCTATAAAGCGCTTTTCGCGATCGAATACATCGATTTCGCTGTGAGTCACTTCGCCGTGTACTAGGAGCGGTAGGCCTACTTCAGCCATCGTTTCCAGCACCGGGAAGATGTTGTCGATGCTGGTGACTCCGGCATCAGAGTTAGTCGTGGCTCCTGCAGGATATAGCTTGGCCGCATGCACAACGCCATGAGCTTTGGCAGTCCGGATGTTCTCTGGGCTGGTTCGATCCGTAAGATAGAGAGTCATCAAAGGCTCGAAGCGGCTAGTCGCGGGGCACGCGGCCAAGATGCGCTGCCGGTAGTCGACCGCTTCAACAGCATTGCGCACGGGGGGGACCAGATTGGGCATAACAATGACGCGGCCAAAAGCACGTGCTGCATCGGGCACTGTTCGGGCCAGGGCGGCGCCGTCGCGAAGATGAATGTGCCAGTCGTCGGGGCGTAGCAGAGTCAGGCGGTCGGACATTGAAGCTTCCAGAAAATTGAGGCTGCCGTGCATCCTACCGGAAAAGGTTCCAGGCAGCACCTTGCTGCTTGTGGTCAGAAGGAGGGTGGCGCCTCTGTAAAAGGTTGGGTGTCGTCGCTACAATCGGCGCCTTTTCGTAAAACCCGTGGAGCTGATGGCATGGCGGACGTGAAAAAGGTAGTTCTGGCCTATTCCGGTGGCCTGGACACCTCGGTGATCCTCAAGTGGCTGCAGGATACCTACAACTGCGAAGTGGTGACCTTCACCGCTGACCTGGGGCAGGGCGAGGAAGTGGAGCCTGCGCGTGCTAAGGCCCAGGCCCTGGGCGTCAAGGAAATCTTCATCGACGACCTGCGCGAAGAATTCGTGCGCGACTTCGTGTTCCCGATGTTCCGCGCCAACACTGTGTACGAAGGCGAGTACCTATTGGGTACCTCCATCGCCCGTCCGCTGATTGCCAAGCGCTTGATCGAGATCGCCAACGCAACCGGCGCCGACGCCATCTCCCACGGTGCCACCGGCAAGGGCAACGACCAGGTGCGTTTCGAGCTGGGCGCCTATGCGCTGAAGCCGGGCGTCAAGGTGATCGCGCCTTGGCGCGAGTGGGACCTGCTGTCCCGCGAGAAGCTGATGGACTATGCAGCCAAGCACGAGATCCCGATCGAGCGTCACGGCAAGAAGAAGTCGCCGTACTCCATGGATGCCAACCTACTGCACATCTCCTATGAAGGTGGCGTGCTGGAAGATACCTGGACCGAGCACGAAGAAGATATGTGGCGCTGGACCAAGTCCCCGGAGATGGCTCCGGACGTGCCGACCTACATCGAGCTGACCTACCGCAACGGTGACATCGTCGCCATCGACGGCGTCGAGATGACCCCGGCTCAGGCGCTGACCCAGCTGAACAAGGTCGGTGGCGAGAACGGCATCGGCCGTCTGGACATCGTCGAGAACCGCTATGTCGGCATGAAGTCGCGGGGCTGCTACGAGACCCCCGGCGGCACCATCATGCTCAAGGCCCATCGCGCCATCGAGTCGATCACCCTCGATCGCGAAGTGGCCCACCTGAAAGACGAGCTGATGCCGAAATACGCCAGCCTGATCTACAACGGTTATTGGTGGAGCCCGGAGCGTCTGATGCTGCAGCAGATGATCGACGTCTCCCAGGCTAACGTGAACGGCGTGGTGCGCCTGAAGCTGTATAAGGGCAACGTCATCGTAGTCGGCCGCAAGTCCGACGACTCGCTGTTCGATGCCAACATCGCCACCTTCGAGGATGATGCTGGCGCCTACAACCAGTCTGATGCCGCGGGCTTCATTAAACTCAATGCGCTGCGCATGCGTATTGCCGCCAACAAAGGGCGTAACACGTTGGTTTGAGTTAAGGGTTGCGGGGTGAGATTTCTCGCTTTTTTGGGGGGGCTTGTCCCGCTTTCCTTTCTTTCCTTTCGTCGCCTGTTTCAGTTGGACATGAGGTGGTGTGGCGTCCTTCTGCTATTTTGAAAAAGTATGGTCATAAGTGTTGAGTAAAAATGGCTTAAGGTTTTTGTTTTTTCTGCTTGACAGGTTCGAAGGCTGCTGTAGAATGCGCGGCCTCGGTTGAGACGAAAGGCTCAAGCGAAACGCTCTTTAACAAGTTGAATCAAGCAATT
>NZ_SMMU01000034.1 GCF_004339665.1 Azotobacter chroococcum
CGCGTGAACTGACTCGCTTTCATGATCCACCTCCCGCATGCGGAGACGTCATGATCAGCTTAGCCTGCTGCAACAGCTAACTCAGACATAGCCTTTTTAAAACCGGGACGCTGAATCCTGGTGCAATGCGGCAAGAAGCTCGGAAGTGCTGACAATCGCGTGAGCGTAGGTCGGTCCGTTGATCTCATGGGCGGCGTGCATGGCTTCGGCGCTGAATGCCGCCGTGGCGTCGCGAACCAGGGTCACGTGATAGCCCAGCTCCGCCGCGAACTTGCCGGTGGACTCGATACAGGTGTTGGCCAGCATCCCAACCACCACAACCTTCTCGATGCCATGCTGCTTTAGCTGGAAATCGAGGTCGGTATTGGCGAAGCCGCTTGCGCCCCAGTGCTCATGGACCACGATATCGCCCGGTTGGGGCTGAAAGTCCGGATGCCACTCTCCGCCCCAGCTGTCGACCGCGAACACCTGTGCATGACTCGCATTCAGCTGGTAGGGGCTCGGATGCTTCCAGCTCTGCAAGTCGTTGGGCCGGGCCCGGTGGTGCGGCACATAGAAAATCCGGATGCCGGCCCGGCGCATGGCGTCGACCACCGCGCGCAGGTTGGCCAGAGTATCCACGGCATCGGCGACTGGCTTGGCCAGGCCGTGCAGCTTGCCGCCATCACTGAGAAAGTCGTTGTAGGGGTCGACGAGCAGCAGGCCCGTGTCGTCTCTGGAGTAGATGCTTGCGTTCATTCTGTGCTCCTGTCAGGGCAGGGGGCGCCAGTCCTCCAAGGGTAGTCCTTGGCGCTCCCGATGGCTGTTGGGGTCAGGTCGCCGGACGCGATGTCCCGCATGTCTTCAGATAGTCGGCGGTGGACACGACCGAGGCGTAGCCGAAGGCGAGCGCGGCCATGAAGGCGGCATGCACCTGGGCCGCCGGAACTTTCACGCCATTGAACTCCAGGTCGAGCGTGGCGCAGGCGTCATGCAGCACTGTGGTCCGGTAGCCGAAATCAACCGCCGCACGGGTAATGCCATCCACGCACATATGGCTCATGTTGCCGACCACCACCACTTCATCGATGCCATGGCGGTCGAGCACTTCCTTGAGGTCGGTCTCGCGGAAGGAGTTGATATGGTGCTTCAGCACCACGTGCTCGCCCGGGCGGTTGAGTACACCGGGATGGATCTGCGCACCTTCGGACCCGGGCCGGAAGAATGGCGCATCGTCGCCGGGGAATTCGTGGCGTATGTGCACCACCAGGTTTCCGCTTTCCCGGAATGTTTCGATCATCAGCGCCGCTTTGCCGGCGGCCTCCTCGACATGGCTGAGCGTCCATCTGCCGCCGGGGAAATAGTCATTCTGGATGTCGACGACGATCAGTGCCTTCCTGCTGGCGTTCATGCTACTCATGACCTTCTCCTGCTGCTGAGGGGGCCGATGGACAAGACTATCGGCACGAATGGAAGGCAGGGATATTCAACCCTGCAGGAACGCCAGCATGTCGGCGTTGAGCTTTTCCTTGTGCGTATCGGTGATGCCGTGCGGCGCACCCGGGTAGATCACCAGTCTGGCATGACTGACCAGCTTCGCTGCGGCCCGGGCGGCCGCATCCACCGGCACGATCTGGTCATCGTCGCCATGCAGGATCAGAGTCGGAATGTCGAACTTCTTTAGATCTTCGGTGAAATCGGTCTCCGAAAATGCCCTGATGCAGTCGTAGGCATTCTTGTGCCCGGCCATCATGCCCTGCAGCCAGAACGCATCGATCACGCCTTGGGAGGGCTTGGCGCCCGGCCGGTTGTAGCCGAAGAAGGGGCCGCTGGCGACAGCCTTGTAGAGCTGCGAACGGTCGGCAAGAGAGGCGGCACGCATCTCGTCGAATACCGCAATGGGCAGCCCGCCGGGATTGGCCTCGGTCCTGACCATCAGCGGCGGCACGGCGGAAATCAGCCCCGCCTTGGCGACACGTCGGGTTCCATGGCGGCCGATGTAGCGGGCCACCTCGCCGCCGCCGGTGGAAAAGCCGAACAGCGAGGCATCCCTGACGTCCAGCGTGTCGAGGAGTTGCGCCAGGTCGTCGGCGTAGGTGTCCATCTCGTTGCCGTTCCAGGGTTGACTCGAGCGTCCGTGCCCGCGCCGGTCGTGGGCGATCACGCGATAGCCGTTGGAGGCCAGGAAAAACATCTGGGATTCCCAGCTATCGGCGTTCAGTGGCCAGCCATGACTGAGGACGACCACGGGACCCGATCCCCAGTCCTTGTAATAGATCTGCGTGCCGTCGCGGGTGGTGATGGTACTCATGATCTTTCTCTCTCCATTGCGTCGTTGAGGAGCGGGAGTGGGAACGGCTGTTCCATGCCCCCCAGAGTGCCGATTGACGATGCAGCGAATAGCGAGTCGTGGGGGATTCTTGCGGAGACTGCTGCCCAGCGGCTACGTAAAATCGGCAAGCGAACGTCATGGTCTGGGCTGGGCACCGGGCGGTTCAAACGTTCCGTATGCCTCTGGTCGGTCATCTCTTCTCTTTGCCTGTTTTACGTAGTGCGCCAAGCAGGCTTGGCGCAGCCTGAAGGCCTATACCAACCCACCCGATCAAGGACATGACCAAGGCTAAGGTTCCGTTACCTCGAACCAGGCTTACCCCATCCCGCATGAGCAGACGCCACACCTCGCGGGAAGCGATCATTGGCAAGGTGCTCGAGCTGCTTCCAGACAGGGAAGGCAAACCCTTGCGACTGGCTGACCTGTGCAAGGCGACAGGCGTCAGCGAGCGGACATTGCGTTCGGCTTTCAGTGAGGCTTTTGGCATGGGGCCTAGCCGCTACTTGAGGCTGCGTCGCTTGCACCTGCTACGAGCCGCGCTCGCCGTTGCCGATCACCGGCACGACACTGTGATGGCGATAGCCATGCGCTTTGGCTATTCGGATTGTGGTCGCATGGCCTCGGAGTACTATGCCCTCTTCGGCGAGTACCCCAGTGCGACGCTTCTTCGCGGTGTCAACGGATAATGGAATGGAGGGGAAGGGTGCCAGCCGTCCGCAGCCGGCCATGCAGCGACTGCGAGGGGAGCTCTCCGAAGTAGGTTCTGTAATGGCCGGCGAAGCGGCCGAAATCCCATACTCCGTATTGCGCACAGATGTCGGTGATCGTGTCCCCGGGCCTCGCCTGAAGGATTGCGCCGCGTATCGTGTGCAGCCTGTGCATCATCAGGTAGCGATGCGGACTCATCCCGAGATAATGGTTGAAGACATTGCGCAGCGTACGTTCCGATGCGCCGGCCGCGACGCACAAGTCTTCCATATGGACCGGGGCCTCCCTGATCGACGCCAGCAAGTCCAGGGCCTTGCGCAGAATCTGCTGGTGATCCAGGCGAGAGCGCGGTGTCCGGCCTGGCGTTGCAAGCGGGAGCAGCGTGCGGAACACCCGGTCCATCAGCTCCGTCCGGGCGGCGTGCTCCGCGGCAGGGTTGTGCAAGTCCTCCGGCGCCTGCTGATCGATGCGCAACAGGCGGCGCGCGAGCCAGATGAGTGGCGCGATATCCCTCTGGGCGACATTGACCAGGTTGCGCGACAGTATTGAAGGGTCGAACTCGTCCTCATGGACTTTCGCCCAGCGCAGCACCAGTTCGCATGACATGGCCACCGTCATCCAGGTCGCCGGTTGGCTGGCATCGATGTGGAACATCGCATCGGGAACCATCCAGGCCAGCAGGCGGCGATCGAAGCGATACCCGTTCACTACGGTGCATTCGTGTCGATTCAGCGGCAGAAAGATATTGAAGAAGCCGGGAAGACCGACGCCGCTGTAGACGGTCCCGGCACCCTCCCGGCCGAACATCAGGGCAACCCCGTTCAGTTCTACGACCCGCAGCCGCCAGTCGCGCTGCTGCCGTGAACGCAATACATAACGTCCCTGCACGCCATACAGCGCTTCTTCGAACTCGTCGAAGTCCGCACAGACAAGTCGGCTCATTGGCAATCCCCTGAAGAAAAAGTGCTCATCTTTCCTTGGGCCGAAGTTCGAAAGCGCGCTTCAGGCATAGAAGATCATGTGAAGAAGCGGTGCTCAAGGACAAACGAAAGGTCAAGCAGTGTTCCGCCCTGTCCGCAAATATCTACTCAAGTGCGACACAAGTCGCGATAGGTACAGTTGCTGGCACAAGCCTCGGAGGAGCTGGTGATGCCGCGCCTCGGCGAGCCGGTCGAGCCAGCCCGGGTCGAGGCGGTGGAGCCGTGGTGACGAGGAGGAGCCGAGGGTGATTGGCGGGGCGCTATGCCGCAGGAGGCCGAGCTGCTGGCTACTCTGCAATCGTGCAAGCCTACCCGGCCCTTGCGGATGAGTGCGCCAACCAGTTGCAGGCGAGGCATGGAGCCGGGTGCACTCACGGGGAACGCTTCGGTACGCGTGCCCAGATGCGTCAAACCGTGTTCGAATACATCGAGAGCGACTACAACCGCCAGCGGCGTCATAGCACGCTGGGATACATCAGTCCGGAAGCCTTCGAGGCCCGGATGAGTGCTTAAACCTGTGTCCACGAGTACAGGGCAAGATCACTGCCGACGGTGCGCCCGGCTCAGAGGCGGCCCCGGCTGTTCACATACAGGCCGCTGAGGCGGAACTCGCTGGGGGACAGGGAGAAGGCATGGCGGAACAGCTTCGAAAAGTAGTTCGGATCGTGGATGCCCACCGACAGCGCAATGGCCTTGACCGACAAATCGGTCACTTCGAGCAGGTGGGCCGCGAGTTTCATGCGTTCATTCAGGACATATTGCGCCGGCGACATGCCCACCGTACGGGTGAACAGCCGGGAAAAATGGGAACGGCTCAGGCCGGCCAACTGGGCCAGGCTCGCCACATCCAGTTCGTCGTCTTCCGCCTGCGGGGCTAGGGTATCCGGCTCGCAACGCAGGCAGGCATGGATGTGATTCTGGATGGAGGCGATCACCCCTGTTTGCGTCGCATCCAAGGCGACATCCTGCACAAGCAGGTCGTCGTGCAGCGCCATGAGCGACTCATAGGCCAGGGCCGACGCCCGGCCGGCGGTCAGTTCCGGCGAACGGATCAGGGCATCGACGTTTTCGGCCAGGCATTCGATGGTCTTGTCGCTCAGGCGCAACACCGGACCGCGCTCGTCCAGCAAGGCCCGTTGCAGGCGGAGAGCTTCCTTGCCGTACATGGCGATCCAGAAGAATTCCCAGGAGCCCCCCGTCTCCAGCCAGTAACAATGGTCGTGCGGGACCAGTACCAGCATGGTGTCGCCGGCGCGCAGCCGGTAGTGACGTCCCTCGAAGCGCAGGTTGCCCTCCCCCGCCAGGGTGTGCTGCACGATGGCGAAAGGCGTGCTGCCACGTCGACGACCATCCCAGCAGTAGGTGCAGTCCTGTACCCGGTCATAGCCGGCATTGGTCGGCATGGTGTGCAACTGATGCCTGCCGCGTGGCAGGGATATGACCTTCATGGCCGGCCCCCTCGCCCGCATTTCGCAGAGCACAGAATTACCCGTCATGGCATGAATCTCTTTTTATTCGACTTGTCGAGATGCGCCTCTATCAGGGTCTGTTGAGGTAACTCCAGAACCCTTCGTTTCCGTTGCTAACGTTCGCGAGAAGCACCACTGGCGTGGCAACGGAAAGCTTGCCGGTACCCAGGAACGTCCAGGACGAACCAGTTCCTGCAAACGGTATCTGGTGCCTCCCGGCAACCGGACCGAATCCCGGAGCATAGGGGGCGCAACCGATCAGAGCCGCTGTCGGCTGCGCCCCTATGTTCCGGCCAGAGGCCGGAGCCTTACACGGCCTGCAATTCCATGACCATGGCGGACAATGGCGGCATGAAAGGCGGGAAAACCCCGACATCCATCAACGTCGCTCCGCTGACCGGGACTTTTCCGGAAAATACCGCCTTTTGCGCCTCGGACGGCCGGTACCCTGCTGGCAAGTTTTGCGGCTCAGGGAGTGTGATGCGATAGGTTTTCGCGGGGTCGAGCCCGCTCAGCCTGATAGGCGAAGGTCTGCGGGCGGAAACCCAGTCGCGCTGGGCCACCAGGAAGACCCCCGACCGTGCGTCGTCGGAGACGACCCCTCGCACGACCCGTGCCGGGTCCGCCGCGCAGAACTGTGCCTGCCCGTGATGGAGCAGGCCGCGCAGCCGCTTGTGGAGCGCGATCCACGCCTTGAGCCGCGTGGACTCCTCGGCGGACAGGTGCGTCGGATCCAGCTCCAGCCCCAGATGCCCGAAAATGGCCACGCAAGCCCGGAAATCCAGCGTCGTCGTCCGACCGGTGATCCCGTTCGGAACCTCCGAGATATGGCAGCCCGTCACCTCCGGCGGCAGGAAATGCCATGCCGCGCCCTGGATCGCCAGACGCTCCAGCGCATCGGTGTCGTCCGAAGTCCAGACGCGTTGCGTATGTGCCAGCGCGCCCCAGTCGGCCCGGCCGCCGCCGGATGCGCAGCTTTCGATCTCCAGGTCGGGATGCGCCTTGTGCAGCCGCTCCCACAGCGCATAGAGCGCCAGGACCTGGCGGCGGTAGGCCGCGCGACCTTGTGCATCGGATGCCTCGACCAGATCGCGATTGAAATCCCACTTGATGTAATCGATCCGCACGCTGGCGACCTGCTCGGAGATCGCCTCGAACAGGTAATCCGAGACCTCGGGCCGCGAAATGTCCAGCACCAGCTGGTTGCGGGACGTCCACAGAGGGTAGCCGCGCGTCTGCAGCACCCAGTCCGGATGCGCGCGATACAGGTCGCTGTCCGGATTGACCATCTCCGGCTCGTACCAGAGCCCGAACTCCATGCCGTGCCCGTGAATCCTGTCGGCCAGGGGACGCAGTCCATTCGGAAAGACCGAAGCGGCCGAGAACCAGTCGCCAAGCCCGGCATCGCAGTCGCGTCGCGCCCCGAACCAGCCGTCATCCAGCACGAACCGTTCGATGCCGAGTGCGGCCGCCGCGTCCACCTGGCGCATCAGCTGATCCTCATGCAGGTCGAACCCGCTCCCTTCCCAGGAGTTCAGGAGGACCGGGCGCGGTTTCATCTTGCCGCCCTGCCAGTGCAGGACGTGGCGACGCGCATGGGCCTGGAAGGCCCGGGCGCATCCGGAAAACCCGGCGGACGAATAGGCGGCATAGGCAACCGGTGTGACCAGCTCGGCGCCAGGCGCGAGATCTCCCTCGCCCGAATAAAGATATTCGCCGCACGACAAACGGACGCGTCCGTCCTCCATCCGCTCCACGCAGAGACGATGACCGCCGCTCCAGCCAAGCTGTACGGCCCAGGCTTCGCCCGCGTTCTCCGAGGTGTTGGCCGGCGAGAGCAGCATGCCGGGGAAGTGGTCGTGCGTGCGGTTGCGGCGGCTCTCCACCACGATCCCGCCACGGGTCAGGTTCATCGGCTCGATGCCGAATTCATTCCCCCACTCGCCGGACAGCACATGCGCGGTATCGACCGACTCGGGCAGCAGATAGGTGCCCGAGACAAGCCGCTCGACCCGCAGGGTCTGCGTACCGGTATTGCTCAGCCGCGCCTGGCTGGTCAGCACGTCATCCGGGCCGAGTTCCAGATTCAGCACTAGCGCAAGCCCGGATACGCTGTCTTTCCCCCGTACCACAAGCCGCTGGCCTTCTCGTGCCACCTGTTCGGTCTCGAAATTCGCAGTCCAGCCGCTTCCATCGGGACGCGCTGCGATCAGGCCGGGCATATCGAAATTCCAGCAGCCGATCGTATCGAGCAGCGTGATCAACGGGCGCCACTGGTCCGGCCCGTTATTGGGGCTGTCCGGGGCACGCACGGCGAAGATCTCGGCCTCCGAGATTTCCTGCGGCAGGCGCCGCCCCCAATAGGCGATTTCCGGCAACCCTTCCCGGCGACGGATCAGCAATAAAGTGGAGTTCGTACCATCCAGCCGGATCAATGCTTCAGGATGGCTGCCCCCCTGACCGGCCAATTCGATTTCCGGAATGCATGGAGGAGTGATAGGTGCTTGGGTCATAGGCTGTCCTGTCATTTTTTGTCGACTGTTTGGCCGAAGAATTGCCCACCCGCGAGAAGGGCAGGAAGCGATTGGGTGGTTGCTGTTGGCGCCTTCCTGAATGGCGTGGATCCTGGCTTCTGCAAACACCACCAAGCCCCATGAACAAGGCCCGGTGAGCAGCCATGATCCGTTCGTGAGAGCACCGGCACGGTGTCCTGTCGCCGCTCGGCACCGCGGCGGAGGCCCCGCCGGGACTTGAGCAGCGCGACTATGGCGCCGCCGGCGTCGCACCCGCTGTGGAAAGACACTAAACCGGATTCCCGCCTGTTTCAACATATGAAACCAAATCCCATATATCGGGATTGTCAGGATTTTCCTGTCCGAACAATGCAGAGCACAGAATTACCCGTCATGGCATGAATCTCTTCTATTCGGGGGGTGGACCGACTCCTACCATGGAATTCCAGCGGTTCTTGCCAAGACGTCCTTGCCCTGAACCGATAGTGCTTATTACAAGTAAAACAAGAGGAGAAGCAGATGACTCTCAAAGCCACCAAGATCGCCCTGATCGGTGCCGGTTCGACGGTATTCATGAAGAACCTGCTGGGCGATCTGTTGCAGGTCGAGAAGCTGCGCAATGCCCATATCGCCTTGATGGACATCGACCCGCATCGGCTGGAAACCTCGCAGCTGGTCGCCGGCAAGATCGCCGAGGCGGTCGGCGCCTCGCCCACCTTCGAAGCCACCACCGACCGGCGGCGCGCTCTGGACGGCGCCGACTACGTGATCACCATGATCCAGGTGGCCGGCTACAAGCCCGGCACCGTGACCGACTTCGAGGTGCCGAAGCGCCATGGCCTGCGCCAGACCATCGGCGACACCCTGGGCATCGGCGGCATCATGCGCGGCCTGCGCACCGCACCCGTGCTGGTGGACATCGCCAAGGACATGCGCGAACTCTGCCCGAATGCGCTGATGCTGCAGTACGTCAATCCGATGGCCATCAACTGCCTGGCGCTGAATCGTTTCGCCCCGGAAGTTCGCACCGTCGGGCTCTGCCATTCCGTGCAGGGCACCGCCAAGGAGCTGGCCGAGGACATCGGCGTGCCGATCGACGAGATCCGCTACCGCTGCGCGGGCATCAACCACATGGCCTTCTACCTGTCCTTCGAGCGCCTGCTGCCGGACGGCCGCACCGAGGACCTGTACCCGCGCATCCGCTCGGTGCTCGACACCGGCAAAGTGCCCGACTGGAACCGGGTCCGCTACGAAGTGTTCAAGCACTTCGGCCATTTCGTCACCGAGTCTTCCGAGCACTTCGCCGAATACGTGCCCTGGTTCATCAAGCGCCATCGCCCCGACCTGGTCGAGCAGTTCAACATCCCGCTCGACGAATACATCCGCCGCTGCGAGAAACAGATCGGTGAATGGGGACAGCAGGAGCAAGCCCTGCTGGCAGGCGAAGGCCTCAAGATCTGCCGCAGCCACGAATACGCCTCGCAGATCATCGAGGCCGAACTGACCGGCAAGCCGACCCTGATCAACGGCAACGTCATGAATACCGGGCTGATCGCCAACCTGCCGGAAAGCGCCTGCGTCGAGGTGCCCTGCGTGGTCGACCACAACGGCATCCAGCCGACCCGCATCGGCAACCTGCCGGCCGGCCTCGCCGCCCTGATGCAGACCAACATCAACGTGCAGACCCTGACCGTGGAGGCGCTGGCCAGCGGCCGTCGCGAGCACGTCAAGCAGGCGGCGATGCTCGACCCGCACACCGCTGCCGAACTCAGCCTCGACGAGATCGACACCCTGGTCGACGAGCTGATCGAGGCCCACCAGGGCTGGCTGCCGCACCTGGGCTGACCGCCCTTCCGGCTGAGCGAAAACCCTGTCTCGAGGGTTGGCTTTTCAACGAGACATAGAGCGGACTTGACCGCCGTCAGGCCTTCACGCTCGCTTGGTGCCCTGAAAAAGCTCAAGCGCTGCCGGTCAGACGGAGTCTGACGGCCAGTCAAGTCAAAACGAAAAATTTCCCGATAAAAACAATGAGCCGGGGTATACCAATGAACTTGACGCTCGATACTGATACTGCAGCGGGTCGTGCCCTTCCCTATTTCAAATACGGCATGATCTTCTTCCTCTATTACTTCATCGCCGGTGGAACGGTCCCCTTCCTCGTCATCTGGCTGGGCGACGCGGCCAAGCTGGATGCCGGCGCCATCGGTCTGCTGTTCGGCTGCAAGGCGATCATCGCCATGCTGCTTCAGCCGCTGTTCGGCGTGCTGACCGACCGTCTGGACAATCGCAAGCACCTGATCTGGTGCATCGTCGCCCTGCTGACCCTACTGGCCCCCTACATGCAGTGGGTATTCATGCCATTGCTGACAGAGAACCTGCTGGTGGGCGTTCTGGCCGGCGGTCTCTATCTGGGCATCATCTTCGCCGCCGGCGGCGGGACACTGGAGACCTATCTCGAGAAGGCCTGCCGGGCCGGTGATATCACCTATGGCCGAGTACGCATGTTCGGCGCCATCGGCTACGGCAGCTCCGCGGCCCTCTCGGGAATGCTGGTCAGCGAGAATCCCGAAACGATTTTCTGGATCGGCTCGGGCTGCGCCCTGGTGCTGGCCCTGCTGTTCTGGAGAGTCCAGCCGGGCTCGACCGTCGCCCAGACCGATGACCTGCAGGAAAAGCCGGCGCCCGTTTCCTATGCGGCGGTCAAGGATCTGGTGTCCGATCGACGTTTCTGGTCCCTGGTGCTGTATGTCGTGGGCGTCGCCTGTCTCTACGATGTGTTCGACCAGCAATTCGCGAACTTCTTCCGCAGCTTCTTCGCCTCGCCACAGCAGGGCACCCAGGTGTTCGGCTTCGTGACCACGCTGACCGAAGGCGGAGTCGCACTCATGATGTTCTGCGTTCCCTGGGTGTTGACCCGTATCGGCGGAAAGAATGCCTTGATCGTTGCCGGAGTCGTGATGGCGATACGCATCATCGGTTCCGCCTTCGCGTCGAGTCCTGCCGAAGTGGTTGCCTTGAAGATGCTGCATGCCCTGGAAGTGCCCTTGATCTATGTCGGCATGTTCAAGTACATCGAAGACGTCTTCGATACCCGGCTGTCCGCGACCATCTACATGATGGGCTTCATCTTCGCCAAGGGCATCGGCGTCAGCCTCATTTCCCCCCTGGCCGGCTATATGTACGGGGCCTTCGGCTTCCGGGAAGGGTATCTGCTCCTGGGCGGCCTGGCCCTGCTGTTCACCGTCGTTTCGATCTTCAGCCTCGATCGGGGCAGGCATAAAAGTACCTACTCGGCGGACACCCGCGAGGACGGCCCTGCCGTGATCGACGCCCCTGCGCTGTCCCCAGCGCTGATCTCGAAGTAGCGACAACTGAATCAATCGCCTGAAAGCAACCGGCCAGCCGATGTGCAGGAAATCAACATAAAACCTTGCAGATCGGCGAGCCGGCCAAGCCATGCGATGGCCGTGAACAACAAGAGACACATTGAGAGGTTGATATGGTATCGAGCAATAAAATGGACCTGCATCCCGTCTATCCGGACCTCAAGGGCAAGACCGTACTGGTTTCGGGCGGCGGATCGGGAATCGGCGAGGCCATGGTCCGCGCCTTCGCCAGGCAAGGCGCCCGGGTCGCCTTCGTCGACATCGCCCGGGAGGCCGGCGAAAAGCTGGAAGCCGAGCTGCTTGCCGAGGGACACGAGGTCGGTTTTCGCTGCTGCGACATCACCCGGGAAAGCGCCTATCGGGAGGCCATCGAGAGCCTCGCCAAGGCACTGGGGCCGATCACCGTCCTGATCAACAATGCCGCCAGCGACACCCGCCACACCCTGGAAGAGGTCGGTTCCGACAGGTTCGACCAGTTGATCGCCGTGAACCTCAAGCATGCCTTCTTCGCCATCCAGGCGGTGGCGCCGATGATGAAGGAAGCCGGCGGCGGCTCGATCGTCAACTTCGGCTCCATCGGCTGGATGATGGGCTCCAGCGGCTATCCGGTCTACGCGGCCAGCAAGGCGGCCACCCACGGCCTGACCAAGACCCTGGCGCGCGAGCTGGGCCCCCACCGTATCCGGGTCAATACCCTGGTTCCGGGCTGGGTGATGACCGACAAGCAGCTCGCCCTCTGGGTCGACGACGCGGCCAGGGAGCTGATCAAGCGCAGCCAGTGCCTGCCGGGCAGCCTGGAGCCGGCGCACATCGCCAGCATGGCGCTTTTTCTCGCGTCCGACGCGGCGGCCATGTGTACCGCGCAGAACTTCGTCGTCGATGGCGGCTGGGTATAAGTCTGTTCGACAAAAAGTCAGCCCTGGAGTGTTTTTATTTTGCCTCGGGGTTGCCGGCTCTACTCCTTACGGTTTCTGCAGAGGCTCGACTTTATAACCTGAAAGTCGCCGGACGATACCGTGCAAAACTCAGGATAGTGTTCATGATTCATGATGTGTTCGATGCACGAAGCTGTATCTTGGGCGAAGGTGTAATCTGGCATCCCGAGCGGAAACAGCTGTTCTGGTTCGATATTCTTGGCCGCAAGTTGCTCTCCAACTTTGCTGGCCGCCAGCAAGAGTGGAACTTCGATAATTGCGTATCGGCCGCCGGATGGGTGGATTCAAGCACGCTGCTGATCGCCGGCGAGAGGGCACTGTTTACCTTCGATATCGAGACCGGCAAACAATGCCAGGTTATCCCCTTGGAGACCGACAACCCGCTCACCCGGTCGAATGACGGTCGTGCCGATCCCTGGGGCGGATTCTGGATCGGCACCATGGGAAAACAGGCGCAGTACAAGGCCGGAGCCATCTATCGATACTTCAAGGGAGAACTCCGGCCCCTGTTCCCCTCCATCACCATCCCCAATGCCATCTGCTTTTCGCCGGACCGCCGCTATGGATATTTCGCAGATACCGCCGAAGGCATGATCTGGCGCCAACCTCTGGCGGAGCATGATGGCTGGCCGGTGGGCGAGCCCGAATTATTCATAAACTGCCGGGATCTTGGCTATAACCCGGACGGTGCAACCGTGGACAACTTTGGCCATCTCTGGAATGCCACCTGGGGTGCGGGAATCATTGTCCGCTATACGCCAAACGGCATGCTGGAGAGCATCCTCGACTGTCCGGCGAAAAACATGACCTGCGTGGCATTCGGCGGCGAGAGCCTGACCACCTTGTTTGCCACCTCCGCACAGCAAGAGCCGTCCGATCCGGCGTCGCGGCATGCCGGATCGACCTTCAGTTTCGAACTCGGGATTCAAGGTCTGCCCGAATATCAAGTCATCCTCTAGTTTGGTGGTTTTTCATGATTACCCTGCAGAATGAATCGACGCGTCTTGAACTACTCCCCGAACTCGGCGGAGGCATTGCAAGTTGGGTTGCCATGGATTCTGGCCAGCCACTTCTCCAAAGTCCGGTCGACAATAAACACACTCCTTATAGTTGGGGAAAACTCGCCTGCTTTCCATTGGTGCCCTGGTCGAACCGGATAGAGCACAGCGGCTATGAAACTGCACGAGGATGGCTTTCCTTGTCCTGTTTCCAGGAGGATGAACCCTATCCCATCCACGGCACTGCCTGGCATCAACCCTGGGAAGTGGTCAGTTGCTCTGCGCAGGAGGCCCTGCTTCGGCTGGTCTCTCAAGACCCCTATCCCTACAAGGCCGAGCAGAAAATCAGCCTGGCCGATGACAGTCTCATCCTGGAGTTGTCCGTAGAGCATCTGGATCACTATCCGGCCTGGTATGGAATCGGGCTTCACCCCTTTTTCCCCCGCTGGGAAAACACGCAACTTCAGGCCTTCGCCGAAGCCGTCTGGTTCGAGGAAAACCAGCGCCTGCCGCGCGTCGAAAGCGCCATCGAGGGCGACTGGCGTTTCGCCGATGCCAACAGGTTGCCGAAGACCCTGATCGACCATGCCTTTTCCGGCTGGAACGGCCGGTTTCTGATAAAGCAGCCGGAGGCTGGCTATCAGTTGGAATGCTCTGCAACCAACTCCAGTTTCTTCGTGCTGTATACCCCACCGGGCAAAGACTTCTTCTGCTTCGAGCCGGTTTCCCATCCCATCAATGCCCATCACCTGGAAGGCCGGCCAGGACTGCAACTGCTGCAGCGCAATCAAAAGATCGATATGCGCATGGTCCTGACCTACCGGCCGCTGTAGCGACCTGCTTCTTTTTCGGCCGATGCACAAGGAAATGCGCCTGTCGCCCGTCGACAGGCTCGACAACAGGAAGTGCATATGTTTCGTCGCAAACTTTCAAGCACCGTCGTCATGACCGCCGTGACTTCGCCCTTGGAGGCGCTCCCGGGCGGCACCTCCGCGGCCAGCCTCCAGGCAGCCGAGGCCGGGCTGGCGTGGTGGACTGATGCGATCATCTATCAGATCTACCCGCGCTCCTTCACCGACGCCAACGGCGACGGGATCGGTGACCTGCCGGGGATCGCTTCGCGCCTGCCCTACCTGAAGCGCCTGGGCGTGGATGCGCTGTGGCTGTCACCCTTCTATCAATCGCCCCAGGCCGACGCCGGCTACGACGTGGCCGACTACCGCGCGGTCGATCCGCTGTTCGGCACGCTGGAGGATTTCGATCGGCTGTTGCACGAGGCCCATGGCCTGGGCATCAAGGTGATCGTCGACCTGGTGCCCAACCACAGCTCCGACGAGCACGCCTGGTTCCAGGCGGCGCTCAAGTCGCCACCCGGCAGCCCCGAACGCGCCCGTTACCTGTTCCGCGACGGTCGCGGCGCGAATGGCGAACTGCCGCCCAACAACTGGCAGAGCGTATTCGGCGACCAGGCCTGGTCGCGGGCGCCGGGCGACCGGCAATGGTATCTGCACCTGTTCGACAGCAAGCAGCCCGACCTGAACTGGGACAACCCGCAGGTGCGCGCCGAGTTCGAGGAGGTGCTGCGCTTCTGGCTGGACCGGGGCGTGGACGGCTTTCGGGTCGACGTGGCGCACGGCCTGGTCAAGGACGCGGAACTGCCCGATGCCGAACACCGCAAGGAAAACGGCGTGCTGGTCGGCCCCATGTGGGACCAGGACGGCGTGCACGAGATCTACCGCACCTGGCGCCGCATCCTCGACGAATACCCGGGCGAGCGCATGATGGTGGCCGAGGCCGTGGTCGGCCCCCACTCCCGGCCGAACTACCTCCGCCCCGACGAGATGCAGCAAGCGTTCAATTTCGACTACCTGCTGCTCGAAGGCTGGGAAGCGGCGGCCTTCAGGAACGTCATCGACGCCTCGCTGGCCCTGTCGGCCGCGGTGGACGCGACGACCACCTGGGTGACCTCCAACCACGACGTCGTGCGCGCGCCTTCGCGCTATGGCCTGAGCCGGCCCGGCGCCCACCCCAAGGGTATCGACGCGGCCGGCGAACAGCCGAACGAGGCGCTGGGGCTGCGCCGCGCCCGCGCCCTGGCCTTGCTCACCCTGGCCCTGCCCGGCTCGGCCTACATCTACCAGGGCGAGGAACTGGGCCTGCCCGAACACACCACCCTGGAGACCCACTACCGCCAGGACCCCATGTTCATCCGCACCCGGGGCGCGGACATCGGCCGCGACGGCTGCCGGGTGCCACTGCCTTGGGAAGCGCAGGCGCCGTCCCTCGGCTTCGGCCCGGGCGACCGGAGCTGGCTGCCGCAACCGGCGGCGTACGCCCGCTATGCGGTGGATCGCCAGGAAGGAGTGGCCGGCTCCACCCTGGAGCTGTACCGGCAGATGCTGCGGTTGCGCCGCGAATATGCACTGGGCAGCGGCCAACTGCAGTGGCTCGATTCCGGCAAGGATGTGCTGGCCTTCGACAACGGCGACGTCCGCGTCCTGATCAATTTCGGAACCGAGCCCGCCGAGCTGCCGGCGGGCAGCCAGGTACTGCTGTCCAGCGAACCGCTGGAGGAGCCGGGCGAGCTGCCCGCCAATACGGCTGTCTGGTTGACAGGACCGTAACCGCCCTCAGGTTGAAGCGTCAGCGTGCCCGATGCTCGGTATCCACCCAGGATACCGAGCATTCGGTCATCTAAAGCATTCAACTTCTACTGGAAACATCCGGCCAAGGCCATGCAACGGATGCGGGATATTACAACATCCCATATTCCAGTTAACTGAACAAATACTTCCGATGCATACTTCATGCGCATTTCCTTACTGGACGATTTATTCACCACTACAGCCTCGATTGATATTGGAGGCACCACCCACTGTAAATAATCTTCATGAACAAGTTCTTGATCCATATCCACGGGCGCCAAACAAACCGCTACGCCGCACTTTGTGCTGACTTATCACAGAGCACAGAACCCCCCATCAAGGCATAACTTTCCCCTGTTCGCGAAACAAATCGCCTCTTATGATCGAGAGAAAACAAACGGCATTCATCAATCCATGATCTTGTCAGCCATGGGCCAATGCGATCAGTCTGATATTTATCTGGCGATCAAACCGAATCGACAATCGCTCGTTTGGAAACGCATTGTGAAAAATGGCCTTGATTGAACCGCAGCAAAGTGAGCTTCACGGCAATCGCGTCCCAGCCGCAGCGCCTCGGAAAGACCGAGCGCCGCCGATCAGACGGCCTCCGATGGCTGGCTGGACTGGGATGACAAGTTTTCCTATAAAAACAATGAGTCCAGGGTGGACCTATGAACTTGACGCTTGATATGGCAGTTGGTCATGTTCATGCCATATTTGCAGTACGGCATGAAACTTTTCCTCTATTACCTCATCCTCGGTGGTACTTCCCTCCTCCTCGTCATCGGGCTGGGCGATGTCATAGGCATGGCTGCTCCGCCGCCAGTTCGGGCACAACTTCATCAAACCTTCTGAGTCGGCTCTGTGGCGAAGGGTCATATGTTGATCCGAATTATTCCGGGGCAGTGACATACGCAACAACAGCCCCTTGAAAAAGCCCCAACTTCCCCTCATGGGACCAAATACCTGGCGGCAATCAACAAGAACAACAAGAGGGCGGCAGGCATCGTCTGCTTTGCGGGGGACATCCCTGCAAATAAGGTGCTGTCTACCGGCCAAACTTTTTCATGGACGGCTCCACTTACTGACAAACAAGTAATCGCCGGCGATGCCTCCTTGCTTATCAACAAGCCAAACAATAGAGAAGCTATATGTATTCGCGTCGTAACTTTTTGAAAACCACTGCCCTCCCTACTGCAGGTCTGCTCTGGCTGTCGCTGCAGGGCGGCATATATGCCACCAGCGCCCAGACGGGACAGGATCGGTGGTGCAATGCGGTGATCCATCAGGTTTACCCACGCTCTTTCGCCGACGCCAATGGCGACGCCATCGGCGACTTCGCAGGCATCAACAACTTTTCCGGGCAGCCGGTCGAGCTCGAGCCGTCGGTCGGTCTGCGCGATATCGCGGGCGAAGCCGTGGTGAGCAACTACGCGCCCCGCAACGCACTCGGGCGTCACCTGGCGCTGCAGCCCTCGCTGGGCACACCGACGGCCTGACGAGAGGTTTTCCCCCGTTCGTCCATGAACCAGGACAGATAGCAACTCGCCAGCCCCCCATGCATGGCGCAGGGGACAACCTGCCTGCGTCGACACAGGCCCATCCCGATTTGTCCCGACGTCGCGACGTCGGGCCGCCCGGCACGGGCGATAGCTCCGGGCGCCGGCCTGTGTGACCGGTCGCTGGCAAGCCAATACAAAAACAAGAAGAGATTACCCATGAATTCTTCAGCCTATCGCCCCTGGGCCGGCTTTTCCCTGCTTTTCCTCTCCACCAACCTGCTTGCCGCACCGGCGCCAAGCGTCGAGGAACGCCTCGCCCGGCTCGAAGCGCGTGCCCTGACGGCCGAAGCCGACGCCGCGCGGCTGCGCAGGGAGGTCGAGCACCTCAACAGGCAGTTCGCCATTAATTCCTCGCTACCTACACAACTGCAATTGTCGCTCAGCGAGCGCGTTGCCCAGGTCGAAGCACGCCAGCAATCCCTGGAGGGCCGCACTTCGGAGCTGGCATCTTCGGTCGACCCGATCGAGGGTCTGACGGAGGGCTTCTCTTTTGCCGGGTATGCGCGCTCCGGCATGAGCGTGAACTCACACGAGTCCGGTGCGGGTCGTGGCAGTCCCTACATGACCCCTGCCGGCTCGGTGGGCGGTACCGTTGGCCGGCTGGGCAATGAAATCGATACCTATGCGAGCGTGACCTTCATGAAGGAAAGCCAGGCCAGCAACGGCACGCACGCGAAGTTCACGGTGAAAATCGCCGATGGCATGGAGACGCCCAACCCCTGGGCGGCGGATGAAAGCAAGATCCACGTGCAGCAGGCATACAGTGAGCTCTACGAGCTGGCGTCGTTCCGGGACATTCCCATGCTGCGCGATGCGCGCCTGTGGGCGGGCAAACGCAGCGATCGGGATAATTTCGATATCCATTGGCTCGACATGGATGTGGTTTCCCTTGAAGGAACCGGTGCCGGTATCTACGACGTGCGACTGACCGACGACTGGAGCCTCAATGCTTCTTTCATGAGCCGTTCCTATGGCGACTTCGACGTCGAGACCAACAAGGACATCAGAAGCTATATCGGCACTCTCAATCAGTTCTTCGACGACGGGCGCTGGCAATTCATGCTCAGCGGGATCTACTCGGATCAGAACGATGCCAAGCTGAACAAGAAGGAATCCAAGCCTGAGGGGCTCGATAAATGGGAAGGCACTATTCCAGCAGATTTGATGGAACTTGTTCAGAGTTTCCCCAAGCCTGAGGGACACGATAAGTGGCTGAACCATAAGAAATACGACGTCGACGACAGCGGCAACCGGTTGAACAAGGCAGGCTTCAGCCCGGCCGGAAGCGGCTGGCATGGCCTGCTGGCCTATCACCGGCCGGACTTTTTCGGCCAGGAAGGCATGTTCAAGGCCGCGCTGCTGTATGGCTTGGGGCTTGGCGCGGAACTCAAGAGCATCGGCTCCGACGGCGAGCTGATCGACGATGCCCGGGCGTTGCGCCTGGCCATGTATGGCCAAACCCGCCTGAGCGACCATTGGCGCATCGCCCCGGCCCTGGTTGCCGAGCACAGCAAGGATCGTTATGTGCCCGGCGACGACTATCGCTGGCTGACCTTCAACATGCGCCTGGCCAACGAACTGACCAGCAACTTCGAAATGGTCTACGAGTTCAGCTGGCAGAGCATGGACCTCGATCCGCTCGGCTACGACGGCCGGCAAGCGGCCAGCGGCGACTTCTGGAAATTCACCCTGGCGCCGACCTTCAAGGCAGAGTCCGGAGACTTCTTCGAGCGCCCCGAACTGCGCCTGTTCGCCACCTATATGGACTGGTCCAAGGAGCTCGACAACTTCAGCACGAAAGACGATTTCGGCCAGAAAGGCTTCAAGTCCGGCGGTACCTGGCAATTCGGAACGCAGATGGAGACCTGGTTCTAGGGGCCGTCGGTCGCTCCCGGTGGCTGTGGATAAGCACTGAAGCAGGGAGAGCACCAGCCGCTAACGCTACGGCTCGCCTCAATCGGGAGGCCGGTACGGTACCGTACCGGCCATCCTTTCATCGATCGCCAGCGTCTTCACGACAGAGCACAAAATTACCTGTTGCAGCACAAGCCTCTTCTATCCGTGTGATGCACCGCTTTCTATGCTGGGGTTCGATCGGTCTCATCGAGTCCCTGCACTGGATTGACGCCGTAGCTGATTTCTCACTTGTGCCTCTGCGAAAAGGAATCCCCCATGAGCTATAGCGCCGCGCCGAACCGCTACGAGCGCATCCCCTACCGCCGCGTCGGCCGCAGCGGCCTGGTGCTGCCGGCCCTGTCCCTGGGCCTGTGGCACAACTTCGGCGACAGCACCCCGCTCGACACCCAGCGCGCCCTGCTGCGCACCGCCTTCGACCTCGGCATCAACCACTTCGACCTGGCCAACAACTACGGGCCGCCCTACGGCAGCGCCGAGATCAACTTCGGCCGCCTGCTGCGCGAGGATTTTCGCCCCTACCGCGACGAGCTGATCCTCTCCACCAAGGCCGGCTGGGACATGTGGCCCGGCCCCTACGGCCAGGGCGGCGGTTCGCGCAAGTACGTGCTCGCCAGCCTCGACCAGAGCCTCAGGCGCCTGGGCGTCGACTATGTGGACATCTTCTATTCGCACCGCTTCGATCCGCACACGCCGCTGGAGGAGACCGCCGGCGCCCTGGCCGACGCCGTCCGCCAGGGCAAGGCGCTGTATGTGGGCATCTCCGCCTACTCGGAAGGCAAGACCCGGGAGATCGCCGCCCTGCTGCGCGAGCACAAGGTGCCGCTGCTGATCCACCAGCCGGCCTACAACCTATTCAACCGCTGGCTGGAAAAGGATCTGCTGGCCACCACCGAGGAACTCGGCGCCGGGGTGATCGCCTTCACCCCGCTGGCCCAAGGCCTGCTCACCGACAAGTACCTGCACGGCGTGCCCGCCGATGCGCGGGTCAACCGCCCCGGCGGCGCCTCGCTGCGTCCCGAGTACCTGTCCGAGGCGAATCTCCGGCGGGCCCGGGCGCTCAATGAAATCGCCCGCCGACGCGGCCAGAGCCTGGCCCAACTGGCCCTGGCCTGGCTGCTGCGCGATGCGCGGGTGACCTCGGCGCTGATCGGCGCCAGTCGCCCGGAGCAGCTCGTCGAGAACGTCGCCGCCCTGGACAACCTGGCGTTCGACGCCGAGGAACTGGCGGAGATCGACCAGCATGCCGCCGCAAGCGGGGTCAACCTCTGGGACAGGCCCTACACCGACTGGAAGGACTGAAAAAGCCTTGCGCATCGGCTACCAGACCTGATGCCAAGCCCATCCGCTGCAGCCCCGACGTAGTTTCTGCGCTCCTCGGGGCTTGCAGCCTCTTGCTTCAGCGCTGGCAGGCGGTGCGGCCGATCGCCCGTTCAATATCGCGCTTGCAGGCCAGCAGGGCCTCCTGGATCGCCTCGACGTGCCGCGCCGCGCGCGCGGAGGGCAGCACCACGGAGATGGCGTAGCGGCCCAGGTAGGTGTCCAGGGCCACCGAGCCGCCGCTGATGCCCTCGCTGCACTCCTCATGGTCGAAGGTGAAGCCGGTCTTGCGGATCTCCGCCAGCTCGGCCAACAGGGCCGGCAGGTCGCGGGTGTGGCGGGTCATCTGCGGCAGCGGATCGGGCAACAGCGCACGCACCTCGTCGTCGCCGAGGCCGGCCAGCAGCACCTTGCCGGCCGAGGTCGAATGCATGGGCGCGAAGGCGCCGATGGGAAACACCACGCGCAGGTCGCGCTCGGCGACGATGCGGTCGATCACGTGGATCTTCTCGCCGGCCGGCTTGGACAGGGCCACCGACTCCTGTAGCCGGTTGGACAGGCACTCCAGATAGGGCCGCACCAGGGAAATGATGTCGGTCTGGGTCTGGTAGACCAACTGGCCCACCGCCGCGCCCAGGCGGAAGCCGCCGCTGGGGCCCATGGCCTCGACCAGGTACTCGGTCTCCAGCGCGCAGACGATGCGCTGCACGGTGGAGCGTGGCAGCTTAACCGCCTGGGCGATCGCCGCCAGGCTGAGTCCCTGGGGATGCTCGCTCAGGGTACGCATGATCGCCGCGGCGCGGGCGATCACCTGGATGCCGCCCGCCTTGCTCTCTTCGCCGGTTTCCGGCGCTTCTCTGCTCATCACTGGCTACTCGTCAAAATCATCGCGGCCCCTCCGCCCGCACATCCCCGGCGCGGAACGGTCGAATCGACCGCCCCTGCCACTCCTCCCTGAACCGGCCGGCATTTTCTCTCCTGTCACAGGTTTTTACGAATCTGCTATTACCCAGTAAAAACCACCTAATGATACACTGCACCGCAATACGGTACAAAAATCCCTCTTTCCCCCTTTCACCAGGAGAGCCGCCCCGTGAAACGCAGAGCTCCATTCCCCTTCATCCAAAGCCTGCCGCTGGCCCTAATCCTGCTGCTGGCGGCGTGCAAGGAGGCCGAGCAGGCGGCCGCCCCCGCGCCGCCTGCGGAAGTCGGCGTCTATACCGTGCGGGCGCAGCCGCTGACCCTGACCACCGACCTGCCGGGCCGCACCTCGGCCTTCCGGGTCGCCGAGGTGCGCCCGCAGGTCGGCGGCATCCTCCAGGAGCGCCTGTTCACCGAAGGCAGCGAGGTGAAGAAGGGCCAGCCGCTCTACCAGATCGACCCGCGCACCTACGAGGCGGAACTGGCCCGCAGCGAGGCCAACCTGAGCACCGCCGAGAACCTCGCCAAGCGCTACGAGCGGCTGCTGCAGACCAGCGCGGTCAGCCGCCAGCAGTACGACGACGCGATCTCCGCCTGGAAGCAGGCCCAGGCCGAGGTGCGGGTCCGGCGCATCGACGTGCAGTACACCAAGGTGCTGGCGCCGATCAGCGGGCGCATCGGCCGCTCCACCATCACCGAGGGCGCGCTGGTCACCACCGGCCAGACCCAGGCGCTGGCCACCGTGCACCAGCTCGATCCGATCTACGTCGACGTCACCCAGCCGATCGTCCGCCTCCTCGAACTGCGCAGCGCGCTGGAGTCCGGCCGCCTGCAGAGCAGCGGCAAGGACCAGGCCGAGGTCAGCCTGACCCTGGAGGACGGCAGCGTCTATCCGCTGACCGGCACCCTGAAGTTCTCCGAGGTCAACGTCGACCAGGGCACCGGCTCGGTGACCCTGCGCGCGGTCTTCCCCAACCCCGAGCGCAAGCTGCTGCCCGGCATGTTCGTCCACGCCCAGCTCAAGGAAGGCGTGCAGCAGAACGCCATCCTGGTCCCGCAGCAGGCGGTCATTCGCGATGTCCGCGGCGTCGCCACCGCCTGGGTGGTCAAGCCGGACAACCGCGTCGAGCTGCGCGAGCTGGAAACCCTGCGCACCGTGGGCAACGCCTGGCTGATCGGCGAGGGCCTGGCCAGCGGCGAGCGGATCGTCGTCGAGGGCACCCAGCGGGTGCGCGGCGGCGCCACGGTCAAACCGGTCGAGGCCGGCAACATCGACCTGGTGGCCGACTTCGCGCCCACCACCGGCCAGGGGGGACGCTGAATCATGTCGCGCTTCTTCATCGACCGGCCGATCTTCGCCTGGGTGATCGCCCTGGTGATCATGCTCGGCGGCGCCCTGGCCATCCTCAAGCTGCCGATCACCCAGTACCCGAACATCGCCCCGCCGGCGATCCAGATCAGCGTCACCTACCCCGGCGCCTCGGCGCAGACGGTGCAGGACACCGTGGTGCAGGTGATCGAGCAGCAGCTCAACGGCCTCGACGGCCTGCGCTACATTTCCTCGGTCAGCAACGCCGACGGCAGCCTGCAGATCACCGTGACCTTCGAGCAGGGCATCGACCCCGACATCGCCCAGGTCCAGGTGCAGAACAAGCTGCAGCTGGCCACCCCGATGCTGCCCGAGGAAGTGCAGCGCCAGGGCATCCGGGTGGTGAAGTACCAGGTCAACTTCATGCTGATCATCGGCCTGGTGTCCACCGACGGTCGGATGACCGGCTTCGACATGGGCAACTACATCATCTCCAACCTGCAGGACCCGATCTCGCGGACCAAGGGGGTCGGCGACTTCCAGGTGTTCGGCTCGCAGTACGCGATGCGCATCTGGCTCGACCCGGAGAAGCTCAACAGCTACCAGCTCACCCCGCAGGACGTGGTCGACGCGGTCAGCGCGCAGAACGTGCAGATCTCCTCCGGCCAGCTCGGCGGCCTGCCGGCCAGCAGGGGCGTGCAGCTCAACGCCACGGTGATCGGCAAGACCCGGATGCGCAGCGCCGACGAGTTCAGGGAGATCCTCCTCAAGGTCAACCGCGACGGCTCGCAGATCCGCCTCAAGCACGTCGCCGAGGTCGGCCTGAGCGCCGAGAACTTCTCGATCGCCTCCCGGTTCAACGGCATGCCGGCGGCCGGCATGGCCCTGCGCCTGGCGCCCGGCGCCAACCTGCTGGAGAGCGTGGCGGCGGTGCGCGAGACGGTGGACAACCTCAAGCCCTACCTGCCCGAAGGCGTCGAGGTGGTCTATCCCTACGAGACCGCGCCGATGGTCTCCGCCTCCATCGAGGCGGTGGTGCACACCCTGTTCGAGGCCATCGTGCTGGTCTTTCTGGTGATGTACCTGTTCCTGCAGAACTTCCGCGCCACCCTGATCCCCACCCTGGCGGTGCCGGTGGTGCTGCTGGCTACCTTCGGCGTGCTGTTCGCCTGCGGCTTCACCATCAACGTGATGACCATGTTCGCCATGGTGCTGGCCATCGGCCTGCTGGTCGACGACGCCATCGTGGTGGTGGAGAACGTCGAGCGGATCATGGTCGAGGAAGGCCTGTCGCCGAAGGAGGCGACCCGCAAGTCGATGGGGCAGATCTCCGGCGCGCTGGTCGGCATCGCCCTGGTGATCTCCGCGGTGTTCCTGCCGATGGCCTTCTTCGGCGGCTCCGCCGGGGTCATCTACCGGCAGTTCGCCATTACCATCATCTCGGCGATGTCCTTCTCGGTGCTGATCGCGCTGGTCTTCACCCCGGCGCTCTGCGCCACCCTGCTCAAGCCGGTGCCCCAGGGCGAGCATCACGAGAAGCGCGGCTTCTTCGGCTGGTTCAACCGCACCTTCGAGCGCAGCGCCGACGGCTACCAGCGCGGCGTGGGCGGCATCCTCAAGCGGCGCTGGCGCTTCATGCTGATCTACCTGCTGCTGATCGGCGGCGTCGCCTTCCTGTTCGAGCGGCTGCCCGGCTCCTTCCTGCCCAACGAGGACCAGGGCACGCTGTTCGTGCAGGTGCAGCTGCCGCCGAACTCCAGCGCCGAGCGCACCGAGGCGGTGCTGGCCGAGGCCCGCGACTGGCTGCTCAACGAGGAAGGCGCCACCGTCGCCTCGGCGTTCACCGTCAACGGCTTCAACTTCGCCGGCCGTGGGCAGAGCTCGGGCCTCTTGTTCGTCAGCCTGAAGCCCTTCAGCGAGCGCACCACGCCCGCGCAGGACATCTTCGCCCTGGCCGGGCGGGCGGCCGTGCGCTTTGCGCAGATCAAGGACGCCATGGTGATCCCGGTGGTGCCGCCGGCGGTGCGCGAGATGGGCAACGCCAGCGGCTTCGACATCTTCCTGCAGGACTACGCCGGCCTCGGCCACGAGGCGCTGATGGCGGCGCGCAACCAGTTCCTCGGGCTGGCCGCGCAGGAGCCGGTGCTGACCATGGTGCGTCCGAACGGCAAGGACGACGAGGCGCAGTACCAGGTGACCATCGACGACGAGAAGGCCCGCGCGCTGCAGGTGTCCATCGCGGAGATCAACAACACCATGTCGGTGGCCTGGGGCTCGGCCTACGTCAACGACTTCATCGACCGCGGCCGGGTGAAGCGGGTCTACGTCCAGGGCAAGCAGGACGCGCGCCTGGCCCCCGAGGACTTCGACAAGTGGTACGTGCGCAACGCCGAAGACCAGATGGTGCCCTTCTCCGCCTTCGCCAGCGGCCAGTGGGTCTATGGCTCGCCCAAGCTGGAGCGCTACAACGGCATCTCCTCGGTGGAGATCCTCGGCCAGCCGGCCGCGGGCTACAGCACCGGCGACGCCATGGCGGCGGTGAACCGCATCGCCGCCCAGCTGCCGCCGGGCATTGGCATCGCCTATACCGGGCTATCCTACGAGGAACGCGCCGCCGGCTCGCAGGCGCCGGCGCTCTACGCGCTGTCGCTGCTGATCGTGTTCCTCTGCCTGGCGGCGCTGTACGAAAGCTGGTCGGTGCCCTTCTCGGTGATGCTGGTGGTGCCGCTCGGGGTGCTCGGCGCGGTGGCCGCCACGCTCTTGCGCGGGCTGTCCAACGACGTGTTCTTCCAGGTCGGCATGCTCACCACCATGGGTCTCGCGGCGAAGAACGCGATCCTCATCGTCGAGTTCGCCAAGGACCTCCACGAGCACCAGGGCCGCACCCTGCTGCAGGCCGCCAGCGAGGCCGCGCGCCTGCGTCTGCGACCGATCATCATGACCTCGATCGCCTTCGCCCTCGGCGTGCTGCCGCTGGCCATCGCCACCGGCCCCGGCAGCGGCAGCCAGCACTCGATCGGCACCGGCGTGCTCGGCGGGACCCTGGCGGCGACCTTCCTGGCCATATTCTTCGTGCCGCTGTTCTACGTCATGGTGGTCAGGGTGTTTGAAAGAAAAGAAAGGACGGCCGAAACCGAAGGAGTGACTGCATGAAGCGCAAATACCTGACCCTGGCGGTGGCCTGCGCCCTGGCACTGCCGGGCTGCACAATGATTCCCGACTACCTGCGCCCGGAAGCGCCGGTCGACGCCACCTGGCCGCAGGACGCCGCCTATGCGCCGGAGCAGCCGGCCACCCGGCCGGCCGCGGACTTCGGCTGGGAGGAGTTCTTCCGCGACCCGGCGCTCAGGCAGATGGTCGCGCTGGCCGTGGACAACAACCGCAACCTGCGCCAGGCGGTGCTCAACGTGGAAGCCTATCGCGCGCTGTACCGCGTGCAGCGCTCCGAGCTGTTCCCGCAGATCGACGTGGAAGGCACCCAGAGCCGTCAGCGCTGGCCCGCCGACTACGGCAGCGGCGGCGGCGGCGGGGCCAGCGGCGGCAGCAGCGAGGGCGGCCAGACGAGCGCGGCCCCCAAGCCCGAGGCCTTCATCCAGACCCACCACTCCGTGACGCTGGGCACCAGCGCCTGGGAGGCGGACCTGTTCGGGCGCATCCGCAGCCTCACCCGCCAGACCAAGGAGGACTACCTGGCCACCGAGGAAGACCGGCGCAACGTGCACATCGCCCTGGTCGGCGACGTGGCCACCGCCTACTTCGCCTGGCGCACCGACCAGGCCCAGCTCAAGCTGACCGAGTCGACCCTGGCCAGCTACGAGGAGAGCCTGAAACTGATCGAGGCCAGCGAGGAAGTGGGCGTCGCCTCGCAGCTCGACGTGCGCCAGGCGAAGACCCTGGTGGACCAGGCCCGCGCGCAGAAGGCCCTCTACACCCGGCAGATCGCCGAGGACGTCAACGCCCTGCGGCTGCTGATCGGCGGTCCCTTCCCGACCGACCTGCCGGCCGGCCTCGACATCAACGACGCCATGCTCGCCGGCTTCCCCGCCGGACTGCCCTCCGACCTGCTGCTGCGCCGGCCGGACATCCGCGCCGCCGAGCACCGCCTGCTGGCCGCCAACGCCAGCATCGGCGCGGCGCGCGCGGCGTTCTTCCCGAACATCAGCCTGACCGCCCGGGCGGGCACCGCCAGCCGCGATCTGTCCGGCTTGTTCGACTCCGGCTCGGGTACCTGGAACGCCGTGCCGACGATCAACATTCCGATCTTCACCTTCGGGCGGCTCAAGGGGAACCTGGAGTACACCAAGCTGCAGAAGGAAATCAACGTCGCCGCCTACGAGTACAGCATCCAGACCGCCTTCCGCGAAGTCGCCGACGGCCTGGCCGCGCGCGGCACCTACGACGACCAGCTCAAGGCCCAGGGCGACCTGGTCGACAACAACCAGGCCTACTACGAGCTGGCCCGCCAGCGCTACGACGAGGGCGTCGACAGCTACCTGACGGTGCTCGACGCCCAGCGCGAACTCTTCGCCGCCCAGCAGCAGCGGCTCAACGACCGTCTGCTGCAGCTGAACGGCGAAGTCGGCCTGTACAAGGCGCTCGGCGGCGGCTGGGAACGCGGCAGCATCGCCGATGCGGCGACGACGGCCGCCGTCACACCCTGAACTGGCAGCGCGACCGGGCCACGCAAGGCAGCCCGACCCTAGAGCAGTTTCACCCTATTCAGATTCGCCTTTGGGGGGCGATCAGGATAACGACATGCGTGGATGGCCGCTCCGTAGGTCGGGTTAGCGTAGCGTAACCCGACAGCCTGCCCGGCATTGCCTGTCGCGTCGGGTTACGCCCTACGGGCTAACCCGACCTACAGTTGCAGCAGTGATCCGGTATTTCATGAAAATGCCCTAGTCGACCGTCTCCTCGAGCAGGGCTTGCGCGCAGGCGCTGGCCGACGCTCCGGGATCCGCCGCTTCCGGAATGGCCTTGTCCAGCACCATGACCTCCAGCGCCATCCCGGCCAGCAGCGCCCGGACGCGCTCGAGGTGCTCGGCCCGGGTCAGACGGCCCGGCACGACTTCCACCAGCGGGATCAGGTGGGGCGGGCTCTGGAAATGGACGATCAGCAGCCGCCCGGGATGGCGCATGTTCTCGGCCAGCCGGTCGGGGGACAGGTCGCGCGTGTTGCTGGCGATGACGGCCTCGGCATCGACGATCCGCTCCAGCTCGGCGTAGAGCGCCCGCTTGAGCTCGAGCCGCTCGGGAAGCGTCTCGATGAGCAGCCAGACGCCGGCGACGTCCTTGAGCCGCATGCTGGTGGCGAGCCGCGCCAGGGTCGCCGCCGTCCGCTCCCGCTCGAAACGACCGGCATCGGCCAGCTCGGTCAGGATCGCCCGGGCCGCGGCCGGGACGCCGGCGAGCTGCTCCGCCGAGGGATAGAACAGCAGCACCTCATGGCCATGCCGCGCGAAGTGGGTGGCAATGCCGATGCCTCTCGGGTCGGAGCCGAGGATGGCAATGGAGGGTGAAGACATGGAGGGGTTCCATTCTTGTTGTTATTGTCCCTGGCCGGGCAGGAGGTCGGTCGCGCTCGATCGCCGGTCCCGCCCCGAAGCACAGGCTGGCCGGCCCCCTGTGCGCGCCGCGCCGGATCATACCGTGCGGCGGCGTGACCGGCACGCGACGGCTCGAAGCGCCCGACGGGCTACCTCGGGATAATAATGTCATTGCGCCATGACAAGGATGCCGGATTCCAACACAGCGCCTCGCCCGCCGCCAGCCCCGGCATGGAAGGGACGCCGGAAGCAGGACGCCTCCGGCAGCGCCCGGTAACGAAACGGGCCACACAAGGTGGCCCGGTTTCCTGCACTGCGCGAGGTATCAGCTGAGCAGGAACATCCCGAACAGACCGCCCAGCGTGCCCCACTTCAGGCTGTAGTAGAGGTTGCGGCTGCGCTTCTTCAGCGCCTTGCCCTGTAGGCGCAGCCGGTACAGGTACTTGAAGGCACGATTGACCCCGCCGGTCCTGTCGCCGGCGTCGTTGGGCGAGCTGGCGGCGGCCATCACCGTGCGGCTGAACCAGCGGTTCAGCGCGGTCGCCCAGCCATACTTCAAGGGGCGCTCCATGTCGCAGAAGAAGATCAGGCGATCCTGGTCGGTGGTGTTCTCGGCATGGTGGATGTAGGTCTCGTCGAACACCACCGCCTCGCCGTCCTTCCAGGCGTAGTGCTCGCCGTCGACGCTGATGAAGCAAGCCGGATCGTTGGGGGTGGACAGGCCCAGATGGTAGCGCAGCGAACCGGCGTAGGGGTCGCGGTGACGCACCAGCCGCGCGCCCGGCGGCAGCACGGTGAACATCGCCGCCTTGACCGAGCCGACCTCCTGCAGCAGCGCGGTGGTCTTCGGGCACAGCTTGCTCGCCGAGGGATGGCTGTCGCCGCCGTACCACTTCAGGTAGAAGCGCTTCCAGCCGCTCTTGAAGAAGGAGTTGAAGCCGGCATCGTTGTAGGTGTTGGAACGCTTGATCTCACCGGCCTGGAACAGCGCCTGCGCCTCGTCGCGGATGGTCTCCCAGTTGTCCTGGAAGCGCTTCATCTCCGGGAAGTCGTCGGGCGACAGGTAGGGCTTGTTGGGCACGCTGGAGGTCAGATACAGGAGGGTGTTCAGCGGCGCCAGGAAGCTCGAATGGTCGGTGAGCTGACGGGGGAGCTTGTGACGGACCCGGCCGCGCAGATGCACATAGCCGACGGAAAAGACCAGAACTGCAAGGATGAGGAATTTCACGGGCACTGGGATCATGACTGGAAAAAGGAAAAAACCATGCTACGCCGGAGCGGACCGAGATGCCATCAACGAAGCGGACAGGCGCCATGCTGCCGGACGGGCTGACCCGCTATTCCGACCTGGCGGTCATGCTGCCGGCGGCCGGGGTGATCGCGGTCTGGCTGCTGGCGGGAAGATCTCCGCGCGCGCTGCTGGCCTGGCTGGTCACCCTCGGCGCCTGCTACCTGCCGGTCGCCCTGAGCAAGCTCGCCTTCAAGGGCTGGGGGTTCGGCATACGCGCCCTGGACCTCACGGTCATCAGCGGCCAGGCGATGAACGCGACCCTGATGCTGGTGGTCCTGACCAGTCTGCTGGCCCGGCAGATCCGCCCCGCCTGGCGCTGGCCGGCGGCCCTCGCGGCGCTGGCGGTAGCCTGGTGGTACGGCCTGCTGCAGATCGCCGCTGCCACGCACCCCGTGTCCGAGGCCGTCGCCGGCTGCCTGCTCGGCACGGCCGGCGCTCTGCTCTTCCTGCGCCGTCTCGAAGGCCTCGCGCTGCGGCGCATCCCGGCCGGCGTCCTGCTCCTCGGCCTGCTCGCCATCGGCGCCGCCACCGAGGCCCCGCGGCTGCCGGTCGAGGTCTGGCTGGACCGCCTGGCGACGGCCCTCTCCGGCCGGCCGGCGGCCTTCGCCCCGCGCGCCTGGCGCGACTGAGGCGCGGCTACGGGCCGCGCCCGGGCCGGACGCCGCGCTTTTTCGAGGAATCTGGCACGAACGTCATACAACCGTCATGGAATTGTCGTGGAATAGCCCGGCACCAACATTATGGCATTTTGCCTTACCCCAGCGGGGGTCCCTCCATGACCGTCACCGAGCAGCTGAGCGCCCTGGACCTGATCCTTGCCCGCGGCACCCTGAGCACCCTGTTCCAGCCCATCCTCAGCCTCTCCGAACGCTGCGTCCACGGCTACGAGGCGCTGAGCCGCGGCCCCTCCAACAGCCCCCTGCACGCGCCCATGCCGCTGTTCGGCGCCGCCCGCCACGCCGGCCGGCTCAGCGAGCTGGAAGCCCTGTGCCGGAAGAACGCCTGCCAGCGCTTTCGTGAACTCGGCCTCGACGGCCGGCTGTTCCTCAACGTCTCGCCGGAGGTCCTGCTGGAGCCCGGGCGGCGCACCGGGCACACCCTCGAACTGCTCAAGGAGCTGGGCATCGCGCCGCAACAGGTGGTGATCGAGCTGACCGAGCAGACCCCCATCGAGGACTTCGGCCTGCTCGATGCGGCGCTGTGCCACTATCGCGCCATGGGCTTCTCCATCGCCCTCGACGACCTCGGCGCCGGCTACGCCAGCCTGCGCCTGTGGTCCGAGCTGCGCCCCGACTACGTGAAGATCGACCGCCACTTCATCGACGGCATCGACCGCGACCCGCTCAAGCGCGAATTCGTCGACTCCATCCTGCGCATGGCCAGGGCCTCCGAGGCGCGGATCATCGCCGAGGGCATCGAGCGCCCCGAGGAGCTGGCCACCCTGGTCGAGATGGGCGTCGACCTGCTGCAGGGCTACCTGTTCGCCCGCCCCGCGGAGCGCCCGGCCGAGATCCGCGACTGCCTGCCAGCGACCAGGCTGGCCGGCCCGTCCCTCGTCGAGGAAGGCGGCGACCTTGGCATGCTGCTCATCGAGCAGCCGGGGGTGGCCGACAGCACGCCGGTCGCCGAGGTCCTCGAGCGGTTCCGCAGCCAGGCCTCGCTGAACCTGCTGGCAGTCCTCGATGCCGGGCAGCGCCCGGTCGGCGTGGTCCACCGCCAGGCGCTGTCCGATGTCCTGCTCAAGCCCTTCGGCACCGAGCTGTTCGCCCGCCGGCCGATCCAGCGGCTGATGGGCGAGGACTTTCTCGCCGTCGACCAGGGCCATTCCCTGCAGCAGGTCAGCCGCCTGCTGACCGGGCGCGCCCGCCAGCGCATCGAGGAAGACTTCGTGATCACCCGGGACGGTCGCTACCGGGGCATCGGCCGGGCCATCGACGTGCTCCGGCTGATCACCGAGCAGAAGCTGCAGCAGGCGCGCCACGCCAACCCGCTGACCCTGCTGCCCGGCAACGTGCCGATCCAGCAGTACCTGACCCGCCTGCTGCAGAACCCCCGCGAGGCGCTGGTCTGCTATGTGGATATCGACCACTTCAAGCCGTTCAACGACTGCTACGGCTACGCCAGGGGCGACGAGGTGCTGCTCGACCTGGCCCATTGCCTGGGCGCCCGGATCGACCCGCAGTGCGACTTCCTCGGCCATATCGGCGGCGACGACTTCCTGCTGGTGCTGACCTCCGCCGACTGGCGCCAGCGCCTGGCCCGCCTGCAGGAGGACTTCGCGGCGCAATGCCAGCGCCACTACCGAAGCGAGCACCTGGAGGCCGGCTACTTCGGCGGCCATGACCGCCGGGGCCGCCCCAGCCAATTCCCGCTGCTCAGCCTGTCGCTGGGCTGCGTCCAGCTGTTCCCCGAAACCTGCGCGCAACTGGACGCCGCCCGGCTCGCCGAACTGGCCTCGCAGGCCAAGCAGCAGGCCAAGGCCGTGCCGGGCAACAGCCTGAACCTGGTCGACACCCGCCAGCTGGCGCGGCGCCGGGACACCGCCCGGCAGGCGCAGGAGAACGGATTACCTGATACCGCGCTTGCATTCCAAGGCACATGCGAACGTGCCGAGTCCTGCGCGACGTCCGCTAGTTAGCTATGGAGATTTTCATGTTGGGTTTCTTGCGCAGCCTGAGCATCAGGGCGATCGTCACCACCACCCTGGCCTGTTTCGCGCTCTTGATCGGCATCATCGCCGCGCTGGGCTACACCGGCACCGATATGGCCAACCAAGCGCTCGAGGACCGGACACAGACCGCCACCCGCATCGACCTGCTGCGCCAGATCGACAGGCTGAGCCTGAAGGTCTTCGCGCACCTGGAGGCCTACGGCAAGATGAGCGCCGTCGGCCTGGTCGGCATGGTGGAGCGGCAGGAGCAGCAGGCCGAACTCCGGGAACTGCTCGGCACGGCCCGCACGTCCCTGGCGGACTTCAAGGCCATGCCGCCGTTCGCCCGGGAGGACGGGCGCCAGCTGCTGGAAACGGTGGCCGGCGATCTGGACGAAACCCTGGCGGCGCTCGACAGGCAGCTGCAGGCCTGGGTCGAGCAGGATACCGGCACCTACGACCAGCTCGAGGACGAGATGATCTTCAAGCGCGGTCCCAAGGTCGCCAGAGATCTGGCCGATACTCTGGCCTACCTCGAAGCCCATGGCGCACGGCAGCTGGCCGACTATCACGCCAGTCTCACCGCCTTCGCCATCATCGGCGGCCTCGCGCTGACCGTCGCCCTGCTGCTGCTGCTGGCCCTGCGGGCGATGCTGATGGGCTTGGTGGTCCGCCCGGTGGGCGAGGCGGCGGAACATGTGCAGCGCCTGGCGCGGGCCGACCTGTCGCAGGCGATCCCGGTCGGCTCGGGCAACGAGATCGGCCAGTTGCTGGGCGCGCTGCGCGAGATGCAGGACAGCCTGGTGCGGATCGTCGGCAGCGTGCGCGCCGGCAGCGGCTCGATCCTGGTCGGCGCGCAACAGATCGCCGG
>NZ_SMMU01000035.1 GCF_004339665.1 Azotobacter chroococcum
GTCACGCTGTCGCCCTGGCAGACGATAGTGACGGGAAGCTGGTCGATCCGCATGCGCTTGTACGCGGCCCGCAGATTCTCGGCGTTTCGGCGTGCATAGCTGGCGTTGCGCAGAGTGTCCAGCACAGCCGCAACGTTGCTGGGGCCCCCGGAATCTGTGAGCGCCCCGACCATCGCCGCGCCCTTGGATGGGTCGGCGGTGTTCAGCAGCTGCAAGGCCAGGTCGGAAGCTGATCCGCTCACCGGCGCAACGGGGACAGGATCTCCGGACGAGTTGAAACCCATCAGCATATTCGCCCTGAATGCGGCATTCGGCAGCCGGGCAGGATCAGGATCGGTCGCCGAAACACGGATCACCTGCCGCAGCCCGCCGGCGTTCTGCTGGATCAGCATGGTCAGGTAGTCGAAGACGTTCTCATGCGTCTGGGCCAGATATTTCCCTTGGTTGCGCAGGTCGGTTTCTTGGAGAGGGATCATCTCTCGGGAGATCGTCAGGCGCTCAGCGGAGGCCGGAGCCGTAGCCATGGTCACCGTTCCGCCGTTTAGCGCGCCGGCGCCGGCCACGCTGTAGTCGGTCCCCATCACCAGCACGTGGTCGAGGCCGTCAGCCGTTGTCTTCGTCACGACCAGATCGCCGCTAGCCAAGAACCTGAACGGCACAGGGAACGCCACCGTGGCGTCATTGCCGTCGTATTGAATGACGCTTTCGCTAGTCGATACGGTCAATTTTCGGGTCTCCAGAATGCAAAAACCCCGCACTTGGCGGGGCTCTCTTTGGTATGAATGCAAGTACTAGCGGATTTCTGATTGTGCGAATGCGGCCATTACGTCTAGCCTTCGCGTCACTGCAAGTAACAACAAGCGTGAGGGGGTCATGTTGATTAAGTCGGTTCTATCGGCGACGGTTATCGCCATGCTCGGTGGCTGCGTAAGCGACCAAGCCACTATGGACGAGTTGTCGCGATTCAATGGGGTGCCGCTAGAGCAGTTTGTCATCGCCAACGGAGCCCCAGGAAACAGCTACAAGCTCGCTGACGGAGACACGATTTACTATTGGTCAAGTTCGAAAAGTGTCTATGTGCCGGGGTCATCCGTGACCAATTTCTCAGGAAGCCAAGCCTATACGCAGCAGGTTAGTGGCGGGGATATCAATACAGAGTGCCAGCTTGATCTGCTTACTGATCCACAAGGAGTGATCCGAAAGGTGACAATGCGGAAGAACACAATTGGCTACTGGACAAGCTCAGCCTGCCATGAATATGTTCGAAGCCACGACGAAATGTAGTCAGTTGCTGACTGAGGCTCCTAAGTTAGGCGCCCTGGATGGGCTGGCTTCCCCTGGTTCCCACCAGTAGCTCTGGCCAAACTCCCGCTGAGCGCGGCGCTCCATACGGCTGAGATACCCGGGCGAAAAATACTCTTGCAGCTGATGGAAAATCAAATGATCCGTCGCCGCCTTGGTGTACCAGAGGTTCGCGCCTGGCAGGTGCCCCTTGGTGAGCTGGATCAGGCGGGCCCCGACGTTCGATACGTCACCCTTCTCGACCGCGTTGGCCGTCATGCCTCGCAGGTTCAGCAGTGTCTCTAGATCGCCCGCCAAGGGGCCGCCGAACGCAGCCAGCGCAGAGGTTCCGCCCTGAGTCAGGTTGGAGAAGGCGAAATCTCCATACAGAGACAGAGCGCCACCCTTGAGCATGGCTGCCATGCCGAAGCCAAGGCCGGGAATGCCTCCAGCCGAATCGTCCAGCATGTTGCGCGGATCCTTGCCGCTGGCCACCTCGTTGAGCTGCAAGGCGATAGCGCCGAGCACCGTGAGCGATGCGAGCAGCGCAGCGCCATAGCCGGCCTTGCCCCAGCCAGTTTGCTGAGCCATCGCTCGTCGAAAATGCTTCGAAATCATCGATACAGAGAACGACTTGAACTGCCAGAAGCTGCGCATGAACTCGCCGCTCCAGGTGCCGCGCTGGTTGTTGCCGTGCATGAAGGCTTTTTCCCGGGCGCCTGGGCCTGGGATGGCCATGTTGGTTTCATCCAGCACCATGCCCAGCAGCTTGGTGGCTGCCTGCTCGCGCAGCCGAGTTGGCGACACGCCGCTCTGCGCTGATAGCGCGGCCAAATCGGCATCCGGAATGCGGTAGATGCTGCCGGCCGTCAGTACCTGATCGCCCGCGCCGCGCCAGTCCTCGGGCTGCGCAAGACGCCAGACGGACCAGTCTTGATCGGTAATGCCGCGGGCTTGCATCAGGCGGCGGTCGCCAGGCTCTAGTGCAGCTAGAGAATCGAAGCGGCGGGTCAGATCGCCGGTCACGTCCATCATGGTTGCGCCGAAAGCGCGTCGGTTGCCGGCATCGATAGCGTTCATTCCGGACAGACGCATAGTCGCGGTTGCAGCGGTCTGTGACCACTTGGAAGCGCGTCCGGCAATCACGGCCTCAGTACCAAGCCCCTCCTCACCCCAGCGTGCCAAGCTGCCGACCAGCTGATCGATGCCGAGCCCTGCGCGCAACGCCAGCCTGCGATGGGTGGCGTCAGCCGGGTTGAGCATGCGCAGTTCATTGGCGAATACCTGCATCACCGGCATGCCGTTCATTTTTGAGGTCAGCGCGATGATGCCCTGGTCGGTCAGGCCGGTAATGACCGCTGAACCCAGTTTGCCGAACACGTTGGAGTTGCGGTAAGTGTCGAAGGCGTTCGACAGCGCCGCTGAGGCTGGCGGCTCGCGGGTTCCTGCTACCTCGGTGTAGAGCTGCTCCAGCCGGCGCACGCGCTTGTCGATCTGCGGCTTGGCCTCCGGCTTGGCCTGGATCATCTCTTTGGCGGCCGTCTCGGTGTGGAAGCGCATCGCGTGGTTTGGGTTGGGACCAAGCGCCTCAACCAAGGCGATATCACGGGCGGCGCGGTCGATGTGGCCGAACATGAGATCCATGAGCCCCTTGTCGCCGTACTTGGCCTGGGCGGCAAGATAGGCGTCCGCATCGCGGTAGTGGATCTGCCGTGACTCGCTACCGCGATTCGCGCGGGCTCCGCCGCCAGACGGCTGTCCTGGGGTAAGCTTGTTGACGCCGCCAGTGGCTACCGTCTCCCACGCCTTTGTGAAGAACTCGGTCAGCTCGGTATCGGTCATCCGGCTGCCATCCTCCTTGAAGTACTTCGCGCGGTTCGCCCACTGCACATGGTCGGCAATCCACTGGTCCTTGTTCCGGGCGACCTTCAGTTGGCTATGGCTGCGCGGGATCGCCCAGTCATCGAGATAGCCGACGTCGCCTCCGGCACGGTTGAAACGCTCGCGCAGGCGGTTGGCCACCTCAGCGAACTGCTTGGCCCCGACCTTTGCCTCGGGCACGCCGCCGTCCTGGCCGTGCAGCTCCTGAACCAGTGCGCGCGCCTTTTCCGCATCGGCGAACAGGCCGAGGAACTTTCCGCGCGTCATATCGATGGCGTCCAGCATCGTGGACATGGCCTCGTCACGAATGGCGCGGCTGGCCGACTCGACAGACTGCAGGCCGGGATAGTCAGAAGCGAAGGCCAGCATCCTGTCCAGCGCTTTCAGTGGGTCGCCTGGGAGCTGGGCCATTAGGTTGGCAACCCTATCATGCGCCAGGATGGTCAACGCTACCCGCTGCTTCTTTTTCGCCGCGTCAGCCTGAAGCTCTTTCGCCGCTGCGCTGGCAGCTTCGGTCATGCGATCAGCCGCTGTTTTCGTCTGCCAGGCAGGATCGGTTTGCGCCAATTGGCGCATGTTTCGACGGATGCGCGCCTCGATATCCTTGATTTCCGGCTGGTTGAGGCTGCGGCCAATGGCCTGCTGAACCGCCTGGATGCATTGCTGTTTCATCAGTCACCAAACCTCAGCGCGCACAAGGCGGCAGCCATGAAGCCTTGAGAGTCGTTCTTGGCCCGGGCGATCTCGGCGTTAGCCTCGGCCAGCAGCTCGCGGGCGGAAACGGTTACCGGAGTGCCGTCCTCGTTGAGCGCTCCGGTGGGAATCTGCAGGTCTCGCTCGCCGGAGATGATCGAGTCGACCAAGCCTGGAAGCGCAGGGTCGATGCCGGACAGCGGGTCGGGCTCTCCGGACGGCGCAGGCTCAGCTGGCCTTGTGGTCTCCGGCGGTGCCATGGCAGCTTCTGCTGCCGGCGATTCCTGGGGAGCGACCTGCTCGGCTTGGTTCCTCGCCATGGCCGGTGCCGACTCTTGGGCGGTGCGCACTGAGTCCTCTGCCTGGGTCTGCCGTGCCGGAACTTCATCCAGCGGCTGGCCACCATCGCGCAGCAGACGCTCGATCTCTTGCCCGGCCAGGCGGTTCAGCTCCATTCCGTGATCCGGCGCAACGCTGCTGGCTAGGGCAGATCGCTTGAAGGCGTTGCCGATCTCCTGGGCGCGCTGCTTAACTTGCGGCTCTAGGCGTGCGGGCGTCTCCCCGCGATCCATCGCTGCCAATTCGGCGCCGGCGCGCTCAGCCGCCCGGTTACCCTCCAATGCCTGGGCGATCTCGTCGATACGCCCTTGGGCTGCGCCGCGCTGCTCGTCGAGAGCCTGCCGCTGCTGGGCGATGCCATCCCGCGCTGCGCGCTCTGCCTGCTTGCGCGTCAAGCCTTCTCGCTGGAAGGCCTTGGATGCGTCGCGGTACGTGTCGCCAACAGCTTCATGCGAGCGCTGCAGATCGCCGAGAGAGCGCTGCAGCACGCCAAGCTCAGCGCGCAGATCGCGCACGTTCGGCAGGCCGGCAGCCGCTACCGGCTCAAGCTCAGCCCTTGCTTGCGCGAATACCTCATGCTGCGCCTGCTGCCGCACCACTTCGGGCTCGGGCCCGACGCGATTGGCGCGGATGAACGTGGCGCCGTCGATCACGTCCCCCACGCTGACCGGCTCGCCTCTGGCCATCTGCTCAATCGCTAGATCAATGGCGGACTGGTGCGCAGCGCTGGAGCGCGGATCGACAGGGGCGCCCGGCGCGGTTCCGTGCTGCGCGTGCAAACCGTTGTTTCCGGCTAGGGCCGCGTCGATGGTCTCAGGAGAAGCGGCCGGCGCCCGAGTCATCGCGCGTCCAGCCCCCCAGAAGGCTGCGCCTAGCAGGCCGTCGATAGCCATCGCGGTAGCATCAAGGGCTTTGTACTGCTGCGCCTGCTGCGTGTACCCGTTTCGCTCAAGAAGCTGTCCGACTCCACCGCGCGCAGCAACGCCAAGGCCTACGTTTGCACCGGTCACCGCAGCCAAGTCAGCAGCAGGTGCCGACAGCAGGCGCGCCGCCGGAAGGAAAGCTCCGGCAGCGGTAACGCCGCCCTCGATTGCGCCGGCCATCGCTGCGGTGCGCGCATCAACGCCTTGGTCGCGAAGCTCGCTGAATCGTTGCTCGCCAACGGACGAACCAGCCGTCAAGGCTGCCACCGGTACGCCGCCAGATGCGGCGCCGAACGCGAACCGCGAACCAACATCCCCAAGCCCGAACAGAATCTGTGCCGCCGTGCCGCTGGTCTCTGCGCTGGGGCGCAGCTGTTCGGTCACCCGCAGACGCTGATCGCCAATCGCCGCACGCCTGGCAATTTCCTCGTCATCGGTCGGCACATCCATCAAGAAGGCTTGGGTAGGATCGTTGCCGTACTGGGCGGCCTGCAGCGTAAGTTGGGCTGCCCCCTGGGTGATGCCGCTGAGCAGCGCCGATCCTGAGCCGTCCCAGAAGCTTGGCTCAGGCGGCGATAGCGCAGGGTTCTCCAGTGCATCCTGCTCCAGTGCGCGCTGGTCATCGAACGCCAGGTCGCCGACAAAGCTCATTTCGCACCCTCATTGATGTTGATCATCAGCGGCTTGCCGTCGGCGCCGTACCGGTACTGCTGGCCCTGCATCACGTAGTAGAGGCCGTCCTTGGCTTGGCGCAGGGTCAGCGCGCTGGCGGCGGCTAGATCGCGCTCGCTCGCGCCCTGTGCTCTCAGGGTGTCGGTCAGACGCTGCCTGGCAGCCTTCGAAAAGGTGTCTCCAGGCATCCCCCAGGGGGCAATGGTCTTCGTTCCATTGAACTCAACGACATCACCAACGGTTGCTTTGATGGCCGCCTTGAGTCGGTCGCCGTTAACAACGCCGGTTATGTCGCCAAGCTGGGCGGCCTGGCCCGTGTAGTAGGACCTAACCGCCTGAGCGGCCAGGTCGTATGACTGAGGCTGCCCGGCGAAGACCGTGCCGAGCTCGGAGGCCAGCTTGGTTTCGAAGTCGGTGTCTTTCGGAAGAGGGAAGCTACTGCGGCCATCCTGCGCTTTGCTGGCTTTCGACTTGTTCAGGATTGATTCGCCAAGGGCCATGGTTTTGGCAACGTCACCACTGGTCACGACGTCGTCGGGCTTGAACCAGTGAGTACCGACAGTCATGGATCGCTGCTTCCCAGCAATCATTCCAGCCAGGGCACGCACCGGCGAGTCAGGGGCAATCTGCTGCATCGCGCCGGCATAGGCCCTGTCGTCACCCATGGCGCTGTGCAGCGTGGCGAAAAGCTGGCTCTGCTGGTCCGGCGACATTTGCTCTAGCTGCGCGCTGAGCTGCTTTGCTTCCTGTGGCAGTAGCGGCTTCATGGCCACTGTCGAGCCGAACTTCCGCCGCATGCCATGGATGGCCGACACGCGCTCGGACAGAGCCGCCGGCAGCGAATCCGAGTTGAAGTCCAGCGGCTGCACGTCACCGCCCAGGCGCTGCTGGTAGTAGTCCAGCGGAGCATCCGCCATCATCTTGCCGTTGGCATCCACCGCACGCCCCAGGCGCGCCAGGTTGCTGGCCTCGGCAACTGTGCCGCCGTTGTTCTGGAGTTCTGCCGACCGCTGGTTCACGTAGGCGACCTGCTGATCGATCGGAAGGCGCAGCACCTGCTGAGTTTCGTTCTCCTGCCGGCGCAGTTCGTTGAACTCTGCCTGCGCAGGCGTGCCCTGTACCTGCCTCGCCCATGCTGACCACATCTCATCCGTGGCCGGAATGCCGCTGGCGATCTGGGTGTTGATCTTGCCAAGCGCTCGCTCGGCCCGCGCCTCGGCCCGCAGCTGAGCCATTTCGGCGCGCTGCTGCAGGCGCTCGACCTTGGCGTCAATCGAACCGCCGATCTGGGTCAGGTCGTCTGCGGTCAGGTATTGCTGATAGGACTTGAGCGCAGCCTGCGCCTTGTACGGGTCTTGCGCGGCCTGCCGGCGCAGAATGTCCGAGTACATGTCGCTGGTGGCCTTCTGAAGATTCGCCTCCAGTACCTCGGGCGCCCAGCCATTGCGCTGCGCCTGAAGCTGCAGTACGGCGCCCAGCTTGGCATGGTTCTCAGCGATGGCTTTCGGATCGTTGTAGTTGAGGGCTGCCGAGTTTTGAGCTGTCGCAATAGCGGCCTGATCGACCTGGTTCTTGTACACCTGCTGCTGGTCGAACTCGTAGCCGCCGAGCTTTGCCTGCAGGCTCTGCCGCCTGGATAGGGCGGACTGATTGAACATCCGGCGCTGATCGTCGTTGGCTAGGCTGTCGGAGATGGCCTGCTGCTGTGTGTCGAAATCGGACAGGAACGACTGCGTGATGCCGAGCGCGGCTGAGCCCTTGCGGTTCAGCATCCCCTTTTCGGGGTCGTACAGGGTCTGGTTCTGCCAGGCGCCGAGGCGATTGTCGGCGTCCAGCATGGCCGTCTGATTGGCGTCTCGAACTTCCTGCTGGTGCACATGCTCAATCGCCGAGGCCACATTCTGCGCGCCACGGGCCAGGCCGGACGTGTCTACCGAGGCATCGAGCACGCGCGGGGCTCCGGCGACCTCGGGGCGCACTTGCCTGCGGTATGTCGGGATGCGAGCCATGCGTTACCTCTTCAGTGCGCTATAAGCCTGGGCGCCGCCGGTCAGCAGCGAGCCCATGGCGTTGAATCTGGAAGAACGGAAATTGGCCTTGGCCTGCCGGACCGTCTCGTTGCCCTGCTCCACTAGGCCGAACGCCTGGTTGAAGGCGTTGCGGCGGATCTGGTCGGCATCCTGCGCAGCCATGTCCAGCGTGCCCTGCTCGACGCGGCCGGCCGTTCCGGTGCCGACCTCGATGCCGTTGGCCGCAAAGCCGGTGCGCTGGGATGCCGCAACCTGTCGGCCCTGCTCGGAAGCCATGTCGGCCTCGAAGTCGCCCTGGGCGATGACCTGCCCGGCCTGATCGTTGTAGTAGGCCTGCTGGCGATTGGCGGCCTTGACGCCGGCCTTGCCCTGCTGGATCTGCGAGTAGGCGCTAAGGATGCCTCCGCCGATGGCGACAGGCGCCGCTGCTGCTCCCATCATTGACCTCTCATCGTAAACGGGTGGAATGGCTCGCCGTTGACCCCGTAGGGCACGGCTGCGTGCATCTCGAAGCCCATCCAGCGCATCCACGCCAGGGCCCTGGAGTAGCGGGCATCGGTGAAGTTGAGCAGAACCGAATGGTTGCGCCGCATGATGGAGACCTGCTCTCGGCAGGCGATCAGGAAGGCCTTTCGGCCCCTGTTGACTGCCTCTCCGCTGATCAACCACGGCCAGCCGGTGTTCTCTTCGTGGTGAATGCAGCCGAAGATCCCAGCAAGCTCGCCCTGCAGGTAGAACGCCCGGCAGTGGTAGCTCAGTTCGACCGCCCGGCGCAGTTCATCCAGCACGCTCCACCCCTGGATAGCCTCGAACTCCAGGCGATCTGCATCACGCGCTGTCTCGGCCATGCGCTTGATCACCCGGGCGGTCACAGGCTCAAGACTGCACATTGGGCATAACCCCCAAGATGGTCAGCGGCAGCGGGTCGGTCTGACGGATGAACAGCCGGCCAGTATCAGTCCAGGTCGCGTCGATGACGATCTCGGCACGCCCGGTCAGCAGGTTGATCGGCTCGCCGTAGTTCTCGGTCGAGCGCTGCTTGAACTCGCGTAGCTTGTCGGACCGGGGGCCGGCGAAGATTCCGCGACTCTCCTGGCAGAGCACCACCACGTTGTTGACCCGCTTCTTGGCGCCCAGGAAGGCCTGGCTGTTGGCCATGGTGATATCAAGCGTCTCAAAGTCCGCCGTGATGGGCAGCCCGACGTGGGCGACCAACGCCGGCTCTTCCAACTCGATCAAGCCGCCCGACACGACCTTTTGCGGCTCGACGTCGCCATCGGCCAAGATGGATACCGTTTTGCCCTCAAGATGTCCCAAGCCGCTGATCGTCGTAGCGGCCAGCCCCCAGCGGGTTGCCGCCACACCGCGCAGCGAATCAGGCACCACGGTCTGCGGGATGACCGTGACGACCGCGCCAGAGGTATAGGCGCTGATCTGGGCGACCAGTACCTCGCCAATGCTGTCGGTGTCTCCGCCGCCGTACAGGATGACGCTGCGCCCAACCATGTCGACGGTGAAGACGCTACCGCCGGAGGTCAGGGTCAGCGGATTCGGGTACTTCCAGTCGGTTCCGCCCGTCAGCGTCGCGCTGACCGACTGCCGGCCGTCGTAGGTGAGCCCGCAGTCGACAAAGAAGGCCCGGTCATAGACGTAGTCGCCGCTGCCGTACTTGCTGAGCTGGCGAGTTGCCATGCGCTCGATGTAGCGCTTGGTGGCCCCGTTGATGGTCCGCTTGACGATCAGGTAGAGCGCGTCCTCGTCGTCCTCGGGAACACTGGCCACAGACTCAACGTCGCCATCAGTATCGTGCCGATGCCAGCCGAACACCTGCTGGTCGGGCATGAAGGTGAAGCCGAGCAGCACGCCATCATTGCGGACAAGCCACAGCACGCCGTTCGGGGCCAAGCAGAACGCCATCTCGTCGATTCCATAGCCGCGCATCAGGTGGGATGACATGACGCTCACGTCGTTCGGCCTGAACCCGTCGTCGACGTAGTTGTAGGCCAGCGTCGCCAGCTTCCCGCCGCGCGCCTGGATGTGCAGGGCCGTATTGCCATAGACGGCCGGTGGAACGTCGCTGGTCCCGAAGTAGCTTTGCGGAATGGCCGAGATGGTTTCGGGCGTGACACCCGCATCGGTGCTGCCGGTGATCGTCCACTCTGCCCCAGAGGTCAGGGCCAGCAGCTCGCGCAGGGACACGATATGCCGAATGCGGTTCACCTCCCTGCTGGCAATCGTGAACTCGATGCCGTCGTCGTCCTTGTTCGGATCGCTGTACCCGAAGTTATGGAAATCCCCGGCCCGGCTCATCCAGATGGTTTGCGGGTTCTCGTTGCTCGCAGCGAACACGAGGCGCTGCTGGAAGTAGCCGACCACTGACGGCCAGTTCGTGCCGCTGAAGGGGTTGTAGCCGATCGGCACCGTCTCGTCAGAGTCGGGAGTGATGTTGATGTCGCTGAACGTCGTGCCGGTGGCCTGACCGATGAAGCCGAACACGCCGGACGATTTGTTCTTGTAGACGTTGTAGTGGTCCGCGCCGGCCACGGCAGACCAGCTCAGAGTGGCCCCCGGCTTTGAATCCCAGCTGGCAACCGAGTCGGTATTGCTCGGCCACGACTCGACAGCCCCGTCAGCAAATGAACTTACCGCAGTGACCCGGTACTCGAAGTCCGTGGTATCGCCGCTGCCGCCGGTCCTGGCTGTTGCCGACAGGCCGGTAGGCGCCGCAATGGATGGCTCGAAGGTGATCGTGGTCAGCGTCCAGTTAGTCGGCCCGAGGCGCTTCAGCTCGCGCGGTGCGTAGCTCGGATGGACGATGGTCAGCACGTCGGCCGACTGCGTGAATTTCAGCTCGGGCAGGTCGGCGGTGGTGTACGGGCTGGCAATCTCATAGGGCAATCCGGCGCTCGTCACCTGGCCGCCATCGCTGACGAAGCGGACATAGCCGTTACCGAACTCCAGGACGTAGGTCTGTTCGGTGCTGAATTGAAACGGGATCAGGCGCGTCCGGGCCGAACTGTCCTTCACCTCGGCGACGAGCCGGGTACCCGCCCGGTTCTGCACGCCCCCCTCGGGCAGCACGACGAAGTTCCGGCAGGTCCGCAAGCTGGTGTAGTAGCGCGCCAGATCGACCCGCGCATAGGCTGCTGGAGCAATCTCGCCGGCGCTGAACGATGGCTGGATGGCCTGAGTCATTGGCCGCGCCCTGTGATGAAACTGGATTCCCGGGTGAAATCGTTCACGCCCTCGTTGAGCATGGCGGAGGCGGCTCGCGCGATCTCGAGCTGATATTGGGCATCGCAGGTCTGAGCGATGCCGGCGTTATTCGAGAGGGCCGGCGCGATCTGGCTGGCCAGCCGCCAAGCGAGAGCAGACACGAACATGGGGTCGAACAGCTCCGACGACTCGATCTTCTTCGTGTACTCCAGCGTCGCCGGCGAAATCGTCGTCGCGATCAGGCTGTTGCTGGAGCCGTTGATGACTCGGAAGGGAACGGGCTTGATGACTGGTCGTGCCCAGCCTTCGTTGACACACGGCCAGAAGTCAGCAGGAATACAGCCGCCAACGATGCGCCGCGCCTTCAGGCAGTCGGTCGGCATCGCGTAGGCATATGGGTATTCCGGGTCGGGGTTATCCGACACCTCGGCCAGCGAGACGAACGCCGTAGCGAACCCCCAATGGAAGTCACGCAGCACGAAGTCTCGCGATGGCTCGTAGAACAGGCTGCACTGCTCCGCCTGAGCGGTGTCCTCGTCGAGGGCGTCGATACGGTCGCCGTTGCCGATGCGCGACAACGCCATGTTGCAGATTTCAACAATGCTGGCCATTTACTTCACCCTTTTGAGCCACACTGCCTTGGGGCGGCAGGTCATTGCCACGCTGGCCGCGCTGTCCACGGCGTAGGCAGTCAGACGCAGGGCAGCGGCGGTCGCGCCGGCCGGAATTACCATCTTTGGCGAGCGCAGAATTCCGCTGTAGGCCACGCTCGGAAGCACAGAGGTGCCGAGGTAGCGGTCTCCATCCCAGTAGCGCTGGGTTCCGTTTACCGGATCGGTGACTTCAAGGCCAAGCTGCAGGCTGCTGAAGTTCGACGTGCCGGCGTCCACCTCGATATCCGCGAACGCCTCATAGGTAGCGCCAGGGATCAGAGTCGCGTGCAGGCCCGTCTGCTTCAGAATGTCCGCGGCTGCCGCACTGCCAGATGCAGCGCCGCCAAGGACGCACTGCTGCACGCCGTCTGCGGTGAAGCTGTAGGTGCGGGTAACGGTCGAGGCACCGCTTGCGTTGGTGCCACTCCAGTACTGGGCGATATTTCCCGATCCGCCAGTGCCAAGGCTTCCGGGAGTTCCGGTATTCCGAACCATCGGGTTCTGGACCATGCTGCCGGTCGGGTTGGCAGCTGAGAACAGATCGGCATTTGTCGCGATGGACTTCACCTCGCGCCCGGCGAACTTGCGCGTCAAAGCACCTGCCAGAGCCTTGCCCATCCAGTAGGCCCCGATAGGCGACGGGTGCAGGCCATCATGGGTATATCCAAGCCTCGCGTAGGCTGAGGCGCTCACCGCGTCCACCCAATCTGGATACGGATCGGCAACTAGAATGGAGCCTCCGTTGTCCAGGCTCAGCATCCACTGGCGCACGATCTGGTGATTGGTCAGCTGATCGCCCGTCAGCGCGTTGCTGGTGAATGTGGCATCACCCCGCGGGGTATCGCAGAGCAGAATGACTTCCTTGCCGACCTTGAGGACGTTGTCGATGATCCCGGTGTAGTTGTCGATCGACTCCCAGGCTGACATGTTGGCCGAGCCACGGTCGTTGGTCGGGCCGGTCAGGATGATGGTGCCGGCCTCGGTCGCAGCCAGCAGCGGCGCATAGCGGCCTTTGAAGTCGCGGGAGGTATTGCCGCCGATCCCCCAGTTATCGACCAGCGGATTTTCCAGCACGGCGCATTGGCGGGACTGCATCAGCGCCCAGTGGATGTAGCCGTAGTTCTCCAGCGTCAGGCCGCCAGCCGTGCCGACACAGTTCGCGCTCCTGCTATCAGGTCCGAAGGCAATTTTGTTGTTGATCACGGCAGATGCTCCAGAAAAGAAAAGGCCCCCGAAGGGGCCGCGACTGGCTGAAAGCGATCAGGCCAGGCCTTTCTTCTTCAGTTCCTCATCGCTCAGTGGGCGCAGATTGTGGCCGGCCTCTCCAGAGAACTGGACCAGATCACCCGGGCTGCGCAGCTGATCGCCGATGTAGCTCTGTTCGAGCACTTCGTACCACTTTTCCTCGTTTGCCTTAGCCATGGCTCACTCCTCAGAAGTTGCTGCCGTTGACGTAGGCCTTGAAGGCCTGGACGTCCTTGGCAAGGAACGCAGAGAAGGCGCCGGCGGTCAGCGGGCCGGTGGCCACGGTGAAGCGCACGCCGATGTAACGCTTGTAGTCTGCTGACGGCAGCTTGATCGCCACCAGGGTAGCGCCTGCGGCCATCTCGGCCAGGGCGAAGGCCTTCGACGAGAAGTGCACGACCGGAGCGGTGGCCATACCGGCCGCGCTGTCCGATTCGAGCGTGACGGTCACGGTTGCCGCGCCGGCTGCGGTAGCGGTGGTGTCCACTTGGACGACCAAGTAGACATCCTCGCCGACACCGATATCGCGGACGGTGTTGGTGTTGACCGCGTTGCCGAGCGGATACAGATCGACGACGTTGGTCGAAATAGCCGTCGCGGTGACGGCTTGGCTGTCGGAGAACTCAGCCTGCTTATCTACGTACATGATGGCTCCTTAGGCGACAGCCGCTTCGGTGTTGAGGATGGAATCGACGCGACGCACCGGAACCTCGCCGAACATCAGGGCCGGGCGGCCTGCGACGTTCTCGTAGGCCAGGGTGCTGGAGGCGACCTTGTTGACGGTCTGGCGGCGCAGGAAGCTTCGGATGCGGCGCGAGCAGTAGAACGCCGGGGTAACGCCGGTCAGGCCCTGGATCATCTCCAGTGCCTGAGTCATCAGGTCGATGACATCGGGGCCGGAGGCGGCGTTCTTGGTCAGTGCGGTGACGTCGATGTTGGCGATGCGCACGATGTACCGCCAGTCCTTCACGGCGACGCCGCATTTCCACTGGTACTGGTCCATCAGGGCGCGGTAGCGGTTGTTGCTGGCATCGAAGGCGTCCTGCTCGCCAAGGTCGCGATGGACAAGGCCAGCCTGCGAGCCCTTCGGGTAGATGCCGTGCACCGAGTTCTCGCCCCAGCCGACCAGCCAGATGCTGGTGTTGGTGGAGCCGGCGCCGCCAGCGCTGATCACGTTGTTGGCAGTGGCCGCAGTGCCTGCGCTCAGGGTGTTGAAGCGCGGAGCCAGGCCGGTGAAGCCTTCCGGAGTCACGCCGGCATTGCCGTAGATAACGTTGCGCTGCATGGTCTGGTTCATGGCCTCGATGAAGGCCTTCGACTCGGACAGGCGGAATGCGGCGGTGTTTCCGTTCAGCATCGCGAGGTCGACGTCGATCTGGCCGCGCGCCTCGAGGATGCCGCAGGCTTCGTCGATCTGAGCGGTGGTCGACTTGCTGTTCGGCACGCCACCATTGAGCTTGCGGAAAATCACATCGGGCAGGCCGGTGCGGGTCGTGATGCGGGAGCCGGTCGGCAGGTTGCCCTCGTACCAAGGCATATCCATCAGCATCTCGTTTTCCTGAGACAGCAGCTCGGCAATCGGCATGATGCCGCCGCCGTCCGGGTTCAGGCGCTTTGCGATGTCCAGCAGGGTGGGCAGGTTCGTTGCGAGAGTAGCCATAGTTGGCGGTCCTTAAGCGGGATAGTTCGGGTACATGCGGTTGGCGAGCGGGCGCTCCGCAGGAACTTCGGTGGTGGTGCGATGCAGCTTCCCTTCGGCGATTTCCTTGCCGACGCGATGGAAGAAGCGGACGACTTCCGGGTGCGAGCCGATGCCCGACTCCTTCAGGAACGCACTGAGTTCTGGCGTCCCGTAGGCAGCGAGGGCTTCGCTGGCCGCGGTGACGTTGGCCTCGAAGTTGGCACCCCCGAAATTCGGGTCGGCTTTGAGGCTCGTCTCCCACTCGGAAACCATCTGATTGCGCTGATCAGTGGCCGCTTGTTCTGCCGCCTGCTGGCTTGCAAGAACGCGCTTGGCGTCCAGCGCGACCAGCTTCTCGGCCTGTTCCTGGGTGAGTCCCAACTCCTTGAACACCGGAGACCATTCGGCCAGCGCGGCATCGTCGACGGAGTAGCCCTCGGGCAGGTTGGCGAAGCTGTACTGCTCAGGGACTGATGGCTCGGCCTGCTGCTCTTGCGCGGACTGCTGTTGGGGTTGCTGCTGGCCCTGCTCCTGCGCTGCTGCTTGCTGCTCGGCTGCCTGGGCCTGTGACGTCGCACTCTCGGTCCCGCTTGCGGTAGTGGTGGCGGTATCGACTGCTTCGGTCATTCGGGAACCTCATCGGGTTGTTTGGTGTTCTCCTGCACCATCAGCAGGTACTGCTCAGGGCACAGGGTGCGAATTTCTTCGGAGAGCGCGCGGCCGACCTCGTAGGCGCCGAGCAGGTAGCTCTGCCGGCCGCCATGGGTATCGAACAGGGTCGACCTGGCCTCAAATCGGGTGGCGACCAGCAGGCTCCAGACGAAGCGACGGCCGCTCAGGCTGCCCATCTGCTGACGCACGTCGTCGATGCGCTGCCTTTTCAGCAGGCGCGCCTGGTCCTCCCGCTGCTGCAGGATCTCGTCGGTGTCGAACATTTAGGCTCCGATGATCTGGCCTAGGGCGTTGTCAGGCGTGAGCTGCGTTTCGGAAAGGAGCTTGGCGCCCTGGATGCCGTTCGCCAGCGCCTCCTGCGCTTGCTGCTGCTGGGCAATCTGGGCGCGCTGCTGGCGGATCGTGTCGACTTCGTCATCGCCGCGCACAACTGTGGGCACGACGCCGATCGATTCGGCGTACTCGTCGATGAGCTGATCGGAATCGAGCTTGTCTGCTGCCTCCGGGAATGCGCCGGCCAGCCCGCCCACGAACTGGGCATAGCGCTCCAGGCTGGTGACCGCCTGCGCCTTCTGCGCCTGGGCAAGGATCGAGATGTAGTCCGCCTCGACCTCGCCGCTGCCCAACTCCTCTGGAGGCTCAGGCAACAGCGGCTCTCCGTCGATGATGCCGGCCCAGATCGGCAGGCTCTGGCGCAACATGATGCCGAACACGCGCTCGATGATCGGGTCGAGGCCCTCGAAATCCACTCGCTCGACCACCGGGCCGAGCATGGCCATCTTCTCTTCCTTGCGCGCGGCGATCTCGGTCGCCGTCCTGACGTCGTCCATCTGGCTGATCATCAGGAACAGGTCGGCGTAGAACGAGCGACGGATGCGCTCCTCATGCCTTGCGATCTTGGCCTCGATGGCCGCCAACCACTGAGGATTCGGCTCGTAGATCGGGGCGATCTGGTTCTGGCTGCCGACCATGTCCACATAGGTGATGCCGCCAGGGAGCGTCGAACTGGGCTGCCCTCGAAGGCTGGATGGGGCCTGCAGCGGCGGATTCGCGCCCGTTTCCACCAGTCGCGCCGAACTGCGCTCGTAGAGTTGCAGGGCCTTGATGTCGCCAATGCAGCGACGCCCAGGCCCGGTCCCGTAGCAGTCGCCAGGGAGCACATCCCAGCGCATGACGGCGACGGGGAACTCATGCATGCCAGCATGCTCGAGAACCTTGTCGGGTGGGGCGGGCTTCTCCCATGTCAGCGACACGAACGGCAGATGCCGGCTCAGCCGGCTGCCGGGGCTGTGCTCGGCGTTCGGCTCGACCATTTGCACGCAGTCGAACCACGTGTCTTGGCGCGATTCATTGAGTGCAGCACGCGCCTGGGGGCTCAGAGCCTCAACGCCGAATCGCTCGGACATCTGCGCCGCCGTCAGCTTGAACTCGCGGTAGAAGGCATTGGTCCGACCGTCCGCGCCGTTGGCGACGTAATACTCGCCAGCGGTGAACGCCTCGCACTTGATCACTGCCCGAGGGTCTTGCTCGATCCAAACCGCGCCGGTACCGAAGACGCCCATCTCCAGATAGGCAACATGCATGCAGTTGTAGAAGTTCGACCGCAGCAGCACGTCCCGCATGCGCTCGGTGCATTCGAACAGCCAGTTCTTGACCGGCCCGAACTCCATCGCTTCGCGCGACTTGGTCATCAGGTTGAACCACGGGCGGGACCTGGAGGTTAGCCCGCTCATCATCCCGGCAGCCAGGGTGCCGGCGTCCTCGGTGGCCTCGTTGTTGATGATCTTGTTGTTGCGCCGGTCTCCCTTGTTCACCTCGGTGCACAGCAGGCGCGAGCGCATGGGCTGGATGAAGTCCGACAGTTCACGCCAGTTCGTCTCCCAGGACTGACGTTCCGTCTTGAGCAGCGCTAGGCGCTTCTCGGCGCGCCGCCTGAGAGATTCCGCCATGTCACTGCCCCAGGAGAGTCTTGGTGGTGGTCGACGCAGCTTGATCGGTCGCGCCACCCAGGATTGTCGACGACAGGCCGGCAGCCTTCGCACGACGCTTCTTGTCGGCCGCGAAGTTCTCGGCGTCGGTCGTCGACACCTCATTGCCGTCTACCTTGTCAACGGTGGTATTGCTCGTACCAGGCGTCTTTGCTGCGCCGAGAACAGCATCAGAAGCGCCGAGCGTTGCCACGCTGGCCACACTTTTGACTATCTTCTTGGCTCCGCCCATGGGGATTCCTCACGCGAAAGGGTCGTAGTTGGATTGATGCGAGCCAGTGGCCGGCGCCTTGATCTGGTAACGCTGCCGGGCAAATCGCCGCATCATGTAGGCGTACCGCGTCGCAGAGAGCAGGTCGTCATTCAGCTTCACGATCCGGCCCATCTCGTCGCGGTGGTAGTTCATCTTCTCTTCGAACCATGGCGACAGATGGGAGAACACCTTCAGCCGGCCCGTGGTCATCCGCTCGTACAGCTCGACGAGGCCGGCCTCGACGCCAACGCCGCCGGCCGGCCAGGTGGCGTGTTCGGCCAGCATCGTCCAGCCGGCGTCCCGGTAGGCGGCCATCTGCTGCTCTCCGGACGACTTCTCGGACTGCAGGCCGTCGCTCGGCCATGCCGTCGGCACATGCTGAGCCCAAGGCTTCACGACGCCCCAGGCTGTTGCTGGCGTGGTCCTCGACTGCTTCCACGCCTGCGCGACGTAGATCACGTCGGCATCCATGTCGATCCAGAGCTGCACATGGGCCTGCGGGTGATCCCAGCCGAAGTCCATGCCGTTGATGACCCAGAAGTGGTCCGGGCACGGGAACGGCGCACATTTGACCAGTTCGTCGCCGAAGTCGAAGATCAGGCCTGTGCCGAGCAATGGGAGCCCCTTGGTTCGCATATCGCGCTGCCAGGCAGGGTACTGGTCTAGCAGCGCCTGCTTTGTCTCTTCCGTCAGGTGTTTGGCGTCATCCCATGTCGCGCGCTGCATGTACTGGCTGGGCGCCGGGCTGTCCATGAACTGGACGACCAGTTCGGTTCGCCCGTTCTCCGGGGTGAACGTGAGGATTCCCCGCCCGCCTCTGCCCTGATCGCCAGTTGCGGTCCGGGTGATCACCTGCGGGTATATCGCGCTGTCCCGCGGCTCTTCGTCGATGTGATACCAGTCGACGCTGTCGCCCATGATTGCGTGCTGACCCTGGCTATAGGACCAGAACTGGACGATTGCTATGCCGCCGCTAGCGTGCCTTACGCGCACCTCGCGCATCGCCCCGCTCGTGCCGGTGGCAGACTTCCAGTCAACAATCCTGTCCGCCGGGATCAGGCCGCCAGTGAACTTGCCGCCCTCCATCCGCCCGAACAGCGGAACCTGCAGCAGGTCGCGCGTCTTCTCCATCGAGAACCCGAGCAACCAGCACAGCGGGGCGCCGCTGAACTTGTGGCCAGCCCAGTCATGCGGGTAGTCGCCGAGAAGATGGAATGCATCGATTGTCAGGCCGGTGCGCGTTTTACCGACCCGGTTGGCCGCCATCAGCATGCAGGCCGAATAGCTTGCCGTGGCCTCGATGAACTTAAGCTGCCAGTCGTACAGCGACTGGAATTGGATCAGAGATGCCTGCTGCGCCCGTCTGCGCTTCTTCTCCTCCAGCAGCAGCAGAAGCTCAGCCTTCTCCTCCCGAGACAAGCTGCGCGATTCGGCGGTCAAGCTCATCGTCAGTCATGTCCTGAATCTGGATTTTCCCGGAGTGCTCCTGCTGAATGCGGTCACCGTACTTCTTCGGGGAACGCTTTCCGGCCACCCACTTGAGAGCATCGATCTTCACCCGGGCGGCCGCAGCGTTCTCCGGCGTGACCGCCTCAGCCTCGGTGATGATGTCGGCCTCGAACAGGTCGGACGCAGCTTCGCGTGCGCGCGCGTACTGCTCGGAGTAGGGGCTGCCGCTAACGTGCCCCAACAGAGTCCCGACACTTAGCCCCATATCTACTGCGATCTGCCGTAGGGTTTTCCCCTCCGCGACCTGCTCGCACAGACGGTTAACCCGCTCTCTGATCTGGTCATCAGTTAGCGGCCTGGTCATCTTGAGAACTCCATCAGCTGCCCCTCAGCACCGGAGCCAGATTGCCCCTGGTCTTCAGCAGCCCGATTGCCAGCACGCCATGGATGACGATCATCGGCCAGGCGGCGGGCTGGACCACAAACTGGCCTGTCACGATCTCAACGCAGGTAGTGAGGCAGGCCATCATCACGATTGTGGCCATCACGGACACGTCGCGGCGGAACTTTGCGCCCCGCCTCTGATACGTGAACAGCCTGACGAATGTGACGATACAGAGCAGGAACGTAATCCAGGTAAGTGCATTAGCCATCTGTCTCCCCCTTGGTCGCAACCGATGCCCGCTTGGCCTTGATGGCGGCGAGCGCTGCGGTTATGACCCCGGAGGAAGCGATAAATGCAGCCGGGCCTGGCAGGTCGATGGGGCCCACCCCGAAGATCGTCATGCCCGACACGACCGGCGCGAACATGTAGCCGACGATGACGGATACAAGAGACAAGGCAACGCGGGAGAGGATGGACAACTCGGCATTGGCGACGAAGTAGACGACTCCGCCGCAGAGGGCGCCGATTGCTGCCTCCCCATTGATCATCAGGCCGGCACCTATCGCGCCGGCGACAACGATGCCGGTCGTACTGGGTTCGGCCATGCTGATTTCCTACTGCATAAACGAAAAAGCCCCGCACTAGGCGAGGCTCTGAATTTGTGTCGTTTTTCCTTTGGGCGAGGAAAAACATGATGGGAAAACTGTACTCCTAGCCGCACAAGAACGCAACGTTATAGCGTCACAATCACGCAGCTTCCCTCATCGAAGCCAGCAGCATCGCGACTGGGGCAAGCGCTTTTCTGTCGAGGTCGTTGCAGGCGTCAAAGCAACGCTCGATGAAATCGTCCCACTCGCGCGACCAGTTGCGGGAATCCAGCGTCACGCCATACCGATCGAACAGCCATTTCCGGAATGCCTCTGGCGTCGGCATCGGGTCTATCCCCTCGCTCTGCCCACCCTGGTGCTGCCGGCGGTAGCGGTACAGCACACCCATGGCGACATACCGGGCGCGCCCTGACTTGGCCTCTGTCATGCGCTCCACCTTGCTGCGAGCGATGGCATAGACCAGCTCCTCGGCGATCTCCCGATGATCGTCATCTGCCAGCGGGCTGTAGAGCCAGTGCCCGAAGCACTGCAGGTGGGCCGGCAGCGTGCTGATTGCGCTCTGCACCACCCCAGCAAGCGCCTGATCCATGGCCGCGCCAGTCCGCCGGTCCTTCTCGCTCTTCTGGACCATTGCCCCGAGTATCCCGACCTCCAGGGCGTAGGCGGTCGTCGACTCGCGGCGCTGGTAATACGCGTCGTGCCACAGTTGCCGGGCGCTGCTCAGTTTCATGCCGCTTTCCTCCCCAGGAACATCAGAACGGTTTCGATTGCTCTGCCGGACCGGATCATTTCCGGGTCACAGCGATAGACGGTCCATCCCAGGCGCAGCGCTGCTTCGTACTTCCGCAGGTCTTCTGCAAATCCCTTCCCTCGCGTGTGCCGGCCGCCGTTCCATGCGCCGCCCTCGACCTCAATCAGCAGCCGGCGCTCCAGGATGGCGAAGTCGGCCCGCCAGTCCCTGAGCCCTGCCGCCTCAAGACGGGCGCGAAGGCCTCTGCCTTCCCCGCCACATGCCTCGGCAGCGAAACGGTACTCGCGCACCGCCTCGACGCCGTTTGCGCGCAGGTGGAGCGCTAGAGTGGCTTCTGCCTCACTCACTCGCCTGCCCCCTCCTCATCCTGTTGAGCTTCGCCCTGGCCTCGGCCTGCAACTCCGGTCGCGCCGCCAGCTCCCTCTCGGCCCACATCCGCCCCTTGGTTTTCAGCTGCGAGTAGATCGAGTTGGCGAGCTCCACTGCCTGCCGGTACCGCTCCAGGCATTCCTGCTTGTGCGCATTGATCGCATCCCGTTCCGCAGGCGAAAGGGTCGCCAAATTCGAGCCATGCTTTTCCACACATCATCCCCTTTGCTCCCCTTCCATCCTGTCGAGCACCCCGTAGACCTCTGCGAGCTCGCCTCCCTGCTCGATGCGCTGCTGGCGTGGGCTGTCGTCGCGCTCGGGCCAGCCGTTGAGCTCGAGCTCGTCGACTGGGCCTCGCTGCGCCTTGTCCGCGTCGATCCAGTTGAATGCCTCGTCGATGGTCTTGGCCTTGAACGCCGGCGCCCTCTCGTCACCCCGGTAGACGTGGAACCGATCGGTGTCGCCCGGGACGTTCTTCACGATGTAGCCGGTCATTTGGCTCTCCGGTCGCGGCTGTTTGCGACAAGTGGCTGTTGGTCTTCCTTCAGCTCCCACGGCTGAGGCTGCTTGCAGTCGTTGCAGATGCGGTCCTGGTATGTGCTGAAGCTGACCAGGGGTCCGCCGCATTCCGGGCAGCGCGGCCCGATGCCGTCGTAGTGGCTCATCTCCCCACCCCGTGCGCCGCGGCCATTGCCTCGATCCACTCCACGGTGTGCGGACGGACCAGCCAGGCCCAGGCGATCTCCCCGTCCGGCATGGCGTCGGAACAGTCGCCAACGATCAGGACGGAGCCGGTCGAGTACAGCAGCAGCATCCCCGGCTCCAGCCGCTCAGGGGCGCCGGCGGTCCATTGCAGGTTGCGGATGCTCATGCGGCCTCCATCAACTTGCTAACGAGCCGCCCGACGCAGCGCTTGATCTGCTCGTCAGGCGCGGAAGGAAATGCAGCCCTCAAATCATCAAGCAGCGGCTTTGCGCGCCGATATCCGCCGTCTCTGGCCAGCCGAAACGCGTGCATGACGATTTCGATATCCTCGTAAACCTTGTTCATGCCTTCACCTCGATCAGCCCCATGCGGGCAAGTTGGGCCAGCGTTTCGCAGATGGCCTTGTCCAAAATTGCCCGGCGCTCGTCGCGGGTCATGTCCTTGCCGTTATCGATGGCCGAATGACACGACGGGCACAGCGCGGCCGTCAGGCAGTCGTCAGTTTTCTGGCTCATGGCTTTTCCAAAATTCCTGTGTGCAGCCTGCACGCCATAGGCGCCGCAGATCACGCAGGTTTCGATCTTGCGAACCGCTGCCAGCCACTTGCTGGAGCGGTAGACGGGTTGGCGTTGGCGGAGCATCAGATCCGCCTACACATCGCCCATACCAGTGCGGCTCCCCATGCGGCGCCGATAAGCAGTTGGGTCTCATGGCTCATGCCGCGATCCCCCAGCGGTCGGCAGTGGTGAACCTCGCTCCGCGCTCAGCGGCGAAGGCCTCCATCACCTCGAACATGTCGCTGAACCACTTCTTGCTCTGCTTGCGGGTCGAGACGCCCAGGACAACGAAGCCGCCGTCTAGGCCGGGCACGGCGCGCTGCTTCTGCACTGAGGCGCTGAAGATGTGCTTCCAGTCCTCGTCGCTGAGCTTCTGGCCGTACCAGTCGACCTGGCGGGAGATGTCGCGCAACATGCTCCACATACGCCTGTTCTGGGCGTCGGATCTGGCTTCCTCGCGCAGGCTCCAGACCATGCCGGCCTCGAGGTCGACGCGCTGCAGGATCTGGATAGCCCGCTGGCGGTCCATCTCGGTGCGGAGCGGGAAGGTTGGGCTGCTCATTCAGCACCACCCTTGCCCATCGCGGCGTCGATGGCGGCCTCGGCATCATCGGCATCGACCGGTGCCCGCTCACTCGGCCAGGGCGAGCGCGAATTGCCGATGTCGTAGACGTATGCGGCCTGATCTACATACCAAGCCAGTTCCCTGACGAATCGGTAGCGCCGCGCATCCGCCCTAACCCGCTCCAGCTCGGCCTTGAGCCGGTCGCGCTCGGCTTGGAACGAGTCCGCCAGCGCCTTATTGGCCACAACCAGCCGATCCAGGCAGTCGGCATTTTTCTCCAGCGCATCGTTCTCGGCGATCAGGGCCGCCACGTCCTCCGGCTCGACCGCGCAGTAGAACTCGTTCAGATTCCGGTCGCGCTCTTCCTCGTCGGCGCAGCGCTCGATGCTGCAGGCGCTGACAAGACGCTTCAGGTTCTCGATATCAGCCACGCTCAGCCCTCCACAGCTCGTCCCGCGTTACGCCTTTCTTGACGCTCTCGATCAGCACGTAGAACGACATCTCGGAGAGCTTCGGCCGCACGATGCGGACCTCCACGGGCTCGTCGTCGACGATGTGCGCCCGCCACAGGGCCTTGAGTTTCTTGTTCATGCCAGCTCCTCCCACTCAACGTGCTTGCCAGTCCTGCGCCAGATTTCGGATCGCTTCAGGTACAGCAGATGCCGGCACTCCTCGCAGCAGTCGGTCGAGTTGTTCGGATTGCGGATCGACTTGGCGCTGCGGGTCGAGTAGTTGCCGCAGGAGCAGCGGACCACCCACCCCTTGACCTCTGCGGCTTGAGCGATAACCGTGAAACGCCCGAAGCGGAAGCCACTCAGGTCAGCCCATGACTGGCTGCCAAGCTCTTGCGAAGTCGGCTTACGCATGGCCGGCGGCACGTCCTGGCAAATGGCGGAATACTTCTTTCGAGACTCGTACACCTCGCCCCGCCCCATCACGCGGGCGGCTGTCGAGTTGACTGGGATTTCGTGGCCGACTTTCATGCCCTGGCCTCCTTCGGCCCAAACTTGTGGTGCCCGCGCTTCATCGAGCCGTCTGCCAGGATCACGCGCTTGTCGATGCCGCGAGTCATGCGGACGATTCCCTTGGCCTCCAGCACGAACTGGAAGCCCTGGCGTGCCAGGTCAGATACGGTTTTGATCTGGGCGGGGGTCATGCCCTGGCCTCCTTCTTCATCAGCGCCTCTACGGCGGCGGCGTGTTCGGCCTTGAGGGCCTCTAAAGATTCGATTTCGGCGCGGATCTGCTCGGCGCGCTGCCGGCGAGACTCGGCCTGCTTGCGCTTGGTCTCGTCGCGGAGGGCTCGCCAGCGGCGCTGCTGTTCTTGGTCTGGGAGGATCATCAGAAGCCCCTCCCGAACTTGCCGCGGCCCATCTCAAGATCCTCTTGGCTGACCTCTCGCTGCCCGGCGAAGCTGACGAAACGGGAGAACTGGCCCTGATGCTGGACTAGGCAGGAGCCGACCTTGGCGTGCCGGCACTTGCCCACGATCAGCTCGGTTACCCCGTTCTGGCCTTGGTCAGTGTCGTTGTCGCGGTGCACGAGGATCACGGTGTCGGCGTCGGCCTCGATCTGGCCGGAGTCGCGCAGATCCTGCGGAACCGGCCGCTTGCCCGGGCGCTTTGTCGAGTCGCGGTTGAGCTGGGCCAGCACAATGACCGGCACCTTCAGCTCCTTGGCCAGGTTCTTCATGGCCGTGGAGATACGACCAAGCTCTACCGTGCGGTTCTGGCTGCGGCCTTCGGAGGAAATCAGGCCGATGTAGTCGACCACCACCACATCCAGGCCGTGGGTGCGCTGCGCGTGCCGGGCGATGCTGCGGATGCGCGGCGCGGTCAGCCCGGGGGCATCGCACAGGTACAGGCCGGAGTTCCGCAGCTTGTCCACCGCGGCGGTGATGCCAGTCCAGTCTCCGTCCTCGAGCGAATGACCTTCGTCGATCCGGCTCAGCTGGACGCTTCCTAGCGAGGAAATGCCGCGGTTGATCAGCTCCTTCTTCGACATCTCCATGCTGAACACCAGACCCTTGCCGGCGCCGCTTGTGGCGATGTGCTGGGCGATCTGCAGGCCGAGCGTCGTCTTTCCGCTGCCTGGTAGGCCGGCAATCACGATCATGTTGCCCGGGCGAGCGCCTTGGATGATGCCGTCCAGATCCGGCAGGCCTGTGCTGTGCCCGCGGTCGACGCGACGGTGGAACTTGGCGTCGAGCTCGTCGATAACCTCCGGCAGTGCCTCGCTGACGTGGCAGTAGTCCTGCCCGCCGCCGCCCAGGTCGTGCAGATCGGCAACCGCCTGCTGTGCACTGGCGATAATCTCGGCCACAGGCCGGTCCTCGCCGACGAGCTCGCGAATGGAGTCGGCCGCCTCAACCACCCGGCGAAGCACGGCACGCTCCTTCACGACGTTTGCATAGGCCTCCCAGTTGGCTGCCGACGGCACGTTCTTGGCGATATCGCCGGCATAGGCCAGCACCCGGTCACCGCTCGGCAGGAACTGGTGCGTGACGCCAACGGTCACGGCGTCCACCGGCATGCCGTCGGCGTGGCAGTCCATGATGGCGGCGAACAGGGCGGCGTTGTCCGGCTCGTAGAAGTCGCCGGCCGTCAGCTTGGCCGCGATAAGGTCGATCTTCTCGGCGTCGAGCATCATCGCCCCAAGGACGCCGTGCTCGGCCTCGATGCTGAACAGGGCGCGGCTCATTGGTCACCCCCGCGGGCGGAATCCCAGTCGAAAACCACGGCCTGGCCGCCGTTCTCGCGCAGGCGATCCAGCGCCCGGTCGCCGATGTAGGCCGCCAGCTCTGTCGACGGCAGGTTGGACGTGATGATGGTCGGCAGCATGTTCCGGTACCGGGTGTCGATGATCTGGTGCAGGGATTGGCGTTCGAACTCTGTTCCACCCTGGGCGCCGAGTTCGTCGATCAGCAGCAGGTCAACGCCGGCCAGCTCGGCGAAGATCTCGCGCTCGCTGCTCGCGGCATCGCGGCCGAAGCTGGCCTTGAGCGCGGCGATGATGTCGGCGGCCGGGACGTACAGGGCCGAAGCACAGTGGCGGGTCACCACGGCCTTGAGGATCGAGCAGCCGAGGTGGGTCTTGCCGGTGCCGAAGTTGCCCATCAGCAGCAGGCAGCGGCCGGCGGCGAAGTTCTCCTCGAACTGGTCGACGTAGGCTCTGCAGGTATCCAGGGCGAGCTTCTGGCCCTCCAGCGACGCGCGGTAGTTCTCCAACGAGCAGCGGCGGAACCGCGGTGCAATACCGGTGGCGAACAGGGCGGCGTTCCGGATCTCCCAGCGCTTCGACTCGACAGCCTCGGTGCGCTCTGCGCCGTCCTGGCCGTGGATCGCATCGAACCGGCAGCGCGGGCAGCCGATCACCCGGTTGTCTCCCTCGAATGCCTCGACCAGCGTCCGGTCGAACTCACCATGCACAGGGCAGCGATCAGCGCGGGTCTTGGTGCGCGGCGCAGCGCCGAAGTTAGAAATTCGCACGGCGCACCCCCAGGCGTTCGTTCTCGGCGGTACGGGCGCGGATCTCCTCGGCGTTCACCGGGGGCAGGTTCGTGAAGCGGGATTGCTGCGGCTGCGGGAAGGCGCGGACGTTCTGCGGCAGGCGGGCATTGCGCACCCAGTTCCGCCATGTGGCGAGCCAGTCCAGCTTCGCCGCGTTCTTGCCGGAGGCTGCATGCCAGTGATCGGCGAACTTCTCGCCCTCGCGGACCATCGCGGCCTCGGGGAACTCCGGTCGATCAGCAAGAGCCCAGGTCAGCCACTCAGCCGGCAGCGTCCAGTCGGCAGGCAGGCGCTTGGCACGCTGCGCTTTCGGCTGGACAGGCTCGCCAGCATTCTCGGCCTGAGCCTGAGCAGCGGTCGGCGCGTCAGCGGCGACATGCTCTTGATCTTGCTCTTCTGGTTCTTGGTTATTGGTTAGTGGTTCTTGGTTAGTGGTTAGGTGGCCATCCGTGCACGCTTCGTGCTCGACTCGTTCACGCTTCGCCTTGCGGTTTGCCTCTCGCTCAATGGCGATCTGCTTGTTCTTCTGTGACTTGTCGTGATAGCCGGCGATCTCGTCAGCGATGCGCTGCTGCATGTAACGGCCGTCAACCAGGTCAAAGAACTTGCTCAGCACGAACTTGACTGCCGCTACTTCCTCATCGCTGCGCGCCCAGCACCAGTCCAGCGCCTCGCTTTCCGTTGGGAATCGTTCACGGTCATAGCACGCATCCATCAGGAGCGTGTACGCACCGTGTTCAAGCATCGAGAGGCGGCCCGCCTTCTTGTGGTAGTCGCCGATGTTGCGCTTGAAGTAATGCATCACAGCGCCTCCTTGAGGTCGTCGCATTTGGCGATCTCGTCATCAAAATCCAGGCAGGCAAGTACTCCTCGGCCGTGATTGGTCATGGTTATGTACTCGGCGTACTGCTCGAAACCATTGAGGATCAGGCGCGGATCCATCTTGAAGAATTCACGGTTCTCGCTGACCCGGGCCGGGTAATAGGCCTCGTGAAGCTCGCGCTCTACCTGGCGCGGGTTTTCCACCTCAACGTAAAAGAGGATGTCAAACGGGTACGGGGCGGACGTACTGCTGGAGAGTTCGCAGCAACGCTGCATGGGTGAGCGTTCCGTCATGCCGATCTTGTAAATCCCCGGCATGTACTCATTGCCGATGCAGTAGATAAATCCGTAGTTCATGGGTTAATATTTCCTTGTTCGTTTATGGCGCCTTGGCGCCGTTGAAGAAGCCGGGCCGTCACCCGGCTTTTTTTTGCCTACGATTTGCCTTCTTCAGGCCCTTTCGAGGCCCTCTCTTGAGCCCTTTTGGCGCCCAGCTGGACTAGCTCGGCCTTCGCCTTCTTCATGCCGGTCACTCCGCCCATGGCGACGAACTCGATACCGATCGCTTCCAGGGTCTCGTCGAGGCTCCAGCCATTGCTTTCGGCCAGAGCCTCGATCTTTTTCCGTGCCTGCTCGCTGAGAGCGTTGTAATTCAGTCCGCTCACATGGCCCCCCATAGGGCCTTTAGGCCGCACTAGAATCGCGGTTGTCCTTGCTCAGCGCCTCGATAGCTCCGTTCTCTACCGCCCACTCGATCATTTCGTGCAGGTATGTCGCGTGCTGCATGTGAGCCCGATTGGCGGCACGAGACAGAATCCGGTCGAGAACAGCGCTGAAGCGCACCTTTCTTGGGATGTCGCGTTTGTGGCAGGGGTTGTCGTAGGACATAGGTGTTTCCTTGTCTCGGTAAGAATTGGCTAAGCGGCCTTTGGGTTTTGGGTGAAGTAGTTCGCCAGCTTCTGGATCGTGCTGATGCGCGGATCAGCTGTTGCCCGAGTCGCGATCTTGCTGATCGTGAAATACGGCACGTCAGCACGTTCACTAATCTCAAGCCAGGAACCCTTCCTGCTCTCGAGCTGGTCAAGCACATAACCGTGCAGGTCAAAAAACTCTGCGCGGATCTTCTTTGTCGCTTTCATGTGGTTAAGGTCCTCAGCAGTATATGACTAAGCATAGCCGTAAAGAGCTAACAAGAGCAAGCCGCACATGGCTAACCATAAATGGCACTCTTGGCTCCTCGGTTTCCAGGGGCCCGAAATGACATCTACGCGCCAGGTGCTGGCTAACAATCTGAAATTTCTAATGGCTGGATCGGCAGAATTCGGCACGCAGACGCGCTTGTCCGAACGTTCCGGAGTCGGGCAGACTACAATTGGCCGTGTCCTTCGAAACGAAACGGATGCAGGGGTTGAAACGGTCGAGTCCTTGGCAAAGGTTTTCAAACTGTCCGCCTCGGATCTGATTGACCCTGGGCTAATCAGGCGCCTTTCGGGTGAAAGCTCAAACGTGGAAGGCACGAGTGGAGGAGTCGGACTTGTTCCGCTGATTTCGTGGGTGGCTGCCGGGATGCTGTACGAGGCAATCGACCAACTTGCGCCTGGGGACGCTGAGGAATGGCTTGAATCGCCATTCAGGCATAGCAATTCAACGTTTTGCCTGAAAGTGAGCGGGAACAGCATGTTTCCAGAATATCGGGATGGGGAAATCATCCAGGTAGACCCAGATGTTGACGCGGTGCACGGAAGCGACGTGGTGGTAAGGACGCCTGATGGACGTGCCACCTTCAAGCGACTCCAAGTGGAGTCGGATGGCGAGCAATTCTTGATCGCTATCAATGAGGATTGGCCCGAGCGAATAATTCGCGTGCCGGAAGGAACGATCATCTGCGGAGTTGTAACAGGCTCCTGGATGGACCGCCGCAAGCGGTAGCCCTCCGAACAATAACCAGAACATAGAGCCCGCCACTGAGCGGGCTTTTTCATTTCTGCGCCACTCCGTTTTTGGCTTAGCCGACAGCCAGTTAGCCATCATCTAAATTTTTAGCCGTAAACGGCTTGACCGCCGAACCAAACGTGCATAATCTTCTAGCCATAGACGGCTAGACAACCGAGAATGACTAGCAGTTGAGGCCCTCAAAAGGCCCTCTACGCACCCCAGCGCAGAGACAGGCAGCGATGCCTCCGGTTATCCGGGAACGCTCTTTAACAAGTCGAGAGATCCACAGACGCCAGACGGCAATTGAGTTCTGTGGACGGTACTGAAGGACGCAACGCTTCCGCCACCGGGGACCGGCGCGGAGGTTTGCGAGAAATACCAAGCCAGCTTGAGGAAATAGCTGGGCAGCCGGCTAGGCGCAGTACCACCCGAAAGCGTGGGCCTAGTGAATCCATAGGCAATATTGGGGAGCGGGTGACGAAGGTAGCCCCGCAAAGCGAGTTTCCTCGATGCCCTTGGCGACAGGGGCATCCGGGGAACCAACCGAAGAAGGAATACCCATGCTCAAGAAGCTTTTCAGGGCGCTGTTCCTGCGCAAGAAGAAGGAAGCGCCGCAGCCCAAGCCGGAGCGCCGGCCAACCAACGGGCCGCACGCAAGGCAGGCCATCCACAGTAGCCCGGCACGCAGCCAGCCGAGCAGCGATAACCCGATGCTCAACCCACTCCACCCGCTGAACCCAGCCAATCCGATCTACGCCGCCAGCGATGACGACTGCCGGCGCCGCAGCCATGAGCCGGTATCCAGCAGCCACTGCTCGAGCAGCAGTTGGGGAAGCAGCGATAGCGGCAGCAGCAGCTCCAGCTCGTCGAGCGACTGCGGATCGAGCAGCTCCAGCAGCTGCGACTGACCACAACGGCGCCCTGGCAACGGGGCGCCCACAGGAGAGAGACATGGAACAAGACAAGATGCGCGAGGATTTCGAGGCGTGGCACCGAGATAGGTATCCAGCGGTGGATGTTCGCAGGCAAAACCTGCTCGGAACCTACACGCTACTCATTGTCGAGCAGCGATGGGAGTGCTGGCAGGCCTCCCGCGCCGCGATGGTGGTGGAGCTACCCGAGTGGTTCGACCGCTTCGACAGTGGCGACAGAACCTATTGGGTCGAGGACGTCGAAAAGGCAATCAACGCCGCCGGCATCCGCACCAAGTAGCCCCGGGCGGCATCGGGGAGTGGTCTGAATGCGCCCGCCAAGGCTCGACTTCCATCCAGCTGAGGAAGGAAAGAAACCCTCATGTGCCGGGATTGGCTCCGGCCAGACCACTCCACCGATGCCGCTCGCATCTGACAGCCGGAATAGACGGCCCTAATGCCGGGGATGGTTGAGGACGTGCGCCGACACGTCGTAATCCGGTGAATCGGCCCGATCCGCTCTGCGGGGCGGTATCGGAGAGCGAGCTGAACTGCCGCGTATGTAGATGGCGTGGAAACCAGAAATGGATAAGTCCGGAGGTCAGGGCCCGGACAGCTCGCTCCCCGATGCTTCCCCAGCATCACCCTCTGATCTGCCCTGAGGGCAACTGACTCCAGCAGTCAGCGTTTAACCCGCGCCGGGCGGGGTGGCAGCTCCCGGCACAGACACATCACCCGTGCGGGGCGGGCCCAACTGGGATATCCCCGACGGCGATCAGCAGGCCAGTGCGCCGGTGACAAAAACCCCTGCAGCGAATCACGGGCTGCTCCTTTCCCTCGCCCGGGGATTCGTCGCCTGGCCGGCGTAACCGGCCACTTCCTTCCCTCCCGCGCCCATCAGAAAGCTTCCTCGTCCGAGGCGGCTTTCAATGCGCACGACATGGAGAAAACCAGAATGGCATCGCTTGCACTGCGCGATCAGCGCGCATTCAGCGCCGCCCAGCACGCCTGGGACAACTTGGAGCCGCCGGCCCAGCCAGATAGCTGGATCGAAACCGAGCAGGGCCAGTCCTGGCTCGGCGAAAGCATCAGCGCTCTGATCCTCGGCCGCGACGTTGTGATCACCGCCCGCCCGCGTCTCGTCGTTTCCGCCGCTGATTTCATCACGACCTTCGGAGAGTCGGCAGCGGACATCTACGCCTACGACCCGAAAAATAGCCTGGAATGGGCGCTGGCCCGCGGCCTGTTGTTCGGCGGCCAAGAGTACCAAGACCTCGCACGACAGATTGCCAAAAAGATGCTGCTCAAGCACCAGGACGCAGCAGAGAAAGCCCACGCCTGGCTGGAGGACTACTGATGAAACGCCAATTCGACGCCTACGCCGCCGGCACAATCCGCGGCGCGAAATCCATGGCCCGCAACGACGGCCACACCGAAGAGCCGCTGCACATCGAATGGCGTGGCGGCGCCTGGCATCTGCTCTACCAGGCCCGCAATCCGGTTGTCACGCTGGCCCGCCTGCGCACCGCCCGCCTCCGCCGCTGGCTGGCCGGCATCCGCCGCCGCTTCGCCATCGGCACCCAGCACCAGATCGTCAAGGAGCTTCGGCATGGGTGATATGGCCGAAGGATGGGAGTGGTTCAAGGAGCGGACCATAGAGAAGCGCGCAAAAAACACTGCCAGCTCCACCGAAATCCTTGTCCAGCGCGGAATACCTTTCGAGTCAAAGAATGGCGGCTCCCACCTGGTCGTAGACGCAGGCAGCCACCTGATCGACTTCTGGCCGAGCGGCGGACGCTGGATCGCCAGAGACCTGGGCAAGACCAACGGACGAGGCGTGTTCAAGATGCTGAAGCACATCGCCAAAGCGCGAGGCGAGCCATGAGCAGCTACCGCGCCAAGAAGCGCGCCTTCATCGCTCGCCTGATCCTGATCGACGTCTGCGTCGTCCTCACTATCGTCCTGATGATCGAGCA
>NZ_SMMU01000036.1 GCF_004339665.1 Azotobacter chroococcum
CTGCTGCAGTACTACTACGGCAACCTGCGCGACTTCTACAAACAGCACTTCTTCGGCCTGGTGCACGACTGGAAACTGCCGGTCGGCGCGCTGAAGTCCGACCTGCGCTACTTCTACAGCGATTCCGACGGCAAGAACGAAAGTTCCTCCGGGCGTGCCGAGGGCTACCGCAGCAGCGGCGCCAACGGCAGCAGCGGCGAGGTCGACAACAACCTGTGGAGCGCGATGTTCACCTACAGCCTGGCCGGCCACGCGCTGAGCGCCGGCTACCAGAAGGTCACCGGCAACAGCGACTTCCCGCACATCAACCTGGGGACCGGGCGCACCCTGCACCTGATCACCAACGGGCAGATCGGCAAGTTCGCCAGCGCCGGCGAGAACACCTGGGTGGTCGGCCATACCTACGACTTCGCCGCGATCGGCGTGCCGGGCTTGAAGACCAAGCTGATCTACTTCAGCGGCGACGACATCGACGCCGCCGGCAGCGACAACAAGGAGTGGGAACGCAACTTCCGCGTCGACTACACGGTGCAGAACGGTTTGCTCAAGGGCGTCGGCCTGTCCTGGCTCAACGCCGCGTCCCGCGGCAACGACGGCCGCGACCTGGACGAGAACCGCCTGGTCGTCAGCTACAGCCTGCCGCTGTTCTGACGCTCGCCGGGCTGGCGCCGCAGGGACGCGGCGCCAGCCTGCCGGCTGGCCGGATTTCCCAGCGTAGCGGCTGGCCGCTGCCAGACTGGAGGAACCCGCTGCCGGGCGCAAGCGCCCGTCCGAGACGCCTGCCGGCGGGCCCCACCACTGTGGGAACCCCGTGCATCCTTCCGGCAGGAGGTAGAACGACGATGTACAAGACGCCCGTCACCCGCAGCGCCGCCCTGTCCACCCTGGGGGCGGCGCTGGCCATGCCTTCCGTCGCCCAGGCCGAGTTCGTCGAGGACGGCAAGCTCACCCTGAACTTCAAGAACTTCTACATCAATCAGGACACCCGCAACGAGGACCGGCCGCGTTCGGAGGAATGGGGCCAGGGCTTCTTCTTCGACTACAAGTCGGGCTTCACCGAAGGGACGCTCGGCTTCGGCCTGGACGTGCTGGCCATGCACGCCATCCGCCTGGACGGCGGAGGCCGCGAGGGCAAGCCGGGCATCGAGCGCACCCCGGGCACTGTGTTTCCGCTGGAGAGCAACGGCAAGGCGAAGACCGACTTCGGCCGGCTCGCCGTCACCGGCAAGCTGCGTATCTCTAAGACCGAGGCGCGCCTCGGCACCCTGATGCCCAGGCTGCCGGTGGTCACCTACAACGACGGCCGCCTGCTGCCGCAACTGTTCCACGGCGGGCAGATCACCTCCAGCGAGATCGACGACCTGACCCTGATCGCCGGCAAGATCGAGCACTCCACCGACCGCAACTCCAGCGACAGCTTCCCGCTCTCCATCTCCGGCGCCAACAGCGGCCCCAACGCCCAGTTCAGCAACGAGTTCTACTACGGCGGCGCCGACTACAAGGTCGGCAAGGACCTCTTGCTGCAGTACTACTACGGCAGCCTGGACGACTTCTACGAGCAGCACTTCCTCGGCCTGATCCACACCTGGGCGCTGCCGGTGGGTTCGCTGAAGACCGACCTGCGCTTCTTCGCCAGCGACTCCGACGGCAAGAACGAAAGCACCTCCGGGCGCGCCGAGGGCTACGTCAGCAGCGGCTACTGGAGCGCCGGCGCGTCCAGCCGCGGCGAGGTCGACAACCACCTGTGGAGCGCCCAGTTCACCTATACCCTGGGCGGCCACGAAGTGAAGGCCGGCTACCAGAAGATCAGCGGCAACAGCGACTTCCCGCACCTCTTCAAGGGCAGCGGGCGCACCCTGTACCTGATCACCAACGCGCAGATCGGCAAGTTCGCCAGCGCCGGCGAGAACACCTGGGTGGCCGGCTACGCCTACGACTTCGGCAAGCTCGGCATCGCCGGCCTGAAGGCCAGCCTGGTCTACTGGAGCGGCGACGACATCGACGACGCCGGCAGCGACAACCGGGAGTGGGAACGCAACTTCCGCATCGACTACGTGGTGCCGGAGGGCACCTTCAAGGGCCTCGGCCTGACCTGGCGCAACGCCGCGCTGCGCGGCAACGATACCCGCGATGTGGACGAGAACCGCCTGATCGTCAGCTACAGCCTGCCGCTGTTCTGACAGCGCCGGGTCGGAACCGCGGGGGCGCGGTTCCGACCGGGAGGCGGGACAGGCCGATCAGCCGGTGCCCGCCTCGCATCGGCCGGCTCACCGGCCCGTCCTGGCATATTCTCAAGACAGGGAACGACAACAAGGCCTGGAGTACCCGACCATGAACACCCTGCCTGGACTGAATTTCTTCCTCGGCGAGGAAATCGACATGCTGCGCGACTCGGTGGCCGGCTTCGCCGCCCGGGAAATCGCCCCGCGCGCCGCCGAAGCCGACCGCACCGACCAGTTCCCCATGGACCTGTGGCGCAAGTTCGGCGAGCTGGGCCTGCTCGGCCTGACCGTCGCCGAGGAGTACGGCGGCGCCGGCATGGGCTATCTGGCGCACATGATCGCCATGGAGGAGCTCTCCCGCGCCTCGGGGTCGATCGCCCTGTCCTACGGCGCGCACTCCAACCTCTGCGTCAACCAGATCCACCGCAACGGCACGCCGGCGCAGAAGGAACGCTTTCTACCCCGGCTGATCTCCGGCGAGCACATCGGCGCCCTGGCGATGAGCGAGCCCAACGCCGGCTCCGACGTGGTGTCCATGCAGCTGCGCGCCGAGAAGAAGGGCGACCGCTATGTGCTCAACGGCACCAAGATGTGGATCACCAACGGCCCGGACTGCGACGTGCTGGTGGTCTACGCCAAGACCGACCCGGCCGCCGGCACGCGCGGCATCACCGCCTTCGTCCTGGAGACGGACAGCCCCGGCTTCTCGGTGGCGCAGAAGCTCGACAAGCTCGGCATGCGCGGCTCGCACACCGGCGAGCTGGTGTTCCGCGACGTGGAGATCCCCGCGGAGAACGTGCTCGGCCAGGTCAATGAAGGGGTCAAGGTGCTGATGAGCGGCCTGGACTACGAGCGCGCCGTGCTCGCCGGCGGCCCGCTGGGCCTGATGCAGGCGGCGATGGACGTGGTGGTGCCCTACATCCACGACCGCCGGCAGTTCGGTCAGAGCATCGGCGAGTTCCAGCTGATCCAGGCCAAGGTCGCCGACATGTACACCACGCTGCAGGCCTGTCGCGCCTACCTCTACGCGGTCGGCCGGCAGCTCGACGCGCTGGGTTCGGGGCACGTGCGCCAGGTGCGCAAGGACTGCGCCGGGGTGATCCTCTACTGCGCCGAGAAGGCCACCTGGCTGGCCGGCGAGGCGATCCAGATCCTCGGCGGCAACGGCTACGTCAACGACTACCCGACCGGCCGGCTGTGGCGCGACGCCAAGCTCTACGAGATCGGCGCCGGCACCAGCGAGATCCGCCGCATGCTGATCGGCCGCGAGCTGTTCGACGAGACCAAGTAAGCGGCTTGATGGTGCCCACGCTCCCGCGTGGGCAGCCCCGGACGGACGCTCGGCGTCCCCAGGCGGCGCTCCCGCGCAGGCGCGTGGGAGTGCTCGGAACGGCATCAGGGAGCTAGCCACATGGCCATCCTGCACACCCAGCTCAACCCCCGTTCGCCGGAGTTCGCCGCCAACGGCGCGGCCATGCGCGAACAGGTCGACCAGTTGCACGCCCTGCTCGGGCGCATCCGCGAGGGCGGCGGCGCCAGGGCCCAGGAACGCCACGCATCGCGCGGCAAGCTGCTGCCGCGCCAGCGCATCGACCGCCTGCTCGACCCCGGCTCGCCGTTTCTGGAGATCGGCCAGCTCGCCGCCTTCGAGGTCTACGACGAGGAGGTGCCGGCCGCCGGGGTGATCGCCGGCATCGGCCGCATCGAGGGCGTCGAGTGCATGGTCATCGCCAACGACGCCACGGTGAAGGGCGGCACCTACTACCCGCTGACGGTGAAGAAGCACCTGCGCGCCCAGGCCATCGCCCGCGAGAACCGCCTGCCCTGCCTCTACCTGGTGGATTCCGGCGGCGCCAACCTGCCGCGCCAGGACGAGGTGTTCCCCGACCGCGAGCACTTCGGGCGGATCTTCTTCAACCAGGCGACCATGAGCGCGCTGGGCATCCCGCAGATCGCCGTGGTGATGGGCTCCTGCACCGCCGGCGGCGCCTACGTGCCGGCGATGGCCGACGAGACCATCATGGTGCGCAATCAGGCGACCATCTTCCTCGCCGGCCCGCCGCTGGTGAAGGCCGCCACCGGCGAGGTGGTCAGCGCCGAGGAGCTGGGCGGCGCCGACGTGCACTGCCGGACCTCGGGGGTAGCCGACCACTACGCCGAGAGCGACGAGCACGCCCTGGCGATCGCCCGGCGCTGCGTGGCCAACCTCAACTGGCGCAAGCTCGGCCGGCTGGAGAGCCGCGCGCCGCGGGCGCCGCGCTACCCGGCCGAGGAGCTGTACGGGGTGATCCCGAGCGACGCCAGGCAGCCGTTCGACGTGCGCGAGGTGATCGCCCGCCTGGTCGACGACAGCGAGTTCGACGAATTCAAGGCGCTGTTCGGCCCCACCCTGGTCTGCGGCTTCGCCCACCTGCACGGCTACCTGCTGGCCATCCTCGGCAACAACGGCATCCTGTTCTCGGAGGCGGCGCAGAAGGGCGCGCACTTCATCGAGCTGGCCTGCCAGCGCGGCATCCCGCTGCTGTTCCTGCAGAACATCACCGGCTTCATGGTCGGGCAAAAATATGAAGCAGGGGGAATTGCCAAGCACGGCGCCAAGCTGGTCACCGCGGTGGCCTGCGCCAGCGTGCCGAAGTTCACGGTGATCGTCGGCGGCAGCTTCGGCGCCGGCAACTACGGCATGTGCGGGCGCGCCTACGACCCGCGCTTCCTGTGGATGTGGCCGAACGCCAGGATCGGCGTGATGGGCGCCCAGCAGGCCGCCGGGGTGCTGGCGCAGGTCAAGCGCGAACAGGCCGGGCGCGCCGGACAGTCCTTCTCCGCCGAGGAGGAGGAAGCGATCCGCCAGCCCATCGTCGAGCGCTACGAGCGCCAGGCGCATGCCTTCTATTCCAGTGCCCGGCTGTGGGACGACGGGGTGATCGACCCGGCGCAGACCCGCGAGGTACTGGGCCTGGCGCTGTCCGCCGCGCTCAATGCGCCGATCGAGCCGACCCGCTTCGGCGTGTTCCGCATGTAGGAGCGAATTCATTCGCGACCCGCGCATATGGCGCGGCAATCCAACGACCGGCCGGGCCGGGCCGGTCGGTCGCAGATGAATCTGCTCCTACAACGAAGATGCCAGCCTCATGTGAGTGCAAACAGCCATGACCGACTTCACCACCGTACAACTCGACTTCGACCCGCGCGGCTTCGCCACCCTCTGGCTCGACCGCCCGGAGAAGCACAACGCCTTCGACGCCGCCATGATCAAGGAGCTGATCCTCGCCCTCGACGCGCTGAAGGATCGCCGCGAGCTGCGCTTTCTCGTGCTGCGCGGGCGCGGCAGGCATTTTTCCGCCGGTGCCGATCTGGCCTGGATGCGCGAGGCCGCCGAGCTCGACTACGCCGCCAACCTGGCCGACGCCCAGGCCCTGGCCGAGCTGATGTACAACCTCTACCACCTCAGGCTGCCGACCCTGGCCGTGGTGCAGGGCGCGGCCTTCGGCGGGGCGCTGGGGCTGGTCGCCTGCTGCGACCTGGCCATCGGCGTCAGTGACGCGCAGTTCGCCCTGTCCGAGGTGCGCATCGGCCTCGCCCCGGCGGTGATCAGTCCTTTCGTGGTGCAGGCCCTCGGCGAACGCGCCGCGCGCCGCTACGCCCTGACCGCCGAGCGCTTCGACGGCGCCCGCGCCCGCGAGCTGGGCCTGCTCGCCGAGTGCTACCCGGCCGCCGAGCTGGACGGCGCACTGGAACAGTGGATCGCCACCCTGCTGCAGAACGGCCCGCAGGCGATGAGGGCGACCAAGGACCTGCTGCGCGAGGTCGGCAGCGGCGTGCTCAATCCGGCCCTGCGCCGCTACACCGAAAGCGCCATCGCCCGCCTGCGGGTCAGTCCGGAAGGCCAGGAGGGCCTGCGCGCCTTCCTGGAGAAACGCCGCCCCGCATGGCAGGAGGACCGCTCATGAGCCGCCCCATCGACACCCTGCTGGTGGCCAACCGCGGCGAGATCGCCTGCCGGGTGATGCGCACCGCCAGGGCCCTGGGCATCCGCACGGTGGCCGTGCACAGCGCCATCGACCGCCACGCCCGGCATGTGCGCGAGGCCGACCTGGCGGTGGACCTGGGCGGCGCCAAGCCGGCGGAGAGCTACCTGCGGATCGACGGGATCGTCGCCGCCGCCCGCGAGAGCGGCGCCCAGGCCGTCCATCCGGGCTATGGCTTTTTGTCCGAGAACGCCGACTTCGCCCGCGCCTGCGAGGCCGCCGGGCTGCTGTTCCTCGGCCCGCCGGCTGCGGCCATCGAGGCGATGGGCAGCAAGTCGGCGGCCAAGGCGCTGATGGAGGCGGCCGGCGTGCCGCTGGTGCCCGGCTACCACGGTGAGGCGCAGGACTACGAAACCTTCCGCGCCGCCGCCGAAACCATCGGCTACCCGGTGCTGCTCAAGGCCACCGCCGGCGGCGGCGGCAAGGGCATGAAGGTGGTCGAGCGCGAGGCCGAGCTGGCCGAGGCCCTGGAGTCGGCCCGCCGCGAGGCCCGGGCGGCCTTTGGCGATGCGCGCATGCTGGTGGAAAAATACGTGCTCAAGCCGCGCCACGTGGAGATCCAGGTGTTCGCCGACCGGCACGGTAACTGCCTGTACCTCTTTGAGCGCGACTGCTCGATCCAGCGCCGCCACCAGAAGGTGGTCGAGGAAGCCCCGGCGCCCGGCCTCTCGCCCGTGCTGCGCCGCGCCATGGGTGAGGCGGCGGTGAAGGCGGCCCAGGCCATCGGCTACGTCGGCGCCGGCACCGTGGAATTCCTCCTCGATGCGCGCGGCGAGTTCTTCTTCATGGAGATGAATACAAGGCTCCAGGTCGAGCACCCGGTCACCGAGGCGATCACTGGCCTCGACCTGGTCGCCTGGCAGATCCGCGTGGCCCGTGGCGAGCCGCTGCCGGTCACCCAGGACCAGGTGCCGCTGCACGGCCACGCCATCGAGGTGCGCCTCTACGCCGAGGACCCGGAGCACGACTTCCTGCCCGCCAGCGGCACCCTGGCGCTGTACCGCGAGCCGAGCGCCGGTCCCGGCCGCCGGGTCGACAGCGGGGTGGCCGAGGGCGATGCGGTCTCGCCGTTCTACGACCCGATGCTGGCCAAGCTGATCGCCTGGGGCGAGAACCGCGAGGAGGCCCGCCAGCGCCTCCTGGCCATGCTCGCCGAGACCGCCGTCGGCGGCTTGCGGACCAACCTGGCCTTCCTGCGCCGCGTGCTCGCCCATCCGGCCTTCGCGAGCGCCGAGCTGGACACCGGCTTCATCCCCCGCCATCAGGAGGCGTTGCTGCCGGAGCCGCGGGAGCTGCCGGAAGCCTTCTGGCAACTGGCCGCCAGCGCCTTCGTGCAGAGCGAGGCGCCGCGCCGGCGCGAAGACGATCCGCACTCGCCGTGGAGCGCCAGCAGCGGCTGGCGCGCCGGGCTGCCGGCGCAGATCGACCTGCACCTGAGCTGCCAGGGCATCCAGCGACAGGTATGCGCCCTTGATGGCGCCGAGCTGCAGGGCGAGTGGCTGTCCTGTAGGAGCGAATTCATTCGCGATGGCGGTTTTACGGTACGCCGCCGCCTGCGCGCCATCCGCCAGGGCGACACCCTCTATCTGGAATGGGACGGCGAACTGCACGCCGTCAGCCGCGTCGACCCGCTCGCCGAGGTCGAGGCCGGACACGCCCACCACGGCGGCCTCAGCGCGCCGATGAACGGCAGCATCGTCCGCGTGCTGGTCGAGGCCGGGCAGAAGGTCGAGGCCGGCACGCCGCTGGTGGTGCTGGAGGCGATGAAGATGGAGCACAGCATCCGCGCGCCGCAGGCCGGGGTGGTCAAGGGCCTGTACTGCCGCGAGGGCGAGCTGGTCAGCGAGGGCACGGCGCTGGTGGAGCTGGGGGAGGCCTGAGGCTGGGCGGGCGCTCGCCGGCCTTGGTAGGGTGGGCAACTCGCGCAGCGATTGCCCACCGTCGGGCCCGCATGCCGGTGGACAAGGCTGTGCCGTTGTCCACCCTGCCAGACTGCTCGCGATGCTGGCGCATGCTGTTGCCTGGATCGCCAGCAAGCTGGCTCCGACAGGGTAATGCCGCGACACCGGACCTGTAGGGGCGAATTCATTCGCGACCCGCGCCCGCGGTGCGGCGGATCAGCGAGGCCGGTCGGTCGCAGATGAATCCGCTCCACAGTCACGTAGGGTGGAAAACCTGCACAGCGGTTTTCCACCATCCCTTGTTCCGGTGGAAAAGGCCTGTGGTCGTTTTCCACCCTACCCAGAGGTTATGCCATGACACTGCCCCAGCACGTCCGCCTGGTCGAAGTCGGCCCGCGCGACGGCCTGCAGAACGAGAAACAGCCGATCGGCGTGGCCGACAAGGTGCGCCTGGTCGACGACCTCACCGCCGCCGGCCTGGAATACGTCGAGGTCGGCAGCTTCGTCTCGCCCAAGTGGGTGCCGCAGATGGCCGGCAGCACCGAGGTGTTCGCGCAGATCCGGCAGAAGCCCGGCGTCACCTACGCCGCGCTGACTCCCAACATGCAGGGCTTCGAGGCGGCGATGGCCGCCGGGGTCAAGGAAGTCGCGGTGTTCGCCGCCGCCTCCGAGAGCTTCTCGCAGAAGAACATCAACTGCTCGATCGCCGAGAGCCTGGCGCGCTTCGTGCCGGTGCTGGACGCCGCCCGCGCGCGGGGTGTGCGCGTGCGCGGCTACGTGTCCTGCGTGCTCGGCTGCCCCTACGAGGGCGAGGTGGCGCCGCAGCAGGTCGCCAGCGTGGCCGGCGAGCTGTTCGCGATGGGCTGCTACGAGGTGTCCTTGGGCGACACCATCGGCACCGGCACCGCCGGCAAGACCCGCACCCTGTTCGAGGTGGTTGGCCGCGACATCCCGCGCGACCGGCTGGCCGGGCATTTCCACGACACCTACGGCCAGGCGCTGGCGAATGTGTACGCGAGCCTGCTGGAAGGCATCGCGGTGTTCGACAGCTCGGTCGCGGGCCTGGGCGGTTGCCCTTATGCGAAGGGGGCCAGCGGCAATGTGGCCAGCGAGGATGTTCTGTACCTGCTCGACGGTCTGGGTATCCACACCGGCATCGATCTGCAGGCGCTGATCGCCGCCGGCGAGCGCATCTGCGCCGTGCTCGGCCGGGAGAGCGGCTCGCGGGTGGCCCGGGCGCGGCGCGGTGCGTAGGTCCTCGCTGGAAAACGCGGCGCGGTTTTCCAGCCTGCCCATCTAGACTGAAAAACTTCTCTGGCGTCGCGAATCGGGCCACCGGGAGGCAGCCACCGCTATGGAAAGCTCGGATCATGAAGAACCGGTTTGCAGGACGGGCAGTCCGCCCAGCTCCGCCGACACGTCGATGGACCATTCGGGGAGAACGCTCGCCGTGCCGGCCATGACACCTCGCCCGCGCCTGGAGAAGCTGCTCGAGCAGCGCTGCTTCTTCATGTTCCTGGCCCTGCTCGCGCTGCTGGTGACGATGCCGTTCGTCGTGGACAGCCTCCTCGGCCGTGCTCTGGTCGGTCTGCTCAACCTGCTGATTCTGGTGACCGCCGTCGCCGCGGTGGGGCGTTCCCGGCTTTCCTTCCTGGTTGCCGTCGCCCTCGGTCTGCCGACGCTGGCCTTTCAACTGCTCGCTCTGGCATCGGGTTTGCCGGGCTATCTGACCCTCTCCTGGAGCTTCGGTGCGGCCTTCTACGCCTACGCCATCGCCCATCTGCTGCATTACGTGCTGCGCCGGGACAACATGACCGCCGACAAGCTCTATGGCGCCGTTGCGGCCTACATCATGATCGCCATCTTCTGGGCCTACCTCTTCGGCGTGCTGCAGTATTTCCACCCGGGCGCCTTCGCTCTCTACGGAACGCCCACCACCATGAACCTGGCAGACCTGATCTTCTACAGCTTCACCGTCCTCACCACCGCCGGGTTCGGCGACATCAGCCCCGTGCTGATCCAGTCCCGCTTCCCGACCATGCTGGAGGCCGTGACCGGCGTGATGTACGTGGCCATCCTGATCGCGCGCCTGACGGGCGTCTATCCGGTGGTGGGACCGAAGCCTTGAGACGCCGGAGCCGCGCGCCTCACTCCCGCATCGCCAGCTCCCCGGCCCTGCCGATCCCCAGTTTTCCGCTGCACAGGCGGAACACCGGCCCGGCCAGGAACAGCACCAGCAGCAGGCGCAGCACCTGCATCGCGGTGACCAGCGGCACCAGCAGGTTCAGCGCCTCGGCGGTGAGGCTCATCTCGGCGATGCCGCCGGGGACCATGCCGAGCAGCAGGGCGCGGGCGTCCAGGCCCGAGGCCCAGCTCATGGTCAGAGCGATGGGCAGGGCGATCAGGACCGCCGCGAAGGTCGCCAGCAGGGTGCGCAGCAGGAACGCCGGGGCGCGGCGGAAGAACGAGCGGTCGAAATAACAGCCCAGGGTGCTGCCCACCAGCCACTGGCCGAGCTCGCCGGCGCCGGCCGGCAGGCCGAGGTGCAGGTCGAAGGCGACGCTGTACAGGATGCTGACCAGCAGGGCGCCCAGTTGCCAGGCGTTGGGGAAGCGCCAGCGCTGGAAGGCCAGCGCGGCCAGCCCGCCGAGGGCGAACAGCAGGGCCAGCCAGGCGGCGTCGGGGCCGGGGTGGGCGACGGTGATCGTCTGCCCGCCAGCGAACAGCCAGACATAGGTGGCGGGAATGCCGAGCAGCACCAGGCTCATCCGCAGGCTCTGGGCGGCGGCCACCTGCTGCAGGGCTGCGCCGTGCCGGCTGCCCAGGTTGACCATCTCGTTGGCACCACCGGGCATGCTGGCGAAGTAGGCGGTGGCGAAGCTCTCGCCGTAGCGCCGGTGCAGCAGGATGCCGAGGACGCTGGTGAGCAGGGTCAGCAGGGTGCCGAGCAGCACCAGGCCGAGGTGGGCGAGGATCTGCTCCAGCACCGCCTGGTTGAAGTGCAGGCCGATGCCGATGCCGAGGATCCACTGGCCGGCCTTGACGCCGTGGGGCACGGCGACGCTCGGGCTGCCGAGGCAGCGCAGCGTGGCGACGCCGAGCAGCGCGCCGATCATCCACGGCAGCGGCCAGCCGGCCAGTTGGGCGAGCCAGCCGCCGAGGGCGCCGGCCAGCGGGGTGAGAATCCAGGGGCGGCAGCGGGCCGCGAGGTCCGCGAGGAACGGCGGGAGTCGAAAGGTCACGGCAAGGCCTCGTGCGGGGGCGACGGCGCGCGGCGCCCGGGCCGGCTGCGCTGCGCGGGGTGGGAATGCCGAGCGGGCGTCGACTGCCCGCCCGGCGCGAATCGGGCGGGGCCGGCGGGCGGCTGCCGCCGGCTCAGCGGATCAGGTCGAAGTCCCGGGCCATTTCCCGGTAGAGGGCAACCTTCTGCCGGACATGGGCGTCCAGTTCGGCGCCGGTCATGGCATAGGGGAACAGCTCGTAGCGGTCGCGCAGGGCGGCGAAGTCCTCGGAGGCGAGCAGGTGGTCGAAGGCGTTCTTCCACCAGGCGTAGTCGGCATCGCTCACCTTCGGCCCCATGTAGAAGCCGCGCAGCACCGGCCAGACCACGTCGTAGCCCTGCTCGCGGGCGGTCGGGATGGCGGCCATCGCCGGCTCGTCCAGGCGCTGTTCGGCGAACACCGCGAGCAGGCGGATGGCGCCGCTGTTGAGGTGCGGCATGGAGTCGGAGATGTCCGTGCTGCCCACCTGCACGTGGCCGCCGACCAGCGCCGTGGAGATTTCCCCGCCGCCCTCCAGGGCGACGTAGTGCAGCTCGCGCGGGTCGATGCCGGCCAGCCGGGCGAGCAGGGCGAGCTGCATCCAGTCCTGGCTGCCGATGGTGCCGGAGGTGCCGATCACCACCGAGTCCGGGTCTTTGCGCAGCGCCGCGAGCAGGTCGTCGAGCGTCCGGTAGGGCGAGTCGGCGCGCACCGCCAGGGCGCCGTAGCTGGTGCCGATCACCGCCAGCCAGCGCACCGCGGTTTCGTCGAAGCGGCCGAACTTGCCCAGGGCGATGTTCAGCAGCGAGCCGCTGGAGAAGGCGACCAGGGTGCCCGGCTCGGCCGGTCGCTGGGCGGCGATGGTGTTGTAGGCCACCGCGCCGACGCCGCCCGGCATGTAAGAGAGCTGCAGCGGCCGGTCGGTCAGCCCGGCCTCCTGCAGCGCCTGGCGCGCCAGCTTGCAGACCAGGTCGAAACCGCCGCCCGGTGCGGCGGGGGCGATGCATTCCGGGGAGACGGGTTCGGCGGCCCGGGCGCTGCACAGCAGCAGCACGGCAGCCGCCAGCAGGACACGACGGATCGATGGGCCCATGGGTGTCTCCTCCGCTGTGGGTCATGCGCAGGCGCTCGGTCGGGCCGGGGCATGGCCGGGCGCCGGCAGGCACAGGATACAGGGACAAGGGCGGTGATGCAGGGCGGCGGACGTGGAGCGGAGAGGGGGAGAGCAGGGCATGCGGGGGAATTCCCTCGTTGTTGTCGTCGCCGGCCGCGGGGTGCGGACGGCGATCATCTTGGCATCCGAGCCTAGTGCGACAGGCTTTCGCCAGGCTTTCAGGCGGTGGGCGGAGCGCCCCGGACTCCCTGTCCGGAGCGACCCGCGGGCGCTTATTCCGCCAGGGCGGCCGGCGCGGCCTGGCGACGGGCGGCGCGGCGGCGCCAGAGGCGCAGCAGCGGCAGGGCCAGCATCAGCGCGACCATCGCCCAGGTGCCCTGGGCGATGCCGCTCGACCAGAGGATGTCCAGCTCGCCGTTGGAGATCGACAGGGCGCGGCGCAGGTCCTGCTCCATGTGGCCGCCGAGGATGAAGCCGAGCAGCAGCGGCGATAGCGGGAAGTCGAGCTTGCGCATGGCGTAGCCGAGAATGCCCACCGCGACCATCAGCAGCAGATCGAAGGTGGTGGCGTGCACGGCATAGACGCCGATGGCGGTGATGATGGCGATCGCCGGCGCCAGCGCCCAGTTCGGCACGGCGAGGATGCGGGTGAAGAGCTTGATCATCGGCACGTTGAGCACCAGCAACATGAAGTTGGCGATGAACAGCGAGGCGATCAGGCCCCAGACCAGCTCCGGCTCGTTCTGGAACAGCAGCGGGCCGGGGGTGATGTTGTACAGCGTCAGCGCGCCGATCATCACCGCCGTGGTGCCCGAGCCGGGTACGCCGAGGGTCAGCATCGGCACCATGGCGCCGCAGCAGGAGGCGCCGATGGCGGTTTCCGGGGCGGCCAGACCGCGGATGTCGCCCTTGCCGAACTGCCCGTCGGCGCCGGCCATGCGTTTTTCCGTCGAGTAGGCCAGGGCGCTGGCCAGGGTGGCGCCGGCGCCGGGCAGCACGCCGACGATGAAACCGCCGATGCCGCAGCGCAGGTTGATCATCAACACCCGGCGCGCCTCGTTGAAATTGAACAGCATGCGCCCGGTGGCCTGGACCGCCTGCTGGCCGTGGTGGGTCTTCTCCAGCAGCAGGAGGATCTCGCTGACCGAGAACAGGCCGAGCACCAGGACCACGAACTGGATGCCGTCGGCGACGTGGATGCTGTCGAAGGTGAAGCGGTAAACGCCGCTGTTGGCGTCGATCCCCACGCAGGAGAGGAACAGGCCGAGCAGCGCGGCGACCAGGGTCTTCATCGGCTTGTCGCCGGCCATCCCGGCCAGCGCCACGATGGCCAGCACCATCAGCGCGAAGTACTCGGCCGGGCCGAAGGCGATCGCCCACTTGGCCAGCATCGGCGCGAACAGCACCATGCCGCAGGTGGCGATGAAGGCGCCGAGGAAGGAGCTCCAGGCCGACAGCGACAGGGCGACCCCGGCCCGGCCCTGGCGGGCCATCGGGTAGCCGTCCAGGCAGGTCATCAGGGTCGCCGCCTCGCCGGGGATGTTGAGCAGGATCGAGGAGATCCGCCCGCCGTATTCGCAGCCGAGATAGACCGCGGCCAGCAGGATCAGCGCCGACTCCGGCGGCAGGCCGAAGGCGAAGGCCACCGGAATCAGGATCGCCACGCCGTTGATCGGACCGAGGCCGGGCAGCAGGCCGACCACGGTGCCGATCAGGGTGCCGATCAGGGCGATCAGCAGGTTGGTCGGGGTCAGTGCGACGCCGAAGCCCTGCATCAGGAAGTTGAGGGTTTCCATGTCAGATCTCCAGGCCGGCGAGCAGGCCGAGCGGCAGGGGCACGTCGAGCAGGCGGTCGAACAGCAGGTACAGGCCGAGCGCCATCACCACGGCGAGGCCGAGGCTCGGCAGCCAGCGGCCGCCGTACAGGCGGGCGAAGCACAGCCCGGCCAGGGTGCTGGCGGGGATGAAGCCGAGCGGCTCGAAGGCCAGGGCGAAGCCCAGCAGCAGGGCGATGCCCAGCCCCACCTTGCGGTAGCCCTCCACGCCGGGCGGCAGTTCGTCGGGATCGTCGGCCAGCGGCGTCGGGTGGATCAGCAGGTAGACCAGGCCGGCAGCCAGCAGTCCCAGCATCAGCAGGGGAAAGGCCCGCGGGCCGACCGGCTCGTAGGCGAACGGCGCCTGGTAGGCGGAGCCGATGTAGATCATGGCCAGCGCAGGCACGAGCCAGGCGGCCAGGAACAGGCGTTGCAGCAGCATGATGGCGTCCTCGGGCGAAGCCCCGGCAGGGGGGGGCTTCGCCAGTGTGATCACTGGGTGAGGCCGAATTCCTTGGCCAGCTCGCGGTAGCGGGCGACTTCCTTCGACACGTGGGCCTGCAGCTCGGGGCCGGTCATGGCGAAGGGGAACAGCTCGCGCTGGTCGCGCAGGCGGGCGAAGTCCTCGGAGGCGAGCAGGCGGTCGAAGGAGTCCTTCCACCAGGCGTAGTCGGCGTCGCTCACCTTGGGTCCCAGGTAGTAGCCGCGGATCACCGGCCAGACCACGTCGTAGCCCTGCTCGCGGGCGGTGGGGATGGCGGCCATCGCCGGTTCGTCCAGGCGCTGCTCGGAGAGCACCGCGAGGATGCGGATGCCGCCGCTCTCGACATGCGGCATGGAGTCGGAGATGTCGGTGCTGGCCACCTGGATGTGCCCGCCGAGCAGCGCGGTGGCGATCTCGCCGCCGCCTTCCATGGCCACGTAGCGCAGCTGGCGCGGATCGACGCCGACGGCCTTGGCGATCAGCGCGGTCTGCATCCAGTCCTGGCTGCCGACGGTGCCGCCCGAGCCGATCACCACCTTTTCGGGGTTGGCCTTGATCGCGGCGGCCAGGTCGGCGAGGGTCTTGTAGGGCGAGTCGGCGCGCACGGCGATGGCGCCGTAGCTGGTGCCGACCGCCGCCAGCCACTTCACCGCGTTCTCGTCGAAGCGGCCGAACTTGCCCTGGGCGAGGTTGAGCAGCGAGCCGCTGGAGAAGGCGGTCAGGGTGCCGGCATCGGCCGGTCGCTGGGCGACGATGGTGTTGTAGGCCACCGCGCCGACGCCGCCGGGCATGTAGGTGACGCGCATCGGCTTCTCCAGGAGCTTGGCCTCGACCAGCGCGCTCTGCGCCAGCTTGCAGGTGAGGTCGAAACCGCCGCCGGGGGCGGCCGGGGCGATGCATTCGGGGCGCTTGGGCTCGGCGCTCAGCGGGGCGGACAGCAGCACGGCCGAGCCGGCCGCCAGCAGGGTATTGCGCAGCGATGGACGCATGGAGGTTTTCCTCTGGATTGTTGTTGTTGTCGCAGGAAACGCGGTTTCAGACGGACGGGCAGGCGGTCGCGGGCGGACGCCGGCAGCGGGGGCAAGACAGGCGAAAGGCGGCCTGGGGCGGGCGGACGCGCAGGGGCGCCAGCGGGGCGAGCAGGATGCGAGGCATACAGTGGTTTCCATTGTTGTTGTTGTTGTTGTTGTCGGGAAGCCGCGTCACTGCACGGCGGCTGCCGGGGTGAGGCGCGTGCGGGGCGGACCCGGCGAGCGACTCTGGAGCCATCCTAGTGGTCCAACCTTTCACCAGGCTTTCACTGTGCTTTCGCCTCCGATCCCGGCTGATCAACCTGGCTTCGGGCCTGTACACTGGCTTGCATGAGCCCATCTGTGGAGACCGCCATGCGCATTCTTTTGGTCGAGGATCACGCCCCGCTGGCCGACAGCGTGGCCCAGGCGCTGCGCGCGGCGGGGCTGACCGTGGACGTGCTGCACGACGGGGTGGCCGCCGACCTGGCGCTGTCCAGCGAGGACTTCACCCTGGTGGTGCTCGACGTCGGCCTGCCGCGGCTCGACGGTTTCGAGGTGCTGGCCCGCCTGCGCGAGCGCGGCAACCGGGTGCCGGTGCTGATGCTCACCGCCCGCGCCGAGGTCAAGGACCGCGTGCAGGGGCTCAACCTCGGCGCCGACGACTACCTGGCCAAGCCCTTCGAGCTGGCCGAGCTGGAGGCGCGGGTCAAGGCCCTGCTGCGCCGCAGCGTGCTCGGCGGCGAGCGCCAGCAGCACTGCGGCGAGCTGGTCTACGACCTGGCCACCAGCCGCTTCAGCCTGGCCGGCGAGCCGCTCAACCTGACCGCCCGCGAGCAGGCGGTGCTGAGCGCGCTGATCGCCCGTCCCGGACGGGTGATGAGCAAGGAGCAGCTGGCTTCCCAGGTGTTCGGCCTGGACGACGAGGTTAGCCCCGAGGCCATCGAGATCTACGTCCACCGCCTGCGCCGCAAGCTGGAGGCGAGCGGCGTGCGCATCGTCACCTTCCGCGGCCTCGGCTACCTGCTGGAGGCGCGCGGTGAATGAGCCGGGCGCCGGCATCCGCGTCGACGGCAGCCTGCGCGGCCGCCTGCTGCGGCGCATGGCCGGGCTGCTGGCGGTGCTGCTGGCGGTCAGCGGGCTGAGCGCCTACTACAACGGCCGCCAGGCCGCCGACCGGGCCTACGACCGCACCCTGCTGGCCTCGGCGCGCAGCATCGCCGCCGGGCTTTCCGAATCCGACGGCAGCCTGCGCGCCGACATCCCCTACCTGGCCCTGGACAGCTTCGCCTTCGACAGCGCCGGGCGCATCTACTACCAGGTGCTGGACATCCACGGCCAGCTGGTGTCCGGCTACGAGAACCTGCCCGGGGCGCCGGTGGACACCCTGCTGACCCGCGACTACCCGGCCCTGGCGCGCTTCTACGACGCCCATTACCGGGGCCAGAGCGTGCGGGTGGTCAGCCTGCAGCAGCCGGTCAGCGAAACCACGCTCAGCGGCATGGCGGAAATCCGCGTGGCCGAGACCGAGGAGGCCCGCGAGCGCATGGCACGCGGCCTGCTCGTCGACACCCTGCTGCGCCTGGGCCTGCTGGCGGTCTGCGCCATGGCCCTGGCCTGGTTCGTGGTGACCGCCGCGCTGCGCCCGCTCGAACGCCTGCGCCAGGCGGTGGAGGAGCGCAGCCCGGAAGACCTGCGGCCCCTGCCGCGGGTCACGGTGCAGCGCGAACTACTGCCGCTGGTCAGCGCCCTGAACCTGTTCACCGGGCGCCTGCGCCGCCTCCTGGAGCGCCAGTCGCAGTTCATCGCCGACGCCGCCCACGAGCTGCGCACGCCGCTGGCGGCGCTCAAGGCGCGTCTCGAACTGGGCCTGCGCGAGCGCGATCCGGACGCCTGGTACCGCACCCTGGAGGAGGCCCGGCAGAGCGGCGACCGGCTCTCCCACCTGGCCAACCAGCTGCTCTCCTGGGCACGCATCGAAAGCAGCGCCCAGGCGATCGCCGAGGGCGGCGCCGAGCCGGTCGAGCTGGGCTCGCTGTGCCGCGAGCTGGGCCTGGCCCTGGCGCCCCTTGCCCACGCCCGCGGCGTGGCGCTGGCCTTCGAGGGGCCGGACGAGGTCTGGGTGACGGGCGAGCCGACGCTGCTCAACGAACTGCTCAGCAACCTGGTGGACAACGCCCTGGCGCACACCCCGCCGGGCGGCAACGTGATCCTGCGGGTCGCCGCGCCGGCCGTGCTGGAGGTCGAGGACGACGGCCCGGGCATCCCGGAAAGCGCCCGGCAGAAGGTCTTCGAACGCTTCCAGCGGCTCGACCCGCAGCGCGGCGGCGCCGGGCTCGGGCTGGCGATCGTCGGCGAAATCTGCCGGGCGCACCAGGCGGCGATCCGCCTGCTGGACGGGGCCAGCGGCGGGCTCAGGGTGCGGATCGAGTTTCCGCCGGTACGCCGGGCGGAGGAGGCGTAGGGAACGCTCGAGTCAGGCCACTGGAGCTAAGGCTCCGGGGCAACGGCCGGCGGCGCGCCGGGCAGGTAGACATGGCTGGCGACGAAGACCTTCTCGGGAACGGGCTCGCTCCGCGCCAGGCGCTTGAGCATCCGGTAGCTCTGCCGGCCGATCTCCCGGCCCTCCATGTTCAGGTAGGCCTGGGCCAGCCCATCGTCGAGCAGCGCCCGCTGCGCCGCGTCCATTTCGTGGGTGGTGACGATGATGACCGGGCGCCGGCCCTGTTTGTCGAGTTCGGCGAGCAGCGGGCCGATCTGCCTGCGGTACTCGTCCGCCTCGTAGAGCGGCCAGTTGCCGAGGACGATGATGACATCCAGCTGGCTGCCGGGGGCCAGCAGAGTGGCGAGCCTGAGCCGCGCGCTGGCCGGATCGTTGTTGCCGTAGAGGGGGCAGCGGCTCGGTTCGCTCCAGCCGTTCTCGCCCTGCAGCCGGCCGGTCGCGCCATCCTCGGCCGGGTTGCCGCGCAGCTGTCGGCGGATGCCCTGGATACGCTCCAGGTGGTTGGTGTGCTGGATGCCGCCGCTCAGGATGCACAGCTTCCCGCCCTGCGGCCTGAAGCGCTGGGCGAGCACAGCCAGCTGCCGGCCGAATTGCAGGTTGTCGAGCCCGACGTAGCTTCGGCGCAGCTGCTGCTCCGCGGGGGCCAGGTCCGAGCTGAAGGCGATCAGCGGGATTCGGCCCGCATCCTTCAGGGCATGCTCGGCCAGCCACCTGGAGTGGGTGACCGCCAGGCCGATGCCGTCCAGATCGTCCCGGGCGAGGGCCTGCCTCAAAACTTCGCCCTGCCGGCGGAAATGCTCCGTCCCCAAGGGGCCGAGCAGCAGGCAGGTGTCGCCCTCGGCCTGCGCGGCCTCGGCGCAGCCCTCGCCGGCCAGCGCGTAGAAGGACTGGTCCATTTGCTTGGCGACCAGGGCGAAGCGCAACGCCTCGGCTCCGGCCAGAGGGGCGAGCAGCCACCCGCACAGCAGGCCGGCTGCGGAAAGCCGGCGTAACGGTGTCGATCCTTTCAAGACAGCTCCCTGCTCGCCATCCCTTGACTGCGCAGATGATACTCCCATGGCTTCGCCAGTACCGGCGCGATTTGCGGGCGATTTGAGGGCTTTTTCAGAAAAGGCTTCTAACGACAATTCTTTATTCCAAAAGAACGTGAGGAGCTTTTCGGCGGTCAGAAGGAGCGGCCGTGGTTCGGCCGCTCCGAAGTGCCTTCGGGGCGCACTGACACTGGAAGTGCAACATTTCACGACGATGTCACGGGCCGGGATGGCTTGTTCGGGCAGTCGGCTGTTTCCGTCCCTCTCCCTCACATTGCGTCCAAGTACGCATTCTGGATACGGAAGCGAAGCAAATGGATTTCAACGTCAAGGATTTCGGGGCAAAGGGCGACGGCAGGACCGATGACACGGATGCCATCCAGGCGGCGATCGACGCCGCCTACAAGGCCGGTGGGGGGAGCGTCTACCTGCCGGCCGGCGAGTATCGGGTCAGCGGCGGCGACAAGTCGTCGGATGGCGCCCTGATGATCAAGAACAACGTCTATATGGCCGGCGCCGGCATGGGCGAGACGGTGATCAGGCTGGTCGATGGCTGGGGGCGGAACGTCACCGGCATGATCCGCTCGGCCAATGGCGAGCAGACGCACGACTACGGCATCAGCGACCTGACCCTGGACGGCAACCGCGACAACACCAGCGGCCGGGTCGACGGCTTCTATACCGGCTACATCCCCGGCGAGGACGGCGCCGACCGCAACGTCACCGTCGCGCGGGTCGAGGTCCGCGAGATGTCCGGCTACGGCTTCGATCCCCACGAGCAGACCATCAACCTGACGATCCGCGACAGCGTGGCCCATGACAACGGCCTCGACGGTTTCGTCGCCGACTACCTGATCGGCAGCACCTTCGAGAACAACGTTTCCTACGCCAACGACCGCCACGGCTTCAACGTGGTCACCAGCACCCACGACTTCACCCTGACCAACAACGTCGCCTACGGCAACGGCGGCAATGGCCTGGCAATTCAGCGGGGCATGGAGGATATCGCCCAGCCGGCCAACATCCTGATCGATGGCGGCGCCTACCACGACAACGCCCTGGAAGGCGTGCTGCTCAAGATGACCCACGACGTCACCCTGCAGAACACCGAGGTCTACGGCAACGGCAGCGCCGGCGTGCGCCTCTCCGGCGCGGAGGACGTGCAGATCCTGAACAACCGGATCCACGACAACGCGCAGAACGGCAGCTACCCGGAAGTCCTGCTGCAGGCCTTCGACGACAGCCAGATCACCGGGGAGTTGTACGAAACCCTGAACACCTGGATCGAGGGCAACCTCATCGCTGCCTCGGCCAACGCCAACTACGCCGTGCAGGAGCGCAACGACGGCAGCGACTACACCACCCTGCGGGACAACGACATCAGCGGCGGGAAGGTCGCCGCGGTGCAGCTCTCCGGGGTTCATTCGACGGTGTCCGATTCGTCCGTCAAGCTCATCCAGGGAGGCGACGGCAACGATGTGCTGGTCGGCGGCGAGGCCGACGAGCAGCTCCTCGGCAATGCCGGCGATGACCGTCTGGACGGCGGGGCCGGCGACGATGTGCTCGACGGCGGTGCCGGGCGCGACCGCCTGAGCGGTGGCGAGGGCGCCGACACCTTCGTCTTCTCCAACCGCCAGGACAGCTACCGCACCAGCAGTTCCAGCCTGGCCGACCTGGTCCTCGACTTCGATGCCGGCGAGGACCTGATCGACCTGTCGGCGCTGGGCTTCACCGGCCTGGGCAACGGCTACGACGGCACCCTGGCCGTGCAGGTGAACAGCGCCGGCACACGGACCTACCTGAAGAGTTTCGAGGCAAATACCGCCGGCGAGCGCTTCGAGATCGCCCTAGAGGGCAGCCACGCCGGGCTGGGCGAGGCCAGCTTCGTCTTCGACGGCAGCGCCACGGAGCTTGCGCTGGTAGGCGCCAGCCCGCAGGTCGATCCGGTCGCCTGACATGGCCGAGCCGTCCCCGCCGGGGGCGGCCGCGAGTTCTGACTGCCTGCCCGGGAAGCTTCATGGGCCGGCGGCAGTCCGGAGCCGGCCATGCCCGCTGCCGTCGGCGTGCGCCGCTACGGGCGTGGGTACTGGCTGGGACCTGCCTAGTTGATGCTGTAGCCCCGCCCGCTCAGACAAGCGCCCAGCGCCCGTCGGTAGTAGTCGGCGGTGGCCGCCGGCGGCGCCTGGGTCGCACTGGACGGGTCGAAGCCGCTCTGGTTGACCGCCCAGCGATGGCACTCGTAGCGGTCGCGCGCCTGCTGGTCCTGGCTTTGCCCGGCCGAGGGATAGGCGATCACCTCGTAGCTGTTGGCCGGCAGCGCCGGCACCGCGGGCGGCGGCTGGACCACCACGTACTGCTTGCGGTCGGCGTTCCACAGTAGTAGGTGCCGGCAGCGAGAAAGTACAGGGTGCTGCCGATCCACACCTCGCGGGCGAAATCCGGTAGGCCGTGGCCGTGTCCCGGGCCGTGCGGGCCGGCCAGGACGGGACCGCAGAGGGCTGCCAGCAGCAGTGCGATCGCCGTGCGTCGACCATGGGGTTTCATCGTGTGCGCCTCCTCATGAGAGAGGGCGGGGCGTGCCCCGCCGTGGGCGGCAGTATCGGCGCAGCGGCAGTAAGGGGCTGTCAGGGCAGGGTAAAGATGGGTAAAGGCCACTGCGTCCCGCGGGCGCTTGCCAGGCCCAAGGCGCCCGGTCAGGATTGAGCGTCCTGGCCGGATTCAAGGAGAGCCGGTGCCTTCCCCCCTGCGTTCGCGTTTCCTGTGGCTCGCCCTGCTGGCGCTGGCCGTCGCCGGCGGCTGGTTCTGGCGCAGCTGGCGCGGTCCCGAGCTGCCCGGCTATCGGCTGGAGCTGCGGCCTTTGGTGCAGCGGGTAGTGGCCAGCGGCGAGGTCGGCAGCCAGTCGCTCGCCCAGGTCGGCAGCGAGATCACCGGCGTGGTGGCGGCCCGCCATGTGCGCGAGGGCGATGCGGTGCGCGCCGGCGACCTGCTGCTCGAGCTGCGCGACGACGAGCAGCGCGCCCGGGTCCGCGAGGCCGAGGCGGCGCTGGAGCAGCTGCTGCGCTCCACCCGCCTGCAGGCCGAGGCGCTGCTGCGCGAGACCCAGGCCAACCTGGAGCAGGCGCGCCGCGAGCGGGAGCGCCGCGACGTGCTCGCCGAGCGCCGGGTGGTCGGCGCCGAGGAGCGCGAGCAGGCGCGCCGCGCCGAGACGGCGGCGCGGGTGGCCCATGAGCGGGCGCGCCTGGCCGCCGCGGCGCTGGCCGCGGGCGGCAGCGAGGAGCGGGTGCTGCGCCAGCGTCTGGAGGCGGCGCGGGTGGCGCTGTCGCGCACGCGGATTCATGCCCAGGTCGACGGTATCGTGCAGACCCGCGCGGTGGAGCCGGGCGATCTGGTGCAGCCGGGGCGCACCCTGCTGGAGATCGCCCGCGCAGGCACCCGCGAGATCCTCCTGCCGCTGGACGAGAAGGACCTGGCGCCGGTCGCCCCCGGCCAGCTCGCCCAGGTGGTCGCCGACGCCTATCCCGAGCGGGTCCTCGCCGCCCGGGTCAGCTACCTGGCGCCGGCGGTGGACACCAGCCGCGGCACCCTCGACGTGCACCTGGACCTGCTCGAGGCGGCCGACTTCCTGCGCCAGGGCATGACCGTCTCGGTGAACATCGAGACCGGCCGCCGCGAGCAGGCGCTGGTGCTGCCCAACGACGCCCTGTTCGAGCGCGACGGTTCGCGCGGCGCGGTGCTGCGCCTGAACGGCGAGCACGTCGAGCGGGTGGCGGTGCGTCTGGGCCTGCGCGGCACCGCGCTCAGCGAGGTGCTCGAGGGCCTGGCGCCCGGCGACCGGGTGCTGGCCGTGGCGGCCGGGGAGGGCGCGCGCGTGCGCCTGCGCGAACGGCCGCTGCCGCTGGGCCGGTCGGAGTGACGGCGATGGGCGGGTCGCTGTGGCTCGAATGGAAGATCGCCCTGCGCTTTCTGCTCGACAACTACCTGCAGACCCTGCTGATCCTGGTGGGGATCACCGTCGGCTGCGCGGTGATCGTGTTCATCACCGCGCTGGTCACCGGGCTGCAGAGCAACGTCATCGCCCGCACCCTGGGCACCCAGGCGCACATCCGCATGCTGCCGCCGGACGAGGTCAACCGCGTGCTGCCCGCGCCGCTCGGGCTGCTCGCCCTCGACCTGGAGAACCCCCGGCCGCAGCGTCTGCGCTCGATCAGCAACTGGCAGGACGTGCGCGACGTGCTCGACCGGCAGCCCGACATCCTCGCCGTGTCGCCGGTGGTCAGCGGCCCGGCCATGGGCCGGCGCGGCGTGGCGCGGGCCTCGGTCGCCCTGCTGGGCATCGATCCGGTGCGCTACCTGCGCGTGGTGCCGGTGGCCGACGACCTGATCGCCGGGCGCTTCGAGATCGGCGCCGGGCATGCGGTGGTCGGCAAGGAGCTGGCCGACGACCTCGGCCTGGACCTGGGCGACAAGCTGCGCCTGGACGCCGGCGAGGGACGCGAGGCGATCGTCGATATCACCGGCATCTTCGAGCTCGGCGTGCGCGAGCTGGACGCCCGCCACGTCTACCTGGACCTCAAGCAGGCGCAGACCCTGCTCGACCTGCCCGGCGCGGTGACGGTGATCGACACCAAGGTCGCCGACATCTTCGCCGCCGAGGACATCGCCGTGCGCCTGGCCCGGCTCACCGGACTGAAGGCCGAGAGCTGGATGGCCACCAACGGCGAACTGCTCAATGCGCTGCGCTCGCAGACCATGACCACCCAGATGATCCGCATCTTCGTCGGCCTCTCGGTGGCCTTCGGCATCGCCAGCGTGCTGGCGGTGAGCGTGGTCCAGCGCACCCGCGAGATCGGCATCCTGCGCGCCATGGGCAGTCCGCGCGGACAGATCCTGCGGGTCTTCCTGCTCCAGGGCGGGCTGCTCGGGCTGCTCGGCTCGGGGGTCGGCGGGGCGCTGGCCTGGCTGCTGGTGCAGGCCTTCAACCGCTTCGGCGCCCGGCTGTTCGAGATCCTCGTCGAGCCGACCCTGATTCCCGGCGCCATGGCGGTGGCGACCCTCACCGGCGTGCTCGCCGCCGCCGTGCCGGCGCGCCGCGCCGCGCGCTACGACCCGGCGGTGGCGATCCGCTATGTCTGAGCCTGAAGAGGTCCTGCGCCTGGCCGGCGTGTGCAAGGTCTACAACCCCGGCACGCCGCAGGAGACCGAGGTGCTGCACGGCATCGACCTGCGGCTGGTGCGCGGCGAGCTGACCGCGCTGATCGGCCCGTCCGGCTCGGGCAAGAGCACCCTGCTCAATCTCATCGGCCTGCTCGACAGCCCGAGCGCCGGCGAGCTCTACCTACAGGGCCGGGCGACCCGCGAACTGGACGACCGGGCGCGCACCCGCCTGCGCAACGAGGCGATCGGCTTCGTCTTCCAGTTCCACCACCTGATCCCGGCCTTCAGCGTGCTGGACAACGTGCTGATGCCGCTGATGATCCGCCACGGCAAGCCGGATGCTGCGGACATCGAGCGCGCCCGCGGCCTGCTGGCCGAGGTCGGCCTCGAAGGCTTCGCCGGCAAGAAGGCCACCGAGCTGTCCGGCGGCCAGCAGCAGCGCGTCGCCATCGCCCGCGCGCTGGTCACCCACCCGGCCCTGCTGCTGGCCGACGAGCCGACCGGCAACCTGGATACCCATACCGCGGAAAACGTCTTCGAGCTGTTCCGCCGCTTCAACGCGCAGTTCGGCTGCGCGGTGCTGGTGGTCACCCACGACCCGCGCCTGGCGGCCGGCTGCCTGCGCACCATCGAGCTGGTGGACGGGCGGATCGTCGGCGCTCCGGGCGCGCCCTGAGCGATTCTTTCCGGAAAGTACGAAGCCTTTGGCCAGGCGGTGAATTTATCGTGGGACGTTAGCCAAATAATCTATAGCTGGCTTACGAAAAAGCCGCGACACCTGCAGACACCCGGCTCACGCAAACGGCCCGGCAGGTTGCGCAGTGCCTTCAGCGTCATTCGTTCCGACTGAAGACTTCCGAAAGTTTGCACAGTTAGGACATCCACGATGAAACGCTTCCTGTCCGTTTTCATGGCCGCCGCCTCCCTTGCCGTACTGGGCGGAGTGGCCCAGGCCGCCGAGCAGCCCAAGGTCGAGAAGTACACCTACAAAACGAAGCTGGACATTGCCAGGGTCATCAGCGTCGAGGACCCGGGCAACGTTTGCGAAGTCGTCCCCGTGCACATGGTCTACGAAGACCATCAGGGCCAGCGGCACGTCGTCGAATACAGCGTCATGGGCAAAGGTTGCCAGAGCAACTGACACGCGTCCTTTCCGCTGCCGGCCTCGCGCTTCGGCCCTGACGAACGCCGCCTCGCGGCCGGCGTGAAAAGGCCGAACGAGCCGGCGGGGGCCTTCGCCCCTGGCCGGTCGTGATGCTCCTTCAGCCGACCTGTTCGGGCGGCACGCTGCCGATGACTTCCAGTTGGTTGGGCGCGGCAAAGAGGAAGGCGTCGGCGGACAACTGCTCGCCGTAGTCGCCCTGCAGGGCGATCTCGAAGCGCTGTCCTTCGGCATTCGCCTCGAAGCTCTTGAGGTAGGTGTGCGTGCCGGCACTGTTCACCCGCACCGCCAGGGTGCCGCCGTGGCCGTCGCCCAGGCCGCTGAAGCCGAGTGCCGACACATCGATGCGGTCCTCGCCGGCGTCGAAGTCGAGGATCAGGTCGCTGAAGCCTTCGCTATCGGTGCGGTAGCTGTCCTTGAGGCTCGAAAAGCGGAACAGGTCGGCACCGCTGCCGCCGGCCAGGGTGTCGCGCCCGAGGCCGCCGTCGAGAATGTCGGTGCCGGCGCCGCCATGCAGATAGTTGTCGCCAGCCCCGCCGGCGAGGCTTTCCGCCGCCGGACGGCCGATCAGGCTGTCACCGGCCTCGGTGCCCTCGATGGTCACAGGTGCGAAGAGCACATTGTCGCTGTCGAGCCGGTTGGCGAGGTCACCGTCCAGGACGATCTCGAAGCGCCGTCCTTCGGCATCCGCCTCGAAACTTTTCAGATAGGTCCGCGTGCCGGCCTCGTTCACCCGCACGGCCAGGGTGCCGTCGCGGCCATCGCCCAGGCCGGCGAAGCCCAGCGCCGAGAGATCGATGCGGTCCTGGCCGGGATCGAAGTCGAGGATCCGGTCGCTGAAACCCTCGCTGTCGGTGCGGTAGCTGTCGTTGCGGGCCGAGAAGCGGAACACGTCGGCGCCCGTACCTCCGCTCAAGGTGTCGCGCCCGGCGCCGCCGTCGAGCAGGTCGTCGCCGCCGGCGCCATGCAGGCGGTCGTCGCCGTCCTTGCCGACAAGGATCTCCGCCACCGGGCTACCCTGCAGGTTGTCTCCAGCCTCGGTGCCTTCGAGGACAAGCGGCTCGAAGATCAGATGGCTATTGTCGAGCTGGCCGGCGTAGTCGCCCTTCAGGACGAGTTCGAAGCGCCGCTCCTCGGCATCCGCCTCGAAGCTCTTGAGGTAGGTGAGGGTGCCGGCGTCGTTCGTCTGCACGGCAAGGGTGCCGTCGTGTCCGTCGCCCAGCCCGGAGAAGCCCAGCGCCGAGAGGTCGATGCGGTCCTCGCCGGGATCGAAGTCGACGATCCGGTCGCTGAGGTTTTCGCTGTCGGTGCGATAGCTGTCGTTGCGGGCCGAGACGCGGAACAGGTCGGCGCCCGTGCCGCCGTTCAGGCTGTCGCGCCCGGCGCCGCCATCGAGGACGTCGTTGCCGCTCTTGCCGAGGAGCCGCTCGTAGGCGTCGCTGCCGATCAATACATCGTTGTTGTCGTGGTTGCCCTCGAGCGTTAAGAGCAAATCCTCGGGCAGTGCCCCAAAAGTCTTATCGAGGGTGCCGTCGGCGTTCAGCCGGATCACGCTGAAGTCATATCTGCTCGAGTCGTAACCATTGCCGCTGGGGTTATAGCTATATCCCGACACCAGGATCTTGCCGTCGGGCTGTACGGTCAGGCTGTGCCCTTCATCGTTGCCCCACGCGATATCGAAGATGGCCTTGCCGTCGCCGCTGAAGCCGGTGTCGAGCGAGCCGTCGACGTTCAGCCGGATCACGCTGAAGTCGTAAGTAGCGTTGTCGGGGTTATAGCTCTGTCCAGCCAGCAGGATCTTGCCGTCCGGTTGCAGGGCCAGGCTATTGACTTGGGCGTAGCCTTTCCCGAGAGCGAAGCTGGCCTTGCCGTCGCTACCGAAGCTGGCATCGAGACTGCCGTCGGCATTCAGTCGAGCCACGCTGAATTCGGTGTCATAGCTAGGATTGTAGCTCCGTCCGGCCACCAGGATCTTGCCGTCGGGCTGCACGAGCAGGCTATTGCCGAAATCGCTGTTCCCATCGATATCGGCGATGGCCTCGCCATCACTACCGAAGCTGGTATCGAGCGTGCCGTCGGCGTTCAGCCGGATCACGCTGAAGTCGAAATAGGTGCTGTTCTCGGAATAGTCATAGCTGGATCCCGCCATCAGGATCTTGCCGTCGGGCAGTACGGTCACGCTATGGCCTTGGTCGTCGCTATATCCGAGCTCGAAGATGGCCTTGCCATCGCTGCCGAAGTTGGTGTCGAGGGTGCCGTCGACGTTCAGCCGGATTACGCCGAAGTTGTCATCGCTGCCGTTATCGCTCCGTCCAGTCACCAGGATCTTGCCGTCGGGCTGCATGGCCATGCTATAGACGTAATCGTCCCTCCCGAGATCGAAGGTGGCCTTGCCGTCGCTGCCGAAGCTGGTATCGAGACTGCCGTCGGTATTCAGCCGGATCACGCTGAAGTCGTAATTCCCGCTGTCGGGGGTGTAGCTGTGGCCGGCCAGCAGGATCCTGCCGTCGGGCTGCACGCTCAGGCTGCGGCCCTCATCGTAGTCCTGGGCGATATCGAAGCGGGCCTTGCCGAGGCTGCCGAAGCCGGTGTCGAGGCTGCCGTCGGCGTCCAGCCGGACGAGGCTGAAGTCGTAGTTCCGGCTGCCGGTGTCGTAGCTGTAGCCCGCCAGCAGCATCCTGCTGTCGGCCTGCAAAGCCAGGGCGAGGCTTAAATCGTTGTGGCCCCCCACATCCACCAGCATCTTGCCGGTGGCGGCGCGGGGCGTGGGGTTCGGCACGCTACTGCTCAGTGTCGAGGTTTCCATTCGCGGGTCCTTGCATCCTTTGTCGTTCTTGACGGGCGTTCCGCTCGGGAAGCGGTCGCCCTTGCCGGTTCGGCCAGGGGGCGAACGGCAAGGGCTTCCTATGGACAACGGATGGAAGCCGCCGGCTGCAGGGATGCATGCGAGGGAGGAAACGGGGCTGTCCGCGCCTGGTTGCGGGCCGGACCTGCGCGGCAGCAGGCGCTCCGGCCCCGGGCTGGTCCAGAGCGCCTTGCGGCCCGGGCTAGAACAGCGACAGCGGGTACTGGACGATCAGGCGCTGCTCGTCGAACTTGTTGTTGGCGCCCCAGTCGCGGCGGATCGTCGAGTTCCGCCAGCGCAGGATCAGGTCCTTCGCCGGGCCGCTCTGCACCACGTAGCTGAGCTGGGTCTCGCGGTTCCATTCCTCGCCGTCGTCGATGTTGCCGGTGTGCACGTTGGTGCCCTTGATGTAGCGGGTCATCAGGGTCAGGCCGGGCATGCCCAGGGAAGCGAAGTCGTAGTCGTAGCGCGCCTGCCAGGAGCGCTCGCGGGCGTTGTCGAAGCTGCCGTTGTAGCTGTCGTTGGCCAGGGTGCCGCCGCTGGTGCCGTTGACCCGCAGCCACTTGCTGTCGCCGCTGACCCGCTGCAGGCCCAGGTAGAAGGTGTGCGCGTTGTAGCGCAGGGAGAACATCCCGGAGAGCAGCTTGTTGTCCAGGTGACCTTCCAGCGCCTCGCCGTCCTCCTCGCCGTCGAAGTAGCCGAGGTTGGCGCCGAGGGTCCATTCCTTGCCCAGCGGCTGGGTGTGCAGCACCTGGAAGTAGCGCTGCTTGTAGATGTCCTTCAGGCGCGCGTACCAGGCGCCGATGGTGGTGCGCTTGTCGTTGAAGCTGTATTCGGCGCCGCCGAAGTCGAAGTCGTCGGACTTGCGGTCGCTGGTGTAGGGGCTGGTGCCGTTCAGCGTCATGTCCTCCATGCTGCCGTCGTCGCGCGGGCTGTTGCCGGTGATGTGGCCGGCGTAGAGGGTCAGGTTCTTGACCTCCTTGGAGGTGAGCATGGAGCCCTGGAAGGTCTGCGGCAGCGAGCGGCCGTCGTCGGCGCGCAGGATCGGCAGCACCAGCGCCCACTCGCCGACGCGCAGCTCGGTTTCGGAGAATTTCATCTTGCCGGAGACGGCGATCCGGCCGAAATGGTCGGCCGGCGTGCCGTCCTTGTCGAGCGGCAGCAACTGGGTGCCGCCGGTGCCCTTGCCGCCGTCGAGCTTGAGCGAGTACAGGCCGAGCACGTCGACGCCGAAGCCGACCGGGCCTTCGGTATAGCCGGACTTGAGGTCGAAGATGAAGCTCTGGGTCCATTCCTCGGCCTTGCTGCGGGTGGCACCGTCGTCGACGAAGTTGCGGTGGATGTAGAAGTTGCGCAGGGTCAGGGTGCCCTTGGCGTCGTCGACGAAGGCCGCCTGGGCGCCAGTGCCGGCGAGCAGCAGGGCGCAGGTGAGGGCAGCGGAAGGGCGGAGCGGGAATCGTTGGGTGCGGTTCTTCATTGTTGTTGTTACCGGCGGACTCAATGAAAACGGTACGGTAAAGAGCCCCCTTCGCGGGCGCGGATGCGTCGAGCGAAAGGGGCCGACCCGATGCTGGATCTGGCCTGGTGCCGATCAGAACAGCGGCAGGCTGTAGGTCACCACCAGGCGGTTCTCGTCCAGGTCGCGGCCGTCGTTGCCGCGGGACGCGGCGTTCAGCCAGGCCAGGCCGACGCCCTTGAACAGGCCGTTCTGCACCGTGTAGTCGACGCGGAAGTTGCGCTCCCACTCCTTGTTGTCGCTGCCGGCGGCGTCGATGTCGTCGCCGCTGAAGTAGATCAGCTTGGTCTTCAGGCCCGGCACGCCGATCGCGGCGAAGTCGTAGGTATGGCCGACCACCCAGGTGTTCTCGCCGGCGCTGGCGAACTTGCCGATCTGGCCGTTGGTGATCAGGTGCAGGGTGCGTCCGGTCCCCAGGTTGATGTGCGGGAAGTCGCTGTTGCCGGTGACCTTCTGGTAGCCGGCGCTCAGCGCGTGGCCGGCCAGGCTGTAGGTGAACATGGCGCTCCACAGGTTGTTGTCGACCTCGCCGCTGCTGCCGTTGGCGCCGCTGCTCCGGTAGCCCTCGGCACGCCCGGAGGAACTCTCGTTCTTGCCGTCGGAGTCGCTGGTGAAATAGCGCAGGTCGGATTTCAGCGCGCCGACCGGCAGTTTCCAGTCGTGCACCAGGCCGAAGAAGTGCTGTTTGTAGAAGTCGCGCAGGTTGCCGTAGTAGTACTGCAGCAG
>NZ_SMMU01000037.1 GCF_004339665.1 Azotobacter chroococcum
CCCCAACCAGACGCCGGATAGATTTAGGCAAGCCAAACACCCATCGCTGGTCAGTATTGCAAAAACGGGGGTGACCATAGATTTATGGATCGCTTTCGCTACTCGTAGTATAGGCAGTTGCCAAGAAGCTCCCCTGCCTCGTCTATCCTTTCCCCATCCACACGCCTTAGTCGGGGACACCATGCCCGCTTTCGCCCGTTGTCTGCGCCGGGCCCTGGCGCTGATGTTGCTGCTGGCCGCGTTGCCGGCGCCCGCCGTCCCCCCGCCGGTCACGGTGCTGACGGTGGATGGGGCGATCGGTCCGGCCAGCGCCGACTACCTGATCCGCGGTTTGGCCCGAGCCGAGAAGGAGGGCGCGCAGCTGGTGGTGATCAACATCGACACCCCCGGCGGGCTAGACACCTCGATGCGCTCGATTATCAAGGCGATCCTCGCCAGTCCCGTGCCGGTGGCCAGCTACGTCGCGCCGAGCGGCGCGCGGGCAGCCAGCGCCGGCACTTACATCCTCTATGCCAGCCATATCGCCGCCATGGCGCCAGGTACCAACCTCGGCGCGGCGACCCCGGTACAGATCGGCGGCCTGCCCGGCACGCCGCCGCAGCAGCCGGGCCGGCCGCCGGCAGAGGACAAGGATGACAAGACCGGCAAGGCGCCGGCACCCGGCGGCGAGCCGGCCGACGCCCTGAGCCGCAAGCAGATCAACGACGCCGCCGCCTACCTCCGCGGCCTCGCCCAGCTGCGCGGGCGCAATGTCGAGTGGGCCGAGCAGGCGGTGCGCGAGGCGGTCAGCCTGTCCGCCCGGGAAGCCCTGGAGCTGAAGGTGATCGACCACCAGGCGGCCGACCTGCCGGATCTGCTGCGCCAGGTCGACGGCAAGCGCTACGCGGTGGCCGAGGGCATGGTGGCCCTGCAGACCGCCGGTGCCGAGCTGGTCCACCATGCACCGGACTGGCGCACCCGGCTGCTGGCGGTGATCACCAACCCCAGCGTGGCGCTGATTTTGATGATGCTCGGTGTCTACGGGCTGTTCTTCGAGTTTTCCAGCCCGGGCTTCGGCCTCGGCGGGGTGCTCGGCGGCATCTGCCTGATCCTCGCCCTCTACGCCCTGCAGCTGCTGCCGGTGAGTTACGCCGGAGTCGGGCTGATCCTGCTCGGCATCGCCTTCATGGCGGCCGAGGCCTTCCTGCCCAGCTTCGGCGTGCTCGGCATCGGTGGGGTGGCGGCCTTTGTCATCGGCGCGCTGATCCTGATCGATACCGAGGTGCCTGGCTTCGGCATCCCGCTGCCCCTGATCCTGACCTTGGCTGTCGTCAGCGCCGGGCTGATCGCCGTCATCCTCAGCATGGCGATGAAGGCACGCCACCGTGCGCTGCAGGGCGGCGACGCCGGGCTGGTCGGCAGCCTGGCGGCGGTGACCGCGGTCGAGGTCGGTGACCCGCTGGCCGGCTGGGTGCAGTTGCAGGGCGAGCGCTGGCAGGTGCGCAGCCCGCAGCCGCTGCAGCCCGGCCAGGTGGTCCGCGTGGTGGCCCGCCAGGGGCTGCTGCTGGAGGTGGCGGCGGCCGAGCAACCTACTCCACGAGGAGACTGACATGGGCTTCGAACTGAGTTTTGGTTTCATCCTGGCGCTGCTGGTGGCGCTGCTGCTGTCGGCGTTTCGTATCCTGCGCGAGTATGAGCGCGGCGTGGTGTTCCAGCTCGGCCGCTTCTGGAAGGTCAAGGGGCCGGGGCTGATCATCCTCATCCCGGGCGTCCAGCAGATGGTGCGGGTCGACCTGCGGACCATAGTGCTGGACGTGCCGACCCAGGACGTGATCTCTCGCGACAACGTCTCGGTGAAGGTCAACGCGGTGATCTACTACCGGGTGCTCGATGCGCAGAAGGCGATCATCCAGGTCGAGGACTACCACGCGGCGACCAGCCAGCTGGCGCAGACCACCCTGCGCTCTGTGCTCGGCAAGCATGAGCTGGACGACATGCTGGCCGAGCGCGAGCGGCTCAACGCCGACATCCAGCAGGTGCTCGACGCGCAGACCGACGCCTGGGGCATCAAGGTAGCCAACGTGGAGATCAAGCACGTCGACCTCGACGAGTCGATGATTCGCGCCATCGCCAAGCAGGCCGAGGCCGAGCGCGAGCGGCGGGCCAAGGTGATCCATGCCGAGGGCGAGCTGCAGGCCTCGGAAAAGCTCATGCAGGCTGCGGAAATGCTCGGCCGCGAGTCCGGCGCCATGCAGTTGCGCTACATGCAGACCCTCGGCGCCATCGCCGGCGACAAGAGCTCGACCATCGTCTTTCCAATGCCCATCGAGTTGCTGCCGCTGCTCAAGGAGCGCGAGAAGAAGGTCTGAGCGCACGGGCTGCCTTCGCCGGCAGGCTGCCGGTTTTCCTGCGACACTGAAAAGGCAGGTTCAGACAATCGAGGAGTCGGATTGCTGGACGACAGCCGTCGAGGAACGACAGGCAATGCCCGCCGGGCGAGGAGACTGCCATGCGCATCGGGATACCCACGGAACTCAAGAACCACGAATACCGGGTCGGCCTGACGCCGTCCTCGGTGGCCGAGCTGACCGCCCTTGGCCACGAGGTCTGGGTCGAGAGCCAGGCCGGCGCCGCCATCGGCTTCGCCGACACCGACTACCGGGCCGCTGGGGCGCACATCGCCACGGATGCCGCGGTGCTCTACGAAACCGCCGAGCTGATCGTCAAGGTCAAGGAGCCGCTGGCCGAGGAGCGCGCCCGCCTGCGCCCGCACCATACCCTGTTCACCTACCTGCACCTGGCCCCGGACCGGATGCAGACCGACGACCTGCTGGCCAGCGGCGCCACCTGCATCGCCTACGAGACGGTCAATGACGCCCAGGGGCGCCTGCCGCTGCTGGCGCCGATGTCCGAGGTCGCCGGGCGTATGGCGATCCAGGCCGGCGCCCATTGCCTGGAAAAGGCCCAGGGTGGGCGCGGCGTGCTGCTCGGTGGGGTGCCCGGGGTGCCGGCCGGCAAGGTGGTGATCCTCGGCGGCGGGGTGGTGGGCAGCCAGGCGGTGGCCATGGCTGTCGGCCTGGGCGCGGACGTCACCGTGCTGGACCGCAGCCTGGACGCCCTGCGCCGGCTGGATGCCCAGTACGGCAACCGCATCGCCACCCTGCACGCCACGAGGGCGGCGGTGTACGAACAGGTGCTGGCGGCGGACCTGGTGATCGGCGCGGTGCTGGTCCCCGGCGCGGCGGCACCCCGACTGATCAGCGCGGCGATGGTCGCGCGGATGAAGCCCGGCGCGGTGCTGGTGGACGTGGCCATCGACCAGGGCGGCTGCGCCGAGACCTCGCGCCCGACCACCCATGCCGAGCCGACCTTCGTGGTCGACGGGGTGGTGCACTATTGCGTGGCGAACATGCCCGGCGCGGTGGCGCGCACCTCGACCCTGGCGCTGAACAACGCGACCCTGCCGTTTGTCGTCGCCCTGGCGGAGAAGGGCGTGCGCGGCGCCCTGGAGGACGACCCGCACCTACGCAATGGTCTCAATGTGGCCCGCGGCCAGCTCACCTGCGCCAGCGTGGCCGAGGCCCACGGCCTGCCGTACCGCAACGCCGCCGAGCTGCTGGCGCGGCTGTAGGAGCGAATTTATTCGCGACCCAGGCAGCGTCCCGGTCGCGGGTAAACCTGCTCCGGTCCGGCCTCCCCTTCGTCGGAGGTCGTGCGCCCGGTTTGACTTGCGAACCGATCGGTCCTAAATTCGCCCCATGAACCGTGGACGCCCCCGTACCTTCGATCCGGAGCAGATGCTCGAACAGGCCATGCAGGTGTTCTGGCAGTGCGGCTATGAAGCCACCTCGCTGCAGGACCTGCTGGCGGCGACCGGCCTGTCGAAGAGCAGCCTGTACCAGACCTATCCGAGCAAGCGCGCGCTGTTCGAGGCGGCGCTGCGCCATTACTGCGCCCAGCGCCGCCGCGAGCTGTGCGAGCGGCTGCAGGCGGCGGTCTCGCCGCGCGAATTCCTGCGCAGCTGGCTGCTCTGTGCCCTGGAGGCGGAGCGCGCCGGCGAGACGCCGCGCGGCTGCCTGCTGGTCAATGTGGCCAGCGAGTTCTCCCAGGCCGACCCGGAGATTGCCGCCTTGCTGCGCAGTGGCATCGAGGGGCTGCGTCAGGTACTGGGCGAAGCCCTGCTGCGCGCCCAGGCCTGCGGCGAGCTGGACGCGTCGGCCGATGTGCCGGCGCTGGCCGGCTATCTGCTGTGCGTGATGAGCGGCCTGCGCATCCAGCGCAAGGCGGGAGCCTCGGCGGAGATGCTGCATGCGGCGATCGAGGTGGCCTTGGGTTGCCTCCGGTGATGGTTTGCCTGTTTTTGGACCGATAAGTCCCAATCGAAGGAGATGGACATGCGCGAACTGTACGAACTCTGCGGAACCGCCCCCGAGGTGGTGTTCTCCCCCTACTGCTGGCGGGTGCGCCTAGCCCTGGCGCACAAGGGGCTCGACTTCGTCAGCCGCCCGGTGCGCTTCACCGACAAGGAAGCCCTGGCCTTCTCCGGCCAGAAGCTGGTGCCGGTACTGCGCGATGGCGAAACCACGGTCCACGACAGCCTGGCGATCTTTCGCTATCTCGACGAGCGGTACCCCGAGCACAGCCTGCTCGGCGGCGCGTCGGGCGAAAGCCGCCTGCGGCTGATCGACCAGCTGATCGCCCAGGACCTGCGCCCGGCGCTGTTCCGCCTGCTGGTGCTGCACATCCTGGCGTGCCTCGACCCGGCCGACCGCGACTATTTCCGCCAGAGCCGCGAGAAGAGCTTGGGTATGTCGCTGGAAGCCTTCGCCGACCGCGAGGCCGGGCAGGCGCAGCTGGCACGGGCGCTGCAGCCGCTGAACGCGCAGCTGGCCTGGCACCGCTGGCTGGACGGGGCGGCACCGGGTGGCGCCGACTACCTGATCGGTGGCTTCTTCTTCTGGGCCTGGAGCCTGGGCGAGCAGCCCTGGCCCGAGGATTCGCCGGTCGGCGCCTGGTTCCGCCGCCTGCTGGCCTTCTGCGAGGAACGCCTGGGGCCGGTGCAGCGCGCCGCCGCCGTCTGAGGAGGACACGCTGATGATCGATCTCTATTACTGGACCACCCCCAACGGTCACAAGATCACCATCTTTCTGGAGGAAACCGGGCTGGACTACCGCCTGCGCCCGGTGCACATCGGCAAGGGCGAGCAGTTCGCCCCCGAATTCCTGAAGATCGCCCCGAACAACCGGATTCCGGCCATCGTCGACCAGGCCCCGGCCGACGGCGGCGGGCCGCTGGCGCTGTTCGAGTCCGGCGCCATCCTCGAATACCTGGCCGACAAGAGCGGGCGCTTCCTGCCCAGGGAAACCCGCCCGCGCTTCCAGGTGCTGCAGTGGCTGTACTGGCAGATGGGCGGGCTGGGGCCGATGGCCGGGCAGAACCACCACTTCGTCCGCTACGCGCCGGAGCCGATTCCCTATGCCATCGAGCGCTACGTGAAGGAGACCGCGCGCCTGTACGGGGTGCTCGACCGCCAACTGCAGGGCCGCGACTACGTGGCCGGCGACTACTCCATCGCCGACATGGCGATATACCCCTGGGCCAAGCTCTGGGAAGGGCAGCGCCAGCGCCTCGAGGACTTCCCGAACATGGCCGCCTGGCTCGAGCGCATGGCTGCGCGGCCGGCGGTGCAGCGCGCCTACGCCATGGCCGAGCAGGTCAACGCCGACCCCGGCGCATTGCTCACCGACGAGGCGCGCCGGCTGCTGTTCGGTCAGGGACGCTGACTCGGGGACGCCGAGGGTCTCAGCCCGGCCGGTAGGCCGGGTGCGGCGGCAGCTCGTCGTCAGCCCGCTGGATGCGGCTGCGTCCGCCGGCCTTGGCCCGGTACATCGCCTGGTCGGCCTCGCGCAGCAGTTTTTCGTGGCTCTGTCCGCGGCAGATGCTGATGCCGATGCTGGCACTCAGGCTGACCTGCGCATCGCCCAGCTGCACCGGCTGGCTGAGCGAGTGGAGGATGCGCTCGGCCAGGGCCTGGGCCTGTTGCTCGGAGCCGATGGCCTCGCAGACCAGCACGAATTCGTCGCCGCCCAGGCGGGCGACCAGGTCGGTGGTGCGGGCGCTGGCCTGCAGGCGGCCGGCGACCTGCAGCAGCAACTGGTCGCCGGCGGCATGGCCGTGGCGGTCGTTGATCGCCTTGAAACCGTCGAGGTCGATCAGGATCAGGGCGAGCAGCTCCTGCTTGCGCTGGGCGCGCTGCCAGGCCTGGGTCAGGCGCTGGTTCAGGCCGATGCGGTTGGCCAGGCCGGTGAGCGGGTCCTGCAGGGCCATGGCGCTGAGGCGTGCGTTGGCCTCGGCGAGGGCGGCGGTGCGCTCGGCGACCCGCCGCTCGAGCACGCGCTCCTGTTCCTGCAGGGCCTTGAGGGCTTCCTGCTGGCTGCGCAGGACGGCCTCGCGGGCTTCCAGCTTGAGGCGCTTGAGCTCGCTCAGGCGCGCTGCCAGGCCGAAGGAGAGCAGCAGCATCTCCAGCGCCGAGCCGAGCTGGACGCTGTTGGCGGTGAACAGGTTGCTCGGCAGCAGGGTGAAGTTGCGCAACGCCATGAGCAGCGCTCCGCTCATCAGCGTCAGCTCGGCGAGCACGAAGATGCGCGCCCCCGGCGAGCCCCGCAGCAGCCCGGCCAGGCCGCAGCCGAGCAGCAGCAGGATGCCGCCGATGCTGGTCAGGGAGAGCGTCTGCAGCGCTCGGTCGACCGGCAGCAGCAGCGCGCCCAGGACCACGCCGAAGTGCAGGGCGCAGGCCTGGCCGAGCAGGCGGTGCCAGTGCGGCAGGGCGTGGCGGGTATCGAGGAACTCGCGGGTGAACAGGGTGCCCAGGGCCACGGCGAGGGCGAGGAACAGCGGCAGGAGGCGATTCTCCAGCTCACTGCCGGCGGTCCACAGGTACTGGGCGCCGAGGCCCGAGTGGGCGAGCATGCCGCCGCCCAGGCTGGCGGCGAACAGTACGTAGAGCAGGAAATTGCGCTCACGCAGGACGAGGAACAGCAGCAGGTTGTAGCTGCACAGGGCGACCAGCATGGCCATGTAGCTGGTCTGCACCATCAGGTTCAGTCGGCTGTGGCGGGCGAAGGCGGCGCTTTCCCAGAGTTGCGCGTCGAGGGTCAGGGTGCCGCTCGACTGGGCGCGGAAGAACAGGCTGCGCTGCTCGCCGGGGGCCAGGCGCACGGTGAAGGCCGGCGACAGGTGGGCGCTGTCGCGTCGTGCGGCGGGCACCTGGTCGCCGCCCAGCAGGGGCTCGTCGGCGGCGCCGAACAGCTCGATGCGGTCGAGCGAGGGATAGACGAACTCGATCTGCCAGTCGCGGACCTCCGCCGCGCGCGACTCGAGGTCCAGGCGCAGCCAGACGATGTCGCGGGTGTAGCCGAGGTTCAGGTCATGGCGCTCGGCCAGCGGGGCGAACGCCCGGCCACCGGCCATGATGTCCCCGGCCTGCAGCGTGCCAGCAGGGTCGCGCAGCAGCTGCAGGTGGGGACGCAGGTCCACGGACCGCTCGCTGCCGTCCAGCTGCAGGGCGGCCGGCTCGTCCGACTGGCTGGCGGCGACCGGCGGCGACCCGCAAAGCAGGGTCAGCAGCACGGCCAGGCGCGCGCCGATCCGCCAGCGAGGGAAGGTACCGCCCATTCCGTTCGGGGGCTGGCCCCCGCGTGCTGACAAAGCCATCAACGACTCGCTTCCCTGACTCCTCAAGGCTGGATCGACCGTCGGGCGGAGCCGGGGCCTTGCTGGCATCGCCAGGGGCGCTTCCGTGGGCTTCGCCGAACCCTCACCAGCAGTGAAGAACGGAACGGCCTATCTCGCCAGTCGCCAGGATCAATCGGATAGCTCGTCGTGACGCCGTCCGGGACGGCCGTCCTCGGGGCGCAGCTGGAAGAACAGGGCGGCGCCGAACATCGCCAGCAGTCCGACGCAGACGTAGGTGACCTGGAAGGCGGCGAGCAGCGAGGCGCCGTGGGCGGCGCCGTCCGCGCTGAAGCCGCTGAGCAGGGCGGCGCCGATGCCCACGCCGAGGCTCATCGACAGCTGGACCACCACCGACAGCAGGCTGTTGCCACTGCTGGCGTCGCGGGTCGGCAGGTCGATCAGGGCGACGGTGTTCATCGCCAAGAACTGCAGGGAGTTCACCGTGCCGATCAGCCCCAGGTGCAGGAGCAGCAGCGCATAGGGCGTGTCGCCGTCGACCAGCGCCAGGCTGGCCAGCAGGGCGCCGATCAGCAGGGTGTTGCCGACCAGTACCCGGCGGTAGCCGAGGCGCTCGATCAACCGCGGCGCCAGCGGCTTCATGGCCATCGAGCTCAGCGCCACGGGGACCATCGCCATCCCCGCCTGGCTCGGCGAATAGCCCAGGCCCAGTTGCAGCAGCAGCGGGGTGAGGAAGGGCAGGGCGCCGCTGCCCAGGCGGGTGAACAGGTTGCCGAGCACGCCGATGGCGAAGCTGTGGGTGCGAAACAGCCCGGGCGAGAACAGCGGCTCCTCGGCAAAGGTGGCGCGCAGCCAGTAGGCGGCCAGGCAGGCCAGCCCGGCGAGCAGCAGCAGCACCACGCGGGCATGCGGCAGGTGCAGTTCGCCGAGCCCTTCCAGGGCGATGCTGATCAGCAGCATGGCGGCACCGAACAGCAGGAAACCCGGGGTATCGAAGCGCGTCCGCTCCACCCCGCGCAGGTCGGGCATCAGGCGCACGGCGACCAGACAGCCGAGCAGGCCGACCGGCAGGTTGAGCAGGAAGATCCAGTGCCAGCTGGCGTACTCCACCAGCCAGCCGCCCAGCGGCGGGCCGAGCAGCGGGCCGAGCAGCGCCGGCATGGTGACGAAGCTGAGCACCCGCACCAGCTCCGTGCGCGGATAGGCGCGCAGCACCACCAGCCGGCCCACCGGCATCATCAGCGCGCCGCCGAAGCCCTGCAGCACGCGCGCGGCGACCAGCTGCAGCAGCGAGTCGGAGAGCGCGCAGAGCAGCGAGCCGAGGGTGAACAGCAGGATCGAGCCGAGGAACACCCGGCGGGTGCCGAAGCGGTCGGAGATCCACCCGGAGGCCGGCATCAGCACCGCCACGCTGAGCATGTAGGCGATCACCACCGACTGCATGCGCAGCGGGTCCTCGGCCAGATCCAGGGCCATCGCCGGCAGCGCGGTGTTGAGGATGGTGCCGTCGAGCATCGGCATGAACTGGGCGGTGGCGATGATCCAGGGCAGCAGGCGGGCGGTGCGGGGGGAGAGCGGCAAGGCGGTGGGCATGGGGTGTCCTGGCTGGAATGCCCGTGCAGTTTAGGGCCTGACGGCGAAGATTTCCCGACCGCATTGCCGGCGGCCGGCCATCCGTCTTGTGCAACCGGCGATGATCTTCTATGACTTGAAGATCCGCGTCCGCGGGCTCGTCCGAAGAGGAAAAGGAGATCAGCGATGCGTCCTCTCTCTCTGACCGTCCTCCTGCTGGCCTGCGCCGGCGCCCTGCCGGCGGTCGCCGGCGAGTGGCCCGGCGGTGCCCGCGAGGCGTTCATCCGCGACTGCATGGTCGGCGCCATGGCCCGCCACAAGGAGGGCCCGGCGCGGCACTACTGCGAGTGCTCGGCCGACCGCGTCGCCGCCGAGTTCAGCAGCGCCGAGCTGCGCCAGCTGCAGGGCGCAGACCAAGTGCCTGCGCCGATGCAGGAGCGTCTGCTCGCTACCTCCAGCAATTGCCTGTCGCTGCTCAATCCGGCGCAGTGAGAGCCGGCGCGCGGTGCCGCCCCTGAGGCTGGCGGCCGGCGCGGAGCGCCTCGTCGGGCCGTTCGCGGCGCGCGAGGCTGCGCTCGACCTGCTCAAGTGGCTGGCGTTCGCCAGCATGCTGCTCGACCATCTGCGCCTGGTCTGGCCGGCGCGGATCTGGCTGTACGTGCCGGGACGCCTGGCGTTTCCCTTCTTCTGCCTGATTGTCGCCGTCAACCTGGCCCGACCCCGTGCCGGGCCGCCGCGCCGCACGGCCCTGGCCCGCTACCTCGGCTGGCTGCTGCTCTTCGCCCTGCTTTCCGAGTGGCCCTACCGGCTGCTGGTCGGCTCGCCGGACAGCTTCAACGTGCTGCCGACCCTGGCGCTCGGCCTGCTGCTGGCCAATGCCGCGCGCCCGTGCCCGCCGGCCGAGCGCCTGCTCGGCGTCGCCGCCCTGGGGCTGGCGCTGGCACTGCACGAGCGGCTGATGTTCGGCGCCTGCGGCGCGCTTCTGCCGGCCGCCTTCCTGCTCGCCCTGCAGCGTCCGCGCTGGGGCTGGCTGCTGCCGGCGGGGCTGACGGTCATGGCCAACTACTGGCCGGCGCTCTACATCGATGCGCGGCTCGGCCAGCCCTTCGCCCTCGCGGTGATCCTCGCCTGTTTCCTCGCCGCGCCCCTGGGGCTGCTCCTGCTGCGGCTGGCGCCCGGCCTTCCGGTGCCGCCGCTGCGGCGCTGGGCCTATGCCTTCTATCCGGGGCATTTCCTGCTGCTCCACGGGCTGCGCGAGTGGCTGCAGAGGGGCGGCTGAAGGGTCAGGCCGGCGCGCCGTGCAGGCGGGCGATGCGCGCGTCCTTCTCCTCCCACAGGCGCGTCACCCAGGCCTGCACGTACTGACGAAAGTCCGCATCGTTCTGGTAGTCGCCCTGCCAGAGGGCCGGGTCCAGCTCGCGGATCCGGATGTCGACGATCACCCGCGGCACCTGGCCGCTGATCAGTTCCCAGAAGCCGGGAATGCGCCGGCCCGGATAGACCAGGGTGACATCCAGCAGCGCATCCAGCTGCGGGCCGAGGCTGGCGAGGGCGAAGGCCAGGCCGCCGGCCTTGGGTTTCAGCAGGTAGCGGTAGGGCGAGGCCTGCTGGGCGTGCTTGAGCGGCGTGAGGCGGGTGCCTTCCAGGTAGTTGACCAGCGTGACCGGGATATGGCGAAAGCGCGCGCAGGCGCGCCGGGTGATTTCCAGGTCCTCGCCGCGCCTCTCCGGATGGCGCTCCAGGTAGGCCCTGGAGTGGCGCTTCATGAAGGGGTAGTCGAGGGCCCAGAAGGCCAGTCCCAGGAAGGGTATCCAGATCAGCTCCTGCTTGAGGAAGAACTTGAAGAAGGGCACCCGGCCGCCGAGGGCCTCCAGCAGCGCGGGAATGTCCACCCAGCTCTGGTGGTTGCAGACCAGCAGGTAGGAGCGGTCGCGGCGCAGCCCGGCGCTGCCGCGGATATCCCAGACGGTGGGGATGAGCCTGGCGAAGATCCGCTTGCCGATCTCCAGCCAGTGCTCGGCGCACCACATCACCCCGCGCGCGCAGGCCGCCCGCAGGCGACGGCCGGGCAGGATCAGGCGGAGCAGGGCGAGCAGCAGCAGCGGGACGATCATCAGCAGGGTGTCGATCACCAGCAGCAGGAGGACGCCAAGGGCGGTGAACAGCGGACGCATGGAGAATCCTTGTCGGAGGGCCGGGCGCATCATAAGCCCGGCGCGAGTGGAGCGCAGCGTTTCGCCCGAACGGGGCAGGGCAGCCGCTGGCGGAAAGGATTCGCCGGGCCGGTCGGCCGGCGCGGCTTTTCCCATACCAAAGTCGTAGAGCGAGGCTTCCGTGCCCTGCTAGCTTCAAGAGGCCATAACAAAAACAATTAGGAGTACTGCACCATGTCGTCCCAAAACCGGCCAGAAGCCGCACAGGCTTACTGGCAAGAAAACCTGCGCTTGATGTTGATACTGCTGGCCATCTGGTTCTTCATCTCGTTCGGCTGCGGCATCCTGTTCGTCGAGCAGCTCAATGCCATCCGCTTCTTCGGCTTCCCGCTCGGCTTCTGGTTCGCCCAGCAGGGCTCCATCTTCGGCTTCCTCGGTCTGATCGCCTTCTACGTGTGGAAGATGAACCAGCTCGACCGCAAGCACGATTTCCACGAAGACTGAGGCGCCGAGCATGGATACCCAAACCCTGATCTACCTCATCGTCGGTGCGACCTTCGCGCTGTACATCGGCATCGCGCTCTACACCCGCGCCGGCTCCACCAGCGAGTACTACGTCGCCAGCAAGGGCGTGCATCCGGTGCTCAACGGCATGGCCACCGGTGCCGACTGGATGTCGGCGGCCTCCTTCATCTCCATGGCCGGCATCATCTCCTTCGTCGGCCTGGATGGCAGCGTCTACCTGATGGGCTGGACCGGCGGCTACGTGTTGCTGGCGATGTGTCTGGCGCCCTACCTGCGCAAGTTCGGCAAGTTCACCGTGCCGGACTTCATCGGTGCGCGCTACTACTCGTCCACCGCACGTCTGGTGGCGGTGATCTGCGTGATCTTCATTTCCTTCACCTACGTGGCAGGCCAGATGCGTGGTGTCGGCATCGTGTTCTCCCGCTACCTGGAAGTGGACATCAACATCGGCGTGATCATCGGCATGGCCATCGTGTTCTTCTATTCCGTGCTCGGCGGCATGAAGGGCATCACCTACACCCAGGTGGCGCAGTACTGTGTGATGATGTTCGCCTACATGGTGCCGGCGATCTTCCTGTCGATGATGCTGACCGGCAACCCCATTCCGCAGCTGGGCTTCGGCAGCACCGTGCTGGGCAGCGACACCTACCTGCTGGACAAGCTGAACGGCCTGGGTACCGAGCTGGGCTTCAACATCTATACCGACGGTACCAAGTCCACCATCGACGTGTTCTTCATCACCATGGCGCTGATGGTCGGCACCGCCGGCCTGCCCCACGTGATCGTGCGCTTCTTCACCACCCCGACGGTGCGTGATGCGCGCAAGTCCGCTGCCTGGGCCCTGCTGTTCATCGCCATCCTCTACACCACTGCACCGGCGGTGGCCGCCTTCGCCCGCACCAACCTGCTGACCAGCATTCCGAATGTGAGCTATTCCGAAGTGCCGGGTTGGTTCAAGAACTGGGAGAACGCCGGTCTGGTGGCCTGGCTGGACAAGAACGACGACGGCAAGATCCAGTACGGCCCGGGCGCACCGTTCGCCGGTGCGCCGACCTTCGACAAGACGCCGGGCGAGCACGGCGAGCGCCTGGTGACCAACGCCCCGACCCCGGCCGCCACCGAGCTGTACGTGGACCGCGACATCATGGTTCTGGCCAACCCGGAAATCGCCAACCTGCCGGGCTGGGTGATCGCCCTGATCGCCGCCGGCGGCCTGGCCGCCGCGCTGTCCACCGCCGCGGGGCTCTTGCTGGTGATCTCCACCTCGATCTCCCACGACCTGCTGAAGAGCACGCTGATGCCGAACATCGGCGAGAAGCAGGAGCTGCTGGCCGCCCGTATTGCCGCCGGGGTGGCGGTGGTGGTGGCGGGCATCTTCGGCATCTATCCGCCGGCCTTCGTCGCCCAGGTGGTGGCGTTCGCCTTCGGTCTGGCCGCGGCCTCGTTCTTCCCGGCCATCGTCCTGGGGATCTTCTCCAAGCGGGCGAACAAGCAGGGGGCGATCGCCGGCATGATCGTCGGTCTGGCGTTCACCTTCGCCTATATCGTCTACTTCAAGTTCATCAACCCGTCGCTGGACACTGCCGAGCACTGGTGGTTCGGCATCTCCCCGGAAGGGATCGGCACCCTGGGCATGATCTTCAACGTGGTCGTGACCTACGCGGTGTCGATGATCACCGCCCCGCCGCCGGCGCAGATCCAGGAGCTGATCGAGGACATCCGCATCCCGCGTGGTGCCGGTGCCGCGATCGCCCACTGATCGCCCGGGCTGGAAAAGAACCGGCGCCCCTGCGGCGCCGGTGCTTTTTTGCCTGCAAAAAACGGTTCGCGGCGGGGCAGCCTGGCTCAGATCGAATGGCGGGCGGCGCGCTGCGAGCGATGCCAGCGGCCGACGCGCTGGCCCAGTTCGTGGAGGTTGTCCAGACCCATGCGCCGGGCGCGGTTGAACAGGATCAGGGCGATCTCGGCGGTGGCCAGGGCATCGGCCGAAGCATGGTGGCGCTGCGGCATGTCGAGCCGGAAATACTCGATCCACTGGTCCAGGCCGCCCGGGTGGACGAGGGCCTCGGGGAACAGCATGGGCGCCAGGTCGGCGACGTCGAGAAACGGATGGCGCAGCGTGTAGCCCAGCTCGTCCTTCAGCGCGCGGCCCAGCATGCGCTGGTCGAAGGGCGCGTGGAAGGCAAGGAACACGCAGTCGCTGGCGTATTCCATGAACTGCAGCAGCGCCTCGGCCGGGGCGGTGCCGCCGGCCAGGGCGCTGGGCGCGATGCCGTGGATCAGCACGCTCTCGGTGACGGTCTTCAGCCGGCGCTGCAGGGTGCATTCGAACTGGTGGGCCAGGTCGATGGCGTCGTTCTCGACGAGCACGGCGCCGATCGACAGGACGATGTCGCGGTTGACGTTGAGGCCGGTGGTCTCCAGGTCGAGCACCACGAAGCGTTGGGCGTGCAGCGGGCGGCTGTCCAGGTGCGGCGCCGTCGGCAGGCGCCGCAGGCGCCGCCGCTGGCCGTCATCGAGCGGCGGTCTACCGGTGCCCAGGGAGGACAGGAAGGCGAACGGATTCATAGTTGATATCGCATGCCCAAGCGGCTCTGCAGGTGCTGCGCCTGGCGGAAGGATTCCCGCAGTATGCGCTGGTCGAGATTGTTGAGGGTATCCGGATCGAGGCGGTTGCCGAGCGCGTGGCCTTCACGCTGCTGGCGCTGGTGGTGCTGCATGCGCATCAGCTGGATGAAGTGGTAGGCCTCCTCGTAGGATGCCGCGTCCTTGGCTTCGATCACCCCCTTGGCCGCTAGCTGGCGGAAGCGCTCGAGGGTGTTGCTGTCGTGGATGCCGTTGGCCAGGGCGAGGATGCGCGCACCGTCGACGAAGGGCGTCAGGCCCTCGACCTTGAGGTCCAGGGTGTCCTTCTCGGCGCCGTGGCTGGCCACCACGAAGTCGCGCAGGAAGCGGCCGATCGGCGGGCGGTGCTGCATGGCGTTGGTGGCCATCATGCGCTGGAACAGGCTGTTTTCGGCGATCATCTCCAGCAGGTTGTCGAAAAGCTCGCGGCAGCCCTGGGTCGGCCCCCAGACCGGGCGCAGGTCGAAGAAGATCGTCGAGCGCAGCAGGTTCTCGCCGTTCGGCGACTGGATGATGCCGCCGAAGCGGCGCAGCCATTCCTGGCGCGACAGGCACAGCTCGGGATTGCCGGCCATGATGTTGCCCTTGCACAGGCTGAAGCCGCACTGGTCGAGGGCCTGGTTGATCGCGCGGGCCAGCGGCAGCAGGCGTTGGCGGATCGCTTCGGCCTCGGTGGGGCTGTCGGCCTCGAAGAGGATGCCGTTGTCCTGGTCGGTGTGCAGGGTCTGCTCGCGGCGCCCCTCGCTGCCGAACGCCAGCCAGGTGAAGGGCACGCCCGGATCGCCGTGCTTCTCCAGCATCAGCTCGATCACCCGGCTCACGGTGTGGTCGTTGAGCTGGGTGATGATGCGGGTCAACTGCGCCGGGCTGGCGCCGTGGGCGAGCATGTTGTCGATCAGGTGGGCGATCTCGCCGCGCAGCGCCGCCAGCACGGCCACGCTGCCGGCGCTGCTGAGGGTGCGCGCCAGGTGCACCAGGTCGACGCGCTGCAGGGAGAACAGGTCGCGCTCGGAAACCACCCCCACCAGACGGTCGTGCTCGACCACGCAGATGTGCGCGATGTGCTGCCGGGTCATAGTCAGGGCGGCGTCGAAGGCGGTGGCCGAGGGCGGCAGGCGGGCCGGGTCGGGGGTCATCAGCTGGTCAAGCGGCTGGGCGAGATCGCCGCTGCCCTCGGCGATCACCCGGCGCAGGTCGTGCAGGGTGAAGATGCCGATCGGGTACTCGGCCGCATCGACCATCACCAGGCTGCCGACGTGGTGCTCGTTCATCAGTCGCACCGCTTCGCGCAGGCTGGTGCCGGCGGTGCAGGAAATCGGTCGGCGCGCCGCCAGTTCTGCGAGGCGGGTATCCAGCGAGTACTGCGCGCCGAGGGTTTCCGCGGCCTTGAGCTGGACCTGCTGGTTGACCAGGTCGAGCAGGCTGCTGACCCCGCGCAGGGCGAAGTCGCGGAACGGATCGGAGCTGGTCAGCAGCTTGGCGAAGGCCTGGCGTTCGAGGAGCAGGCAGAAGGTGTCCTCGGCGGCGATGTAGTCGGTGCGCGTCGGCCGTTCGCCGACCATCGCCGCCACCGGGAAGCATTCGCCCGGGGCGACCTCCATGGTGGTGTCGATGCCGTTGCCGGAGAGGCTCGGGCGCTGGCCGAGGACATGGCCCTGCTTGATGATGTGCAGGTGCTCGACCCGCCCGTCGGCCGGCTTGACGATGGAGTCGCCCGCCGCATAGAAGCGCAGCCGGCAGTGCTCCACCAGATAGGCCAGATGGCTGCTTTCCATCTGGTCGAACGGCGGATACTGGAGGAGGAACTGCATGGTGCCCTGGATGTTCTGCATGACCGCGGTCTTGCCGGTCTCGGCGAAGGCGTCCGTCTTGCTCATCGGTGTTCTCCTTGAGAGGGCTGGATGTCCGCCTTCAATTCTGACACGCAGGCAGCGAGCAGGGCGCCGCCAGTCGGGCCGCGGCGATTGACGGCGGACAGGGAGAGCGCGGATTTCCAGTCGGGGCCGGCAGCGCATCCGGGCGCAGAAAGGAGAGCGCCGCGCACCCTCCTGCCGGGGAAACGGGAGGAGGGTGCGCGGCGCGGGATGGAGCGCCGGCTGGCGCCCCGGGTTGGCATCCTTGCCGGAGGGGTTCAGAGACCGTGCTTGGCCTTGAATTCGCGACGGCGGCGGTGCAGCACCGGCTCGGTGTAGCCGTTGGGCTGCCTGGTGCCTTCGACCACCAGTTCGACGGCAGCCTGGAAGGCCACGCCGTCGAAGTTCGGCGCCATCGGACGATACAGCGGGTCGTTGGCGTTCTGACGGTCGACGATCACCGCCATGCGCTGCATGGTTTCCATGACCTGCTCGAGGGTGCACACGCCGTGGCGCAGCCAGTTGGCGATGTGCTGGCTGGAGATGCGCAGGGTGGCGCGGTCTTCCATCAGGCCGACGTCGTTGATGTCCGGCACCTTGGAGCAGCCGACGCCCTGGTCGATCCAGCGCACCACGTAGCCGAGGATGCCCTGGGCATTGTTGTCCAGCTCCTGCTGGATCTCGGCGGCCGACCAGTCGGTGTTCGGCGCCAGCGGGATGCTCAGGATGTCGTCCAGCGAGGCGCGCTCGCGCTTGGCCAGCTCCTGCTGGCGGGCGAACACGTCGACCTTGTGGTAGTGCAGGGCGTGCAGGGCGGCGGCGGTCGGCGACGGCACCCAGGCGGTGTTGGCGCCGGCCAGCGGGTGGACGATCTTCTGCTCGAGCATGGCGGCCATCAGGTCGGGCATGGCCCACATGCCCTTGCCGATCTGCGCGCGGCCGGACAGGCCGCAGGCCAGGCCGTTGTCGACGTTCCAGTTCTCGTAGGCCTTGATCCAGGCGGCGTTCTTCATCTCGCCCTTGCGGATCATCGGACCGGCTTCCATGGAGGTGTGCAACTCGTCGCCGGTGCGGTCGAGGAAGCCGGTGTTGATGAACACCACGCGCTCGCGGGCGGCCTTGATGCAGGCCTTGAGGTTGACCGTGGTGCGCCGCTCCTCGTCCATGATGCCGACCTTGAGGGTGTTGCGGGTCAGGCCGAGGACGTCCTCGACGCGGCCGAACAACTCGTTGGTGAAGGCGACTTCCTCGGGGCCGTGCATCTTCGGCTTGACGATGTACACGCTGCCGGTGCGGCTGTTCTTGCGGCTGGTGTTGCCCTTGAGGTTGTGGATGGCGATCAGGCTGGTGAACAGCGCGTCCTGGATGCCTTCCGGCACCTCGTTGCCGTCCTTGTCGAGGATCGCGTCGTTGGTCATCAGGTGGCCGACGTTGCGCACGAACAGCAGGGAGCGGCCGTGCAGGGTCAGCGCGCCGCCGCCCACCGCGGTGTACTCGCGGTCCGCGTTCATGGTGCGGGTGAAGGTGCTGCCACCCTTGGCCACTTCCTCGGCCAGGTCGCCCTTCATCAGGCCCAGCCAGTTCTTGTAGGCGATGACCTTGTCGTCGGCATCGACGGCGGCCACGGAGTCTTCGCAGTCCATGATGGTGGTCAGCGCGGCTTCCATCAGCACGTCCTTCACGCCGGCGGCGTCGGTCTTGCCGATCGGGCTCTGCGGGTCGATCTGGATCTCGAAGTGGATGCCGTTGTGCTTGAGCAGCACGGCCTTGGGCGCGGCCGCCTCGCCCTGGAAGCCGACCAGCTGGGCGGGGTTCTTCAGGCCGGTGGCGTTGCCGCCCTTGAGGGCGACGACCAGCTTGCCGCCGTCGATGCGGTAGCCGGCGGCGTCGACGTGCGAGGCGCCTTCCAGCGGCGCGGCCTCGTCGAGGAAGGCGCGGGCGAAGGCGATGACCTTGTCGCCGCGAACCTTGTTGTAGCCCTGGCCCTTCTCGGCGCCACCTTCTTCCGGGATGGCGTCGGTGCCGTACAGGGCGTCGTACAGCGAACCCCAGCGGGCGTTGGCGGCGTTCAGGGCGAAGCGCGCGTTCATGATCGGCACCACCAGCTGCGGGCCGGCCATGCGGGCGATCTCGTCGTCGACGTTCTCGGTGCTGGCGACGAAATCCTCGGGTTCCGGCAGCAGGTAGCCGATTTCCCGCAGGAAGGCCTTGTAGGCCACGGCGTCGTGGCCCTGGCCGGCGCGGGCCTGGTGCCAGGCGTCGATCTTCGCCTGCAGTTCGTCGCGCTTGGCCAGCAGGGCGCGGTTCTTCGGAGCCAGGTCGTGGATGACATTGGCGGCGCCGGCCCAGAAGGCGGCGACATCGACGCCGGTGCCGGGGATGGCTTCGGCATTGATGAAGTCATACAGGACTTTGGCGACTTGCAGGCCGCCGACTTGAACGCGCTCGCTCATGTTTGCCTCGTTTTCAGTTGGATTCCGGATCGCACCGGGACGGCGCCCGTTCGTTTTGTAGTGCGTGGCGCAGCATACTACATAAAGGCCGCGGGGAAAGCTGTGTCGCAGAGGGCGGCCTACGACGAAAGTCCGACGGCAGCGCATCGCGGCCGTCCGGAGCGGCCGGCAGGCGGCGCCGTGCCTATACTCCGGAGGATGCGCCTTTCGCCCTTGCGTCCTCGTGCGGGACACGAGTCTGGCAGACCGGCGCGTCCGCCGCTAACCGAGACGGGACGCGCGCCCGCCAGCAGGAGGAGACGACAGTGGAGCATCTGGTACTGACGGTAATCGCCCGGGACAAGCCGGGGCTGGTGGAACAGCTCGCCCAGTGCATCGCCGGGCATGGCGGCAACTGGCTGGAAAGCCGCATGGCGCGCATGGCCGGGCAGTTCGCCGGCATCCTGCGGGTGGCCGTGCCCGAGGCGGCGCACGGTGATCTTTCCGCCGCGCTGCACGAACTGGAGAGCCAGGGCATCCGCGTGCTGCTGGCGCCGAGCGGCGAGGAGCCGGCCAGCGCCTGGCGCTCGATCCAGCTCGAGCTGGTCGGCAACGACCGCCCCGGCATCGTCCGCGACATCACCCGCCTGCTCGCCGAGCACGGCGTCAACCTGGAAAGCCTGGACACCGAGGTGGCGCCGGCGCCGATGAGCAGCGAGATGCTGTTCCATGCCCAGGCCCAGCTGGCGGTGCCGACGGAGCTGTCGCTGGAGCTGTTGCAGCAGCGCCTGGAAACCCTGGCCGACGACCTGATGGTCGAGCTGATCCTGCGTCCGGACGATTAGGGTCGGCTATTTCGGCCCGAGGATCTGCGCCAGCGCCTCCGGATCGGGGGCGCCTTGCTGTTGCTGCAGGCGTCCCTGGTCGTCCAGGTAGAAGATCGCCGGGGTCGCCATCGCGCCCAGGGCGTTCATCAGCTCGAGGTTGTCCTCCAGCCGCTCGTTCGTCTGTGCCGGAATCTCTGCCAGGGGCTTGAGGGTGCTGGCCTTGCCGGCGGCTTCATGGGCGTGCAGCGCCTGTTCCGGCTGTCCGGCGGCAAGCAGCGCGGCGGCCTTGCCGGCGCTGTCGGCGCGCAGGATGCCGACCAGGATGTGCCGTAGCTGCACCTTGCCGGACTCGACCCAGGGCCGCGCCTGCTGCCAGAACAGCGTGCAGTAGGGGCAGTTCGGGTCGGAGAACAGGTAGACGATGCGCGGCGCCGTGGCGCTGCCGTCGGCGATCCAGCCGCTGCGCTCCATGCGCGCCCACATTTCCTTGCCCAGCGGCGCATAGACCAGTTTTTCCAGCTGCGGCCGGGTCAGGTCCTGGCCCTGGGCGTCGAGCAGGTTGCCGATCAGCACGTGCTGTCCGTCGGGAGTCAGGTAGAGGGCCATGCCCTGGCCGTTGTAGCGGGCGGCATAGCCCTTCAGGCCGCCCGGCGCCTCGAAGCTGCCGACGATCTCGGCACCGCGCGCCTCGGCAGCCCTGATCGGGGCCGGCAGCTCCTCGGTGCTCAGGGCTGCTGCCGGCAGGGCCAGCAGGCTCAGGCCGGCGAGCAGGAAGGGGAGGCGCTCGAAAAGCATCATGGCTGGGAATCCTCGTGCATTCGGAGGTGGAAAATGAGCGGCGCCGGCGTCTTGCGCGCCGTGAGGTGAATGCCTCTGTGGACAAGCCGGGGAGCATTGGCTGCGGGCCTTGCAGTGCCAGGCCCGCAGGGCTTGCGCGAAAAGCGTACAGGGTCGGGCTCGGGCGTCGGCGCTGTCTGTCCGTCGTGCGGGATCTTTCCCGGGGCGCGGCCGCAAAGCCCGGCCCCGGCTCAGAACAGCCGCAGCGGCTCCTCGTCCAGTGCCGCGCGCTGCTCGCGCAGGGTGAGGATCTGCTCGCCCCAGTAGCGCTCGGTGCCGAACCAGGGAAAGCTCGGCGGGAACGCCGGGTCGTCCCAGCGCCGCGCCAGCCAGGCGCTGTAGTGGATCAGGCGCAGGGCGCGCAGGCCCTCGATCAGCGCCAGCTGGCGCGGGTCGAAGTCGTGGAACTCCTGGTAGCCGTCCATCAGCTCGGCGAGCTGGCCGAGGCGCTCCTGGCGGTCGCCGGCGAGCATCATCCACAGGTCCTGCACCGCCGGGCCCATGCGGCAGTCGTCGAGGTCGACGATATGGAAGGCGTCGTCGCGGCACAGCAGGTTGCCCGGGTGGCAGTCGCCGTGGATGCGGATCGTCCGGTAGCTCGTCGAGCCGAACAGGGCGTCGAGGCGCGCCAGCAGGTCGCGGGCCACCGACTCGTAGGCCGGCAGCAGGCTTTTCGGGATGAAGCCGCCGTCGAGCAGGGTGGCCAGCGAGTCGTGGCCGAAGTTGGCCACCGTCAGCTCCTCGCGGTGCTCGAACGGCCGGCTCGCGCCCACCGCATGCAGGCGGCCGAGCAGGCCGCCGAGGCGGTACAGCTGGTCCAGGTTGCCCGGCTCCGGCGCGCGGCCGCCGCGGCGGGGGAACAGGGCGAAGCGAAAGCCGGCGTGCTCGAACAGGGTTTCGCCGTCCCTGGCAAGCGGCGCCACCACCGGCACCTCGCAGTCGGCCAGCTCCAGACTGAAGGCGTGCTCCTCGCGGATCGCCGCGTCGCTCCAGCGCTGCGGCCGGTAGAACTTGGCGATCAGCGGCTGCTCGTCCTCGATGCCGACCTGGTAGACGCGGTTCTCGTAGCTGTTCAGCGCCAGCACGCGGGCGTCGCTGAGATAGCCGAGGCTCTCCACGGCGTCGAGGACCAGGTCGGGGGTGAGGGAATCGAAGGGATGGGACATGGGACGCTCCGAGGACTATGGTCCACAGTCTAGCGGCTGGGCGGGGGTGCTGTATCGGGGGCCCGGGATTGCCGCTCCGTGGGCCGACCCGCTCAGCCGCCGTCCGGCTTCGGCGTGCGCGCCAGGCAGTAGACATCGACCCGCGCCGCGCCGGCCGCGCGCAGCAGGCGGGCCAGCGCCTCGGCGGTGGCGCCGGTGGTCAGCACGTCGTCGACCAGCGCCACATGGCGGCCGGCGAGGGCGGCGGGATCGGCGAGGGCGAAGGCGCCGCGCAGGTTGCGCCGCCGGGCGGCGGCGTCCAGTTCCTGCTGCGCCGGGGTGTCCTGCGGGCGGCGCAGCAGCTCCTCGTCCACCGGCAGCTGCAGCGGTCCGTCCAGCCAGCGGGCGAGCATCGCCGCCTGGTTGAAGCCGCGCCGGCGCAGCCGGCCTTTTGCCAGAGGCACCGGCAGCAGGCAGTCCGGGCGCGGCAGGCCCTCGGCGAAGGCGTGCTGCAGGTGGCGCTCGAGCAGCTCGCCGAGCAGCCGGCCCAGCGGCCAGCGCGCCTGGTGCTTGAAGCGGGCGATGAGGGTGTCGATGGGAAAGGCGTAGCGCCAGGGCGCTTCCACCCGGGCGAAGGCCGGCGGCCGCGTCTGGCAGGCGCCGCAGACCAGCCCCGCCGCTGGCAGCGGCAGGGCGCAGACCGCGCAGTGCGCGCCGAGCCAGGGCAGTTCGGTCTCGCAGCTGGTGCACAGCGGCAGGCCGGTTTCCGCCGGCTCGTCGCACAGCAGGCAGTTTTGATTGCTTTTTAACCAGTTGTAAACCGCTTTCATGAGCGAGGTTGACAGCGCATGGCGCTTCCCTAATATGCCGTTCATCCATGACGAATCACGCACTCTAGCAGGTCGTGACCTCCAGACCGAACGCCCGCCAGCCCGGGCCCTTCTTGCAAGGAAGAACGCCATGAGCGCCACCGCCGCCACCGCCCTGCGCCACGACTGGACCCTCGACGAGGTCCGCGCGCTGTTCGAACTGCCGTTCAACGACCTGCTGTTTCGGGCGCAGACGGTGCATCGCCAGCACTTCGACCCCAACCGCGTACAGGTGTCGACCCTGCTGTCGATCAAGACCGGCGCCTGCCCGGAGGACTGCAAGTACTGCTCGCAGTCCGGCCACCACAACACCGGGCTGGACAAGGCCAAGCTGATGGAGGTGCAGAAGGTCCTGCAGGCCGCCGCCGAGGCCAGGGCCATCGGCTCCACCCGCTTCTGCATGGGCGCCGCCTGGAAGCACCCCTCGGCCAAGGACATGCCCTACGTGCTGGAGATGGTCAAGGGCGTCAAGGCCCTGGGCCTCGAGACCTGCATGACCCTCGGTACCCTGAGCCGCGAGCAGACCCAGGCGCTGGCCGCCGCCGGCCTCGACTACTACAACCACAACCTCGACACCTCGCCGGAGTTCTACGGCAACATCGTCACCACCCGCACCTACGCCGAGCGCCTGGAAACCCTGGCCCACGTGCGCGAGGCGGGGATGAAGATCTGCTCCGGCGGCATCCTCGGCATGGGCGAGTCTCTCGACGACCGCGCGGGCCTCTTGATCCAGCTGGCCAACCTGCCGGAGCACCCGGAGTCGGTGCCGATCAACATGCTGGTCAAGGTCCAGGGCACCCCGCTGGAAAACGCCGAGGACGTCGATCCCTTCGACTTCATCCGCACCCTCGCCGTGGCGCGGATCATGATGCCGAAATCCCACGTGCGCCTGTCCGCCGGCCGTTCCGAGATGAACGACCAGATGCAGGCCCTGGCCTTTTTCGCCGGCGCCAACTCGATCTTCTACGGCGAGCGCCTGCTGACCACCGGCAACCCCGAGGCGGAGAAGGACATGCAGCTGTTCGCCCGCCTCGGCATCCAGCCGGAGGAGCGCGAGGGGCATGCCGACGAGGTGCACCAGGCGGCCATCGAGCAGGCGCTGATCGAGCAGAAGAACAGCGCGCTGTTCTACGACGCCACTTCGGCCTGACCTTCCCGGGTGGATAACCCGCTCGCGGTTATCCACCGTTCCTGCCTCGCCGAGCCGCCATGTCCTTCGATCTCGCTTCCCGCCTCGCCGCCCGCCGCGCCGAGCATCTCTACCGCCAGCGCCCGCTGCTGGACAGCCCGCAGGGGCCGGAGGTGGTCGTCGACGGCCAGCCGCTGCTGGCCTTCTGTTCCAACGACTACCTGGGGCTGGCCAACCATCCCGAAGTGATCCGCGCCCTGCAGGACGGCGCCGCGCGCTGGGGCGTCGGCGGCGGCGCCTCGCATCTGGTGATCGGCCACAGCACCCCGCACCACGAGCTGGAGGAGGCGCTCGCCGCGTTCACCGGCCGCCCGCGCGCGCTGCTGTTCTCCACCGGCTACATGGCCAATCTGGCGGCGGTGACGGCGCTGGTGGGGCAGGGCGACACGGTGCTGGAGGACCGCCTCAACCACGCCTCGCTGCTGGATGCCGGGCTGCTCTCCGGGGCGCGCTTCTCGCGCTACCTGCACAACGATGCGGCGAGCCTCGCCGCCCGCCTGGACAAGGCTACCGGCAACACCCTGGTGGTCACCGACGGGGTGTTCAGCATGGACGGCGACCTGGCCGAGCTGCCGGCGCTCTGCGCTGCGGCCAGAGAGAAGGGCGCCTGGCTGATGGTCGACGACGCCCACGGCTTCGGCCCGCTGGGCGCGCACGGCGGCGGCATCGTCGAGCATTATGGCCTGGGTCTGGACGAGATGCCGGTGCTGGTCGGCACCCTCGGCAAGGCCTTCGGCACCGCCGGGGCCTTCGTTGCCGGCAGCGAGGCGCTGATCGAAACCCTGATCCAGTTCGCCCGGCCCTACATCTACACCACCAGCCAGCCGCCGGCGGTGGCCTGCGCGACCCTGAAGAGCCTCGAACTGCTGCGCACGGAGGGCTGGCGCCGCGAGCACCTCAATCGCCTGATCGCCCGCTTCCGCGCCGGCGCCGCCGAGCTGGGCCTGACCCTGATGGACAGCCCGACGCCGATCCAGCCGCTCGTGATCGGCGATAGCGCCCGCGCCATGGACTTCTCCCGCCTGCTGCGCGAGCACGGTTTCCTGGTCGGCGCCATCCGTCCGCCCACCGTACCGGCCGGCACCGCGCGGCTGCGGGTGACCCTTTCCGCCGCCCACAGCGAGGAGCAGGTCGACCGTCTGCTCGCCGCGCTGGGCGAATGCCAGGCGCTGCTGGCGCCGGAGAGTGACGCATGAGCCGACTGATCCTGCTGCCCGGCTGGGGTCTCGGCCCGGCCGCCCTGCAGCCGCTGATCGGCGCCTTGCGCGAGCAGGGCGTGGATGCCGAGCTGGCCGGCCTGCCGGCGCCGGGCGCGGGCGATCCCGAGAGCTGGCTCGCCGAGCTGGACCCCCGCCTGCCGGACGATGTCTGGCTCGGCGGCTGGTCGCTGGGCGGCATGCTCGCCACGGCGCTGGCGGCGCGGCGCGGCGCACGCTGCCGCGGACTGCTCACCCTGGCCAGCAACGCCTGCTTCGTCGCCCGCGAAGACTGGCCGCAGGCGATGACCCGGGACACCTTCGCCGCCTTCCGCGACGGCTGCGCGCAGGACGCCGCGGCCATCCTCAAGCGCTTCGCGCTGCTCTGCAGCCAGGGCTGTGGCGAGGCCCGCGCCCTGTCGCGCCAGCTCAACCAAGGCATCCCGGCCGAGGCAACGGCACAACGCCTCGCCGGCCTCGCGGTGCTCGCCGCGCTGGACAACCGGGCGGCACTGGCGGCCTTCGCCGGCCCGCAGCTGCACCTGCTGGCCGAGGCCGACGCCCTGGTGCCTGCGGCCGCCGCCGAACCGCTGCAGACCCTGCTGCCGCGCGGCGCGGTCGAGCGCATCGCCGGCAGCGGCCATGCCTTCGTTCTCGAACGGCCGCAGGCGCTCGCCGCGCGGCTGGCCGCCTTCATCCGCGAGGCCGACGATGACTGACATCCCCCAGAACCCGCTGCCGGACAAGCGCCGGGTCGCCGCCTCCTTCTCCCGTGCCGCCGCCAGCTACGACGAGGTGGCCGGGTTGCAGCGCGCGGTCGGCAGCGAACTGCTGGCCCGCCTGCCGGCCGGCATGCGCGCGCAGCGCTGGGTCGATCTGGGCAGCGGCACCGGCCATTTTTCCCAGGCGCTGGCCGAGCGTTTCCCCGCCGGGCAGGGCATGGCGCTGGATCTCGCCGAGGGCATGCTGCGTCACGCCCGGCCGCGCGGCGGTGCGGCGCACTTCGTCTGCGGCGATGCCGAGCATCTGCCGCTGGCCGGCGCCAGCCAGGATCTGCTCTTCTCCAGCCTGGCGCTGCAGTGGTGCGGCGACTTCGCCGCGGTGCTCGCCGAGGCGCGCCGGGTGCTGCGTCCGGGCGGCGTGCTGGCCTTCAGCAGCCTGTGTACCGGCACCCTGCAGGAGTTGCAGGACAGCTGGCAGGCGGTCGACGGCTTCGTCCACGTCAACCACTTCCGCCGTTTCCGGGACTACCGGCAGTTGTGCGCCGACAGCGGCCTCGACGTCCTCGACCTGCGCCTGGAAACGTGCGTGCTGTATTACCGCGACCTGCGCCATCTGGCCCACGAACTCAAGGCCCTTGGCGCCCACAACCTCAACCCCGGCCGCCCGGACGGCCTCACCGGCCGCGCGCGGGTGCTGGCGCTGGTCGAGGCCTACGAGCGCTTGCGCACGCCCCAGGGGCTGCCGGCCACCTGGCTGCCGGTCTACGGGGTGCTGCGCCGCCGCGCGGAGTAGGCGCAGGCGGCGCATGGACGCCGGCCGGGCAGGGCGGCTATCGTGCGCTACCCTCGGGAAAGCCCCCGGCAACGGACCCTGCCCATGCCCTCCATCTACCAGCTCAAGCCGCGTTTCCAGAACCTGCTGCGCCCCTGGGTGCGGCGCCTTTACGAGCGTGGCGTCAGCGCCAATCAGGTGACCCTCGCCGCCGCCGTGATTTCCGTGCTGCTCGGCGCACTGGTCGCCGCCTTCGCCAGCCATGCCTGGCCGTTCGCCCTGATTCCCTTGTGGATGTTCCTGCGCATGGCGCTGAACGCCATCGACGGCATGCTCGCCCGCGAGTTCGGCCAGCAGTCGCGCCTCGGCGCCTACCTCAACGAGCTGTGCGACGTGATCGCCGACAGCGCGCTGTTCCTGCCTTTCGCGCTGGTGCCGGGGGTGACGCCGCTGGCGGTGGTCGGCGTGACCCTGCTCGCGGTGATCGTCGAGTACGCCGGGGTCATGGGCCCTTTGGCCGGCGCCGGGCGCCGCTACGACGGGCCGATGGGCAAGAGCGACCGCGCCTTCTGCTTCGGCGTGCTCGGCGCGGGCGTCGCCAGCGGCCTGCTGCCGGGCGCCTGGATCGACGGCCTGCTCGCCCTGATCGCCGCGCTGCTGCTCTGGACCCTGGCCAACCGCGTGCGCCAGGGCCTCGCCGAAGCCGAGCGGAACCACCCACCGGCCTGAGCCGAACGCATCGCCGCAAGGAGCGACTCGATGAACGATCCGCAGATCCCCCCGCCCGGCGAAGACCTGCCCGCCGCCTCCGTGCCGTGCTCGCGCCCCTCGCGGGCGCAGCGCCTGCTGGCCTGGCCGATCACCGGCTTCGCCCGCCTGCTCACCGGCGCGCGCAGCCTGTGGCGCGGCTGCGCGCCGGAGCCGAAGCAGCGCATCTACTTCGCCAACCACAGCAGCCACGCCGACTTCGTGCTGCTCTGGTCGTCGCTGCCGCCGGCCCTGCGCGCGCGCACCCGCCCGGTGGCCGGCGCCGACTACTGGCAGCAGGGCAGGCTGCGCCCCTTCCTGATCCACCGGGTGTTCCACGGCGTGCTGGTCGACCGCGAACTGCACGACCGGCACAGCAACCCGCTGCAGCCGCTGCTCGACGCCCTGGCCGGCGGCGACTCGCTGATCCTCTTTCCCGAGGGCACGCGCAACCCCGGCGAGGGCCTGCTGCCGTTCAAGAGCGGCCTCTACCGCCTCGCCCGCGCCTGCCCGCAGGTCGAGCTGGTGCCGGTGTGGATCGCCAACCTCAACCGGGTGATGCCCAAGGGCCGCGTGCTGCCCCTGCCGCTGCTGTGCACGGTGACCTTCGGCGCGCCCCTGACCCTCGGCCCCGGCGAGCGCAAGGAAACCTTCCTCGCCCGCGCCCGCGAAACCCTGCTGAACCTGGCCATGGAGGCCGACTGATGCAAGCCAACACCCTCGCCCTGTTCGCCGGCATCGGTGTCCTGCTGGCGCTGGCATCCCTGATCGGCTTCGTCCTCAAGTGGCGCTGCCGCGGCGCCGACAGCCCGGTGATCGACAACCTCAACGCGCGGATCAACGCCTGGTGGGTGATGGTCGCGATGCTCGGCGGCGCCTTCTGGCTCGGCCACGGCGCGGTGATCCTGCTGTTCTTCGCGGTGTCCTTCTTCGCCCTGCGCGAATTCATCACCCTGACCCCGACCCGCGGCAGCGACTACCCGGCGCTGGTCGCGGCTTTCTATTTCGTGCTGCCTGCGCAGTACCTGCTGATCGCCTACGACTGGTACGGGCTGTTCTCGATCTTCATCCCGGTCTACGTGTTCCTCCTGCTGCCGATCCTCGCCTCGCTGGGCGGCGACACCACCGCCTTCCTCGAACGCACGGCCAAGGTGCAGTGGGGCACCATGATCGCGGTGTTCTGCATCTCCCACGTGCCGGCCCTGCTGAACCTCGACATCCCCGAGTATGCGGGCCGCAACCTGCTGCTGATCGCCTGGCTGGTGCTGGTGGTACAGCTTTCCGACGTGCTGCAGTACGTCTGCGGCAAGCTGCTGGGCAAACGCCGGATCGCCCCGCGCCTGTCGCCCTCGAAGACCGTCGAAGGCTTCGCCGGCGGCATCGCCCTCGCCACCCTGACCGGCGCCGCCCTCTACTGGATCACTCCGTTCGACGTCTGGCAGGCCGCGCTGATCGCCTTGGTCGTCACCCTGCTCGGCTTCTTCGGCGGCCTGGTCATGTCCGCCATCAAGCGCGACCGCGGCGTGAAGGACTGGGGCCACATGATCGAAGGCCACGGCGGCATGCTCGACCGGCTGGATTCGGTGTGCTTTGCGGCGCCGGTGTTCTTTCATTTGTTGCGGTGGGGGTGGGCGTGACGGTTGGGGAGGAGGGTTGCAATGAGCAGGAATGTTATCCACCACGCCCGTTTGGGCGTTATTGCGCTGGTGGTATCTAATTGTTGGAGGCCATCAAAATGCGATACGCCGCCCTTCTCTTGCCAATAGCCGTGTTGGGGTCCCCGATCTGCATCGGATAGATCACCGACGAAGAGATAGCTGCCCTGTATTCGCGACAGTTCTCGTTTGAGTCCGTGCCTGAGGAAAGGTGGATCGCCGAGACCGAGAATGCCTTTGCGTTTCGCGACAAGAATCCGCAGGCGCCGGTGCATGTCTTGGTCGTCCCCAAAAAGCGGGTTCCCACTGTTCTCCAAGCACCGGACGCTCTCCTTGGTGAGATGCTGGGGCTTGTGAAACGTGTCGCTGAGCAGGAAGGCATCGCACGGGAGGGTTTTCGCACCGTCATCAACACGCATCCGCAAAGCGGGCAGGGTGTCTATCACTTGCACATCCACGTCCTTGGCGGGCGGCAGATGAAGTGGCCTCCAGGTTAGGGTCTGTCGCTTGAGAGAGGTGCGCCAACTTTTCCCTTCAAGCATCGAGGGAGCGTGCCCCTCAACTTCATCGTTAGCTTCCAAATACGGAGTACCCAATGGGTCAGCGATTCAACGAACTATCCGAGAAACATATCCAGTTCATCGCCGAGCAGAAGGTTTTCTTTGTTGGGACGGCCGCCGCAGACAGTCGTGTGAATATCTCTCCAAAAGGCATGGACTCGTTGAGAGTTCTAGGTTCTGTTGACGTATCAGCGTAGCCATAGCAGAGCAGCCGCAAAGGCCAGCATTCCCTTGAAATGGCTGGCCTTCTTCTCATAACGTGT
>NZ_SMMU01000038.1 GCF_004339665.1 Azotobacter chroococcum
CGGAAGCTGAAGCGACGTATTATCGACAACTCGACGAGTCAGCCCTGGCGGCATGACTCACACCAAAGAGCCTCCGAGATTCCCGGGGCGGTTCAGCTTTGTTCATGGCATGGTCCATGGCAGGGATGTGAAGGCCCAAAGAGCGGGGCGCGGGGTTATTCGGTGAGGGTTATTCGGAAACTTGGCGCACGTCCAGCACGGCCCATACCTCCCAGCCCTTTTTGCGCACGATCTTTTCGGCTTCGAGCTGGGCCTCCAGCGTGCTGAGCGAGCGTGATTGGTACTCGAAGCAAAAGGTTGGGCCGCCGCTGCATTTGCGAACACTCAGTTCTACCTGCATGTAGGAGGGACGCTGTTTGGGTTTGGCGGGTACGGGTTTGGCGGGCGCAAGCCCCAGGGCTTCGAGCCTTCGAGTCGCAACCGAACCACAAGACGGGCAGCCAGAGGCATGGACTCAGGCCAGCAAGTAAGCAATGAAGTGCTTGCGCGTTGAAGTATTGAAGCGAGCGTGCATTGATGCGTGGATGTGAGTACGTATTGAAGTATTGCGTGCTTGGGATTCTCCGGGCCGCTGGCATCCTTGGAGCATCACTACACAGGAGGCCAATCCATGAATCCCAATCAGCTCCATACCTATCTGAAACTCTACTCGCTGGCCGGCCCGGTGCTGGAATCGCTCAAGGACCCAACGGCCGATGCCTTCATCTGGAAGTGCCAGCGCAAAGCAGTGGCCATGCTGGTCGACCTCGGCACCGAGATCACCGTCGCCGATGGTGCGTTGTCGTTCGCAGGCTATGTCTGCAAGCTGCTCGCTCCCTACCGAGTCGAGGCGGAAAATATCTGCTAGATTTATCGGGATGCCTAACAGCAGTGGGGGAGCTTCGAGTTGTGCGATCGTGCTGTGGTCTTCGGCCAGGTCCCCCGCCAGAGCCAATATGGAGCAATCGATTTCGCCCTGGATTTCCTTGGGCACAAAGGTACTGCTCCGCTCGATCTGGTCGAGTTCACCAGGAGAACACGGGAGCAGCGGCTCGCCGACGCGATCCAGCACTGGCACCGTGCCGTGAGCCTGATGGGGTCGGTGTCGTGATTATGTATTGATCGCTGGCGCCCTCCGGGAGGGGAGTCAGCCTTGGATGGGAAGGCTCGCTTTCACGTCTGCGAGAAGACGCTTTCCTGTCCGGTTATACTCGCGGGCCGAATTCCAACCTGGATTGAATAATGAACAAAGCTGAGCTGATCGCCGCCGTTGCTGCCTCTGCGGATCTGCCAAAAACGACTGCCACCGCGGTAGTGGACGCCTTCACCGCTGCTATCACCAGCACCTTGCAACAGGGCGAGAATGTCGCCCTGGTTGGTTTCGGCACCTTCGAGGTGAAGGAGCGCGCCGCCCGCGAAGGTCGTAACCCGCAGACCGGGGCCGCGATCCAGATCGCTGCCGCCAAGCTGCCGGGCTTCAAGCCAGGCAAGGGCCTGAAAGACGCCCTGAACTGACTCCCTGCCGGCATAACCCTGCATTGAGTGCTGGCGCCCAACCGGGGACATCCATCCCTGGATGGGAAGGGCGGGCTTGAACAGAAAGGGCCAGGCGGGCGAGAAAGGTCGGTTACCACTCTGGCTGCGACCCCATGATATTGAAGTGTTGAAGCGCTCACGCGTTGAAGTAATGAAGCATTGAAGCCAATGCGCATTGAAGCATACATGTGGCCCAATAAACCGAGCCGATATTTTTCGGCTCGATTCGATAGGGGGCGAGCACCGGTGCACCATTGGCTCCGGACTGACTTGGAAACAAGGGCGAGGCCGGAAAACGGCGGCAGAACGCCCTCCTATGCCTCCGGTGCCACGTCGGCTCCAGTGGAGGGGCGGAATATTTCCTTGAACACCAGCAGCAGATCCAAGGCAAGGGCCAGGCCAATGGCGCCCATGGCGACGGAGAACAGCAGCGCGTAATGGCCGTGGCTGGCGGAGAACAGCGCCGAATAGGCGTAGCCGGCCAGGGCCTGGAAGCTCGCGAAGGACACGGTGGCACGGCTCCAGGTGGCGTTCTGCTGGTGGTGGCCGGCAACCAGCTGGTGTACGCGGGCCAGCGCCAGCGGCACTATGCCTGGCGGAAACGATCCGATCACCAGCGCCGCGACGGCCAGCAGGCGCAGGTCGGCGATCGTCACCAGTACCGCGAGAGCGCCGGCCTGGGTCAGCAGCACCAGGCGGATTGCCGAGCGCGCGCCCAGGCGGTCGGCCAGGAAACCGTACACCACCGGCCCGACGATGGCGCCCACCCCGTACAGCGTCCAGATCAGCGCGCCGCTGTGGCTGCCGGCACCGAGGCCGCGGCTGACGTAATCGACCAGGAACATCATCGGCGCCACCAGGCCGGCGGCCATCAGCGCGTACTGGGCGAACAGCACGTAGAGGCCCATCGAGCGGCGCACGTCGGCTGCGCTCGAGGTGGCCGGCGTACGCGCCTTTTCCAGAGGCCAGCCGAACCAACTGGTGGCGGTCAGCAGCAACGCTACCCCGCCCAGGCCCAGCCAGGCCTGCAGCAGGCCGAAGGAGAGCAGGAGCGGCACCAGGCTGCCCGAGCCGGCGATGCCCAGGCCGACGCCGAGGAAGATCGCGCCGCTGGCCAGGCCACGCCGGTTCGGCGCGACATGCGGCAGGATGGTGCTTGCTGCGAGCACCATGATCACTCCGCCGGCGATGCCGGACAGCAGCCGCCAACCGAAAAACCAGGCCATGGACAGCGGTACGGCGCAGGCGAGGAACGACAGGGCTACCAGCACCATCATGGCGCGCAGCACGCCGGTGCTCGACCAGCGGGCGGCGAGCGGCCGTCCTCCCAATGCTCCGATGAGGTAGCCGGCGAGATTGGCCGCCCCCAGGTAGACCACCGCGGATGGAGAGAACCAGTGCGCCTCGATCAGCGCGGACACCAGAGGTGTGTAGGCGAAGCGGGCAAGGCCGATGCCGACCAGGCTGGCGCACAGGCCAGCCCAGATCGGCAGCCATGGAGAGGCGCGGTTGGCAGTGAGGCTGGAGCGTTCAGCATTCATGATGATCCCTTGCGCCTGTCGAGAGGCGCAGCCAGTGGCGATGGGGGGATCATAGAGGCGCTGCTTGATGAAATAATGCAGCAATTTCAATTGCCATCTATGCAGATTTGCATCACCAAGGAATCCTCATGAACTGGGACGATGCACGGATTTTTCTCGCCCTGTGCCGCGAACAGACCCTGCGGGGCGCGGCCCGGGTGCTGGGCGTCGACCAGGCCACCGTCGGGCGCCGCCTGGCCTCTCTGGAGCACGCCCTGGGTGCCACCCTGTTCCTGCGCACCTCCGGCGGTTACAGCCTGACGGCCGCTGGCGAAGTGGCGATGGCCGCAGCGCTGAACATGGAGTCCTCGGCCGCCGAGCTGCAGCGGCAGATCCTCGGCATGGACGACCGCATGAGCGGCGTGGTGCGGGTCACCACCACCGACTCGTTCGCCATCGATGTCGTCATCCCGGCGATCGCCCGCCTGCACCAGGAGCAGCCCGGCATCGAGGTGCAACTGCAGGCCTCGACCCAAATGCTCAACCTGAGCAAGCGCGAGGCGGATATCGCGGTGCGCACCCTCAAGCCGGAGAACCCCGATCTGATCGTGCGCCGCGTCGCGCGCTGGAGCAGCGCCATCTTCGCCTCGGCGGCCTACGTGCAGGCCCACGGTGTGCCCAAGCCCGGCACGGCGTTCGCCGGGCATGACCTGGTGCTCTATCAACCGTATCTGGACAGCGGCAAGGAGGTGACGCTGGGGTCCGAACCGATCACCCATGGCCGCATCGCCATGACCTGCACCTCCGGCTTGCTGGTACGCCGCGCGCTGGTCAACGGCCTGGGCATCGGCGAGATCCCGCTACCGTTCGGCGCGGCCGACGGCCTGGTGCGTCTGTGGCCCGCGCGCGAATGCCCGCCCTACGACATCTGGCTGGTGACCCACAAGGACGTGCGCCACACCGCCCGGGTCCGAGTGGTCATCGACGCCATCGCCGAGGCATTCGCTGCAGTATCCGGCTGAGCCTTCGTCACCCGGCTGCCAGCTATACCGGATCGAGGCAGAAAATATCGGCTGGGTTTATCGGGATGCCCTGAACCAGTGGGGGAACTTCGAGCTGCGCGACCGTGCCGTTGTCTTCGGCCAGGTCCCCCGTCAGGACAAATACGGCGCCATTGATTTCGCCCTGGATTTTCTTGGGCACAAAGGCGCTGCTCCGCTCGATCTGGTCGGGTTCGCCACGAGAACACGAGAGCAGCGACTCGCCTACGCGGCCCAGCACTGGATCGCGGCTGCGAGACTGCATTGAGCGCGGGCCGTCCGATCCAGAGGCAGCCCATCCCCTTGGATGGGAGGGCTGCTCGTTTGCACGTCTGCAGAAGGCGCGCTCATGTCCGGTTATACTCGCGGGCCGAATTCCAACCTGGACTGACCAATGAACAAAGCTGACCTGATCGCCGCCGTTGCCGCCTCTGCGGACCTCCCGAAAACGACCGCCACCGCAGTGCTGGATGCCTTTACCGCGACTATCGCCAGCGCCCTGCAGCAGGGCGAGAATGTCGCCCTGGTCGGTTTCGGCACCTTCGAGGTGAAGGAGCGCGCCGCCCGCGAAGGTCGCAACCCGCAGACCGGGGCCGCGATCCAGATCGCTGCCGCCAAGCTGCCGGGCTTCAAGCCAGGCAAGGGCCTGAAAGACGCCCTGAACTGATTCCCTGCCGGCATAACCCTGCATTGAGCACTGGCGCCCATCCGGGGTCAACCATCCCTGGATGGGAAGAGCAGGCCTGAACAGAGAAGGGCCGGCCTGGCGAGAAAGGTGGGTTACCACGCTTTTCGAATGAGCGGCGGCATTTGCCTCACTTCATAGCAGCCGCCACTTCCGCCTTCCTCATCAACTGCACGAACTCACTGCGGTAGCCATAGAGGTCTTCGCCCTTGTTGCTGTTGGCCAGTTTGATGGCATCCTGGTAGCTCCAGTTACCGCTGTACTGGCCGCCCTTCAGCAGTTCGGCGAAGCCGGCCACCGCAGTGGCGAAGGCGGTTTCGCGGGCCATTCTCGCCGACAGTTCAGCGCCATCGACTGGGATCGGGGTGGTGATCAGGCGCGAGCTGCTTTCTTCCGGCAGTTTGTAGCGGATCTTCAGGAAGCCGTATTCACTGGCGTGGCCCACGGCGGCCGGCTGCTGCGGCTGGTAGCGCGAAGGTTCGAGCAGGCCGCTGGCGGCACCGGCCGGGGTGATTTCGTAGATGGCGGTGACGCGGTGGCCGGCGCCGATGTCGCCGGCGTCCACCTTATCGTTGTTGAAGTCTTCCTGCTTGAGGGCGCGGGTTTCGTAGCCGAGCAGGCGGTATTCGCTGACGGTCTGCGGGTTGAACTCCAGTTGCAGCTTCACGTCCTTGGCGATGGGGAACAGGGTGGAGCTGGCTTCGTCCACCAGTAGCTTCTGCGCTTCGCCCAGAGTGTCGATGTAGGCAGCCACGCCGTTGCCGTTTTGCGCCAGCGCCTGCATCAGTTGGTCGTGGTAGTTGCCCTGGCCGAAGCCGAGCACCGACAAGTAGATGCCTTCGTCACGCTGGCGCTCGATGAAGCCCTGCAGCTCCGCGTTGCTGGTGATGCCGACGTTGAAGTCGCCGTCGGTGGCGAGGATCACCCGGTTCACCGCGTCCTTTTTGAAGCTGGAGCGGGCCAGTTGGTAGGCCAGCTGGATTCCTTCGCCACCGGCGGTGGAGCCGCCGGCACTGAGGCGGTCGAGGGCGGCGAGGATCTTCTGCTTCTCGTTGGCCGGAGTGGGCTCCAGCACGGTACCGGCCGCGCCGGCGTAGACGACGATGGAGACGGTATCGCTCGGCTGTAGCTGGCTGAGTAGCAGTCCCATGGACTGCTTGACCAGCGGCAGCTTGTCCGGGCTGTTCATCGAGCCAGAGACATCCAGCAGGAACACCAGGTTGCTGGCCGGGTGCTGCGCGCGCGGCAGTTCATAACCACGGATGCCGATGTGCAGCAGCTTGTTGCCCGGCTTCCACGGCGAGTCGGTCACCGTCACCGTGGCTTTGAAAGGGGTTTCCCGGCTGTCCGGCAATGGGTAGTCGTAGTCGAAGTAGTTGAGCATCTCCTCGAGCCGCACGGCGTCCTTCTGCGGCAGCACGCCTTGGTTGAGCTGGCGGCGCACGAAGCTGTAGGAGGCGGTGTCCACATCCACCGAGAAGGTGGAGACCGGCTCGGTGGCGACGCTCTTCACCGGGCTGGAATCGACCGCCTCGAAGCGGTCGTGGCCGACTTCCTGATACTGGGCAGGCGGCGACACTTCCGCCAGCACTGGCGCCGAGGACGGCGGGGCGGCAGCCACCATCTTGCGGCTGACCTGCGGCGCAGATGGTCTAGGCTGGGCGATTGTCGGAGTCGGTGCGCTGGCTACGCTGCTCATTTCCTGGCTGACGGAGTCGGCCATGGCCTGGCCCTTCGCCGGCCCGGCCACGGCTTCGCGTTCGGCTGCGGCATTCTCTGCCTGACGCTTTGCCAACTGCGCCTGCTGATCGCGCCGGGCCTCCTCAGGCGGTGCCGGCTTCGGTGCGGTCCCTTCACTGGCGACCGGCAGCACCGAGCGCGGCTCGAACGGCGGGTTGCCGATTTTCATCACCACGGATACCGCCAGTACCACCACGGCGGCGCTGGCTGCGCCACCCATCAGCCACTGTCGTTTCGACATGTTCATCCTGCTTCTCCCGTTTCCGTCCAGCGGGTTGCTGGACGGGGTGGGACGCAGCGGTGTGACATTTCCTTGGGGCACTTGTGCATTTTTTCCAGCGAAGGCCGCCAGCGCAGCCTGACGGGCTCTGGCACGGGCCTCTTCGCCGGGTTCAATTCTGTCCACCCCTTCGAACAGGGATTTCAGATCGTCATCAGTCATGACCATTCTCCTGCATGGCAGCAGAGGCCAGCCTCTTGCGAATTTCATGGAGACGCCAAGAGATGGTGGACTCCTTCACGCCGAGCAGTTCGGCCGCTTCGCGGTGGCTCAGGCCCTCGCCGGCAACCAGTACCAGGGTGTCGCGGTAGCCGCTGCCCATAGCATCCACCTCGTCGAGTACCTGACGCAGATAGACTCGGGATTCATCTGCCGAGTCTGCCACCGCTTCGCCACAGTCCTCGTCCAGCGTGTCTGCTCGCTGGCGCGACTGCTGGCGATGCCAGTCACGGGCGCAGTTGAGCACCAGCGCATACAGCCAGCTGCTGAAGGCCGACTCGAAACGGTAGCTGGCGATCGAGTGTGCCAGCTTGATGCAGGCCTGCTGGGCCACATCCTCGGCGTCCTGGCGCTGGCCGGTGTATTTCATGGCGAAGCGGAAAATGCTGGCGTAGCAACTGTCCACCACCTTGGCAAAGGCTGCAGCGTCACCCGCGCGTGCTTTCTCCAGTGTCTGTCTGTCCGGCGACATCGCCGCTTCCTGCTGATTGATCTGTAGGTTGGACGCTGGCCGCGCTGAATTCCTTGGCCGGGAACCGGCGGTTATCGCTCAGCACCATTGGATCTGGGGACAGCAGACTAGCAATTATCGGCCGGGGCGGGATGGTACTGTGTCATGGCTTTGGAGGCGGTTGGGGGATCATGGAGGAGCTTTTCTTATCGGCTTGTTGGTCGGCCAGGCTCATCGGGCGTCCTTCTGGCTGCCGCAGATTATTGCCGCCGGCAAGAGCCGGTCTGCAAGGAATCGCTGGCGCCTCACGCGGTTTGCTCGAAGCGCCGCTTGTGGTACCCGTTGCCGGCGACCAGCAGTCGCTCGCACGCGGCCGAGGCCGGGGATATTGTCGCCCTCGACGTAATGGCGGACGGGCAGAGTGCTTCCGAACGCGGCATGCCCACCCAGAAGATCCTGGGCCCGGGTGGAGGCTTTGGCCATCGCCCAGCGTCCGGCTCTCCTGGAGCCGCCTGCCGATCCATTTTCTTTCTCACGTACTTGTCGCTCCACCTTTGCCGGAAGGTTTGGAGGGTTTACCGGGCTTCAATGCCGCCAGCAGGGCGTCGTTCTGCGCTCTGAGGGTGTCCAGTTCGCCACGCATCCGGGCCGCCTCCTCGCCCCTGGCATGAGCCTTCGCCAGCTCGTCCCGCAGCTGCTTCAGCTCGGCGGTGTGCTGCTCGCTGGCCATTCGGGCCGCCTGTTCGGTGGCGCTCAGACGCTCCCGGAGCTGGGCCAGCTCGACGGCCTGGCTCTGGCGTTGCGCAAGCCCCTCCGTCAGCCGGTCTTGGGTCGCCGCCAGTTCGCCCTTTACGCCGTCCAGCTGGTGCTCCAGGTCCTCGACGGTCTGCGCCGCGTCGGCCAGCTCCCGCTCGGCCTGTTCGCGCTGCTCGCCGGCGGCCCGGACCACCTCGCCCACCCGCCGTTCGGCCGCCTTTACCGCCTTGTCGTTCAGCTCGACCGCCAGGGCCGCCAGACGCTCGGTCAGCGCCCGGGTGACGGCCGCCAGTTCCTCGGCCACTTCCACCGGTAGTTCGGCCACCGGCGCCGCCTCGGTGACGGATGAGCGGGCCAGGTGGTCATCCCAGACCTGTTTCAGCCGGTTGGGGTTGCCGCCGCCGACCCGTTGCCGCAGGGCGAAGCCGGTGACGTTGCGGCCGGCGGCCTGCAGGGCTTCGCCGGCCTGGACGATCTCTTCGAGGGTGAATTCGGCGGGGCGCATGGGGGTCGATTTCCAATCGGCTGAGGATGAACTCAGCATAGCGAATAACAAAACAAATAAATAAACAAATTAAAGACGGAAATCGGCCGGTCCTACGCCGGCACCTGGCCCTTGATTTGCCGGCGGCGCTCGGTGAGCACGTCGCGGACAGCGACAGCTCGGCTTGGCCGGCGCCAAGGCTCACCCGGTGTGTTTGTACTGCATGAGTTCGTTCTGCAGCCGGCGGCATCGCGCAGGCTATCTGGATTGCCTTATCTGGAGTGGAGATAGGAATACGCGATGGATGCCTCTGGTTATGGGCTTTTTCGGCGGTTTTCGTGTTAGAAAAGCCTCCGGCATCTATGGGGATAGGAGGGGGGATGGAATTGATTAAGGAGACAGCACGAATACTGATCAGGCCGTTGTCATTGGATGACGTGTCTGCGCTGACGGAGATTCTTAGCGATCCGGAGGTTATGAAGCATTCCGTGCGCGGGGTTTGTGACGAGGCGGCCACTCGAAGGTTCGTAGAATGGTGCTTGGACTGCTACGAATCACATGGCGTAGGTCCATGGGCTCTTATCGAAAAGGAATCGTCCACTCTCATCGGATTCTGCGGGGTAGGGCCGGAGCGCGTAGGAAATGCGGAGGAGATCAATCTCGGATATCGGCTTGCACGGCGGTACTGGGGGATCGGCATCGCCACGGAGGCAGCATGCGCTACTCTCGCCTATGCGTTTGGAACTAAAGCGTTCCGGTCGGTGGTGGCAATTATCGAACCTGAGCACATTGCCTCACTGCGAGTCGCTGAGAAGGCCGGTTTTCATGGTTTCCAGGAGATGGTGTTTCATGGAAAGCCTGTGCGCGTGTATCGCATGACCCAGGACGAGTGGAGTGAGCTGCAAGGCATGCCCCTCCAGCCGATGTCAGGGTACGACGCGGCCCTCCTCAACTGAGCACTTGCTGATTGGCTCCCCAAGCCTGGCGCAGCATCTGCAAAGCTTTGGCAATATCGGGCTCTGGCACGGAGGCAAAGCCCAGTACCAAGCCGGCCCGATCATCCAACGGCGTTTCGCTGTCGGCTAACCAATAATTGCTCAAGCCGTTCAACTCCACCCCTACCTGGTTCGCAGCGGCGATCAGTGCGCGCTCTCGTGCCAAGCTATCGACCCGTACGCAGAGATGCAGGCCGGCATTCACAGCCGGCACTGGCGCACAGCCGGGAGCGTCCTCAGGCCAACCGGCCAAAAGCGCATCGCGGCGACTGCGTGCGGCGCGGCGCATGGTACGAATATGTCGCTGGAAATGCCCGGCGGCGATGAATTCGGCCATCACTGCCTGGGTGCCGATTTCCGAATGACGCATATCCAGGGCACGGCGGCGGGCAAAGAGTGGTGCCAAGGCCGGAGGTAACACGAGATAGCCCAAGCGCAGCGCAGGAAAAGCAATCTTGCAGAAGGTGCCAACGTAGAGCACTCGGCCTTGGCGGTCGAGAGCAGCCAATGGGGCTAAGGGGGTGCCGCTGTAGCGGTACTCCCCGTCGTAGTCATCCTCGACTATCCAGCTGTCGTGACGCTCTGCCCAGTCCAGCAGTTCCAGGCGCCGTGCCAGGGACAGGGTGACTCCCGTGGGGTATTGGTGTGAAGGAGTGACATAGGCTAGGCGACAGCTACCGACCTGCGCCAAAGCCGCAGTATCCAATCCCTCGGCATCCACTGCGATGCCTTTCAGCTGTGCGCCAGCCATAGCGAAAGCATGCCCGGCCGCGCGGTAACCGGGATTCTCGATAGCCACCTGATCGCCTGGTTCTACAAGCAATTGGGCACATAGGCTGATGGCCTGCTGGGCCCCGCAAGTCACGACTATCTGTGCCGGGTCGCAGTGCAGGCCACGGCTGTTGCGCAGGTAGGCGGCGATCAGCTCCCGCAGTTGCGGATCCCCGGCTGGGTCTCCGTAGCCCAAGCGCGCTGGTGAGGGCTTGCGCCAGAAGCGTGCCGACAGCCGCGCCCAGATCTCGAAAGGAAACAGGTCGAGGGCTGGAATCCCTACGCGGAAGGCCCTGGGCGCCCCCTCCGCAGGCGCGGGAAGATGGTGCACCTGCAGGCGTTTCAGGGCCTTGCTCGGTGTGGGACTGGGAGCCTGGATAGGAGCCGTGCGAATCACGCTGACCAGTTCAACGACATAGGTGCCGTCACCGATACGGCCTTCTACATAGCCCTCAGCATACAGCTGGTCGAAGGCGCGGGTTACCGTGTTGCGTGAAATACCCAGCAAATGCGAAAGATCGCGGCTTGCTGGTAGCCGGGTGCCGCTCGGCAGACGGCCATCGAGAATGCGCTCGCGCAGGGCCTGGTACAGCTGACGTGCCAGACCGCCGCCAGGATCAAGCTGGATACCGGAGAGATCGACTGGCAACGGCGGGGAAGGCGGCATGGATTGGACCTATCAAAGTCACAGTAAATGGATCTTACAACAGGCCAATATCCTGTCTAGCATGGCTCCATGCTTGCCAGGAGAACCAGCATGTACCTGCCCGCCGCCTTCCGCCAGGATGACCTCACTGAGTTGCATCGACAGATCACTAACAGCCGACTCGCCACGCTGGTCAGCCATGGCCCGGGTGGCCTGCAGGCCAGCCACTTACCGCTGCTGCTGGTCGCCGACGAAGGCAAGTACGGCACGCTCTACGGCCACTTTGCCAAGGCCAATCCGCACTGGTGCGACTTGGCTACAGGCAGCGAGGCGCTGGTGATCTTCAATGGCCCGGACGCCTACATCAGCCCGTCGTGGTATCCGAGCAAGGCCGAGCACGGCAAGGCGGTGCCGACCTGGAACTACATCGCTGTGCACGCGCAGGGCCAGCCTGAAGTGTTCGACGATCCTGAGCGGCTGCGGCGGCTACTCGGCCGTCTCAGCGATCACCACGAAGCTGGCCGCCCGCATCCCTGGACAATCGATGACGCCCCGCGCGACTACCTGGACCACAGGCTCCGCGCCATCGTCGGTTTCGCCCTGCCGATCCAGCGCCTGGAGGGTAACTGGAAACTCAGCCAGAACCGCCCTGATGTCGACCGCCGGGGAGTATGGAAAGAACTAGGCGCCAGCTCTGACGAGCATGCTCGTGAACTGGTTCGACACATGGCTATCGATCACTGAACAACACGACAATATCGCTATGATTCAAGAGCCCCAACTCGACTGGCAAGCCGCGCGCGCCCCTTCCCGTGCACCGTTGAGTGGCCTGTACGTGAGGCTAGAACCCTTGGATGTCGAACGCCATGGTGGAGACCTGTGGCAGGCTCTGCAGGGGCCGAACTCCGACCTATTGCTGTGGCGCTACCTGCCCTACGGTCCCTTTCCCGAGCGCGTGTCCTTCGACGCCTGGCTATCGACCAGCCAAGCCAGTGTCGATCCGCTGTTCTTCAGCGTCATCGACCTTGCCAGCCAGCATGCCATGGGGCTACTCAGTTTCCTGCGCATCGCCCCCAAGGATGGCAGTATCGAGATCGGCCATGTCGCTTTCGGTCAGGCTATGCAACGTACTCCAGGCTCCACCGAGGCGATCTGGCTGTTGGCTCGCCTCGCCATGGAAGAGCTGGGTTATCGACGCCTGGAATGGAAGTGCAACGCACTCAATACCCGCTCCATGCGAGCAGCCAGGCGTTTAGGTTTCGTCTACGAAGGGCTGTTTCGCCAGCACATGGTGGTCAAGGGGCGCAACCGTGATACGGCCTGGTTTTCCATCCTCGACAAAGAATGGCCACGCTGCCGAAATGCTTTCGAGCGTTGGTTGGCCCCCGACAACTTCGATGCCAAGGGCCGACAGAAGCGGTGTCTGGAAGATCTGCGTGAATGAGAACAGCCTTGGATGGCCGGCCGAAACTGTGCTAGCCCGGTGGCGGGGTGCCCGTCACCGGTCGGTCGTCAGGGGCACTTCCCCCAGTACGCACCAGGCGATTTCGTCGTGATCGCTGCTCAGGCGGCCGATGATTGCGCTTTCCCACTCGTCCGGATCGGGAGTGCGCAGGCCATCCTCGTTGGTGAGGCGCAGCACGCACCCATCCGGCAAGGTTAGGTCCAGCGCCCTGCAGTCACCGCCGGTCCAGACTTCCTCGAAGCCGTAGACAGCAACAGGATCCACCTCGTAGCCGCCGCAGGGGGAGAGGTAGGGGTTGCGGATTTCGACACCCTGGTGAAAAAACGCCAGCAGGGTGGGATCGTAGGGGGCGTTCGGGTTCAGGGCGGATTCGGTGATCAGGTACATGGTTTCGCTCCTCGTGAGTGGCAGCCACTTGCTGCAGGCCTTCAGGCTGGCATGGTCACGGGAGAACCCAAGTCGGGCGCGGTGGTCTGGTGCTGCTGGCGCTCGAGCAGTGGAGCCTCTGCTGCCAGCGGGAAAGATTGTCCTCACTCGCCGCCGGCGGGCTCCGATACCGACAGTGCCTTGAACACCACCTCGCGCTCGAAGGTGCCCAGGAAGGCGGACCACTCCTCCATCAGCCCCCGGCGCTTGTCCAGCAAGTCGCCGCGGTTGTAGGCCGCCTCCACCTTGCTCTCCAGTGTGTGCGCCAGCGCCATCTCGCAGACCTCGCGCGGATGGTTGGTCTGCTCGGCGGCCCAGGTCCGGAAGGTCGAGCGGAAGCCGTGGGGCACGCAATTCTCGGCCCCGGCGGCATCGAGCACGCGGCGCAAGGCGTTGCCCGGGAGGGGGCCGGTGCGCCGCGCATTGAGGAAAACAAAATCCTGGTGATTGCCCTGCACCTGTTCCAGGACCTCGAGCATGGCCTCGGTGAGCGGAACCCGGTGAGCGCGTTTGGCCTTCATCCGGTGGGCGGGGATGGTCCAGATCCGGGCGGCCAGATCGAACTCCTCCCAGCGGGCACCGCATACCTCGCCGCTACGGGTGGCGGTGAGGATCAGCAGTTCACAGGCACGGGCGGCCGGGCCCGGCATCCGATCGAGCCGGTGCAGCAGCGCCGGTACCTGCTCGGCCGGCAGGGCGGGGAAGGGCAGGGTGCTGCGCTTGTGGCGCGGCAGGAGCTTGTCGAGGTGGCCACGCCAGCGCGCCGGGTTCTCTCCCGTGCGCAGCTGGCGGGCCTTGGCGGCATCGAGGATCAGCTCGATGCGGTTGCGCACCCGGGTGGCGGTGACCGGCGTCGTCGACCAGATCGGCGCCAGCACATCGAGCACCTGATCGGTGTCGACCTGCGCCACCGGCAGCTCGCCGATCCGGGGGTAGACGTGGGTGCCCAGGCTGTTGCGCCACTGCACGGCATGGCGTGGGCTCCAGGACGGGGCGTGGGTGCGCAGGAACAGCTCGGCCTCGGTCTTGAAGGTCGTGCCCTTGCGCCGTTTCGCCTGCGCCTCGTGCCTGAGCTGATGGCGCCTGGCGAGCGGGTCGGTGCCCCGGGCCAGTTCGAGGCGCGCTTTGTCCGCCTCCAGTCGGGCATCGCGCAGCGAGACCGCCGGGAAGGAACCCTGGCCCATGTCGCGGCGGTCGCCCTGGAAGCTGTAGCGGAACACCCAGCTTTTCGTGCCGCCGGCGGTGACCTTCAGGAACAGGCCCCGGCCATCCTGGTAGGTGCCGGGGGCGGAGGTTTCCTTGACGAATTTCGGGGTCAGTTTGCTCATGACGGTTCAACCGGGCTGGTGGGCGATGGCAATCGGTGGAGAACGGGTTTGCAGGGGGGGAATTATTGGTGGCTGGCGCAGATCCAGCCGCACTGTACGCAGAGAGTTTATCCTCGTACAAATCGCCCATAGGCCGTAGTAATTGGGGATTCTACCAGTCACCTGCAGGACAGTCCCACAGTCACCCCCACGGTGGGATTCCCCCATCGGGGCCGGCCCGCTGGCGCGAGCCAGGCACCCAACCAGGAGGAGGTGACGGCTTCCCCGGCGGCCTCTTCGGTCAATGGGGCGATCGCTGGCCGAGGGCTCGGCCGATGCGAAACGCCACCCAGGCCCAGTACTCGAGAACCGTGTCGTCCTCGCCGATTGAGAACGCCCAGGTCGTCTTCTTGAACAGCGGATGTTCGTTTTTTCCAGCTTGGCGATACTTGTCTTCCAATTGTTCGACAGTCAGGCCGGCATCGTTCAAATACGGGGTAATCAACTCGGCCTCGCTCGGAAGTTTCTTTTCACCGATACGAAAGGCGAGCCAGGCCGGATTGACCTGGACAAAACGGGCAAATCTTTTCGATATCGGAGAGAATGGGCTGGGTTGTTCCGTTGGCATACTCGGCGAGCACTGGCTCAGCAATACCCGTGCCCATCGAAATATCCTGTCGAGTGTAGCCAGAACCATAAAGACAGGCCTTCAGCCGATGGGAGAAACCCGAGCTGGCGCAACTGCTAAGAAGTAGAAAAGACACTTTGAAACCCTCGCTGTCCGTGCGAGTTTCAGTTTCTGGGGCTGATGGGAAAACCCAAATTTCCCTATTTGGACAGCCCCAGAAGTAATTATCGAATTTCAAGAAACCTTTTCTTTGTTGCAGACTTTCTCAACAGAAAAGATCGCCTCCGATCCGCCGATCTCGACCAGGGTGAGCCGTCCGCCCTCGAAGCAGCCGCCCGTGTCCAGGTAGCGCACGTTGCCCAGGTCCAGCATCTCGTCGACAACGGCGTGCCCGACATAGACCCGCTCGATGCCGGCGATGGGGCGGGTATCGGCGTCGTCGTACCGCTTCCTGCGCCACAGAGCTTCCATGACGTGGTGATCGCGATAGGAGTCGCCCAGCTCGCCCTCCAGCGCCTCGACGAAACGTCCCCAGCTCAAGCAGGTGCATTCGGCATGCACCACGCCGTAGCGCTCGCCGGAACGCCCGGCGATCTCGATGGCCACGGGCAGCTCGTTCAGAAAGCCGCCCAGGAAGGGGCGCAGTTCTTCACTCAACGCATAGAACCACTTGCCGCCATGCTGGCGGTGACCGATTGGCTCCTCGAACAGGCCGCCCTCCACGCACCATTGGTCGTGGTTGCCGCGAACGGCCTTGAACCAAGGCTTCAAAAGCCACCAGGCGACCCGGTGGGACTCCGGCCCCCGGTCCACCAGATCGCCCACGGAAAATAGCCGGTCGGTTTGCTCGTTGAAGCCGGCCTTTTCCAGCAGGCGCTCCAGGAGAGAAAATTCCCCGTGAATGTCGCCCACGGCAAAGTCCCGCCCTTTCTGGTTGGGACCGTACTGGACGAACAGGCGGTTGGCAGAGGTGTGAACTGGTGTCAGGTGAGTGGATGCGTTGCTCATTGCGGGATCTCCGTTTGATGGATGGCTTCAGCCTCTCACCAGCGCCTGGAAAACCTTGAGCCACTTGCCGGCCGCCGACCACGCATTGAAACGCTTGTAGACCGAGTTCCAGCGCCCGAAGGCGTTGGGCAGGTCTCGCCAGGGGCAGCCGGCGCGCATCCGGTAGAGCATCCCCTCGACCGTCATGCGCAAATCCGGCTTGTGGTAAATGGCTTGCTGAAGCAGCACGTTTTCCAGCTTCGACCAGAGTTCGTCACTGAGCATCAATCGGGGCATTGCAAACTCGCGGGATTATCGGGCTGGGAGCCTGAATTCTGCGAGTTTGCTCTTCTTCATCAACGCCTATGGCTCGAAACGTCAACAGCCCCTAGAGGGTCTTTAGATACTCGATCAGCTGGTATCTCTCCTCTTGACTCAGTGCTCTGCCGATTCGACCTTTGATCTGATCATCCGTGAACAGATGACCGGTGTTATGATTCCCGAGTTCATGGGTATTCAAGTAGAACAAACCACCCTCGTATTCCGGAATGAAATCTTCAGGCGTTTCTCCAGAGCCAACACTGTAGCTGTCCTCGAAACCCACGGCATCCGAATCCTGCAGAATCCCAACATTCTTGGGATCGAACACTTGGCTTCCCAACTGTACGAACTGAGGACGATCCTTCAAAGGGGAAAGCAAATCGAACAAAGTTGGTACTGAGCCATTATGCAGATATGGCGCTGTTGCCCAGATACCATTCAGTGGCCGGGCCTTGTAGCCTTGGCCAACCTGTAGGCAATTGGGCCGTTTCCCCTCCATTTGGGATCTAGATGAAACCGGAATATAGTTTTGATCGAACCACTGCTGATTGGTGCGATTCACTAATGCTCCCAGGGCCAAACCGAAGTTAGATGTTGCACTATCGTCAAGGTTGACGAACTTCAAGGCTTGTTCCCCTTGATCGCTGCCAGTGCTCACCAGGGTGCAGACCTGAGTGACTAGGTCCACGTTCGTTGTGTCGACAGTGCGTTCTGCCAGAACGATGGACTGAGCGACATCTGTACCAATCGTGTTTACCGGAATGATGTTCACGTGCAGATACTTTGCAGGGGTCTCTTTAGCGCTCTGGTACTGGTCAACATACTTGATGGGACGCCAGTACTGATCAGTCCAGAAATCGCTCTCTGGCGTGATTGCCGGCAGATGACACTGCTGACAGAGCTCCCGATACAGTGCCTTCCCCTTGGAGGCTTTAGTCATGTCGACTGCTGGCAGTGCTTCTGGCCACTCGGGAGCGGGGAGCCCGTTGAAGCGATTGTTCTCTAGAGGGTCTGATCCTGCCAGCCAGGATTCCATTCCGACCAGATTGTGGTAATTGATGGATGAAGCGAAACGCTGGGCTTTAGGCCCTTTTGTGTCGACATAGGCCTCGACACCTAAAGCCTCACCGGCATTTCTGATCAGTGGCTGCATGATGGAGCCATCATACTGAACCCAGTTGAACCAAGATGTCGTCCAGATGTGGGGATAATTCACTGGTGCATCAATCGGCGTATAGTTGCCAGCAACATCTGTATCACGACTGAAAACCTGATTTCCGATCCGGTTCAGGGCATCGAGGCGGGTGAAGCCTTCAGTGACATCGATGATGTCCGAGTCTTTTGCAAGGGCTGCAACCATGGCCTCCAGCTCCTCTCTGAGCTTGTTGCGGCTGGCTGTATTCATATTGCTGCCAAGCACCCTTCTAGCAAAGCGATTAAAGCGGCCATCAAGTACTGAGAATTTCCCTGACAATGCAGTCTGACCGATAGCGGCACCCAGCGTGCGGGTCACCAGGCCAAGGTCAATCATGGCTGGGCCACCATTCACGATATAGCGCTTGTCCTCATGAATGAATTGCCCTGTGTGGCAGGCGGCACAGGTAAATCCGGCAGCGGCTGCCTTGCGGTCAATGCCCTCAAAGCGAATGCTGGAAGTCTTGGCGATACCGACAGGCAGGCCATCAGGATTCCACTCAGACTTCTGCGAGCGAATAAAACCCATGTGGAGTATGTACTCCTCCATAAATGGCTCTTCTGATCCAAAGAACACCAACCAGGGGTTGCTTTTCGGCGCTTCGAGGGCAATCAGCCAGTCATATGGTATCGGCAAAGTGGCAGTACCTTGAGATGCATGGTGAAACCAGCTCGAGTCCTTGCCATTCCAGACAGTGTTGTTCAGCTCGACAGGCTGGCCCAGATCAACGTAAGCCGGTAGTTCTGGGGGGGTCAAAGCGTACTTCAGACTGTCAATCGCGGATTTGATCTGCAGGCTGATGTATGTGCCGGCAATCACTAGAACAAGGGTGGTCAGCCAGGACCACTTGGATTTTGCAACAAGTTTGAGTCGCGATTGTAGTATTTGTGAAGAAATCATTGTATTTCCTTGATTTATCGTTATTTTTCCGTAATGGGATGTTGCTGAATGCAGCAACGCCTTAAGGAAACTCCGAACAAGCCAGCGCCACTCCGGCAATGGCCCAACTAACCCGTCATCCACCGACCAAAACCAGGTGGTACCTCCAGAAACCTGGGCCTTGCCCTGATTTCTGCCTTTTACAGGCGCATCTCCCCTGCCTCGGCCAGCAGATGCCGTCGGGCCATCCACAGGTTTGACAGGGCTAACAGCGTCATCAGTTGCGCCGTATTCTTGGTCAGACCACGGAAGCGCACCTTGACGTAGCCGAACTGCCGCTTGATCACCCGGAACTGGTGCTCGACCTTGGCGCGTACCTGAGCCTTGGCCTTCTCGATCTTGCGGATCGCCTTGTACAAGGCGCTGCGCTTGCCATGTTTCCTGTAGGTGCTGCGCCGGGCCGCAATTTGCCAGATGACTTGACTGGACTTGCCCTTATCAAACCGGACACCGCCACCCCGTTAAGTTGATGTCGCGGTCATCCGCCTGAACTCCCGAGGCGAGCGGTAGTTCAAGGCGCTGTGCGGATGCTCCTCGTTGTAATGCGTGAAGGCAATCTCCAGATTGCGTAGCGCCGTCAGGCGATCCAGCCTGGGCATGTGGGCGATGTAGTCGCGCTTCATCGTTTTCACGAAGCTTTCCGCCATGCCGTTGCTCTGAAGGCTGCAGACCGGTGTGGTCAGCGGCAGCAAGCCAATCTCCCGGGCGAAGGCCCGGGTCTGCTCGGCGGTGTAAGCCGAGCCGTTGTCGCTCAACCATTGGATCGGTGTGGGCGGCAACATCTGGCCAAAGCGCCTCTCGACGGCCTTGAGCATGACATCGCGGACATCGTCACCGCTGTAGCCGTGGGGGCTGGCCACCCAACTGATGGCTTCCCGGTCGCAGCAGTCCAGGGCGAAGGTTACACGCAGGCGTTCGCCATCGTCGCAGCGAAATTCGAAGCCGTCCGAGCACCAGCGGGTGTTGCTCGTCTTGACCGCCACGCGACCGTCATGATGGCGTACGACGCCAGGCTGCTTGCGGCGCCGCTCCAGCAGCAACCCGTGCTCACGCATCACCCGCGGTACGCCCGCTTCTCGTTGACGGCAGGCTGAGCCTGTTGCTCGGCCTGCCGGCGCAGGAGCGCCCACACCCGGCGGTAGCTATAACTGGGCAAGTCGGAGACCGTACCCCCTGATCTGATCCAGCAACGCCGTATCGTCGGGCGTCCGACGGCGACGCGCTCTCCGTTCTTCTGGAGCCTGATTGATTCGAGCCGTCAGTTGCGAGCGCGACACACCGAGTCTTTCGCTGACCAGCTTCACTGGTCGTCCCCCGTCAACAAGGGTGAGTGCGCAATCCATTTTCGCGAGCGGGCGATCTCTACGGCTTCCTTGAGAACCTCTGCCTCCATGGTCTTCTTGCCCAGCATGCGTTGCAGTTCCCGGATCTGCCTCAGGGCATCGGCCAGCTCCGAGGCGGGCACTACGGCCTCGCCGGCACTGACCGCCGACAGGCTGCCGTCCTGGTAGAGCTTGTGCCAATGGAACAGCTGGTTGGGATTGATGCCGTTGCGCCTGGCCACCACCGAGACGCTTTGTCCCGGCTCCAGGCTCTCGCGCACCATGGCGAGCTTCTCCTCGACGCTCCAGCGGCGACGCCGCTCCTGGCCGAGCACTTCGATGTATCTGTCTTTGCTGGTAGTCATAAACACGACCGTTTGCCTATCCCTTATGGTAAGGGGGAAACGGTGTTTCTGAGGACTCATCCACAGACAACCTGTTCAGACTGTGCGACACCGATCAACTCGAAGTCCGCCACCGGTGTGGCAAAGAGGAAATCCTCGGTAGAAAGATCGCCATGGTCGCCATCCAGGACAATCTCGAAACGCCGTCCTTCCGCATCTGTCTCGAAGCTCTTTAGATAGGTGCGCTCGCCGCTCACCTGCACGGCCAGGGTGCCGTTGTAGCCGTCGCCCAAGCCGGTGAAGCCGAGCGCCGAGAGATCGATGCGATCCTCGTCGGGGTCGAAGTCGCGGATTCGGTCGGCGAAGCTCTCGCTATCAGTGCGGTAGCTGTCCTCGCGGCTGGCGATGCGGAATACATCGGCGCCGCTGCCGCCGATCAGCAGGTCACGTCCGGAGCCGCCATCGAGCAGGTCGTCGCCGCCGGCGCCGTGCAGGCGGTCGTCACCGCCCGCGCCGTCAAGGATCTCCGCCAGCCGCGTGCCGCTCAGGTGCTCGCCGACTGTGCTGCCCTCAAGGAACTGCGGCGCGAAAATCAGTTGACCGCCGTCGAGCAGGTCGCCGAAGTCGCCGTTCAGAGTTACCTCGAAACGCCTTCCTTCGGTATCCGCCTCGAAGCTTTTGAGGTAGGTGCGCTCGCCGCTTACCTGCACGGCCAGGGTGCCGTTGTAGCCGTCGCCCAGGCCGGTGAAGCCAAGCGCTGAGAGGTCGATACGATCTTCGTCGGGGTCGAAGTCGTGAACCTGGTCGGCGAAGCCTTCGCTGGCAGTACGGTAGCTGTCCGCCCGATTCGAGAAACGGAACAGGTCGGCGCCGTCGCCGCCGGTCAAACTGTCGCGCCCGGCACCACCATCGAGGATGTCGTCGCCGCCGAGAAAGGCAGCATTGCCCCCGCCGTTCAGAATGTCATTGCCCCCCTTGCCGAGGAGCAGTTCGTCGATGTCGGCGTGACGGCGGCCGATCAGCTCATCGTTTCTGTCGCCACCTTCGATGAAAACGATGCCATCGTCCAGGTCGCCGAAATTCGTATCGCGACTTCCGTCGGCAGTCATGCGGATCACGCCAAAATCCCACTCCCCCGAGGGCTCATCATCTTCCAGGGTGCTTGATTCGGCGGTGAAGTGCCCTTCCGCCAGTAGGATCTTGCCGTCGGGCTGGATGGCGAGTCTGGAATAGCGCTCATCACTGGAGGGGGAAGTGACAAAGCCATCGTTACCGAAGCCGGTATCGAGGCTGCCATCGGCGTTCAACCGGGTTATGGTGTTCTGGTACTCATAGCTGCCGCCGCCGAATAGGAGGATCTTGCCATCGGGCTGTACCATGGCATCGCTCCTTGCATCGTAGACCCCCGCGGGATCAACGACAGCCCTGCCTTGGTCGCCGAAACTGCTGTCGAGGCTGCCATCGGCATTCAGGCGGACCACGCCGAAGCTGTAGTCCTCGTAGTAGCTGTTTTGGCTAAGGTAGTGCTCATAGTAGCCAGTGCCTGCGACCAGAATCCTACCGTCGTCTTGCAAGAACAGACCGTAGCTTTTGTCGTCGCTTACGTGGGTCACGCCAAGATCGACGACCACCTTGCCGAGGTCACCGAACCCAGTGTCGAGGCTACCATCGGTATTCAACCGCATCACGCTGAAGTCCCAGCCGCCAGTGGCAGGGTTGTAGCTGGAGCCCGACACCAGGATCTTGCCGTCGGGCTGTACGACTAGGCTGTCGACCTGGTCCTCGCCGCCGGCGATATCGATGATGACCTTGCCCAGGTCGCCAAAACCGCTGTCGAGGCTGCCATCGGCGTTCAGGCGGATCACGCCGAAGTCGTTGTCGCCGGAGCCGGCCACCAGGATCTTGCCGTCGGTCTGAACGACGACGACACGGGCAAGGCCTCCGCCGTCGAAATCGACGCCGGCCTTGCCGCCCTCGCCGAAGCTGGTGTCGAGGTTGCCATCGGTGTTCAGGCGGATCACACCGAAGTCATGGTCAGCGTTGAACCCGGCCACCAGGATACGGCCGTCGGCTTGCAGGGACAGGCTGCTACCCCAGTCGCTGGAGACCTTGCCGAGATTGCCGAAATCGGTGTCGAGGGTGCCGTCGGTCTTCAGCCGGATGACGGTTTCGTAACCGTAGAAGCTGCGGCCCAGCAGCAGAACCTTGCCGTCGGGTTGCACAAGCATGGCTTCGATGTTCTGGTCGTTGTCGTTAGGACTGTAGGCACTCTTGTTATCCACGAGCACCTTGCCGGTGGCCGCACGAGGCGTGGAGAGCGTTACGTTACTGCTTAGTGTCGATATAACCATTCAACAATCCTTGTTTGGCTTGATGTTTTGCAGGCAGCCCATTCGGATGCCTTGGTGGGTACCAATTGCAAACTTGCAGCAGCCTTCCAAGACAGCTGCTCCGCTCGCCACTTTCCTGCTCAGAAGGGTTCTTACTAGGGGGGTGAACTCAAGCAGATCTGTGACCGTTTTGATCTGAGCAAAGTGCCCAACCTTGTACCGTAAATTTTAACCCGGCCAGCTGTTTCCCTACTCCGCTAGCCTTGGATCTCACCAACGTCTACTTGCGCGAAGTGGTCAGTAGGCTCTACCTCGAACCCCACCACACTTCGACTCTTGCGGCTGAACTCCACGCCGATCAGGTGAATCGGTGTGTGGTACTTCTCGGCATAACCGCGCTCGCGGATCTGCTGCAGTGCCTTGCCTTCGGGCACCAGCTCCACCACCTTGAACTCGAACAAGTAGACTTGGCCTATTCCAGCAATTGAGCAAAACTGCCGCGCATCCTACGCATGAACGCTTCGGCGTCATGCGCTAGAGCATTTTTACCTTATCCCGATTCATATTCGGCTGCCTCGAAGTAGTGCCTGCAGTCCTGCGCCGAGAACTGCCCGATCGCCTCGCCAATGCTCTGCCACAGCTCCGGCACGGTCCGCGCCGCCGCTTTTCGCAGCAGCGCCTTGAGCTTGGAGAAGGCCATCTCGATCGGGTTCAGGTCGGGGCTATAGGGAGGCAGGTAGCGCAGTGTGGCTCCTGCGCCTTCAATGGCCTGGCGTACCCCCGCGACCTTGTGGGCCGGCAGGTTGTCCATCACCACGATATCGCCGGGCGTCAGCTCGGGAACCAGGACCTGCCCGACATAGGCCAGGAAGGCCAGGCCGTTCATGGCGCCGTCGAGCACCAGCGGAGCAGTTAGCCCGTCCACGCGCAGGCCGGCGGTAAAGGTCGTGGTTTTCCAGTGACCGTGAGGGACCGCGGCCAGGCAGCGCTCGCCGCGAGGGGCCCTGCCTCGCAGGCGGGCCAGGTTCGTCGCGGCGGCGGTTTCGTCGACGAAGATCAGCTTGCGCCAGTCGAAACCGGGTTGTTCCTCGAACCACTCCTGTCGGGCTGCCTGGACGTCCGGCCGCTGCTGCTCGGCCGCATGCGCGGTCTTTTTTTGAACGTCATGCCGTGCCGGTCGAGAAACGTCCATACCGTCGCCAGGCTGACCCGAATACCGCGCTCCCGCTCGAGGGTTGCGGCGAGCTCGGCCAGCGTCAGGTCGGGGGTTTGCTCAAGCAGGCCGAGCAGATAGTCCGCATGGGGATCGAGCCGCAAGCCCCGGGGCTTGCCCTGTCGGCGGGCGACGAGTTACCCGCCTTCCCGAAAGCGCCGTACCCAGACGATCGCCGTCGCCGTGCCGACGTCGAATCGCTCGGCGGCCTGCCGAGCCGACAGCCCGCCCATGGCCGCGTCGACGACGCGTCGGCGAAGATCCGCACTGTATGCCCGAGCCATTCTACTCTCCTTGTTCGAGCGGGAGAGGAGGACCGAAATGACCAGGAAGAGCAACCCCTGTATGTCGAATTCGTGTTTTCAAAAAATGCTCTAGCCGCTGGGGTATTGGAGCCCGTGACTGAGTAAAGAGCGCACGGCTGTTGTGCTGGTCTTCCTGAAGCCCGAACGGTTACGCGCCCCGGCTCAACCGAGTGCGCATGCACAAGGCGCCGTGAGGATTTGGCCAGCGCCACCCTCATTGCTGAACTGCCTGAGCTCGGACGGCTCAACCAGCGCCAGATCGCCGCGCTCGTCGGGGTAGCGCCGATGGCCAACGACTCGGGCACGAGCCGCGGGCGACGCCGCATTCAGGGCGGGCGCTTCGAGATTCGCCGCTTCCTCTACATGGCAACCGTGACTCGGAAGACGGTTACTCAGTTCCTGCAGGTGGGCCATCAGGCCATAGTCCGTGACAAACAGCTTGGACGACATCTGGAGTCTCTTGCCGAGATTGGAGGACCAAGCGGATCAGAAACAGACTCTCCTGCATGATAATACCATCCCTATATTACCCAACCGGCTTCCCACCTAAAGCAGCTCCCTCCCCTCCTTCTCCCCACAACTCAAGAAAAAAGAAGAAGAAAGAAGAGAAAGAAGCAAGAAAAAAGCTGGCCAGGCAGGAAGAACAGCCAAACGGGTCAGGCGTGAGGGGGCATGCTAAGATTAAATATGTAGGGATGGTATTATCAGCCAAGGAGCCCCTCCATGTACGAAGAGATCCAGAGCACATTTGCCCGACTGCGCGGCGCACTGCACGACTTCAACCTCATCTGGCCCGACCACGTTGTCTCAGGTATGGTCTGGCGGCTCCCCTTGCTCACCGAACAGCGGACCCCCGATACCATCCAGGTCGAACGCCTGGTTGGGCAAGAAGCCGTGGCAGCGACACAAATGGCACTGGTTGAATTCGAGCGCGACCTCGGCCAAGCCCCGGGTACCGTCATGCGCCTGCCAGGCTACTTCGTAGTCAGCGAATCGCTCCTGGAAAAGGTCCGCCAAATCAACGCGCTCAAGGATGAAGTGGCTGCAGCCATCGAGAAACTGCGCCTCGAGCTCAATCTCGTGCCGGCCGCCCGCCCCCGTCTCATGCGCCGAGCACTGGGTGCCAAGTTCAACACCAAGCAGCTGCTGCGCCACATCCAGTGCTTCGAAGGAGCCCCGCGGCTGATCACCTTCACCTGGGCAGGCCACACCACCGCCACCGGCAGGGTCTCCACCGCCAAGGTGCGCGAAACACTTCAGGCAAGTGTCGAAGCTAGAGCCAGTCGCGAAGGTCTGCAGATCGAAGAAACCCCAGAATTCCTAGAGTTGCGCACTCTGGTGAACATGGCCGACTCTGAAGTACTTACAGAGCGAAAGTCGGTGGCGCCTCATCCGCGTGCCATGCTGTGGTTCACCGACAGCTCACGCTATGACGCGATGATCCACGCCAACCTGCCAATGTTCGTCATGGCTGGAGAAAATACTTTCGAGGTGAGGGAATTGAAAAACTTCGATCGTAATGCGCGTCAAGCCAAGCGACCTGATGAAAAGCGCCGGATAGAGGTTTTACCCAACCGGGATCTCTTCCTATCCAGTCGTCGGCGGGAGACCGAGGAAATTTCACCCAATAAGGTCGAGGAAGCGAATGTCGCCTCAACCTATCGGAACACCGAATACTGACCGCCTCCCCTCCAGGCAAGCCAGCTTGGCAACCACGCTTCTTGAATGAACGCTTGGCCTATCCAAACCAGACTTGGCCAAGTACAAGGAGTTCTGTCCAAGCGGTTGTAGCTCCCTGCTCTTCCCGATTATCCCCCGGAATTCATCGTTTCACCTTCTGGTGTCAGCCTTCCTGCGTGACTATCGACCAGTTTCGCGGCTTTGATCTCCCACGCTTTCCTCTCGACTTAACCGGCTCGGCCTCAGGGCAGGAGTTCTCTGTGGTGCTCGAGGAACTTCTGCAGCTTCATCTCCCGCCCCCAATCGGCTGGCACAATACCCGTTCAGTTTCAGACTTCTACTCTCCCACGTCTCCAAATAGTATCGGAGTGGCTCTCGGGGAAGAGACCGCTCTGTGGTCAACGAAGGGTTTCTGCAGTTTCATCTCCCAAGGGCAGGTTGGGGTTTCTGGTGGTTTTGCCGTTTCGTCTCCCGCTTTCAGGCTTCCTGCCTATCGGCCAGTTTCGAAGCTTTGATCTCTCAGCTTTTCCTTTCGATGGGGTCACTTACGACCGCGTAAGTGAACACGTCATGAAAGATTATCGTGGCCTGCCATGGCCGCCAAATCATGGGAGCCCCGCCCTTTAAGGCGGGGAAGATATCAAAGGACTCTCCGCTATCCTCAACAACCCTGTTCTTGGCAAACGCGTCTATTCGTTGGTTTGAAGATTATCCGGCTTGATCGTTTCCAGGAACGCGGCCAGCTGTTCACTGAACGCCTCCATGTTCACATTCTTTTCGCAGCGAAATTCCATTTTGCGCCCGTCAATTTTCATTGTCCCGAGCCCGGTGAATGATTTCGATACGACTCTCGACAGATCCGGATTACCCTGCTGCTCGGAAATTTTTTTGCTGATCCAGCGTAGGGCCTGCACCTGGCTGAGGCCCTCATCGCGCATCGAGGTGATCGCCTTCAGCAGCAGTTCAGGATGTGTTTTTCCAAACTCAATGAACTCTTTGGCCTTCAGGCCGCCGATCAGGCCAGGGCTCTTGTCCAGAATCTTGCGTGCCTCCTCTGGCAACTCCATAAGAAGCAGGCAACGGCTGACAATGGAAACATTCACGCCCAATCGCCTAGCCAAGGCACGCTGACTGGACTCATCCCCAGAGGACAGAATATGAGCGTAGCTGCGGCCACGCTCATATTCTGTCAGTGGCTCCTGCCCCTCGTTGTCCGTGAGGGCCAGAATTTTCGCCATGGCATCGCTCATTGGACGAACGTAAGCCATCACCGTTTTGAGCCCCACAAGTTTGTGGGCTCGCCAACGCCGCTCTCCACCGATCAGCTCATACTCACCCGACTCGATGGGGCGAACAATCAAAGGCTTGACCAGGCCGATGGATTGAATCGAGTTCGCCAGCTCCTCGATGGCAGCCTCATTGAGTGTCAGACGTGGCTGGTAGGGGGATGCCTTGATCGCCTCGACAGGGAGCTCAACCAAAGTCGTTTGTGACTCACTTTTGGCCACGAGCTCTACAGCAGTCTCAGCAGGGCCATCATCCTCTTTGCTCATGGCAAGCATTTGAGCTCTTGATACCTGCTCCGTCGGTTGCGGTGCAGTTGCTGGCATCCTTAGCCCCACCATTCCTGCCGTTCTTTTACGGCCTGGATAGTCGTCAGATCTCACTCAAAATTCTCCATGTCCAGCTGTTGCTTGAAGCAACAGGTCACTCGGGGGTAAGGGTGTTGCTTCAAGCAACACCCCGACAGGGCTAACAGCGCCGCTTCAAGCAACACCTTGAACGCTCCCTGGATCATGCTATCGCTCGCATACGCTCGAGGATCTCACCGAAGACAGTCCTGGCAGATTCGAATGTTTTGGATGTCGCCCCTTTCCAGAGAAGCAATGGAATCCCTTGGTCCAGGGCTTTACCGTAATCCTCGGAAAAGTAGAGCCTTTCGTCCGTAACCCGATCAGGGAAAAGCTCATTGAGAAGCACCAGGTTCTCGAGAAGGCGCCTACGGTTTTTGATAAACATTGTCGGCAAAGCCGCAAGCGCAGGAGAGCGCTTATAGTCCTGCGCAAAGCGAACCACCCAATCGTGTAATCGCATCAACGCACGGAAGGAAAACTTGTCCATACGAATAGGACACAGCAGAAGGTCGCAGGCAGCGACGGAGTTCTTGGTTAACCTGGATGCAGCAGGCGCATTGTCAAAGATGATGACGTCGTAGATGGAAAGATCACAGTCAGGCAGTCCTCCTGTGTTGCCAGCCTCAATCCATTGCGCATACCAGAAGTCGCTATTGTTCGCGGCATCCAGGGCAACGCCAAGATCGTCCAAGTAACCATCGGATGGAATGAGGTGAACACCGTTTTCACCAAAGGGCTTTTTAATTACCTCATTGAGGGTCTTGCTTGGGAATGGGCGCATTCGAAGCAGAGGGCTAACAAGGTTACCGAGATGACCATCGACAAGGCGGTCAGCAGGAATTCCCATGACTTTCAGGTCTGCATCACTCAAATCTGGGTCGTAGCCAAGCATGCACGACGAGTCGCCTTGGGGATCATTATCGATAATGAGCGTTTTCAGGCCGGCCAGCTGAAGATAAATGGCAAAGTTGACTGCCGTAGTGGTTTTCCCAGTACCACCTTTCTGAACAAAAGTGGAAACCACGATCTGCCTCTGCAAGCCTTTGGCATACCCCTTTGCCCGGCGCAGGGCCGCGATTGTGAAAATGTCATCGAGCGTATAGGCCCTGGCCGTGGCGGTGCCACGAGGTACCCGGCGAATCTCGATTCCATTTTCTTCTTCAATGTCTTTTAACCTTCGGGTCGTCAGGCCAAAGCATTCGGCTGCGAACTGAGGCGGATAGAGCAGGGAGTCGAAATCAACGAAATTAGCACCTTCTTCCGGCATTTCAGTCTGAACGTTCATTGCGGTCTCGGTCGTGAATGGATGTTGTTGAGATGATAATAAGGTTATTGAGTTTTTAAAGGACAAGTTCTGGTTTTAATGAGTTTTTTATAGAAATTCCTGAACTGAATCATATCCATTTGCCAGACGCACTCCACCTATGACTCTCCCTCCACTAAACCGCTTCGGTGGTTGTAGAGAGCGCTTCAGGGGTCAAGTTCTGGGTTGCAGCACCATAAGGGCTGGCTATCAGCGCACCGCGTCAGCGCCGGCACCGGCGTCTGCTGGCAGAAATAAACACGGCTTCGGTCATCTATCCGCTGGTGCAGACGATTCATCTGTTGGGACAGTTCCGTTAGCGGAGAGCGCCACACCGACTGGCGCTGCAGGGCGGCTAGCTTCGGCAAGGCCTCGCGCAGCCAGCTCGAATTGGAGATCCACACCAGGATCGCCAACCGCCACAGGGACGCCTTGCATCAATTCAGCCGGCAACTGGTGAACCAGTACGGCGAATGAACCGCCCCGGGAATCTCGGAGGCTCTTTGGTGTGAGTCATGCCGCCAGGGCGGACTCGTCGAGTTGTCGATAATACGCCGCTTCAGCTTCCGCCGGCGGGATGTTGCCGATCGGTTCCAGCAGTCGACGGTGGTTGTACCAGTCCACCCAGGTCAGCGTGGCCAGCTCCACGGCCTCGCGGTTCTTCCAGGACTGGCGATGAATCACCTC
>NZ_SMMU01000039.1 GCF_004339665.1 Azotobacter chroococcum
GCGCTGATCGAGGCCTCGACCAAGCGGGTCGGCGACGGCTCGCAGCTGGCCGAGCAGGCGGGCCGGACCATGGAGGAAGTGGTCAGATCGGTGCACCGGGTGACCGACATCATCGACGAGATCTCGGCGGCCTCACACGAGCAGAGCGAGGGGCTCGGCCAGGTGAACACGGCGGTCGCGCAGATGGACGAGGTGACGCAGCAGAACGCGGCGCTGGTGCAGGAGGCGTCGGCGGCGTCGTCCTCGCTGGCCGAGCAGGCACGGCATCTGGAGGAGGCGGTGGCGGTGTTCCGGCTGAGTGCGGAGCAGCAGCGTGCGCAGCCGCAGGAGGTTCGCGGGGAGCGGCGCGCCGCTTCGCAGCCGGCGCAGGCCAGCAGAGCGGAGAAGCACCAGCCTTCGCCAGCGAAGGAGCGCGCCAGGCCGGCCGCGGCCGTCGCCGAGGAGCAGTGGGAAGAGTTTTGAGTGGGGCGACCGCCCGACAGGTCGACGACGCAGGGGCGCTTTCCGCGCCCCGTTTTGCATGCCACGGCGGGTCTCGACGAGCTGCCCGCCCTTGATCGCGAGGGGACCATAAATGGCCGACAAGAACATGAGCATCCTGGTGGTGGACGACTTTCCGACCATGCGCCGGATCGTCCGCAGTCTGCTCAAGGAGCTGGGCTTCAACAATGTGGAGGAGGCCGAGGACGGCCAGGACGCGCTGAACAAGCTGCGCGGCGGCGGTTTCGAATTCGTGGTGTCGGACTGGAACATGCCCAACCTCGACGGCCTGGAGATGCTCAAGCAGATCCGCTCCGACGACGGACTCAAGCACCTGCCGGTGCTGATGGTGACTGCCGAGGCGAAGAAGGAGAACATCATCGCCGCGGCCCAGGCAGGCGCCAATGGCTATGTGGTCAAGCCTTTCACCGCCGCGACTCTGGAGGAAAAGCTGAACAAGATCTTCGAAAAACTGGGCAAATGAACGCGGGGGAGGAGGCAGGTCCATGAGCGCCAACGAGCTGAACGGGGTGGGTTGCACCGCCAACCCCGAGGATTTGATCCAGCGTATCGGCCAGCTGACCCGGATGTTGCGCGACAGCATGCGCGAACTGGGGCTGGACAAGGAGATCGAGAAGGCGGCCCAGGCGATCCCGGATGCGCGCGACCGTCTCGGCTACATCGCCGCGATGACCGAGCAGGCTGCCGACCGGGCGCTCAACGCCGTCGATCGCGCCCAGCCGATCCAGGACGAACTGGCCGAGGGCGCGAAGGCGCTGGACGAGCGCTGGCAGGCCTGGTTCGCCGATCCGCTGGAACTGGATCAGGCCAAGGAGCTGGTCACCGACACCCGTGCCTATCTGGCCGATGATGTGCCGCGGCTGACCCAGGCTACCCAGAGCCAGCTGCTGGAGATCCTGATGGCCCAGGACTTCCAGGACCTGACTGGCCAGGTGATCAAGAAGATGATGGAAGTGATCCAGGAGATCGAGCACCAACTGGTCCAGGTGCTGATCGACAGCGTGCCCGACGGCGACGAGCAGGCGGTTCTGAAGCGCCTGGCCGAGTCGGAGTGGGAGCCGGTCGACGATCACAAGAAGCTGCTCAACGGGCCGCAGATCAAGCCCACACCGGGCGATGCGGTGGCCAACCAGGATCAGGTCGACGACCTGCTCGCGCAGCTCGGCTTCTGAGGCTCAGTCCTTTCAAGGTCTTTGCGTGAACTCCCCCGATACTCTATCGGGAGGAAAGGCGTCGAAGCGTCCCCTGCAACGTGCCCACGCAGGAGCGTGGGCACGATCATCCTCGTCGTTTGATGGCTCCCACGCTCCTGCGTGGGAGCCCAGGGCCGGGCGCTCCGGCGCCGCAGGGGCCCCGGAGCGCCCCTGTGGCGCGCCCACGCGGAAGCGCGGGCAACGATCAAAGCCCCGAAAAGCAAAAGACCTTGAAAGGATTGCTTCTGAGGCCCGCTGTCCCTGCCGCCGGGCGGTCTGCGCCTTTCGGCGCGGGCCGCACGCTTTCGCGGCACGCCGCTTGCCCGTGCCAATCGCCACATAAGCACGGAATTCGTCGTGCTGTTCGGGTAATGGCTCTCCGCCGTGCCCATGCAGAATGGCCGCCGTTCATCTGCACGAGTCGCCAGCGGCGCACCGGTGGGCCATGGCTGACGAGAGCAGCGATCAGGAAAAGACCGAAGCGGCGAGTCCGCGACGCCTGGAGAAGGCCCGGGAAGAGGGACAGGTCGCCCGTTCGCGCGAGCTGACCACCTTCCTGTTGCTGCTGACCGGCGTGGCGGCGCTGTGGGGGATGGGCGGGGTGCTCCATGAGCGGCTTTCACAGGTCATGGAGCAGGCCCTGCTGTTCGAGCGTGCCCAGGCCTTCGATGCGGCCCGCATGCTGGCGCGTTTCTGGGAACTCGGCGAGAGCACGCTGTTCACCCTGCTGCCGCTGTTCCTGCTGATGGCGGTGATGGCCCTGGTCGCGCCCTCGCTGCTCGGCGGCCTCTTGGTTTCGGCCAAGGCGCTGCAGCCGCAGCTGGCCCGGCTCAATCCGCTCAAGGGCCTCAAGCGGATCTTCTCGACCCAGGCGCTGGCCGAACTCGGCAAGGCGATCGCCAAGACCGTCCTGGTCGGCTGGGTGGCGGTGTTCTTCCTGAGGAAATACAGCGGCGAGCTGATGGCGCTGTCCGGGATGCCGATCCACCAGGCGCTGGCCGATGCCATGCGGCTGATCGCCCTGTCCTGCGGGATGATCGTGCTGGCGCTGATCCTGGTGATCGTCCTGGACGTGCCCTACCAGCTGTGGAGCCATGCCAAAAAGCTGCGGATGAGCAAGGAGGAGCTGCGCCAGGAGCACAAGGAGTCGGAGGGCGATCCCCACGTCAAGGGGCGCATCCGCTCGCAACAGCAGGCCATGGCGCGCTCGCGGATGATGAGCAAGGTGCCGACGGCCGACGTGATCGTCACCAACCCCACCCGTTTCGCCGTCGCGCTGAGCTACCAGGACGGGCAGATGAGCGCGCCGCGGGTGGTCGCCAAGGGCACCGATGCGGTGGCCGCGCGCATCCGCGAACTGGGCGGCGAGCACGGCGTGCCGCTGCTGGAGGCTGCGCCCTTGGCGCGGGCACTCTATTACCACGTCGATCTCGACCATGAAATCCCGGTCGAGCTGTACACCGCTGTGGCCGAGGTGCTGGCCTGGGCCTACCGCCTGCGGCGGGTGCGCGAGGAGGGCGGCGAGATGCCGGAAACCCCGCGCGACCTGCCGGTGCCGGAAGGCATGGACGAGCGCACCCGGCGCGATAAAGAATCCGAGGAATCGCAGACCTGATGAAAGCACTGACCGATCTACTGGGCCAAGGCTCCTGGCAGGGGCGGGCGGACCTCAAGCTGCTGGCCGGGCCGGTGCTGATCATCCTCATCCTGTCGATGATGATCCTGCCGCTGCCGCCCTTCGTCCTCGACCTGTTCTTCACCTTCAACATCGCCCTGGCGATCATGGTCCTGCTGGTGAGCATGCTCACCGAGAAGCCGCTGGACTTCGCCGCCTTCCCGGCGATTCTGCTGTTCACCACCCTGCTGCGCCTGTCGCTGAACGTCGCCTCCACCCGCGTGGTGCTGATGGAGGGCCACCAGGGCACCGGCGCCGCCGGCAAGGTGATCGAGGCCTTCGGCGAGTTCCTGGTCGGCGGCAACTTCGCCGTGGGCCTGGCGGTGTTTCTGATCCTGGTGATCATCAACTTCATGGTCATCACCAAGGGCGCCGGGCGCATCGCCGAAGTGGGCGCGCGCTTCACCCTCGACTCCATGCCCGGCAAGCAGATGGCCATCGACGCCGACCTGAACGCCGGCCTGATCGGCGAGGCGGAGGCCCGCCAGCGGCGCCGCGAGGTGGCCCAGGAGGCGGAGTTCTACGGCTCGATGGACGGCGCCAGCAAGTTCGTCCGCGGCGACGCCATGGCCGGCATGGTGATCATGGCGGTGAACATCGTCGGCGGCCTGCTGATCGGCATGCTGCAGCACGACATGGCCTTCGCCGACGCCGCCCATACCTACGTCATGCTGACCATCGGCGACGGTCTGGTGGCGCAGATTCCGGCGCTGGTCATCTCCATCGCCGCCGGCGTCACCGTCTCGCGGGTGAACACCGAGCAGGACGTCGGCCAGCAGATGCTCGGCCAACTGTTCAACCGGCCGCAGGTACTGATGCTGGCCGCCGCGGTGATCGGCCTGCTCGGCCTGGTGCCGGGGATGCCCAACTTCGTCTTCCTGCTGTTCACCGCGCTGCTCGCCGGCCTCGGCTGGTGGCTGAGCAGGCGCGAACAGGAGCGGCTAGTCGAGCAGGTGGTCAACGAGGTGCCGGTGGCGAGAATGGAGGCCCCGGAGGCCAGCTGGGACGACGTGCAGCTGGTCGATACCCTGGGTCTGGAAGTCGGCCACCGGCTGATTCCGCTGGTGGACAACCGCCAGCAGGGCGAGCTGCTGGCGCGGATCAAGAGCGTGCGCAAGAAGTTCGCCCAGGACATCGGCTTCCTGCCGCCGGTGGTGCACATCCGCGACAACCTGGAGCTGGGCCCGAACGCCTACCTGATCACCCTCAAGGGCGTGGAAATCGGCCGCGGCGAGATCCATCCGGGCAAGTGGCTGGCGATCGACCCCGGCCAGGTCAGCGGTCGCTTGGAGGGCGTCGCCACCACCGACCCGGCCTTCAACCTGCCGGCGACCTGGATCGATGCGAACCTGCGTGAGCACGGGCAGATCTACGGCTACACCGTGGTCGACGCCGGCACGGTCACCGCCACTCACCTCAACCACCTGCTGCACCGGCATGCCGGCGACCTGCTCGGACGCAGCGAGGTGCAGCGCCTGCTGGACAAGCTCGGCGAGGAGAACAAGGCCCTGGTCGAGGAGGTGGTGCCCAAGCTGGTCCCGCTCAGCACCCTGCAGCGCATCCTGCAGGCCCTGCTGGAGGAGGACGTGTCGATCCGCGACATGCGCACCATCCTCGATGCCCTGGCCGAGCATGCCGCCGCCCATCCGGGCGATGTCCAGGAGCTGACCGCCCTGGTGCGCGTGGCGCTGGGCCGGGCCATCACCCAGCAGTGGTTCGGCAGCCGCAGCGAACTGCACGTCATCGGTCTCGACCTGCAGCTGGAGCAGGTGCTCCTGCAGGCGGTGAACAACGGCGCCCTGGAGCCGGGCCTGGCCGACAACCTGATGCAGCAGACGGAAACCGCCCTGGCCCGCCAGGAAGCCAGCGGCGAACCGCCGGTGCTGGTGGTGCCGCACCGGCTGCGCGCGCTGCTCTCGCGCTTTTTGCGCCGGCGCCTGCGCCAACTGGTGGTGATGTCCCTGGTGGAGCTGCCCGACGACCGCTCCCTGCGCGTGACCAGCCTGATCGGAGGGAAATGATCCATGAGCGTCAGACGTTTCGTCGCAGCCAGCAGCCGCGAGGCCATGCGCCAGGTGCGCGAATTCCTGGGCGAGGACGCCCTGATCCTGTCCAACCGTCCGGTCGCCGAAGGCGTGGAAATCCTCGCCCTGGCCGAGGAGGAGCAGCAGGCCGTCCAGGCCGCCGCCGCTCCCGCCGCGCCGGCAAGGCCGGCCGCCCCCGCGGACTATCGTCAGGTAGCCACTGCCGCCCAGGCCGGGCGATCCGCCGCGCCCCCGCCTACGGCGGCGGACCTCGACTTCGCCGCTCTTGGCCAGCGCCTGCTCGGCGAGATGCAGGACATGCGCGCCTTGCTCGACCGGCGGATGCAGGCCCCGGCGGCGAGCGACGGCTGTCGCGGGCCGCTGCGCCAGCGCCTGCTCGGCGCCGGTTTCGGTCCCTGCCTGAGCGACGAGATTCTCGCCGGCCTGCCGGGCGAGCTGGCCAGCGGCCCGGCCGCGGCGCCCGCCCTGCAGGCCTGGCTGGAACGCCAGCTGGAGGCGCGCCTGCCGGTGCTCGAGGACGAGGCCGGTCTGCTCGACGAAGGCGGGGTGATCGCCCTGGTCGGTCCCACCGGGGTGGGCAAGACCACCACCGCCGCCAAGCTCGCGGCGCGCTACGTGATGCGCCACGGTCCCGGCGAGGTGGCGCTGATCAGCACCGACAGCTTCCGCATCGGCGCCCATGAGCAACTGCGCATCTACGCCCGCCTGCTCGACGTCGAGGTGCACACGCTGGCCGCCGTCGCGCCGCTGGAGCCGCTGCTCGCCGACCTGGCCGGCAAGCGCCTGGTGATCATCGACACGGTCGGCATGAGCCAGCGCGACCGGCGCCTGCTCACCCAGATCAACCAGCTCGGCGCCGCCGGGCGCTCGGTGCGGCTGATGCTGCTGCTCAACGCCGCCTGCCACGGCGACACCCTGGAGGAGGTGGTCGGCACCTACCAGCGCGCCGCCCTGGCCGCCGGCACCCGGCTGCGCGACTGCATCGTCAGCAAGTGCGACGAGGCCGCGCGGCTCGGCCCGGTGCTGGACATCCTGATGCGGCATGGCCTGCGCCTGAACTACCTGTCCAACGGCCAGCAGGTGCCGGAGGACCTGCAGGTGGCCGAGGCCAGGGCGCTGCTGCAGCAGGCGCTGGCGGTCAGCCAGCCGTCGCCCTTCGTTTCCGAGGACGGGGCGGATGGCGCCGGACGGCGTCTCGACAGCTGGGCCCGCGGCCTGTTCGGCCGTGGCCGGAGCCTGGCCGCCTCGTTCGAGACGCTGCGTCGCGAGCTGGACGGCTTCGCCCTGCTGGAGCGCGCCTGGCGCCTGGCCGCCCTGCCGGCCGGCGTGCAGGGGGAGCGGCTGGCCCGGCTGCTGGAGGCGTGCGACGGCGAATCCGTCGACATCGGCGCACCACGACAACTGCTCTGGGGCGGCGGCAAGCCGGTGCCCGGCGCCACCTGGAACATGCCGCTGCTGAGCCTGGACCCGGAGGGGCGCCTACAGCTGCGCCCGTGGCTGGCCCATCGGCTGCCGAGCGGGCACGAGCAGCGTCTGGACTGGGCCTTCGAGCGCCTCAGAGCGCGCCGGCATTTGCTGCCGGCGGCGCCGGAGGGCGGACTCCTGCAGGCTCTGGCGCGGCTGCGCAGCCCCTGGATCGGCGCCGCCAGGTCCGGCAACCGGGTCGAGTTCCAGGCCGAGCGTCACAGCCTGGCCCGGCTGGCCGCCGTCGCCGAGTCCCATGACAGCCTGCAGCTGCGCCACCGCGGCCGGCCGCTGTGGCTGGAGCTGTGCCATCTGCCGGTCGGTCTGCGTGCCGCCGGCGAACGCGCCGGAGAAGCGATGCCCTGGCCGGTCGAGGCCTGGTTTGGCACCCTGCGCGATGGCGACAGCGGCCAGTCGCTCGGCCAGCGCCACTGGCTGGCCTGGTCGCCGGAGCCGGGCCGCCAGGCGCTCGTCGAACAGGCCGACGGGGTGCGCCTGCTGCTGGCCTGCGACGATCTGCCGGCGCTGACCCTGCGTGCCTGGCAGGCCCTCGGCGAGGTCCAGGGAGCGTTGCAGACGGAACTGCGCCTGTTCCTGGCCGCTGCGCTGGCTGCCGGCGCCAGCCGCCTGGACCGGTCCGCGGAGGACTGGGCGATGGACCTGCGTGCCCGGCTGGCCGGCCTGGGCGGCGGGCGGCGTCTGCGCGGCCCGGCCCAGCAGCTCGATGCCCTGCTGCATCTGCTGGCGGCCGGCGATGCCTTCCGCCAGCTCGGCGGCGAGTTCGAGCCCTGATGGCTGCTGCGGAGGATGGCGACGGTTTCGGCCCGCTCGACCAGGCCGCCGGGCTGCGCCGCTGGGCGGAGCAGCAGGGCGCAGGCGGCGGGGAGCCGTCCGTCGCCGCGCTGTCCTCAGGCATTCCCGAGGCGCCGCGCCCGACCCTGATGGTGGTCGGCCTGCCGAGCGGTGCGCAGCGCCAGCGTCTGGAGCGGGTGCGCCAAACCCTGCAACGCTGGCAGGCCAACGGCCATGCCTGGGTCGGCGATCCGGCCCGCTGGCAACTGGTCGCCCTGGACGAGGACAGTCCGCACCTGCACACCCTGGCCTGCCAGCAGCCGCGCTGGGCCCTCTGGGTCGAAGGCGATCCGGACGGCTTCCGCCGCGCCTATCGGTGCCTGCGCCACCTGCGCGAGGGCGGCGGGCCGACCCGGCTGCTGGTGCTGCATCCGGGCTTCGCCTCGCACGCGGGGCTGCTCGACAACCTGCGTCAGGCTGCGGGCACCTTCCTCGAGATCGAGTTGCTGCTGCTGGCCGAGCGGCCGAGGGGGTATCAGGGATGAGACTGGGCAGCCGCGCAAGGGCATTCAGTTCATGCCTTCCGGGCAGGCTGCTGGTCATCCTGTCGCTGCTCCTGCCGCTCTCTTTGCCCGCTGTGGAGGCCGCACCGGGCAGCTGGCAGGCACGGATTCCCATCCTGCGCCTGGCGGTGCCCGGCCGGGAGCGCGCGTCCGCCCCCCTGCAGCCGCCGGCGCTTGCCCGGGGACAACGCCTGGCCGAGGTGCGCTGGCGCTTCGAGCTTCCGGCCGGCGCGCTGGTCCGTGCCCGGCTCTGCCATCCGCAGCGCTGCATCGAGCTGTCCCGCAGCCGGGGGCGCAGCGCCGCGCTGGCCGGGCTGGACGCCGGGCAGCCGCTGCAGTTCCGCTTTCGCCTGGCGCCGCGTGGCGAAGCGCAGCGGGTCGAGGCAATCGAGCTGATCGTCGAGTACCGCCGAACGGATGCTGGCCATTTGCAAAGCCCGGAATAGCCCGTTTCCCCGGCGACTGTTCGGGGCTTTCAGGGCTCTGCCGCAAGGCGAGAATGCCGGGCGGAGAGCCTCCGTCCGGCCAGGGCCGGCCCCGGCAGCGCCGGATGGGACAGGCCGTCTTTCGTCAGCTCCAGGTCAGTGGAATGTATACGGCACAGGGCAAAATCAGACAGCGGGACCTGCTCGAGGAGTATCTGCCGCTGGTGCGCCGGCAGGCCCTGAACCTGCAGACCAGGTTGCCGCCCTGCGTCGAGCTGGACGACCTGATCCAGGCCGGCACCATCGGTCTGCTCGACGCCCTGTCGCGCTACGACGCCGGCCAGGGCGCCAGTTTTGCCACCTTCGCCAGCCAGCGCGTGCGCGGCGCCATGCTCGACGAGCTGCGCAGCCGCGACTGGGTGCCGCGCAGCGTGCGGCGCAATGCCCGGGCTCTGGAAGACGCCCTGCGCCAGCTCGAGCAGCGCCTCGGCCGGCCCGCCGAGGAGCGCGAGGTCGCCGCGGCCATGGGGCTGGATCTCGCCGAATACCGGCAGCTGCTGCTGGACAGCAACGGCAGCCAGCTGCTGGCCATCGACGAGCTGGGCGAGGACGAGGTGGACGCGATGAGCGTCGGTCACTACGCCTCGCCCTTCGCCGAACTGGCCGAGGGGCGTGACATGGAGCGGCTGGTCAAGGCCATCGAGGCGCTTCCGGAACGGGAGAAGCTGGTGCTCGGCCTGTATTATCAGGAAGACCTCAACCTCAAGGAAATCGGCGCCGTGCTGGGCGTCAGCGAGTCGCGCGTCTGCCAGCTGCACAGCCAGGCGGTGGCCCGCCTGCGCAAGGGGCTGGCCGGATAGCCGTCGGTTTCGGGTGTGCCGGCCCATGGTGGCCGGCGCAAGGGCACAAGAACAGGGCGCCGACAGGGAGGACGCCGGGCAGATCATGAAAATGGTACAGACCGACGATGCCTATGCACGCATCGACAATCCAGACGAGTGTCGCGCGTTGCTCGAGCAGTTGTGCGAGCGGGGGGGCGCCCAGTTGGAGGGGTTGGCGCCGGACAGTCCGTCCGTGCCCGTCCTGCTGATGGAGGTCGTCGCCGGGAGGCGGCTGATCCTGGACCTGACCACGGTACCCGCCGTGGCGTCCCATCTGGAGGCGGGACAGGCATGGCGGCTCGCCGGATGGGTGGCCGGAACCCAGTTGCGCAGCGCACCGCTGGGCATGTGGCGGCGGCTGACGGTGGCGGGCCGCGTCCAACTGGCCTGTGCCTGGCCGGAATGGCTGGAGACCCGGCATCGGCGGAGTGCTTTCCGCGCCAGGCTCAACACCCACATGGTGGTGGATGTGGAGGTGCAGATGGGCGCCGGCGACCGTCCCTTCCTCGGGCGCCTGCGGGACCTGTCGCTGGGCGGCTGCCAGGTCGAACTGCCGGCCAGCGCCGCTCCCGACCTTCAGGTCGGACAGGATCTGCAGCGGCTCGGTTTGCGCTTTCCCAATGGCCAGCAGCTGGAGCTGCGTGGCCAGATTCGCCACCGCCGGCTCAATGCCGACTGGCAGACGCTCCGCTTCGGCTGTGCCTTCGCCGCTCCGGGGGCCGCGGAGGAGCGGCGACTCTGGTTCTATGTGCGGGAGATCGAGCGGGAAAGCGCCCGCAGCGGCATGGAGGGCGATCCTTCGCGCATGCCCTCGTCGCTCTTCGTGCCCGCGAGCGAGGCGGCGCCCGGCGCCCAGCGTCCGCACGGGCTGGATTACGCGACGCCGATGGCCCGGCGCCTGGCACGCCTGGCGGTGTACCTCAACGGTCTGCTGGTGCAGTTGCAGCAGGGGAGCGAGATCGACCCGGCGCAGCTGTCCTGGCATTGCGACTTTCTGCTCGGTCTGCTGCACGAGGAGCGCGAGGCCGTGCTGTTCGCGGTGAATTGCCTGGTGGACGACCCGCCGCTGATCCAGCACTGCATCGCCGTGGCCACGCGCCTGAGCGACCTGGCCCGCAGCCGCGGCCTGCCGCCCGATCTGGTCAAGAGCATCTGCGCCTGCGCCCTGGTCCACGACCTGGGCAAGGGACTGCTGCCGCCGTCGCTGGTGCGCAGCGACGCCTTCGACGACGGGCAGCGCGCGGCCTTCGCGCAGCATGTGCCGCTGCTGCGCGAGCGGCTGGTGCACTGCAGGTGGCTGGCCGAGGCGGTGATCAGGGGCGTCGTCGAAGAGGTCAACGAGCGTCTTGACGGCAGTGGATACCCGCGGGGCCTGGGCGCCGGGCAACTCGGCGAGCTGGCGCGGATCGCCGCCGTGGTCGATGTGATCGACGCCATGGGACGGGCCCGCCCGGATCGCGCGGAGCAGACCATCAGCAGCGTCTACCGCCAGTTGATCGGCCGCGAGGGGCAACTCGACAAGCACTGGTGCCAGTATTACGCGCGGCATTTCGGGCTGGTCCCGATCGGCTCGCTGGTGCGCTTCAGCGCGGGAGGCCTGGGCTGGGTCGAGCGCCTCGACCGCAAGGGCGCCATCCTCCAGGTCCGCCTGACCGATCAGCCCTCCCTGCGCGGCGCGACCCTCAGCACGCCGATTTCGGGGGGCGAACTGGCCGCCCTAGGCCCCATCGAGGGCATCGTCCTGCCGGAGGCGAGCGACTGAGAAAGCCCGGGCGCAGCCCCAGGCAGGACTGCGCTCAGGCTTGTTCCCGCAGCAGAACCCCGCGCAGCTGTTCGAGGCTTTCGGCGATCCGCAGCACTTCCTCGCTGGGAATCTGCCGGATCAGCTCGCCGCTCTCGCGGTCGACGATCTCGGTGACCAGCCGCGGCCCGGGCTCCTTCAGCTGGAACTCCACCCCGTAGCTGCCCAGCACCTCGTTGATGCGCTGCACCGGCTCGACCAGCTCCTCGCGGGCGACCAGCCCCGGCTGCGCGCCCTCGGCCTGCGCCACGGCGCTGCCGGCGGCCGGCGGCAATTCGTCCAGGGCGTTTTCCAGGCGCTGGCGCGGGGTGAGGTTGGCTAGGGGCGAGCTGGAAAGGGGGGCGGTATCGTTCAGGGGCGAGCTCATGCGTGTTCTCCTTGGAAGACGGACAGATCCATGACCCTTTATCGGATGGGAGAGTTAAATCTTGAGACTGCCGGATCTGGATGCTGCCAGCCGGATTGGCGGTCAGATTTTCGGCAAAGTCTGCGGTTGTCATCTCATTCATTTAGACAGGCCCATTCTCTGCCCTGTTTTCCCGCATATGACCTCATGAGTGGCAGTGCATTATCGGCAGTGTTTTGAAGTAGTACAAAGGAACTCACATGAGGGTCACAGTCTTCGGCATCGGATATGTCGGCCTGGTACAAGCTGCCGTTCTGGCGGAGGTCGGTCATGATGTCGTCTGCGTGGATGTCGATTCCGATAAGATCGAGAATCTCAAGCAGGGAATCATTCCGATTTACGAATCAGGTCTTGAGCAGATCGTCCGGCAGAATTACGAGGCCGGTCGCCTGAATTTCACCACCGATGCGGCGATCGGTGTCCTGCATGGAGAGGTTCAGTTCATTGCGGTCGGTACCCCACCGGAGGAGGATGGTTCCGCCGACTTGCAGTACGTGCTCGCCGTGGCCGAGACCATTGCCCGGCATATGGATAGCCATCGCATTCTTATCGACAAATCCACGGTTCCGGTAGGCACCGCCGACAAGGTACGCGAGCGAGTCGCGGCCGTACTCGCCCAGCGTGGACGCGAGGATCTCGGATTCGATGTGGTTTCCAACCCGGAATTCCTCAAGGAGGGGTCGGCCGTTGCCGATTGCATGCGTCCGGATCGCATCGTCATTGGCACCGACAGCCGGGGCAGCGAGGAGGTGATGCGCGAGTTGTACGCGCCCTTCAATCGCAACCATGAAAAGATCATCGTCATGGATGTGCGCAGCGCCGAACTGACCAAGTACGCCGCCAACTGCATGCTGGCGACCAAGATCAGCTTCATGAACGAAATGGCCAACTTGGCCGAAGAACTGGGTGCTGACATCGAGATGGTCCGTCAAGGCATCGGCTCCGACCCCCGCATCGGCTACCACTTCATCTACGCTGGCGCCGGCTATGGTGGCTCCTGTTTCCCCAAGGACATCCAAGCGCTGATACGTACCGCCGACAGCATCGACTTCGACGCCAGGGTGCTCAAGGCCGTGGAGGCGCGTAATGAGCGGCAGAAGACCGTATTGTTCCGCAAGATTGACCGGCATTTCGCCGGGGATCTTGCAGGCAAGACTTTCGCCCTGTGGGGCCTCAGCTTCAAACCGAACACCAACGACATGCGCGAGGCGCCCAGCAGGGTACTGATGGAAGCCCTGTGGCAGGCCGGCGCAAAGGTGCAGGCCTACGACCCAGAGGCCTTGGACGAGGCCCAGCGCCTTTACGGCAACCGCGACGATCTGATCCTGTGTGGCACCAAGGAGGCCGCGCTCAAGGGGGCCGAGGCCCTGGTGATTGTCACCGAGTGGCAGGCCTTCAAGGCGCCGGATTTCGACTTCATCAAGCAACAGCTCAGACGGCCGGTGATTTTCGATGGGCGGAATCTGTTCGAGCCGAGGCGGATGGTGCGCAAAGGCATCGTTTATTGCTCGATAGGCCGCTGAGAGTCACTGTTTTAGGTTAGGAAAAAGACTGATCAATGAAAGCGGTAATACTGGCGGGGGGGCTGGGAACCCGAATCTCCGAGGAATCCCATTTGCGGCCGAAGCCGATGATAGAAATCGGCGGAAAACCCATTCTCTGGCATATCATGAAGACCTATTCCCATTACGGAATCAACGACTTCGTGATCTGCTGCGGGTACAAGGGATATGTCCTCAAGGAGTACTTCGCGAACTACTTCTTGCATATGTCCGACGTCACCTTCGATATGTCCCGCAACTCGATGGAGGTTCATCAGCGCTACGTCGAGCCCTGGCGGGTCACCTTGGTCAACACTGGCGAGGAGACCCTCACCGGCGGCCGGCTGCGGCGTGTTCGCGAGCATTTGGGGGACGAGCCGTTCTGTTTCACCTATGGCGACGGCTTGTCCGACGTCGACATCGGCGAGCTGATCCGCTTCCACCGGGAGCACGGGCGGCTGGCCACGGTGACCGCGATCCAGCCGCCGGGGCGTTACGGCGCGCTGGACATGGACGGCGATGCCGTCGCGAGTTTCAAGGAGAAACCGGCCGGCGACGGGGCGTGGATCAATGGCGGCTACTTCGTCCTCGATCCTGCAATCATCGACAACATCGATGGCGACCAGAGCAGTTGGGAAGGAGAGCCATTGATGCGGCTGGCCAGGGAAGGGCAACTGATGTCCTATCGGCACACGGGCTTCTGGCAAGCCATGGATACCCTGCGCGACAAGAACCAGCTCGAAGAGCTCTGGTTGCGAGGCAATCCGCCCTGGAAGGTCTGGGCATGAGTGCTTTCGGGGATTTCTACCGCGGGCGCCGGGTGCTGGTGACCGGGCATACGGGCTTCAAGGGCAGTTGGCTGGCGTTATGGCTGGCTCGGTTGGGGGCTCAGGTGACGGGCATCTCCCTGCCGCCAGTGACCACTCCCAACCTTTTCACGCTGGCCCGGGTAGATGCCTGTTGCCATAGCCAGTTTTGCGATATCCGCGATGCTCAGGCACTGGCAGAGCATGTGCGTGCGCTGCGTCCCGAGGTGGTTTTCCATCTGGCGGCCCAGCCCTTGGTGAGGGTCAGCTACCGCGATCCGCTCAGTACCCTGTCTAGCAACGTGATGGGCACGGCCCATTTGCTCGATGCAATACGCGGCCTGGACAGCGTGCGTGTCGCGGTCACGGTGACGACCGACAAGGTCTACCGCAACAACGAGTGGGCTTACCCCTATCGCGAGGACGATGCCTTAGGCGGTCACGACCCTTACAGCGCCAGCAAAGCGGCCAGCGAGATCGTCATCGGCAGTTATCGCGATGCTTTCCTGCGTGAGCAGGGCGTCGCAATTGCCTCTGCACGGGCCGGTAATGTGATTGGCGGAGGGGACTGGTCGGAAGACCGTCTGATCCCCGACGCAGTACGTGCCTGGCAGGCAGGGAGCACGCTCGAGATTCGCCGCCCTCAGGCGATCCGCCCGTGGCAGCATGTGCTGGAGCCGCTCGCCGGCTACCTGCGACTGGCCGAGCGGCTCTGGCGGCAGCCGGAGTTGGCCGGCGCCTACAATTTCGGACCGCATACCCATGAGGCGGCCACCGTGCGCGAGGTGGTCGAGCTGGCGCGCGTGACTTACGGGCGGGGCGAAGTGTGCTACGGCGATGGCCGCGACGGCCCTCACGAGGCTGGCTGGCTGGCCCTGGAGACGGCCAAGGCGCGCACGTTCCTGGGGCTGGCGCCGCATTGGCCTCTGGCCGAAACGGTACGGCGCACCATGGCGTGGTATCGCGCACAGCAGGAGGGCTGCGATCCGCGAGTCCTCTGTGAGACGGAAATCGTCGCCTACGAGGAGCGGGCATGAGCCGTTTCAGCCTCAGCGTTTTACCCCTTGCCGGGCTGGTGGCCGTCGAGCGCCATCCTTTGGGAGATAGTCGAGGGTTCCTTGCCCGTTTGTTCTGTGCCGAGGCGTTGGCAAGCGCTGGCTGGAAGCGGCCCATTGCCCAGATCAACCACACCTATACGGCCAAGCGAGGCACCGTGCGCGGCCTACATTTTCAGCGCCCGCCGAATGCCGAGATGAAACTGGTCAGCTGCCTGCGTGGTGAGGTCTGGGATGTGGCCGTCGATCTTCGTGCCGACTCGCTGACGTTTTTGCAGTGGCATGCGGAACGGCTGTCTGCCGCGAATAGCCGGGCCCTGCTGATTCCCGAAGGCTTTGCCCATGGCTTCCAGGCGCTGAGCGATGACGTGGAACTCCTGTACTGCCACTCGGCTGCCTATGCCGCGGAGTCGGAGGCTGGCCTGCATCCGCAGGATCCGCGGCTCGATATTCGCTGGCCGCTGGACGTTGCCCAGATGTCGCCACGCGATGTCGGTCATCCTCTCATCGAGTCTGGGTTTGAAGGAGTATGTCAGTGAAGTGTCGACACTGTGGCAGCGAGCTGCGCTTGCCATTTCTGGACCTGGGCAGTGCGCCGCCCTCTAATGCCTACCTGAGCGAGATGTCGCTGCGGGCGCCGGAGGTTTGGTTCCCCCTACGTCTTCTGGTATGCGAGGAGTGCTGGCTGGTACAGACCGAGGATCATGCCGGTCGCGAGGCTTTGTTCACCCAAGACTATGCCTACTTCAGCTCATTCTCGACGTCCTGGCTGGCACATGCTGAACACTATGTCCAGACGATGAACGAGCGGTTCGGCTTGCATGGTGCCAGTACCGTCGTCGAAGTCGCCGCCAACGACGGCTATCTGCTGCAATACGTGCAGGCTGCAGGTGTTCCTTGTTACGGCGTTGAACCAACCGCCAGTACTGCGCGCGCCGCCAGAGCCAAGGGAATTGAGATTGTTGAGCGTTTCTTCGGCGTGGTACTGGCCGAGGAATTGAGTGCCGCCGGTCGCCAGGCTGATCTGATAGCGGCAAACAACGTGCTGGCTCACGTGCCGGACATCAACGACTTCGTTTCGGGCTTCACCAGCCTGCTGAAGCCTCACGGGGTGGCGACATTCGAGTTCCCCCATTTGCTGCATATGGTGCAGGAAAATCAGTTCGACACGGCCTATCACGAGCACTATTCCTATCTGTCGCTTACTGCCGTGCAGCGTATTTTCGATGCCAATGGACTCGATGTTTTCGATGTGGAGCAGTTGCCTACGCACGGCGGCAGCCTGCGTGTATTCGCTCAACGGCGCGATACGGGCATTCATGCGCATGACGATGCCGTATCTGCCATGCTGGCGCTCGAAGCCAGTGCGGGTATGTCTACTTCCGGGTTTTACAGGAGCTTCCAGGCCCATGCCGAGAAGGTCAAGGACGATATCGTAGCGTTCTTAATCGAGGCCAGGCGCCAAGGTTTGAAAGTTGGTGCTTACGGTGCTGCGGCCAAGGGAAACACGCTGCTCAATTTCGCTGGTATTCGTCCTGACCTACTGCCTTATGTGGTGGACAAGAACCCTGCCAAGCAGGGGAAGTATTTACCAGGGAGTCGGATTCCTATCGTTGGCGAGGCTCACCTCAAGGCACACCGGCCTGAGCGTATTCTGATCCTGCCTTGGAATTTGCGAGATGAGATCATCACGCAACTGAGCTATGTTCAGAAGTGGGGCGCTTCGCTTGTGACGGCGGTTCCGCAACTGGAAGTTGTCGAAGTGAGTGATCGATGAGAGTGTTGCTGACTGGCGCTAGCGGATTTCTTGGTCGCCATGCTCTGGATTCTCTTGAGCGTTGTGGCGTAGAAGTAGTTGCCTTGGGTCGTACCCGCCCTCACGTACCAGTCAAATTCATCAAGGCGGATCTGCTAAGCGTAAGGGATCTCCGCCCCTTTTTGCGGGAAGCTGATGCAACACACCTTTTGCATTTGGCCTGGTACGCCGAGCATGGGAAGTATTGGAGTTCTCCACTGAATCTGAGGTGGGTCGATGCGACGACGAGACTGGTGGAGAGTTTTTGTGACTCCGGTGGTCGTAGGGTCGTAGTTGCTGGTACTTGCGCCGAATATGATTGGAAACATGGCTGCTGCGAAGAGGAGAGTACGCCGCTCACTCCTGCCACGCTATATGGCTTGGCCAAAGATGTGACTCGCCGTCTGGTGATGGCCATTTGTACTCAGCACCAGGCTTCCTGTGGCTGGGGGCGAGTTTTTATACCGTTTGGCCGTTGGGAGTCCGTGGAGCGCTTGATACCATCGTTGATTGAGGTTTTCCAAGGAGTCCGCCCGCCATTTGGTGTTAATGCGCTTGCATACCGCGATTTCCTGCATGCCAGTGATGTTGCTGATGGTCTGATCAGGCTGTTGAGCCAAGATTCAAACGAGACCTATAACATCAGCTCCGGCGAGCCGACTCGTTTGAGCGAGGTCGTTCTTATCTTGGCCGATTTACTGGATGCAGATCCTGCTCCCATTCTGGAGTTGGCATCCGAGCGCTCCGGTGAGCCGCTGCTGTTATTAGGGAATAGTCTCAAGCTAAGAGCGCTCGGATGGAGGCCGGTATTGAATCTGAGGCAAGGCCTTGTGCAAACACTCCGTGGAGATAGTGAATGAAAATTTGTCGTTGCCCTATCTGTGAGAACTCCAGGCTGAGTCTTTTTCTTCTGCGCGAAAATGTCCCTGTACATCAGAATCTAGTGGTGGAGTGTCAGGGTTCTGCACATGATGTCACGCGTGGAGACTTGGAATTGATGGTGTGTGGCTCCTGTGGTTTCGTCTTCAATCGGGCATTCGACCGGTCTCGCCTGAGCTATGGGGAAGCCTACGACAATACGCAGTCTTGTTCTGCCTATTTTGATGCGTATTTAGACGATCTAGTTCGGGATATGGTTGAGAGGCAGGGGGTCAAGAACTGTACGATTGTTGAGGTTGGTTGTGGGAAAGGAAGCTTTCTGAGAAAGCTGGTGAACTATCCTGGAGCGAACAATTCGGGCTACGGCTTTGACCCAAGTTACGTAGGGCCCGCTGTCGAGTTGGATGGGCGTCTGCAGTTCAGTGCTCGCTACTACGATGAGGCCTGTGCAGGTATCGCCGCAGATGTGGTGGTCTGCCGCCATGTAATCGAGCACGTACCTGAGCCATTACAGGTGTTGCGCTCGGTGCGGGCTGCACTTGCCTCATCTTCTAGGGCCAGAGTCTTTTTTGAAACGCCCTGTGTCGACTGGATTCTCCGTAATCGGGTGCTCTGGGACTTCTTCTACGAGCATTGCTCGCTTTTTACTGCGGGCTCTCTGGGGTTGGCTTTCCGGCGTGCTGGTTTTGCAGTGGAGCGCGTCTCGCACATCTTCAGCGGGCAATATCTCTGGTTGGAAGGGAGTGTGGCGAATGTTGACGAAGCGCTGCCAACCGATGTCGAAGTGGTTTCGCTGGCGGTTGCGTATTCATCCGATGAGCAAAGGATGCGGCGAGACTGGTTGCAGCGCCTCTGCAGCTTGAGGCAGTGTGGAAAGGTTTCGCTATGGGGTGCGGGTGCAAAAGGTGCGACATTTGCAAATTTGATAGATCCCGACTGTAGCTTGATAGAGTGTGTTGTCGATCTCAATCCGAGAAAACAAGGGGGGTTCATTCCTGGTACGGGGCACCCTATAGTCGCCCCTGAGGAGCTGAGGAGGCGCGGCGTTTCGAGTGCTGTGCTGATGAACCCAAACTATCGCGAAGAAAACATTAAGCTGCTGGAGTCGGCCGGCATTGAGCTGAACCTGACAGATTGGAGCGAGTGATGAAGCTGACTCTGGATACAGAGGAAAAAACCCTAACGATCGATGAGGCCGGGCAGTCAAGGGTGTTCGATCTGTATTCGAGAGCTGCATTCGAGGCAATTTCGCGCGAATGGGTGCGCGTTGGCTGGAATCAGAAGTACCAATATACTTTCAGCTGGATGGGTCGCCCGGTCATTCAGTTGCCCGAAGACATGATTCGCATGCAAGAGGTGATTTTCCAGCTCAAGCCGGATGTGATCATCGAAACGGGCGTGGCCCATGGCGGATCACTGATTTTTTATTCCAGTCTATGCAAAGCGATGGAGACAGGAAGAGTTATCGGTATCGATATCGAGATTCGTCCGCATAATCGTGCGGCGATAGAGGCGCATCCGCTCAGTGACCGCATTACCCTGCTCGAGGGGAGCTCGACGGATCATGAGATTGTGACCAAGGTGAAGAACCTAGTGAGTCCGGAGGACAAGGTTCTGGTGATCCTAGACTCAAACCATAGCTATGCACATGTCTTGGGAGAGCTTGAGGCCTATGCGGATCTGGTGACGCCTGGCTCTTATATGGTGGCAACCGACGGGATTATGTTCGATCTCTTCGATGTTCCGAGGGGAGCTCCAGAGTGGGCAACTGATAATCCGACGTGGGCCGCGAGAGACTTCGTCGCGAAAAATCCTAAATTCAGAATTGAGCAGCCGGCTTGGCTGTTCAATGAAAGTGAGTTGGGAGAGAACGTAACGCACTGGCCGGGCGCTTGGCTGAGGCGGAAATAACTAATTTTTCTTGAGGACCTCGCCTATCTACATGAATAGGCGAGGTCTTCTGTCACAGGGGGAAGCGAGCTTTAAGTATTTCTTCGCTCTGCTTGAGCAGGGTTTTCTTGTTGGTAATATCGGCAGGCTCTAGTAGCGACTGAAGATTACTAGTGTAGAATTCGAAGAAATCCTTTCTTTTGAGCTTTTCTTTCTTGCCAAGGATGCGCTCTTCACTGCTTGTTTCGCGTCTCGGGAAGTATCTTCTGAAGTAGGTAGAGTCCTGTGCATAGTTCAGCTTTCCTTTCCATAACAGGTGGCTGATCAGGACGTGGTCAAAGGAGATGGTCTTCCTGAATGAAAATCCATTCAGGTCTGTGCGGCGAAAAAGTGAGTGGAAGATTGTGCAGTTGGCCAGTTCGGCTACCGATTTCAAGTATCGCTCGGTAGGGCTCTTCTGTGTGAAATCATAGATGGCTTCTTTAGTTGGGCCAAAAATTTTTCCATCCATGATCCCGAATGGAGTTCCACAAGCCATGGAGGTTTCTTTTTCACGATCCAGAAGATCGACAACTTCCTGAAGATAGTTTTCGCTCAGGTAGTCATGTGCACCCAGCCACATAAAGTATTCAGATTCTGACTCCTGGAAGAGTTTGATGAAATTCTCGGCTGCACCTATGTTCTCGCTATGTCTGACAAGCTCAAAGCGTCCATCGTCACTCGACAGGCTTCTGGCGATCTCGAGCGTTTTGTCCGATGATGCATTGTCAGAGATCAAAAACTTGACCCCATCAATATCTTGCTTCTTTAGGGAGAGAAGAGTCTCCCGGATGTACATCTCTTCGTTGTATGCAGGTATACCGATGCAGACCTTGGGGCGCGAGAGGTTCAAATAGATCCGCGGCAAGGGGGCGACGTTAGTCGGAGGCAGGGGCTTTTCTAGGTAGCCGGTGCTTTCGAGATATTTCTCGCCATTTTGTGCGTCTGCGCTCTCGAGGATGCTGAGCGCCAAGTCGTGCATCTGATAAACGGTATGCAAGATGAAGGCTAGCTTGCTCTTTTGCTGAGGGCCCAGATGCTCCAGCCGGTGCGGCGACTGAATGAAAATGGCATCGGCACTGACGAGCTGGGTGGCTTGTTGTTTCAGCAAATCATCGCGTCTGGGCAGATGGCTGTAGTGTTGCAGATTGTTCAGCCGGTAGAAGCTGAACCCATGCCGCGATAGCCAGTGGCTGATCTGTGTCAGTTCGGGCTGGTTCTTGTGAGTGGGGGAAAAATTGACTCGAACCTGCACCAACAGCGTATTGGCCAGTGCCTTCTCGCCGTTTTCCAGAATCGCCAGGCTGTCGTTCATATTGTCGAGCAGCAACCAGTCGATGTTCTCCAGACCTTCGATGTCGTCGAGGCGCAGGGTGGTGATCGGCAGTTTGGCGATGATTTGTGTGGCTTCTTGATTTCCCGGCAGTTGCTGGTCCGCTGGCAGCGGCTCCAGGGTGGCGTTCATCGCCGGGTCGAGACAGGCGAACAGGGTGCCTTCGCGACCATCGCCCAAGGTCACGTGGGGGAAGTGGTGCAGTTCGCCGGCGGCTTGCAGCTGAGCGGCGTTGGTGACCTTGCTGGTGGGGTCGAAGGCAATGGCGGCGAAGGCGCCCAGCTTCTGCAGGCTGCTGAAGCCGGTGGTGCCGACCAGTAGCGCACCGTTATCCAGGGTGACGACCTTGCCTTCGAACGCAAAGTTGAAGGCGTTCTGATCACTATCTACCTCAGGGGCTGGATGCTGCAGCTGCATCGGTTGGCTATCGCCCTCGAACCAGGCCAGGCCTTCCTGGTCCAGGGTCAGGGCTGCCGGTTGCTTGCCTTCGCAGTAGCGTTGCCAGATGGCACGCATGGCGATGGTGAAGTTCCTGGCGAAGCGGGGCCCGTCGCAGACCGGTGATTGCAACAGCACGTCGCGCAGGTGGCGACGAATGGTACTCAGGCTGTCGAGATCGCTGGCCAGCTCAAGCACGCGCGCGCGGTATTCGTCCCAGCTGTTGACCACCAGTTCCGACATGCCGGCGTTGACCAGGTGGGTGGCGGAGTGGCGGCCGGCGAAGGTCGGGCCGGGCAGGGAGACCACGGGAACCCCCATCAGGAAGGCTTCGCAGGTGGTCAGGCCGCCGGAGTAAGGCCAGGGATCGAGTGCGATGTCGATGCGGTTGTAGGTTTGCAGCAGTTCCCGGTGCGGCGAGGGGCCCTCGATCATCAGGCGCTCGGCCTCGATGCCTTGCTCGACCATGATTGTGCGCACTCGCTGGCACAGGTCTTCGCTGTTGTATTGCATGCCCTTGAGCAGCAGGCGCGAGTTGGGAAGGGCATGCATGAGCCTGGCCCACTCGGCCAGCACGACCGGGTTGATCTTGGTCGGGTTGTTGAAGCAGCCGAGAGTGATGTGGCCGTTGCTCAAGGCGGGTAGGTTGTTGATCTCCGGCACGTATTCCGGGGGGGTGAAGCAGATGTAGTCGTCCGGCAGGCGGATGAGCTTTTCGGTGTAGAACGCGTCTTCCCCCGGTGGCGACTCGATGCTGTCGCTCAGCAGGTAGTCGATGGCGCTCAGGCCGGTGGTGTTGATCAGGCCGCCGACCCATTTGACCAGCAGCGGAGCGGGTTGCAGGGCCATGGTGCGCATGCGGTTGCCGGCGTTGTGCCCGGCCAGGTCGATGAGGATGTCGATCTTTTCGCTGCGAATACGTTCGGCGAATTGCTCGTCGGTCAAGTGGGCAATGCTTGCCCAGTGGTCGACCGACTGTTTGATGCGGCGGGTCAATGGATCTTCGAAGTTGTTGGTGCTATAGGCAAACAACTCGAACTCGTGGCGCGATAGCGACTCGAGCATGAGGGTGATCATGCGACCGACCGGATGGTTGCTGAAGCCATCGGAGATCATGCCGATGCGCAGTCGCCGCTGCGGTAAGCATTCCTCGGGCTGCGGGCGGGGAGGGGTGTCTTTCGGGGCGTAGCGAGCTTCCCATTCTTTGCACACGTCGAAAATCGTTTGCCGGCTGACGGCGGGGTTGTAATGAAGGTTGGTCAGTCGGTTGGAGTAGGCCAGCGGCGAGTCACCGGAAAGCTCGATAGCCTTCAGGTAGTATGTTTCCGCCTTGTCCAGCTGCCCGATATCTTTGAGCAGATTTGCCGCGTTGTTCCAGAAAGCGAAGTAGTCTGGGCGGCGGCGGATCAGCCCGTCGAACAGGATAATTGCCTTCTCATAACGGTGCGTCTTGGTGAAGATCAAGGCTTTTCTTTCTAGGGCATCTTCGCGGTTGGGCACGATAGCCAAGGCCTGTTCAATATATCCGAGTGCCTGGTCGTAAAGTCCGCGGTCGTAGAAGATGCGGGCTAACAGGCACAGCCCGTCGGGATTGTTGGGGGCGATTTCCAGCGACTTTTGCGCCAGCTCCTGCGCGGTTTGGATATCGCCGAGCTTGATCTCCACCATGCCCAGCAATATCAGGGTTTCGGCGTCGTGCGGATCCAAGGTGCGAGCCTGCTCGAGTGCGTGCTGGGCTTCGGGGTATTGCTTTTCCTGAAGCAGGCAGTTGCCCAGCGCTTTCCAGCCGCTGGCCTGCTTGGGCGCGCGGTTTATCGCCTGCTGAGCCTGGGCTTTGGTTTGGGGGTGACGTTGCGCCCGAGGGCTGCCAGCTGTTTTGGGGGGTCGACTCATGACGGGGCCTGGGATGGTGTTTCGGGATGTACGAATTGTCGGCCGACGGCCGTGGACTCAAAGCGCCGATAACCCGGGGCTGGAGCGAGTTTATTCACTGCGCCAGCAGGCAATGCCAATGAAAAAAGGGCGCCGAAGCGCCCTTTTTCGTAGCGGATCGGCCGAGGCCGATCCACGTCTGCCATGCCGCGGCGGGTTGTTAGCCGAGCAGGGACAGCACGCCTTGCGGAACCTGGTTGGCCTGGGCCAGAACCGAAGTACCGGCCTGCTGCAGGATCTGCGCCTTGGTCATGTTGGCCACTTCCACTGCGTAGTCGGCATCCTCGATGCGCGAACGGGCGGCGGACAGGTTGGTTTCGTTGGTCTTCAGGTTGCTGATGGCCGAGTCGAAACGGTTCTGGATGGCACCGAGGTCGGAGCGCAGGGTGTCGACTTCGCTGAGAGCCTGGTCCAGCAGGGCCAGCGGGCTATCAGTCGAACCACTCACCAAGCTGGCTGCGCTCAGGTTGGCAGTATCAATAGTGAAGGCTGCGGTGGTAGCTGCAGTGGTGGTGTCGGCAGTCTGCGGATCAAGCGCAATATAGAAAGTCGCGGTGACGCCGGATTCGACGCTGATGCCCTTGGCAGACAGAGTGCTGATTTCCGAAGCGGTAGTGGTGTTGATGGTTACCATTGCATACATGTTGCCGGCCTCATCCACATAGGCATCACCTGTGGAAAGAGTAATGCTGCCGGTAGCTATGCCTAGGTTGGCTGCTAGGTCGCCTGAGGTCCCCTCTTTCACCGAGGAGTCGGCAATTTGGGTGGTGTCGCCATAGGCCGACTTGAAGGAGTTGGTGGTGGTGGCTGTTGACAGGGTGCCTTTTGGACCGGAAACATTGAAATCATCCAGACCCAGAGTCTTGGAGGTGATTTCCTTCAGGCCGATCGAAATAACTTCGCCGTCGTTGGCACCGACCTGGATGCTCAGGCTCTGGTCCTTGCTCAGCACTTTGGTGCCGTTGAAGTCGGTCTGCTCGGAAATGCGGTCGATCTCGGTCAAGCGTTGCTTGATTTCAGCCTGGATGGAGGCCTTGTCTTCGGCCGAGTTGGTGCTGTTGGCAGACTGTACGGTCAGCTCGCGCACGCGCTGCAGGTTGTCGTTGATCTGGTTCAGCGCGCCTTCGGCGGTCTGGGCAACGGAGATGCCATCGTTGGCGTTACGCTGGGCTTGGGACAGACCGGTGATTTGCGCACTCATGCGGTTGGCAATGGCCTGGCCGGCGGCGTCGTCCTTGGCGCTGTTGATGCGCATGCCGGAAGATAGGCGCTCCATGGCGGTGGTCAGGGAGCTTTGCGATGCACCCAGGTTCTTCTGGGCGATCATTGAGGTGATGTTGGTATTGATGACGGACATGTTGCGTTCCTTCTCTAAAGGTTGAGCGCCAGTGGCGAGCTGCGCTGCGCGGTGGCTTCGCGGCTGGCGACAACGGCGCCGTTGGCCGTTATCCCGACTATCGGCGGGCGGGGCGGGAGCTTTAGGGGCGGGCGAGAATTTTTTGACGCAGCCCACAGGTGCCGGGGAGTCGCCGACAAGGATGGAGCATTTCCAAGGCTCCGGGGCGCGCCCGGTCGAGGGGCGGATTTATCCGCGATTGGGGTGGTTCCTGCGGGGTCATGCTCATTCGCCAATGTGGCTGGAAAGGGGTCAGGCGGGTGGCGCTATCACGGCTTTGGACAGTAGCCTTGGTCCTTTTCGAACGCAGGATTTTCCCCATGACCGATCAAGACATTCGCTGGCAGCAGCGGCTGGCCAATTACAGCCGGGCGCTCATGCAACTGACCCGCGCCGTCGAGCTGGCACAGTCGCGGCCGCTCAGCGAGCTGGAAAAGCAGGGCTTGATCCAGGCCTTCGAGTTCGTCTTCGAACTGGCCTGGAATCTGATGAAGGATTACTTCCTCTACCAGGGCAATCCGGCCATCAGCGGTTCCCGCGATGCCATCCGTACCGCTTTCAAACAGGGCCTGATCGCCGATGGCGAGGGTTGGATGGAGATGATCAAGAGCCGCAACCAGACGGCGCATACTTACAACGAGTCTGTGGCCAACGAGATAGCCGATAGCATCATGGCCCGTTACCACGCCCTGTTCCGGCAGCTCCAGCAACACATGCAGGGCCTGGCGGAGGCGGAATGAACGGCAAGACAGCGTTTGGATTGCCTGTGCATGCGCTCGAGAAGTTGCGCGGCGTATTCGCCGAGTGGCCGCAAATCCAGCGGGTGCTGCTTTATGGCTCGCGAGCCAAGGGTAACTACCGCCCCGGCTCCGACATCGATCTTTCCATCGAGGACGACGAAGAGCTGTCTCTGGCCCAACTACTGGCCATCGAGAACCGGATCGACGACCTGCTGCTGCCCTGGATGGTCGACCTTTCGCTCAAGCGGCAGATCGACAATCCGGCCCTGCTCGAACATATCCGCCGGGTGGGGATACCGTTCTATGTGCGGGGCGCCGCGGATGCCGGGAAAGGGCCGCCGGATGCCGCGGCGCGAGGGGACTGAGGGGGGATTCATGCCTGGCCCTGGCCGGGCGGGGCTGCAACCACCCCGCCCCTTGCCGAGTATCCCCATGTCCCGCAGGAAGCTGCCCATCGGTATCCAGGCCTTCCGCGAAATCCGCGAGGACGGCTGCTACTGCGTCGACAACATGCCGCCACTGTCGAGCGGGCGCTGGTGCTGGTGGATGACTACGACAAGCCGATCCTGGACAGCCTCGGTCGCCCCGAGGTGGCGCGGGAAATCCGGGACGCCATGCGCAATCTGTATTCGGTGATCAAGAACAGCGATGCGCACATCCGCTTCGGCCATGCTCGGCGGGGTATCGAAGTTCAGCAAGGCGTGGCGGGATTCGAAGTGCAAAGCCTGCTTCCGTAGCCGGCCGTATTCAGAAAACCGCTCCACGGCCGATAGGTATCCAATCGAGCCTGTCGCATTTCCGGAGTCCCGCATGAATCCCTCAACGCTCATCGGCATGCTCGCCAGCATCGCGCTGCTGGCGGTGGTCCTGGTCTTTTCCGCCGAAGATCCGGCGCTGTTCATCGATCCGCCGAGTCTGGGCATCGTGCTGGTGGGCACCCTGGCGGCGACCTTCATCAGCTATCCGCTGGGCGAGGTGCTGCGGGTGTTCAGCCTGATCGGCACGGTGATGCGCAACGAGCGGCTGTATACCGAGGATGACATCGAGGAGCTGGTGAAGATCTCCCGGCTGTGGATGGGGGGCGATCTGCGTGCAGTGGAGAAGGAGTTGGGGCAGATCAACAATCCTTTCCTGCGCACCGGGGTGCAGTTGGTGATCGACATGACGCCCGAGGAGGACATCCTCGAGCTGCTGCAATGGCGAATCTCCCGTTTGCGTGCCAAGGAGCATGCCGAGGCGCAGCTGTTCCGGGTGATGGCCAGCTATGCGCCGGCATTCGGCATGCTCGGCACGCTGGTGGGGCTGGTGAATCTGATGTTCCTGCTCGGCGATGGCGACATGACGGCCATCGGCCGGCAGATGGCGGTGGCGCTGATGACCACTCTTTATGGGGTGCTGCTCGCCAACCTTGTATTCAAGCCGGTGGCGGTGAAGCTGGAGCGGCGTACCGAGCAGCGGGTGGTGCTGATGAACATGGTGCTGCAGGGTATTTCCATGATGTGCAACAAGCGCAACCCGGGGTTGATGCGCGAGACGCTGAACTCGTTCGTCGCCCAGTACCGGGACGAGATTCGCGATGGGGGTGGTGAGTCGCGCGCCTCTGAGCGGGATGATGGGGGCGCCCGGCAATGACCGAGCCATTGGAGAGTCCGGCCACCGGTTCCGTCGGCTCGGCGCGCAAGGCATTGCTGGAGCGTCAGCGTCAGTTGGAGCAGGAACTGGCCCAGGCTCGCCAGGCGACGCGCATGGCCAGGCGCCAGGCAGCCAATGCGGTCCGCGAGCCGGACTCCGAGGGTGAGACGGAAGGCTGGTTGATAACCTACCTGGACATGATGACTCTGCTATTGGTGCTGCTGGTGGTGATGCTGGCCTTCGCTGGCAAGGGCAAGGGGGCTGGAGAGCTGTCGCAGTCGCTCAAGCCGCTGTCCGAAGGCGTTTTGCCGGCTGGCAGCAGCCTGCTCGAGCAGGCCGGCCGATCTCTGCGCGACAAAGGGGCGGACGTCACCAGCGATCCCCTTCAAGGGCTGCCAGTGGATCAGCTGGGCAAGGATATCGAAGTGATCGTGAAAGAAGGCTCGGTGAGCTTTCGCATCAGCAGCGAGATCCTCTTCAGTTCCGCGCAGGCCGACCTGAGCCTGGAGGGGCTGCGCGTACTGCAACAGTTGGTTCTGGTGCTCAACAGTAGCCGGCATGGCATCGTGGTGGTGGGGCATACCGACTCGTTGCCGATCCGTAGCGCGCGCTTTCCCTCCAACTGGGAGCTTTCCGGGGCGAGGGCCGGCAGCGTGGTGCGCTATCTGGAGGCCAACGGAGTTGCCCGCCAGCGCATGCGTGCAGTGGGCCTTGCGGATACTCAGCCACTGGCCGACAACTCCAGCCTGGAGGGGCGTGCCAGCAATCGGCGGGTGGAGTTGATCTTGGAGACGCCGCAGGCTGCGGAAATGTCGGATGATTGAGAGGGAGAGCGATTGGATATCGAAAGAGTTCAATTAAAGGTTGACGCCTCGATTCGAGGCCCTATAATGCGCCCCACTTCCTCCGAGGGAGCCGCGTAAACCCTTGAAAATCAAGGGGTTGGCTGCAGGTTCTGGAGGGTTGGCAAGGCAGGCGGTGGCGGTGAAGGAAAGTTCATCGAAGCGCTTGA
>NZ_SMMU01000040.1 GCF_004339665.1 Azotobacter chroococcum
ACACGTTATGAGAAGAAGGCCAGCCATTTCAAGGGAATGCTGGCCTTTGCGGCTGCTCTGCTATGGCTACGCTGATACGTCAACAGAACCTAGGGTTTTACGACGGGGATTACAGGGCGAAGGGCAGGGCGACCTGAACGTGGCGGCGGGCCTGCAGGCGGCAGCGGAACACTTCGGGGTCGTGGATCAGCACCTGCTGGCCGGCGAAGGCCTGGGCGGCGATCAGCCGGGACAGCCAGAAGCGCAGGCAGGCGATGCGCAGCATGGCCGGCCAGAGTTCGGCTTCGGCGGCGCGGAACGGACGTTTGGCCGAGTAGGCGGCGAGCATGGCCTGGGTGAGCTGCGGATCGAGGGTGCCGTCTTCCCTGGAGCACCAGTCGTTCACGGCGATCGCCAGGTCGTAGAGCATCGGGCCGGAGAAGGCGTTGTAGAAGTCGATCACCCCGGTCAGGTGCGCACCGTCGAACAGCACGTTGTCGCGGAACAGGTCGGCGTGCAGGTTGGCCGAGGGCAGGGCGAGCAGGCGGGCCTTCAGCCGGGTGACCTCGGCCAGCGCCTCGCGCAGCAGCGGCAGCTGCTCGTCCGGCAGCGACAGAGCGAGTTCCGGGCCTTTCTCCAGCATCCATTCCAGACCGCGGTCGCTGGGCCGCGGCAGCGGGTTCTTGCAGGTCGCCAGATGCAGGCGGGCGAGCAGGGCGCCGACTTCGCGACAGTGGTGCGCGTTGGGCTCCTGCACGTGCCTGCCGGGCAGGCGCGGCTGCAGCAGCGCCGGCTTCTCGGCCAGCTTGCGCAGGGCCTGGCCGTCCGTGGTGCGCAGGGCGTAGGGCACCGGCAGGTCGGCCGTGTGCAGCACGTCGAGCAGTTCGATGAAGAACGGCAGATCGTCCATCTGGCCGCGTTCGACCAGGGTCAGGACGTACTCGCCCTGTTCCATGCTGACGAAGAAGTTGCTGTTCTCGCTGCCTTCGGCAATGCCCTGGAAATCCAGCAGCCGGCCGAGCCCGTAGGGCGCGACGAAGGTTTCCAGCTCGTGGCGTTCGAGAGGGGTAAAAACCGACATGTTCAGGAGGGCTCACTTACCATTCGAAGATTTTCCAGGCGGGGATCCGCATGGTCGGCTCGTCGGAACGCACGAAGTTGGCATCGTTGCCGTCGGCGCGCACCAGGAAATAGGGTTTGCCAAACTTGGGGGTGACCTTGATGGCGTAGAGGAAACCATTGACGCGGTATTCCTCGATGATTTTGTCGCCCTCCTCGCGGATGGTCACGTCGGGCTCTCCGGACGGTGCATCCTGCTGAGCGAAGACGCCAACCGCACCGAAGGCCAGCAGGGCGGCCAGCAGCAGGCGAGGGAAGGTGTGCATGGTAACCTTGTCCTTTCGTCGTCAAGTCTTGTCATTCTAGCGCCGCACCCGCGGAAAAGGTTGATTCTTCGTCATGGCCCAGACCCCTCTCGTCCTGGTGGACGGCTCCTCCTACCTGTACCGCGCCTTTCACGCCCTGCCGCCGCTGACCACCTCCGCCGGCCTGCCCACCGGGGCAGTGAAGGGCGTGCTGAACATGCTGCTCAGCCTGCGCAGGCAGTATCCGGACAGCCCCTTCGCGGTGGTGTTCGACGCCAAGGGGCCGACCTTCCGCGACGAACTGTTCGAACACTACAAATCGCACCGCCCGCCGATGCCGGACGATCTGCGGGTGCAGATCGAGCCGCTGCACGCCTGCGTGCGGGCGCTCGGCCTGCCGCTCCTGTGCATCGACGGGGTGGAGGCCGACGACGTGATCGGCACCCTGGCGCGCTCGAGCGCCGCCGCCGAGCGGCCGGTGGTGATCTCCACCGGCGACAAGGACATGGCGCAGCTGGTCGACGGCCACATCAGCCTGGTCAACACCATGACCGGAAGCCGGCTGGACCGCGCCGGGGTGGTGGAGAAGTTCGGCGTCGGCCCGGAGCTGATCATCGACTTCCTGGCGCTGATGGGCGACAAGGTCGACAACATCCCCGGCGTGCCGGGGGTCGGCGAGAAGACCGCGCTCGGCCTCCTGCAGGGGCTGGGCGGCGGCCTCGACACCATCTATGCCAGTCTCGACAAGGTGCCGGGGCTGCCGATCCGCGGCGCCAGGTCGCTGGCCGCCAGGCTCGAGGAGCACCGCGAGATGGCCTACCTGTCCTACCAGCTGGCGACCATCAAGACCGACGTGGCGCTGGATATCGAGGTCGAGGCGCTGCACCCGGCGGTGGCGGACCGCACGGCGCTGATCGAGCTGTACCGCGAACTGGAGTTCAAGAGCTGGCTGGACGAGCTGCTGCGCGAAGCCCACGCTGCCGGTGCCGACAGTCCCGCGGCGGACCCGGCGGCGCCCCAGGCCCACTACGAGACCGTGCTCGACCAGGAGCGCTTCGCCGCCTGGCTGGGCAAGCTCGGGCAGGCCGGGCTGATCGCCTTCGACAGCGAAACCACCAGCCTGGACGCCCAGCAGGCGGAGCTGGTCGGCCTGTCCTTCGCCGTCTCCCCTCACGAGGCGGCCTATATCCCGCTGGCGCACAGCTACATGGGCGTGCCCGAGCAGCTCGACCGCGACGCCGTGCTGGCCGCGCTCAAGCCGCTCTTGGAGGACCCGGCCCGGGCCAAGGTCGGCCAGCACGCCAAGTACGACATGAACGTGCTGGCGCACTACGGCATCGAGGTGCGTGGCGTGGCCTACGACACCATGCTCGAATCCTACGTGCTGGACTCCACGGCGACCCGCCACGACATGGACAGCCTGGCGCTGAAGTACCTCGGCCACGGCACCATCCGCTTCGAGGACATTGCCGGCAAGGGCGCCAGGCAGCTGACCTTCGACCAGATCGCCCTGGAGCAGGCCGGCCCCTACGCGGCCGAGGACGCCGACGTGACCCTGCGCCTGCACCAGTGCCTGTGGCAGAAGCTCGAGGCCATCCCGGCGCTGGCCAGGGTGCTGCGTGAGATCGAGATGCCGCTGGTGCCGGTGCTGGCGCGCATCGAGCGCCACGGCGCGCTGGTCGACGCCAAGCTGCTCGGCGAGCAGAGCCTGGAGCTGGGCGGGAAGCTGCAGCAGCTGGAGCGCGAGGCCCATGAGCTGGCCGGCGAGGCCTTCAACCTGGCCTCGCCCAAGCAGCTCTGCGCCGTCCTCTACGAGAGGCTCGGCCTGCCGGTCCTGTCCAAGACCGCCAAGGGCCAGCCGTCCACCGCCGAGAGCGTGCTCGCCGAGCTGGCCGAGCAGGGCTACCCGCTGCCCCAGGTGATCATGCAGCACCGCAGCCTGAGCAAGCTCAAGGGCACCTACACCGACAAGCTGCCGCAGCAGATCAACCCGCGCACCGGACGCATCCACACCAGCTACCACCAGGCGGTGACCGCCACCGGGCGGCTGTCCTCCTCGGACCCGAACCTGCAGAACATCCCGATCCGCACTCCCGAAGGCCGGCGCATCCGCCAGGCCTTCGTCGCACCGCCGGGCTACAAGCTGGTGGCCGCCGACTACTCGCAGATCGAGCTGCGCATCATGGCCCACCTGGCCCGGGACGAGGGACTGCTGGACGCCTTCCGCCACGACCGCGACGTGCACCGCGCCACCGCCGCCGAGGTGTTCGGCGTCGAACTGGAGCAGGTCACCCACGACCAGCGGCGCAGCGCCAAGGCGATCAACTTCGGGCTGATCTACGGGATGAGCGCCTTCGGCCTGGCCAAGCAGATCGGCGTCGACCGCAAGCAGGCGCAGGCCTACATCGACCGCTACTTCGCCAGATACCCTGGAGTCCTTGCCTATATGGAGCGCACCCGGGCGCAGGCCGCCGAGCAGGGCTTTGTCGAGACCCTGTTCGGCCGCCGCCTGTACCTGCCGGAGATCCAGTCGAAGAACGGCGCCCTGCGCAAGGCCGCCGAGCGCACGGCGATCAACGCGCCGATGCAGGGCAGCGCGGCGGACATCATCAAGCGCGCCATGGTGGCGGTGGACGCCTGGCTGCTGGAGAGCGGGCTGGATGCGCGGATGATCTTGCAGGTGCACGACGAACTGGTGCTGGAGGTGCGCGAGGACCAGGTCGAGGCGCTCAAGGCCGGCTTGCTGCCGCGCATGAGCGGCGCCGCCGAGCTGGATGTGCCGCTGCTGGTGGAGGCCGGGGTGGGCGGCAACTGGGACGAGGCGCACTGAGCCGGGCGCGGGAATGCCATCGCGATGACGGAGGTTCCCCCCCGAAAGCTGCATTTTTCAGCCAAGAATGTTTTTGGGCTGAACTTTTGGAGCGATCGTGCAGTCAGACCTGTACGACTGGCTGAAAAGCCTTTCGATGCTCCTTGTTGTGTTAAGTGTTGGCAGATATGCGGACTCCCTGGAGTCCGACGTTAAACCCCGAACCTCTTCCTCCCCCATATGAAGTTCGGGGTTTTTTTTGTTCCCGATTCGGAGCCTTGGGCCGGGAAAAGCGCGAAAACGCCGATGCGGCCCCGATTGCGCGGGAGAGGCCGACGGCGTGGCATTGACGTGAGGACGTGTAAAGGCGGCTCTCCCGCCGCTTCGATCGCCAGGGGGAGGCAGAGGAGCGGGAGAGCCTGACGCGGTAGCGGCCCGGTCGGAGGTCCGGGCCGCGGAACTCTTAGCGGAGGGTGCGCATGACGTCGCTGGCGTCGGCCAGGGCGGTGGTCTTGGGCTTCTTCGGATGCGGACGGTTGCCGCGGATCTCGACCTTGTCGCCGGCGGCGAAGACGCGGTTCGGCGAGCGCACCGTCTTCAGTTCGCCGCTGTCGGTGCGGACCACGTAGGCGCGGTCGCTGCCACCGGCTGCATCCTGGGCGGAGCCGCCGAACAGCGCACCGACGCCGGCACCGACCAGGGCGCCGATCGGCCCACCGACGGCGCCGACCATCATGCCGGTCATGCCGCCCGTTGCCTTGCCGGAGGTCTGGTCTTTCACTTCACTGACGATTTCGTCTGCGTTGACACTGCCGATGGTCAGCAGGCCGAGGGTCAGAGCCAGGATGCCGAGCTTTTTCATGGCGGTTCCTCCGAGGAACTTTCAGTGGGCTACATCAGGGTTATTCCACGAAACATGCCAAACGCATTGCTACGTAGAATCAATGACTTAGCTTCCTTTCCCCGGCTCGGTTCGCGACAAAATGTCGCGTCGCAGACAAGCGCTTGTCGGAATTCCTCCAAAAAAATGAACTTTCATTGATCCAGATCAAGAAAGCGTAGCCGTAATCGTGCCTGTCGATCCGGAGGCCGACGGATGGAACAGGGACGCGGGCGGGGGGCACCGGCGCGCTCGGCAGGAAAAGGACGCGATGCGGAACGGGCCGGCCGCTGGCTTCCTGGGCCTCGCCGCCGAACAGGGCGCCGATCAGCATGCCGTTCATGCCGCCCGGCGACTTGCCGGTGGTCTGTTCCTCGATCTCCCTGGAGGCTTCGGCGGCATGGGGGCTATCGAAGGTCGGCAGTCTGAGGGTCAGGGCCAAGGCCGGGGCGCCGAAGTTTTTCATGGCTGTTCCTCCGAGGAGCATTTCGGGTTTCTGCTGTTTCCTCGATCGGCACTCGTGCAGTTCGTCGAGAGCAGGGAGGGCGTGGGCGACAGGAATCGGTTGGTCGGGGCAACGGCCCGCGCCCATCGGAAAGGACGCACGTTCCGGCAAAGCGCAGTAGAATTCTCCGCCCTTTTGTTGCCCCCGCGAGTCGCTGCGCCATGACCGCTTCCGCCTTCCGCCCCGAACTGCTGTCCCCCGCCGGCACCCTCAAGTCCATGCGCTACGCCTTCGCCTACGGCGCCGATGCGGTGTACGCCGGGCAGCCGCGCTACAGCCTGCGGGTGCGAAACAACGAGTTCGACCACGCCCACCTGGCGCTCGGCATCGCCGAGGCCCATGCCCAGGGCCGGCAGTTCTACGTGGTGGTCAACATCGCCCCGCACAACGCCAAGCTGAAGACCTTCCTCAAGGACCTGCAGCCGGTGATCGACATGCAGCCGGATGCGCTGATCATGTCCGACCCGGGGCTGATCATGCTGGTGCGCGAGCACTTCCCGGCGATGGCCATCCACCTCTCGGTGCAGGCCAACGCGGTGAACTGGGCCAGCGTGGAATTCTGGCGCCGCCAGGGGCTGACCCGGGCGATCCTCTCCCGCGAGCTGTCGCTGGAGGAGATCGGCGAGATGCGCGAGCAGGTGCCGGGGATGGAGCTGGAGGTGTTCGTCCACGGCGCGCTGTGCATGGCCTATTCCGGGCGCTGCCTGCTGTCCGGCTACATCAACCACCGCGATCCCAACCAGGGCAGCTGCACCAACGCCTGCCGCTGGGAGTACAAGGCCCACGAAGGCCGGGAGGACGAGCTGGGCAACATCGTCCACGTCCAGGAGCCGGTCCCGCTGCAAGCGATCGAGCCGACCCTCGGCAGCGGCGCGCCCACCGAGCGGCTGATGCTGCTCGAGGAGAGCAAGCGGCCGGGCGAGTACATGGAGGCCTTCGAGGACGAGCACGGCACCTACATCATGAACTCCAAGGACCTGCGCGCCGTACAGCACGTCGAGCGGCTGGTGCGGATGGGCGTGCATTCGCTGAAGATCGAGGGCCGCACCAAGAGCCACTACTACGTGGCGCGCACCGCCCAGGTGTACCGTAAGGCGATCGACGACGCGGTGGCCGGCCGGCCGTTCGACCGGTCATTGATGGATACCCTGGAGTCGCTGGCCCACCGTGGCTACACCGAGGGTTTCCTGCGCCGCCACGTGCACGACGAGTATCAGAACTACGGCTACGGCTACTCGCTGTCCGAGCGCCAGCAGTTCGTCGGCGAGCTGACCGGCGAGCGCCGCAACGGCCTGGCCGAGGTGCAGGTGAAGAACCGCTTCGCCTTGGGCGACCGCCTCGAGCTGATGACCCCCCAGGGCAACCTGAACTTCCGCCTGGAGGCCCTGGAGAACAAGCGCGGCGAGCGCGCCGAGGTGGCCCCGGGCGACGGCCACACCCTCTACCTGCCGGTGCCGGAGGGCGTGGACCTGGAGTACGCCCTCTTGATGCGCGAGCTGGACGGCACCACTACCCGCGGCTGAGGCTCAGTCGCTCATCGCACAGGCCTGCTGCGCGGCCTGCTCGCGCAGCAGGCTCGCCAGGGTCGCCGCCTCCACCGGCCGGCTGATCAGGTAGCCCTGGATCTCGTCGCAGCCGTGCTCGCGCAGGAATTCCAGCTGCGCCGGCTCCTCGACGCCCTCGGCGACCACCTCCAGGCCCAGGCTGTGGGCCATGACGATGATCGCCCGGGTGATCGCCGCGTCGCCGCCGCGGCCGGAGCCGTCCAGGCTGCGGATGAAGGTCTGGTCGATCTTCACCACGTTGACCGGCAGGTGCTTGAGGTAGCCGAGCGACGAATAGCCGGTGCCGAAATCGTCGATCGCCAGGCGCACGCCCAGCGCGCGCAGCCGGGTGAACACCTCGGCCAGGTGCTCGACGTCGTCCGACAGCTGGCTTTCGGTCAGCTCCAGCTCCAGCAGGTGTGCCGGCAGGCCGGTCATGGCCAGCACGGCGCCGACCCGCTCGACGAAATCGCCCTGGCGCAGTTGGCCCATGGAAATGTTCACCGCCACGCGCAGTTCGGCGATTCCCGCCTGCTGCCAGGCGCGCGCCTGGGCGCAGGCCTGGTGCAGGACGAAATCGCCGATGGCGTCGATCTGCCCGGTTTCCTCGGCCAGCGGAATGAACTGCGCCGGCGACACCAGGCCGCGCTCCGGGTGACGCCAGCGCACCAGCGCCTCGGCGCCCTGCAGGCGGTTCGCCGCGAAATTCAGCTTCGGCTGGTAGAACACCTCCAGCTCGCCGCGCACCAGCGCCTTGTCCAACTGCGCCTCGAGCAGCAGGCGCTCGCGGCTGCTGCTCTGCAGGCTGTCGCGGTAGAACTGCAGGGTATTGCTGCCGAACTGCTTGGCGTGGCGCATGGCCATGGCTGCCTGGCAGAGCAGGCTGGCCGGATTGCCGCCGGCCGCGGACAGCAGACCGATCCCCAGCGAGGCGCTGACCACCACCTCGTGCTCGCCCACCGACACGCCGTGGCGCAGCACGCTGAGCAGGCGGCGGCCGAGCTGCTCCACCTCCTCCAGCGTCTTGTCGGTTTCCAGCAGCACGGCGAATTCGTCGACGGCGATCCGCGCGACGGTGTCGGCCTGGCGCAGGCTATCGCCGAGGCGCCGGGCCAGCGCGCAGATGATCTCGTCGGCGAGCTGATGGCCGAGGCTCTCGTTGAGCCGCTTGAAGCGATCCAGGTTGAAGTGCAGCAGCACCAGTTCGCGGCCGGCAGGCTGCGGCCGTCTGGTCAGGATCTTCAGGCGGCGCAGCAGCAGGCTGCGGTTGGCCAGGCCGGTCATCGGGTCGTGGCTGGCCAGGTAGCGGCGCAGCGCCTGTTCCTCGCGGCGCGCCCGCTCGCTGGCGGTCAGCGCCCGGGTGCGCTCGTCGACCCGCTCCTCCAGCGCCTGCTGCGCGCTGCGCAATTCTTCCTCGACGCGCCGGCGCCGCTGCACCTCGCGGGCGAGTTCGTCGTTCAGCCGGGCGGTGGCCTGCCGCGTCTGCTTCTCGAACTCCAGCAGCGAACGGTTCTGGAAGCGCTGCAGCAGGTTGCGGCGGGTCGTCCGGTTGATCTGCCAGGCGCTGAGCACGAGAGCCGCCAGCAGGATCAGGCCGAGGATGCCCCAGCCCTGCAGCGGGCTGTGGTCGAGGCCGAGCAGATAGAGGCTGGACGGCAGCAGGGCGGGCAGGGCGAAGGCGAGGAAGGCGCCCAGGCTGGCCGCATAGGCCATGCTGGCGCAGATGGTCGCCGCCGCCAGCAGGCCATGGATCAGCGCCTGCTGCAGCGGCGTGGCCAGCGGCATGAGGTAGATGCCGATCTGGGTCAGGGTCGCCCCCGAAACCGCGGCGCCGAGCAGGAAGCTGTGCCGCCAGGTCGGATCGGCCTGATGCTCCGCCGAGGCCCGGTGGAAGGCCAGGATTCGCCACAGGCTCAGGCCGATCAGCGAACCCACCCAGAGCGCCAGCCAGGCCAGCGTGGCCGGATCGTGCCGTTCCCAGAGCAGAAATACGCAGCTCAGGCCACCGCTCAGCATCAGCAGGATCGGCAGCGGCGCGGCACGGTACAGGCGGCGGTTCAGGGCCGCTTCCATTGGCACGCCGTAACGCTCCCGGATGCTCTCCGGCGCGATGGCCGGCGGCACTACATCCGGGGGAAAGAGAAAGTTCATGTCCATGTTATTGATTTCTACACATCCGGTCCCAAGGCGGGCGATCACGAAGATCGCCCCTGGTGTGTCTTGTCGCAAGGCACCCCGAGTTTGCCCCGTCTTCGCCGCGGCCGCTAGAATGCCGCGATGCGCGACGACCTATCCTTTCTGCTAAGTACCCTCAACGCCGCCCAGCGCCAGGCCGTGGCCGCGCCGCTCGGTCCGAACCTGGTGCTGGCCGGCGCCGGCTCGGGCAAGACCCGCGTGCTGGTGCACCGCATCGCCTGGCTGATCGAGGTGGAGAACGCCTCGCCCCACTCGATTCTCGCGGTGACCTTCACCAACAAGGCCGCCGCCGAGATGCGCGCGCGCATCGAGCAGCTGCTCGGCCACAGCCCCATGGGCATGTGGATCGGCACCTTCCACGGCCTGGCCCATCGCCTGCTGCGCGCCCACTGGCAGGAGGCGGGGCTGGCCGAGAACTTCCAGATCCTCGATGCCGACGACCAGCAGCGCCTGGTCAAGCGGGTGATCCGCGAGCTGGGCCTCGACGAGCAGCGCTGGCCGGCGCGCCAGGCGCAGTGGTTCATCAACGCGAAAAAGGACGAAGGCCTGCGCCCGCAGCACATCCAGCCGGGCGGCGACCTGTTCCTCGCCACCCAGCTGAAGATCTACGCAGCCTACGAGGCGGCCTGCGCGCGCGCCGGGGTGATCGACTTCGCCGAACTGCTGCTGCGCGCCCTCGACCTGTGGCGCGACAAGCCGGGCCTTCTGGAGCACTACCAGCGGCGCTTCCGCCATGTGCTGGTCGACGAGTTCCAGGACACCAACGCCGTGCAGTACGCCTGGCTGCGTCTCCTGGCGCAGGGCGGCGCCAGCCTGATGGCGGTGGGCGACGACGACCAGTCGATCTACGGCTGGCGCGGCGCGCGGATCGAGAACATCCAGCAGTTCTGCGAGGATTTTCCGGCCGCCGAGACCATCCGCCTGGAGCAGAACTACCGCTCCACCGGCAGCATCCTCAAGGCCGCCAACGCGCTGATCGCCAACAACCAGGGCCGCCTCGGCAAGGAGCTGTGGACCGAGGGCGCGGACGGCGAGCCGATCGGCCTCTACGCCGCCTTCAACGAGCACGATGAGGCGCGCTACGTGGTGGAAAGCATCCGCCAGGCGCTCAAGGACGGCCTGGCGCACAGCGAGATCGCCATCCTCTACCGCTCCAACGCCCAGTCGCGGGTGCTCGAGGAGGCGCTGCTGCGGGAGAAGATCCCCTACCGCATCTACGGCGGCCAGCGCTTCTTCGAGCGCGCCGAGATCAGGAACGCCATGGCCTACCTGCGGGTGATCCACACCCGCCACAACGACGCGGCGCTGGAGCGGATCATCAATCTGCCGGCCCGCGGCATCGGCGAGAAGACCGTCGAGACCCTGCGCCAGCTGGCCCGCGAGGCCAACCTCTCGCTGTGGGGCGCGCTGCACCAGGCGGTCGGCGGCAAGCTGGTGAGCGGCCGCGCCGCCAGCGCACTGAACGCCTTCGTCGAGCTGATCGACGGCCTGGCCCTGAAGGTCGAGCAGCTGCCGCTGCCGCTGATGACCCAGGTGGTGATCGAGGACTCCGGGCTGCGCGCCTACCATGGTACGGAGAAGGGCGAGAAGGCCCAGGCGCGGGTGGAGAACCTCGAGGAACTGGTCAGCGCCGCCCGCGCCTTCGAGCATGCCGGGGACGAGGACGCCCAGTCGCCGCTGGCGGCCTTCCTCGACCACGCCTCGCTGGAGGCCGGCGAGCAGCAGGCCGGCGACTTCGAGGACAGCGTGCAGCTGATGACCCTGCACAGCGCCAAGGGCCTGGAGTTTCCGCTGGTGTTCCTGGTCGGCATGGAGGAGGGCCTGTTCCCCCACAAGATGAGCCTGGAGGAACCCGGCCGCCTCGAGGAAGAGCGCCGCCTGGCCTACGTCGGCATCACCCGCGCCATGCAGCGCCTGGTGGTGACCTACGCCGAAACCCGCCGGCTGTACGGCAGCGAGACCTACAACAAGATCTCGCGCTTCGTCCGCGAGATCCCGCCGGCGCTGCTGCGCGAGGTGCGCCTGTCCAACAGCCTCAGCCGCCCCGCCGCCGCCCGCCCCAGCCATGGCGCGATATTCGCCGGTGCCGCCGTGCCGGACACCCCCTTCTCCCTCGGCCAGCGCGTGCGCCATCCGCTGTTCGGCGAGGGCACCATCCTCAACTTCGAGGGCGCCGGCGCCCAGGCGCGGGTGCAGGTGAACTTCGAGGACGAAGGCAGCAAGTGGCTGATGCTCGGCTACGCCAAGCTGGAGGCGGTGTAGCGCCGGCAAGCCGTGGCCGGCCGATATCGACCGGCTGATATGTCAACAAATCGGGCATATCTGTCGGCCTGCCGCCGACATCCCTGCAGGCGTTGTCAGCATCCGGCTGACTCTCCCCCCTGTGCCGCCCGCCTGTCCGGCCACCGTTCATGCCTCCGCCCGTTGGGTCAACACGTCCCGACAACATGCCGCGTCATGCCCGGGGCAGGCTCCCAACCGGCCTGAAAACTTTACCTGTTTTTCTGCACAGGGTTATGTCCATACGAATCATGTGGATAGCATTGGCAAATCGACACCAATGATTTGCCGAAAGCGGACAGGACGTTCGCTTGCTCCGGCGTAATGCAAGGGAATGCAGGCCGGCCCGACGAGGCCCAGGAATAGTCCCCATGCGGCGACCCAAGCAGGGAAATGCTTCGGCTGACAGCGCCACCGTCAGCTTCGATTCATGCCCCGCCAAGACCTTCACGACTTATGACGGCAGAACCCTGGCTGGCAGGAGCGTGTTCAACCATGCCCGGGCGATCGTTTCCCGCTATCCGCCCGGCCTGCAGGCAAGCCTGTTTCCCGAAGGCACCCCGCTCGCGGCGGCGGGCCACGACATCGGCAAGGTCAGCCCGACCTTCTATGAAAAGCTGCGGCGCGCCTGCGATCCGGACACGGCCTTGCCCGCCCTGACCGGCATTGATCCCAAGCTGGAAGACAACTGGCGCGGCCATCCCGGCGTCAGCCAACTGGCCGCGATCGCCGCCGGAGCACCTGCATTCGTGCCCGAAATCCTCGGCCAGCACCACGGTTTCTCGCCTCCGGTGGCCGGATATCATGCTGCGAACGAGGTTTTCGGCGGGCCAGCGTGGCAGCGGGAACGCGAACGGCTGATCGCGGCGCTCAAAGAGGCGCTGCAGACGGATTGGCCGCAGGTAGGCTCGGCAGCCCAGGCCAGAGTGCTGGCCGGACTGACCTCGGTGGCCGACTGGATCGGCTCCGGCGAGTTCTTCGAGGACCCGGCCGTGGAATGGCAGCCCAGGATCGCGCAGGCCCTCGATGCGGCAGGCTTCGTACCTCCGGCGGTGCAGCCCGGCCTGAGTTTCGAGCAGGTGTTCGGCTTCGCGCCGCGACCGGCGCAGCGGCAGCTCATCGAGCAGGTGACCGCACCGGGCGTCTACGTGCTGGAGGCGCCCATGGGGCTGGGCAAGACCGAGGCGGCCCTGTACGCGGCCTACCGGATGCTGGAGCTTGGCCAGGCCTGGGGCATCTACTTCGCCCTGCCGACGCAGCTCACCTCGAACAAGATTTACGAACGCTTCAACACCTTCCTGGGCGCAACCCTGGCCGAGGACTGCCCGCACCGCTCCCTGCTATTGCACGGCAATGCCTGGCTGCTGGAAACCGAGATGGGCGAGGAGGGCCGCCCCGGCGGCTTCTGGTTCCAGCAGGGCAAGCGGGGGCTGCTGGCGCCCTTCGCGGTCGGCACGCTCGACCAGGCGCTGATGGCGGCGATGAACATCAAGCACGGCTTCGTGCGCGCCTTCGGCCTGGCCGGCAAGGTGGTGATCCTCGACGAGATCCACACCTACGATGCCTATACCGGCACGCTGCTCGATGCCCTGGTGGATCTGCTGCGCCAGCTGCACTGCACGGTGATCGTGCTGAGCGCCACCCTGAACCGGGAACGGCGCGGCCAGTTGCTCGACTGCAATGTCGCCTCCGCCGACTACCCGCTGATCACCGCCGTCCCGGTCGACGGAACGCCCGTCGAGATGGCAGTGCCCGTGACCGACCGGCGGCGGGTCGCACTGCAGCTGGAAAGGGAGGCGGCCCCGGCTCTGAACGAGGCCCTCGAACGCGCGCAGGCCGGTCAGCAGGTGCTGTGGATCGAAAATACTGTCGCCAAAGCCCAGGAACGCTATCTGGACCTGGCCGCCCGTGCCGCCGAGCTGGGCAACGCCTGCGGCCTCCTGCATTCGCGCTTCACCGCGGACGACCGCCAGCGCCTGGAGGCGCACTGGGTCGGCCTGTTTGGCAAGGACGGCTGGTCCGAACGCCGGCGACAGGGACGGATTCTGATCGGCACCCAGGTACTGGAGCAGTCGCTGGACATCGACGCTGATTTCCTGGTCAGCCGCTTCTGCCCGACCGACATGCTGCTGCAGAGGATGGGCCGCCTGTGGCGACATGCCGATACCCCGCGCGCGGCCGGCGCACGCTGCGAGGCCTGGCTGCTGGCGTCCGAGCCGCAGGCAGCCACCGAGACACCGCAACAGGTCTTCGGCGCACCGCAGCGGTCTACAGCCCCTATGTGCTGTGCCGCAGCCTCGAGGTGTGGAGCGGGCGCGAGCGACTGGAGCTGCCGGGGGATATCCGTCCGCTGATCGAGGCCACCTACGCGGCGCGGCCGGAAACCGACGCCATGGCGCGCTGGCTGGATGAGCTGGAAAAGGGTTCGCGCCACCGCCTGGGCCGGCAGGCCCTGCGCCAGCTCGCGCGGGTCGCGCTGGCCGAGGACGGCGTCACCCTGCCGGAAAGCAAGGCGCAGACCCGTTACAGCGAAACCGAAAGCGGCGTGGTGCTGCGGTCTTCCCCACGCCCGTGGGGGTGTTTCCAAGGAGATCAAGGGCATCACCGGCACCTCGCGATCTTCCCCACGCCCGTGGGGTGTCTCCAGCCAGACTGACTGGAAATCTGATATTTCCCATGCCTGGAAGAGGAGGAAAATCTGCGCCTCCCCGTGAGCCCGAGTACAGTGAGGCTGCGCTATTTCACATAGCCCCCTTCCTGCAGATATCCGATGATCTCGCGGGCGATCTGCGCCGGTGTTCGCCCCAGGGTGGTCACCCGCATTTCCGGATCAAGCGGAGCCTCATAGAGCGAATCGATGCCGGTGAAGTGGGCGATCAGTCCGCACCGGGCCTTCTTGTACAGGCCCTTCGGGTCGCGCCGCTCGCACTCCTCCAGCGGAGTATCGATGAAGACCTCCATGAACTCTCCGGGAGCGACCAGGCGCCTGGCCATCTCCCGATCCCGCCGAAAGGGCGAGATGAAGGCCGCAATGACGATGATTCCGGCATCGACAAACAGGCGTGCGACTTCCGCCACCCGGCGGATGTTTTCCTCGCGATCGGCGTCGGTAAATCCCAGATCCCGATTCAAGCCATGACGTAGATTATCGCCGTCGAGCAGATAAGTGTGCGCACCGAGCCGCAACAGTTCCTGCTCCAGGATATTCGCGATCGTCGACTTGCCCGCGGCACTCAGTCCGGTGAACCAGACGATACAGGGCTTCTGTCCCTTGCTGCCGGCACGCTGCCGTTTACTGACACTCGATTGATGCCAGGCTATATGCTCCATCCTTGTCCCCTGCAAATCAGCGAGTTTTTCCTGATGCGTCGGTTTGTTACTCCCCTTGCCCGACAAGTTCATTCGGATTTACTCAAAGTCGGCCAAGACCTTACAAAAATTTACGAAACTTTGACCAATCTTATGGTGTAGTGCGGCAGGCCATACCGACAGGAAAGACCAGGCCAAGCGTGCCGGCAATAAGTCGGCACTGACCTTTTCATCGGTGTCGCCGGCAATGAACTTCCCGGAGCCTCTTCGGGTTAATGGAATGTTTCCCGATATCGCGAGACAAGGCATGGATTTCTTGAGAAGGTTCTTCTGGCGCAGCCTCAGCAAACAGCAGCAGGATTACCTGCTGCGGCAGTTGCCGATCATCGAACGGCAAGCCTTCAAGCAGACCCTCTTCAAGAAGACCTTGGCGATTCCCGAGCCATTTCGGCAGTACAACTGCATCTTCGTGCATGTGCCCAAGTGTGCCGGCAAGAGCCTCTGCGCCTCACTGTTCGGCGACGGGGGACCGGGGCACCTGCCCCTGAACTGGTATGCCCAGGTTTTTCCGGAGTTCTATGCACGTGCATTCAAGTTCGCCATCGTTCGCGATCCTTTGGACCGGGCCCATTCGGCCTATTGCTATCTGCTCGGCAACAGGCGACTCAGGCAGGATCAGGCCGCCCGGAGAATGCTCGAACGCCATGGCAGCTTCGACAACTTCGTCGATGCCTGGCTTTGTCCGGAAAATGTCGACCGGCAGATTCACTTCGTGCCCCAATGGCGGTTTCTGACCGACGAACTCGGGCAGATCGATGTGGACTTCATCGGACGCTATGAAAACCTGGCCGGCGACTTTGCCCATATCTGCCGGCAACTGGGCCTTGAGGTCGAACTGGCCCACAAGAACAGGTCCGACCGGGAAATCGCCGACAGGCACGAACAGTTCCGGCCAGCGACGCGGAAAAGAATCCATGAGGTGTATGCGCGCGATTACCAGCTACTGGGGTATGCGCCGCCCGCGTGAAGGTAGACGCGGCAGGATCTTTCCTGCCCGGCCGCCACCGGTCGCCGCCGCCGTCAGCCGCTCGGGAAGCGTCCATACTGAAAGGCGGAGGTGAGTCCATGACCAGTTCCGCGCAGATCCTCGATACCGCCCTGCAGATCGCCGAGCGCAGCGGTTGGGAGCGGCTGCGCCTGTTCGACGTGGCCGCCACGCTGGGCATCGGGCTGGACGAGATCGCCCGCCGCTACCGGGACAAGGACGCCCTGGTGGAAGCCTGGTTCGACCGCGCCGACGCGGCCATGCTGGCCCGCGCCCGGGATGCCGGTCTGGCGGTGCTGACGCCGGCCGGGCGACTGGAGGAGCTGCTGGTCGTCTGGCTCGCGGCGCTGGCGCCGCACCGGCGGCTGACCGCGGAGATGCTCTGCTACAAGCTCGAGCCCGGCCATGTCCATCTGCAGACGCTGGGACTGATGCGCATCAGCCGCACCGTGCAGTGGTGGCGCGAGGCGGCCGGGCGGACCAACTCGCACCTCTCGCGCATCGGCGAGGAGTGCGCGCTCAGCACCGTCTATCTGTGCACCTTCAGCCACTGGCTGCGCCACCGCCGGGAGGACGAGGCGGCGCTGCGCGCCTATCTGCGCCGGCGCCTGTACAGCCTGCCGCTGGCCTGGCTGCTGCGGCCCTGAGCCGGTCCGCGGGCAAAAGCTCGAAACAGTTTTTCTCCAGCGTTGCCCGGAGTCCGGCCGCCATTGCTTTCAGCTTGGGAAATAATGAATGACAGCTCCCGGCACTGCTGGGCAAGATGAAATGCGTGACATCAACTACAACTACGGGAATCCCCACATGCGTCGTTTTCTCAGTCTCTGCATGGCGTGTTGCGTGGCCATGACCCTCAGCCTCGATGCCAACGCCAAGCGTTTCGGCGGCGGCAAGTCGTCCGGCAGCGAGCCGACCCACCAGACCCGCCAGGTCCAGCCGCAGCAGCCGGCCGGCAGCACTGCCACGACGCCGAACGCGGCCGCGCCGACTCCCGCCCGTCCGGCCAGCGGCGCCTCGCGCTGGCTCGGCCCGCTGGCCGGCATCGCCGCCGGCGGCCTGCTGGCTTCGATGTTCATGGGTGACGGCTTCGACGGCATCCAGCTGCTCGACATCCTGATCCTCGCGCTGATCGCCTTCCTGGTGTACCGCCTGATCGCCGCCCGCCGGCGCAAGCTGCACCCGGCCATGGCCGGTCACGCGCCCATGCAGCGTGAGATGCCGGCCCAGCCGCGTGCCGCCGCCAGCGCCGCGCCGGCTGCTGCCCAGCGCCGCGCGCCGATCCAGGCGCCGGCCTGGTTCAACGAGCAGCGTTTCCTGGAAGCCGCCCGCCAGCACTTCATGGCCCTGCAGCAGCACTGGGACGCCAACGAGATGGACAAGATCGCCGAGTTCGTCACTCCGCAGATGCTCGACTTCATCCGCAAGGAGCGCGCCGAGCTGGGCGACGGCTTCCAGTCCACCTACGTCGAGAACCTGCAGGTGCAGCTGGACGGCCTGGACGACCTGGCCGACAAGACCGTCGCCACCCTGACCTTCAGCGGCGTGTCGAAGAACTCCCGCTTCGAGCAGGGCGAGACCTTCAGCGAGAGCTGGCGCATGGAGCGCCGCCAGGGCGAGAACCAGCCCTGGCTGATCGCCGGCATCCGCCAGAACGGCTGAGCCGGACCCCAGCGACGGAAAACCCGGGCTTGCCCGGGTTTTCCTTTTTCAGCCCGGCAGTTCCCTGGCCAGCACCACCCGGTTGCGTCCGCCATGCTTGGCCTCGTACAGCGCCCGGTCGGCCTGGCGCAGCAGGCGCTGGTAGTCCGGATGGCCGTCGTGCAGGGCCAGGCCGATGCTCACGGTCAGCTGCAGGTCGTGCTCGCCCGATAGACGGAAGCGCTCCTTCTCGGCCTGCTGGCGCAGCTTCTCGGCCACCCCGAGCGCCTGTCCCTGGTGGACGTCGACCAGCAGCACGAGAAATTCCTCGCCGCCCATGCGGAACACGTAGTCGCCGCCGCGGCAATGGTTGCTGAGCAGGGTGGCCAGCTGCTGCAGGACCAGATCGCCGGCCTCGTGGCCGAACTCGTCGTTGATCTGCTTGAAGTGGTCGATGTCCACCGCCAGCACGGCGAAGGTGCGCTCGCTCTGCCGTGCGTAGGCCACTTCCTTGGCCAGGATCACCGGCAGGAACTTGCGGTTGAGCATGCGCGTCAGCACGTCACGGCCGCTTTCCAGGACATTGGCCTGCTCGAACAGGTTGTCCAGATGAAAGACGATGCCCTTGGCCTGTTCGCGCAGGGTGCGCAGGTTGTGCAGGCGCTGCTCGACGTTCGGCTCCGCCACGGCCTTCTCGAACAGCGGCAGCAGCACCTCGTCGATCTGCTGCATGCTCTGCAGGATCAGCTCGGTTTCCCAGGAGCCCTGGAAGGCATGGGCGCCCTTGTGGCGGAACCACAGGCCGAATTCCGAGCCGGACAGCCTGGGCAGCTGCGCTGCGAGCTGGCCGACGGCCAGATCGAACATCAGCTGGTTTTCCCAGTCGAGCAGGGCGGAGCGCTGGCGCTCCTGTTCGACGCCGATGTGCTGTGCCACCGAGAACAGCCGGTAGCCCTCCTCGCTGCGCGAGTTGCGGTCATTGGCGTCGGAAAAGGCGCGGCTCATGATCTCCATGGCCAGGTCGATGGTTTCGCCGATCAGGCGCTGGCCGAAGAGCTTGTGCTCGGTGTCGAGGGGCTGCCGGCAGAGCAGCTCGAACAGCCGCTCGCGCAGGTGCCGGGCGCCGCGCAGCACCAGGTGGATGGGAATCTTGATGCGCGCATGGATCTCGCCGATCTGCTTCTGCTGGGTGATCAGCGCCAGCAGGGCGGTCTCGTCGCCGGTGCTGGAAAACAGCGAGACGATCCATTGCTGCAGGGTCCCATGGAGACGGCTCTTCACCTGCTCGTGGGTGAGGAAGAGCATGGCCTGTTCGTCCTGCAGCATCTGCTGGTAGAAATACCCGGCCAGTTCAGCCTGATGGGTGGTGGCCAACTCCCTGACCTGGGCGGCGACTGCCGCAGGAAATTGCATGAGCAATAGTTTCCATTCGGCGGCCTGTTGTTCTGGGGACGTACTGGGCATAAGAGATCCTGCTCTGTTCGACATCGGGAGTGCCGCACTGGGTCGACCGCTTGCTCATCCAGTCCCGCCGTGGCGGACGAAGCTGTCTCGCGTCGGCAGGCTGCCGGAGGGGCGGTCGCCAAGGATGCCCGTTCAACGCGCGGAGGTCGAAGCACTTTCGACCGGATGCGGGCCTTGCGCGACAATCGCCGTGCCCCGGCTCCTCGTCCCGCCCGTCTCCGCTGGTGGGAGGTGCGGGAGCGCGTGATCGGCAGACGGAGCATACGGACGTGCGTACCGATTGTCGTTGACCGTTCACAAGGGCTCCAAGCCGGATGCTGCGGCATTCGGGCGCAGTGCTTGACATTCGCCAAAAGACAGACAGCAGTGGCTCGTCATAACATTGACGCCGACTGTCCGCGGCAGTCGTCCGCGGCCTTCGGGCCGGCCGCGCCTGCGACAGGCCGCGATTCTGTCCGGCGGGGCGCTGGGGTATAAAGCGCGCATCATTGCCTGAGGAACAACGAGCCGTGGAAGACGTCATCGAACAATTGCGCGAGCTGAACGAGCCGGTGCCGGTGCCCCTGGAACTGCCCGACGAAGACCTGCTGGTGGAAATCGAGGAGCAGCTGCTGATCAACCTGCCCTTCGAGCTGCGCGAGTTCCTGCTCAAGGTCAGCGACGTGGTCTACGGCAGCCTGGAGCCGGTGACCGCCAGCGATCCGCAGTCGCACACCTACCTGCCGGAAGTCGCCGCGGTCGCCTGGGACCAGGGCGTGCCGCGCGACCTGGTGCCGCTGTGCCAGGCCGGCCGCGATTACTACGTGGTGGACATCGAGGGCCAGGTGCTGCTGTGGAGCGGCGACAGCGGCGATCTCAGCGACGAGAGCTGGGACTCGGTGTGGCACTGGGTCAAGGACGTCTGGCTCGAGAGCTGAGCCTCAGCCGAAGAACCAGTAGCACACCCCGATCGCCGCCAGCACGCCGCAGAAGTCCGCCAGCAGGGCGCAGCCCACCGCATGGCGGGCGCGCTGGATGCCGACCGCGCCGAAGTACACGGCGAGCACGTAGAAGGTGGTCTCGGTGCTGCCCTGCACGGTGGCGGCGACCAGCGCGGGGAAGCTGTCCACCCCGTGGGTCTGCATGGTCTCGATCAGCAGGGCGCGCGCCGCGCTGCCGGAGAACGGCTTGACCAGCGCGGTGGGCAGCGCGTCGATGAAGCGCACGTCCCAGCCGGCCACCCCGGCCAGCCAGCGTAGGCCCTCCAGCGCATAGTCCAGCGCCCCGGAGGCGCGCAGCACGCCGACCGCGCAGAGCATGGCGACCAGGTAGGGCAAGAGGTTCTTCGCCACCTCGAAACCTTCCCTGGCGCCTTCGACGAAGTGTTCGTAGACCGCCACCTTGCGCAGCGCCCCCAGCACCAGGAACAGCAGGATCAGGCTGAACAGCACCAGGTTGCCGAGCAGCGCGGACAGCGCCGCCAGCGCCGTCGCCGAGAGCCCGGCGAGCAGCGCCATGAAGGCGCCGAGCAGCAGCGCACCGGGCAGCAGGTAGGCCAGCACCACCGGGTCCCAGAGCCTGAGGCGCTGCATGAGGGCCACGCCGAGCAGCCCGGCGAGGGTCGAGGCGCTGGTCGCCAGGAGGATCGGCAGGAACACCAGGGTCGGATCGTCGGCGCCCTGCTGGGCGCGATACATGAAGATCGACACCGGCAGCAGGGTCAGCGAGGAGGCGTTGAGCACCAGGAAGAGGATCTGCGCGTTGCTCGCGGTGGTCGCGCTGGGATTGAGCTCCTGCAGGGCGCGCATCGCCTTGAGGCCGATCGGCGTGGCGGCGTTGTCCAGGCCCAGGCCGTTGGCGGCGAAGTTGAGGGTGATCAGCCCGAGCGCCGGGTGGCCGGGCGGCACCTCGGGCATCAGCCGGCGGAACAGCGGGCCGAGCAGGCGCGCCAGCAGCTCCACCAGCCCGGCCTGTTCGGCGATGCGCAGGAAGCCCAGCCAGAGGGTGAGGGTGCCGAACAGCAGGACCATCACCTCCACGGCCAGCTTGGCCATGCCGAACAGGCCGTCGACCATGGCGGCGAACACCGCCGGCTCGCCGCCCAGCAGCCAGCGGCCGAAGGCGGTCAGCGCGGCGATCAGGAAAAAACCCAGCCAGAGGCCGTTGAGCATGTCGATCTCCCGGAAAGCGTGACCGCCCATGATAGCGAGTCCGCCGCCGGGCGCGCCGCAGCCCGGTCACCTTTCCGCAACGGCGCCGGGGTACTGCTATACCTGTCTGATCCAACCAGCCAGGAGGCGCCATCATGAAGAAGATCCTCGTCCTCTATTACTCCATGTATGGTCATATCGAGCGCATGGCCGAAGCGGTGGCCGAGGGCGCGCGCAGCGTGCCGGGCGTGGAGGTGACCCTCAAGCGGGTGCCCGAGACCATGCCCGAGGCGCTGGCGCGCAAGGCCGGCGCCAAGCTCGACCAGATGGCGCCGGTGGCCGAGCCGAAGGAGCTGGCCGACTACGACGCCATCCTGTTCGGCACGCCGACGCGCTTCGGCAACATGACCGCGCAGATGCGCAACTTTCTCGACCAGACCGGCGGGCTGTGGGTCAGTGGCGCGCTGGTCGGCAAGTTCGCCAGCGTGTTCACCAGCACCGGCACCGGCGGCGGTTCGGAAACCACCATCACCTCGTTCTGGCACACCCTGGCACACCAGGGCATGGTGATCGTCGGCCTGCCCTACGTGCTGCCGGAACTCAGCGACATCAGCGACCTGCGCGGCGGCTCGCCCTATGGCGCGGCGACCATCGCCGGGGCGGACGGCTCACGCCAGCCGAGCGAGAAGGAGCTGATCCTGGCCAGCTTCCAGGGCGCCCATGTGGCCCGCCTGACGGTGCGCATGCAATAGGGGCGCGGATTGTTGCCGCGAGGCCGCGGATTTCCGACCATTGACCGACGACTTGACCTGAAAGGCTTTTCCGCAGGGGCTTTTTGCCACCAGAATCTGCCGCATGGGCGACGGCGCCTGCCGCGAGGAAGGGCGCCGTTCTTCCCGGCTGGCTGGAGGCCGCATCAGGAAATCGGGAAGCCCGGCCCGACGCCAGAGCCAGGCGCGACCGTTCGCGTCCTGCGCCTGTCTCCCCCTGGCCTTCGACAGGGGCGCTTGCCGGTAGTCATCTTTGCCTCAGAGATTCTATGCATCATCTCGATCTGCGCCGCCTGATCCTGCTGTTGACGATCGCCACCACCCTGCTGACCTTCGCCAACAGCTTCCATGCCAGCTACCAGACCCTGCATCGCCAGCTGATCGCCCAGACGCTGGAGGCCAACCGCGCCTATGCCGCCAAGCTGGCCCACAGCACCGACGCCTTCCTCAAGGCGGCGCAGCAGCAGCTCGCCTACAGCGCCGCCCTGCTGCCGGAGCGGCTTGGCCAGACGGAGCGGCTCGACGCCGAGGTCGCGCGCCTGAAGGCGCAGACCGGCACCTTCAACGGGGTCTTCGTCGTGGGCGCCGACGGCCGGGTGCAGGCCGCCGCGCCCTGGGGCGTGGGGCTGGTCGGCAGCGTGCTGCAGGCCGAGGGCGCACGGCGGGCGCTGGCTGCGCGCGAGCCCCTGATCAGCACGCCCTACGTTGGCCTGCGCGGGCATCTGCTGGTCTTCCTCTCGCAGCCGATCTTCGCCCCGGACGGCCGCTACCTGGGCTATGTCGGTGGCGCCATCCACCTGGGGCAAAGCGACGGCAGCCTGCAGGCGCTGCTCGGCAACCACTATTACCAGGACGGTTCGCAGCTGTATGTGGTGGACGGCAACCGGCATCTGCTCCACCACCAGGAGCCGTCGCGGATCGGCGAGATCGTCACCGGCAATCCGGCGGTCGAGGCCGTGCTGCAGGGCGAGGAGGGCAGCCGGCGCGTGCTCGACGGCACCGGCATCGACATGCTCGCCGGCTATGCCCCGGTGGCCGGCACCGGCTGGGGTGTCGTTGCCCAGCGGCCCAGCGCCGCCACCCTGGCCGCCCTCGACGGGCTGATGCTGGAGATCCTGCTCGCTGCGCTGCCGTTCTTCATCCCCATGCTGGCGGCCCTCTGGTGGCTGTCGAAGCTGATCGTGCGCCCGCTGCGGCAATTGGCCATAACCGCCCGGCACTGGGAGTTCGCCAGCGCCCGGGAGCAGATCCGCCGGGTGCGTGCCTGGTACTTCGAGGCCGAACAGCTCAAGCTCGCCATGCTGGACGGCCTGGCGCTGCTGCACGGCAAGCTCGGCCGGCTCAACCAGGAAAACCTCACCGATCCGCTGACCGGGCTGACCAACCGGCGCGGCCTGCAGCTTGCCCTGGAGCGCTGGCAGGCACAGCGGCGGTCCTTTGCGGTGATCGCCGTGGACATCGACCATTTCAAGCAGGTCAACGACAGCTACGGCCACGACATCGGCGATCGGGTGCTGCAGCACGTGAGCCGGCTGCTGGGCAGCGTCTCGCGCAGCAGCGACCTGGTCTGCCGGGGCGGGGGCGAGGAGTTCACCCTGCTGCTGCCGGAAACCAGCCTGGAGGGGGCCCTGCAGGTCGCCGAGCGGCTGCGCGGCCTGATCAGCCATGCGCCAAGCCCCACTGGCTCCTTCGTCACCGTTTCTGCCGGGGTCGCCCACTGGCCGGGCAGCGCCGCCTCGGTGGAGGCGGTGCTCAGGCTGGCCGACGAGGCGCTGTACCGGGCCAAGCGGGGCGGGCGCAACCGCGCCGTCATGGCGGGACAGACGGAGGTGGGCAGCGAGGATGTGCCGGTGGGCTGATGGCGGCGGGGAGGGAAAGCGGGAGAGGGGAAGGGACGCCAGGCCGGCCGGCGTCCCGGGACGCTTATTTCTGCTCGAGGACCCACTTGGCGAGGGCCTTGGCTTCTTCCTCGGTGACGGCGTTCGGCGGCATCGGGATCTGCCCCCAGTTGCCCGAGCCGCCGTTCTTGATCTTGGTGGCGAGCACGTCGATGGCATCGGCCTGGCCGGCGTACTTGGCGGCGACGTCCTTGTAGGAGGGGCCGACCAGCTTGCTGTCGACCGCGTGACAAACCGTGCAGCCCTTGGTCTTGTACAGCGCGTCGCCGTCCTCGGCCAGGGCCGGCTGCAGGGCCAGCGCGCCGCCGAAGGCGAGCAACGGGATCAGGATCTTTTTCATAATTTTTGATTTCCTCAAGGCTAACAAAGACTGGGTGACGCACGCTCGGCCCGGATCAGGCAGGGAAGATGCCGAGCGCCCCCTTATCCACGTTAGAGCCAGGGGTGGGGCAAATCAATCCTCTGGCTCGCGTTCCGGCTACGGCGCCGCGCTGCGCGGGGCAAGCGGATGCCGCCGGTCCTGCGGCGCCGAACTCTCGCCAGACAACGCCAGTCCCACGCGAAAGGGCGGCTCTCGCGCCGCGACTGTTTCATTGCCTTCCGGAGGTCTGCCATGAAGCGCCTGTTCGCGATTGGGGTTTTTCTCTGCGCCGGCCTGTCCAGCCCGCGACTGCTGGCCGAGGTCTGCCACGTGACCGAGCAACTGGCGGTGGCCGGCACAGCGAACGACGTCAGGGAGTCCTGCTTCGAGCACCGCGGCATGCCGGCCGGCTCGCTGGACTGGTCCTGCAACACCGAGAAGAGCCCCGTGGCCGGGGTGCACAAGGAAAAGCGTGCGAACTGCCCGAGCGGCCATTTCGGAAAATGCACCGCGGCCCTGACCCAGGAAACCCTGGCCAACGAGGACGCCAGCGGCCAGTTCGTCCAGGGCACCTGGCCGGACCCGCTGCCGGACGACGCGCAGATCCTCACCTACTACTACCAGGTGCACGACCGGGAGCAGACCCGCATCGACTGCGAGAACGGCGGCGGGAAATGGTCGCAGTAGCGGCGGCCGGCTGGCGCCTGTTCGGGAAATCCCCGCGCACGGCCTTCAGCCCCCGCGTCCCTCCGGGGAGAGGCTGCCGACCCGGGATTTGACTACCATCTCGGTCACCCAGTGCACCAGGATCGAGGTGTAGGCCTGCTGGCAGAGTTCCCCGCTCAACGCGTGGTCGGCGCCGTCGATGATCCGGTGGGTCAGCGAGTGGGCGCGGACGAAGGCGCTGCGGTAGTTCATGAGCGTGGTGTGCGGGATCAGCTGGTCGTTCTCCGACTCGACGAGCAGCACGTCGCCGCGAAAGGCCGCGCAGGCCCCCAGCGCGCGGTTGTCGGCCGGCGTCAGCGGCGAGTTGCGGTACAGCTGCAGGTCCTGGCGGTCGAGCTCGCGCTTGGGGCGGCTCCACTCGGCGTCCCGATAGAGCGCCGGCACGCGCAGGGCGAGCCACTTCACCGGGCGCAGCGAGGTGAGGATGGTGGCCAGATAGCCGCCGTAGCTGCTGCCGACCACCGCGATGGCGTCGCGGTCGATGGCCGGGTGCCGGGCCAGCAGGTCGTAGGCGGCGATCAGGTCGTGCAGGTTGTCCTCGCGGGTGACGCCCTGCTGCTGCGCCAGGGTGCCGCCGTGGCCGCGCATGTCGAAGGTCAGGCAGACGCAGCCGAGCCCGGCGATGCCCCGCGCGCGCTTCAGGTCGCGCTCCTGGCTGCCGCCCCAGCCGTGCACGAACAGCAGCCCCGGCATCCGGGTGTCCGGGCTGAGGAAGGTGCCGGCGAGCCGCTGGTCCTCCACCGGCAGTTCGACGCTTTCGCTACGGGTTGCCATGCTCCGTGGTCACCACGCATTTGGTCAGGTAGCCGAGTTCCGGGTCCTCGCCGCGAAACAGCACGCACGCCCCGGGGGGCGCGACCTGCTCCGGGCCGAACAGCTCCAGGGTGGACGCCCGGACCACCCGCGCACCGGCGCGGAACGCCTCCAGCGCGACGATTTCCGCGCTGCTGGCGCCGCCGATGCGCCAGGACTGCTCGAGCACCCCGGAACGGGTATGGCCCCGGCTGTCCAGGCCGCGGGCGATGTCGTAGTTGCGTCGCGAGGCGAAGAAGCCGGCGAAGCTGTCGAGCGCCGCGGCGTCGTAGAGGCGCGCCTGCTGCACGGCCAGGCGCACCGGCTCGTCCAACGCGAGGGCGAGCAGCTCGTCGAAATCGCCGGCCACCACCAGCAGGTCCGAGCCGCCGTAGACCTCCTCGCCCTGGTTGTCGAGGGTCAGCCGCTGGGTGCCGCAATAGGTCGCCAGCAGGTCGCCGACCTGTACCTGGCCGACGCTGTAGGTCGACACCTGCTCCAGCTGCTCCTCCAGCACCAGGCCGAAGCGGCCCAGCTCGTCCTCGTCCAGCGCCGCCAGCTGTCGATCGAGCTCCGCCGGATCCTCGACCAGGCGCTGCCCGCGGCCGCCGCTCGCCAGCACCGGCTTGATCCGCAGCGGCCCCTCGGCCAGCAGCCGGCGGCCGGCCGCGCCGGCCTCTTCGCGGTTGAACACGGTGAAGCCGCGCAGTACCGCGTCCGCCACCCGCTGCGTGAAGCGGCGCGACCAGCCGGGCGGGGCCTGGGCGCCGGCCCGCAGCAGCCCGTGGGTGATCGCCTTGGTGGCCATGAAGGGCTGCGGCACCACCCCGCCGAAGAGGTCCGCGGCGCTGCGCAGGCCGAGTCGGTGCGCATTCCGCCGGCCGATCACCGTGCCGCTGGGCACGAAGTACAGGAATCCCGGATAGGCGAGCGCCGGATCGTATTCGCCGCCGAATTCCAGTCCTTGCAGCATCGCCAGGCGATTCCCCAGGTCGAGGTGCACGGCGCGCTCGTGAAGGGCCTCGTGGCCACGATTGCTGTAGATCACCACCGTACCCGGGCCGTTCTGTCGATCAGGTTCCATGGCTGTGTTCATCGCTGTTCCCCCGGCTGGCCGGATGTGCTGGAGCGGCGCGGAAAGCGACGCTCCTAACGGTATGGACTGCCGCCGTACCGGGAACATTCCCCGACACGGGCAATCCGCCCGGAGAGACGAACGGGTGGGCAGAAACATCGAACCCATTGGCCGGGCAAAGGGTCAGCTTAGAGGCGACACCCCTCCAAGGAGACTGACGATGAACGCTGTCGAACTGCTGAAGCACGATCACGAGGCGGTCAAGCAACTCTTCGAGCGCCTGGGCAAGACCACCGAGCGCGGCATCAAGACCCGCGAGGAGCTGATGCGCCATCTACACGAGGAGCTGATGACCCACGCCCGGCTGGAGGAGGAGATCTTCTATCCCGCGTTCAGGGCGGCGAGCGGCAAGGAAGGCGAGATCCTGTTCCACGAGGCGAAGGAGGAGCACCGTGCGGTGGAGGCGCTGATCCTGCCCGATCTGGAGAAGACCGACCCGGCGAGCAGCGAATTCGCCGGCCGGGTGAAGGTGCTCAAGGACATGATCGAGCACCATATCGAGGAAGAGGAGCAGGAGATGCTGCCCAAGGCCTGCGAGCTGCTCGGCGAGGAGCGCCTCGAGGAGCTGGGCGCGCAGATGGAAAGCCGCAGGAAGGAGCTCAAGCGGCAGGCCGGGGAAAGAGCCGCCTGAGCCGGCCCGGCCTGCGCCGCCGCAGGCGGGCAGGCCCCCTCCCTTATGTTTATCCCGCCCGTGCGGAAGCCGCCGCTCACGGCTGCTGGTAATGCCCCGGCGTGCTGCCGGGCTCCCTCGGGTGGGCGATCTTGGTCACCTGCACGTCGGTGATGTCCGCCGGCACGTCCGAGGTGTGCAGGGCGGCGATGTGAAAGCGCGCCTGGTCGATGGAAAGGGTTTCCGCGTCCGACTCGACTTCGGTCGACTGCGGCTGCTCGTTGAGGGTGTAGCTGACGAGGAAGTGGTGCTTCTTGGCCATGGGTATTCATCCGCGGTGGACAGACTCATGGCTTGGACCCTGCGCGCCGCGGCAATGGTTCCCGCGGCGAACCTGCTTTACTGAGAGTTGTGATGAACACCACCCGGCAGAGCAGCAAGGATGCATTTCGATGCACCTGACCCACAAGATCGCCCTGCGCCCGACTCCCGAGCAGGCGGACT
>NZ_SMMU01000041.1 GCF_004339665.1 Azotobacter chroococcum
TTTGTATGCGGGACCATTCCCTGTCGCTCAGTCGGCTTCTGTCAGTCATGGCAAAAGCCCAGTTTTAGCACTGGGCTTGCGTCAACAGAACCTAGGCAACTCCCGCATTGCCTGGCTAAACGTTACCGGTAGTGGCAATGAAACATCCGCTCATGTACAGCAAGATTCACGAATGACGGTCATGTTTTGTGCCTTTGATGGCAAGCCGTTGATTCTTCGCCTTTACGGATCGGCAAAAGTCATTCACAAAAGCGATTCCGAGTGGAACGACCTCTTTCCTTTGTTCAAGCCATTGCCAGGTGCCCGGCAGATTTTCGATGTTGCAATTAATCTCGTGCAAGCCTCTTGCGGAATGGCCGTTCCCTATTTTTCGTATGTCGGTGATCGTGAATTGCTTTCTGATTGGGCGGCTGGGAAAGGGGATGAAGATTTGAAACGATACTGGGAAGAAGAAAATCAGGTGAGCATAGATGGTATCCCAACCAATATTGTCGAAAGAAATGGCTGATATATCACTCTGCGGGTAGCGTCAAATAGCTGCGCTTTTGCCGCCTATTGAATTCACCTGCCAGTCGGCCAGACAAATACAGAGCGTAATGCCATGAACAATAAAACCTTCGACCTCGACGCCTATCTCGCCCGCCTGAACCATTCCGGCCCCGTACAACCGACGCAGGATTGCCTCGAGGCACTCCACCGTGCCCAGCTCTACACGATCCCGTTCGAGAACTTCGATATTCAACTCGGGCGCGGCATCTCGCTCGAGCCTGAGGCGCTGTGCGACAAGCTGGTGCGCCGGGCGCGCGGGGGGTATTGCTTCGAGCTCAACGGCCTGTTCCTGATGGCGCTCGGGGCCATCGGTTTCGAGGCGCGTCCGCTGCTGGGGCGGGTGCATCTGGTCGAGCCGCCGTCGGGGCGGGAGCATCTGTTTCTCCTGGTGACGCTGCACGGAAGGCCATGGATCGCCGACGTCGGCTTCGGCGGGCCGGGCTTTCGCGCGCCCATTCCGTTCGAGCTCGATCGCCCGACCAGCCACGACGGGCTGACGTTCCGCTTCGTCGAGGCCGGGCCTTTCGGCATCATGCTGCAGGCCCTGAAGCAGGGGCGGTGGCTCGATCTCTACAGTTTCGATCTGGGGCATGTGTTCCCGGCGGATATCGCGCTGGGCAACCACTTCACCTCGACCCATCCCGGCTCCCTGTTCACCTTGGCCCGTGTCGTCGCGCTGCCGACCCCGGGCGGACGTGTCTCGCTCCTCAACCGTACGCTCAGGATCGTCACCGACGGGGCGGAGCAGGTGCGGGAGCTGGCGGAGGGCCAGGCCTATCTCGATGTCTTGAAGACCCACTTCGGCATCGAGCTCGATGCGCCCTACGAGGCGCTCCGCCCGCTTCCTGGCGCGGAGCCGGGAAAAGGGCCGGCGCTTGAATGGTGAGGGAGGGAAAAGTAAGGCTGGTTATGCCGCACGTCCGGCCTACTCCTGCCGAGTCACCAGCAGCTTTCCCGTATCGAACCCCTTCCGGCCCAGGCGCTCGAGCAGGGCGTCATAGGCCCGCGGTTCGACCCGTGGCGTTCTCGACAGTATCCACAGGTACTCGCGCCGGGGCTCGCTCACCGCGACCAGTTGGTAGCCCTCGTCGAGGTCGATGACCCAGTAGTCGCCCCACACGGCCGGGATGAAGGAAAGCCAGGCCGGGGCGAAGCGCACTTCGAGTCTCGGCGAGGTGGCATCGCCGATCTGCCGGCCGGTACCGAGGGCGATGTCCGTCTCGCCGTTCTGCAGCCGGCAGCGGTTGATCACCTGCACGCGGCCGTCTGGCTTGAGGCTGTAGTCGGCGCGGGTGAAGCCGGCGCATTTCTTCTGGAACCAGTTGGGGTAGCGGGCGATCTCGTACCAGGTGCCCATGTAGCGCGGCAGGTCGAGGGCGGCGATGGTGGACAGCGGCGCATCCGGCTGGCTGGCGGACGCTGGATTGGCGATGGCGAGCGAGCAGCCGCACAGCAGTGCGGCGATGAGGGTGTGCTGGATTCGGTGCATGGGTTTGGCTCACGGAAAGATGCCCGGCAATTATTCACCGCCACGGCCGGCGGGAAACCGCTGTGCGGGTTTCCCAGCCTGCGGAATACCGATCCGTCACCTTTCCCGGTCTGCGCTCACCCTCACCCCTGCAGCCACGGCGGCGGCGGTTCCTCGCGTTGCGGCGGCGCGTCTTCCGCCTCCAGCGCCGCCCTGCGGCGCGCTTCGTCGGCCAGCGCGGCGTTGATTTCGCGCATCACCGCGTCGACGTCGGCCTCTTCCTCCGGTTCCTCGAACTCGCCGGTCAGCTCGCTCGCCGGGGTCAGCTCGCCGGCCTCGTACAGTGCCCACATTTCCTTGGCGTGCTTGCACCTGAGCAGTTCGGGGGCGAAGTGGCCGAAGTAGGCGTTCATGTTGGCGACGTCGCGCTCGAGCATGCGGAACGCATGGTTGTTGCCCGCCGCATCCACCGCCTGCGGCAGGTCGATCACCACCGGGCCGTCCGGGCCGAGCAGCACGTTGAACTCCGACAGGTCGCCGTGCACCAGGCCGGCACAGAGCATCAGGACCACCTGGCGGATCATGAAGGCGTGGTATTCGCGGGCCTGCTCGGGCGTCAGCGCGACGTCGTTGAGGCGCGGCGCCGCATCGCCGTCGGCGCCGGCGACCATCTCCATCAGCAGCACGCCGTCAAGAAAGTCGTAGGGCTTGGGCACGCGCACGCCGGCGCTGTCCAGGCGGTAGAGGGCGGCCACCTCGGCGTTCTGCCAGGCCTCCTCCTGCTCCTTGCGTCCGTGTTTGCTGCCCCGCGCCATGGCCCGTGCATCGCGGCTGTTGCGTACCTTGCGGCCTTCCTGATATTCGGCGGCCTGACGGAAGCTGCGCTTGTTGGCCTCCTTGTAGACCTTGGCGCAGCGCAGCTCGGGGCCGCAGCGCACCACGTACACCGCAGCTTCCTTGCCGCTCATCAGCGGGCGCAGGACTTCGTCGATCAGGCCGTCTTCGACCAGGGGCTCAAGGCGTTTGGGTGTTTTCATCGATTTTTGTATGGCTCACACTTACTTGGAAAAATCTTGCCACCTTATACGGCAATCGGATGGTGCGGTGCAGCAGCTTGTCCGGTGTCGGCTCGTCGTCCCGCAAGGCGCCTCTGCCGGTACGCGGGAACGCCCGTGCAGGGGGTTGACGGGGTATGCCGGTACTTTAATAATCATTCTTATTTGTGGGGTTTTTCCATTGCGAGCCCGCCGTGCGCTGGCATCCAGCGTGCGATCTGGACGAGATGACCAGGGCCCCTGTTCGATTTTCGCAATACACAACGTTCATCGTTCTATTCAAGAAGGAAACACGGTATGTCTCGCATCGGTATCTTCTATGGCAGTTCCTCCGGCGTCACCGGCAAGGTGGCTGAAAAGCTCGCCGGGCTTTTGGGTGAGGATCGCTGTGATCTCTTCAACATGGAAGAAGATTTTGTCGATTTCGACGATATGCTGAAGTACGACCACCTGCTGTTCGGCTGCTCCACCTGGGGTTCGGGCGAGGTGCAGAACGACTGGCGTGATCCGCTGCTGGATCTGGCCAACGAAAAGCCCGACTTTTCCGGCAAGACCATCGCCCTGTTCGGCGCCGGCGACTATGTCGCTCATGGCGAGCAGTTCGTCAGTGCGCTGGGCATTCTGTATGACAAGTTCAAGGCCCGTGGCGCCACGCTGGTCGGCAGCTTCCCGACCGACGGCTACACCTACGAGTACTCCTTCGCCGTGCGCGATGGAAAGTTCGTGGGCCTGCCGTTCGACAAGATCAACGAGGCGGACAAGACCGATGAGCGCCTCGAGCGCTGGGTCGCCGTGCTGCAGGAGGAGTTCCTGCCGGCCTGATCGAGTCTGGCGATTGCGTCGGCGAGGAGAGGGCGAAGCCGGGGCGGCGGCGGGGCGAAGTGCCCCGATCGCCGCGGTGCCGGGAAGTCCTCTCTTCGATCGCCGTTCAGCCGCCGTGGCTCAGGGCGTCGGGGAACTCCCTGCCGTCGGCACCGCCCCGCCAGTTGTCGGTCCGAGGTCGCCGGTGCCGGCCGAGGCCTTCGGCGTGACTTCCATCGTCTGGCCGGCGGCCGCATGCAACAGGTAGTCGACCATCTGGTCGCCCTTGATCTTGCCCTGGAGGCTGGCGCTGTTCCGGCCGGGCTGGAAGTGCACAGGCTCCTGATGGACATCGACCTGGGCCAGGGCTGGCGGCAGGGCCAGAACCAGGAGGCCCAGCAGGGGGACAAGTGCTTTGTTCATCCTTGACTCTCCATGCATATTCTGGAAGGGATGGCTGACCGGAAGCGGCAGCATGCCAATCGAGCGTATCGGGTCGTGGGGCGCGCATTTTCAGCGCGACGCGCTTTCACTCGCCACGCTTGATGATAGCTTGGTTGAGCGGATGCCCGAGCGCCTGCGTCCTGCCGGCGCCCTATCGCCCTCCTATCCGGCCGCCCTGCCGGAGAGCCGGTACACCTTGTATTCGGCGCGTTTCGGCGGTTGTTTCGGCGCCTGCGGATCGGTCTCGAACACGCTTTCGACATGTTCCAGGCTGATCTCGAACCCTTCCGAATAAAGGGCCGAGAGTTCCTCATCCACGCCCAGGGCCTGTTCCAGGGGCAGATCCTCCTCCGCATCCTCGATGGTCAGCAGAAAGACGCCGGCGTCGGCCGGCACGATCCTGCGCAGGTGGGCGACGTAGAGCCGGCGGATGTCTCCCGGCAGGGCGGTGAGCGCCGCCCGGTCGTACACCGTGTCGATCTGTCCCAGGTCGGCCTTGTCCAGTGCGAAGTAGTCTCCGCAGAGAATGGCTATCCGGCCGTGCTCCCACAGGGTGAAGTCGCCCACCTGACGTCTGGAGGGCTGCAGGCGGTTCTCCCGGAAGAAGGCCCGGACGGCGACGGGGCTCAGCTCGACGCCGATGACGTGGTGGCCCTGCTCGGCAAGCCAGATCATGTCCAGGCTCTTGCCGCAGAGGGGAACGAAGACCCGGCTGCCCCGGGGGCGCGCAAGATCGGGCCAGAATCTGGCCAGGTAGCCATTCACCGTCTTCTGGTGGAAGTCGGTCCGCCGGTCGCGCCAGAGTTGCAGCCAGAGGGGATTGTCGCGGCTGCTCATGAGGATTTCGACCCCGCCGGCGCCGCCTCCCTGTGGAAGGCCATGCGTGGCCGAGGGGACGAGACCGGGGGCTGGCATCGGTGGCCGACGACGGCGATGGCGTGCGTGTGACAGGGGGACATGGCGCTTTCTTCTCGAGGATGGAGCGTGGTGCATCAGGAAAAGGTTCCGATCGAAGCGCACGGACTTCCGGAGAAGAGGGATGCGGAGCGACAAGACACTCGCGGAGACCGCGCCTGGAATCCATCCGACGAGTCATCTTGGGACAGTAGCACGGCCGGCCCGCTTCGAGAGATCCGGATACCGGCGATATCGTGCCTGCCGTCGGCTCCGGCGCTGCCCCGTTCCTGCGTCGGGCGGAGCGGCGGCAGGCCGGCTGGAGCGGCTTGGTCTAGACTGCTGTCCGGGTCCATGAGGGACCTGACCGCAATCAAGGAGCCGACATGTTCAAACATTCCCCCCTCGTTCTGCTCGCCTTCGCCAGCCTGCCGCTGTTCGCCGCCGAAGGCGACGCACCGAGCACCCAGCAGGTCATGCAGGAAAACAAGTCCGTCATCCAGAACCGGATCGCCGACATCGACTACAAGCGCAAGCAGATCGTCGAGGCCAACATGGCCCTCACCGTTCAGGAGGGCGAGGCCTTCTGGCCGGTCTACAACAGCTACCGTACCGAGGCGGACAAGCTGAGCAAGGATGCCATCGCCCTGCTGCTCGACTATGCCCGCGCCTACGGCGAGGGTTCGGTGACTGACGAAAACGCGGGCAAACTGCAGGAGCGGCTGCTCGAGCTGCGCAAGGATCAGCTGGAGCTGAAGGCAAAGTACGCCAAGCGCATCGCCAAGGAGGTTTCGCCGAAGCGCTCGCTGCGCTTCCTGCAGATCGAGGATCAGCTCGACGCCATCAGCCTGCTGGCCAATACCAGCGACATCCCGCTGGTCGAGTGACGGCCTCTGCCTCCCTGATATCCTTCTCCGGTTGAACGCGACTGGAGAACAATATGGGCACCGCCTTCTTCATCGCCGGCACCGACACCGATGCCGGCAAGACCACCGTGGCCTGCGGTCTGTTGCATGCCGCCCGGCGGGCGGGCCTGTCCACCGCGGCGGCCAAGCCGGTCGCCTCGGGCTGCGAGGCCACGCCCGCAGGGCTGCGCAACGGCGACGCCCTGGCGCTGCTCGGCGAGTGCTCGCTGGCGCTGGACTATGCCGAGGTCAACCCGTTCGCCTTCGCGCCGGCCGTTGCCCCGCACCTGGCGGCGCGCGAGGTCGGCGTCGAGCTGACGGTGGCTGCGCTGCTTCCAGCGGTGCGCCGGGTGCTGGCGCGCGGTGCCGACTTCACCCTGGTGGAGGGCGCCGGCGGCTGGCGGGTGCCGCTGGCCGGGCGGGAAAACCTGTCCGATCTGGCGGTGGCGCTCGGCCTGCCGGTGATCCTGGTGGTCGGCGTGCGCCTGGGCTGCATCAATCACGCCGTGCTGACGGCGGAGGCCATCGCCCGCGACGGGCTGGAGCTGGCTGGCTGGGTGGCCAATGTCATCGATCCGCACACCTCGCGCCTCGACGAGAACCTCGCGACCCTCGCCGAACGCCTGCCGGCGCCCTGCCTCGGACGCATTCCGCGCCTTCCCGAGGCCAGCCCGGCGGCAGTGGCGGCGCATCTCCAGCTGGGTGCGTTGCGGCGCTGAGCGGCCTGTCGGTACGCTCCGCCAAGGGCTATCCCCTGCGGCCCTGAATGAACTGGACCAGGAACACCACGATTGCCACGACCAGCAGGATGTGAATGAGCCCGCCCATGGTGTAGCTCGAAACCAGTCCCAGCACCCACAGGACCAGCAGGATAATCGCGATCGTCATGAGCATGTCTGGTTCTCCCGTAATTGTCTTGTCGGCAGCGATCTGCCTTTCGCCAGATTGAGCGTGGCAGCCGGGCGGTGTCTGTTCGCTGGCAGACATAGGACCATGCCGTTCGGCGCCTCTGCCTGTGTCCGTGCGTTGCCCGGCAGGCCCCGTCCGCAGGCTGACCGCTGGCGCGAGGAGGCGGCTGGACTATCCTTCCGGCGTCGAACGGGAAAGTCATTTCCAGCAAGGTAGCCGATATGACCGAGACGCCCCCTCCTGCGCGGAATCACTTCCTGGGTGCCCTGCCCGCCGACGTGCACAACCGCCTGCGGCCCCATCTCGAGCGGGTGCCCATGCCGCTCGGCAAGGTTCTGTACGAGTCCGGGGATGTCTTGCGTCACGTCTATTTCCCGACCGACTCCATCGTGTCGATGCTCTACGTGATGGAAAGCGGCGCCTCGGCGGAAATCTCGGTGGTGGGCAACGAGGGTTTCGTCGGGGTCGCCATGCTCATGGGCGGCAACAGCACCACGGGGCGCGCGGTCGTGCAGAGCGCCGGTCACGCCTGGCGGCTGCCGGCGCCGCGGCTCCGGGAGGAGTTCGAGCGCCACGGCGAGTTGCAGCATCTGGTGTTGCGCTACACCCAGTCGCTGATCACCCAGGTGGCCCAGACGGCGGCCTGCAACCGTCATCACACGATCGACCAGCAGCTGTGTCGCTGGCTGCTGCTGTCGCTGGACCGCTTGCCGGACAACCGCTTGACCATGACCCAGGAGCTGATCGCCAACATGCTGGGCGTGCGCCGCGAAGGCGTCACCGAGGCGGCCGGCAAGCTGCAGCGGCTTGGCGTGATCGAGTACAGCCGCGGGCATATCACGGTGCTGGACCGGCCCGCGCTCGAGCAGCTGAGTTGCGAGTGTTACGCCGTCGTCAAGCAGGAAACCGATCGCCTGTTGCCCTGGGTTCCCGTGCGTCGCGTCGAGTGATCCGGCCCGCGCGGTGCGTCGCTCACAGCCGTCCCAGCAACATCAGGATGAGGACGATGATCAGCACCAGCCCCAACCCGCCCATGGGCGCGTAGCCCCAGTTGCGACTGTGCGGCCAGGTCGGCAGGGCACCGAGCAGCATCAGGACCAGAATGATCAACAGGAGGGTTCCCAGGCTCATGGCGTTCTCCGCGGACTCGTCGGGGCAGGTTCGCTGCACAGGCACCGAAGCCGCGTGCGGCCATCGGCAGGTTTCCAGATTGGGGTATGTGCCAGTCCGTTTCTGTTCGCCAGCACACACAAGACGGTGGGTTTCGTCGCGGCTAGAGCCGTTTCACTGTGCTCGGGCTCAAGGAATGCGCGGACTTCTCCCCTCTCCCAGGCATGGGAGAGGGGCTGGGGAAGAGGGAGCTGAAGGCCGGCGCGGTCGTCGCCACCCACCTGCGCGCCTGCACCGCCGGCACCCTCGCGGTGCGCTAGAACGTCAGGCCCTTGGCGTCGACGCTCTTGACGCCGCGGACGTTCTGGGCGAGCTCGACCGCCAGGTCGCGCTCGGCGCCGCTGTGCACCTTGCCGCTCAGGGTGACGATGCCGCCCTGGGTGCTGACAGTGATGTCGGAGCCGGCAACATTGCTGGAGTACAGGAGGGTGGACTTCACCTTGGTGGTGATCCAGCTGTCGGAGATTGCCCCCTCGGCCTTGCTCATGGAGCTTTTCGCGCTATCGGTGGCAGTCGGCTTGTTGCTGTCGACCACCAGCTGATTGTTCACCGAGACCACGCCGCGGGTGCTCATGGTCAGGCGCCCGGCGGTATCCCGGGCCGCCGCGCTGTCGGCGGTGCCGCTCAGTGTCACCCGGCCCCGCTGGGTCTCGACCGTGGTGGCCAGCCCATCGGTGTAGCGGCTCCACATCAGCTTCGACTTGACCGCCGCGGTGATGCTGGCGTCCTCGATGCGCTCGCCATAACCGGGCTCGGCGCTCGCCTTCGGCGTGTAGTCGGGCTTGACCTCGATCTGGTTGTCCACCTCGGTGATGCCGCCGACGCCCAGGGCGATCTCCTTCGCCAGCTCCTTGTTGACCTCTTCCTCGACCACGCCGGTCAGCGTGGCCTTGCCGTTGTGCACCGATACCTTGAGGTCGTGGGCGCGCAGGTAGGGGCTCAGGGCATAGGTCGTCCAGATCTGGGTTTCCTGCCGTGCATCGGTGATTTCCTGGTCCGTCGCGGCGGCGACCATGCCGCTCATGACGCTCATCGCCAGGGCGATGCCAGAGGCCAGGATAAGCTTGCGGGGCGGTGCGTACATGTTGCTTCTCCATCGGGGAAAGGAACTGCCACCGCTCGGGACCCGTCGCACGACGGCCCCGGGCGGCCTGAGCGTCGTCCTGACCGCCTGCCGTCCGGGTCGTTACAGCGCGGCAGGTATCCCGACTGACCTCGCTACTTGAGCTTCCCGAGGAAGTCCTTGACCTGTTTTTCGGCTTCGTCGCGGGTGATGGCGTAGCGCTCCTGAATCAGGCCGGCGAGCTTCTCCTCGCGGCCTTCGGCTTGCAGCAGCTCGTCCTCGGTCAACTTGCCCCAGGCGAGCTTGGCGGCGCCGACCTGCTGTTTCCACTTGCCCTTGAGCTCGTCTGCACTGGGTAGGCCCATGATGGTGGGTCCTCCTGATCCGCGGTCTCGCGAAATTGCGAGGCACCGGTGGGCGGACAATGGCAGCGAACCAGCCCTGTGTCGGTGCGCTGGCCCACTTATGCCATGCGGCTCGGGCAGACCAGGCCCGTTGCTGCCGATGCCGCCGGCCGCTTCCGGCTGGCGCAGGCAGCGGCGCGGTTGGCCTGGCAATGTGGTGAACCGCTTGCCCGCGCGGCGAATCGGCCATACCTTTCTTCTGGACAACAGGACGGTTTCAGAGGACGACGACCATGCCCGAGTTCAAGGCCCCCCTGCGGGATATCCGTTTCGTTCGCGACGAGCTGCTCGACTACCCGGCGCATTACCGGAGTCTGCCTGCCGGTGGGGACGCCACGCCGGATGTGGTCGACGCCATCCTCGAGGAGGGCGCGCGCTTCTGCGAGGAGGTGATCGCGCCACTCAACCCGGTGGGCGATCGCGAGGGTTGCAGTTGGAGCGAGGCGGGCGTGAAGACCCCGAGCGGCTTCAAGGAGGCCTACCGGCGCTATGTCGAGGGCGGCTGGCCGAGTCTGGCGCATGCCGTCGAGCATGGCGGCCAGGGCCTGCCGGAGTCCCTCGGCATCGCCGTCACCGAGATGATCGGCGAGGCCAACTGGGCCTGGGGCATGTATCCGGGGCTGGCCCAGGGGGCGATGAACACCCTGTCGGCCCACGGCACCGAGGAGCAGAAGGCCACCTATCTGACCCGCTTGGTGTCCGGCGAGTGGACCGGCACCATGTGCCTGACCGAGCCGCACTGCGGCACCGATCTCGGTCTGCTGCGCACCCGTGCCGAACCCCAGGCCGACGGCAGCTACCGGGTCAGCGGCACCAAGATCTTCATTTCCGCCGGCGAGCACGATCTGGCGGAGAACATCGTGCACATCGTGCTGGCCCGCCTGCCCGACGCGCCGCCCGGGACCAAGGGCATCTCGCTGTTCATCGTGCCGAAGTTCCTGCCGGCCGCCGACGGCGGGCTGGGCGTACGCAACCAGGTGTCCTGCGGCTCGATCGAGCACAAGATGGGCATCCACGGCAATGCCACCTGCGTGATGAACTTCGACGGCGCCACCGGCTTTCTCATCGGCCCGCCGCACAAGGGCCTCAACTGCATGTTCACTTTCATGAACACCGCCCGCCTGGGCACCGCGCTGCAGGGCCTGGCGCATGCCGAGGTGGCCTTCCAGGGGGCGATCCGCTACGCCCGCGAGCGCCTGCAGATGCGCGCCCTGAACGGGCCGAAGGCGCCGGGGCTGCCGGCCGACCCGATCATCGTGCACCCCGACGTGCGGCGCATGCTGCTGACCATCAAGGCCTTCGCCGAGGGCAACCGGGCGCTGCTGTACTTCTCCGCCAAGCAGGTGGACATCGCCCGCTACAGCCAGGATGCGGCGGAGCGGGCGGCAGCCGACCTGCTGCTGGGCTTCCTCACGCCGATCGCCAAGGCGTTCATGACCGAAACCGGCTTCGAGGCGGCCAGCCACGGCCTGCAGGTCTACGGCGGCCACGGCTACATCCGCGAGTGGGGCATGGAGCAGAACCTGCGCGACAGCCGCATCGCCATGCTCTACGAGGGCACCACCGGCGTGCAGGCGCTGGACCTGCTCGGGCGCAAGGTGCTGATGACCCAGGGCGAGTCGCTCAAGGCCTTCACCAAGATCGTGCACAAGTTCTGCAAGGCCCACGCCGAGGACGAGTCGCTCAAGGCCTTTGTCGAGCCGCTGGCCCGGCTGAACCAGGAGTGGGGCGAGATCACCCTGCAGATCGGCATGCAGGCGATGCAGGACCGCGATGAAGTCGGCGCCGCCGCGGTGGACTACCTGATGTATTCCGGCTACGTCTGCCTGGCCTACTTCTGGGCCGACATGGCGCGCGTTGCGCAGGCGCGGCTGGCTGCCGGCACGGTTGAGGAGGCCTTCTACCGTGCCAAGCTGCAGACCGCGCGCTTCTACTTCGCGCGCATCCTGCCGCGCACCCGCGGCCATGTGGAGGCCATGCACGGCGGCGCCGGCCCGCTGATGGAGATGGCGGCGGAAGACTTCGACCTGGGCTATTGAGGGCGTGGGTAGACCCGTATCGCTGGCCGTAGGGTGGAAAATCGCGTCAGCGTTTTCCACCCTAACGGTCCACCTGCGGGAGCTTCGGGCAAGCCGCTCAGCTGCAATGAAAACGCCCGGCGCGCAGGCGCGACCGGGCGTTTTCGTGTGCGACAGGGGGCCGGTTGCGGCCCCGCAGCGCGGTGGTCCGTGACGGCTTAGATCTTGCCGACCAGATCCAGGGACGGAGCCAGGGTAGCTTCGCCTTCCTTCCACTTGGCCGGGCAGACTTCGCCCGGGTGGGCGGCGACGTACTGGGCAGCCTTGATCTTGCGCAGCAGTTCGTTGGCGTCGCGGCCGACGTTGCCGGCGTTCAGCTCGATGATCTGGATCTTGCCCTGCGGGTCGAGGACGAAGGTGCCGCGCTCGGCCAGGCCGGCTTCCTCGATCAGCACTTCGAAGTTGCGGGAGATGGTCAGGGTCGGGTCGCCGACCATCGGGAACTGCAGCTTCTTGACGGTTTCGGAGCTGTCGTGCCAGGCCTTGTGGGTGAAGTGGGTGTCGGTGGACACGGCGTAGATTTCAACGCCCAGTTTCTGGAATTCGGCGTAGTTGTCGGCCAGGTCGCCCAGTTCGGTCGGGCAGATGAAAGTGAAGTCGGCCGGGTAGAAGAAGAATACGGACCATTTTCCTTGCAGGTCGGCTTCGGTGACGTCGATGAACTTGCCGTTGTGGTAGGCGGTGGCCTTGAACGGCTTGACTTCGGTGTTGATCAGAGACATCTGCGAACTCCTTTTTGTGAATGGGAAAAACAGGGGCGATGTTACGCGATCCTGAGGAAAACCTTGATTGATTGACCGCATGGGGTCCATTGCTCCGTTCAATCGAAGGTTTCGACGGTTGCACACGCCGGACATCCGATATGGGGCCGGGGGAATCACGATACAACCCCTGCATGTCGGAAAGATTGTCTCCGGGCGGGCACGGCGGCAGCGCCGCTCTTCAAGGCCCGAACGAAAACGGCCCGCACAGGGCGGGCCGGATCGGGGGAGGAGGGCGTCAGCCCTCGTCGCCGTCTTCCTCGTCGCTGCCGCCGACGTTCATGCCGAGTTCCTTGATCTTGCGCGTCAGGGTATTGCGCCCCCAGCCGAGCAGTAGGGCGGCATCGCGGCGGCGCCCGGCGGTGTGCTTGAGCACGCTCTCGATCATCACCCGCTCGAAGGCCGGCACGGCGATGTCCAGCAGGTTCGACTGGCCGCGGGCCAGGGCCTGGTCGGTCCACAGGCGCAGGGCCTGCTCCCAGTTGTTGGCCGGCGCGTTCTCCTGGGCATGGCTGAGCAGCTCCGGCGGCAGGTCGTCGACATGCACCTCGCGGCCGGAGGCCATCACGGTGATCCAGCGGCAGGTGTTCTCCAGCTGGCGCACGTTGCCGGGCCAGGGCAGGTTGCTCAGGTATTCCTCGGTTTCCGGCTTGAGCGTCTTCGGCTCGACCGCCAGCTCCACGGCCGCGCGGTTGAGGAAGTGCCGGGTCAGCGCGGGGATGTCGGCGCGGCGGTCGGAGAGGCGCGGGATGTGGATGCGGATCACGTTCAGGCGGTGGAACAGGTCCTCGCGGAACTTGCCGGCCTGCACCAGGTTTTCCAGGTGCTGGTGGGTGGCGGCGATGATCCGTACGTCGACCTTGACCGGCGTGTGGCCGCCGACCCGGTAGAACTCGCCGTCGGCCAGCACGCGCAGCAGGCGGGTCTGGGTGTCGGCCGGCATGTCGCCGATCTCGTCGAGAAACAGGGTGCCGCCGTCGGCCTGCTCGAAGCGCCCGCGGCGCAGGCTGGCGGCGCCGGTGAAGGCGCCCTTCTCGTGGCCGAACAGCTCGGACTCCATCAGCTCCTTCGGAATCGCCGCCATGTTCAGCGCGATGAACGGCGCCTTGGCGCGCGGGCTGTGACGGTGCAGGGCGTGGGCGACCAGCTCCTTGCCGGTGCCGGACTCGCCGTTGATCAGCACGGTGATGTTGGAATGGGAGAGACGGCCGATGGCACGGAACACTTCCTGCATCGCCGGCGCCTCGCCGATGATCTCCGGGGTGTTGGCCTGGATGGTCGGCACTTCCAGTCCCTGCTGCTCCTGGGCGTGCAGGTTGGCGCGCTTGATCAGCGACACCGCCTCGTCGACATCGAACGGCTTGGGCAGGTACTCGAAGGCGCCGCCCTGGTAGGAGGCCACCGCGCTGTCCAGGTCGGAGTGCGCGGTCATGATGATCACCGGCAGGCGCGGGTAGTGCTCGCGGATCTGCGCCAGGAGGTCGAGGCCGCTGGCGCCCGGCATGCGGATGTCGGAGATGATCACGTCCGGCTGCTGGCGGGACAGGCGGTTGAGCACGCCGTCCGCGCTGTCGAAGCTCTGGGTGGTCATGCCTTCCTGTTGCAGGGCCTTTTCCAGGACCCAACGGATGGAGCGGTCGTCGTCGACGATCCAGACGGTTTCGCTTCGGCTCATGTGGGTGAGGCTCCTAGGTCCAGCGGCAGGTAGATCGAGAAGCGGGTGTGGCCGGGGTGGCTGTCGCACTCGATCAGGCCCTGGTGCTGGCTGATGATGTTCTGGGTGATGGCCAGGCCCAGGCCGGTGCCGTCCGGACGACCGCTGACCATGGGATAGAACATGGTTTCCTGTAGCTCGGCGGGGATGCCGGGGCCGTTGTCGATGATTTCCACCTGGCAGACCAGACGATGGCGCACGTGGCCGATGGTGAACTGGCGCAGGGTGCGGGTGCGCAGGTGGATGCGGCCGAGGCGCAGATCGTTCTGGCCGGTCAGCGCCTGCATGGCGTTGCGCACGATGTTGAGCACCGCCTGGATCATCTGCTCGCGGTCGATCAACAGTTCCGGGATGCTCGGGTCGTAGTCGCGCACCAGCACGATGCGCCCCTCGCTTTCCGCCATCACCAGGCTGCAGACCCGCTCCAGCACCTCGTGGATGTTGGTCATCGCCAGGGACGGCAGCTTGTTCGAGCCGAGCATGCGGTCGACCAGATTGCGCAGGCGGTCGGCCTCTTCGATGATGACGTTGGTGTAGTCCTTGAGCGCCTCGTCCGGCAGTTCGCGGGCGAGCAGCTGGGCCGCGCCGCGGATGCCGCCGAGCGGGTTCTTGATCTCGTGGGCCAGGCCACGGACCAGCAGCTTGGTGGTTTCCTGCTTGGACAGCTGGGCCTCCTCCTTGGTGATCCGCAGCAGGCGGTCGCGCGGATAGACCTCCAGCAGCAGCAGCGTCTGCCCCTGGTTGATGACCGGCGTCACCGCGTAGTCCACCGTCTGGGTCTTGCCGGTCAGCGAGGTCAGCTGGGCTTCGCGCTTGGTGAACGGGTGCGCCTCGGCCACAGCCTGGCGCAGGGAGATCAGGGCTTCGGGGGACTCGGTGAAGAGTTCGCTGATGAATTGTCCATGGCTGCGCTGGCCGCTGACCGCCAGCAGCATTTCCGCCGCCGGGTTCATGTACTCCAGGCGCAGCTCGCCGTCGAGCAGGATGGTGGCGGTGGTCAGGTTGTCCAGCAGCAGGCGGTGCAGGTTGTCGTTATCAGGCATTGGCTGGTTTACCAGGGTTCACGTCGAGTCGGCATCTGCAAGAAATGAGCCTAAATTTTCGAAAAGAGTGCAGGGGCGCGCTCCATGCCGGCTTTTGGCGCACGCTCGCGGGCGAGCCTTGATCCAATATGGGGACAGTATAGAAGTGCAGGCGGAAGGCTGCCCCAAAACAGGGCGAAATTCACAGAAAGGGTACGTAGGGGATGTCCCGCCTCTGGGGGGGCCTGTCCTTCAGCAGGCATTCCGGACGCACGCCGTAATCGGCGATCTTGCAGGGCCTGGCCAGGCGTTTCTGGATCAGCGACGGGCGCTTGACATGGATGGCCTGCTCCGGAGTCTGCTCCAGGGTGCGGCCCTCGGCATCGAGGATTTCCACGGCCAGCAGGTGGGTGCCGCGCTCCAGGTCGTTCAGGGAGAAGACCGGCTGCGGCCCGCCCGGGCCGCTGGCGGCGCCGTCGAGCTGCAGCCGGTAGCTGTGGCCGGGATGCAGGCCGGGCTCGCTGGCGGCCGTCACCGTCAGTGCGCCGGTGTCGCGCAGGGTGGCGTCCGGCGCTGGATCGACAATGCGCAGCCAGCGGTAGCCGGGCTTCTTCGCTCGGGGGGCGGGCTTCTCCGCGGCCGGCGGCGGTGCAGGCGGGGAGGGCATGCTGTTGGTCGGGCTCAGGCGCAGCGCCGGTGCGCCGCCCTGCGGCCGGTCGGTGAAGACCCGATTGCCCTGTGCGTCGACGTAGCTGTAGATCTCGGCCGCCGCCGGGAGGGCGAGCAGGGCCAGGCAGAGAGGCAGGATTCGCATGGGGCCGTCTATTTGCCCCGATGGACGCGCTGGACGGTGAACAGGATCGGCGCGCTCTTCTGCAGGGAGCGCTCGTCGGCGAGCACCTCCACCTCCAGGCTGTGCTCGCCGCGATCGACGTTGACCAGTTCCAGGCGGGTCGTCCGGCCGGGCTGGCCGTAGGGCTGGCCGTCCAGCAGCAGGCGCAGGCTGTGCCCGGGGCGCAGCCTGGGCTCGATGGCCACGTCGACGCTGAAGCTGCCGTTGTTGGCGCGCAGGGATTCGCCGTCCGGAATGCCTGTCAGTTCGAGGCGGGTATAGCGGATCTCCGGCTGGTCCTTGGGCTTGGCCGCTTCCGGAGGGCTCGGCGGCTGCGGGGCGACGATGCTGGGCGCCGGCAGTTCGACCTTTTCCGCGGCCACGCCCTCGGGCGGCTGGCTGCTGAACACCGGATTGCCGTTGGCGTCGAGGTATCTGTAGATCTCTGCGCCGGCCGGAAGGGCCAGCAGCAGAAGCAGGCCGGGCAATGCGCTGCGCATGGGGAGAACTCTCGCGAAAGTCGTTGAGTGAAGCCTTGCACTGCACCGGTGGGCTGGCAAGTCCGGGGCTGCCGGAGCGTTACCGCGATCACCCAAAAAAAAGACCTCCCGAGGGAGGCCTTTTCGATATTGCCGGCTGGCTTAGACGCTGTAGTACAGGTCGTATTCCAGCGGGTGCACGAAGGTGCGCACCTTGATTTCCTCTTCGCTCTTCAGCTCGATGTAGGCATCGATGAAGTCGTCGGAGAAGACGCCGCCCTTGGTCAGGAAGGCGCGGCCCTTGTCCAGCTCTTCCAGGGCTTCCTTCAGGCTGCCGCACACCTGCGGGATTTCCTTGGCCTCTTCCGGCGGCAGGTCATACAGGTTCTTGTCGGCGGCATCGCCGGGGTGGATCTTGTTCTGGATGCCGTCCAGACCGGCCATCAGCAGAGCGGCGAAGGCCAGGTAGGGGTTGGCAGCCGGGTCCGGGAAGCGCGCTTCGATGCGGCGGGCTTTCGGGCTGTTAACGTACGGGATGCGGATGGAGGCGGAGCGGTTGCGGGCGGAGTAGGCCAGCATGACCGGGGCTTCGAAGCCCGGGACCAGACGCTTGTAGGAGTTGGTCGACGGGTTGGTGAAGCCGTTCAGCGCCTTGCCGTGCTTGATGATGCCGCCGATGAAGTACAGGGCGGTATCGGACAGGCCGGCATAGCCTTCGCCAGCGAAGGTGTTCTTGCCGTCTTTGGCGATGGAGATGTGCACGTGCATGCCCGAGCCGTTGTCGCCGTACAGCGGCTTCGGCATGAAGGTCACGGTCTTGCCGTAGGCGTCGGCGACGTTGTGCACGCAGTATTTCAGGGTCTGCACTTCGTCGGCCTTGGCCACCAGGGTGTTGAAGCTGACGCCGATCTCGTTCTGGCCGGCGGTAGCCACTTCGTGGTGGTGCACTTCGACCTTCAGGCCCATCTCTTCGAGGGCGTTGCACATGGCGGTGCGGATTTCGTGGTCATGATCGACCGGCGGAACCGGGAAATAGCCGCCCTTGACGCCCGGACGGTGACCCTTGTTGCCGTTCTCGATGTCGGCGTCGGTGTTCCAGGAGGCCTGCTCGGAGAAGATCTTGAACATGGAGCCGGAGATGTCGGACTTGAACTTCACTTCGTCGAAGATGAAGAATTCGGGCTCCGGACCGAAGAAGGCGGTGTCGCCGATGCCGGTGGACTTCAGGTATTCCTCGGCACGGCGGGCGATGGCGCGCGGGTCGCGGTCGTAGCCCTGCATGGTCGAGGGCTCGATGATGTCGCAGACGATGATCAGGGTCGGCTCTTCGGTGAACGGGTCCAGCACGGCGGTGCTGTCGTCCGGCATCAGGATCATGTCGGAGGCTTCGATGCCTTTCCAGCCGGCGATGGAGGAGCCGTCGAACATCTTGCCGTATTCGAAGAAGTCGTCGTCCACGTCACGCGCCGGCATGGTTACGTGCTGCTGCTTGCCTTTGGTGTCGGTGAAGCGCAGATCAATCCACTTCACGTCATGTTCTTTGATCAGTTGAAGCGACTTCGACATGTTGTCCTCCAGGTGGAGAGGGCCTCGAAAAGACCCTCGAAAATTCGGGTGAAAACCGGGCGGTGATCATCCGCCAAGGCAAGCTGCGCCACAAGAGAGCAAGTTTCATGCCATTGTTCTGCGGAGACCGGCAAGCTCTCCGGCAGATCTGCCTCGCCGGTGCCCGATATTCTGGCGGAAAGTTTTGCTCTATTCATGTGCCTGGATCAGTTGTTTTGTTTCATTTTGGTGCGCGTGCGCCGCTCTGCCGATAGGTGATCAAGTCTTGAGCAAGATCCGCTATAATTGCGCCCCCTTTTTGCCTGCCCGGCCCGTGCTGCCTCCATGAAACTCATCGTCAAGGTCTTCCCGGAAATCACCATCAAGAGCCCGCCGGTGCGCAAGCGCTTCATTCGCCAGCTGGCGAAGAACATCCGCAGCGTGCTGCGCGACCTCGATCCGGAGCTGGCGGTGACGGGCGTGTGGGACAACCTCGAGGTGGAAACCACAGTCGAGGATCGGCGGACCCTGCACGAGATGGTCGAGCGGCTGATCTGCACGCCCGGCATCGCCCATTTCCTCGAGGTGCACGAGTACCCCCTGGGCGACTTCGACGACATCCTCGAGAAGTGCAAGCGCCACTACGCCGCGCAGCTGCCCGGGCGGATCTTCGCCGTGCGCTGCAAGCGCGCCGGCAAGCACTCCTTCACCTCGATGGAAGTGGAGCGCTACGTCGGCGGCTGCCTGCGCCAGCAGTGCGGCGCCGCGGGCATCTCGCTCACCGCCCCGGAAGTGGAGGTGCGCATGGAGATTCGCGACCAGCGCCTGTTCGTCGTCCACAGCCAGCACGACAGCATCGGCGGCTATCCGCTGGGCGCCCTGGAGCAGACCCTGGTGCTGATGTCCGGCGGCTTCGACTCCACCGTGGCGGCCTTCCAGATGATGCGCCGCGGGCTGCTCACCCACTTCTGCTTCTTCAACCTCGGCGGGCGCGCCCACGAGCTGGGGGTGATGGAGGTCGCCCACTACCTTTGGCAGAAGTACGGCAGCTCGCAGCGCGTGTTGTTCGTCAGCGTGCCCTTCGAGGAGGTGGTCGGCGAGATCCTCGGCAAGGTCGACAACAGCCAGATGGGCGTGGTGTTGAAGCGCATGATGCTGCGTGCCGCCACGCGCATCGCCGAGCGCCTGAAGATCGACGCGCTGGTCACCGGCGAGGCGATTTCCCAGGTCTCCAGCCAGACCCTGCCGAACCTCTCGGTGATCGATTCGGCCACCGACATGCTGGTGCTGCGCCCGCTGATCGCTAGCCACAAGCAGGACATCATCGACACCGCGATGCGCATCGGTACCGCCGAGTTCGCCAAGCACATGCCCGAATACTGCGGGGTGATCTCGGTGAACCCGACCACCCGTGCCAAGCGCGAACGCATCGAATACGAGGAGCGCCAGTTCGAGATGGCGATCCTCGAGCGCGCCCTGGAGCGCGCCCGTCTGGTGCCGATCGACCGGGTGATCGACGAACTTGGCGAGGAGATCCGCGTGGAGGAGGTCGGCGAGGCCCTGGCCGGACAGATCGTCCTCGACATCCGCCATCCGGATGCGGCCGAGGACGAGCCGCTGGAGCTGGCCGGCATCGAGGTGCAGACGCTGCCCTTCTACGCGCTGAACAACCGTTTCAAGGACCTGGATGCCAACCGCCAGTACCTGCTGTATTGCGACAAGGGTGTCATGAGCCGCCTGCATGCTCATCATCTGCTCAGCGAGGGGCATGCCAATGTGCGCGTTTATCGTCCGGCATAGGTTGCCGGGCCTGCTCGGTGGCAGTATCCGCCACCGCCCTCCCGACCGGTAACGGCCCGAGACGTCGCGGCCGGGCAGCCCGGCCAGCTTTCCTTCTTCCAGCTTCCAGCTTCCAGCCTTCAGCTCGAAGCTTTCATAGAGATAGAACCTGTGATCGAAAATCTCCGCAATATCGCCATCATCGCCCACGTCGACCATGGCAAGACCACCCTCGTCGACAAGCTGCTCAAGCTCTCCGGCACCCTGGATCGCAAGGAAGCCGAAAGCGAGCGGGTGATGGACTCCAACGACCAGGAAAAAGAGCGCGGCATCACCATCCTGGCGAAGAACACCGCCATCGAGTGGAACGGCCACCACATCAACATCGTCGACACCCCCGGGCACGCCGACTTCGGCGGCGAGGTCGAGCGCGTGATGTCGATGGTCGACTCCGTGCTGCTGGTGGTCGACGCCCAGGACGGCCCGATGCCGCAGACCCGCTTCGTGACCCAGAAGGCGTTCAAGGCCGGCCTGCGTCCGATCGTCGTGGTCAACAAGATCGACCGTCCCGGCGCGCGTCCGGACTGGGTCATCGACCAGATCTTCGACCTGTTCGACAACCTCGGCGCCACCGAGGAGCAGCTCGACTTCCCGATCGTCTACGCCAGCGCCCTCAACGGCATCGCCGGCATGGACCACGAGAAGATGGACGACAACATGGACGCCCTGTTCCAGGCGATCCTCGACCACGTGCCGGCGCCCAAGGTGGACGTCGACGGTCCGTTCCAGATGCAGATCTCCCAGCTGGACTACAACAGCTTTCTCGGCGTGATCGGCATCGGCCGCATCGCCCGCGGCAAGGTCAAGTCCAACACCCCGGTGGTGTCCATCGACGCCGCCGGCAACAAGCGCAACGGCCGCATCCTCAAGATCATGGGCCACCACGGTCTGCAGCGCGTCGAAGTGCCGGAAGCCCAGGCCGGCGACATCGTCTGCATCAGCGGTTTCGATCAGCTGTTCATCTCCGACACCCTGTGCGACCCGACCGCCGTCGAAGCCCTGCCGCCGCTGTCCGTCGACGAGCCGACCGTGAGCATGACCTTCCAGGTCAACGATTCGCCGTTCTGCGGCCGCGAAGGCAAGTTCGTCACCAGCCGCAACATCAAGGAGCGCCTGGAGAAGGAACTGCTGCACAACGTCGCCCTGCGCGTTCAGGACGGCGACAGCGCCGACAAGTTCAAGGTCTCCGGCCGCGGCGAGCTGCACCTCTCGGTGCTGATCGAGACCATGCGTCGCGAAGGCTTCGAACTGGCCATCTCCCGTCCGGAAGTGATCATCAAGGAAGTCGACGGCGAGAAGCAGGAGCCGTACGAGAACGTCACCATCGACATCGAGGAAGTCCACCAGGGGCCGGTGATGGAGCAGATGGGCCTGCGCAAGGGCGACCTGTCGAACATGGTGCCGGACGGCAAGGGCCGCATCCGCCTGGAATACACCGTGCCGGCGCGCGGCCTGATCGGCTTCCGCAACTCGTTCCTGACCATGACCTCGGGCAGCGGCATCCTCACCAGCACCTTCAGCCACTACGGCCCGCTCAAGCAGGGCGAAGTCGCCCACCGCCAGAACGGCGTGCTGGTCTCCATGGCCACCGGCAAGGCGCTGACCTACTCGCTGGAAACCCTGCAGGACCGCGGCAAGCTGTTCCTCGAGCCGGGCCAGGAAATCTACGAAGGCCAGCTGGCCGGCATCCACAGCCGCGACAACGACCTAGTGATCAACCCCACCAAGGGCAAGAAGCTCGACAACATGCGCGCTTCCGGCAAGGACGAGACCATCCAGCTGGTGCCGCCGATCAAGTTCACCCTGGAACAGGCGCTGGAGTTCATCGACGACGACGAACTGGTCGAGGTGACGCCGAAGTCGATCCGCCTGCGCAAGAAGGTGCTGAACGAGAACGACCGCAAGCGTTACGAGCGCAGCAGCAAGATCTGATGCGCTGAGTGACCTGCAATGAAAAGCCCCGCCGGAGTGATCCGGCGGGGCTTTTGGCTTTTGGATCATCCGCCTCCGGCACCTGTTCGTGCATGCCGGATCAAGCGGCATGCAGGTTTTCGACAGGCGCGACAGCGGGGGCGGGTCCCTACTTGTAATAGCCGACCACGCACACCTGGTCGTCGGCCTTGGTCACGAAGGTGATTTTCTCGACCGGCGTATCGGTGCCCGGCCGCGGCCACATGTAGGCCACTTCGCTGATCTTGCCCGCTTCGGCCGTGGCGTAGATTTCCTCGCCCAGGGGCTTGCCCGCCTTGTCTTTCAGATCCTTCAGGCTCTGGCCGGTCAGTGTGGGATGCGCGGTGAAGTTGCCGTCCGGGCCACCGCAATAGGGATAGAGGTCGCGATCCTTGAAGCCGTCTTCGCCCTTGGTGAACTTCTCCAAGGCGGAGGCCTTGTCGGCCTCGACCGCCGCCACGGCCTTTTCGAGCATGGCCTTGGCTTCCTCGGCGGTGCCGAACTCGCCGGCCTGAGCGGTCAGGTGGATACCCGCAGTGCACAGCATTACCAGCAGGGTCTTGCGCATGAATGTCTTACGCCTCTTGTTCTTGTTATTTCATGGTTGTTTGAAGGCCACCGGGCGGCGACCTCGGCTCGATCCTAAGCCAGCCGGACGAAACCGATAAACTGCGACCATGGTCGTGCTGACGCTGCCGGCGGGGGTGTGCCTTGGCGTGTGGTTGTGCGGGCTCAGGACGCCAGGACGCAGGTCTCCGACTGCCGGGTGGCGGCGTCCAGATAGCTGCGCAGCCGGTCCTGCTCATCCTCGCTCAGGAACAGGCCGAGCTTGCTGCGCCGCCAGAGGATGTCCTCGGCCTCCCGTGCCCATTCCTGCCGGCACAGGTAATCCACCTCGCGGGCATGCAGGGTGGCGCCGAAGTGTTCGCCGAGATCGGCGGGCTCCTCGACGCCCTCGAGCAGGCGCCAGGCGCGGCTGCCGTAGCTGCCGGCCCAGCGCCGGGCGAGTTTCGGGGCGAGCCAGGCGTGGCGCTGGCGCAACTGCTCGGCCAGGGTGCGGCTGTCGCTCATCTCTTCGCCGCCCGGCAGCGGCGCTGCGGCGGTCCAGCACGGGCCCATCTGCGGGAAGAAGGGCGCCAGCCGCTGCAGGGCCGCCTCGGCCAGCTTGCGGTAGGTGGTGAGCTTGCCGCCAAACACCGACAGCAGCGGCGGCTCGCCCGGGCTGGCCGACAGCGCCAGGGTGTAGTCGCGGGTCACCGCCGAGGGATCGGTGGATTCGTCGTTGCACAGCGGCCGCACGCCGGAATAGCTGTGCAGGATGCTGGCCCGGCTCAGTTGGTGCTTGAAGTGGCGGTTGACCACCGCGAGCAGGTAGTCGGTTTCCTCCGCGCTGATCCGCACCTGCGCCGGATCGTCCCGGTATTCGCGGTCGGTGGTGCCGATCAGGGTGAAGTGCTCCAGATAGGGGATGGCGAAGACGATGCGCCGGTCCTCGTTCTGCAGGATGTAGGCATGCTCGCCCTCGTACAGCCGCGGCACGATCAGGTGGCTGCCCTGGATCAGGCGGATGCCGTAGGGGGCCTTCTGCTGCAGGCCGCTTTCGATGAAGCGCGCCACCCAGGGGCCGGCCGCGTTCACCAGCGCGCTGGCGCGGACCGAGAAGCTGCTGCCGTCGGCGCGCTCCAGCTGCAGGTGCCAGTGATCCTGGTGACGGCTGGCGGAGAGGCAGCGGGTGCGGGTCTGCACCTGGGCGCCGTGCTCGCGGGCGGCCATCGCATTGAGCACCACCAGGCGGGCGTCGTCGACCCAGCAGTCGGAATACTCGAAGCCGCGGCGGATCTCCGCCTTGAGCGGGCTGCGGGCGTCGAAGCGCAGGCCGCGCGAGCCCGGCAGCTTCTTGCGCTGGCCTAGGTGATCGTAGAGGAACAGGCCGGCGCGGATCATCCAGGCCGGGCGCAGGTGCGGACGGTGCGGCAGCACGAAGCGCAGCGGCTTGACGATGTGCGGGGCCTTGGCCAGCAGCACCTCGCGTTCGGCCAGCGCCTCGCGGACCAGACGGAATTCGTGGTGCTCGAGGTAGCGCAGGCCGCCATGGATCAGCTTGCTGCTGGCGGACGAGGTGTGCCGGGCGAGATCGTCCTGCTCGCAGAGAAACACCGACAGACCGCGGCCGGCCGCATCGGCGGCGATGCCCGCACCGTTGATGCCGCCGCCGATCACGGCGACATCGTAGTGCTCGGCATTGGAGGTATTGGAAGGGCTCATGCGGGGTGCCTTCGTGCTCAGTCGTCCTCGGTCCAGCGCCGGGTGCGCGCCACCGCCTTCTTCCAGCCGGCACTCAGCGCCCGGCGCTTCTCGTCGGAGCAGTCCGGCTCGAACACCCGCTCGATCCGCGCCTTGTCGCGCAACTCGTCGAGACCGCTCCAGAAGCCGGTGGCCAGACCCGCCAGGTAGGCGGCGCCGAGCGCGGTGACTTCCTTCACCGCCGGGCGCTCGACCGGCGTGCCGAGCAGGTCGGCCTGGAACTGCATGAGGAAGTTGTTGCGCACCGCGCCGCCGTCCACGCGCAGCGACCTGAGCCGCTCGCCGGCATCGCGCTGCATGGCGTCGAGCACGTCGCAGGCCTGGAAGGCGATGGATTCGAGCGCCGCGCGGATCAGGTGTTCGGCCTTCACCCCGCGGGTCAGGCCGAACACCGCGCCGCGCGCGTAGGGGTCCCAGTAGGGCGCGCCCAGGCCGGTGAAGGCCGGCACCAGGTAGACGCCGTTGCTGTCCTCGACCTTGGTGGCGAAGTATTCGGAGTCGAACGAGTCGTCGATCAGCCTGAGTTCGTCGCGCAGCCACTGCACCGTGGAGCCGGCGTTGAAGATCGCCCCCTCCAGCGCGTAGGCGACTTCCCCGCGCAGTCCGCAGGCGATGGTGGTGAGCAGCCCGTGGGCCGAGCGCACGGCCCTGGCGCCGGTGTTCATCAGCAGGAAGCAGCCGGTGCCGTAGGTGTTCTTGCCCTGGCCTGCCTCCACGCACATGTGCCCGAACAGCGCGGCCTGCTGGTCCCCGGCGATGCCGGCGATGGGGATGCCGCCGTGCGCGTCGCTGCCGGCGATGCAGGCGTGGCCGTAGACCTCGGAAGAGGAGCGCACCTGCGGCAGCATCTCGCGCGGGATGTCGAGGGCCTCGAGCAGGCGCGCGTCCCAGTCCAGCGCATGGATGTCGAAGAGCATGGTGCGCGCGGCGTTGGTGTAGTCGGTGACGTGCACCCGGCCCTGGGTCATCTTCCAGACCAGCCAGGAGTCGATGGTGCCGAACAGCAGCTCGCCGCGCCGCGCCCGCTCGCGGCTGCCCTCGACGTGGTCGAGGAGCCACTTGATCTTGGTGGCGGAGAAATACGGGTCGATGACCAGTCCGGTGCGCGCCCTGACGTACTCCTCCAGCCCGTCGCGCTTGAGCTCCTCGCAGATCGCCGCGCTGCGCCGGCACTGCCAGACGATGGCGTTGTGGATCGGTCGGCCGCTCTGCTTGTCCCAGACCACCGTGGTCTCGCGCTGGTTGGTGATGCCGATGGCGGCCACCTGCCGCTGCTCGATGCCGGCCTGGGCCAGGGCCTCCACCAGGGTGGCGCTCTGCGTGGCCCAGATCTCCATGGGATCGTGCTCGACCCAGCCCGACTGCGGGTAGATCTGCGTGAACTCGCGCTGCGCCACGCTGACGACATTGGCGTCGCGGTCGAGCACGATGGCCCGCGAACTGGTGGTGCCTTGGTCCAGGGCGACGATGTAGTGCTGGTCGGTGCGGGGCATGACGCTGGCCCTCTGGAATGCGGGGTGGCCTCGACCGCTTTGGTGCTGGCGGTCGGGTACCGGGCAGCGCTGCGGTCTGGGGCGTTAGGGAAAGGGTAGTTCGCGTCTGCGGGTCAGGGCGCCGGCATTGGGCGAGATGAAGCGATGCGCCCCGAGGCGGGCTTCGGTCATCACAGAATCGCGCGGTAGGCGGCCAGGGCTTTGGTCGTCTGCACCAGCCCCTGACGCCGCAGGCTGTCGAGATAGGCCTCCACATCCAGAGGGGGATGCCTGAGCTGTCGGCGTTGCCGTTGAGCCGCGGCGACGACGGCTGCGGGGTCCAGGTCGAAGAGGTTGTCGATGAACTCGTCCGGGTGCTGCGCCTCGACACCGAAGGCCTCCAAGACGGAGGCCGGGAAGTCTTTCTGGTTGAAAGTGACGATCACGCTGGCATTGCCGCGTATGGCCGCCGCCAGAACATGACGGTCGTCCGGATCGGGCAGGGTCAGGCCGTCGATCAGCGCCACATGGCCGGTGACCAGCGCATCGGGCACGGCACGGTCCATCAGCTCCGAGGTGCGATCCAGTTGTTCCAGGCTCAGGTCCCGGCGATTTTTCAGCAGGTTGCGCTTCCATTCGGCATGGATTTCGGCCGTCCAGCGGGCTCTGAAACGACCGGACAACGCCAGCCACATGAGGAAGTCCCGCAGTGGCGCCGGATACAGCACGCAGGCGTCGTAGATGGCCGTGAACGGGGAATGCCTCACTCGTAGCCCATCCCCAGCTCCTGCGCCTGCCTGGCCAGTTCGGCCAGGGCCTGCTCGCTGCTGCGGTCGCGTTCGCCCTTGTAGTGCATCAGGTCGGCAAAACGCACGCGCCGGTGCTTGCCGGTCCGGTGAAAAGGCAGTTCACCCGCCTCCAGCAGCTTGACCAGATGCGGGCGCGAGACGTTGAGCAGATCGGCAGCCTCCTGGGTGGTCAGTTCGGCATGCACGGGCACCACCCGGACCGCGTTGCCATCGGCCAGCTCGGCCAGAATGTCCACCAGCAGGCGCAGGGCCGAGGTCGGCAGCTCGATCTGGTGCGCTTCGTTGCGCTCGTCGAAGATCTGGATGCGCTGGGTTTCGAAACGAGTGGCCAGATAGGCTGCCAGGGCTCGCTGTCCCTGGATCGCCGCCTGCACCTCACGCTCGATGGGGAGGCTCGTTTCGGTGTGAATGGACTGGCTCATCGTGGCAGCTCCGGGCAGGAATTCGATATCCGCCAACGGTGCTCGAAATAAACGAAAAACGCAATATTCGAAATGGCTGGGGCGGTGCCGTGGTTATTGTGGTGGGGGCTCTTCACCCGGTTGCCCGCCCGGTCGAGGAAGACGAACGGCATCGGATCGAACACCGCCACCCGGATGCCAGCTCGACCAGGGCGGCGAAGCTGTCGATGGATTTCCGGAAGTCGACGGGCTTGGGGTAGAGATAGACTTTTTCGACCTTGGCGTCGGGTCGCATCATGATGACGGGCTCCAGAAAGAAATCGGGAGCACAGCATCGGCGGGCCTTTACTTCGGTTGAAGATGGGGTTCATGGATCACTTACGGACTTCTTGTCGCCGGCGCCGCCGATGAAGAGGGCAAGGACGAGGGCGTGGTGCTGGCGCACCTCCTCAACCTCCGAGGCTTCAGGCTTCTTCCATGCGCTCACCTGTAATCCAGTTAAGGAAATCCTGAAAAAGACTTCCCGATTCTGGTGAAATACACCCGCCCCTTTGCCCGAGTTTTCCGATGAAGCAACTGTCCTTCGCCGACGCCGAGTACGCCGGCAAGCGCAAGCAGACCCGCCGCGAGCGCTTCCTGCTCGAAATGGACCAGGTGGTGCCGTGGTCTGGG
>NZ_SMMU01000042.1 GCF_004339665.1 Azotobacter chroococcum
GCATGAAGGCACGGCCATCGCCAAGGCGCTGGACTACAGCCTCAAGCGCTGGACGGCCCTGGTGCGCTATCTCGATGACGGCATGGTCGCCATCGACAACAACGGGTGCGAAAACCAGATCCGCCCGTGGGCCATCGGCCGTGCGAACTGGCTGTTCGCCGGCTCGCTGCGCAGCGGCAAACGTGCGGCTGCGCTGATGACGCTGATCCAGTCAGCTCGGTTGAACGGCCATGATCCGTATGCCTACCTGAAAGATGTGCTGACCCGGCTGCCGACGCAGAAGGCCAGTGGGCTCACCGAGCTGCTGCCGCACAATTGGAAACCTGCTGACAAGGTGTAATGCCCAGCCGCTTACGGAGTGCAGTTCCACGGCAGCAGCCCTTCGTCGTCTTCGACGCTTTTCGCTGCCGGCAGGCGCTTGAGGACGGTGTCCTATTTTTCTGGGGGCTCATCCACTTATGCATGCGACATCTACGCTTGTAATACAGCTGGACCAGCCAGAATCCCCATAAACGAGGTTCTGCAGATGCCAAAGACGCGAGCCCTTGTTACTGCAGTAGCCATCATCGCTCTGGCTATGATTGTGCTGAATGGCTGTAAGCAGGAGTTGCCACCACCACCGCGTCAGACACCTCAAGTTGGCGTCGTCACTCTCGAGTCGCAGCCCTATGTACTGACCCATGAGCTGCCGGGGCGTACTGCTGCCTATCGGATTGCGGAGGTACGCCCCCAAGTCGATGGCATCATTCAGAAACGCCTGTTCAGTGAAGGAAGCGAGGTCAAGGCTGGACAGCAGCTGTATCAAATAGATGCGGCAATATATGAGGCAACACTCAAGGAGGCGGAGGCCGGCTTGGCCTCTAGCAGGTCGTTGGCGGAGCGTTATGCCGTACTGGTCAAGAGCCGGGCTGTGAGCCAGCAGGCCTATGACGAGGCGCAGGCAGCCAGCCTGCAGGCGGAGGCCAGCCTGGAAAAGGCTCGAATCGACCTGCGCTACACCAAGGTATTGGCTCCCATTTCTGGGCGTATCGGCCGCTCTGCCGTGACCGAAGGGGCGCTGGTCAGCAATGGCCAGGCTCAGATCATGGCGACCATTCACCAATTCGACCCCATCTATGTCGATGTCATTCAGCCGGCGCGTGAGCTGATCGCGCTGCGCCGCGATCTGGCCAGTGGTCGTCTGGAGAGGGTGGGAGATAACACGGCCAAAGTGACTCTGATACTGGAGGACGGCAGCGAATATGGCCAGGAGGGACGGCTGGAGTTCTCCGAGGTCGCTGTCGACGAGAGCACCGGCTCGGTAACCCTGCGCGCCGTGTTTCCCAATCCCGACCGGGAGCTGCTGCCGGGCATGTTCGTCCATGCCCGTCTATTCGGCGGACTAAAGAGCGGGGCGATTCTCGCACCCCAGCAAGGCGTGAGCCGCAACACCAAGGGCGAGGCCACGGCCATGCTGGTCAATGCGCAGAACAAGGTCGAGCTGCGGACGCTCAGGGTCGAGCGTGCCGTTGGCAACCGCTGGCTGGTGGACGAGGGACTCATCCCGGGCGACCGCCTGATCACCGAGGGTCTACAGTTCATTCGGCCGGGTATCGAGGTCAAGGCGGTGCCGGCGAGCAATGTCGGGCAAGACACCCAGGCGACCCCGCTGCCTTCGGGTTAGAAGGCTCGCGCAAGGGATAGCACGATGTCCAGATTCTTTATCGATCGGCCCATCTTCGCCTGGGTGATTGCCCTGGTGATCATGCTGGCTGGTGGCCTGTCCATCCTTGCTCTGCCGATCAATCAGTATCCCAACATCGCTCCACCCGCAGTGGGCATTTCCGTGATTTATTCGGGCGCTTCGGCGCAGACTGTCCAGGATACCGTGGTGCAGGTGATCGAGCAGCAGCTCAATGGCATCGACAACCTCCGCTATATCACCTCGGACAGCAACTCCGATGGCAGCATGACCATCACCGTCACCTTCGAGCCCGGTGCCGACCCGGACATCGCCCAGGTGCAGGTCCAGAACAAGCTACAACTGGCCACCCCGCTGCTGCCGCAGGAAGTGCAGCAGCAGGGCATCCGAGTGACCAAGTCGGTGCGAAACTTCCTCTTGATCGTCGGCTTCGTCTCCGAGGATGGCAGCATGGACCGCAACGATCTGGCCAACTATATCGTTTCCAACATCCAGGACCCGCTTTCCCGGGCCAAGGGCGTGGGCGACTTCCAGGTTTTCGGCTCGCAATATGCCATGCGCATCTGGCTGGATCCGGCCCGGCTGAACAACTTCCAGTTGTCTCCGGTGGATGTGCGCAATGCAGTCGAGACTCAGAACGTCCAGATTTCCTCTGGCCAGTTCGGCGGTCTTCCGGCCGTGCCCGGCCAGCAGCTCAGTGCCACTATCATCGGCAAGACCCGCCTGCAGACCGCCGAGCAGTTTCGTGACATCCTGCTCAAGGTCAACGGCGACGGCTCGCAGGTGCGTCTGGGCGATGTCGCCGAAGTGGCCCTGGGCGGCGAGAACTACAGCATCACCTCGACCTACAACGGTCGGCCTGCCGCGGGGATGGCGATCAAGCTCGCCACCGGCGCCAATGCGCTGGAGACGGCTCAGGCGGTGCGGGATACCCTCGCCGAGCTGGAGCCCTTCTTTCCTCTGGGGGTGAAGGTCGTCTACCCCTACGACACCACGCCGGTGATCTCCGCCTCCATCGAGGGAGTGGTGAAGACCCTCGGCGAGGCGATCGTGCTGGTCTTCCTGGTGATGTACCTGTTCCTGCAGAACTTCCGCGCCACGCTGATTCCGACCCTGGCGGTCCCGGTGGTGCTGCTCGGCACCTTCGGCGTGCTCGCTGCATTCGGCTTCACCATCAATACCCTGACCATGTTCGCCATGGTGCTGGCCATCGGTCTGCTGGTCGACGATGCCATCGTGGTGGTGGAGAACGTCGAGCGGGTCATGGTCGAGGATGGCCTGCCGCCACGGGAGGCCACGCGCAAGTCGATGGGGCAGATCCAGGGAGCCCTGGTCGGTATCGCCCTGGTACTGTCCGCGGTGTTCGTGCCCATGGCCTTCTTCGGAGGTTCGACCGGGGTGATCTACCGGCAGTTCTCCATCACCATCGTCGCCGCCATGGCGCTGTCGGTGCTGGTCGCGCTGATCTTCACCCCGGCGCTCTGCGCGACCCTGCTCAAGCCTGTCGCCAGGGGAGAGCATCATCAGCAGCATGGCTTCTTCGGCTGGTTCAACCGTACCTTCGAGCGCAGTGTACAGGGCTACGAGCAGGGGGTCAGGCTGGTGCTCAGGCGCAAACTGCCCTATCTACTGCTCTACTTGGCTATAGTCGCCCTCATGGCCTGGCTGTTCACCCGCATACCGACCGCCTTCCTGCCCGACGAGGATCAGGGCGTGCTCTATGCCCAGGTGCAGACCCCTTCTGGTTCCAGCGCCGAGCGTACCCAACTGGTGGTGGACGAAATGCGTGACTATCTGCTGATCGAGGAGGGCCATCTGGTCAACTCGGTCTTCACGGTCACCGGCTTCAACTTCGCCGGCCGAGGCCAAAGCTCTGGCCTGGCCTTCATCGCACTGAAGCCGTGGGCCGAGCGAACCGGAGAGGAGGACAGCGTGTTCGCCCTCGCCCAACGCGCCCAGCAGCGCTTCGCCACGTTCCGCGACGCCCTGGCTTTCGCCTTCGCCCCGCCGGCGGTGATGGAGCTGGGCAATGCCAGCGGTTTCAACATCTTCCTGCAGGACCGCGCCGGCGCCGGCCACGAGGTGCTGGGTGCGGCCCGCGACCAGTTGCTCGCCCGCGCCGCGGAGAGCCCGGTGCTCAGCCGGGTACGCGCCAACGGCCTGCGCGACGAGCCACAGTACCGCTTGCTGATCGACGACGAGCAGGCCCGGGCCTATGGCGTGCCCCTGGCGGACATCAACAGCAGCGTTTCCATTGCCTGGGGTGCCCGCTACGTCAACGACTTCATCGACCGGGGGCGGGTGAAGAAGGTCTATCTGCAGGGCAAGGCCGAGGCACGCATGAGTCCGGAAGACCTCGGCAAGTGGTTCGTGCGCAACGCGGCTGGCGCGATGGTGCCGTTCAGCGCCTTTGCCAGTGGCGAATGGACCTATGGCCCGCCGAAGCTGGCGCGCTACAACGGCGTTTCGGCGATGGAGATCCTCGGCGAGCCGGCGCCCGGCTACAGCTCCGGCGATGCCATGGCCGAAGTGGAGCGGATCGTCGGGGAGCTGCCGCCGGGTATCGGCTACGCTTGGACCGGGCTGTCCTATGAGGAGCGTCTCTCCGGCTCCCAGGCGCCGGCCCTCTACGCGCTGTCGCTGCTGGTGGTGTTCCTCTGCCTGGCGGCCCTCTACGAGAGCTGGTCGATCCCCTTCTCGGTGATGCTGGTGGTTCCGCTGGGGGTCATCGGCGCACTTTGGTTCACCAGCCTGCGCGGACTGTCCAATGACGTCTACTTCCAGGTGGGTCTGCTCACCACCATCGGCCTCTCTGCGAAGAATGCGATCCTCATCGTCGAGTTCGCCAAGGAACTGCACGCGCAGGGCATGGACCTGTCCGATGCGGCGGTCGAGGCCTGCCGCATGCGCCTGCGGCCGATCGTCATGACTTCCCTGGCATTCATCCTTGGCGTCGTGCCGCTGGCCATCTCCAGCGGCGCCGGTGCCGGCAGTCAGCACGCGATAGGTACCGGGGTGATCGGCGGCATGTTCACTGCCACCGTGCTGGCGATCTTCTGGGTGCCGCTGTTCTATGTGCTGGTGTCCTCCTGGTTCAAGGAGGACAGCCGCACGGTCGCCAGCGGCGAAGAGTCCTCCTGAGGTGCCTGCCATTCCGGCAGGACATGAGTGACATCCGTCGCAGGCAACCGGGATGCTGCGTCAAGGGTGATATGGTTGTCGTGCTTGCATTGTTCCAGGAGCAGACATGATCTCAATACACGCCCCCTCCAGCCTCCTTTTCGCAGTCCTGCTGCTGGCCGGCTGCAGTTCCGCCGACAAGTCCGAACCTGTACCGGCTGCAAGCCGGGGCTGCGACGCCAGCTTGGTGCAAGGCCTGGTGGGCCAGACCGCCAGCCCGGCCCTGCTCGAGGAGGCCCGTCAACGCGCCGGGGCGCAGACGGCACGCGTCATCAGCCCTCAGGACAGCGTAACGCTGGACTACAATTCCAGGCGCCTGAATCTGGATATCGACGAGCGCCTGGTGATCAGGCAGATCCACTGCGGCTGAGCGGAACTCCGTCCCGTCAGCGCCCGCCCCGTGTTCGGTTCTGGCCGGCGGGGCGGTGTCGCTCATCATTGCGAGGGACTGGCGCAAAGCAGACATTCCTTACATGAATTCAGGGCATTGTAAGGAAATCATCAATATATTGTTGCGGATGAAGTAACGATACTTTTTGGAATCCCTGGTTTTTTTACCCTCCGGACGACTTCTAGAATCCCCTGTGCTTTTCATACTCCCGGTCTTCGATGCGTCAGTGCAGAAGCCCCGGCTCCCTTCCTGTCCCCTTTGGATAAGGATGAAGCCGTGGCGTGTCGGCCGGGTGCGGGAATCCAACCACGTCCTTTGCAGGTTAAACCTATGACTCCGGTGGTCGTTCCGTTATGGATGGCGCTTGCCTTGCTTCCGTGCCTGTTGAGCGGCTGTGGATCGCCGCCCAAGATTGACCGTGAGCCCTATTCGGAGGCCGAGATCAAGGCGTTCGCCCAGGACATGCTGGGACGGAGCAGCTTGTCTCCGGATAAATACCAGAAATACAAAAAAGCTCTAGCCACTCCGTGAGGAGCTGACTGGAGAGAATAAGTATTCAAGCTTGGGACATTGTCATGCGAAACTCCCGCCGCCGCATTGGCTGTGGTCTTCGCGCACAATGCTCGCGTGCCTTTTCTGCAAGACTCGTTCTGCCCGCCTGCCTGGCCGGCTGTTGTCCGGCCAGGCAGGCCCGGATTGTCCAAGAGCTCTGCATAATCGTACTTGCTAACAAAATAGAGGATGTTTCGATGCGAAAGTATCTGTCATTGCCCGCAGTAGCCGTTCTGCTTCTGGGATCGGCGGGGGCGGCACAAGCTGTCGAGGTGGGCGCCGCGATCGGCGTCACCAGCCAGAGCGATATGACCTATCGCCTCAGCCTGGGCCTGCCCTGGGACAAGCAATGGTGGAAGAGTGACCTGGGCCATGTGACGGGTTACTGGGATGCCGGCTATACCTACTGGGAAGGCGGTTCCGGCAACGACAACTACTCGGGTGCACACTCGCTGTCGTTCAGCCCGGTGTTCACCTACGAGTTCAGCGGCTTCGGCGTTACCCCGTTCGTCGAGCTCGGCGTCGGTGTCGCCTTCTTCTCGAAGACCCGCGTGGGCGAGCAGCAGCTGGGTTCCTCCTTCAACTTCGAGGACCGCATCGGCGCCGGTATCAAGTTCGCGGGCGGCCAGAAGATCGGTGTTCGGGCGATTCACTACTCCAACGCCGGCATCAAGCAGCCCAACGACGGTATCGAGTCCTTCTCGGCCTATTACAGCCACGCCTTCTGATCCGGCGTGGTGCTCGAGCCCCGTGCCTCTGCGGAGTTCGAGACCGCCGCTCCCTGCCTCCGGCCCCCTTGCCCGGCTTTCCCCTGCCGAGGGCCGGCAGGCTCATGCGCCAGCTCGGGGGTACTTCGGGCGGCCTGCTCCTTGAACCCCAAGGCTCTGGCAGGCTTCAGAGCACGTTCAGCGGAATTCTTAGGTAGCGGATGCCGTTGTCTTCGGTCGGCGGCAGCTCGCCGGCGCGCATGTTGACCTGCACCGCGGGAAGGATGAGGGCCGGCATGGCGAGGGTCGCGTCCTTTGCATTGCGCATGGCCACGAACACCTCCTCGTCGATGCCTTGGTGCGCGTGGACATTGTGCCGGCGCTCCTCGCCCATGCAGGTTTCGTGGAGGAACTCCGTGCGTCCTGGCGCCTTGTAGTCGTGGCACATGAACACCCGGGTTTCGTCGGGCAGCCGGTACAGTCGCTGGATCGAGCGGTACAGGGTGCGCGCGTCCCCGCCGGGGAAATCGCAGCGGGCGGTGCCGTAGTCGGGCATGAACAGGGTGTCGCCGACGAAGGCGGCGTCGCCGATCAGGTAGGTCATGCAGGCCGGGGTGTGTCCGGGGGTGTGGAGGGCGCGGGCCTGGATGCCGCCGATCTGGAAGTCTTCGCCATCGCGGAACAGATGGTCGAACTGGCTGCCGTCGCGGTCAAATTCCTCGCCGGCGTTGAACAGCGTGCCGAAGGTTTCCTGGACTTCGGTGATGCGCTCGCCGATGCCCAGCTTGCCGCCGAGCTGCCGCTTGAGATAGGCGGCGGCGCTCAGGTGGTCGGCATGCACATGGGTTTCCAGAATCCAGCGCACCTCCAGCTCCAGGGTGCGCACATGGGCGATCAGGCGGTCGGCGGACGCATGGTCAGTGTGTCCCGAGGCCGGCTCGTAGTCCTGCACGGTATCGATCAGGGCGCACTGGCGGCTGAACGGATCGCTCACCACATAGCTGTAGGTGCTGGTGGCGGGATCGAAGAAGGCTTCTACACGGGCGTTCATGGGGTGTCCTTCGGCAAGGGAATCCGTACCCTGGAAATCGTCATGCAGCCTGGCGGCAGAACGCCCGGGGCGGGCCTTACTTGCCGCTCTTGCAGGTAGTGATACCCATCACAGTGTAGGCCGGGCAGGTGCGAAGGAGAGCGGTGGCCAGCGGAAGCAGGCCGATCCAGCCCCAGGGGCCGATCACGCCGGCCAGGCTCAGGCCGATCAGGAGCAGGCCGACGGCGATGCGCAGGGCGCGGTCGAGGCTACCGACGTTGGGTTTCATCGTGATCTCCGGTCAATCGATCAATGGGTGCGCCGGCGTTCCAGCGCGGTGAACAGCCACATGCCGCCGAGCATGGCGAGCACGAAGAGCAGGCTCTGCCAGTAGCCGCCGAGCAGCAGGGTGAGGGCCGGACCCGGACAGATGCCGGCGATGCCCCAGCCGATGCCGAACAGCAGGCTGCCACCGATCAGTCGGCGGTCCAGTTCGCGTTTCTGCGGCAGTTGCATGGGCGCATCCAGCAGCGAGCGCTGCTGGCGCCTGGCCCAGGTGAAGGGCAGCAGGGCGACGCCGATGGCGCTGGCCATCACCAGCGCCAGCGAGGGATCCCAGGCGCCGCCCAGGTCGAGAAAACCGAGTACCTTGGCCGGATTGCTCATGCCGGCCAGCAGCAGGCCGAGGCCGAAGATCAGTCCGGCGAGCAGTGCAGTCAGTCTGCGCATGTTCAGCCTCCCCACAGGTGACGCAGGACGAAGACCGTGGCGAAACCGCTGGCCATGAAGGCCAGGGTGGCGACCAGGGAGCGCGGCGACAGGCGGGAGATCCCGCAGACGCCATGCCCGCTGGTGCAGCCGGAGCCATAGCGGGTGCCGAGGCCGACCAGCAGCCCGGCGAGCACCAGACCGGGCCAGCCGGTCTGGAACTCGATCTCCGGCAGTGCGCCGAACAGGCTCCAGAGCAGCGGCGCTGCCAGCAGCCCGAGCAGAAACAGGGCCTTCTCGTCGCGGCCGTCGGTGCCGCGCTGCAGCAGGCTGCCGAGCAGGCCGCTGATGCCGGCGATACGCCCGTTCAGCACCACGAACAGGCTGGCCGCGAGGCCGATCAGCGCGCCGCCGGCCAATGCTGTCCAAGGGGTGAAGTGCGCCCAGTCGATGACCATCCTGGCGTTCCTCCGTGGGTCGTTTGATTATGCTGACAGACAATATATTTATTAATAAACTGTTTTCAAGCATGGACGGAAGGGTCTTCGGGAGCCGGGCCAATCCGTCGTTTATCCTTCAAGGCTCCCTGCCAGCACAATGTGGAGGTGGCCATGCGTTTTCCCGTTACTCTGACCCTGCTGCTCGCCAGCGGACTGTCGCTTGCCGAGCCGCAAGGGCTCGAGGCCGAGGCGCGCGCCCTGATACCGCCCTTCGCCCAGGCGCTGCAGGACACCGTCAGGCAGGCGCTGGCCGACGGTGGGCCGCAGAACGCGGTGCAGGCCTGCCAGAGTCTGGCGCCGGCCATCGCCGAACAGCATAGTCGGGAACCCTGGCGCGTCGGACGCACCGCGCTCAAGGTACGCAATCCGGCCAACCGCCCGGATGCCTGGGAGCGTCAGGTGCTGGAGCGCTTCGCGGCGGCCGCCGCGGCAGGACAGCCGGTCGCCGGGCTGAGCCATGGCGAAGTGGTCGACGGCGAATATCGCTACATGCAGGCCATCCCCACGGGCGAACCCTGCCTGGCCTGTCATGGCAAGAACATCGACAAGGCCCTGCTCGCCACCCTGGACGCGCGTTACCCGCAGGACCAGGCGCGCGGCTTCGCCCTCGGCGAACTGCGCGGCGCCTTCACCCTGCGCCGCCCCCTCGGCGGGATGGCGCCCTGAGCGGCGAGACGCCGCATCAGTGCCTGCCGGGGGCGGGATGCCAGTCGCCTGGAGCGCGAACCGGCGCTTCCGAACGTGGCCTCGGGACGGGTGCGGCGCCTGCCGTGCCGCTCCCGCCCGGGGCCGGCTGCCGCCGACGGGGCGGAAAGGATTCTGCCGGGGCGCCGGGCAGGGCCTCGCCGATCAGTGCGCGAAAGGCGTGCGCGCTCAGCGGGCCGGCGAACAGCCAGCCCTGGCCGTAGTCGGCGCCCTCGCTGTCGAGCAGGCGCGCCTGATCCTCGTGTTCGATGCCCTCGGCGATCACCTTGAGGCGCAGTGCCCGGGCCATCCGCACGATGTGGGGCGCAACGCCGCTGCTGGCGGCATCGGCACCGAGGGCGTCGACGAATGCCTTGTCGATCTTCAGGCAGTCTACTGGCAGCGTCTGCAGGTAGGCCAGGCTGGAATAGCCGGTGCCGAAGTCGTCGATCAGCACCCGGTGGCCGCGGGCACGCAGCTCGGCGAGGTTCTGGCTGGCCGCCTGCAGATCGATCAGTCCGCGTTCGGTCACCTCGAAGGCGATCTGTTCGGGCCTGACCCCGTGCCTGGCGAGCAGGCCCTCGGTCAGCGGGCCGATCCGCGGCGTGCTGACGTCGCAGGCGGACAGGTTGATCGAGATGTACAGTTCGGGATGGTTGCGCAGCAGGTCGCCGAGCTGTTCCAGCACTTCCCGGAGGAGAAAGTCGGTAATGGCGCGGATCTGCCCGGTCGACTCGGCCAGCGGGATGAACAGCTCGGGACTGGTCAGGCTGCCGTCCGGGCGCTGCCAGCGCATCAGGGCTTCGGCGCCGATGCAGCGGCGGCTGGCGAGGTGGAAGATCGGCTGGTAATGGACCTGCAGCTCCTGACGCCGCAGGGCGCCCTGCAGCGCCCCGTGGAGCGACAGGCGCCGGCGTACCAGCCAGAAGGTCGCGCCGCCGCCCAGCAGGGCCAGCAGCAGGATGGCGGGAAGCAGGCGTTCCCAGTGCTCGCGGATGCGCTCGAGCAGCCTGGCGCGCGGGGCCAGCAGGGCCAGCCGGTAGTCCGGGTTGCCGCCCGGCAGCGCGTAGAACGGCTGCCCGTCGAGCAGCTGCAGCGCGGCGCTGTCCGCCGTGCCGGGCAGTAGCGTCAGGGGCGGTGTCGTGGCGACGATCGGCAGGGCCTGGGTACTGCCGCGAGGGATCAGGTAGACGCCGAGGCCGTCCGACGGGTCGAGTGCATCGAGCAGGTGGCCGCGGAAGCTGGACACCCGGAAGGAGGCCTGGGCGACCATCAGGGGCGCCGGATCTTCGTCGGCGACGTGCGTGGTGGTCAGCCAGTAGTCCAGACCCCGGCTGTGGAAGTCCGCCGGTCGCGCCGGCTCCGCAGAGGCATGCCGCGGCCGGCTGGAGCAGAGCTGCCCGTCGGCAGCGAAGCTGGCCTCGTGGATGAAGCGGTGCTCGAAGCTGACCTGCCGCAGGTTTTCCACCAAGGCCGGATCGCAATGGCGCAGGGGCTGCAATTCCAGGCCGGCGAGCCCCTGGCGCAACTGCCCGAGAATCTGCTCGAGGCGCAGCAGGAGGCGTTCGCCGCGGTTTTCCAGGTCTTCGCGCTGCGCCTCCTGCGCCTGGGAGAGCGCCAGCCCCAGGCCGAGGAACGCCAGCAGGAAGGTGCCGGCCAGGGCCGCAAGCAGGGCCATCGGCCAGGGCCGGTAGAGGGATCGGCACAGTTGCAGCAGGGCGTGTGGCATGTCAGCGTTCCCGAGATCCTTTCAGGTCTGACGCCGGCCGAGTGTCTTCCTTACCCCGTTTCGTTCAGGGCGGCCAGCAGGGCGGCGGTTTCAGCGTCCGGCTCACCGTCGAAGCGGGCCGGACGGTATTTCATCTGGAAGGCGGCGATGACCCGCCGCGTTTCGACGTCGAGCACGCCGTGTCGTTCCATGGCATAGCCATGCCGAATCAGCTGTTCCTGGAACCAGGCGACATCCGGCAGGCGAGCGGCATAGCGTTTCTGCAGCTCGGCCACCCGGCGCGCATCCGGCCAGACGAGCAGCCCGGCCTCGGCCAGGCGCCTCCAGGGAAACAGCGGGCCCGGATCGACCTTGCGCAGCGGGGCGATGTCGCTGTGGCCGATGATCGCCTCCGGTCCCAGCCCGTGGCGCTTGACGATGTCCTTGAGCAGGACGATCAGCGCGTCGATCTGTTCCGGCGGATAGGGGTACCAGAGGCGCCCGTTGGGGGTGTCCAGATAGCCGGGATTGACCAGTTCGATGCCGATGCTGCTGGCGTTCAGCCAGGTCCTGCCGCGCCACTGGCTGTCTCCGGCATGCCAGGCGCGACGGTCTTCTTCAACCAAACGGTAGATGGTCGCGGGCTTGGCGTCGATCAGATAGTGGCTGCTGACTTCACCCTGGATGAGCTGGCGCAGCGAGCCCGGCAAGTCCTCCGAGGTGTAGTGCAGGATGATGTACTGGACGCGGCTGTCCTGGCTGCGCGCGCTGTAGCGGGTGTCGATCCGCGGTCCGGCGGCGCAGCCGGCCAGCAGGGCGAGGATCAGGGCGAGGGCGAGAGGTCTCATGAGGTTCGGGTGTGTCCGACAAGGTTCGGGGGACGGCAGGTTCCGGCAGATCGACCGTGCGCACCAGTGAAGTATCGCAAAGACGTGGCGATCCACTGCGTTTGTCAGGTGCGTTCGGCCGGCAGTCTGTTCCCGTTCAGGGGCGGGGCTGTGGCAGGGTGTTGCGCCCGAGGTGTTCGGGCAGGCGGACCTCCACCGCCACCGGCAGGTGGTCGGAGATCGGCTGGCGCAGTACCTGCACGCGCTCCAGGGCCAGGCCGGGGCTGAGCAGGATGTGGTCGATGCAGCGCTGCGGACGCCAGCTGGGAAAGGTGGCCTCGATCTGCGGGGCGAGCAGGCCGAGGTCGCGCAGCGGCGAATGCTCCAGCAGTTCGCGGGCATGGGTGTTCATGTCGCCCATCAGTACCAGATGGCGGTAGTCGCCGACCAGTTCGCGGATGTAGGCGAGCTGGCGGGTGCGGGTCCGCGCGCCGAGGGCCAGATGCATCATCACCACCGCCAGGGCCTCGCGTCCCGCGCCGAAGCGCAGGAGGATGGCGCCGCGTCCCGGTGGACCGGGCAGCGGGTGATCCTCCAGCTCGGTGGGCTGCAGGCGGCTGAGCAGGCCGTTGCTGTGCTGGGCCAGCGGGCCGAGGTTGCGGTTGAGCTGCTGGTACCAGTAGGGGAAGTTGCCGAGCTGGGCGAGGTGCTCCACCTGGTTGACATAGTCGGAGCGCAGACTGCCGCCATCGACTTCCTGCAGGGCCACCAGGTCGAAATCGGCGAGCAGGTCGCCGATCCGCTGCAGGTTCACCGCGCGCCCGGCATGCGGCAGCAGGTGCTGCCAGCTGCGGGTCAGGTAGTGCCGGTAACTCTCGGTGCGGATGCCGACCTGGATGTTGAAGCTCAGCAGGCGCAGCCGGCCGTCGCAGGGCAGCCCGCTCGCGTCGCGGCAGTGCGGGTTGGTCCGCGGCTGGCGTGCCGCGGCCAGGCGTTCAACCGTGCGTCGACGCAGCATGGCTCCTCCTGCCCGTCGTCACTGGGCGGTGCGTTCCTGGTCGATCAGGTAGTCGGCTACCTGCAGGGTGTTCTGCGGGCCGCCGGCGCTGCCCAGGTCGAAGCGGTACTTGCCGTTGACGATCATCACCGGGACGCCGGAGATCTGATAGGCGATCGCCAGCTTCTTCGCCTTCTCCATCTGGGCCTTCACGTTGAAGGAGCCGTAGGCCTTGAGGAAGGCATCCTTGTCGACACCCTGGGCGGCGAGGAACTCGGCCATTTCCTCGGGCGTCGCCAGTTTCTTGCCGTCCTTGTGGATAGCCTCGAAGATTGCGGCGTGGACCTTCGGCTCGACGTTCATCGACTCCAGGGTGATGAACAGCTGGCCATGGACGTTCCACAAGCCGCCGAACAGGGCCGGAACGCGCCGGAAACTCACGTCTTCCGGCAGCTTGCTGGCCCAGGCGTTGATGCTCGGCTCGAACTGGTAGCAATGCGGGCAGCCATACCAGAACAGCTCCACGACCTCGATCTTGCCCGGCTGCGCCACCGGTACGTGGGTGGGCAGCTCGACATACTGCTTGCCGGCCTTGATGTCGGCGGGCGCGAGCGATTCCGCCTGGGCAGTCAGGGCGAACAGGCTGGCACTGGCGAGAACGGCGCCGAGAATCAGTTTACGCATGCGTTACGACTCCTTGCATTGCTGGTGGGGCTCCCGGTACGAGCCGGTGTTCGCTCCGGAGGGGCGAAGCGGATGGACCTATTGTAAAGGGAGGACCAATGAAAAAGGGCGGCCATCTGCCGCCCTTTTTTCAACGCCGCTGAGCCGTACTCAGTGCAGGCCCTGGATGTAGCTGGAGATCGCGGCGATATCCTTGTTGCTCAGTTTGGCGGCAATGGTACGCATGATCATGCTGTCGCCGTCGTTGGTGCGCGCGCCTTCGCGGAAGTCGGTGAGCTGCTTGGACACGTACTGCGCGTGCTGGCCGCCCAGTTTCGGGTAGGCGGCCGGATCGTTGCCCTCGCCGTTGGGCGAATGGCAGCCGGTGCAGGCCGGCATGCCGTCGGCCAGCTTGCCGCCGCGGTAGAGGGCCTCGCCGGTCTCGACCAGTTGCGGGTCGGCGGCGCCGACGCTCATCTTCTGCGCGGCGAAGTAGGCAGCGATGTCGGCCAGGTCCTGGTCGCCGAGGTTGTCGAGCATGCCGGTCATTTCCAGCACCTTGCGGCCGCTGCCCTCGGCAGCGCCCGGCTTCGAGCCGGCCTTGATGTCCTGCATCTGCTTGAGCAGATAGCGCTCGCCCTGGCCGGCCAGTTTCGGGAAGTTCGGTGCCGGGCTGTTGCCGTCCGGGCCGTGGCAGGCGCCGCATATGGCTGCCTTGCCCTGGCCGGCTGCAGCGTCGCCCGCGGCATGGGCGAGGCCGGAGATTCCCAGGGTTAACAGCAGAGTCACGAGTGCTTTGTTCATCAGCTAATCCAAATCACGGCTCAAGAAAAGTGTTGTTGTCGGCCGATGAGTCCGGCTTCAGGGAAGTTCCCGGCGGCTTCGGCGTGGCTGTCCATGCATCCATGCGCGCCTGCAGAGCCAGAGTCGACTGGGCAGCTGGCAGTCAAGGGGCAGCATCACGACCGCGGCGGGCAACAGGCTTCTGAGCAGGCCTTCCGCAGGGAACAAGCACCGTGCGGCAACGTACGGTCAGTCTTAAACCGTTCCCGTGAACACTTACCCAGGGACAGGGGCAAAGCGCACACAAAATCCGCGGCATTATATACTCATGACTCCGAAACGGAAACGACATGGCGCCGCAGCCTGTGTGCGCCAGCCCAGCGGAACTCCCCCGATGTCCTTCAAGAATCCCATTCTCGGTCTGTGCCAGCAGGCTGCCTTCATGCTCAGCGCCGCCCGGGTCGACCAGTGTCCCGCCGACGACGGCCGCGAGGTCGCCTTCGCCGGGCGCTCCAATGCCGGCAAGTCCAGTGCGCTGAACACCCTGACCCACGCCAGTCTCGCGCGCACCTCGAAGACGCCGGGGCGCACCCAGTTGCTGAACTTCTTCCGTCTCGACGACGAGCGCCGCCTGGTCGACCTGCCCGGCTACGGCTATGCCAAGGTGCCGATCCCCCTCAAGCAGCACTGGCAGCACCACCTGGAGGCCTACCTGGGCAGCCGCCGCAGCCTGGCCGGGGTGGTCCTGCTGATGGACATCCGCCACCCGCTGACCGACTTCGACCGGATGATGCTCGACTGGGCCGGCGCCAGTGGCATGCCCATGCACATCCTGCTGACCAAGGCCGACAAGCTGGCCTTCGGCGCGGCGAAGAACGCCCTGCTCAAGGTCCGCCAGGACATCCGGCAGGGCTGGGGCGAGGGGGTGAGCATCCAGCTGTTCTCGGCACCCAAGCGCCAGGGGATCGAGGAGGCCCACAGCGTGCTGGCGCACTGGCTGGGGCTGGTCGGCGAGGGTGAGGGCGAGGCGGATGCCGGGGCCTGAGCCCGACAGACCCCTTCACCCGTGCCAGGCGTGGCCCTGCTGTTCGAGCAGGCTGTGCGCCTGCTCCGGCCCCCAGGAGCCGGCGGGATCGGGATGTCGTTCATCGGCTTGCTCCTTGCGGCGATGGGGACGCGGCTCAGGCGGAAGGGGGCTGGCGCGCGGCCTCGGCGATGCCCTGGCGCACGCGGTTGGCCAAGGTCCACAGCAGCAGTGCGCCGATCAGCAGCAGGCCGTCGAGCCAGGCGCTGGGCAGCAGTCCTGTGGCGACGCCGGCGCCGACCAGCGGGCCCATCGCGCCGGCATATTCGACGATCACCCCCAGCGGGGTGATGCCGGGCAGCAGGGCGAAGGGCAGGAACAGGGCGCTGTCGGCAATGACGTCGCACAGCTCGTTGAGGTAGGCGCCGAGGACGGATTGCTGGCCGAACTCGCGGGCGAGCATGCCGTCGATGGCGTTGAGCGCCATGCGCAGGAACATCCACAGCGGGATCAGGGCGAACAGCCAAGCGTGCGCGGCGAAGGCGGCGACCAGCGCGCCGGGCAGCACGGAGACGCCAGCGGCGGCGAGGGTCACCTGGTTGGCGGTGACCCCGCGCCCGTGCAGGCGCTGCACCCGCGGGCGCAGCAGGTTCTGGAAGCGGGGCTTGAGCTGGTAGATCGAGGGCATGGCGGGTTCCGGTGCCGGGGCTGTCCGTGGAAACCCATCTTAGCCGCGTGCGTGCGCCGGCGGCAGGGCCTGGCGCACGTTGCCGATGCCCTGCCGCCGGAGGGCGCGCACTCACGCAATCAGGTCGGCCACGCTCAGGGTGGTCACGCCCGCCAACTGGATCTCGAACTCGGCCGCCGTGTCGGCATCGGTGCTGCCGTACAGCACGTTGCCGGCGAAGCGCAGCTGCCCGGTGACGTTGCTGGCGAAGGCCGCCGAGCCGATGAAGCTGAAGGCCTCGTTGGCAGCGGTTGCCGCATTGCCGTCCAGGGTCGACAGGTCCAGCTTGTCGCCCTCGCTGGTCTTGAAATCGCCGATCACGTCGCGCAGCGCAGCCAGGCCCATCTCGGTCAAGGCATTGAAGTCGAAACGATCCGCCCCCGTCCCCCCGTTCAATCGGTCGACACCGAGGCCGCCGATCAGCAGGTCGTTGCCGGCGCCGCCGTTGAGCGTGTTGGCGACGGCACTGCCGGTCAGGGTGTCGTTGTAGTTGCTGCCCGTGAGGTTCTCGAAATTCAGCAGGGTGTCGCGGCCCGAACCGCCGGTGGCTTGCGCGACCGTCGTCGCCAGGCTGGCGATCACTGCGCGGCCAGCATAGGCGTAGGAGGCCGTATCGCTGCCGGCGCCGCCGTTCAGGCCATTGTTGCCGGCCCCGGCAAAGATCTGGTTGTTGAGGGCGTTGCCGGTGCCGCTGGCCGCACCGCCGGCGAGGAGGCGCAGACTCTCGAGGTTGGCGCCGAGGGAGTACGTGGCAAGGGAGCTGTAGACGGTATCCGTGCCGCCAACCCCAACCACGGCATTGGTTTCGCTGACGACGTCGCCCGCGTTGTCAACGTAGTAGATATCGGAGCCGTTACCACCGATCATCGCGTCCGCGCCGCCGCCGCCGTTGATCACGTTGACCAGGGCATTGCCGGTCAGCCGGTCGTTGTAGGCACTGCCCGTGAGGTTCTCGAAATTCAGCAGGGTGTCGCTGCCCGAGCCGCCGGTGGCTTGTGCGGCCGTCGTCGCCAGGCTGGCGATCACTGCGCGGCCAGCATAGGCGTAGGAGACGGTATCGCTGCCAGCGCCGCCGTTCAGGCCATTGTTGCCGGCCCCGGCAAAGATCTGGTTGTTGAGGGCGTTGCCGGTGCCGCTGGCCGCACCGCCGGCGAGGAGGCGCAGATTCTCGAGGTTGGCGCCGAGGGAGTACGTGGCAAGGGAGCTGTAGACGGTATCCGTGCCGCCAACCCCAACCACGGCATTGGTTTCGCTGACGACGTCGCCCGCGTTGTCAACGTAGTAGATATCGGAGCCGTTACCGCCGATCAGCCGATCGGCACCGGCGCCGCCGTTGAGCACATTCGCCAACGCATTGCCTGTCAAGGTATCAGCGTAAGCCGAACCCGTCGCATTCTCGATCTGCGCCCCAAAGGCAATGGCCATATTGGCGACGGCGCCGATGGAGCTGAAGGTGCCTGGGTTGAGGTTGAGACTGACTGCCTGGGTGCGGTTGGCGGCACTCAGGGTATCGACGCCGCCCGCATCCCAGATGGTTTCGAAGATCTGCTGGCTGGCGCCCCACTGGTAGACGTCGTTCCCGGTGTGCCATTGCATGTTCGCGCCATACAGATATTGAATGGCCGCGATGTCGAACAGCATGGGGGTCGTGGGCTTGAACGAGTATGTCAGATGATTGTAACTCATCACCGTATAGCGTGCGTCATCGTACGCCTCAGGCAGCACGCTCGGACTTTCGAACGGATGTTTCAGGCCTATGGCGTGGCCGATCTCGTGCAGAAGGGTGCGATAGTTGAGAGTCCCGGCCGTGGGGTTATCCGAAATTCCCGGGCCGATCCAGATATCGCCGGACCGTGGCGCATCGCCCGGCAGATAGGCAAAGGCAAAAGAATCTTCCGGCATATCAGCATAACCACCGAAGCGCAGATCGCCGGTATTGCTGAACGAATCGAAGGTCAGCGCAAACTTGATGTTGGCAACGGCAGCCCAGGCGCCCAGCGCCTTGGTAGCGGCCACCTGTTGATTGGCCGTTAGCTCGAAAACGTTTTGGTATTCATTGTTATCTGAATACGATGTCACGTAATACGAATTTTCGAAGGAAAGAAAACTGTAAGACAGCTCCACGCTTGTTCCGAGTGGGCCGCCCCATTTGGTCCCGCATACCAGGCTGTCGATAGCCAGACTGCCGGACAAGGGAACTGGGCTGTTAACGGTTGAACCAGTGGGGGTGGGCATGATGAACTCGCTTTCTGACCAAGGTCAGATACACTTTTTCACCTCTTCAATTTTAGTCGCCCCCCCGTCGAAGCCGGCCATCGGTCGGATATTCGAACACGCGCGACCAACGGTCTGGACAAGCCGTTGCCGGTGTGTAAGCACCACGGTACGTGGGTGCGAGACATGCCGCGCGCCGGTCGTTCGCCGGCGCGCAGCGGTGACGGCGATCCGCCCGCCGGTCAGGCGGCGATCACGTCGCCGTGGTTCTCCGGCTCGATCAGCGCGCGGTGCAGGGCGGCCACCGCGGCGGCGTAGTCCTCCTCCTTCTTCCCCTGGCGGATCGACTGGTGCAGTGCCTGGATGCTGATGCCGGCCTCGGCCAGCGCGGTGGCGGTGCGGGCGAGGATGCCCTTGACCTTGAGGTTGGAGCCGATCGCCGAGACGATGGCGACGTTGTGCCGGGTAGCGCTCCTCGATCAGCTTGGTGGCGCGGTTGATCAGCTTCCGCGAGCCGGTGACGTAGTAGGTGATGCTGTTGATGTCGGAGTCCTTGTTGACCACGTACAGCTTGAGCAGCTTGCTGATCTCGATGTCGTAGCCGAGGTCGCCGAGCATCTCCTGATCATGCCCGCCGATCTTTTCTACGGTATGCATCGTTGCTTCAGTTTGGCGTCGTGGGTGCGGCGACTCCGGGCGGCGGAGCGTGCGCAGGAAGGTGGTGCGGCGAAGAGTATCACGCCGCCGCCGCCGCCGCCGCGGGCGAGCCGGGCGCGGCGCTCAATCGTGCCAGTGGCGCCCCTGCTGTTCGAGCAGGCTGTGCGCCTGCTCCGGCCCCCAGGAGCCGGCGGGGTAGGGGCGCGGCCGCTGGTAGTAGGCGTGCCAGCCGCCGATGATCGGGTCGACCCAGCGCCAGGCGGCCTCCACCTCGTCGCGGCGCATGAACAGGGTGGAGTCGCCCTCCACCACGTCCAGCAGCAGGCGTTCGTAGGCATCCCAGCGGCGCTTCTGGCGAAAGGCGTGGGCCAGGTTGAGGTCCAGCTCGACCGGTGCCAGGGACATGCCCTTGCCCGGGCTCTTGGCCATCAGCTGCAGGCTGATCGACTCCTCCGGCTGCAGACGGATCAGCAGGCGGTTGGCCTGGCCGTCCTGGAACAGCCGGTGCGGCACCGGCTTGAACTGGATGACGATCTCCGAGCTCTTCTTCGCCAGGCGCTTGCCGGTGCGCAGGTAGAAGGGCACGCCGGCCCAGCGCCAGTTGTCGATCTCGGCATGCACCGCGACGAAGGTTTCGGTGTCGCTGTCGTTGTCAACATTTTTCTCGAAGTAGTAGGCCGGCACCTCCTGCCCGCCGATCTTCCCGGCGGCGTACTGGCCGCGCACCGTGCGGTCCTTCACGTCGAAACCGACAATGGGTTTCAGCGCCTCGAGGATCTTCACCTTCTCGTTGCGCACCGCCTCGGCGTCGAAGCGCACCGGCGCCTCCATGGCGACCAGGCAGAGCAGCTGCAGCAGGTGGTTCTGCAGCATGTCGCGCATCGCCCCAGCCTGGTCGTAATAGTTGCCGCGGTTTTCCACGCCGAGGGTTTCGCAGACACTGATCTGCACGTGCTCGATGTGGCCGGCACGCCAGACCGGCTCGAACAGGGCGTTGGCGAAGCGCAGCGCCATCAGGTTCTGCACGGTTTCCTTGCCCAGGTAGTGGTCGATGCGGAAGACCTGGGACTCCTGGAACACCCGGCCGATGGCCTGGTTGATCGCCAGCGCCGACTCCAGCGAATGGCCGATGGGCTTTTCCAGCACGATGCGCGTGTCGTTGCCGGCCAGGCCGGCGTTGGCCAGGTGCGCGGCGATGTCCTCGAACAGGCTGGGAGCGGTGGCCAGGTAGTAGATGCGCCCGTGCTGGCAGCTGTCGCCCAGGTGCCGGGCCAGGCGACCGTAGCCGGCGCTCTGGCTGGCGTCCATGGCGAAATAGTCGATCCGTTCGGCGAAGCCCTGCCAGGTGGCGGTGTCGAAATTCGCCCGCGGCACATGGGCCCGGCAATGGCGTTCGGCCAGGGCGCGATAGGCGTCGCGGCTCAGCGGCTTGCGCGCCAGGGCGAGGATGCGCATGTCGGCCGGCAGCCGCCGGTCGCGGTGCAGGTGGTAGAGCGCCGGCAGCAGCTTGTGCAGCGCCAGGTCGCCGGTGCCGCCGAAAACCAGCATGTCGCAGGGAAGGGTCACAGCAGCCTCCAACGCGTTTGGCTATGGGCTGGGCGCCTGTCATGTAGTATAACTACAGGCGCACTACAGCCCGATTCCCGATCATAACCGAGTTCAGCCCCTGTGAATCTCTTGCAGCATATTGCCCAATCGCGCGCCCTGTTGCGCAAGTCGGAACTCAAGGTGGCCGATCATGTACTCCTCGATCCGGCGGCGGCGATGCACAGCTCGATGGCCAGCCTGGCCCAGGAGGTCGGGGTCAGCGAGCCGACCATCGTGCGCTTCTGCCGGGCCATCGGCTGTACCGGCTTCCAGGACCTGAAGCTGAAGCTGGCGCAGAGCCTGGCGGCCGGCGCCAGTTTCGGCCAGTTCGCCATCCACGAGAACGATTCGGTCGTCGATTTCAGCCTGAAGATCTTCGATACCACCCTGCATACCCTGATGGAGGTGCGCGAGCGGCTCGATCCCGAAGCGCTGCAGCGTGCCATCGACGCCATCGCCCTGGCCCCGCGCATCGAGTTCTACGGCTTCGGCGCCTCCGGCGCGGTGGCCGTCGATGCCCAGCACAAGTTCTTCCGCCTGCTGCTCACCGCCGCCGCCTATTCCGATCCGCACATGCAGGCGATGTCGGCGGTGACCCTCAAGGCCGGAGACGTGGCGATCTGCATCTCCCAGTCGGGACGCTCCAAGGATCTCTTGATCACCGCCAACCTGGTCCGCGAAACCGGTGCCACCCTGATCACCCTGTGCCCCGGACAGACGCCGCTGGCCGAGCTGGCCAACATCAACGTGGCGATCGACGTGCACGAGGACACCGAGGTCTACACTCCGCTGACCTCGCGCATCGCCCACCTGGTGGTGATCGACGTGCTGGCCATGGGCGTGGCGATGGCCCGCGGGCCGGACCTGGTCAACCACCTGAAGAGTGTCAAGCGCAGCCTGCGCAGCCTGCGCCTGTCGCCCAAGGCGGTGCGGACGGTGGAGGACTGACGCAGCCGGCAGTCACGGATCACGACAGTGTCATCCGCCTGCCGTGAAAGCGTCACCGGCCGCCGGCAATCCTGAGGGCTCCAACCCCCTGTCGGGAGCCTCCCATGCCTCGCCACACGGAAGACGCCTACTACCCCTCTCCCCTCGACACCAAGGCCCGCCGCAAGCGGCTGGACGAGCGGCGCATGCACTTTCGCCGGGCCATCGAACGCTACGACGAGCAGCGCCAGCTGCAGCACGAGCTGGACGACTATCCGGAGCTGCTGGCGGTCAGCCTGCTGTCTGTGCCGCCGGCGGTTTTGCGGCGAAACGCTCGGCCAGCGCGCTGATCTGCGCGCGTTCGGCGCGGATGAACGTCTCGAACGCCCGCGCCACCGGACTCAGCCGCTTGCCCTCGGTGTGCACCAGGCACCAGCTGTGGTACAGCGGCAGCTCCTCCACCGGCAGCTCGCAGAGCTGGCCGGTGGCCAGTTCCAGGCTCGCCGCATGGCGCGGCAGCAGGGCCAGGCCGAGGCCGGCGATCACCGCCTGCAGCTGCGCCTCGGTCGAGCCGATCTCCAGCGTCTCGGCGAAGTGCGCACGCTTCTGGTGGCAGTACTCCTCGCCGGCGCGGCGGGTGCCGGAGCCGGGCTCGCGCAGCAGCAGCGGAAAGTCCGTCAGATCCTGTAGGCGCAGGCCCCGCCGCGCGCACAGCGGGTGCCCGGGCGGGGCCACGGCGACGATCGGATTGTTGAGGAAGGGATAGAAGTTCAACGCCAGCTCGGTGGGTACCTGCGACATGATCAGCAGGTCGTCGCGGCTCATCGATAGGCGGCGCACCGCCTGGGCGTGATTGACCACCACCAGCTGCAGGCTGACCTCCGGGTGCTGGGCGCGGAAGGCGGCGAACAGGTGCGGCACCAGGTACTTGGCGCTGGACTCCACCGCCAGGTTGAGCTGGCCCTGCAGCGAGCCCTGCAGGTCCGACAGCTGCATGTCGAGGCTTTCCAGGTGGCCGAAGATGTCCTCGCTGGTTTTCAGCAGCGCCTCGGCGGCCGGCGTCAGGTAGAGCTTCTTGGCCACGTACTCGAACAGCGGCTGGCCGACCAGTTCCTCCAGCTGGCGGATCTGCAGGCTGACTGCCGGCTGGGTCAGCGCCATCTCCTCGGCGGCGCGGCTGTACGAGCGGCTTTCGCACACGGCGCGGAACACCCGCAACTGGCGCAGGGTCAGGCGCATCAGGGATTTGCGCATGGGGGCCTCGGCAAGGGAAAGGGGCGCACGGCGCGGCTTCCGGCAGGAAAAGTCACCGGCTGAATAGGGGGCTATCCGTGCAGCTATAAGTTGTAGTTTATGCTTAACCTAACAAATATTCATTTTTCTTAATCGATCCCTCGGCCTAGGGTTAGCACACCTGCCGACTGACCGTCCGAGTTGGCCAGTTCAGCCGAGGGAGACCTCCGTGATAAGAAAAATCCTCATTGCCAACCGTGGCGAGATCGCCGTCCGCATCGTGCGCGCCTGCGCCGAGATGGGCATCCGCTCGGTGGCCATCTTCTCCGAAGCCGACCGCCATGCTCTGCACGTCAAGCGGGCCGACGAGGCGTATTTCATCGGCGAGGACCCGCTGGCCGGCTACCTGAACCCGCGCAAGCTGGTCAACCTGGCGGTGGAGACCGGCTGCGACGCCCTGCACCCGGGCTACGGCTTCCTCTCGGAGAACGCCGAACTGGCGGAAATCTGCGCCCAGCGCGGGATCAAGTTCATCGGCCCGAGCGCGGACGTGATCCGCCGGATGGGCGACAAGACCGAGGCGCGGCGCAGCATGATCGCCGCCGGTGTGCCCTGCACCCCCGGCACCGAAGGCAACGTCGCCGACCTCGCCGAGGCGCTGCGCGAGGCCGAGCGGATCGGCTACCCGGTGATGCTCAAGGCCACCTCCGGCGGCGGCGGTCGCGGCATCCGCCGCTGCAACAGCGTCTCCGAGCTGGAGCACGCCTACCCGCGGGTGATCTCCGAGGCGACCAAGGCCTTCGGCAGTGCGGAAGTCTTTCTCGAGAAGTGCATCGTCAACCCGAAGCACATCGAGGCGCAGATCCTCGCCGATTCCTTCGGCAACACCGTGCACCTGTTCGAGCGCGACTGCTCGATCCAGCGCCGCAACCAGAAGCTGATCGAGATCGCCCCGAGTCCCCAGCTGACCCCCGAACAGCGCGCCTACATCGGCGACCTGGCGGTGCGCGCGGCCAGGGCGGTGGGCTACGAGAACGCCGGCACCGTGGAGTTCCTGCTCGCCGAGGGCGAGGTGTACTTCATGGAGATGAACACCCGGGTCCAGGTGGAGCACACCATCACCGAGGAAATCACCGGCATCGACATCGTCCGCGAACAGATCCGCGTCGCCTCGGGCCTGCCGCTCTCCATCGAGCAGAAGGATATCCAGCACCGCGGCTATGCCCTGCAGTTCCGCATCAACGCCGAGGACCCGAAGAACAACTTCCTGCCCAGTTTCGGCAAGATCACCCGCTACTACGCCCCCGGCGGTCCCGGCGTGCGTACCGACACTGCGATCTACACCGGCTACACCATCCCGCCGTACTACGACTCGATGTGCCTGAAGCTGATCGTCTGGGCGCTGACCTGGGAAGAGGCGCTGGCCCGCGGCCTGCGCGCCCTGGACGACATGCGCGTGCAGGGGGTGAAGACCACCGCGCCCTACTACCAGCAGATTCTCGGCAATCCGGATTTCCGCAGCGGGCAGTTCAACACCAGCTTCGTCGACGAACACCCGGAACTGCTCGACTACTCGATCAAGCGCAGGCCTGGCGAGCTGGCCATCGCCATCGCCGCCGCCATCGCCGCCCATGCCGGGCTCTGACGAACACCAGCCCGGCTGTCCGGCTGCAGGCTCAAGAGGAACTGACGAATGAAGAAGATCACGGTCACCGACACCATCCTGCGTGACGCCCACCAGTCGCTGATCGCCACCCGCATGCGCCTCGAGGACATGCTGCCGATCTGCGACAAGCTGGACAAGGTCGGCTACTGGTCGCTGGAAGTCTGGGGCGGCGCCACCTTCGATTCCTGCATCCGCTTCCTCAAGGAAGACCCCTGGGAGCGCCTGCGCCAGCTGCGCGCCGCGCTGCCGAACACCCGCCTGCAGATGCTCCTGCGCGGGCAGAACCTGCTCGGCTACCGCCACTATAGCGACGACGTGGTCAAGGCCTTCGTCGCCAAGGCGGCGGTCAACGGCATCGACGTGTTCCGCATCTTCGATGCGATGAACGACGTGCGCAACCTGCGCGTGGCCATCGAGGCGGTCAAGGCCGCCGGCAAGCACGCCCAAGGCACCATCTGCTACACCACCAGCCCGGTGCACACCGTCGAATCCTTCGTCGAGCTGGGCAGGCGCATGCAGGAGAAGGGCGTCGACTCCCTGGCCATCAAGGACATGGCCGGCCTCTTGACCCCCTACGCCACCGCCGAGCTGGTCAAGGCGCTGAAGGCCGAGATCGACCTGCCGGTGTTCATCCACTCCCACGATACCGCGGGCCTCGGCGCGATGTGCCAGCTCAAGGCCATCGAAGCCGGCGCCGACCACATCGACACCGCCATCTCCAGCTTCGCCTGGGGCACCAGCCACCCCGGCACCGAGTCGATGGTCGCCGCCCTGCGCGGCAGCGAGTACGACACCGGCCTGGACCTCGAGCTGCTGCAGGAGATCGGCCTGTACTTCTACGGCGTGCGCAAGCGCTACCACCAGTTCGAAAGCGAGTTCACCGCGGTCGATACTCGCGTGCAGGTCAACCAGGTGCCGGGCGGCATGATGTCCAACCTGGCCAACCAGCTGAAGGAGCAGGGCGCCCTGCACCGCATCAACGAAGTGTTCGCCGAAATTCCGCGCGTGCGCGAGGACCTCGGCTTCCCGCCGCTGGTCACCCCGACCTCGCAGATCGTCGGCACCCAGGCGGTGTTCAACGTGCTCGCCGGCGAGCGCTACAAGACCATCACCAACGAGGTGAAGCTCTACCTGCAGGGCCGCTACGGCAAGGCGCCGGGCAAGGTCAACGAGCACCTGCGCTTCCAGGCGATCGGCACCGAGGAAGTCATCGACGTGCGCCCGGCCGACCTGCTCAAGCCGGAAATGACCAAGCTGCGCGCGGAGATCGGCGAGCTGGCGCGCAACGAGGAGGACGTGCTGACCTACGCCATGTTCCCCGACATCGGCCGCAAGTTCCTCGAGGAGCGCAAGGCCGGCACCCTGGTGCCCGAAGCCCTGCTGCCGATCCCCACCGCAGGCGCCGGCCCGGCCAGCGAAGGCGTGCCCACCGAATTCCTCATCGACGTGCACGGTGAAACCTACCGGGTGGACATCACCGGCGTCGGCATCAAGGGCGAAGGCAAGCGCCACTTCTACCTGTCCATCGACGGCATGCCGGAAGAAGTGGTGTTCGAGCCGCTCAACGAGTTCATCGCCGGCGGCTCCGGCAAGCGCAAGCAGGCCGGCGCACCGGGCGATGTCAGCACCAGCATGCCGGGCAACATCGTCGACGTCCTGGTCAAGGAGGGCGACACGGTCAAGGCCGGCCAGCCGATCCTGATCACCGAGGCCATGAAGATGGAGACCGAAGTGCAGGCGCCGATCGGCGGCACGGTCAAGGCCATCCACGTCGCCAAGGGCGACCGCGTCAACCCCGGCGAACTGCTGGTGGAGATCGACGGCTGAGTTCCAGTTTTTAAAGTTTGAAAGGCGGTTTGGGGAGTCGAGAGACTCCCTTTTTTTTTGGCTATGTCTGAGTTAGTTGTTGCATAGCTACTCGCCCTAGCGCCTCCCTCAAGCAAATCAATGGATTGAGCTGCGTCTTGTAGCGTTCGAG
>NZ_SMMU01000043.1 GCF_004339665.1 Azotobacter chroococcum
ACACCCTCAAGGCCATCAATGTGCGCGGACAGGACAACCAGGCGTTGAACGACCTGCACGGTGCCGCTTCTGCCTTGGTGGTAGCCATTGAGGGCGAGTGGGATCGGCGCAAGGTGTGACCCGCCGTCTGCACCACAAAGGCCTCGCATACAACCGAGACTGGAAAATGAGCATCGAGACCAAAACATTACTGTGTCATGAGAGATCAGGGAGAATACGTTCATCCTAACAGTCGATTTGATTCACGAGAGAACGGATGGAACAGCGCTTCACTGCGGCAAGGTGAGTACAAGCGTCTATTGCTTCAGGCCTGTTGCGGCCTGAACAGGTGCAGAGTGTTTTTGTGGTAGAGCCTCGAGTCGGCAAAGTGCTCGGCCGCTAGCACTTGACCGACCAGGATCAGGGCCGTGCGGCGAAAGCCTTTGCCGCGGACCTTGTCCAGGATATCCGCCAAGGTACCACTGACCTGTTCCTGGTCGGGCCAACTGGCACGATGGACCACTGCGATGGGGCAGTCGCTGCCGTAATGCGGCAGCAGCGTTTCGACGATGCGTTCCAGGTGTTTCACCGCCAAGTGGATGGCCAGAGTCGCATGATGCCGCGCCAAGTCTTCAAGGGCTTCGCCCTCGGGCATTTCCGAGCTGCTAGCGTAGCGCGTCAAAATCACCGTCTGCGACACACCCGGCAGGGTCAGCTCGGCTTCCAGCAGGGCGGCACAGGCAGAGGTGGCGGTTACCCCAGGGATGATCTTGAAGGGAATGTCCAGTGCGCGCAGGTGGCGGATCTGCTCGCCGATGGCGCCGTACAGAGAGGGGTCGCCGGAATGCACGCGGGCCACGTCCTGCCCCTTGGCATGAGCTTCGCGGATCAGTGTGATGATCTGTTCCAGACGCAGCTCGGCGGTGTTGATCACACGCTCCGCACAATGGCCTTCGAGCACTGCCTCGGGCACCAGCGACCCAGCGTACAGGATGACCGGGCAGGCCCGTAGCAGACGCTGGCCCTTGACGGTGATCAGCTCCGGATCGCCGGGGCCGGCACCAATGAAATAGATGGTCATGGATGATCCAGAAGGGTGTGAAGGGGCGCCGTGGCCAGCGCGAGGCTGGCCACGGTGTTGGTACGCTTGGGCAGTAGCAGGCGTGCCGGTCCGGCCCCTAGGATTTCAGCCTGGGCCATGGCGCTGGCTTCCGCGACGCCGGAGCTGCCAGTGATGCTGAGGGCCAGCGGCGATTTCCGGGTCAGGCGGTCGTGGTAAGCGCTCAGACGTTCGGCGGATAAAAAGGCCAGTGGCAGGCGCAGATGATCGGCCAGGCGCAGCAGCCCGGGCTCGTCACGCTTGTGCACGCTGCTGGCCAGTCCGGCGAGATCGCCGGGCCGCAGGCCTGCTTCGTCCAGCGCTGCATGCAGCAGCGCCAAAAGTGATTCCAGCGGGCAGCCCCGGCGGCAGCCGAGTCCGGCGATATGCATCCATGCTGCTTTATCGGGCTCAGGCATTGCGGCTGTTGCGACCGAACAGCCAAGCTGCCGAGAGTCCCAGTGCTGCCCAGAACAGCGCGTTGGTTACCAGCGAGGCGAGGATGAACTGGTTGGCCAGCGTCTCGGGGGCCAGATTCGTATGCACTTCTGGTTGCGGTGCGCCAATCAGGTGCGGAATCGCCAGCAGCACAGCACCAGAGATGCGCAGGCTCCAGGATCGTGCGAAGGCAATGAGAACCAGGCCGATGGAGGTGGCTACGGCGGTGCCGATCCACCAGTACTGGCGCAGTAGCAGATCGGCCGCCTCGGTACCTGGCAGTTCCGGCGGCAGGCCGAGCGAAGGCGCCAGACTGAAGGTGGTGAAGCCACCGAGTCCCCATAACAACCCATTCCAGGTTTTTCCCGGTGCGTGGAGGGTGAACAGGCCGGCCAGCATCAGGGCGAAACCAACCGCTACGACGAGATTGCTCAGCCCCGTGGCCAGGGTCCGCTGCCAGCCATCCTCGGGTGCCCAGCTTTCATGGACATGCCCGTCCGCATAGTCGTGCTCTTCGGCATGGCTGTGTTCGACGCCGTTTTCGTAGGTTTCCGCCTCGAGGATCAGGGGCGTCACCCAGAGGCTCTGCAGCAGGGTCAGCAGGAGGGCGGCGAGCAGCCCGGCAAACCCTGCGGTTCGTGCGATGCGCTTGATCATGGAGTCCTCAGTGGCAGGGGAAGGCTGCGCTGTGGCGGGTGTCGTGGGCCGTATTGTGCAGCGCCTCTATGGGCGAAAAGCCGGCAAAGAAGATCAACACCGCACCGAGCAGGCAACTGCCCAGAGCGAGGGTGATACGTTTCGGCCGGGAGAGCGCCGCTGAGGCGGAGGAGGAGAGGGTAGCGGACATGGTATGACCTTCCGTGACTGTGAGTGAGGCGAAAGGAGTGCGCGACATGGGGCCGGGCCACTGAAGCGCCTGGGTTCCGGCCTACGCCCGCCCTCCGCGGGTTGCCAACAGGGCCTCAGGCCGGTCTCCGGGCTTGTGACGTCCGTCATGGAGACGGTCGGGACGGCCTTCCCATGCCTCCCGGTCCGCGAGATCTTGCGCAGCTGATCTTCGGCGAACCGACGGCACAGTGGCTACATCGACCCTTCGTACACTTACCGTTGCGGGGGCAGCGCCGGACTTGAACCGGCTTCCCGTTTCACCTCGCGCTCGGCGGCATGAGACACCTGAAACCGTCTTTCTAGCTGAGCACGGGCCGGCGCGAGCGTCAACCGTGGCGATTGACCCGCCCGGAGACTCTGCGTAGCCTTTCCGGCTTCGAGGTTCTCCGCCATTGCGCGGAGCTAAGAGGGAACACGGTCGAGCCGTGGCTGCCCCCGCAACTGTATACGGCCTCAAACCCTTCGATATGCCACTGCGCCAAGCGGGAAGGCGAAGGGGTATGCGCATTGCGCAGGCCGTCAGCCAGGAGACCTGCCTCGAACATCCATGACAACTGGGCGGGGTGATCCGGTGGTGCTGGCCGGTGCTTTTCCATGCGCCTGTCCGTTCTCGCCTGCCCGCTGATCCGCAACGATCCACGCAGGGCCAACCATGAAATCGCTCGCCAAGCTTCCCGTAACTATCGTCACCGGCTTTCTCGGCGCCGGAAAGACCACCCTGCTGCGGCATATGCTGGCGCATGCCGAGGGCCGGCGTATCGCTGTGATCGTCAACGAGTTCGGCGAACTCGGCATCGACGGCGAAATTCTCCGGCAATGCTCCATCGGCTGTACTGAGGAAGAGGCCAACGGGCGTGTCTTCGAACTGGCCAACGGCTGCCTGTGCTGCACGGTGCAGGAAGAGTTCTTCCCGGTGATGCGTGAACTGGTGGCCCGTCGCGGCGACTTTGACCACATCCTGATCGAGACCAGCGGTCTGGCCCTGCCCAAGCCGCTGGTGCAGGCCTTCAACTGGCCGGAAATCCGCAATGCCTGCACCGTGGACGCGGTGATCACCGTGGTCGACAGCCCGGCCGTGGCGGCCGACACCTTCGCCGCCTTCCCCGAGCAGGTGGACGCGCAGCGCCGGCAGGACCCGAACCTGGATCACGAGTCTCCGCTGCACGAACTGTTCGCCGACCAACTGGCCAGCGCCGACCTGGTGGTGCTGAACAAGACCGACCTGCTCGATGCCGCCGCGCTGGAAAGGGTACGCGCCGAGGTCGCCGAGGAACTGCCGCCAGCAGTCAAGGTGATCGAGGCCCATGGCGGCGAGCTGCCCTTGAACGTGCTGCTGGGACTGAGCAGCGAGACTGAGCTGCACATCGACGGCCGCCAGACCCACCATGACCTGGAAGACGAGGATCACGACCACGACGAATTCGACTCTTTCGACCTTTCCCTGCCGGAAGTGGCGGAGGAGCATCTGCTCGCCACGCTGAGGAATACGGTGGCGCGGTATGGGATATTGCGGATCAAGGGCTTCGCCGCCATTCCCGGCAAGCCGATGCGGCTGGTGGTGCAAGGCGTGGGGCAGCGCTTCGACAGGCATTTCGATCGTGCCTGGCAGCCCGGCGAGGCGCGGGCTACACGGTTGGTGATGATCGGCCAGCAGCTGGACCGGGCCGCGATCATTGGCGAGCTTCGGGCGGCGCTGATGTGAGGATGAGAACCCACCCTGTAGGAGCGAGCTTGCTCGCGGACAACAGAGCACTAAAAGCTTCGCGAGCAAGCTCGCTCCTACGAACGGGCAGGTGCTGACTGATGCACCTGCTCCGCGCCCAGCCCGGCGTCCAGCTGCCGGCCGACAGCATCGCCGACCTCGAGCAGACGCCCGCCGAGCTGGTGATCCTCTGCACCGGCGACTCGCACCTGTCGCTGCTTGCCGAGGTGGCCCGCACGTTGCCGGACGACTATCCCAGCCTGCGCCTGGCCAGTCCGGCGCAACTGCCCAACCATGCCTCGGTGGATTTCTACGTCGAGCAGGTGCTGCGCCACGCCCGGGTGATCCTGATCTCGGTGCACGGCGGCGTGAGCTACTGGCGCTATGGAATCGAGCGTCTGGTCGAGCTGGCCGAAAACGGCGCCCGGCTGATCCTGGTGCCCGGCGACGACAGCCCCGATCCGGAGCTGAGCGGCCTGGGCAACGTCTCCGCCGGGGACAGCGAACGGCTCTGGCAGTACCTGCGCCAAGGCGGCCGCGACAATGCGCGGCAGCTGTTCCACTGCATCGCCAGTCGCTGGCTGGACCGCGACTACCGCTGGGACGAGCCCAGGGCTCTGCCGCGTACCGTGCTCTATCACCCGACGCAGGGCGAAGCCACGCTGGCGCAGTGGCAGGCCCGCTGGCAACCGGGGCGGCCGGTGGCGGCGCTGCTGTTCTACCGCACCCATGTTCAGGCGGCGAACACCGCCTTTGTCGACGTCTTCTGCGAGCGCCTGCAGGCCCAGGGGTTGAACCCGCTGCCGATCGCTGTGGCCAGCCTGAAGGAATCGGCTTGTCTGGCGCAGGTCGAACACTGGCTGGACGAGAGCGTGGCGGCGGTCATTCTCAACACTACCGGCTTCGCCCAATCCAACCCAGAGGCGCCCAGTCTCCGGCCGTTCCGCCGCGATGTGCCAGTGCTCCAGGCGCTTTGCGCACTGGACAGCGAAGAGCAATGGCAGGATAGCGCCCAAGGCCTCGGATCACGCGATCTGGCCATGCATATCGCGCTGCCGGAGCTGGACGGGCGCCTGGCCACCAGGCCGATCAGTTTCAAGGGGCTGGCCTGGCACAGCGAACGCAGCCAGAGCGATGTGGTCTGCTATCGCCCGCATCTGCCTGGGATGGATTTCGTCGCCGAACTGGCGCACCGTTGGTGCGAGCTGGCCCGCAAGCCGAATGGCGACAAGCGCATCGCTCTGGTGCTGGCCAACTATCCGACCCGCGACGGTCGTATCGGCAACGGCGTCGGTCTGGACACTCCGGCGGCGGCTCTGAATATCCTGCAAGCCTTGCAGCGGCAGGGTTATCCGATCGAAAATCTACCGGAGAATGGCACGGCACTAATCCACCAGTTGCTCGGCGGCGTGACCAACGATCTCGACACCCTGGATCTGCGCCCCTGCGCCCAGAGCCTGGCGCTGGACGATTACTGGCGTTGTTTCGCGGAGCTGCCCGAGGCCAATCGCACGGCCGTGCTGGCGCGCTGGGGCGCGCCCGAACAGGACCCGATGTCCCGCTCCGGGCGGATGATGATCGCCGGATTGCGCTTCGGGCTGACCTTCGTCGGTATCCAGCCGGCACGCGGCTATGGCATCGACCCCAGCGCCGTGTACCACGATCCGGACTTGGTGCCCCCCCATGGCTACCTGGCGTTCTACTTCTGGCTGCGGCGGGTCTATGCGGCCGACGCCGTCATCCATGTCGGCAAGCACGGCAACCTGGAATGGCTGCCGGGCAAGAGCGTGGGCCTGTCGCCATCCTGCTGGCCCACCGCACTGCTCGGCCCGCTGCCGAACATCTATCCCTTCATCGTCAACGATCCCGGCGAGGGTGCCCAAGCCAAGCGTCGCACCCAGGCGGTGATCATCGACCACCTAATGCCACCGCTGACCCGCGCCGAAAGCTACGGGCCGCTACGTGATCTGGAGCGCCTGGCCGACGAGTACTATGACGCCAGCCAGTTGGACGTGCGCCGCGCCATCGAGCTGCGTGGCGAGATCCTCGCGCTGGTGCGCGCGACCCGGCTTGACAGCGAACTCGGCCTGCAACTCAACGGCGACCCGGACAGCTGGCTGCCACAGCTGGACGCTTACCTCTGTGACCTGAAGGAGTCGCAGATCCGCGACGGTCTGCATGTGTTCGGCCAGTCGCCGAGCGGCACGCTGCGCCGCGACACGCTGCTGGCCTTGCTGCGCATTCCCCGTGGCGACGGGCAGGGCGCGAATGCCAGCCTGTTGCGCGCCTTGGCGCGGGACCTGGCGCTGGGCTTCGATCCGCTGGACTGCGACATGGCTGAACTCTGGAAGGGAGCGCGTCCGACCGAACTGCTGGTCTGCGGCAGCGATCCCTGGCGCACGACGGGCGATACTCGCGAACGGCTGGAGCACTTCGCTCTGCGGTTGATCGAGTCCTGCCTGAGCGGGGAGGCGATCAAGGTGAGGGGCGAGGCCGAGCCCGTCCTGAATGGTTTGCGCGAGCATCTGGCGCCGTTGCTGGATGGCTGCGGACCGGCGGAAATAGCCGGCCTGCTCGCCGCGCTGGAGGGCCGCTTCGTGCCGGCCGGTCCAAGTGGCGCGCCCAGCCGTGGTCGTCTCGATGTGCTGCCCACCGGCCGCAACTTCTTCACGGTGGATGTGCGCAACCTACCCACGCCCACCGCCTGGCGCATCGGCGTGCAATCGGCCGACCGCCTGCTGGAGCGGCATCTCCAGGACCACGGCGACCACCTGCGTCAGCTCGGCCTCTCGGTATGGGGCACGGCGACCATGCGCACCGGCGGCGACGACATCGCCCAGGCCCTGGCGCTGCTTGGCGTGCGTCCAGTCTGGCAGCCCGGCAGCCAGCGCGTCGAGTGCTTCGAGGTGCTCTCCCTGGAGCAGTTGGGCAGGCCTCGGGTGGACGTCACCCTGCGGGTATCCGGTTTCTTTCGCGATGCCTTCGCCAACCTGATTCGCCTGTTCGACGACGCCGTGCAGGTGGTGGCCGAGTTGGACGAGGAGGAGGCCTGGAATCCCCTGTCGGCACGGGTCTGGCAAGAGGTGCTGATCCTGCAGGACAGCGGCATGAGCGAGGCCGAGGCCCGTCGCCAGGCCGGCTGGCGGATCTTCGGCGCCAAGCCTGGCGCCTATGGTGCGGGCATCCAGAATGCCATCGAGGAGCGTGCCTGGGAGAGTCGCGCCGATCTGGCCGAGGTGTACCTGAACTGGGGCGGCTACGCCTATGGCGCCGGCAGCGAGGGCGCACCGGCCCGCGAGCGCTTCGCCGAACGCCTGGAGCGCTTGCAGGCGGTGTTGCACAACCAGGACAACCGCGAGCACGATCTGCTGGACTCCAACGACTACTACCAGTTCCAGGGCGGCATGCTGGCCGCCGTGGAAACCCTGCGCGGGGAGCGCATCGCCAGCTACCACGGCGACAACAGCCAGCCGGACACCCCGCGCATCCGCACCCTGAAGCAGGAACTCAACCGCGTGGTCCGCGCCCGTGCCGCCAATCCCAAGTGGATCGCCGGAATGAAGCGCCACGGCTACAAGGGCGCCTTCGAACTGGCCGCCACGGTCGACTACCTGTTCGGCTTCGATGCCACCAGCGAGCTGATCGACGATCACCAGTACGCCCTGCTCACCGATGCCTACCTGCTGGATCGCGATACCCGCGACTTCATCCAGCAGCACAACCCGGGCGCCTTGCAGGACATCGTCGAGCGCTTGCTGGAAGCCCAGCAGCGCGGCCTCTGGCAGTCGCCCGGCGAATACCGCGAGCTGCTGGAAAACCTGCTGCTGGACAACGAGGAATCCTGAGATGGACACGCCGAAACCCGACTTTCCCAGGCGAGCGCCCCGCCAGTCCTTTCCCCTGGCCGCCGTGGTCAGCGCCGACGATCTCAAGCTCGCGCTCTGCCTGCTGGTCATCGACCCGGCCATCGGCGGGGTGCTGATCGAGGGACCGCGCGGCATGGCCAAGTCGACCCTGGCGCGTGGCGTCGCCGAGCTGCTGCCTGGCGGTGCCTTCGTCGACCTGCCGCTGGGGGCCAGCGAGGAGCGCATCGTCGGCACGCTGGACCTTGATGCCGCGCTGGGCGAAGGCCGCACGCGCTTCTCGCCGGGGCTTCTGGCCCGGGCCGATGGCGGCGTGCTTTATGTGGACGAGGTCAACCTGCTGCCGGACCACCTGGTGGACCTGCTGTTGGATGCCGCCGCCAGCGGGGTCAACCACGTGGAGCGGGACGGCATTTCCCACCGCCACCGGGCGCGCTTCGTGCTGGTCGGCACCATGAATCCGGAGGAAGGAGAACTGCGCCCGCAGCTGCTCGACCGCTTCGGCTTCAACCTGGCGCTGGAAGGCCAGCCGCAACCGGCAGAGCGCGCCGAGATCGTTCGCCGCCGCCTGGCCTTCGATAGCGACCCGGTGGCTTTCACCCAGCGCTGGGCTGCGGCGCAGAGCGCCCTCCACGAGCGGTGCCGGGTCGCCCGAGAGCGTCTGGCCGCGATCGAACTGGACGAGGCGAGCCTGGAGGCGATCACCCGCCGCTGCTTCGAAGCGGGCGTGGACGGCATGCGCGCCGACCTGGTCTGGCTACGGGCCGCCCGTGCGCATGCCGCCTGGCGAGGCAGCTTCGCCATCGAGGCAGGGGACATCGACCGGGTGGAGCCCTTCGTCCTGCGCCATCGCCGTCATTTGATGCCCCCCCAATCTTCAGCAAGGCCTTCGCAGGGTGGATCCGCTTCATCGAAAGTCGAACAGGGCGAAGGCCAGTGGGGTGAGCTGCCGGCACAGCCACAAACCATGGGGGCGAGGCGGGAGCTCCCGCGCTGGCCAAAAAAGCCCTGAGCATCCGCCCGGCCGGTGCCGGGAGCGCGGATGCCAGACCGGGAGCAGGCAATCTCGCGGGTGGGCGCAGTGGTGCCCGCCGTGGTGGGGAGGGAGGGCCCGTCGATTGGCCCGCCAGCTTGCGGCGCGGGCGGCCGCGCCAGCCTCGGGAGCTGCATCGCAAGCCCCGCAGTGCCAGGCCTGGCGAGCTGTGGCTGGTGGTGGTGGACGCTTCCGCCTCGACTCGCCGCCAAGGCGCCTTGTCGCAGGCCAAGGGTCTGCTGGCGCAGCTGTTCGAGCAGGCTTACCGTCAGCGTGCGCGCCTGGCGCTGTTGCATGCTAACGGCACCCGACCGCAATGGGTGTGGCAGGGACGCAAGGCTTCTAGAGCTGCGCGAAAGTGGCTCGAAGGGCTCGGCGCGGGCGGCGGCACCCCCCTGATCGAGGCACTGGGCGAAGCGGCCAGCTGGCTGGCGCGGCGGCAGCGCTTGCATCCGGCCGAGCGACGATGGTTGCTGGTGGTCACCGACGGCCGCCTACGCGACTGGCCCCCGCTGGCCGCCAGTGCCTGCCCGGCACTGCTGGTGGACATCGAATGCACGCCTATCCGGCTCGGCCGAGCCTGCTTGCTGGCCGAGCAGCTGAGCGCCGAATATCGGCATATCGAACAACTGGCGAGCCTGTGAGGCATCGCGTAACCCAATACGGAGTCGTATCTCGTGAAGCACATCCTGATCATCGGTATCGGTGCGGGCGATCCCGACTACCTCACCGTGCAGGCCATCAAGGCCCTCAACCGGGCCGATGTGTTCTTCGTCATGGACAAGGGGCCGGCCAAGGAGAAGCTGGTGGCACTGCGCAAGGAAATCTGCCGTCGCTACATCGAGGACGACGATTACCGCATCGTCGAGGCCACCTGCCCGGAGCGGGTCAGGGATGTGTCCGACTACCGCGCCAGCGTCGACGACCTGAACGTCGACAAGCAGGCCGTGTTCGAGCGGCTGATCGCCGAGGAACTGGCCGACGGCGAATGCGGGGCTTTTCTGGTTTGGGGCGATCCGGCTCTGTACGACAGCACCATCCGCATTGTCGAGGCCATCGCGCGGAGTGGGCGGCATGTGTTGGATTTCGAGGTAATTCCCGGCATCAGCAGCATCCAGGCGCTGGTGGCGAAGCACCGGACCACGCTGAACAGCATCGGTCAGGCGTTGGAAATCACTCCGGCCCGCCGCCTTGCCGAAGGCTTTCCGGAGCGCCTGGACAGCGTGCTGGTGATGCTGGACGCGAAGAACACCTACAAGCGCTTCGTCGGCGAGGACATGGACATCTTCTGGGGCGCCTACGTCGGCACGCCGGACGAGATCCTGATCGGCGGCCGGCTCGCCGAGGTGGCCGACGAGATCGAACAGGTCCGTGCCGAGGCACGCAGCCGCCATGGGTGGATCATGGATACGTATCTGTTGCGCAGGCGAGTGGGGGAGTAGGCCAGGGAGGAAAACCGCGCAGCGTTTCCCTCCAGCGTGCCGTGGAGCCTTCCTTTGGATTGGTGGATAAGGCTTCGCCGTTATCCACCTGGCGACGGGAGGTACGCTCCGGATGCTACGAGCCGGGATACCAGCGCGGCGTATACACCCATTCTCCACCATCCCCACGGGGGAAACGCCGCGTGGTGGACGAGCCGATGATCACCAGGGTCCGCATGTCCACCTGCTCGGGCGTCAGCTCGCCGAGAGTCGTGACGCGCAGGCGTTCCGCCGGTCGTCCGATGTCGCGTCCGAGGACCACGACGGTTTCCGGGGCGCGATGGCGAGCGACGATTTCCAGCGCGCGGCCGAGCTGCCAAGGGCGCGCCTTGGAGATCGGGTTGTAGAAGGCCATGGCCAGGTCGGCGGCGCTCGCCTGATCCAGGCGCTTTTCGATCACGCGCCAAGGCTTGAGGTTGTCCGACAGCGACAACATGCAGAAGTCATGGCCCAGCGGTGCGCCGGCACGGGCGGCGGTGGCGAGGGCGGCGGAGACGCCCGGCAGCACCTCCAGCTCGACGGCATGCCAGTGTGGATCGCGGGAAGCTTCCAGCGCTTCCAGAACGGCGGCGGCCATGGCGAATACGCCGGGATCGCCGGAGGACACCACCACCACGCGCCGGCCCTGCGCGGCCAGGTCGAAGGCATGGGCAGCGCGCTGCAACTCCTCGCGGTTGTCGCTGCAATGCAGTCGTTGTTCTGCGTGGAACGGCCCGGCCATGCTGACATAGGTCTCGTAGCCGAGTACGTCCTCGGCCTCGTCCAGCGCGCGGCGTACCGCTGGCACCATCAGATCGGCAGCGCCGGGGCCGAGGCCGACCACCGTCAGGCGTCCGCGCGGTTGCCCGAGACGCGCGGCTTCCCGGGGCGTGGCGCAGCGGTACAGGCTCAGGCCTTCGTGTCGCACCTGCGGTTCAGGGAGCAGTAAACGGTCATCGATGAAGCGCAGGGGCATACCCAGCACCTTAGCGGCCTCGGCCAGCGCCGCATCGCCTGTCCGGCCACGTCCGGCCAGTACAGCAGCCAGCGCGCGCTCAGCCAGTCCCGCCTCGGCCAGCAGGGCTCGGATCCTTTCCGCCAGATCGGCCGATGCCTCGCCCTGGACATGAACCAAGAGCAGGCGCGGATGAATCAGCAGCTCGGCCGCGTCGCCGCTGGCACGCTCCGGCGTGACGCGAATGCGTCGACGGGCCTGCTCGTCCAAAGGCAGCTGCGCCTCGTCCAGCCAGGGTGCGTCGCCTTCGATGGTCACCGGCTCGCCGCCCAGCAGGTCGCTGACGAAGCGTTTGCCCTGCTCCAGATCGGCCAGTACATAACCAGGCGGCGGGTTGAGGAGGCAGGTGCCGAAGCGCAATTCGCCGCTGGTGGTGATCGCCGGGGCCACATCCAGCGCCTCGGCGATCTCGCGGGCCATTCGGTTGACACCGCCCAGGCCGCCGAGCAGCGGCACCACGGCGCTGCCGTCTTCGGCCAGCGCCAATACCGGCGGCTCCGCACCCTTGGCCACCAGCAGCGGCGCCAGGGTACGAATGACGATGCCGGCGGCGCAGAAGGCAATGATCGGGGTATCGCTGGCGTAGAGCTCGCGCAGGGTCTCGCCAAAGGCCTCATAAGGCTGGTCGGCGTCCTCGACGCGGCCGCTCAGGCCGTGAATCCGCGAGCCGGGGTAACAGGTTTGGACCCGGCGTGCGGTTTCCAGGCTGGCGGCGTTGAGGATGACCAGGGCCGGGGGCTTTTGCATCAGGCTGACCATTTCCGTCCAGGTACCACGATCAGGGAAAAGTATGGCGAGGCCATTGGCTCGACCTCGTCCAGCGGCACGATGCGCTGGTTGGCCATGGTAGCTCGCTCGATGTATAGAGCGCACTTGGCCAGGTCCAGCTCGTCGAGCACGCGACGCACCTTGTCGAAGTTGCGCCCGAGCTTCATCACTACTGCCGCCTCGGCATCGCCCAGGCGCCGCTTCAGCTCCTCTTCCGGCAGCACGCCGGAGAGCACCATCAGGCTCTGGTTGCGGTACACCAGCGGCACGCCCAGCGCCGAGACGCCGCCGAGCATGGAGCACACCCCGGGTATCACCTCCGCCTCGTAACGCTCGGCCAAGCGGTCGTGCAGATACATGTAGGAGCCGTAGAAGAAGGGGTCGCCCTCGCAGATCACCGCCACGTCACGACCGGCGTCCAGATGCTCGGCGATTTGCACGGCCGCCGTGTCGTAGAAGTCGCTGATCACCGTCTCGTAGGACAAGGGTGGTTCCAGCCTCTCGGTGGTGACCGGGTAGACCAGTGGCATGCGAAGCTGAGACTCGTGCAGGTGTTCCTCGATGATGCCGAAGGCATTGCCGCCGAGGCCCTTGCTGGCCTTGGCCTTGGCCACGAAGTAGCCCACCACCGGGGCGGCGCGCAGCAGGCGCAGCGCCTTCAGGGTAATCAGCTCGGGATCGCCTGGACCGACACCAAGCCCGTACAATCGGCCTTTCCTGTCCATCACTCCACCTCCGTGGCCAGTGCATTGACCGCGGCGGCGGCCATAGCGCTGCCGCCGCGCCGGCCGCGCACGATCACATAAGGCACGCCACGGCTGTCAGCGGCGAGCAGGTCCTTGGACTCCGCGGCGCCGACGAAGCCGACTGGCATGCCAATGATCAGTGCCGGCTTCGGTGCGCCAGCGTCGAGCATTTCCAATAAGTAGAACAGTGCAGTTGGTGCGTTGCCGATCACCACCACGCTACCGGCGAGGTGTGGGCGCCAGCGCTCCAGGGCTATCGCCGAGCGGGTGTTGCCCCGTTCGCGAGCCAGCTCTGGCACGCCTTCGTCGTGCAGGGTGCAGATCACTTGGTTGTTCGCCGGTAGGCGCGCGCGGGTGATACCTTCTGCGACCATGCGCGCGTCGCAGAGGATCGGCGCTCCGGTGGCCAGTGCGGCCCTTCCGGAGGCACCGGCACCGAGGGAGAAACGTAGCTCGTCGACGACATCGACCATGCCGCAGGCATGGATCACCCGCACGGCGAGCTTTTCCAAATCCGCCGGAATGGCGTCGAGCCGCGCTTCGGCGCGGATGATGGCAAAGGAGTTGCGATAGATTTCCTGGCCATCGCGGATGTAATCGATCATCGCTTGTCCTTAGGTAAGCCGGTCGGCGGCTTCGTCGATGCTGAGTGAGTCAGCCAGCAGCCGGCCGAGACCAGCTCCGCTGGCAGTACGTTGATAGAGCTGGTAGCGCCCGCCGGGCCGGGCCAGCAGGGTAAGGGGCGCGACATGAGCGGCGGCGCAGGAGCGCGGGCAACCGCTCAGATGTACCTGTGGCCTTGCTGTGCCCTGATGCAGTCGATGGGCCAGGCGCAGCGCATCGGCCTTGGTGTCGGCCAGGCCCTTGGCGCAGCCTGCGGAGCCAGTGCAGGCGATCAGGCCGGTCAGGGGCTCGCTGTCGTCGATATGCAGACCGATCATACCGAGTTGTCGCAAGGCTTTGGCGGCATGCGCTTGGGCCACGTTCGGCAGCATCAGGCTTTGCCAGGGCGTGAAGCGCAGGGTGCCGTCGCCCCGGCTGCGGGCTAGCTCAGCGAGTGCGTGCAACTGCGAAGAATCCAGGCGGCTGAGTGTGGGCATGGCGCCGAGTAGGAAAAGGCCGGGCTGGCGCTGCGCCAGGATGCCCAGCGGCGCGGTTGTCATCGTCCGGGCGCGGCGCCAGTTCAGCACCGCCGGGTCGCGGGGCAGTGCAAAGGCCAGCTGGGACTGGAGGCAGTCTAGAAAGGTCTCCTTTGGTAGATTCGCCAGTAGATGGCGCATGCGGGTCTGCTCCGGTTGCGCCAGCTCCAGGAACAGCGCCAACGCGGCTTCCACCAGCGCAGGCGCCTGCTCCAACGGCACGGCGGCCAGAGGTGCATCGGTCGGGCAGCCTGCCAAGCCGAAGGCCAGCCTCGTGCCGCCGGGCATCAGCGCGAGCCAGAGATCATGGGGGTGGTCGAGCATCGCCAAGCGTTCTCCACCGTCCAGTTGCAAGGCGAACTTCGGCGACAGGGAATGGAAAGCGGGACGTGCCTGCAGCAGTTCGAGGATCGCCTTGGCCACCGCTGCAACGTCCGCCTCGCTGTTCGCGTCGAGACCCATGGCAGGGCTCACCAGCAGGTTGCGCACGTCGTCGGCGCCCGGCGTGGAGGGGCCGAGGCCGGCGGCGAGCAGGGCGGCGATCAGCGGCGCTTCATGCCCAGTACGGACGCCTCGCAGCTGCAGATTGCTTCGATTGGTCAGTTCGATCACGCCGCTGGCATGGCGGCTGGCGGCCTCGCCGATGGCGTGGGCCTGATCGGCCTCGAGGCATCCGCAGGCCAGCTTGATGCGGCAGATGCCGCCGTCTAGCGCCGGCACGATGCGCAAAAGCCCAGGGCATGCTGAAGGGCGCGGGGCAGGGGAAAGAACACTGCCAAGGGTATCGTCCACGAGGTCACACCTTGCAAAAAGACGCGGTGACCAGACCTCTAGCATCCTCCCTTGAAGACACTATGGCATCGGTACACCCCGCCCGATGTTGGCACTCGCGACCAGCGTTCGTCGGCAGGTCTCCTGGCTTGCAGGTCAGGGTCTGGCGCTGCCTTCCCGGTCATCCCAGTGGCTTCGGCGCGACGGACTCGCTGCTTACAGTTGCGGGGGCAGCCACGGTTGGGACGCTTTGTCCTTCCGTGTTCCCTCAATGGCCCGTTGGGGGAGTTCGGTTCGAGGCGGCCGCCTGCAACTCGAAGCACCCGTCAGGGCACCGACGAAGGCGGTATTATGCCGGTTTTGTCCGGCTCGATGACAAGCTTCCGGCAGGAGGCGCAGCGGCCTTTCATTGCGAGGAAACATCCATGACGCCCTGGCTAGCCGTGATCGGCATCGGTGAGGACGGCTACGCCGGGCTCGGCAAGCGTGCCCGCCGGGCCCTGCTGGAGACCGGCCTGATCGTCGGCGCGCCACGCCAGCTGGCGCTGCTGCCGCCGTGTATCCGCGCCGACCGGCTGGAATGGCCACGACCGTTCTCCCTGGTCCCGGTGCTGGAACGGCGCGGCACGCCGCTGTGCGTGCTGGCCAGCGGCGACCCCATGCTATTCGGTGTCGGTGCGAGTTTGGCGCGCGTGCTCGACCCCGCCGAGATGTGCGTGTTGCCGGCGCCCTCGTCCTGTTCGCTGGCGGCAGCCAGGCTCGGCTGGGCCTTGCAGGAGCTGACCCAGCTGTCAGTGGTGGCCCGTCCGGTCGCGGTGCTGAACCACCATGTGCATGCTGGCGCACGACTGCTGATCCTGAGCAATGATGGCAAGAGCCCGGCGGCCATTGCCGCGCTGCTCCGCGAGCGAGGCTTCGAGGCCAGCCGCCTGAGCGTGCTGGAGCATTTGGGCAGCGAATCCGAGCGACGTATCGATGGGCTGGCCGGGAGCTGGTCGGTCGAGGAAACCGCTGCGCTCAACCTGGTCGCGGTGGAATGCGTTCCAGGTAAGCAGCCGCGTCATCTGCCACAAACCTCTGGTCTGCCAGACGATACTTACCGGCACGATGGCCAACTGACCAAGCGCGACATGCGCGCCATCACCTTGGCGCGCCTAGCCCCCTTACCAGGACAACTGCTATGGGATGTCGGCGCCGGTTGCGGTTCCATCGGCATCGAGTGGATGCGCGCTCACCCGAACTGCCGCGCCATTGCCATCGAGGCGGATGAGGGGCGCCAAGAGATGATCCTACACAACCGCGAAGCTCTCGGCGTGCCGGCGCTGCATCTGGTCGCTGGCGCTGCTCCCCAAGCGTTGGACGGCCTGGAAAGTCCGGATGCAATCTTCATCGGTGGTGGGGTGACTGTTCCCGGTGTACTGGAGCAATGCTGGGAACGGCTCAAGCCCGGCGGTCGGCTGGTGGCCAATGCCGTGACGATTCAGAGCGAAGCGCTGCTGGTCGGCTGGCGCGAACGGCACGGCGGCGAGCTGACTCGCATCGTCATTGCCCAGGCAAAGCCGCTCGGCAACTTCGACACCTGGCGTTCGGCATTGCCGATCACGCTGTTGGACGCGGTGAAACCATTGGTGCAAGAGGGTGCGCTATGACCCGCCTGCTGCTGCTTGGCGGCATCGGCGAGGCGCTGGCCATCGCCCGTCGGCTTGGCTCGTCCCACATCTACAGCCTGGCGGGTCTCGGCAAGGTTCCGCAGGATCTCACCTGTCAGGTGCGTGTCGGTGGTTTCGGTGGTGCCGAGGGGCTGGCCGACTTCCTGCGTCAGGAGCGCATCGACCGGCTGCTGGACATGACCCATCCCTATGCCGCGCAGATCAGCCACAATGCCGCCCTGGCTGCACGCATTGCCGGTATTCCCTGCTGGGCTCTAAGACGGCCCGGATGGCAAGCGGGTCCGGGAGACGACTGGCGCGAAGTGACAGACTGGGCTGGGTTGATGGTTGCCCTGAGCGGATTCCGCCGTCCCTTCTTCACCCTGGGGCGCGAGGTGCTGGCGCATCTGGACGCGGTACCGGACGGACAGTTCTGGACGGTGCGTGTACTCGACGCGTATCCCGACGCTCCTCGTGCCCGGGTCATCGGCGCACGCGGGCCATTCCTTCTGGAAGAGGAGCGCGCGCTGTTCGCCGCTGAAAGTTTCGACGTACTGATCAGCAAGAATAGCGGGAGCATCGCTACCGAGCCCAAGCTGCAGGTGGCTCGCGAGTACGGCCTTCCAGTACTGTTGTTGGCCCGGCCGAGCCTGCCGGAGGTGGAGCGACAGTTTGATTCCGCCGAGGCCTTGTGGAAGGCACTTGCACCGTTGCTACTTTGACTTAGCACTACAGTTGCATATTTAGCCTTCATATGCCTTGCTTGATGTATTCCCTTGCCTGGGAGAGAGCGGATGACCAGTGCATCGATCGAGACAACCCTGGAGCTATGGGCTTCATCGCTACGCGAAGTCAAGGCGCGTATGCGCCCTCTGTTTACCCAGGAGCGAGTGGCGGCCTCTGTCGGCTTGTTCCTCGATGGCCTGCTGGGCAACGAGCCCCGCAAGACCGGCTGGATGCGTGCCGAGGCCGCCCGGTGATCCGGGCCCCTGGCGTCAGCAGGCCATTCTCGGCCGCGGCCGCTGGGAGGCCGATGCCTTGCGTGATCTGGTGCGTGACTACGTGCTGGAGCATCTGGCCGACGACGAGGCCGTCCTGGTTCTGGACGAGACCGGCTTTCTCAAGCAGGGCCACGCCTCCTGCGGCGTGGCCCGCCAGTACACCGGGTCGGTCGGCAAGATCACCAACTGCCAGATCGGTGTCTTCGCGGCCTATGTCTCGCGTCACGGGCATGCCTTCATCGACCGGGCGCTGTATCTGCCCAAGGTCTGGACGGATGACCCTGAGCGCCTGGCAGCCGCCCATGTACCGGAGGGCATCGGATTTTCAACCAAACCCCGGATGGCCCAGGACATGATCGAGCGGGCCATCGAGGCGAACACGCCTTTTGCCTGGGTGGCTGCCGACAGCGTCTATGGCGTGAGTCATCTCGAGACCGCCCTGCGATGTGCCGGGAGAGGCTACGTGCTGGGTGTCAAGGGCGCCCATACCGTCAAGGCCTGGGCCAGGTGGGCTCATCTCACTTCAAAAATGCAACTGTAGTGCTAAGTTGGTCTGGGGAAATAGAGATACGTGAGGATGATTCCTGCGGGGCATTTTTCCGGCGATAATCGCGCCGGGGTTCGTGCAAATCCGCTGCCGAGACGCCTTGGCGTCCGAGATGGCCTGCGGGATAATGCATGCCTTCAAGGAAGCCGTAACGGATACGCCCGCTTGGATACGAACAGCTTCTCGAAGCCGAAATGCGCGAAGCCTTGGGGCTTGCGCCCGCAAAACCAGCTCCCGAAAAATCCAAACAGTGCCCGTCCTACATCTGGGTGGAGCTGAGCGTTCGCAAGCGCAACGGCGGTCCTGCCTTTCGTTTCGAGCACAAGTCCCGCTCGCTCAGCACGCTGGAGGCCCAGCTCGAGGCCGAAAAGATCGTGCGCAAGAAGGGCTGGGAAGTCTGGGCCGTGCTGGATGTGCGCCAGGTTTCCGAATAAGCCTGAAGCCCGGGCACCCCGAGAATCCCAAGTCGAGGGGCAGAGGGCATCTACAATGCCGGCCCAAGCCTCTGGTGCAGGTCGGGGAAAAGTTGCTGTGCGAACCATACCGGCAGAGCGGGAAAAATCTCCCTCGCTTTGGGCGTAGGGCTGTCGACCAGCCCCAGCTCGACGAGTTTCCTGAGCTGATCGGTCGCCGTCCGCTCGCCAAGGCCGGTGAAAACCTTGAAGTCGGCTCGGCCGACCTTGCCTTGGGTGAGCAGGACATGCAGCGCACGGGCGACCTCCGGCTTGACTCCCGCCGAGCTGATCCGGGGTTCCCAGGCGAAAATCTTCTCCAGGCGTTCGCGCATCTGGCCGACCCGCATCGCGGCCTCGATGTAGCGCATCTGATCGAGGCAAGTGTCCAACATGAAACCCACGAACTCGAACAGGCCGGCCTGGGTGAGCTGGCCTCGCCCATCCAGATCGCCCCGGCGCGGCTGATCGGCATTGGCGAGTCGGGCGTAATACTGCTCCTGCTGGCGGGCCAAGCCGCGGGAGAGCGACCATAGCGGCGAGGAGAGATTCAGCTTGTGCAACTGGAGATACGTCAGGAGGCGCACCACGCGCCCGTTGCCGTCGGCGAAGGGGTGAACCCATGCCAGCCGGTGGTGATACGCCATGGCCGCCAGGAGACGTGTGCGAGCGTCCGCCGGGCTGCCATAGACCTGCTGCATCCGGTTGAGCATCGGCGTGACCGCCGCCCAGGCCGGAGCCGCATGCTGGCCGACCATCACATCCCGCTCGGCGGCATCGCGCAGTTGGCCGGGGACGAGGCGGTCACCATCGGCAAGGCGTAGCTGTTCCTCGGTGGCCGACTCGAACAGCCGGCGGTGTATTCGAGCTGCGAAACTGGGGGAGAAAAACTCTCTCCACGGTACTGTGCTGTGCCGTGAGATGGCGCGTTCGAATGCCTCCTGTGCTCCGATGTGTGCCACCGCCAGCTCCGTCAGCTCTTTGCGACTGCGCTTTGGCGCGTGAGGCGCCAGGCTGACCGGCTCGGTGAATTGGCCCTCGATCAGGTTGCTGTAGAAGCTGCTGGTCACCCGCAGCAGGCCACCCACGCAGGTAGTGGTCTCAGGAGGAAGCATCCCTGCCAGCTTGCCCGCTTGGTAGGGAAGATGCTCGGCCATGCTCAGGATCTCGGACGGGAAATCGGACGGCAGCAGCGGCTCAAGCCAATGCGTCCCGGTCACCAGCTGCATGATATGGCACCTCTTTTTGCGGATATTTTTGCAGAAATTAAAAAGCTCTAAAAGACGTGTAATTTAAGCATTTATTTACAAATAATGGGTCGGAAGATTACTGCTGTATGCGGAAATTCTTGCGGATATTTCTGCGAAGTTTTGGCCCGTTTTTTGGGGGGATGGGCTGAGTGGCCTTCCTTGCAGGGATCAGGCGGCTCAGTGCTGCCGCAGCGGGTAGGGAGAGGGAAAGGCCACCACAGGTACCCTTCCTACAGAGGTCCAGGCCTGTTCCGCCTCCTCACGGAGGATCTCCCTGATGGAGGAACTATCGAGCTGCTGGGAACCACGGGAGAAAAGATCCTCCCCGGCGGCCCGCCCACCGGGCCTGTTCGAGCGTAGTTCGCAAAAGGCCCGCACGGGGCGGGCTTCTCCTGCTTGCAGTCGCCGGCTAGACGAACCCGGCCTGGGCGCGCGGCTCTACGAAGTAGGCCGGGTTGCAAGCGATCCACCGTCTCAAATGCTCGAACGAATCCTTGGCCCACGGGCATTCATGGTTGGCGAACGCCTGAAGTGCGATCCCATGACGTGTCCCCATCACCCGGCCGCAGGCACGGGTATGCTCCGCCGACTGCTCCTGCGAACCAGCCATGCCAGCGGTGCTTGTGCGAGTACCACCAGCGCGACGCCTGCCCAGGGCGTCAGCGCCATGTGGTCACGCGCCACCATGGCGCTGCCCAGCGTCTCGCCCAGAGTAATGCCCAGGTTGAACGCCGAGATGTTCAGCGCCGAGGCGAAGTCCACCGCCCGGGGTGCGTCGCGCTCGGCGGTGGCGAGCATGCCGGCCTGGAAGCCCGGTGACATGCCGAAGGCGAGCGCGCCCCAGACGAACAGCAGCGCCACCATCGGCAGCTTGTAGGGCATCAGCAACGCCAGTGCGACCAGAGTGACGAGCAGTGCGGGAGATCGGCGTGCCCTCGGTGACAATGGGCCCGGCACTGGCGCGCTGGCTGTGGTAGAGGACATTCAGCGCATTCGGAATGCCGTCCGGATTGCGCGCACGGGTCATCGGCGCCATCACGATGCGATTACGCAGGCGCAACGGGCCGAGGTCGTAGGGTATCGAACAAGATGCTCATGGGATGCACAGGTTCCTGTTCAATAGCCGTCAGGGGGTCTTCGCCGGATGGCCGCTCAACGACAGGCGCCACAACTCGTAACGCTCCTCGCCGCGCTTGACCGCGCCGGCGAAGTGCTGGTTCAGGCTGCTGGAGGTGAAGACCAGGTCGCCATCGGGTAGAAACGCGGGCGTATCCGGCCAGTGCACGCCCTCGTCTGAGGCGATCAGCGACATCGTCTTGGTGCGCGGTTCGTACTTGACGATGCCGTTGCGGGTGACGTCGGTGATGTAGAGCCCGCCCTGGGCGTCGGTGACGATGCCGTCAGTATTGCCGCCCACGGCACCGAGATCCTGCACGGCTTCGGCGATCTGCGCGTCGCTGGCATCGGCCTTGCGCAGGATCGCGGTCGGCAGCGAATGGGCGCGCGTTCCGGTCGTCACTGTCCAGTACAGGGTGCTGCCGTCCGGCGACAGGCCGATGCCGTTGATGCCGATCAGCAGAGGTTTGCCCGGCCACACCTCGGCGCCGTGGGAAACGACTTTCACGCCGGGTTCGACCTGCAGGCTCGGATGCCGGTCCAGCACGCGCCGGGTCTTGCCCGAAGCGAAATCCGCCACGATCAGGCCCACCCGGTTGTTCGGGGCGCTGCGCGAACCGCTGTCGGAGATGTAGGCCACGCGGCGGCGCTCATCGACGACGATGTCGTTGAGGAAGCTGCCCTTGCGGTCGGCCACGCCGTCCAGCGCGATGCGCTTGACCGTGCGTCCGGACTTCAGGTCCAGCACCAGCACCTTCTGCGAACCGGCCGGCGCCTCGGCTTCGCCGGCGATGACGCCCATGTCCAGCGCCCACAGCCAGCCGTTCCTGCGGTCCACGTGGAAGCCGAGCACGTTGCGCAGGCTCTGCTCCGGCGCGGCCGTCACGGCGTTGCCCTGCGTGGACGGGAACGCGGTCAGTCGCGCCGGGCCGGTCTTGGCGCTGGTGTCGAGGATGCTCAGCGTCGCCGGCGCGCCAGAGGAGACCAGGCGCGGCGTGCTCACGTAGGCCGTGCCCTGGGCGTCGAAGTGCAGGCCGGCGATCGGCGCGTTCACCGATGCGGCGAACGGCGCCGGGTTCGCGCCGTTGTTCGGCGCATCCCAGCTCACGCCGGCATAGCTGCGCCAGCGTTGCAGCGGCAGGGTGTCCGCGGCGCTTGCGCTGTTCGACAGGGTGACGAGGGTCGCCAGCGCGAGGGCGGCGAATCGATGGCTGCGATTGAACATGATGGTGTCCGATGTCATGGATGAAGGGGGGGGCGCTCAGGCCACCTGGTGCAGGTGCAGCAGTTCGAAGGCGCCGATCAAATGCCCCGCGTTGGCGCGGAAGGCGTCCATGTGCGGGCTTTGCATGTGACGCTCCCAGAAGACGCGGTCGCGCCAGCGTTCGAAGAACACGACCTTGCCCGGCTCGCTGATCGATTCATGCAGTTCGTAGCTGAGGCAGCCGGGCTGTACGCGGGCGATGGCGACCAGTTCCGCCTGGGCCTTGACTAGGGCGGTTTCGTGGCTGGGCTTGGCCTGCATGAGCGCAACGACGACGAGAGGTGACGACATGGCGTTCTCCGGATCAGAGGATGGAGCGGAAGGTGCCGCCTTCGACGCGCACCGCCGCACCGTTGGAGGCGGCGCCGAGCGGGCTGGCCAGCAGCGCGACCATCGCCGCGATCTCGTCGGACTCGATCATCCGGGCGATCAGCGAACTGGGGCGGTAGGTCTGGAAGAAGTGCGACTCGATTTCCGCATCGCTCATGCCAGGGCGCGGCGCCGTCTGGCGCAGGTACTCGACGATGCCCTCGGAGCGGGTGGCGGCCGGCAGCACGCTGTTGACGGTGACGCCGCTGCCCTTGGTCAGCTCGGCCATGCCGCGCGAGACGGCCAACTGCGCCGACTTGCTGACGCCGTAATGCACCATGTCCGGCGGCGTGAACGCGCCGACTTCGCTGGAGACGAAGATCACCCGGCCCCAGTTCTTCTCCAGCATGCGCGGGAAGTAGTGGCGCGACAGGCGCACGCCCGACATCACGTTGATGTCGAGCATGCGCAGCCAGTCTTCGTCGCTGATTTCGGCGAAGGGCTTGGCCTCGTAATAGCCGAGGTTGTTGATGAGGATGTCGGTGTCCGGCTGCGCTGCGATCAGTTGGGCCGCGCCCTGGGCGTTGCTCTGGTCGGACACGATGGCGGTGATGCGGCTGCCAGGGGCGGCCGCGGCGATTTCCGCCACGGCGGCATCCAGCTTATCGCGACTGCGTCCAGTAATGGTGACCGCTGCGCCTTCGCTGGCCAGAGTGCGGGCAATGGCCAGGCCGATGCCGGCGGTGGCGCCGGTGACGATGGCGGTTTTGCCGTTCAGTTGCAGGTCCATGGGATTTCCTCGGGATGTGTTTGCCCAAGCGCCCGCGGTGCGGGCGCTGTCGTGGCGTTGCTTCAGGTCAGGGGCTTTGGTGCCGGATCAGGCCTGCGCCGGCTGGCCGAGCAGCAGGTCGCGGATCGCCGCGCCGACGCCGGAGGCCGATTGCGGGTTCTGGCCGGTGACCAGGCGGCCATCGACGACGACTTTGGCCGTCCAGTCCGCAGCCGGGTGGTGCTGCGCGCCGCGCTGGGTCAGGGTGCTGGTGAGCAGGAAGGGTACGACCTGGTCGAGCTTGACCGCGCGCTCCTCATCGTCGGTGAAGGCACTGAGGCTCTTGCCGGCCACCAGGTAGGCGCCGTTGCTCAGAGTGACGTTGACCAGAGCCGCGGGGCCGTGGCACACCGCCCCGACCACGCCGCCGGCTTCGTAGATCTCGCGAGTCACCCGCGCTACGTCGGGGCTGTCGGGGAAGTCCCACATCGCACCGTGGCCACCAGCGAAGAAGATGGCCGAGTACTTCGACGGATCGACCTCGCCCAAGCGTTGGGTGTGGCGGATGGCGTCGCGGAAGGCGCTGTCGTTCCAGTAGCGCGCGTTGATTGTGTCGTCCAGGTTCAGGCCGTCGACCGGCGGTTCGCCGCCCTGGATCGAGGCGAACTCGACCGGGATGCCGGCGGCTTGCAGTACAGCCAGGGGGTGGGTGACTTCCCCGAGATAATAGCCGGTCGGCTGACCGGTGCTGCCCTTGGTGCCGTGGCTTGTCAACACGAACAGCACGGGCTTCGCGGGGTGATGAGTGGAGGTCTGGCTCATGGCAGTAACCCTGTGGAGAGGAGTGTGGCTACTTTATTCGGCACTTTTCAGGCGATAAACTGCCAGAGCAGAAAAAATTCTGTTCTTTTGAGGACAAGATGGGCCGAAAATTCGATTACCTGGGGGACGTGGAAGCCTTCATTGCCGTGGTCGAACACGGCTCTTTCACCGCCGGCGCCGTGGCGCTCTCGACCACGCCCTCTGTATTGAGCCGGGCCATCACGCGCCTGGAAACGCGCCTGGGGCGGCAATTGCTGCAACGGACCACGCGCCGCCTTGGCCTGACCGAGGCCGGGCGGCTGTACCTGGAACAGGCGCGTTCGGCCTTCACCCTGCTCGACGATGCCGAGCGCGAGGTGCAGGGCCAGGAGGGCGAGCTGGCCGGACGCGTGCGGTTGAGCGTGCCGACCACCTACGGGCACTACCGTCTGCCGCCGTTGCTGGCGCGCTTCGCCCGGCAATACCCGCGCGTCCAGGTGGAGCTGAACATCACCAACCGCAATGTTGACCTGGTTGCGGAAGGCTTCGATCTCGCCATCCGCCTCGGTCATCTGCCCGACAGCGGTCTGGTGGCGCGCAAGTTGGAGGATGCGGCACTGCTCCTGATCGCATCGCCCGAATACGTCCGGCGAGCCGGCACGCCGCAGACGCTGGAGGAATTGCGGCAGCACGTGTGCCTGCCATTCGTGATGCCGCGGACCGGCCGCCTCGCCCCCTGGGTATTCCGCGATGGCGAGCGGGACATCGACTGGCTGCCCAGTTCGTCCATCGAGATTTCGGACGATGTGCTGGGCGTGGTTTCGCTGGCCGAACAGAGCCTCGGCATTTGCCAGAGCTACGACTTCATCGTCCGCGAGCGGATGGAGCGCGGTCGCCTGGTGGAACTGCTGCCGCAGCTACGCGGACGTACGCGACCCTTCTCCGTGGTGTATGCGCCACATCGTCGCCAATCCGCTGCGACTCGGGCCTTGATCGACCTGCTGACGACGAATGCGATTTCGGATGAGGATAGTGCTGGAAGCATGTTTTCATAGGTAGCCCCTGCGGGAAGACTCGCTATGAGTCCATTTCACGCCTTGGCGAACAGGTAGGCGTTGTGCGGCTTCGCCGCACCAAAGACGGCCACCACCCTGGCCAGCGCCGTTTCCGTACCGGCCCGCATGTCCAGCGGTTCGCTGGCGAGCCAGATGGCATCAACACGGATCATTGCACTATCTCGCGCACGAACCGGGCACACCCCTCTGCATCGCCCGCAGGCCAGTGAACGGTCAAGGTTGTGCGCCGATGGGGATATCGATGCGAATGTCCGCGCGGGAGGCATATCCCGCCCGCACGGGCGCATCCAGTGCAAGCGGGATGAACGCCGGCAGGGTCTCAACCTGGCTGCGTGCCGTGCGTATCCATTTATGGACAATGGTGTTGATGCCGTGGCTCAATGCCACGCTGGCGACGGAGGCGCCGGGCTGGCCACACTCCTGCACGACTTGAGCCTTGAAGGCCGTGGAATAGGAACGACGCTGCATGATTTCCCCGCTTGAAAAGGTGTCCACGATAAATAGGTGGACACCATCTCTTAGCCCCAGCCCTTTCAAGGTCTCTTACCTTTCGAGGCCTCGATTACACGGGCCGTAGAGACATGAGCGCGGGCTGCGGCGCTATCGACCCACTCCCGGG
>NZ_SMMU01000044.1 GCF_004339665.1 Azotobacter chroococcum
TGCAAAGAGGTATCGGCCTGAATTGCCATGGAACTGCCGTTTTTTGAGCAATCGAGCGCTCAGGCAGGAAATATCGGGGCTAATTCAGACTTTCCCTAAGGACTGCATGATCAATTACGTACAGCATGTGATTTATATCTGATAAGTACTAATAAAAAATAATTCCGACATTTCTCACCATAACTGGACAGCACCCGACTGCTGAGGCGTGGAGCTTACCGTGCGGAAAAGTAATTATCCACCGGCAAAGCCGGTGGCTTTAGTTTGTTAGCCCCTCAAAGGGGCAAGTAGTGGGGCCGCCTGAAGGCGGCTGTCGTCATAGGCCAGATTTGCGCTGGCCGTAATGCTTGTCTTCCCTCTCCTGGCTGGTACATGTATGGATCAACTCTTCACTCAATCCCGCCGAGTACCCATGCGCCCAGATACCTCTCTCCACTGAGGCATTATTCGTCTTGGCCCTCAATGCAACTGTCGACAACAAATGCTCGAAGGCTGACCGTTTCACACGGTCAAACCTAAAGGAGTCCCCCGGCAAAGCCGGGGGATTACCTGTTTTATTTATGCTCAGCTACTTATCTAACAACTAAATCAACTCAGACCACCAACTACACTACGCTCCATTTGAGCCCATCAGACGATAACTAAAAATTTTTTAGCAATTATAGATGGAGAGCCTGCCATGAGCCTCTATTTTCATAAAATACCAATGTTTTTTATCGCACCGATGATCTTCGCAGGTTGTACACGCCTCATCACCTATGCTGTCGCCGGTGGCGGAATTTGTTCAACAGGTGCCAGCGCAGCCACTGGGACTGTATTGCTTATGAGCATGCTGATTTCGACGGCATACGCCAGGACTTAAGACCTAACCGCATTAAAACTTATGTCGGAGACAAAATGAATGATGAGATTTCCTCGTTCAGCGTCTCCCCAGGTTGCCGTATTACTGCATGGAAACACAGAGATCGAGGCGGAGTTTCGACAACATTTGGGGAGTGCCAATACATTGGCAATGACTGGAACGACTCTATTTCATCTTGGCAGTGTGAGTGTTCCAGATAGAGAGCTTAATAAACTGCTGCCCCTGACTTCCCCAACTCCACAACTGACGCCCCAGCAAACAGGAGCCCAACCATGGCCAAGAACGCCTTGTGCATCGGCATCAACGACTACCCCGGCACCGATAGCGACCTTTCCGGTTGCGTCAATGACGCCCACGACTGGGCGGCAGTGCTGCAGGGTTACGGCTTCAACGTCTCCACGCTGATCGACGAGCAAGCAACACGAGAAGCAATGTTGGGCGCGATCGGCAATCTGATCGGCAGCGCACAGAGTGGCGACACCGTCGTGCTCACCTACTCCGGCCATGGGACCTGGCTGGAGGACACCGACGGCGACGAGCCCGACGCCCGCGACGAAGCGCTCTGCCCCTGGGATCTCACCACGGCCGGACCGCTGCTCGACGATGATATCCACAGTCTGTTCAATACCCGCGCCGCCGATGTGCGCCTGCTGCTGATCTCCGACAGTTGCCATTCCGGCTCGGTCACCCGTGGCGACGAGAGCGACCTCGATGCCGACGCACCGCGCGCCCGTTTCCTGCCGCCTGCGGTATGGATGAAGCCCGGCACCCTGCCCTCCGTGCCGCGGGCCAGTGCACTGACTCTTGAGGGTGGCCTACGCCGGGTCGGTGGCGACCTGCTGCTGGCCGGCTGCCGTGATGAGCAATACAGCTGGGACACCCGCTTCGCAGGTCGCCCCAACGGGGCCTTCACCTATTACGCATTGAAAATACTGAAGCAGGACAAGCCACAGATCTACGATCAATGGTTCACAGCGATCCGCAAATACCTGCCCTCGACCCGATTGCCTCAGGAGCCGCAGATTTTCGGTACCCGCAGCGCGCGGCAGATGCGGATTTTCGACTGAACGGTGACCGACCATGGGCGAACGCAACTTTCGTATCCGCGGCAAGCTCGACGATGCCGTACCTAGCCTTGACGTCAGCGAGATCCGCATCGGCACGGCGCGCCGGCTCGTCCCCGGGCGGGCACGCGACGGCGTAACCGACGAGTTGGAAGTGGCCGCGGGCGAGGTCGTCCGCATCGAGTTGGACAATGGCTTCGTGCTGTGGAGTCGTGCCGACGACCTGCTGCGGGAACACGGCCGCCGCGGGCTGTCGCGCGACGGCGGCGCAGCCTGGGAATTCGACACGCTCATGCCCGGACACGGTGGCGCCAGCCGCAGCGAGCGCGGCCTGCTCGGGCTGGGTATCAAGGTGCTGGACTTCTTCGGTGTCGAGCTCGACAAGAAGGCGGCGCGCCAGCTCGGCCGCTGGTTCGAGGACAAGCAGTTCAAATTCGGTCCGCCGGCACTGTACCACTGCAGCCTGGACGACAGCTTTGCCCTCACGCCGCTCGCCGCTGATAGCCCCCTACCCGCCGATCAGGGTCCGTTGCTGATCTTCCTGCATGGTACCGCTTCGAGCTGCGAAGGCAGCTTCGGCAAGCTGTGGGCACCCGACAACGGCGCCGGCCTAGCTGCACGCAGGCGGCTGCAGGGGCAGTACGCCGGGCGCGTATTCGCCTTCGAGCATCGCAGCCTCAGTGAAAGCCCGATTGCCAATGCACTGGCGCTGGCCGAGCAGCTGCCGGCAGGCGCCGAGCTGCATCTGGTCAGCCACTCCCGGGGCGGTCTGATCGGCGAGCTGCTCTGCCTCAGCGGATGCGAGAGCCTCGCTCAGGTGCTGACGCCTGCGCGGCTGAAGGAACTGTTCGCTGCCGACCGCACCATCGCCGAGCAGCTCGGCCTGTCGCCGCTTGACCTGGAAGACCGGCAGGCGCGCGACGACGCCTACGAGAAAGACCGAGACGCGCTCGCGACCCTGATCGAAACCCTCGTCGCGAAGCGACTCAGGGTAACCCGCTTCGTGCGCGCCGCTTGCCCTGCACGTGGCACCACGCTGGCCTCCGGCCGGCTCGACCGCTGGCTGTCGGTCCTGGACTTTCTGGCCGGCAAGATGCTCGGCGAGAACCTATTCGCCGACGGCCTCGACTTCCTGCTGGCAGTGGTGAAGGAACGCACGGATCCGCGTACCTTGCCCGGCCTCGAAGCGATGATGCCCGGCTCGGCGCTGACCCGGCTGCTGCACCATCCTGAACTCGTGACCCGCGCCGACCTCAGCGTGATCGCCGGTGACATCGAGGGTAATTCCCTGTGGCAGAAGCTCAAACTGCTCGCCAGCGACTGGTTCTACGGCGCCGACCACGATCTGGTCGTCAATACCGGCTCGATGTCGGGCGGGCTGCGCCGCCCCGACAAGGGCGCACGCTTTCGCGAAGACAAGGGCAGCGAAGTCAATCACTTCAGCTATTTCCGCAACGAACGCAGCCTGAGCTGGCTGCTCGCCGGCCTGACCCGCCAGGACGGAGAAGACGGCGGCTTTCTGCCGATTACCGCAGCCCAGCATGCGCCACCGCGCTGGCGCGAGGCGGTGGATCGCACTCTGTCCGGCACAACGCCACGGCCGCTGGCGATAGTCATTCCAGGCTTCATGGGCAGCCAGCTGAAGGCCAGCGGCAAACCCATCTGGCTCAACTACGGGGCCCTGCTGCGTGGCGGGCTGCAGGAGCTGGCGATAGGCGCGGCAGAGATCACTCCGGATACGTTGATCCATAGCCTTTACGGCCCGCTGCTTGAGTTTCTCGCCCTTACCCACCGGGTGCGCCCGTTCGCCTACGACTGGCGGCTGTCGCTGCGTGACGCAGCCCGGGAGCTTGCTCGGCAACTCGAACAATGGCTGCCCGAAGCCGAGCGCGACAAGCAGCCGGTGCACTTCGTCGCCCATTCGACGGGCGGCCTGGTGGTGCGCGCGATGATGGCCGACGGCGGCCTCGGCGCGGCGCTCTGGCAACGCATCGTCCAGTTGCCTCACAGCCGCTTGTTGATGCTCGGCACGCCCAATTTCGGCACCTATGAAGCCGTACGCTGGCTCACTGGTTTTAACCCGACTCTGGCCAAGCTGTCATTGCTGGATTTCACCCACAGCACCAGCGATATCGTGAATATGGTACGACAGTACCCGGGTCTGCTCGAACTGCTGCCCTTCGCCCTGGAAGATCCGGATTTCGCCGACCCAGCCCTCTGGAAGAGCCTCCAAAGCAACCTGCAGGATGGCAGGGAGTCCCCCGAGCCCACTGCGCTCACCCGTGCCCGCGATACTTGGCGCCTGTTGCGCATGGCCAAGCCCGACCCAGCGTTGATGCGCTACGTTGCCGGCTGCCAGCCGTCCACGATAAGGGCCTACCAGTTCAGCGCCGCTGATTCGTTGAAGCCGACCGGTTACAAGCACCTTGACTTCCTTGCGACCGAAAAAGGCGATGGTGTCGTGACCTGGGCTTCCGGCAGTCTTCCCGGCGTGCCGATGTGGTATGTCGAGGACACGGCCCACGATGCCCTGTGCGTGCAGAAACGTGCCTTCTCCGCCTACCTCGACCTGTTGCAGAGCGAGAACGGCACCACCACGCGTCTACCCGCCAGCCCCCCGGCACGCCGGCGCGCCGCGGCCGACGAGCCGGCAGGCTTCGTCCTGCCCGCCAGCCCCCCGACCGATGGCATTCCCTCCGAAACCGCATTGGGCAGCCTTGGATTCGGTGACAGCCTGCCCGACGAGTCGCACGACGAGCGCCCGGCGATGCCGATGATCGAGATCAGCATCCGCCATGGCGATCTGTCCTACGCCCGCCATCCCGTCATGGTGGGGCACTACTACGGCGATACCATCCTCAGCGCGGAGCGCACGCTAGACCAGCAGCTCGACGAGGCACTGTCACAACGACTGGAGCTCGGTCTCTATCCAGGCCGACTCGATACCCACGCACTGTTCTTCAATCAGCATCCTAACGCCAAACCGGCCGGCGCGATCGTTGTCGGCCTTGGCCAAGTCGGCGACCTGACCCCCAGCCTGCTGGAAGCGGGAATACGCGCGGCGTTGCTCGACTACGCCCTACAGGTGGCCCAGTGCTCCGATGATCGTTTCGGCCCGTCGGGCAGCCCGCGCCATGCCCGAGTATCCTGCCTGCTGGTCGGGACCGGCCCCGGCGGCATCACGGTCCGTGACTCGCTGGAGACGATTCTGCGCGCTGCGATTGCCACCAATGCCCGTTTGGACGATGCCGATCTGGAGGACCGCGTTATCCTGGACCGGCTGGAATTCCTCGAAGTCTACGAAGATGTGGCCATCGCCGCGGCGGAGGGACTGCGGCAGATCCTTTCCGTAGGTGAATTCGCCGCTACAGTGCACTGGCCGGCCAGGGAGGTGGAAAGCGGACGCGCTGGCCGGCGGCGGGTACGTTTCGACGACCCTCTCGACTGGTGGCACCGGGTGGAAATCATCGAGGAAGAAGGCCGCCGCGACACCCTGCGCTTCATCTTCGCCACCGACCGCGCTCGAGCCGAGGAAACCCTCGCCACCGGCCAGCTTGCCCTTGCCGAGTCCTTCATCCAGCAGGCTTCTCGCTCGGCACAAGCCAACCCCGAGGCCGCGCGCACGCTGCACGAAATGCTCCTGCCCCTGCGACTCAGGGAGTCCGCCCCCAGCCAGACCGACCTGGTTCTGCTGGTCGACACCTGTTCTGCACGCTATCCATGGGAAATGCTGGAAAACCGCTGGAGCGGCAGCGAGCGCCCCGCCGCGGTGAGAGCCGGCCTGATCCGCCAATTGAAGACGCTCGAATTCCGTCCTCGTCCAGCCCATGCCTTCGAGCCGCACGCACTGGTGGTGGGCAGTCCGGATCTCGACGGCTGGGACAAATTCGACGATCTGCCGGGCGCGCGCCAGGAGGCACAGCGGGTAGCAAAGCTACTCGCTGATTACGATTGGCAGGTGCACGAATGCATTGATGGGAAAGCCGATGAGATCATCGCAAACCTGCACCGAGATGCCTGGCGCATCCTGCATCTGGCCGGCCATGGTGCTCATGAATATCCTCTTCCCCTCCCCTTGGCCAATGGCAAAGAAAAACAAGCAATGAAGCCGGTTTCCGGCATGGTGATTGCTCGTGAAACCTTCCTCACCCCCGGCGATATCGAGCAGATGCGCTGGGTGCCGGAGCTGGTGTTTATCAACTGCTGCCACCTCGGCCGCACCCAGTCGAGCGGAGCCAGCGATCGCAGCGAGCTGGCGGCCAACCTTGGTGTGCAGTTCATCCGCATGGGCGTGCGCGCGGTGGTGGCAGCAGGCTGGGCAGTGGACGATGGCGCCGCCAACGCCTTCGCCGAAGCCTTCTATACCCGCCTCCTCGATGGCCAGACCTTTGGCGAGGCAGTGCGTGCTGCGCGCGAAGAGATCTGGTTGCGCTTTCGCGGCGTGAATACCTGGGGCGCCTATCAATGCTACGGCGACCCGAGTTACCGCTTGCATCACAATGGCGAACTTCGTATCCGCCGGCCCCCGCCCTATAGCACACCGACCGAACTGATCGTCGATCTGGATAATCTCGCCGAGGAGCTGAAGGCGAGCAGTGCAGCCAGCAAGGACGAAACGGCGGGCAAGCGTATAAATGACCTGCTAGAGCGCATCCCGGAGCCGCAACGGGAAAGCTGGAAACAACGGGCTGACGTCGCCAGCGCGCTTGGCTTCGCGTGGGGTGAAGCGCGATTTTGGCCGGAAGCGATCGAATGGCTGGCAAAGGCACTGAACGCCCCCCAAGGCAACTGCCCGATCCGAGTCATCGAACAGTTGGCCAACTTCCATGTCCGGCATGCGATGGAGGAATGGCTGGCTTTACAAAGGCAAGGCGACAGCAAAAGCGACGATACGCACCGGATATGCAACAACACGATGGATGCGATCATTAATCTGGAAGCGCTATGCCTGCACGCACCTACTGCGGAGCGTTTTAATCTGCTCGGTAGTGCCTACAAGCGGCTGGCACTGATGCAGGAGCTAACTCCTGCACGACTGAATACACTCGACAAAATGGCCGCAGCCTACGAACAATCGTTCAAGCTTGGCGGTAGTGGCGAAGCCTACTCCTTCAGCAACTGGGGAATTGCCAAAGTGCTTGCCCTGCGCCTGGATGCCGCGCGCTCCGACGATTGGCGACTCACCCTTGAGGGTGAATGCACACGCTTGCGCAGCAAACTTCAAGATAACAACGAATGCAATCCGACTTTCTGGAATAGTACCGGCTCTGCCGATCTGGACTTGGTACGTCTGCTGGTGCGCAGCACCCCAGCTGCCGAAACGCTCCCGACCAGCTGCGAAGCACTGGTGGAACAGATCATCAAAGACTATTGCAGCGCATTCAAACGTGGAGCCAGTCCTCGCGAGCAGGCCTCGGTAATCGAAAACCTGGATTGGCTGATTGCCTTCCTCGCTGACAGCGCTGGCCCGCTGGCCAAGGTGGTGGGACGGATTCGTGAGGCAATCTGATAAGGAGGCGTGTTTGGCAGAAGAGGGCTTTTATTTTGAAAAGCCAAGCATCGCAAACTTAAATCCGATGACAATTATCTGAACAAAGACAAGATGTTTCCGGATGGATCATTGTGGTAAAGATCGGCAATTGTCTCTGGGCAGCAAATGACGAAACAGTAATTAGATACCTGCCTTGGGTCTGAAAAAACGTAAACGACTCAAGTGTGGAATGGCACTGAAAGGAGTGAAAAATGAACACTAAGTCATTGTTGGCATTTGGAGCTTTGCTAATGGCCTCGCCAATAACGGCTGAAATGTTGGTAAACGACTCCAGCAAATATTGCCTAGACACTGACGGTGAAGCGGTAAACGGAGGCGCAGTGCGGATGTAGAAATGTGAAAAACATGCAAATCAAACATGGACCATGAACAAACTCAACTCTGGACTTTTTCGACTAAGAAATATTAGCTCAAATCTCTGCCTGGATACTGATGGCTTGAGAACGAACGGCGCACAAGTTAGAACGTGGAAATGCGCCAACCATCCACATCAACTCTGGGAAATCACTAGGCTCCCACCAGATAGCTACCGACTAAAGAATAAGGCCTCAGGCTTTTGTCTTGACACCGATGGCAGCGCATTAAACGGAGCGCAGGTGCGGATGTGGGAGTGCGTATCTCATCCACATCAAAGTTGGAAAAGAAGTGCCTGGATAGATTAACAGCAAAGATTACCCGACTCTTATACAGATGACTCTTGGGACTCAATGATTAATCATGGCGACATGTAGGCAGGACTAGCTTTACATCCAACCTATTGTGCAGACCGATAAGCCTGCTGGCCCTGATGGAACCCGCTGCCGAGGCCCTTATCTATTGAAGCAGCTGAAGCAGCACCCATGGCTCATAGCATCTATCAGGTTTAATCCATAACACCCTGACCTACACCGCCATCACGCGCCGCACCTGCACTACTTGTTAAAACAATGGCAGCCCTATTTTTTAGTTCTTCACGGGATTGCGGGAAAGAAAAGATCCATAGGCCTGGCAAAATGCCTGTCAAGCTCCATGTTTGGTGCATCGCCATATCAATATTAAAAACAGAGTAACTTCATGAATAACAAACAACCCTACACCACAATATCTGGCCTCTCCAATAAAAGCTCCCACCAGAATAAGCCACTAAACAGAACATATGACGTTTTTCTATCACATCGCCGCGCAGATGAGTCCCTGGTAACCGAATTAAACGATTACATCGAAAATGAACTGCATTTCGAGGCTTACGTGGACTGGAAGGACAGCTTTGAGGATCTTGATCGAGAACACGTCACCGAGAAAACCGCCGACTACCTGAGAACCATCATGCGCCACGCCTGCAGCTTGATCTTCGTGGTGGGAGCAAATTCCGTCGCATCCCGCTGGACACCATGGGAGCTCGGGTTCTTCGATGGCCGCCAGAGTGCGCGACGAATTGCTATATATCTGCCAGATGGAGTAGAGCTTCCCAAAGGCCAAGAGTATTTGGGCCTGTACAGCAAGCCGCTACGCAAGTCAGATCTGCGCCACTTTCTCGAAGAGGCAACTCTGGACGTGGCAGCCATGGATAGTGCCCAGATGGACCAAAGGATGCGCCATCTCATGCGAGCAATGACCCGGCCCGACGATTACTGGCTTTCATTACTGCAATGGCAGTTCGGCTACACAGCGAACTTGTTGACTGCGCGAAACCAGGAAGGCTTACTTCCAGACGAACAACCTATGGACACTCCACTTGAACCGGCCGCGTTGTTCGGACCGTGGCTATGGGGCCTGCGTCAATGTCAGCACTCAATCAAAGAGTTACGCCAGCAATTACATACCGCTCACCATGGACGGACGGCAGTAACCGCTCTGCCTTTCCCATCAGCAGAACTGGTTCCAGGGCTGAATACCTGGCTGAATACCTGGCTGGATATGATGAAACAAAAAAACAACAGCCCCTTTACAGGATAAAGCGAAATTTAATTGGGTAAGGCGGCAACGTTGCCGCAGCCGCCTCCCCTAAGGAAGGTCTGAATTAGCCCCGACACTTCCTGCCCGAGTGCTCGATTGTTCATCGGGAGACTCGCGCAAGGGGACGGGCGTATTTCACCAGCATAACGAAGTCTTTTTCAGGGTTTCTCTGCCATGAATGACCAGGTTAGCGCAACGACTGTAGTGCATATCCCGGGTCGGTTACAGCCGGACGACCCCTTGTGGTTGGCGAGCCAGTTTGCGCCGGACTCGCCCATTTTTGCCGATGCCCCCCCAGCACGCGCGTTCCGCCTCGGCGGAGCAGGTAGCCGCGGCGACGCAAGCGAGGCAGTGACGGAACGCATTCCCAATGATGCGCTGGTAGAGATCGAGTTCGAGAATGGATTGCGATTCTGGACTGCAGGAGCGGATTTGCGCGAACGCCTGCAGGCAGCAGGAGGCGATACGACGCGCGGTGCCGGAAAAGCCCCCGACGGGGCCTGGGATCTGCCCATAAGAATCACGCCGCCCAGTGCGGGCACGCGCGGCTTGGCAGGTACCCTGACGATCAAGACGCTACGTTGGGTGGGCCTTAACCTGACTGAAGAGCTTCGGGGAAAATTTGTCGAACGTGCAGAAACACTGCCAGTACCGCACGAAGGGCTATTTAGTGTTGGCGACGATGGCATTCGAGGCGACCCACTCCAAACCCCCATACCTGACGGTGCCAGGACCCTGATCCTGTTGCACGGTACCGCGTCCAACTCGCGTGGCAGCTTTTCGAAGTTATGGCTGCACCAACCGGAACAATGGGCACGCTTACGCGCCTGGTTCGGGGATCGTATCTATGCGCTGGAGCACCGTACCCTCACCAAGAGCCCGATCGAAAATGCCCTGAACCTGGCCCGCCTGTTACCACATAACGGTAGCGTGCGCTTTCTGTCACATTCGCGGGGCGGCCTGGTCGGCGAACTGCTATGTCTTGATCCTGTTGAGATCGACCGGAAAGGCATTGACGCGACGCTAGATGCGGCAAAAAGCAAAGATGACGCTGTAAAAGCAACGCTAGCACGACAAAAAGAGCAGTTTTATCAGTTGATTCATGAACTGGAAGCACGTCCGCAGCTGAAAATCGAACGTTTCGTGCGGGTGGCTTGCCCAGTGATCGGAACTTCTCTTGCCGGACAAAAACTCGATCAATGGTTCTCCATATTCGTTCTGGCAGCCATTGCCGACGAGATGCAGCGTAACAGTAGCCGAGGGTTTGTGCTGGGTGGGCTTGCCTCCCTGGTGCAGTACGGTCTGGATACCTTGGCCGAAATTACCTCTGCAGTCATCGCAAGTCGTAAACGGATCGACCAGTTGCCCGGTCTCCAGGCACAGATGCCACAGTCAGAGCTGGTACGCATCCTGAATGGGAACCCCGGCCGCGGCGAACTGTTCGTGGTCGCTGGTGACACCCAGCCGATGGAGAAAGACTTCTTCGCCGAACTTCGTTTCGGTCTGATCGACCGCTACTTCGAGCGCGATCATGACCTGGTGGTGGATACACGCGCCATGCTCGATGGCCCTACCCGCCGGGCATGCAAGGTAATGTTCCGCAGTGGCACAGCCGTCAACCATTTCAACTATTTCGGCAACGAGGATACTGCGGGCGCGGTCGCCTCTGCACTAACCGATGAGCCCGATACGCATGGGGTCTTTCGTGATTATGCGGGCGAATGGCCACTAACGGACGATATCGCGCGAGGCCTATTCTCTGCCCGTCCACTGGCCGACCCACCGCTCGCAAGCGCTCGAGGGATCGTAATCATCGTCCCCGGTCTGTGCGGATCCGAACTCAAGGAGGCAGAGCGGGACATATGGGCCAATCCCCTGGCACTGGCTTCCGGAGGTTTCCGTAAGTACCTTCGCATCGACAACCTGGAGATCGAACCAGGCGGCCCCATGACCAGCCCCTACCTTCCCCTGGCTAATGCGCTACGCAAGCACGGCTATGTTGTCCGGATGCATGGCTATGACTGGCGCAAATCGATCGTGGACTCCACATCCGGGCTCGAAGCAACGATGAACATCGCGCTGAATGATGCCAAGCAGGGCAAGCTTCCCGTACACGCGATTGTGCATTCGATGGGGGGGATATTGATCAGGGCAGCCTTCGCCAAGAACGATACATTGTGGAAACGCTGGAGGGAGCAACCACGCGGCGAGGCTCGGGTGATCATGCTCGGGACCCCCAATCTGGGGTCGCATGCGGTGACGCTGATGCTGACAAGACGCGACAAGTTTTTCGGCAAGTTGGCGCTTCTCGATCTGCATCATACGGAATCGGAGCTGCTGCAAACTGCACAGCAGTTTCCCGGCGTGCTCGAACTCTTGCCATGGATGAAAGAAGAGAACGGTGATCGAATCCGCGAACCCGCTACCTGGAACGAATTCCGCGAAGCGGACGGCAAGCACTGGCCGGACTTACCAGCCGAGCCGCTCAAAAATTCCGCGGCGTTGTGGCATACCGTACTTAATAATGATCCGCTCCTCAAAGACGAACGCCTTATCTATATCGCAGGCACTGCCGCTGAAACGCCCCAACGAGCCGAGATTGGGGACGACAAAAAATTTCACCTGTTCAAGACGGCGGAGGGCGATGGCCGTGTCACTTGGGCTAGCGGCATTCCAAAAGCCTGCCAGGAGGGTCATCGGTGCTATTACATGAATGCAGTGCATGGCGACATGCCAGCCCATGCCGAGGCCTATCCGGCACTACTGGACCTGCTAGAGAAAGGCACGACAGACCACCGAGCCCTAACCCGCAAGCCCGCCTCGATCCAGGCCCGCGGGGCCCTGGAGTCTCCGGGTGAATATACCCCTACAGACACATCCGATATCACACACTACCCCACCCAGAACGATCTTCTGGCCGCCGCAACGGGCGCCACGCTACTAGAGACCGCCCGGCCTGGGGTGAGCATCGAGGACAGGGCTTCCGTGCAGGTTATCCATGGGGATCTCATCTATCTCGATTCGCCGGTGATGGTGGGGCACAGGCAGGGGGTGAACAATCTTGAGCAGGCTGAAGCTGTTCTCAACCGCGCACTGAACAACCGGATGCAACGTCGGCTCGATGCAGGCATTTACGCAGGTGCCTTAAGCACCTTTGCCCTCTTTCCGCGGCAGCCCGACGAACAGTTCGCTGTTGGCGCCATTGTCATTGGTATCGGGCGAATCGGCGAGCTGTCGCCAGGGCGACTCGCCGATAGTGTGGCGCAGGCGCTCACCACCTATGCGATTGCAATGTTGGAGGAGCACGACCGTAGCCCCGCCGACAGAAGCCAGCCACTTCAGTTGCCAGTGAGTGCGCTATTGATCGGCGCTGCGGTCGGCGAGATGAGCCTGCAGGACTCAGTCGTCGCCATTCTCCGCGGTCATTGTAATGCCCGCCAACGTCTGCTTGAGGCTGGACTGGCTGACCGCGTCAGGCTATCCCGACTGGAGTTCGTCGAGTTACTCGAGGACAGGGCCATCCAGGCGCTCAAGGCAGCGCGCGAGGCGGTAACGCTGGATGGGGAACTACGCAGGAGCTTTACCGTCGCCGATACTCTTGTCACCAACGAGGGCGGCCGCCAGCGTGCCTATGCAGAACCAGAGGAAGGCGCATGGGCCCAGATCGCCATCAACTCGATGAAGATTGCCGATGGGGATGGCATCCAGCTCTTGTTCGACACCTACGGTGGCCTTGCGCGCACGGAGCGCTTGTACAACGGTATCCCGCTGGACAGCATCGAACAGTTCACCCGCCAACTGACCGATAAGGAAAGCGACGACGAAGAGGTAGGGCGTACCCTTTTCGAGTTGCTACTACCCCATTGGCTGAAGGAGCAGGCACCGGATCGCCGACGCGTACAGCTAGTGCTGGACTCCCGCGCAGCAGCGATTCCTTGGGAGCTGCTGCGCGATCGGGTCGCCGACCGCAGTGATAGTGCCAACGCACCACTGTCGGTGCGCAGCGGGTTGGTCCGCCAGCTCTCTACCGGGCGCTTCCGTCAGCGCATCCGGCGTGCGGACGGTTACCACGCACTGGTGGTGGGCGATCCGGATCTGGGGGCATTGAGCAAACACTTCCCGCCACTTGGTGGCGCGCAGGCCGAAGCCCAAAAGATTGTCCCTTTGCTTAATGATGGCGGTTTTGCCACACCACCTCCGCTGATCGGCAGCAACGCAGAACAGATCCAGATGGCGCTGTACCGGCAGGATTGGCGGGTGGTGCATCTCTCGGGCCATGGGGTGTATCAAGAGGCGCTTCCTGTCACCTGTCCTGGCCCCCCTGGCGTCAACAGCGCCCCTTCCCTGGTGACGGGCATGCTAATCGGCGAAAACAGCCTACTGACCCCTGCGCACATCGAGCAGATGCGCGTAGTACCGGATTTCGTTTTTCTGAATTGCTGTTCACTTGGTCGCATCGAGGCGGGACATGAGATGGCGAGTGACATCCGCCCAGGCAATCCCATGCTGGCGGCAAACCTTGCAACGCAATTGATCGAGATGGGCGTACGAGCTGTCATTGCGGCGGGCTGGCGAGTGCTGGACGGTGCGGCCGAACTGTTTGCGATCACGTTCTATAAAGCCTTCCTGAATGGCATAACCTTTGGCGAGGCGGTACTTGCCGCACGCAGGGAAACCTACGAACGCTTTCCCCACAGCAATACATGGGGCGCATACCAATGCTACGGTGACCCCGGCCTGCTGCTTCCGCGCCCCCAGCAGCACTATAGCGAAACTCGAGTGCAGCCGATCCGATATGATTTTGTCTCGCCACGTGAGGTTCTGGCCGAGTTGGAGCGACAGACACAGCTGAGCCGCTATCACACAGGGGGCAGCGCCCACGATCGTCAGCGCGAAGAGAGCGTTGACGCCCTCGCCCGTCTTTGTGAAGGGCGCGGCTGGAACGCGCGCGGTGACATCCAGGAAGCATTCGGCCGACTGTGGGGCGAATTCGATGATCATGAGCGCGCCATCCTGTGTTATCGCGCAGCCCAAGCGGCCGGGGACGGCAGCGCGTCAATAAAGACCACTGAGCAGCTTGCCGACATGCTAGCGCGGCGTGGTTCCGTACTACTCGACTCAGCTGAAACACAAGACCAAGGCAAGGAACTATTGAGGGATGCTGAAGCCTTGGTCGACAGCCTTCTCAAGATAGATTCCACTGCCGAGCGGTATTGTCTTAGGGGCAGCATCTGGAAACGTCGGCTCCCAGTGATCAACGACGACGAGCTGGATTCGGCGTTACAGTCCATGGCCGAGGCCTATCAAGATGCGGAGCGGCTCGCGGACAAGCGGGGAGGACGTCTGTATTACCCCGCCATCAGCGTGCTCCATGCCACCCTGTTACGCCAGCTGCTCGGAACCCTCCCCCCGGAGGAACTGGCCGACGCACAGGTACGCATCGATAACATCCGGAAGGAACTCGAGAGTCCCGGATTCAAGCCGACAAACTTCTGGGACCGCGTCGCACCGCTGAATTTAGCACTTACTAGCACCTTGCTGCATGCCGCCAGCAATAACTCGCACCAGACCAGGCCAGAGTTCGGCGAGGACAATCCTGACTTCAAAGTACTGCTCGCCTTTTCATCGCAGGGAGAGCGGAGGTCGGTGCTGGATACACTGAATACATTGGCAAACTTTCTGCGCCGCTTGACAAAGCACCGCCAGGGAGCCCACGGCAAACGGGCGCGCGAACTAATCAAGTATCTCGAGACGCTGAAGGAGGAACTACGTGGCAACGACAGACAAGGTGGCGCTTAGGCCCAAGTTGGTCGGCTTACCATTCAGTACCGCGCTCTTCACTGGTATTGCCGACCCAGTATAGACGGTCAGAGCACTCCAGAAACTCCCGCCCGAAAGCGGAATGAATGTCCCTGCTTTCAATGGATACCGAACAGACGCTATCGCCCGCGAGGCGACATTCAGTGTTGCCGCCCATTCGCAGGATTGCGCTCATTCATGACACCGCGCCGGGATCATTGCCCCCTCGCGGCAAGTGCCATTTACGCAAAAGCATGAGCAAAGAAAGCCATTTAATAGTTTGAACGAGCGCCCTGAAATACTGTTCACCTCGGGAATACAGGCGCCTGGTAGTGACATCAATTTAACGGGGTGTGGGTGTCCCGTTTGAAAGGGGCAAGTCCATGCCGTGCCTTGTTGTCAGTCCGACAGTAAGTGGAGATCGCTCCATGAAGCGCGCGCTACTCATCGTCATTCCATACGTGCTCTTTCTCTTTATCATTCTTCCTCTATCCGCGACCACGCCATCGGCTGCAGCAGAAACACGTAGCGTGCATGCACAGGATGAGCCTTATTTCGCGGCCTGCGCCCGTGAAGGGCTGAACGAGTCGGAGTGCGCCGGGCGTCTGATATGGTTCAAGGCCACGGCGGGCAATGACCGTTTCCATACCTACGTCTTCCAGCAACGTGTCGGCGTATTGATCGACTGGTACCGAGTCCTGCGTAGCGATCAGCGCGGCGACCGCTTCCGCGCCTGGGGCATCATCAACGATCCGGCCTGTTGCACACCAGGAACACCGGACTGCCCGGCGAAGAGCGTGGACGAAACCTACGGCATGGATTGGTGCCCGGGTGATGAGGAATTACTCGGCTACGTCGGCCGCACCGGCTATAGGGATCCCGCGTGCGATTTCCGCGACGCACCACTAAAAGAAGGTGACGAGCATGGGCCAGCCGACCAGCGCCAATCGGCCTGCGATCTAAAATTCGGCACGTCCACTGGCGCACTCGGCATTCGCAAGTTTCCCAATCCGCGCTTCGACAAGACAGCCTGGCAAAGGCTCAACCGTAGCCTGGCCAGTTGGGCAGGCTACAACCGGCCGGTTGCTGCTGCCGGCGCAGGCGAGGCGGCTCGCTCGCACCTACAGGATGGCGCCATCGAGCCACCATTTTTAATCGGCACCGCCTGCGGGTCCTGTCATATTGCCTTCGATCCGCTCAATCCGCCTGCCGATCCGGCTAACCCCAAATGGGAAAATATAAAGGGCCTGGTTGGCAACCAGTACACTCGCATCTCAGAAATCATGGTCTCGGGCATGCCCTCGAATACGCTCGAGTGGCAAATGTTCGCCCATGCAAGACCCGGTGCCAGCGACACCTCGGCGATACCGACCGATCAGATTAACAATCCGGGCACGATCAACGCCCTGATCAATATTGCCAAACGGCCGACCTTTGCCGGTGAGCAGGTGATGAAATGGCGCAAGGCCGCCTCTTGCGCTGGCTCCTCGGACGAAGCTCTTTGTTGGTGTGAACCCGGGCATGACGGCAAGTGCTGGAAAAAGTCCCTAGAGCAGGACACCGCCCACCATATTCTGAAGGGTGGTGAGGACTCGATCGGCGCGCTCGAGGCGATCCAGCGCGTGTATTTCAATATTGGTTCATGCTCGGAACAGTGCTGGATGAATCATCTCTCCGATCTGCGCCAACTCGATCCGCAGCAGCGTGGCTTCGGCCAGATGCCGTTCAACATTGGCCAGTGTCGGCGCGACTGTCCTAATTTCCGCGCCATAGAAGACCGACTACCTAATATCCTTGATTTCTTCATGTCGGCCGAAGCGCATACCACCGATCTGCGTGTCGCACGCGAAAACCAGAGACGCACCACAATGCCAGAAGCCCGCTATTCCGAGCAGGATCTGGTCGCCGATCTGGAACGCGAATTCGGGGAAAACGCAGTTGCTCGCGGCAGGGAGATCTTCGCCAATACCTGCGCGCGCTGCCATTCCAGCCAGCCGGAGGCGGCCGCCGGACAGTTTGCCAGCCTCGACTTCCACAGGATCGACCCCGGCAATGGCCTGCGCGAGGACTGGCTGGGCAACGACCGCAACATTTCGGCCTCCGAAGTTGGCACCTACCGCTGCCGAGCCCTGCATTCCAATCATATGAGCGGCCACATCTGGCAGGAATACGGCTCCGAGACTCTGCGTGCGCAGCCGCCCGATGCCAACGTCCGGGAACCCGGCGACGGCGGGCGCGGCCACTATCGCAATATCTCGCTGCTCAACCTGTGGGCGCATGCCCCCTTCTTGCATAACAATGCGCTTGGCCCGGAACTGTGCGGCAAGCCGCGGCACACGGGCAATGATTTCTACGCGATGCGGCCGCGTTATGTGGACGGCAGCAGCAGGAAGCTACTTCCGCCCGATCAGCAGCCGGCCTGCTTCGAATACGACCCCAGCATCGAAGGTCGCTATCGGCTGTACAAGCTGTCAATGCACGAATTGCTGAATCCTGCACAGCGCGCCCCGAAAGTGACGCTGTTGAATGAAGACATCACCCTGCGCATCGGCCCGCGCCTGTGGGACGGCACCGCGAAGGAAAAGCTGCTCGGCTTCCAACTCACGATCCCGAGCGAAATCGATGGCCGTGGCGTCACCGCCGGTACCCTCGGCAACTTCCAGCACAAGCAGTTCATCGTCGACCTGGTACGTGCCAAGACCGGGGCGCAGGAATTGGAAGCAAGTCTGATTCAACGGTTTGGCGAGGACACTGGCGGCAAAGTGCTGGGCGACCTTAAAGCAATCGCCGACGAACTGATCGGCCAGCCAAATGCGCTGGTCGAGGCGCTGAAGGCACGCCCCTATCTCATCAAGCAGGTGTATAGCAGTTGCACCGCTGAGATTGAAAACGAAGGTCACCGCTTCGGCGAGGATCTGTCCGAGGCCGACAAGAAGGCGCTGATCGCCTTCCTTGCCACACTGTAAGTGCAAGGGGTCCGCTATGAAGATCGCCACTTTCACTCTTTGCGCCGCCCTTGTCTTCGGCAGTTCCGGCTGCGGTTTTTTCGACCGCGACGAACAGCCCCCAGACATCAACTTTGCCCCCTATGGCCAGGGGTATGGGGAGAAACCGGACTTTGCTCAACTGGAATACCAACTCCCCCTGTTGCCGGAGGATCGCTACAAGATCACTCCGCAAAACCTTTCCCTCCTCGATCAGGAGCAGGTCGATCAGATTTACGCCCGGCTGTCGGCCGGCCCGATTCCGGACGGAGCGTTCGACGGCGATCTGTTCTTTCCGCACGGTGGCAGCGGCAACTTGCGTCTTTCGGAAATCGCCGGCGGCGGGCTGCGGGGATTGCTGGTGAATGTTGGCGGACAAAAGCTCGACGCGGTCGGTGAAACCCTGTGGAAAGGCAAGGTGTTCTATCGCGGAGAACGCCTGCTGCGCAATCGCATCGAGGATCTCAGCACACTGAAACGGCTCGGAGTGGTCGAGGAAGATGCCAACAGACCGTTGCAGACTATTCAAGTCAACGGCAAGGAGCAGTGGCTGTTGTTTCCAGCCAAGCTGTACTGCGGCCAGAGCCTGCTCGACGGTCGGCGTGAATCGATCATCATCGATTACGCCTTCACCGACGAGCTTCCCGGATACCGCCGCATGCCAGACATGCTGGCTGGACGCGACGGCTTTGCGATCCGCGACGAGATCCGCATGGTTTATCCCGGCTTCTATCTCGGCCGGGCCTACATGGACCGCAGCTTTGTGGTGAATTTTGTCCTCTACAACCAGGAGATCGCAGAACGCATCCGCGATGCCTTCATGGAGAGAGGCGAGATTCAGGAGGATTGCTGGACTGGTACGCAACAGGTCGCCCGCGCGCCGGCCGGCCAGTAAAAAACGGGTGGGCGATGGTCCGAACGGACTGGAAAGTGATGGCATTGATGCTGCTTGGCTGGCTGCCAATCCTATGGGCCAGGGCCGACGAAACTCCAGGCGCCACCCCCTTGCTGGTGGTGATAGAAGCCCCGGGCGAGTTTCTCCCCCCGGTCGGGCGCTCCTTGTTCGATATCCTGCTCGGCCCGCCCGGGCCGGCCGGGGAAGCCGTGGTGCCCTTTCCGTTCGCCGCTCTGCTCGAGCGCATTCGTGCCGAACTGGATGCGAACCAGCCATCGGGAGGATTGACTGTGGTGCTGATCCCACTTGGCCGCTCGTTGCAGCGCCCCGCGGTGGCCGACGCCGGGGCGTTTCGTCAGCCGCGCGTCGTGGCTGCCGTCACAGGCGAGCCGCAGGCCACTGCAGCGGCCGGCCAGCTCTATCTCAAGGATCGCCTGTACATCGGCTATCACGAAAGTGCCGCCGCACTGGAGGTTATCAGCTACAACGAAACAGCCGGGCGCTTCGAGTTCCAAGTCGTGCGTAACTACCGCGCCGATGCCAAGCCCGTGCTGGGCTACGCCAACCGCGCGCTGTGCGTAGCCTGCCATCAAAATGCCGCCCCCATATTCTCGCGCGCGTCATGGGATGAAATCGCGGCAAGCGCGCCGCTCGCTGCGCGCCTTGCGGCCACAGGCCAGTCCTACTACGGCATCGACTGGCGCCACGGTGTGGATCTGCCCGATGCAATCGACGCCACGACCGCCCGCGCCAATCTCTTCGCCCTTGCCCAGCGTCTGTGGCGCGAAGGCTGTGCCCTGGCGACGCCAGCAGAGGCTATCGCCTGCCGCGCCGAGGCGCTACGGATAGCGTTGCGCTACCGGCTTGGCGGCAGTCGCGCAATGATCCTCGACACACCGGCCACCCGGCGCGATCTGGTCGCACCTCTATTGGCCAACTGGCACGTACGCTGGCCCACCGGCTTGCCGCTGCCCGACCCGCAGTTGCCCAACCGTCAGCCATTCGCCGGCGAAGACCTCAGCGCCGAGGCCATTACGGCGCTGTCGAGCGACAGGGCAGCCCGGCGTATCGCCGACATCAGTGCTGCGCTCGACCCATTGGCGCTGCGCCCGCCCTTGGAAGTGTGGTACGGGCGTAATAGCGCCGACGTCGCCCGTTTCATTCACGCCGTGTCGCTGTTTTTCTCGCAAACTGATATTCGCCTGCTGGATCGGCAACTCACCGTTGCGCCTGACTCGCCGCTGCGCAATGTCACCTTCAACTGTCACGAGCGGGTAGTGGATATTCGGCTCGATCTCGACTGCGATGGCGCCGAGGGCAGTCGTCTGCTGGCGCGACTCAGCCTGCATGATGGACATATCGCTATGGGCAGCATCGACCGCTTGACGCTACCCGGCGCGGACTATGGCGGTCCGATCAGCCTGGGCCGCGGCATCCCACAGGCCGACGCTGCGATTGGCTTCACCCTCAGCGAGCACGCCGGCGGGGTACGCAGCGCTCGCGGCGAGAACCTGCGCAGGCTCTGGCTGACACGCGCACAAGGCGACAATCCGGCGACCGCCAGGCTTGAACTCGCAGCGGACCTCGCCCCACTGGATGCAGCCATAGACGCACTGGCACAGGCTACGCTGGATGGCCGCAGTGATGCCTTCAGCGCCTATCCGCTGCGCCGGGACAAGGTATTGACGCCCATTCTTGCCCATCTCGGCGCGCCGATGGCGGAGGTACAGTCCACCCTACCGCTCGCGCAGCTGGATGCCGCCGCGTCCGCTCGCCGCCTGTCGGTGGCAGCGGACCTTCAACCTTTTGTCCGCCAGTGCGGCTTATGTCATGGCGCCGCGAGCAAATTCCCACCGGGGTTTCTGTACGGCGATGATAGTCAGATACGCACCAATTTGGCGGCCTGCGCCGAACGCATCCTGTACCGCCTGCAAATGAACCGGCAGGCACCCGCCGCGCGGCAGAAAACACCGATGCCGCCGCCGGCTGCCATTCATGCGCCTGGCTTCGCGCAGTCCGCCGATCTGCCGACGATGCTAAGCACACTGGAAACCCTGATGAGTACCCAAGGAGGCTCCAACAGTGCTGCGGTGCTCGAGCGCCACTACTCTACCCTGGCGCCTTGCACCCCACCCACAGCCCCGGATCGTGGTGAGCTGAGGTGACCGTCCCTTCCCGCCATGCCGCCCTGCTCCGCTGGCTGGGCCGCACACTCCTGCTGTTGCCCTGGATCCTGCTGGTGCTCGGCGGCCTCTACGCCGCGCTGCGCTTTCTACCCGATGTTCCGGTGCGCTACAGCGACCCGGTGGAGCACTTCAAGTACGGCTCCACCGGTGGCGAGCGTGAATCCGGTTTCCCCTACTGGATCTGGCAGGCCCTGCCGCAGGTCTGTTCCGAATATCTGCCCGGCGGCTACGCCTCGCTCGGCCTGATCTACGAACCCGGCCGCAATCTGCCGGTCGGCGTGTCCAAGCGCCGCAACTTGGGGCTTGACCGCGTATTCCTGAACTGCGCGGTGTGCCATACCAGTACGGTGCGCGATACAAACGATGCCGCCCCCCGCTTGATCGTCGGCATGCCCGCGCACCGCTTCGACATCCGAGCCTTCGAAACCTTCTTTTTCAACTGTGCTGCCGGACCGAAATTTTCCCGAGAATTCATCGTGCCCGAGGTCGATCGTCTGGCTGGCGGTCTCAACCCGCTCGATCGCTATCTCGTCTACCCGGTGGCGATCTCGCTGATGCGCGATCGCCTGCTGATGCTGAGAGGACGCTTCGAATTCGTGCACAACCAGCCGGAATGGGGCCCCGGCCGCGTCGACACCTTCAACTCGGCAAAGGTGCTGTTCAACTTTCCCATGATGCAGTTGCCCGAGCAGGAACGACTCGGCGCCTCCGATTTTCCCTCGATCTGGCACCAGCGCAAACGCATGACGCGCGACGACGGCAACCGCATGGAGCTGCACTGGGACGGCAACAATACCCATACCGAGGAGCGCAACAAAAGCGCCGCCTTCGGCACCGGTACAACGCCGCCGACCATCGATCTCGCGGCCATCGGCCGGGTGGAAGACTGGCTGCTGGACCTCGCGCCGCCACCCTACCCCTACCGGATCGACCAGACGCTGGCAGCGCGCGGCGCTCGGCTCTACGCCGACTACTGTGCCAGCTGTCATGGCGCCAGCGGGCAGGACTTCAAGGGCGTGCAGGTCGGCCACGTGACGCCGATCGATGAAATCGGCACCGATCGCGCGCGGCTCGACTCCTACACCCGGGAACTCGCCGTCAACCAGGCCACGCTGTATGCCGGCTACCCGCACCGCTTCCGTTATTTCCGCAAGACCTGGGGCTACGCCAACATGCCGTTGGACGGTATCTGGTTGCGCGCCCCCTACCTGCACAACGGCTCGGTGCCGACGCTGCGCGACCTGCTCGAGCCTTCCGCACTGCGGCCGCCTATTTTCACCCGCGGCAACAATGTGTACGACCAGCAGCGGGTGGGCTTCGTCGCCGATATACCGATGGACACGGCGATGGACGCACAAGGCGCCGGCGCCCACCCATTCCTGTTCGATACCCGGATACCCGGCAACGGCAATGCCGGCCACGAAGGCCGAAGCTATGGCACCGAATTGCCAGCGGCCGACAAGGATGCCTTGGTCGAATACCTGAAGACCTTCTGAGCGCAGAGGAGAATCATCATGCAGCCAGCCTTCCGTGCGCGTGCCTCAGGCCGACCTGTCGGCCCCGACCGCATGGGCAACCTCGGCCGTAGCCTGCTCGCCGCGCTCGTTGTGCTGCTGGTGCTGGGCGCCGGCGGCGCGATCTTTACGTGGTACAAATTCTTCCGCGAGGAGCCACAACCGGAATGGATCACCAGCGATCCGGACCTGCGCTTCAAGTATGGCTCGATCGGTGCGGAGCGAGACGCCGGCATCCCCTACTGGATCTTCTACGTGCTACCGCGCATGTTTCCCGAGAAGCTGCCCGGTCCCGGTGGTTATGCCTCGCTCGGCGTGGTGTGGGAGGAAGGCCAGGAGCTGCCGGTGGGCTTTTCCAAGAAGGTGGTCGGCTTTCCGCGCGTCGCCAACAACTGTGCCGCCTGCCATACCGCCAGCTACCGGACCTCGGCGGACTCCGCGCCGGTATTGGTTCCCACCGGGCCGAACCATACCCTGAATCTGTGGGCCTTCTTCCGCTTCCTGATCGACTGCGCCAAGGACCCGCGCTTCAACGCCGACAACCTCATGGGCGAGATTCGCCTGGTCACCGACCTGTCCTTCATCGACAGCGTGATCTACCGCTTCCTGCTCATCCCCATCACCAAGAAGACCCTGCTCGAGCGCGAGGAGCAGTTTGCCTGGCTCTATCGCAAGGACTTTCCCCCCTGGGGGCGCGGGCGCGACGACGCAATGAACCTGACCAAGTACTTCATGATCCGCTGGCCGATGGACGATAGCCTCGGCCCCACCGACATGCCCTCGCTGTGGAACCTGAAGAAGTATCGGCCGGAACAGGGTATGCGCATGAACTTCGCCGGTGACAGCCACGATCCATATTCGGTGATCATCGACTCGGCGCTGGGACTGCTCGGTGCTGCACCGAAGGACAACGACGAATTTCTCGCTCAGGTGCGCTGGTTGCAGGACTATGTCTCGAATAAACCGGCACCGAAATATCCCTTCCCCATCGATGCCGTAAAGGCCGAGCGCGGCAAGGTGCTGTTCGATGGCAACTGCGCCGCCTGCCACGCCTCATCTCGCACCGGCACCGTGGTGCCGCTGGCCGAAGTCGGCACCAGCCGGGATCGCCTCGACACCTGGAATGAAAAAGCCGCCATCGAAGCCAACCGGGCGGTGGCCGAGATGAGCATCGAGCGCCCCGGCCTGGTCGAGGAACCACTACGCGGCTATATCGCCGCGTTCCTCGACGGCATCTGGCTGCGTGCGCCCTACCTGCACAACGGCTCCGTCCCGACCCTGCGCGACCTGCTCGAGCCGCCGTCGCAACGCCCCGCCGTGTTCTGGCGCGGCTATGACCTATACGACCCGCAACACGTTGGCTTCGTCAACAGCGAAGCGGAAGCAGGGCGTTTCGGCACTCGGCACGAAGTCAGCGCCAAAGGTGGCGGTAACCAGGGCCATACCTTCGGCACCAGCCTGCCGGCAGAGGACAAGGATGCATTGGTTGAATACCTGAAGACTTTGTGAAACGGACGACTCTATGCGGCTCTGCCGGTATGCCGTCATGCATCAGCGGGCGGGCACATTTCCGGCTCCGCGCCCGAAGCGGGATCATCCGGTGGGATTGGCAGGCCGGGACACTGGCATTCGTAGTCGATCTTCGGCGAAACCCAGTCGCGCCATTCCTGGCGGCTCATGTTGCGGGTGAGTTTGGCACAAACGAGGTTGAGCTCGAATTTAGGGGCGTACCGTATGTGCAGCTTACGGTCTTCGCCACCCGAGACAATGTGAATACCATCCGGGCTGAAGGCAACACTCCACACGCTCTTGGCATCCCCTTGCAGCGGCACGCCAATCGGCTGGCCCCTCTTCGCGTCCCACAGCTGTAGAACCCCCCCGAAATCCCCCGAGATGAGGCGGTCGCCATCCAGGCTGAAGGCAACACTCGAGACCCCGTCGTTATGTCCCTGAACCGCCCCGGGTTTCCCGGAGGCTCCAACCTTTGAGAGGATGGAGCCATGAAGTCAGCAACGAAGTATTCCCCTGAAGTCCGGCAACGGGCG
>NZ_SMMU01000045.1 GCF_004339665.1 Azotobacter chroococcum
CGGAAGCTGAAGCGGCGTATTATCGACAACTCGACGAGTCCGCCCTGGCGGCATGACTCACACCAAAGAGCCTCCGAGATTCCCGGGGCGGTTCAGTAGATGTTGTCTCCGTACATGACCTTCAGGCTGCCTTTCAGGTTCGGCCGCTTCAAGATAAATCGTGCGTCATTCCAGTACTCGTCGAAGCTGAGGACTTCGCTCACCTGCATCGCGTAGATGAGACGCCCCTTATAGTCGTAAGTACTTTTCGCCCCAGTCCCGACAACCCAGTCTCCTACAGACGCGTGCTTGCGGATCTTCGGCTTGCAAGTCGCCAGAGTGCAGAATCCGAAGAACGGGTTCGGGGCGAAACCAAAGTCACGCGCAACGACGTAAGAGTAGAGCTTCATCAGCAGTTGTACCTTTTGATCGTGTAGTCAGGCACCGAGCGCGGGCTACCTGTCGCAGGGTCGTCGAAGCTGTTGATCTTGCCGTTGATCGCATCGACGACGCGTGCGCTCTGCCAGCCCACGACAGCAGCATCGCCGTGAGTTCGGAGTGCGTCGGGCAGGTCGGCGTCCGTTGCGCCTTGCGCGAACACGCCAACGACGTGCTTGCCCTGCTCAATCGCATACTGGATCTCCCAGTTGACCCAGTCGCTTTGCGCGGTGTTTTGCGTGATGAACACTACCAAGGTGCTAGCCCAGTCAATGCGCGGCTTGAGGTACTTCGCCTTGATGTAGTCGGGATTTTTCGCATTGTTCGGCTTGTCGCTGTTGATTGAGCCGTCGCGCACCGTCATCCCGGCCTTCGAGATGAGGCTCTTCAGCTTCGGCAACATGTCGTCGTCTTTGTGGACGTGAGAGATGAAAATATTCTTCGTGTCCCCCATGCTCATCACTCCGTTCCGCCAGCGGCTGCTGGCTGGCTACATTGCTGTAGCCCGTGAAGGATCAGTTCGACGATGCGCTCGGCCGAGCGCGACGTTGCTAGCTCACGGTTCTCCTCGACGGAGAGCCCGTTTTTGAGCCCCGAAATACCACATGCTTTCAGCTCGGCTGCGATGTTCTCGAACTCGTCCCACGCCACACTGCGGTCAGCGTAAAGCGCCTTCAGCTCGGGCGCATGCGGAAGTGCCTGGTGGTACGCCGAAGTCAGCTCCACGCGTTCGATGCCATCGAGGGCGTCGAACACGAGTCGAGCGCAACCTCCGAACGCACCCACGAGGTAGACCGGTCGCTGGGCGCGAATGCCAAGGAGTGCTTCCTCAAGAACCCCCGGCATGCGCCCCATGTAGGGGGTGTCGGGACGCCCTAGCTTCCCCCCAACGACCACACGCGCACTGAGCTCCTTCGTCTGGTGCTCGCGCATCGAGGTCAGCCCTCTCGACCACGCGAACCGGTGAAGTGCCGTGTCCGATGGAATCTCGACGTCAGGAGCAGCAACAAAGGACGGGTCAATCGCCTCGTCGATGTCAGAAGGCCGGTCGCACCGAAGCATCTCGACGAGAGGGCCGAGGCGAGCTTCATCGCGAACGGAGGCTAGCATCGGCCACGGGAGGTACGTGACGAGTTCGGGCACGGCTTGATCCGTACTCGACGTGCCCCGCAGTTGCTCCACGATCGGGTCACGAACCAGGTCAGCCAGCCGTAGCGTGTAGCCGTCGGAACCGAGGTGACCACCGTAGGCCAACCGAACCCCAGCCACGAGGAGGTAGCGAGAAAGGTCGAGGAGAATCGAGTCTAAGTGCACGGTTCGAAGTCCATAGCGACCTAGATCCTCAGCACCTGAAACCGATAAGGCCACGGTGAGGTTTCGACTGCGAAGATCGTGCTTAAGCGCGTGGCGTTGTAGAGGGGTTTCGACACGTACCCCCGTGCGCTCAAGAACCTCAAGCTCCTCGGGGCCGAGAGGCGGATCCGGGTACAAGATGACCGGCTGCTCCTCCTCTTTGCAATAGTGGACGATCGTCACCAGTTCGGGGCCGGCCGGTAGGATCAGATCTCCCTCATGCTTTCGCTGTTTGAGGCTCTCTTCGGCGTAGGCGTGCCTAAGCACCTCTCGAAGGAGGAGGTCTACAACGCCTTGAGCGTCGTTCGGCTTCCAGCGGATGACTGGCGTGTTACCAGAGTACGGAAAGCGGCGCGTCTCCCGTTCCTGGACTGCGTCGACAATGACAACGGGTCGTTGATAGTGCTTCGCGAGGAGCACCTCCTTACGGCACCAAGAACGCGACGAGTACGAGTCGGTCACGATCGCCAAGAGCGCCGAGTCCTGAACGCCCTGCTCAATCTCACGCGCAAACCGGGAGCCCGTCGAGATATCACCGCTGTCGAACCACATCTTCTCCGGTTGGCTAGCCGTCAGGTGAGAGAGGAGCGTCTTTACGACGCGTGGTTCGTGTTCGAGATCCATCTTCGTGTGGCTGAGGAAGATGGTGGCCGGCGGGGCGTCTTCATTGTCAGGCCGGGGCCGCAGCCGCCGAATCAAAAGATGAACGAGACGTCGCGCGATGAACTTGTGCCGCTCCTCGACTCCGTCGATCGCCCAAGCCCGCAGGAAGTTTGTGTCGTCGAGCCGTTTGTCGATAGGCCACGCGTTTTCCGTGAGCTGCACTGGCATGAAACGGTGACCGGCGGCTTCAGTGAGCGAGCGAAGCTGGGTTGCGTACTCACCCCAGGTCATCCCGTTCTTCGTCGACTTGCGCGCAGCAACCGCCAGCTGGTCATCGGCCAGCAAAACCACGAGCACACGATCGGCCTCGGTCGCAACAGCAGGTTCGGGCGGCTCGCCTGAACCATCATCGGGCGTGAAGGTCGTCGGGATCTGGAGCCCCGGCACCGCAGGGTCAGCGTTTAGCACCTCGTGCAAATACTCCGCTGCGGCAGCCGCCGCTTTCGACGCCGGGTGGAACTCAAACTGGACGAGCAGTGGAAAACGCCGACTCAATCCGCTCATCTCGAACCTCTCTTCGCGCTCAATCGCCACTCCATTGCACCCCATGGGTAGTCGTATGTCGCCCAACGCTGAAGCTAAAGGGCGCGCTTTAGCGCGTCCCATTTGAGTGCTGTAATGGACTCTCCCTGCACCACACTTACCCGCACATCCAGTGTGCATGGTGGAACTCGGAGGGTATCAGCGATGAACAAGCGTATTGCAGTGGATTTGGCCAAGTCCGTTTACCAGGTTGCCGAGAGCGTCCGTGCCGGGCAGGTGAGTCAGCGCAAGCGGCTGAATCGCGAGGCGTTTCGCCGGTATATACAGGACCAGGCGGAACCGGTCGAGTGGCTGATGGAGGCCTGTGGCACCGCGCACTACTGGGGACGCTTCGCCCAATCGCAGGGGCATCGGGTGATCCTGCTGCATGCGCGCTACGTGAAACCCTACCGGCGACGCAACAAGACCGACCGCAACGAGTGCGATGCCATTCTCGAAGCCGCGCGCTGCGCCGATATCCATCCGGTGCCGGTAAAGACGCACGAGCAACAGCAGCTGCAGCAGTTGCACGGCCTGCGCGAAACCTGGAAGAAGAGCCGCACCCAGCGCATCAACCTGCTGCGCGGCATCTTTCGCGAGATGGGGCTCGAGGCGCCGGCTGCGACGGCTGCCTTCCTCCATGCGGCCAATGAACTGGTCGAGTGCCCCGAAGTGGTGGCCCTGCGTGGCCAGCTGCAGATCGTCCTGGCGGAGATCAACCTGTACGAACAATGCATGGTCGAGTGCGAGCAGCAGCTCCAGCGCTGGCACGCCGACGACGCCATCGTGCGCAAGCTGGACGAAGTCAGCGGCATCGGCCTGCTGACCGCCAGCGCCCTGAAAACGGTGGTCGGCCAGCCCGAGCGCTTCGCCAGTGGCCGCCAGCTGAGCGCCTGGCTGGGCATGACGCCCCGCGAGTACAGCAGCGGCAACAGGCGCCGGCTGGGGCAAATCAGTTGCCTGGGAAACACCTACGTGCGCACCCTGCTGATCCACGGAGCGCGAGCAGCCTTGCTGGCGGCGCAGCGGCTGTACTGTCGGACACCGGAGCGTTTGACGCAGCTGCAACGCTGGGCGGTGGCGACGGCGGCGCGGATCGGCCACAACAAGGCGGCCGTGGCGCTGGCCAACAAGCTGGTGCGGATCTGCTGGGCGGTGTGGTGTCGCGAGCGGCGCTTCAGCGGCAACTGGCAGAGCAGCCGGCCCGCCTGACGGCGGGCCTGGGTAACCGGCAGCAGGTTTTTCCCGTGGTTGTGGTGAACAATGACACTGTCGGAACAGGCGAGTCCTGCAGCGGAGCAAGGCCGATAACAATGCTGATCCTGGTGATCGATTGAGCGCTTGGCCCCCGCTGCGCGAACTACAGAATGGCCCGGGCGGCAACGCCCATGAAAGGCCGGATATACGAATGCAACCGCACTGACGACAGGGTTGAAACAGCATTACTCACCACTTGCGGGGAGAGTCCATATACGCCGTGTTAGAGCGTGCGGTCAAGTGCAAACCCTCTTGAGTGATGAACGCACTGATGGCCACGCATAAATGGCTGACGCAACGAAACTGATGGCCAAGCTGGCCAGCCAGAGATAGCAACCGGCATTGATACCGAGGACCTCATTGGCATACTTGTCACGATTCGAGTCAAATCCGAGAGTCTTGATATTATGAAAGTCATGTGCTGCCAAGAGAGCAAGCGCGCCAATTACGGTGCAAAGTCGGGGCGTGGCTTTCATATTAAAGAAGCAGAATATCACTATTGGGTTGGCGAGCCAGGCAGTCATGGCGCTGAAAAGAGTTACCCAGCCCAATAAAAGAGCCTCAATGCCAAATGGCCCCATTCCAAAGCGAATTTGGTATGCGGGAAAGATCAGCGAAGAAATGTAGGCCGCAATGGCACCCTTCCTTAGGAAATCGGCAGTCGAGGTCGGTGACATAGACAATGCGCTCTAACGTGGAGTTCACCTGCAAATGTGTTTTGACGCGCCAAAGGCGCGTCAAAACACATTTGTCAGGTGCAACGAATAGTTATAACTGAAATTGAATTGTTCTGTTATCTAAAAGCCTAAGTATTTGTCCCTCTAATTCTGATCTTGAGTTGACTCGATAATAATTTATGGATCTTGCATCTTTGGGAACAATCCTCGTGTCGTCTACGCATATTAACCACAAATCAGCCTGTTTTGCGTTTAATCGTTCAAGGGCCAACATTAATTCATCGTAGCACCAAGGGCTACAAGCATACTCATTACACCACACTGCAATAAATACAGAGGCTTCTTTTATATTTCTTAGTATTTCTGATGGTATGTCAGCCGATGGTTGAAAGTCATGTTCGTCTCGATAAACAACGTGATTTCGACGGCGCAATATTGTCTCAATATAATCCGCTTCTTGGGGGCGCGATCTGGCGTAACTGATGAAAAACTTAGCTGTGGAACGAAGATTATTTGTGTTTGCAAACCGTTCTAGTATGCGAGATATATTGTGAACCTCAGTGGAATATTTTAAAATAGCAATGTCGGTGCTCAAGAAATCCTTAATAATCCATTGGTTCTTTTCTAAGAAGTTAGATGATGCCCCTTTTATGTGTTCAAGTGGTATAATATTCTTGTTTTTTGTCTCTGCTATTTTTAACAATAGTGATAAAGTTCCATCAACTTTCCCACCTATTGCTATAACGCAAGAACAAGCCTCCAAAGCAGCCAGTTGCGCCAACAGCCAAGAGTAAGTTCTGTTTATCTCTGTCCCATCGACAACAGGTTTACAAGGGAATTTCTGTACGTGTTTTATATTATAGGTTTTTAATAGATGATCTAGAGAGTCACTAATAAACGGAGTGTCTGGATAATAAATATCAATCTTGTTGTTTGTTTTTCTTTCACTGAGTGTTTTTATTGTGAGGTAGTCAGCAGATTCAGGGAATGGGCTACATACAATGAAGTCATGCCCATTTGAAATTAAATCATCCACAACTGATGTCATTGTGGTTTTTAATAATTCAATCTCATCGTCGATGCTTAATCCACTTTCTCCACTGATTCCACCTAGTATAAGTATCTTCATTGTTGAAATATGACGTCGAATGGAAATCGGAGTATTATAACTACTATTAGACACCAACTGGTGCATAACTACCCGAACGGGCGTGGTGGATAACATTCCTGGTCATGCTTGCTCTCCCTGTCTAGATCGCGGGTTTCGTGGTCGTGATGACCGTTTCGGGGAGTTATACACCAATGTTTCCCGCGCCAGTATCCCCATGCCTCGGCCGTAATGGCATCGGCAGGCACTGCGTGTAGCTGGCCAGCACAGCAGGGTAACCAGCGCAGCTATTCGGCGGTGGAGGGGGAGTGTCCTTGGCCTGCCAAGAAAGCTCTGAAAAAGCCCCATTTTCACGAGATTACAAGTCCTGTAAGCCGCATGATTACTGGCTTGTGATTTTCAGAAAAAGTCTTTTTCAGACTATCCCCAAGAGCAGGGCGCAGCGGGCGATGCCATTTGTCGTGTCGAGCCTGTGGACCGCCGGAAAATGATCTTGCCCAGCACTCGTGGGCACGGTTTTAAGCACTCATCCGGAGCTTCGTAGGGCGGGTGAAGCCCGCCGTTTTAGCGTGGGGGCCGGCCGTGTTCGGCTACGTCGCGGCGGTAGGGTGGGTAACGGCGCAGCCTTGTCCACCGTCGCCACAGGTGGAGCATGCTGCGCAGTTTTCCAGCCGGATGGGCGCTTTCCCGTTACGCGGCGCAGCCTTCGGGTATCGCAACGCTCGCCTGCAGGTGGCGCATGCTTTCCTGCAGCGCCGGGCGGATCTCGGCCAGGGCGTGCACGCTCTCGGCGAAGGGCTCGAAGGAGAACGGGCCGCGGTAGCCCAGCTCCAGCAGGCGGCGGATCTGTTCGGCGTTGCCGAGGAGGTCGGCCTCGCCGACCAGCACGCGGTGGCCGTCGCGGATCTCGGCCAGCGAAACCTGGCGGTCCTCGACCCCGGAGATGTGCACGATGCCGGTCAGCTCGGGGAAGAACTCCTGCTCGCCGGCCAGGTGGTGGTGGAAGGTGTCGTGGACCAGGCGGAACACGTCCAGCCCGCCGATGCCCTTGATCGCCTCCACGGCATCGTGCTTGCGGCGCAGCGCGCTGCTTTCGAAGCCCAGCGGCTCGACGAAGCCGAGCAGGCCGTGCTCGCGCAGGATCGGTGCCAGCGCGGTCAGCGCGGTGCGCAGTCCCCGGACCCGTTCGGCGCGGCTGCGCGGGTCGGCCGGGTCGTTCAGCGGGCAGAGCACCAGCCCCTCGGCGCCGCAGGCGCGGGCATAGGCGGCGAGCTTGAGCGCCTGCGCGCGGCGCTCGTTGCTCCACACGTCGAAGGGGTAGAGCGCGTTGATGCTCAGCACGCGGACGCCCTTGGCCCGGCACAGTTCGCGGACCCGTTCGGGCGGCGTGCCGTCCTCGATCTCGTTGCCGGTGAGGTCGTTGCGCAGCTCGATGCTGCCGGTCTTCAGGGCGCGCGCCAGATCGAGAAACTCGGCCAGCGGCAGGCACGGGGCGACGATGCGGTTGAGGGCGAAGGGGAGGGACGGGGTCATTGTTGTTCTCCGTAAGGCTACACGCAGGGGGTTGGGTTACTTCGCGGTCGGCATGCTGAACTCCGGACCCTTGGCGATGCTGTCCGGCCAGCGCTGCATGACACTCTTGTAACGGGTGTAGAAACGGATGCCTTCCTCCCCATAGGCGTGGTGATCGCCGAACAGCGAACGCCTCCAGCCGCCGAAGGAGTGCCAGGCCATGGGCACCGGAATCGGCACGTTGATGCCGACCATGCCCATGCCGGCCTCCGGGTCCACGCCGTTGCGGATGCGCAGGCGGTCGCTGCGCGGCAGCAGCTTCCCGATCAGCGCGTCGGCGGCCTGCTCGAGGCTGGCGTCGGGCATCACGATCCTGTGGCTCCTGGCGCCGCCCTTTCAAGGGCTTGCACTTTCCCCTTGGGCATAGCCCGGGAAGTGGGGTCGATAGCGCTTCGGAGCGAATGTATGCGCGATGCTTCAGGTTTTTCCAATGATCGCAGATACATCTGCCCCCATGGCCTTGCTGGCAAGCAGCCGATGAAGACCTTGAAAGGGCAGCGCCTTCGCCTTCCGCTCGCTGAGCGCCACCCTGAGCCTGTGCCAGGCGCTGTTCATCGCCGTGGCCTACCGTCTGGAGCTCAAGGTCGGGGAAGTCAGCGTGCCGGGCGGCCCGGAGGACGAAGGGTTCGACGGGTATCCCGACTAGCCGGGTGCCGGCCGGCGGTTCCATTCGCGGTTGTTGCGGAATTTTTTTTTCACTAGAGTCGCGGCCCACGACACCGGCCCGACGGGAACGACACAGCTGCCGGCGGCCGCCAGGCGGGGCGTTTTTCCCGTCCGCCCGCGCCTGCCGCCATCGCCGATGGAGGAGGGCGCGTCGATGCCGGCGAACGGATGACAGCCTCGTGGCGTCGAAGGGAACGCGCGCGACCGGCCCCGCGATGGCGATTGTCGCGCGGCATGCGCCGAACCCAGGAATCGCTCGCGCCCGCCGGCCCGCCGGCTAGGGCGCCGAGCCCAGCACAGGACACCCAGGAACATGAAGAGCAAGAGCAGGACCGGCGCGCCGTACAGCGCCCGGCGGATCGGCAATCATCAGCGGCCGCGGGACTGAGGAGACGAGCGATGCGTGGAAAACTGGTCATCGGCAACTGGAAGATGAACGGCAGCCTGGAGGCCAACCGGTGCCTGCTGCAGGAGCTGCTGCCGCCGCTGGCGGCGTTGAAGGGCGTCGGCGTGGCGGTCTGTCCGCCGTTCCCGTACCTGGCGCAGGTCGCCGGCCTGCTGGAAGGCTCCGGCGTGGCGCTGGGCGCACAGAACCTCAATGCCGCCGAGAAGGGCGCCTTCACCGGCGAGGTCGCCGGCGGCATGCTCGGGGAGCTGGGCTGCCGCTACGTGCTGGTCGGTCATTCCGAGCGGCGCAGCCTGTACGGCGAGAGCGACGAACTGGTCGCGGAGAAGTTCGAGGCGGCGCTCGCGGCCGGACTTGTGCCGGTGCTGTGCGTCGGCGAGACCCTGGCGCAGCGTCGCGACGGCAGCACTGAGGCGGTGATCGCCGCGCAGGTGCGGGCGGTGCTGCAGCGGGTCGGCAGTGCCGGGATCGCCGCCGCCGTCGTCGCCTACGAGCCGGTGTGGGCCATCGGCACCGGCGAGACCGCCACGCCCGAGCAGGCCCAGGCGGTGCACCGGCACATCCGCGCGCTGCTCGGCGAGGCCGACGGTGCCCTGGCCGCGGCTACGCCGATCCTCTATGGCGGCAGCGTCAAGGCCGACAACGCCGCCGCGCTGTTCGCCCAGCCGGACATCGACGGCGGGCTGATCGGCGGCGCCTCGCTGGAGGCCGCCTCCTTCCTGGCGATCTGCCAGGCCGCCCGCTAGAGCGGTTTCACGCTACTCGGGCTCAAGGAGTGCCCGGACTTCTCCCCCTCTCCCCAGCCCTCTCCCCTGGGGAGAGGGCGCTGTAGACCACTACACGCGCGTCAGCGAGAGGGAGGGGAGGATGTCAAGACGATGCTGAATGAACTCCGACAGCGTATCGAAAGGGAGGTCTTGAGCCATACGGGACTGGCCATCGGCGGCGTGGATTACGCACAGCCTCCCGGCGATCCCGGCCTGTTCGGGCCGGACTCCGTGTGCTGGCGCATCCATGGGGATTTCACCTCGATGCTGGTCGGCGGCCTGTCCGCGCTGCTGTTGCAGATGCTGCATCCGCTCGCCCTAGCCGGCGTCTGGGCGCACTCCAATTTCCGCCAGGACATGCTCGGCCGGCTGAGGCGCACCGGGCAATTCATCGCCGGCACGACGTTCGCCGGCAAGGACGAGGCGGACCGCCTGATCCGCCGTGTCCGCGAGATCCATGGCCGGGTCAGCGGCGTTGCCGCGGATGGCCGGGCCTATGCCGCCAGCGATCCCCGGCTGCTGACCTGGGTGCATGTCGCCGAGGTCAGAAGCTTTCTGGCCGCGCACCTGAGGTATCTGAACAAGGATTTGTCCCTTGAGCTTCAGGATCGCTACTACCGGGAGACCGCGCGGGTGGCGACCAGTCTGGGCGCGCAGGAGGTGCCGGCATCGTCCCGGGAAGTCGACGTCTATCTCGAGGCCATGCGCGCGGAACTGCGCTGCGACGCCAGAACGCTGGAGGTCTTACGTATTCTGCAGCATGCGCCGACGACGAATGCAGCCGTGCGGGTGTTCTCCGTACAGGCCATGCAGGCGGCGATCGACTTGTTGCCGGATTTCGCCCGGAACCTTTATCCAGAGGTCGGGATGGCCAGGCGTCTAATGGGACGGGCGTTCATAAAAGGCAGTGCGCCGCTGATCCGCTGGGCCGTCCGCGACAACGCCTATTTCCGGGCGCACAAGAGGCTCGGGCTCGTGCCGCCCCGATGACGGCTGGCGGGCCGGAGCGACCGGCCCGCCGAACGGCTACACGGCCGCGGCGCCCTCGCGCGGCGGAGCGGCCTCGGCTTCGGGCGCGACGGCGGGCGAGGCGTCCTCGAAGCGGTCGACCCGGCGCAGCGACCTGAAGCCCCACATCCAGCCGCCCGTCACCGTCAGCGTGCACAGCGCGCCCAGTACCGCCGCCGGCACCGTGCCGAACCAGGCGGCGCTGCTGCCGGCGCGGAACTCGCCCAGCTCGTTGGAAGAGCCGATGAACAGCATGTTCACCGCATTGACCCGCCCGCGCATGGCGTCCGGGGTGGAGAACTGGATCAGCGAGGAGCGGATGTACATGCTGACCATGTCCGCGCCGCCGGCCACCAGCAGGGCCAGGAAGGACAGCCAGAACAGGCTGGACAGGGCGAACACCAGGTTGGCGACGCCGAACAGCGCGACCGCGGCGAACATGGTCAGGCCGACGTGGCGGTCGAAGGGCCGCACGCTCAGCCAGAGGCCGACCAGCACTTCGCCGATGGCCATGGCGCTGCGCAGCGCGCCGAGTCCTTCCGGGCCGACCTGCAGCACCTCCTGGGCGTAGATCGGCAGCAGCGCCACCACGCCGCCGAGCAGCACGGCGAACAGGTCCAAGGAGATGGTGCCGAGGACGATCGGCCGCGAGCGGATGAAGACGATGCCGGCGGTGAAGCGCTCCCAGGCGCTGGCCTCGAGGGTCTTCGGCGGCTCGGCGAAGCGCACCGGCACCCAGCGCAGCAGCCCCAGCCCGAGCAGGAAGCCGGCCATGCACAGCGCATAGCTCAGCGGGCCGCCGCCGAGGGCGTAGAGCCCGCCGCCGAACAGCGGACCGGCGATGGTGGCGCCGCGCATGATCATGCTGTTGGCGGCGATCGCCGCGGCCAGCCGCTCGCGCGGCACGATCTGCGGCAGCAGGCTCTGCAGGGTCGGCCCGGTGAAGGCCCGCGCGCAGCCGAACAGCGCCAGCACGGCATAGATCGCCGCGGTGTTCAGCGTGTCGCCCAGCGACAGCCAGAGCAGCAGGGCGCCGCACAGCGCCTCGACCGCCCAGCTGATGGCGAGGATGCGCTTGCGGTCGAAGCGGTCGATCAGGTCGCCGGCCGGCAGCAACAGCAGCAGCATGGGGATGAACTGGGCCAGGCCGACGCAAGCCAGCGACAGCGGGTCGCGGGTCGCGTCGTAGACCTGCCAGGCCACCACCACGGCCTGGATCTGCAGGGCGCAGACGGCCGCCAGGCGGCCGATCAGGAAGGGCAGGAAGCCGGGATAGCGGTAGATGCTGGAGCCGGCCTCGGAGGAAATCGCGTCGGACACGTCGTTACTCGCAGGCAAGGGTGAAGGGAAGGGCGCCGCCCTGTGCCCCGCCACCTGCAGGCATTCGGTGGGAGCGCCGGTGTTTGTTGCCGCAGGGTGACACCGTCCGGAGCGCTTTCCAACCGGCCGGGGCCAGTCAGTGGGCGATCAGCGACGAGAACCGAGTCGAAATGCCGCATCTCATGAGCCAGGTCAATATTGACAAGCGCAATCGCTGGCTAGATTCGTGTCGTCACTACGCCAAGGAGGGCAACCTCATGCTGATGTCTATCGTTCTTTCCATCGTGTTCGCATGCTTCATCCTGTTCGTGACTGGCCTGTGTTTGGGACGCTGGCTGCGTTCACCGTCCGGCCCGACGCCGAAGACGAATAGGGCGAATGCAGCGGGCCAATGCCCGTTGAGCGGAAACTGCACCTGGCGCGGCCTCCACGATACTGCCGGGGCCGGGCGCTAGGCAGACAGGCGTTCGCCATGGGGCGGGTGTCGGGACAGACCCGGCATCCGCCCTTTTCATTCCGGGGCGGCAGACAGACGTGTGGAGAGAGCGCCAAGCGCATTGGCCGGCAGACCTGATTCGTCGATTCGCAAGGGAGATGGCGCGCTCGGCGGGATTCGAACCCACGACCCCTGCCTTCGGAGGGCAGTACTCTATCCAGCTGAGCTACGAGCGCGTTACGGAGGTGTTCCGGGAGCGGGATTCGGTCGGGCGACCGGTGCCCCTGGAGCAAAGAGGCCATATTTAAGCATTAGCGGCGCGCTTGCACAACCCGGAACGCACGACGCCAATGTTGCGAGCCGGGCGGCGTGGCTGGCGCCGCCCGGCCGCTTTCAGTGGTGAGCCATCGGCATCGGCGTGGGCATGCCGGAGTTCGCCGTGCCCGGCAGGGCGATGCGCACGTTCTGCATCATGCCTTCGTCCTCGTGGTCGAGGATGTGGCAGTGCAGCACGAAGTCGCCGATGTAGCGGCGATAGCGCGAGCGCACGGTGGCGGTGTAGCCCTGCTGGAGAAACAGGGTGTCGCGCCAGGTGCCCTGCAGGTTGGCGTACTGGCTGGGAATGCCGTTGGCATCCGGGACCGGCGCGCCGCTCACCTCGTTGCCCTCGGGGTCCTTCACCGAGACGATCTGGAAGGGGTTCACGTGGATGTGGAAGGGATGGCCGAAGGCGAAGGCGGTCAGCTTCCACTCGTCGACGGCGCCCAGTTCGAGCAGGCGGTCGAGGCGGCCCGGCTCGTAGGGCGAGCTGTTGACCGGCACGGGCTTGCCGCCTTCGCCGGTGCCGATCTCGCCGACCTCGAACAGCGGGGCCTGGCCCGGCGGCAGGACGATCTGGAAGCCGAGGCTGCGATGGTTGGTCACTTCGCTGGCGGCGATGTCGGCGTGCGGGGCGAAGGCGCTCAGCTTGAGGCCGTCGGCCAGGTCGGCGAGCACCTTGTCGCGCACGCTGCCCTGCGGCATGCGCGCCTTGGCGGCGGTTTCCAGCGCCTGGGTCAGCACCGCCTCGGGTGCCTTGGCGGCGGCCGGGCCTTCCACAGTCACGTAGCCGAGCAGCTCGCGCGGGTAGCTTTCGTTGTTGACGCTCTGCTCCGGACGCAGGGTCTCGTCGACGATGCAGTAGGTGCCGGGCTCGGGGAAGACCATCAGCAGGTCCTCGCGATAGCCGGGCTGGAACACCGTGGAGTCGCGCCGGGAGACCGCGCCGCGGGTCAGGCCGTCGCCGGCGACGGCGAACTGCGCCAGCGGCGCGCCGGTACAGGCCTGCTGGATGAACTGCTCGCGGGCCTTCCGACCCTTGCCGGGCTTGCTGGAGGCCTGGGCCGCGTCGAGCTTGCGGAAGCTCAGGCGGATGGAGTCGCGCACCCCGGCGTGGATGAAGCGCCAGCGCTCGACGCTGCCGGCCCTGGCGCCGACCACGTAGGGCTCGACCAGGCCGTTGATCGCGGTGCGCCGGCCGGAGGCGTTCCACTGGGTGCCACCGGTCGGGGTGATGCCGAACTGGCCTTCGTAGCTCTCGATGCCGCCGACGTCGCCCTTGTCGCAGAGCCACTTGCCGTCGGCGTCCTTCTTGATGTTGCCGTCCTTGTCGCGGCAGGTATAGGCGATCTGCTGGAAGACCAGGACGCGTTCGCGGAAGGCCTCGCCGTTGGGCGCGGTCAGCAGGGTGTCGAGGTCGCCGGGGATCAGGCTGCCGTCGTCGCGCGCCTGCGGCAGGCGGTCGCCGCGGATGATCAGCGGGCCGGCCATGCCCGAGGCGACCTGCAGCGCGGTCGCGCCGTGCAGGTGCGGGTGGTACCAGAAGGTGCCGGCCGGGTGGTCGGCCGGCACGTTGTACTCGTACTGGAAATCGACGCCCGGGTCGATCTTCAGCAGCACATTGTCGGAGTTGCCGGACGGGCTCACCCACAGGCCGTGGGTGTGCATGTTGGTGCTGTTGAAGCAGTGCGGGCCGTTGTGCTCGTCGCGCGGCTTGCAGCTCGGGTCGTCCTTGGGGAGCTGGTTGCGCAGGGTCAGGCGGAAGGTCTCGCCCGGCCAGAGTTCCACCTTGGGGCCGACGTAGGGGATCAGCGGGTCGCTGGCCTCGCCCTGGAAGGCGCGCAGGCGCACCGCGTCGTCGCTGTCGGTGTCGGGGTTGTAGATCTTGCCGTCGACGTAGCGGATGGCCAGGTCGTAGAAGACTTCGTTGCCGACGCTGGAGGTCTGCGGACGGGCCTTGAGCGGCGTGGCGGTCATCAGGCTCGGCCCGCTCTTGCCGGCGGCCGCGGGCGCGCCGCGCAGCAGGGCGGCCGGCGGTTCGCGGACGATGCGCGCGGCGGGTACTTCCGCCGCGGCCTGCTGGACGGGGGCGAGCTGGGCGGCGACCCCGAGGGCAAAGGTGGAGGAGAGGGCGAACAGGCGGCCCCGGTGGAGGGTGGTCATGGGCTTCGTTGATCCTTGAATTTCTTCTTCGTCGTCGTGCCGCCGCGGCACGTGCCGTGGGCGGCCTCCTGCCCGACGAAACCGGCTGCCTTTCCGATCGCCGATGCGGATGGCTACCTATTCGGAACGCCAGTTCCAGAGCGGTTTCGCGAGGCTGGCGGATTGTAGGGGAAGCCTTGCGGAGTGCCCATCATGAATGTGTGGGATTGCCTCTGCCCGTCTGCCGCGGCGCAACGATTGTGGGCGAATGGCGAACATCGGGGCGGAAACGGGGCCTTCCGGCCCCGTCGCGTTTCAGTGCTGGTGTCCCGAGCCGCCGTCTTCTCCGCTGCCCGTTTGGGAGATGCGCACGTTCTGCATCATGCCCTGGTCCTCGTGGTCGAGGATGTGGCAGTGCAGCACGAAGTCGCCGGTGTAGCGCCGGTAGCGCGAGCGGATGGTGGCCATGTGGCCTTCCTGCACGAACAGGGTGTCGCGCCAGGTGCCTTGCATGTTGGCGTACTGGCTGGGGATGCCGTCGTCGCCGGGCGTCGGCGCGCCGCTCACCTCGTTGCCCTCGGCGTCCTGCACCGAGAGGATCTGGAAGGGGTTCACGTGGATGTGGAAGGGATGGCCGAAGGAGAAGGAGGTCAGCTTCCACTCCTCGACGGCGCCCAGAGTGAGCTGGCGCTGTACCGCTTCCTGCTCGTAGGGGGCGCTCTCGAAGGGCTCGGGTTCGCCGCTGCTGAAGTCGATCTTGCCGACCTCGAAGCTGGGCGCCTGGCCGGGCGCCAGGACGATCTGGAAGCCGAGGGTGCGGTTGCCGGTCACCTCGTGGGCGGTGATGTCGGTGTGCGGCACGAAGGCGCTCAGCTTGAGGCCGTCGGCCAGGTCGGCGAGCACCTGGTTGCGCACCTTGCCCTGCGGCATGCGTGCCCTGGCCGCGGTTTCCAGCGCCTGGCGCAGGAGTGTCTCGGGGTTCTGGCCGGCGGCCGAGCCTTTCACCTCGACGTAGCCGAGCAGTTCGCGCGGGTAGCTTTCGTGGTTGACGCTCTGCTCGGGGCGCAGGGTTTCGTCGACGATGCAGTAGGTGCCGGCTTCGGGGAAGACCATCAGCAGGTCCTCGCGATAGCCGGGCTGGAGCACCGTCGAATCGCGCTGGGAGACCGCGCTGCGGGTCAGGCCGTCGCCGGCGACGGCGAACTGCGCCAGGGGCGCGCCGGTGCAGGCCTTCTCGATGAAGCGCTGGCGCGCCAGCCGGCTCTTGCCGGGCGCGGCGGAGGCCTGGGCCGGGTCGAGCTTGCGGAAGCTCAGGCGGATGGAGTCGCGTACCCCGGAGTGGATCAGCCGCCAGCGCTCGACGCTGCCGGCCTTGGCGTCGACCACGTAGGGCTCGACCAGGCCGTTGATCGCGGTGCGCCGGCCGGAAGTGTTCCACAGGGTGGTGAGGGTGCCGTCGCCGCGCGGGACGATGCCGAACTGGTCGTAGCGCTCGAGCTCGCCGACGTCGTCTGCGGCGCAGAGCCACTTGCCGTCGGCGTCCTTCTTGATGGTGCCGTCCTGGTTGCGGCAGGCATAGGCGATCTGCTGGAAGAGCAGGGTGCGCTCGCGGAAGGCGCGGCCGCTCGGCTCGACCAGCAGGGTGTCGAGGTCACCGGGGACCAGGCTGCCGTCGCTCTTGGCCTGCGGCAGGCGGTCGCCGCGGATGATCAGCGGGCCGGCCATGCCCGAGGAAACCTGCAGCGCGGTGGTGCCGTGCAGGTGCGAGTGGTACCAGAAGGTGCCGGCCGGGTGGTCGGCCGGCACGTTGAATTCGTACTGGAAGGTGGTCTGCGGGGGGATCTTCAAGTGCACGTTGTCGGAGTTGCCGGCCGGGCTCACCCACAGGCCGTGGGTGTGGATGTTGGTGTTGTTGAAGCAGTGCGGCACGTTGTGGTCATGTTCGCCTTGGGGGCAGCTCGGGTCGTTGTCCGGCAGCTCGTTGTGCAGGGTCAGGCGGAAGGTCTCGCCCGGCCAGAGTTCCACCTTGGGGGCGACATAGGGGGTGGGGGCCTGCGGATCGGCCGCTTCGTCCGCGTAGGCGCGCAGGCGCACGGCATCGTTCTGCCCGGTTTCGGGGTTGTAGATCTTGCCGTCGACGTAGCGGACCGTCAGGTCGTAGAAGACCTCGGGCTGGGAGCCGGAGGTCCGCTGGCGCTCGGCGGAAAGGCGCGGCCCCGGCGTTCCCGGCTCCGGGGGGGCGCCGCGCAGCAGGGCGGCCGGCGGTTCGCGGACGATGCGCGACTCCGCTATCGGGGCGGCGGCGGAGGTGGTCTGGCTGGCGAGGCCGAAGAAGGCGAGGGCCGAGGACAGGGCGAGCAGGCGCCCCGGACTGGTGCAGTTCATGTGCGAGAGTCCCTGGTGTTGTTCTGTCGTCTGCCGCGGTCGCACATCCGGTCCGCGGGCAGGCCCGCCGGCCGGCAGGCGCCCTGCGGCGGCTTCCTGCCTCGGTTGAGTCGCTGATTGCAAGGGTGCTGCACGGAATGCCCGCTACTGCCCGGAATGCCCGTCTCGGCGCGGCTTGGCGAGGCTGTTCGAAGTCTAGTGGAGCGCTCGAAAAGTTCCCTGAAGCCCGACGAAAAGCAGGGGTTCGGCTGCGTGGGTGGCGCCGGGCCTGAGCGAAAATGCCCGCATCCTGCGATGCGGGCATTTTCCCTGTCGCCGCTGTGGTCCTGCCGCGCGGGAGCGCGGAGTCAGACGGGCGTGGCGAACTGGATGTCGCTGTCGGGGTTGAAGCCGGTGACCCCGACCAGGGTCAGCGACCAGCTGTCGTCGCCGGCGATGGTCAGCACGGTGTCGTCGATGGCATCGGTCTGGGCGATGCCGAACAGCTCGTCGAACTGCGCGGCTGGAAGAAGGGGCCTCGCCAACGAAAAACGGGGCCACTCGGGCCCCGTTTTTCGTACTGCGGCTGCGGCTTACTGGCCGGGAATGTCCCGGCTCAGGTGCACCGGCTCCGCCCGCGCGCTGCGCATGCGGATGTTCAGTGCTTCCACCGCCAGCGAGAAGGCCATGGCGAAGTAGACGTAGCCCTTCGGCACGTGCACCTCGAAGCTCTCGGCGATCAGCACGGTGCCGACCACGGTGAGGAACGACAGGGCGAGCAGCTTGAGGCTCGGGTGCTTGTCGATGAAGGCGCTGATGGTGCCGGAGGCGGCCATCATCACCAGCACGGCGACGATGATCGCGGCGACCATCACCGGCACCTGAGAGACCATGCCGACTGCGGTGATCACCGAGTCCAGGGAGAACACGATGTCGATGATGGCGATCTGCACGATGGTGGCAAGGAAGAGCCCACCCTTGCCCTGCGGCGTCTGGTTGGTTTCGTCCTCGCCTTCCAGGCTGTGGAAGATCTCGGTGCTGCTTTTCCACAGCAGGAACAGGCCGCCGAAGAACAGGATCAGGTCGCGCCCGGAGATGCCCTGGCCGAAGACCTGGAAGAGATCGGCGGTCAGGCCCATCACCCAGGAGATCGACAGCAGCAGGAGAATCCTCGTGACCATCGCCAGCGCCAGGCCGAACAGCCGGGTGCGGGCCTGCATCTCCTTCGGCATGCGGCCGACGAGGATGGAGATCATGATGATGTTGTCGATGCCGAGCACGATCTCCAGCGCGGTCAGGGTGAAGAAGGCAACCCAGATCTCCGGGTTGGTCAGCCAGTCCATAAGGGGTCCTCAAATTGTCGGTTGAACGGCCGGCAGCGGGTGACTGTCGGCCGTGGGAGTCTGTACGCGACAGTGTGAAATTTTCGTCAATGCGCCGTTCAGTTGCCGGCTAGCGGAATGACACCCATTGCCAGCGCGGCGAGCATCATCACCACACAGATCAGCGTGGCCAGCTTCAGGGCGAAGCGCTGCAGGTCGCCGAACTCGATCTTCGCCAGGCCTATCAGCAGGTAGGTGGAGGGCACCAGCGGGCTGAGCAGGTGCACCGGCTGGCCGATGATCGAAGCGCGCGCCATTTCTACCGGGGAGATGCCGTACTGCGCGGCGGCTTCGGTGAGCACCGGCAGTACGCCGTAGTAGAAGGCGTCGTTGGACATGAAGAAGGTGAACGGCATGCTCACCAGCGCGGTCACCACGGCCAGATAGGGGCCCATGGACTCCGGAATCATCGCCAGCAGGCTCTTCGACATGGCGTCGACCATCCCGGTGCCGGCGAGGATGCCGGTGAAGATGCCGGCGGCGAAGATCAGCCCGATCACCGCCAGCACGTTGCCGGAATGCGCGGCGATGCGCTCCTTCTGCGCCTTGAGGCAGGGATAGTTGATGATCATGGCGATGCTGAAGGCGATCATGAACAGCACCGGCAGCGGCAGCACGCCGGCGATCAGTGTGCCCATCAGCCCCAGGGTCAGCATGGCGTTGATCAACAGGAGCTTCGGCCGGCGCGCCTCGGGATACTGGGAGACGCTGATCTCGGAATGGTCTTCCGAGCCGTCGTCCAGTTTCAGCTCGCCCAGGCGCGCGCGCTCGCGCTTGCCGTAGAAGTAGGCTATGCCCAGCAGGGCGACCACGGCGGCCACCATGGCCGGGATCATCGGCACGAAGACGTCCGACGGGTCGACGTGCAGGGCGCTGGCGGCGCGGGCAGTGGGGCCGCCCCAGGGGGTCATGTTCATGATCCCGCCGGCGAGGATGATCAGTCCGGCCATGACCACCGGGCTCATGCCGATGCGGCTGTACAGCGGCAGCATGGCGGCGACGCAAATCATGTAGGTGGTGGAGCCATCGCCGTCCATGGAAACGATCAACGCCAGCGCGGCGGTGCCGACGGACACCCGCAGCGGGTCACCCTTGACCATGCGCAGGATCATGCGCACCGGCGGGTCGAACAGCCCCGAGTCGATCATCAGGGCGAAGTAGAGGATGGCGAACATCAGCATCACCCCGGTCGGGGCGAGCTTGGTGATGCCCTGCAGCATCATTGGGCCGATATCGCCGGCGAAACCGCCGAACACGGCGAACAGCACCGGGACGATGATGAGCGCGACCAGCGCCGAGAGGCGCTGGGTCATGATCAGGTACATGAAGGTCAAGACCTTCGAGAAGCCGAGGAAAGTCAGCATGACGAGTACTCCGGAAGCAGGGAAAGGACGCGCGGGTCAGCGCGGGGAGGTCGACGGGCTGGGCGACGGCTGGGCGTGGTCGGACGAACGCGGGATGAGGTGCATGGCAATCTCCACTCATTATTTTTGTCGGGCAGGCCGGTCTGATGCCGGCGCTGGCGGTGGATGCTACGCAGCCAAACTTTCAGTGAGCTTTCGTTGGAAAAAAGCATCGATCATGTAGCTAAATAAGGTAATTCCCCGACTAAGCCGGGGGACTCCTTGAGGTTTGACCGTGTGATACGGTCATCGGGAGCCTTCTGTCTCGACCAAGAGATAGGCGGTACCCGATGAGAGACTATCAGAGTCTCGCGCACACGAAGTGGGACTGTAAGTACCACGTTGTTTTCATCCCGAAAAGGCGCAAAAAGGCGATCTTCGGGGCAATTCGCAAGCACCTTGGCGAACTGTTGCATGAGTTGGCGAGGCAGAGGGAGTGCCGGAGAGTGGAGGGCCATTTGATGCCTGACCATGTCCACATGTGCATCAGCATCCCGCCCAAGCACTCGGTGTCGTATGTGGTGGGCTACATCAAGGGCAAGAGTGCGATTTCGATAGCTCGGCGTTTCATGGGAAAGGCGAAGAACTTCACGGGTGAGAATTTCTGGGCTCGGGGATATTTCGTTTCAACCGTGGGGCTGGACGAGGAGGTGGTACGTGCATACATCCGGAACCAGGAAAAGCATCCGCCGTCCTCGATTTCGCGCGACGCCATCGGCGGCGCCGGGCACGACTTCCGTGTCGACCACAGGGGGCAGGATGGGCCTGTTCGCGGGTGTCGGCCTCTCCTGGCGCCGCGCGAGGCGGCGCCAGGCCGCTTACTCGAGCGCCCCGCGCACGACCGCGGCGACCCGCTCGACGTCTTCGTCGGGCATCTCCGGATAGAGCGGCAGCGACAGGCAGCGTGCCGCGGCCGCTTCCGCAACCGGCAGGGAAAGCCCGGCGCCGTACGCCGCGAAGGCGGGCTGGCGGTGGAGAGGCAGCGGATAATAGATGGCGCATTCGATGCCGGCCGCGGCGAGCGCCTCCATCACTCGCTCGCGTGCCGTGCAGCGCACCGTGTATTGGTGATAGACGTGCTCGCCGTGCTCATCCGCCTGGGGAGTCTCCAGCGGCAGCCCGGCCAGCAGCGCGTCGTAGCGATGCGCGATGCGCCGGCGCCCGGCATTGAAGCGGTCGATGTGCCGCAGCTTGACGCGCAGGATCGCGGCCTGGAGCTCGTCCAGGCGACTGTTGAAGCCGATCAGGTCGTGGTGGTAGCGCGCCGCCGAGCCGTGATTGCGCAGCGTCCTCAGCCTGTCGGCCATTGCCGGGCAGGAGGTGGTCACCAGCCCGCCGTCCCCGTAGCAGCCGAGGTTCTTGCTGGGAAAGAAGCTGAAGCATCCGAACGCGCCGATGGCGCCCGTGTGCCGTCCCTGTACGCGCGCGCCGAAGGACTGCGCGCAATCCTCCACCAAGAGGATCCCGCGTGCCGCACACAGCTCGCCGAGCGCGGCCATGTCCGCGGGCCGGCCGAAGAGATGCACGGGAATGACCGCCGCCGTGCGCGGCGTCAGGGCCGCTTCCATCCGCGCCATGTCGATGTTGAGGCTGTGCGGGTCGATGTCGACGAACACCGGCGTGGCCCCCGCCTGCACCACGGCTTCCGCGGTCGCGGCGAAGGTGAACGCGGTGGTGATCACCTCGGCGCCTGGTCCGATGCCCGCCGCGGTGAGCGCGAGCTGCAGCGCATCGGTGCCCGACGCGCAGCCGACGGCGTGGGCGACGCCCAGGTAGGCGGCCACCTCCTGCTCGAACTGCCGCACGTTGGGGCCGAGCACGAAGTGGCCCTCCTGGAGCACGCTTGCGATTGCGCCGTCGATCTCGTCCTTGAGGCTCGCATACTGGCTCTTGAGATCGACCATCGGGATGGTTCGTGTCATCGGTACGCTGTCCGCATGGTCGTTCAGGTGGTGCTGCCGAGCTGTGGCGCGTTGTCCTCCACCAGCCGGGCGATGCGGATCGCCGTCGCCAGCGCCTGCTGCCCCTCTTCGCCGGAAACGGCGACCGGTGCGCCATGCTGTACGGAGCGCAGGAATGCCTCGATCTGGGCGCGCAGCGCGTCGTGCTCGTCGAATGAGCGCTCCTCGCAGGCGATTCGCTCGCCCCCGCTCGCCGTGTGGCCGTGCAGACGGCATTCGGCCAGGCGCCGATGCTGGAAGTCGATGGAGAAGTAGGCATTGCGCAGGAAGAGGCGCATCTTGCGCTCGGTCTTCGTGCTCACCCGGCTGGAGGTGATGTTCGCGATGCAGCCGTTGCAGAATTCGAGGCGGGCGTTGGCGATGTCGATCGATTGCGAGAGCACCTTGGCACCGCTCGCCTGCACCGTGCGCAGCGGCGAACGCACCACGTTCAGGACGATGTCGAGGTCGTGGATCATGAGATCCAGCACAACGTCCACGTCGGTGGCGCGGGACTTGTACGGCGACAGGCGATGGGCCTCGATGAAGAGCGGCTCCATCTCCCGGTCGGCCAGTTCCGCGAGTGCCGCATTGAAGCGCTCCAGATGTCCCACCTGGAACACCACGTCCTGCCTGCGGGCGATCCGGTTGAGCTCGGCGGCCTCTTCGAGGTTGCTAGCGATGGGCTTCTCCAGCAGCACGTGAATGCCGTGCTCCAGAAACGCCCGGGCCACTTCGAAGTGCTGCGCCGTAGGCACGGCGATGCTGACCGCCTCGACCCGCCCGAGCAGCGCCTGGTAGTCCGTCACCGCCTCGCAAGCGCATTCGGCCGCCACGTGCGCGGCCCTGTCGCGGTCCCGGTCGGCCACCGCGACGAGCGCGGCGTTGGTGGCTGCGGCGTACTTCTGGGCGTGAAACCTGCCGATATGGCCCACCCCCACGACCGCGCAGCGGGTAACTGGCATCCTTGATCCTCGCGTTGCCCGAGTCGCCAAAGCCCTTGGCCGAAAGGGCCGTGTGCACCCGTCGCCTCTTCCCTTTGGTGATGACGCCAAGACCAATGCGATGAAGTGGAATGGCGGCGATGCTCCTTGCGGTGCGCAAGCCGTTTCGGCCGGAGTCGCTTGCTGTCTGTTCCATCACTCTAGTCGGCTGGCCGGCTGGTCGCCGGGTGTGGACAGGACAATTCTGCATCCGGCATGGCGAAAAGCCGCCGCTTGGGCGCGTCGTCATGGCGACATGTCGCCACTTTCGGCCGCCTGCCTGTGTCGCTTTCCTTTCACAGCATGCCGCCGGTGCGTCGCGACGAGCCCGGCGAGCCGCTCTGCATCCTGACGCTTCTGCGCTCATTCCAGCGGGACAAGGGCGGTGTAGCCGGCCCGGCATGCCGATTGCTGTGGGCTTGTCCAGCGAGCACGTCCGTGCCCGGCAGCCCCTCGCGGGCTGCCGCCTCGCCGAAGCCGCGTCCGGCGGCTCGATCCCGGCGGCTCGATCATCGCAATGAACGACAAAACAATAAGGAAGCGTTCATGTCCGGCCCGATCGCCCAGATTCCCCGTCCGCACTCCGTGTATCGCACTTGCCGCTCCCGTTCCGGCGGCCCCGGCGCGGCGTCATTTCCCTTCCAGGCCCCGGCACTCCGCCCGCAGAGGGCAGCCGTTCCGCCACCCTCGCCGCGGGCTGGCGGCTAGCGGCCGTCGGCAGCCCCACCGCAAGGCTCTGGCGCAAGGCTCCTTGCCGGCTGGCCCGACGGGCCGGCCGGCAAGCGACGGGGAAAACCCGCATGCGGTAGCGGTTTCCCCACGACAACAAGAAGCACCGCGCATCATCCATCCAGGAGACGAAAACAACATGCACAAGACGCTACTCGCCCAGGGCGTGGCCCTGTCCGCGCTGGGC
>NZ_SMMU01000046.1 GCF_004339665.1 Azotobacter chroococcum
GTGCGATGCCAGGATGCTCGAGAGGTGCTGGCCATGACCGATCTAACCGAGGCTGCAGAGGCCGTCCGCCGGCAGCACCCGATCTACCGGAACCGCAACACCGGCGTGACCTGGCAAGTCGAGATGTCGATCGGTGACTCAGTGTGGCTGCGCGACATCGTCGGCCACACGCAGCAGCGCCGGGCAGAGGAACTGGCGAACCGCGAGACGTGGGAGCGCGTCACGTAAGGCCTCGCCTCTCCGCTTAACCCCTATCCCCCGCCACTGCTGCACAAGCTGCACGGCGGCGCACGCCTGGAGAAAGCCATGCCTTACCGACTCAGAGGCCCTACTTGCTTGAGTTTCAGCGGCGGGCGGACCAGCGCCTACATGCTGCGCCAGGTGCTTGACTGCAACGCCGATCTGTCCGACCTGATCGTGTGCTTTGCCAACACCGGCAAGGAGCATGAGGCCACGCTCCAGTTCGTGCAGGAATGCGGCGAGCGCTGGAATATCACGATTGTCTGGCTTGAGTACCGGGACAACGAGCAGGGCTTCGAGATTGTCGACTTCGGCACAGCCAGCCGCAACGGCGAGCCTTTCGAGACGATCATTCAGAAGCGCAACTATCTGCCGAACCCCGTCACCCGCTTCTGCACCGTCGAGATGAAGATCCGGGTCATGCACAAGTACCTGCGAAGCATCGGCTGGTCGAGCGAAGAGACGCCAATCGACATGATGACCGGCATCCGTGCCGACGAACCCAAGCGAGTCGCCAAGATCCGCACCAGGGGATCTACTAGCGAAAGCAAGTACGCGACGATGGTTCTGCCGCTGGCCGATGCCGGCGTGACCGTACATGACGTGGGCGAGTTCTGGCGGGCGCAGCCCTTCGATCTACAGCTTCCGACGATCAATGGCCGCACTCTCTTGGGCAACTGTGACCTCTGCTTCCTGAAGGGCGCACACCAGATCTATTCGATCATCGCCACAGAGCCAGCCAGGGCCAACTGGTGGGCGCAGATGGAGTCTCGCGTCAAGTCGAAAGGCAAATTCTCCGGTAATGGCGACCGCTTCCGCTCAGATCGCCCGAGTTATCAGGAAATGCGCGACTACTCAGACCAGCAATTCGACATGTTCGCCGAGCATGACGAAGCGATTGAATGCTTCTGTGGGGATTGAAGGAAATGACATGGCTATTCAGCAGAGCACTGGTACAGGCCTTCGAGAACTCGCGCTCTTCGCGGGAGCCGGGGGTGGCATTCTCGGCGGCCAACTGCTCGGATGGCGTACCGTCTGCGCCGTTGAGCGTGATGCCTACGCCGCACAAGTTCTGGCGCAACGACAAAACGATGGAGCCCTCCCAGCTTTCCCGATTTGGTCTGACGTGTGCAGTTTTGACGGAAAGCCTTGGCGAGGCCTTGTTGACGTGGTTTCGGGCGGATTCCCGTGTCAGGACATATCCGCTGCCGGGAATGGCGCCGGCATTGATGGAGAGCGCTCCGGCCTCTGGCGGGAAATGGCACGAATCATCGGTGAAGTACGACCTCAATTCGTCTTCGTGGAGAACTCACCGCTCCTTGTTCGACGAGGCCTTGCCGTGGTCCTCGGTGACCTTGCCGAACTGGGGTATGACGCTCGCTGGTGTGTTATGGGAGCCGCCGATGTCGGGGCGCCCCATCAGAGAGACCGCATCTGGATTGTGGCCCACGCCAACCGTGCGCGGGAACCACAACAAGCCTGGGGCGAGCAAGAAAGCAGGATGGGGACTTGCTTCAGCGGTGAAAGCATGGCCCACGCCAACAGCAAGCATGCACAAGGGCTGGAGCCCAAGGCACAACCGGGCAGCCACCGACGACCGGCTGGATTACTCGATCGAGCGAGAAGCCCACGAGTTGAGCATTGCTGGCCGCCTGAACCCAGCGTGGGTCGAGTGGTTGATGGGCTGGCCAACCGGCTGGACCGACTTAAGGCCCTTGGAAATGGCCAGGTTCCACGAGTGGCAGCAACAGCATTCGCCTTTCTGGCAGCGGACTGGCTCTGAGGAGGCGGCATGACCCACTACCCCAAGGGTGGCCGCTGCCGGCACTGCACGAAGCTGCACGATAACTGCAGCGGGCTGCCGTTCGAAACGATGCCGGTCCACCGCCACGACGGCGCTGACGTCGTGGTCATCTGCACCGAGTACCAGCAGATCAACCGCAACGCGACGATGAAGGCAGACAGGCGGAGGCGCGCATGAGCCTCCGCGACAGCGGCCACCGCTTCTGCCTGTCGCCAGATTGGCAGCGAGCCCGCTGGCTCAGCCCCACCATTCGCTCAGCCATGTACCCCGACTGGCTCGACGTGACCGATATGGACTCCGACGAGTTGGCCGAGCTGCTCATCCAGAAACTGCTGCCGCCCGGTCCTCAAGAATGCCGGGCGGCGCAAGGAGAACTGAACCTGTGAACGTACCAACCTTCTGCCGCACTGACGGCAAGCGCATCGGCGAGTGCCGGTGCTACCGCTGCCGGCCGGTTGCGCCGGCCAAGACGAAGGAATCCAAGAAATGATCAAGTACAAAGCAGACGACTGGCTCAGACCCAAAGTCGAGATTGTCGAGTGCGAGAGGGCAACAGATTCATCTGTTTTCGTGAATGGCAAACGGCGAGCGAAGGAGTCAGCGAACGAGCGCTATTTAGACAGCTTTGATGAGGCAAAGTCGTGGCTTTTGGACCGCGCCGACCGCCGCCTTCAGGCCGCGCGTAATGCCTTGCAAAGGGCGCAAGACCAGCTCGGGAACATCAAGGGAATGAAGGAGCCGCAGCAATGACCCACGAAACGACCGCACCGGTTACCAATCTAGTGGATGAGGTGCTGGCCGACCTGAGTCGCGCAGAGAAAACTCATCTGGATAGCGAGGTGCGCGACATAGCCCGCGAGGCATATCGGCTTATCCGACAGCAGCAGGCAGAACTTGCCAAGCAGGCCGCCCCGGTGGCCGTGCCGGATGGCTGGAAGATCGTTCCGATAGTACCAACTGAAGAAATGGTCAAGGCTAGCGATTTTGTCGTCAGGCGCTCGGCGTTCGAGACCTGGGAAAGGATGCTCGCCGCCGCGCCGACCCCGCCAGCGCAGCAGCCGGTCACTCCTATCGGGAAGGTCCTATCGGATGATGAAATGGGGGCCAGCTATGACCGACGTATGGGGCGAATTATCTGGTTTTGTAGTCCTGAGCCAGGGTTTATCTACGCATCCCCGCTGTTGCCTGCAGCCCCGCCAGCGCAGCAGCCGGAGAAGTCAGGTTACCAACTCGGGTTTCGTGACGGCGCGGAGGTGTTTGCCTGCTATCTGCTAGACAACTGCGAGCGCGAGACTGTTTACGAGGAAAGCCTGCAGCAATGGCTGAACGACATGCTACGCGCACACCACGCCCCGCCAGCGCCGGAGCAGGCCGAGCAGCAGCCAGTGGCATGGGCTCGACAATGCGACTTAGACGGCCCCGACGATGTCCTTTTCGTCAGCCGGCATGAATACCAGAAGACCGGATACTCGGTTGCGCTATACGTCACCCCAATCGCGCAGATCGAGCAGGACGCCGTGACGGTGCCGCGGGGGCTGCTGGAGTGCTACCTGTACGGGGGCGGCGATTGGGTAGAGGCCGGGCACAAACTGCGCGACCTGCTTGGAGGTGGCGCATGAGCGAGGCAGTGAAGCGGTTCAACCTATGGAAACGGTTCGGAGAACCTGAGCTGAGAGAAAGCGCGGATGGCCAGCTAGTCCTCGCCGCCGACCACGACCGCATCGTCTCGTCTCTGACCGAGGCCGGGCGGAAGCTGCAGGCGGAGCGTGATGCATGGCGAAATGCTTGCAAGGCCCTGCAGATTGAGGAGGAGAAAGTGGCAGCCATGGATGGCGAATTGACCGCCCTGCGCGCCGAGGTCGAGCGGCTGCGCAAGGATGCGGAACTGTTCCGCAGGCTTCGAGATTTGCCGGACGAACTGCTGGGCGCTCCCGGTGTGCCGTGCGTAGCGGTCCCAGAAGGGCCGAGAGTTGGACGGTATGTCTCAGGGCCGGACCTAGACGACGCCCTGGAGGCCAGCCGATGCTCGTGACGATCGAACTCGCAGACGATGAAGTGCTGGTCGCGCTGAAGCGGCCAGAAGGCTACGAAGACACCCATCCCAAGCTGGTTGCAGAAGATGCGATCCGCGAAGACTGGCCGGAGTACCGGACGATCCACGGCGACGAGATCAAGACGCCGAACTGACCCGCTAACCCCTCCCCCCATACCCACTTACCACCGCTGCCCGCGGGCGGCGCGGAGAGAGTCATGCCTGAACATAAGCACACGCCAGCACCATGGCTGCTGGAAGGGCGCACCGTCTATGCGCTGAATGCCGATGGATTCAATAGGTTCTGCGCGCAGGTTCAGGGCGCGCAGACGACACCGGCCGAACTGGAAGCCAATGCTCGGCTAATCTGCGCCGCACCGGATCTGCTCCAGGCCCTGGAAGATTGCACAGCTCTGCTGTCCTGCTACTGCAAGGAAGAACATGAGCAGTGCATGCGGGACGCCCGAGCTGCAATCGCCAGGGCCACCGGCCAAGCCTAACCCAACCCCGTCCACACTCCCCGGCCAAGACGCGCCGGGAGGGAGACTTTTGCCTATGAGTTTGATGACTGTCGACCAGGCGGCAGAGCTTCTGAGCGTCTGCAGCCGCACCGTCTACAACATGGCCGCCGACGGCCGCATACCGGTAGTCAGGATGCGCGGCCGGAGCCTGCGCGTCCATCGCGAGAAGCTGGAGGCAATGCTCGAAGATGAAGCCGCTGCTAGTATTCGCGCCGCGGGCGGCGTGAAGGAGAACACCACATGCCGTACAAACGAGGCGACTCACCTTTCTGGTGGGTCAGCTACAAGCTACCAACTGGAAAGTACGTTAGACGATCTTCTGGGACAGAGGACTACGCGGCGGCAAAGGCGCTAGAGCAGCAGGCCCGAGCAGACGCATGGAAGGAAAAGGAATGGGGCGTGAATCCGCCCCGGAGCTTCGAGGAGGTGATCATCCCGTACCTGCAGCACGCTCGCCAGCATCAGCGCAGCTACGAGACGACGACTCATCGGGTAAAGCATCTGCGGGAGGCTTTTGCCGGAAAGATCATGAACGATCTGGCCGGCCAGCAGATCCGCGAATATACCAGCAAACGCATGGAAGCCGGGGCCTCGGCAGCCACCATCAATCGTGAGTTGTCGGCGCTATCCGCAGCCATCAACTGGTGCAACGTGGAGTACGAGTGGGGATTGCCGAACCCGGTCAAGGGAAGGAAGGCCAGGGAGCCAGAGGGTCGAGTGCGCTGGATCACGCCGGCCGAGGTAGAGGCGCTGTGCAGGGAGGCACGGATGCTGAAGTACGGCGACAACCTGGAGGACTTCATACGCCTGGCGGTCAACACTGGCTGCCGGAAGGAAGAGATGCTCGGGCTCGAATGGCGGCGTGTGGATCTGCACAACCGGCTGATCCACCTGGAAGGGCAGCACACGAAGGCCGGCAAGCGTCGATCGATACCGATCAACGAGGGCGCCCTATCGGCGCTCAAGGGGCGGATGGCATTCCGGGCAAAGCACTGCCCGGCGAGCCCATGGGTATTTTGCCGGCCGACTGGAGAGCGAGCGGTAAGCGTGCGGGTCGGTTTCGAGAAGGCGTGTCAAAAAGCCGGCATCACCGACTTCGTGATTCACGACCTGAGGCACACCTGTGCAGCGCACCTTATTAGTGCAGGCGTTCCGCTTTCGGAGGTACGGGATTTGCTAGGCCACAGCACGGTGACAATGACGGAGCGTTATGCCCACCTCGCCCCGGCCCGTGTCCGGGACGCAGTAGCGGTGCTGGACCGTGAGAACGGCATGTCACGTTCTCGCTACGCTGATGTTCCAGTGCATCAAGGAGGAAGGCCCTTAAAGCTCGTAACCCCTTGATTTATCTAGTGGTGCGGATGAAGAGACTCGAACTCTTACGCCTTGCGGCGCTGGAACCTAAATCCAGTGTGTCTACCAATTCCACCACATCCGCGTGGCCAGTAACCCTTGAAAAACGAAAACGCCAGGCTTTACGCCTGGCGCTTTGGAATATGGGGTGGACGATGGGAATCGAACCCACGACACCAGGAGCCACAATCCTGTGCTCTACCAACTGAGCTACGCCCACCATATTTTGCCTGCTTGCCACCGAACTGCCTCATGGCGCACCCGGCAGGACTCGAACCTGCGACCATCCGCTTAGAAGGCGGATGCTCTATCCAGCTGAGCTACGGGCGCTTTTTCATCTGCATTCTGCAGCAGAGCGCAAATTCGAAGCCTTCCGCAAAACCTAACATTTTCAGTTTGGCCTTGCTTTCCTACCCAGCAACAGGTCGTGCTTGACAAGCGGGGCGAATCTTATAGAGCAGAAAATTTTCTGTCAACAATATTTTTTAAATAAATCAGCAAGATGTAAGGAGTGACAGCAGCATCCAGCTGTCCGCATTGGCCCACCAGCCTCGCCATGCGAGAATGTTCTTTTCATCTTATCAACCTCATGGTTAAGCAAGCGTCATGACCGCAAAACTAATCGACGGCAAAGCGATCGCCGCCAGTCTGCGTCAGCAGATCGCCCAACGTGTCGCCGAACGACGCCAGCAGGGTCTGCGCGCCCCCGGCCTGGCAGTCATCCTGGTGGGAACAGACCCTGCCTCTCAAGTCTATGTATCCCACAAGCGCAAGGACTGCGAAGAAGTGGGCTTTCACTCCCAAGCCTATGACCTTTCCGCCAGCACTAGCCAGGACGAACTCCTGTCCCTGATCGACCGATTGAACGAAGATCCAGAGATCGACGGCATCCTGGTACAGCTGCCGCTTCCGCAGCACCTTGACGCCTCCCTGCTGCTTGAGCGCATCCGCCCGGACAAGGACGTGGATGGCTTCCATCCCTACAACATCGGCCGCCTCGCTCAACGCATGCCATTGCTGCGGCCCTGCACCCCCAAAGGCATCATCACGCTCCTGCAGAGCACCGGTGTAGACCTGTATGGTTTGGACGCCACCGTAGTCGGCGCCTCCAATATCGTCGGGCGTCCGATGGCACTGGAACTGCTGCTGGCCGGCTGCACCGTGACCGTCACCCACCGATTCACCCGCAATCTGGCCGAGCATGCCAGCCGCTCCGACCTGGTGGTGGTCGCCGCCGGAAAGCCAGGCCTGGTCAAGGGCGAATGGATCAAACCTGGCGCCATCGTCATAGATGTCGGCATCAACCGCCTGGACGACGGCAGACTGGTCGGTGATGTGGAGTTTTCCGCTGCGGCCGAGCGTGCAGGATGGATTACCCCCGTCCCGGGCGGAGTCGGCCCGATGACCCGCGCCTGCCTTCTGGAAAACACGCTGTACGCAGCCGAACAGCTGCATCAGTGATGCTGGCGCTCCAAATGAAAATGGCACCCCCAAGGGTGCCATTTTCATCCGCGGCCACCCTCAAGCGGCCCACCTTTCCTGCCGCCCCTCAGTCGGCCAGACGCCAGGTCGTACTGCCCTTGCCGTCTTCCAGCACCACACCCATGGCGGTGAGCTGGTCACGAATGCGGTCGGACTCGGCCCAGTTCTTCTCAGCGCGGGCCTGCAGGCGTACGGCGATCAGTGCCTCGACCTCGTCGGCGTTCACCTTGCCCTCCGCACCGGCCTGCAGGAAGGTTTCCGGCTCCAGCTGCAACACGCCAAGCAGGCCGCTCAGCTCCTTCAGACGCCCCGCTAGAGCGGCCGCGGAGGCAAGATCCGACTCGCGCAGGCGGTTGACCTCGCGGGCCAGCTCGAACAGCACGGCGCAAGCCTCCGGGGTGTTGAAGTCGTCGTCCATCGCCGCGGCAAACCGCGCAACATGCTCCTCGCCACCGGCCGGCGCCGCAGCCGGCAGGCCCTTGAGCGCGTTGTAGAAGCGCTCCAGCGCGCCCTTGGCCTCGCGCAGGCTGTCCTCGGAGTAATTGATCGGGCTGCGGTAGTGGCTGGACACCAGCAGGTAGCGCACCACCTCGGGCTGGTACTTCTCCAGCACCTCGCGGATGGTGAAGAAGTTGCCGAGGCTCTTGGACATCTTCTCGCCGTCGACGCGCACCGCGCCGGCGTGCATCCAGGCGTTGGCGTACAGCTTGCCGGTGGCCGCCTCGCTCTGGGCGATCTCGTTCTCGTGGTGCGGGAACACCAGATCCGGGCCGCCGCCGTGAATGTCGAAGGTCTCGCCCAGGCAGCAGGTGGACATCACCGAGCACTCGATGTGCCAGCCCGGACGGCCGGGGCCCCACGGCGACTCCCAGCTCGGCTCGCCCGGCTTGGCGCCCTTCCACAGCACGAAGTCGAGCGGATCCTCCTTGGCCTCGTCGACCTCGATGCGCGCGCCGATCTTCAGGTCCTCGATCTTGCGCCGCGACAGCTTGCCGTAGCCCTCGAACTTGCCGACCCGGTAGTAGACGTCGCCATTGCCCGGGGCGTAGGCGAAGCCCTTGTCGATCAGGGTCTGGATCATCGCGTGCATGCCGGCGATGTGCTCGGTGGCGCGCGGCTCGAGGTCCGGGCGCAGCACGTTGAGGCGTGCCTCGTCCTCGTGCATGGCATCGATCATTCGTGCGACCAGCGCCTGGAACGGCTCGCCGTTCTCGTTGGCGCGACGGATGATCTTGTCATCGATGTCGGTAATGTTGCGCACGTAGGTCAGCTCATAGCCGCGATGGCGCAGCCAGCGGGCGACCACGTCGAACGCCACCATCACCCGCGCATGGCCGATGTGGCAGAAGTCGTAGACGGTCATGCCGCACACATACATGCGCACCTTATTGCCTTCCAGCGGCTTGAACTCGTCCTTGCTCTTGGACAGGGTGCTGTAGATGGAAAGCGTCATTTACTGCCCCCAGGAATCGCGCAGGGTGACGGTGCGGTTGAACACCGGGGCACCCGGCTTTGAGTCCTTCAGGTCGGCGCAGAAGTAGCCTTCGCGCTCGAACTGGAAGCGCTCTTCCGGCACCGCCTGGGCCAGCGACGGCTCGGCGCGGCAGCCCTTGAGCACCACCAGCGACTCCGGATTGATGTTGTCGAGGAAGCTGCCGCCCTCCTCGTCGGTCTTCTCCGGATTGGCGGCCTTGAACAGGCGGTCGTACAGGCGTACTTCGCACTCGACGCTCTCGGCGGCCGGCACCCAGTGGATCACGCCCTTGACCTTGCGGCCTTCCGGGTTCTTGCCGAGGGTGTTCGGATCAAAGGAGCAACGCAGTTCGACGATGTTGCCGGCGGCGTCCTTGACCGCCTCGTCAGCGCGGATCACGTAGCTGCCGCGCAGGCGCACTTCGCCGCCGGGAATCAGGCGCTTGTAGCCGGCCGGCGGAACCTCCTCGAAATCGCTGGCGTCGATGAAGATCTCGCGGGAGAACGGCAGCACGCGCACGCCCATGTCCTGCTTGGGATGGCGCGGCAGCTCGAGATTCTCGACTTGGCCTTCCGGATAGTTGGTGATGACCACTTTCAGCGGCTTGAGCACGCACATGGCACGTGAAGCGTTGGCGTCGAGATCCTCGCGGATGGCGAATTCCAGCATGCCAATGTCGACCAGGCCGCCGGCGCGGTTGACGCCGATCAGGTCGCAGAAGTGGCGGATCGAGGCCGGAGTGTAGCCGCGGCGACGATAACCGGACAGGGTCGACATGCGCGGGTCGTCCCAGCCGTTGACGTGACCTTCATCGACCAGTTGCTTGAGCTTGCGCTTGCTGGTGATGGTGTAGTTCAGGTTGAGGCGGGCGAACTCGTACTGGCGCGGCTGGGCCGGCACCGGTAGGTTGGCCAGGAACCACTCGTACAGCGGGCGATGATCCTCGAACTCCAGGGTGCAGATCGAGTGAGTGATACCCTCGATGGCGTCCGACTGACCGTGGGTGAAGTCGTAGCTCGGGTAGATGCACCACTTGTCGCCGGTCTGGTGGTGATGGGCGTGGCGGATGCGGTAGAGGATCGGGTCGCGCAGGTTCATGTTCGGCGAGGCCATGTCGATCTTCGCGCGCAGCGCACGGGCGCCGTCGGGGAACTCGCCGGCCTTCATGCGGGCGAACAGGTCGAGGTTCTCCTCCACCGAACGCTCGCGGAACGGGCTGTTCCTGCCCGGCTCGGTCAGGCTGCCGCGGTAGGCGCGCGCCTCGTCCGGCGACAGGTCGCAGACGTAGGCCTGGCCGGCCTTGATCAGGTACACGGCCCAGGCAAAGAGCTGGTCGAAGTAGTTGGAGGCGTAGCGCTCCTCGCCGGCCCACTGGAAGCCCAGCCACTGCACGTCGCTCTTGATCGCATCGATGTACTCCTGGTCTTCCTTGGCCGGGTTGGTGTCGTCGAAGCGCAGGTTGCATTCGCCGCCGAACTCCTGGGCCAGGCCGAAGTTCAGGCAGATCGACTTGGCGTGGCCGATGTGCAGGTAGCCATTGGGCTCCGGCGGGAAGCGGGTGACGATCTTGGCGTGCTTGCCCGACTCCAGGTCGGCCTGGACGATCGGGCGGAGGAAGTTCGCGGCAGCGGCGGGAGTCTCGGGCTTGCTCATGGGATCCTTGAAACATGTCGGCGCCGGCCAGGGTAGGCCGGCCAATGCAAAGGGCTTATCATAGCGGACCCGTCATGCCCCTGACAGAGACCCGGCAGCAACGACCATCAGCCGGCACGGTCCGGGCATCCCTCACCCACCCAGTGGAACTCAGCCATGATCAAGCTGCACACCAACCACGGCACCATCACCCTGAAACTGTTCGCCGACAAGGCGCCGGAAACCGCAGCCAACTTTGAGCAGTACGTGAAGGAAGGCCATTACGACGGCACCATCTTCCACCGCGTGATCGATGGTTTCATGATTCAGGGCGGCGGTTTCGAGCCGGGCATGAAGCAGAAGCCGACCCGCGCGCCGATCAAGAACGAGGCCAACAATGGCCTGACCAACAAGAAATACACCGTTGCCATGGCACGCACGCCGGACCCGCACTCGGCCAGCGCGCAGTTCTTCATCAACGTCAAGGACAACGCCTTCCTCGACCACACCGCGCCGACCCCGCACGGCTGGGGCTACGCCGTGTTCGGCGAAGTGGTCGAAGGCATGGACGTGATCGACAAGATCAAGACCGTGGCCACCGGCAGCCGTGCCGGTCATGGCGACGTACCAGTAGACGACGTGATTATCGAGAAGGCCGAGATCGTCGAATAATCCGATGACCACACTGCTGATCTCGGATCTGCATCTCGACGAGGAACGCCCGGACATTGCCCGGGCGTTCCTGCGCTTTTTGAAGGAGCGTGCCAGCCAGGCCGAAGCGCTGTACATCCTCGGCGACTTCTTCGAGGTCTGGATCGGCGACGATGCCATGACGCCCTTCCAGCGCTCCATCGCCGAAGCCCTGCGTGAAGTGGCGAATCAGGGCACGCGAATCTTCATGATGCATGGCAACCGCGACTTCCTCGTCGGCCGTGCCTTCTGCCGCCTGGCCGGGTGCACCCTGCTGCGCGATCCCAGCCGCATCGAGCTGAACGGCGCGCCCGTGCTGCTGATGCATGGCGACACCCTGTGCACTCGCGACATCGCCTACATGCGCTTTCGCCGGCGCCTGCGCAATCCGGTGTCGACGTGGCTCCTGCGCCACCTGCCCCTTTCCAGGCGCCAGCAGCTGGCCCGCAAGTGGCGCGACGCCAGCCGCCTGCAAGTCCGCCAGAAAGCCACCGAAATCGTCGATGTCACTCCCGATGAAGTGCCGCGAACCATGGCTTCCCATGGCGTGCTGACCCTGATCCACGGCCACACCCATCGCCCTGCCGTGCATGAGCTGCAGGTCGACGGCCGGGACGCTCGGCGCATCGTCCTCGGCGACTGGAATCGCCAGGGCTGGGTACTGCAGGTCGATGACCGCGGCTACCATCTGGACTCATTTCCCATCGCCTGAGATCCGAACCAGGGGCCCGCCCTATCGCTCGAGCATGCGCGGCCACACCCCTGGCTCGCGCCAGCCCGTATTCATCACCTTATCGCAGACTTGCGCCGCCATAAGGCATTTCAGAATCATTTGGCCACTGCAACGCCATAATTCTGATCTATAACTTAGCGGTAGATTCCTCTTTCATCCGACCGGTGAGCCTCTGCCAATACCCGGGACGCTTGAGGCAGTGGGGAAACCTTGGACACGTCCAACAACCCTGCAATCTCCAGCACCGAGGATAGGTATGGATATGCCGCAGTCTCGTTCCGAGCTGGCTGAAACACTGTTTCGCCTGCGCCGAACCTTCTACGCTCTTGCCGTCTTCAGCGGGGTGATCAACCTGCTGATGCTGACGCCGGCGATCTACATGCTGCAGGTGTACGATCGGGCCCTGGTCAGCAGCAACGCCACCACCCTGCTGATGCTGACCCTGCTGACCGTGGGGCTGTACGTGCTGCTCGCCCTGCTGGAGGTAGTGCGCTCGAGCGTGCTGATCCGGGTCGGCAATCGGCTCGACATGATGCTCAATCAACGGGTCTTCAGCGCCGCCTTCGAACGCAACCTCAGGCGGGCCGGCGGCAACCCGGCGCAGGCCCTGCAGGATCTTTCCCAGGTCCGGCAGTTTCTCACCGGTAGCGGCCTGTTCGCCTTCTTCGACGCGCCCTGGACACCGATCTACCTGCTGGTCATCGCCCTGATCCATCCACTGCTCGGCATCGTCACCCTGATCGGCTCGCTGCTGCTGGTGAGTCTCGCCTGGCTGACCGAAGTCAGCACCCGCAAACCGCTGACCGAAGCCAACCAGGCCGCCCTGGCCTCCGGCAGCTTCGCCAACAACAGCCTGCGCAACGCCGAAGTCATCGAGGCCATGGGCATGCTGCCAGCTCTCCGGCAGCGCTGGTTCGGCAACCATCTGCGGATTCTCGACCTGCAGACCCTGGCCTCCGACCGGGCCGCCTACATCAACGGCCTGACGCGCTTCGTCCGGATCACCCTGCAGTCGCTGATTCTGGGCGGCGGCGCATGGCTGGCGATCCAGGGCGAGATCACGCCGGGCATGATGATCGCCTGTTCCATCCTCAGCGGACGCGCCCTCGCGCCGGTCGAACAGGTGATCGCCACCTGGAAACAGCTGCTCTCCAGTCGAGCGGCCTGGAAGCGCCTGTCTGCCCTGCTGCAGGAGTTTCCCGCACGCCCGCCGGCCATGTCGCTGCCCCGACCCTCAGGCCGACTGAGCGTGGAGGGTGCCTTCGCCTGCGCACCCGGCTCGTCGCTGCCGATCCTGCGCGGCGTCACCTTCAACCTGGCGCCCGGCGAAGCCTTGGGCGTCATCGGCCCTTCGGCCTCGGGCAAGTCGACCCTCGCCCGCCTGCTGGTCGGCATCTGGCCTGTCCAGGCCGGCAAGGTCCGCCTCGACGGCGCGGACGTTTTCCAGTGGAACAAGGAAGAGCTCGGCCCCTGGCTCGGCTACCTGCCGCAGGATGTCGAACTGTTCGAAGGCAGCATCGCCGAGAACATCGCCCGCTTCGGTCCGCTGGACGGCGACGCGGTGATCCAGGCTGCCAGGCAGGCAGGCGTGCACGACATGATCCTGCGCCTTCCGCAGGGCTACGACACCCAGCTGAGCACCGACGGCGGCTCGCTGTCCGGCGGACAGAAACAGCGCGTCGCCCTGGCCCGCGCCCTCTACGGAGATCCGGCACTGATCGTTCTCGACGAGCCGAACTCCAGCCTCGATGACGTGGGTGAAATGGCATTGATCCACGCCCTGAGCGACCTGAAACGGCACGGCAAGACCCTGGTGCTGATTTCCCACCGGCCAACCGTGCTGAACATCGTGGACAAGCTGCTGGTATTGCGCGAAGGAACGGTGCACATGTTCGGCAGCCGCGACGAAGTCCTCGCCGCCCTGCGCCAGGCCGGCGCGGCGGGCAGCGCCCCCCTGACATCGGTCAAGACCAAGGAGTGATGAACCATGGAGGACCCGGAAGACGAGCGCAGGACTCCCGGACTGTCGCAGGACAGGCCGGAGATCGATATCGACGATCGCCGCCCCCGGCGCTGGGGCCTGTGGCTGGTGGCCGCCGGCTTTGGCGGGTTCCTCCTCTGGGCCAGCCTGGCCCCCCTGGATGCCGGCGTGGTAGCCAACGCCACGGTCAACGTGACCGACAATCGCAAGACCCTTCAGCACCTGACCGGCGGCTCGATCAAGGCCATTCTGGTGCGCGAGGGCGACCGGGTGAGGCGCGACCAGCCTCTGATCGAGCTCGATCCGACCCGCGCCATCGCCGAACAGGGGGGAATCAGCGCCCAGTACATCGTGGCGCGGACCGTGGAAAACCGCCTGCAGGCCGAACGCGACGGTCTGGACAGCGTGCACTTCGACCCCGAACTGCTCAGGCGCTTCGCCGGCGATCCGCGCCTGCAGGATGCGCTCGGCCTGCAGGCGCGGCTGTTCGCCACCCGCCGCTCGGCACTGACGGGCGAGGCCGACATCCTCAAGGAAAACATTCGTGGCGCCGAGGAACAACTCAAGGGGCTGCGTCAGGTGCAGGCCGCGCGCAATGCGCAAATCCAGCTTCTCAACCAGGAGCTGGAGGGCGTGCGCCACCTCGCCGCCGAAGGCTACGTCGCCCGCAACCGCCTGCTCGAACTGGAGCGCAACGCCGCCGAGCTGAACGCACAGCGGGCGCAGACCATCAGCGACATCGGGCGCACGCACAACCAGATCGCCGAACTGAAGCTGCGCATCCTGCAGCTGGAACAGGACTACCAGAAGGAAGTGCAGTCGCAACTGACCGAGGTGCAGAAGGAGGCCGCCACCCTGGCCGACCGCCTGCGCGCCCTGGATTACGAAGTGGCCCACACGGTGATCCGCTCGCCCATCGACGGCCTGGTGCTCGGCCTCGCTGTCACCACCATCGGCGGCGTGATCCAGCCGGGCTCGGAAATCATGAACGTGGTGCCGGCGGACGAACCGCTGCAGGTGGATGCCATGATCCCGGTGCAGGCCATCGACAAGATGGCTCCGGGATTGCCGGTGGACATCACCTTCCCCGCCTTCAACCACGCGCAGACCCCGAACATTCCGGGGCGCGTGCTCACCGTGTCGGCCGACCGGCTGGTCGACGAGGTCAGCAAGGAGCCCTACTACCTGGCCCAGGTCGAAGTGACCGAGGCGGGCATGGACATGCTTGGCAGCAACCATATCCGCGCCGGAATGCCGGCCACCGTGACCATCAAGACCGGGGAACGCAACCTGATGAGCTATCTGCTGAAGCCGATGCTCGTCCGGATCGACAGTGCCTTCAAGGAGCAATGAATGGCCGCCCGTCTCGCCTTGGCCGGCCTGGCCTGCATGGCCTGCCTGCCCGTCTGCGCCATGGACCTCAAGGACACCTGGGAACTGCTGCAGATGCAGGGGCCGACCTATCGTGCGGCGCAGCACGAGCGCGATGCCGGACTGGAGAATCGCGCCATCGGCCGCGCCGGCCTGCTGCCGCAGATCAACGCCGTCGCCAGCAAGAGCCGCCTGGAAGGTACCCGGGAAGAGCCCAACGCCCTGGGCCGCACGGTGGAAAGCGATCTCGACTACGACTCGGAAAATGCCGCGGTTCGCCTGCGCCAGCCGCTGTTCAACCTGCAGAAGCTTGCCGAATACCGTCAGGGCAAACAGCGCGCCGAGTACAGCGAGGCGATCTTCGACGCCAAGACGCAAAACGCAGCAGTGCGCCTGGCCGGCCGCTATTTCGACGTGCTGCTGGCCCGCGAAACCATCGACCTGGCGGCCGCCAAGCTCAAGGCCTTCGAACAGCAGGTCGCCGCTGCCCAGCGGCGCTTCGATCTGGGTGACGGCACCATTACCGACGTCGACCAGGCGACCGCGCGGCGCGACCTTGCCCAAGCCGAGCTGATCGAAGCCCAGGACGGGCTGATCGTCGCCCTGCGCCTGTTGCAGGAAATGCTGGGTGGCGTGCCGGAGCGGCTCGCCTCCCTGCGCCGGGAGTTCCCCACGCCGGCCCTGCAGCCCGCCAGCCTGCAGGACTGGCTGGGCCAGGCCCAGGCGAACAACCCGACGCTGCGAGCGCAGCACCACAAGCAGCAGGAGGCGGAGGAGGAAGTCAGGCGGGTCCGGAGCGGGCACTGGCCGACCCTGGATCTGGTGCTGGGCTACACCGACAGCGAGAGCGATTCGATTTCCACGCTCGACCAGCAAAACCGTTACGCCACCGCCGGGGTGGAGCTCAACATGCCGCTCTTCGCCGGCGGCGGCGTCAGTGCCAGGGTGCGCCAGGCGGTGGCCAGCCGCGAACAGAGCATCGAGGAGCTGAATGCCACCCGCGAGGAGGTGCTCTCGGCCACCACCCGCCAGTTTCGTGGCGTGCAGAGCGGCCAGGCGCGCATCAGGGCGCTGGAAAGGGCCGTCGCCTCCAGCGAGCGGGCGCAGGACTCGGCCAGAAAGGGCTTCCTCGCCGGCTCCAGCACCAACCTCGACATCCTCAACGCGGAAGAGCAGGTTTTCATCGCCCGCCGCGACCTGCTGGAGGCCAAGCTGCGCTACCTGCAGGCACGGTTGCAACTGGCCGAAGCCGTCGGCCTGCTGGGTGACGACGACATCGATCAGGCCAACGCCTACCTGGGGCCGGAGCTGGCCCTGACCTATTGAGGACGGCGGCCGTCAGGCCGCCACGCCACTGTGGAAGCGGAACTCCGCATCCGGCGTGAGGATCGCCTGGCGCTCGACCTCGGCAAAGAAGGCCACACGCGCGTCGATCGGCTCGCCGGCATACTGGCGGGCCATGCCCAGATAATCCTGATAATGCCGCGCCTCCGAGGCGAGCAGCGAGATATAGAAGCGCCCCAGCTCCTCGTCGAGAAAGGGCGCCAGGCGATGGAAACGCTCGCAGGAGCGCGCTTCGATGTAGGCGCCGACGATCAGCGTATCCACCAGCCGGCCCGGCTCGTTCTTGCGGATATGCGCATGCAGGCGCTGGGCGTAGTGCGAGGCGCTGAGCGGTCGGTAGACGACGCCGCGCTTCTTCATCAGCTCGGCCACCTGCTCGAAATGGCGCAACTCCTCGCGGGCCAGGCGCGACAGCTTATACTGCAGATCCTCCTTGTCGACATGCCGGAACAACAGGGTCAACGCCGTACCGGCCGCCTTCTTCTCACAGTTGGCGTGATCGATCAGCAGGATCTCGGGGTGCTGCAACGCCTGCTCGATCCAGGCCTGGGGGGTCGGGCAGAGCAGAAAACTTTCGATTTCGGGAAGCAGGGACATGGCAATCTGACTGGTCTTGGAAGGCCCGGCATTATACGGTTCCCGCCTGCCGCGGAGGAGTCGGCCGCCCCGTTCTCTAGATGCGCATCTGCATGCCCTCGCGCAGGAAGCGCGGGGCGATGTAGCGCTCGTAATGGGCCTCGGAGAGCAGGAAGAACTCCCGGTCGATGGCGTCGCGCAGGGCCGGCAATTCCCAGCCGCGAAACTCCGGCAACAGGGCGATGCCATAGGCCTCGAGCTGGTTGATCGCCCGGGCACCGCGGACGATCAGCTGATAAACCCAGCAATACGCCGACTGCTCGGCCACGAAGCGGATCTGCCGCTGCTCCAGCTGCCTGCGCAGCCGCTGCGCATCGAACACCTCCAGCTTGGCCTGCACCACCTGCACCAGCAGAGCCTCCAGGCGCATCCAGACGGCGCGCTTTTCCTCTTCGGTGTACTGGTTCCAGTTCACCACCTCGTGGTGGAAACGCTTGCAGCCCCGGCAGACCAGATCACCATAGACTGTTGAGCAGAGACCGATACAGGGCGTCTTGATACGCTGATGGGACATGGGCGAAGGGGTAGCCAGGGAAAAGCGAGGAGCGGGGCAGTATCTTAGCCCTTTGTCTAGACCCGGTCACCCGCATGAAGCCATAGGCGGCTTTAACTCGACCCCCGCTTTCCAGTACACTGCCAACGCCTTTTTGGCACCACTGTCCAGTCGAAGCTGTTTTCAAAGCGTCACGAGCACAGTTGCCCCGAATGGAACGGCGCAGGCACCCACCACAGGGTGCCGACGCCTCCCCTCCCTCGGCGTAAAACTTTGAAAACAGCTTCTGGAGGGGGATCGTCGCAACCTTGGCCGTGCCGCCCATAAAGCGGCGAAGGCGCTTGCGTGCGGAGATTCCCAGGATGAGTGTCCCGGAAACCCCTGGGACCACTGATGAGGGTAAAACTGTGCTTGAAGCCTATCGCAAACACGTAGAAGAGCGTGCCGCCCAGGGCGTCGTGCCCCAGCCGCTGAACGCCGAGCAGACCGCAGGCCTGGTCGAACTGCTGAAGAACCCGCCGGCCGGCGAAGAAGCATTCCTGGTTGACCTGATCACCAACCGTGTTCCGCCGGGCGTGGACGAAGCAGCCTACGTCAAGGCCGGTTTCCTCTCCGCCATCGCCAAGGGCGAAGCCACTTCCCCGCTGATCAGCAAGACCCGCGCCGTCGAGCTGCTGGGCACCATGCAGGGCGGCTACAACATCGCCACCCTGGTCGAGCTGCTGGACAGCGCCGAGCTGGCCACCGCAGCCGCCGAGCAACTCAAGCACACCCTGCTGATGTTCGACGCCTTCCACGACGTCGCCGAGCGCGCCAAGAAGGGCAACGCCGCCGCCAAGGCCGTGCTGCAGTCCTGGGCTGACGGCGAGTGGTTCACCGCCAAGCCAGCCGTTCCGGAAAAAGTCACCCTGACCGTGTTCAAGGTCCCGGGCGAAACCAACACCGACGACCTGTCTCCCGCTCCGGACGCCTGGTCGCGCCCCGACATCCCGCTGCACGCGCTGGCCATGCTGAAGATGGCCCGCGACGGCATCGAGCCGGTTCAGCCGGGCTCCGTCGGCCCGCTGAAGCAGATCGAAGCGGTCAAGGCCAAGGGCTTCCCGGTGGCCTACGTCGGTGACGTGGTCGGTACCGGTTCCTCGCGCAAGTCCGCCACCAACTCGGTGCTGTGGTTCTTCGGCGACGACATCCCCTTTGTTCCGAACAAGCGCGCCGGCGGCTTCTGCTTCGGCACCAAGATCGCCCCGATCTTCTACAACACCATGGAAGACGCCGGCGCCCTGCCGATCGAATTCGACTGCACCAACCTGGCCATGGGCGACGTCATCGACGTCTACCCGATCAAGGGTGAAGTGCGCCGCAACGGCAGCGACGAGCTGGTCACCAGCTTCTCGCTGAAGACCGACGTGCTGCTCGACGAAGTCCGCGCCGGCGGCCGTATCCCGCTGATCATCGGCCGTGGCCTGACCGAGAAGGCCCGCGCTGAGCTGGGCCTGGCTCCGTCCACCCTGTTCAAGAAGCCGGAAGCGCCGGCCGACAGTGGCAAGGGCTTCACCCTCGCCCAGAAGATGGTTGGCCGCGCCTGCGGTCTGCCGGAAGGCAAGGGCGTCCGTCCGGGCACCTACTGCGAACCGAAGATGACCACCGTCGGTTCCCAGGACACCACCGGCCCGATGACCCGCGACGAGCTGAAGGACCTGGCTTGCCTGGGCTTCTCCGCCGAGCTGGTGATGCAGTCCTTCTGCCACACCGCCGCCTATCCGAAGCCCATCGACGTCAAGACCCACCACACCCTGCCGGACTTCATCATGAACCGCAGCGGCGTGTCCCTGCGTCCGGGCGACGGCATCATCCACAGCTGGCTGAACCGCATGCTGCTGCCGGATACCGTCGGTACCGGTGGTGACTCGCACACCCGCTTCCCGATCGGCATCTCCTTCCCGGCCGGTTCCGGCCTGGTGGCCTTCGCCGCCGCCACCGGCGTCATGCCGCTGGACATGCCGGAATCCGTTCTGGTGCGCTTCAAGGGCAAGATGCAACCCGGCATCACCCTGCGTGACCTAGTGCATGCCATCCCCTACTACGCGATCCAGGCCGGCCTGCTGACCGTCGAGAAGAAAGGCAAGAAGAACATCTTCTCCGGCCGCATCCTCGAGATCGAAGGTCTGGACAGCCTGACCGTCGAGCAAGCCTTCGAGCTGTCCGACGCCTCCGCCGAGCGTTCCGCTGCCGGTTGCGCCATCAAGCTGCCGGAAGCGGCCATCGCCGAATACCTGCGCTCGAACATCACCATGCTGCGCTGGATGATCGGCGAAGGCTACGGTGATGCCCGTACCCTGGAGCGTCGCGCCCAGGCGATGGAAGCCTGGCTGGCCAATCCGAAGCTGCTGGAAGCCGACAAGGACGCCGAATACGCCGCGGTGATCGAGATCGACCTGTCCGAAGTGAAGGAGCCGGTTCTCTGCGCACCGAACGACCCGGACGATGCCCGCCTGCTGTCCACTGTTGCCGGTCAGAAGATCGACGAAGTGTTCATCGGCTCGTGCATGACCAACATCGGTCACTTCCGCGCTGCCGGCAAGCTGCTCGACAAGGTCAAGGGCGGCATCCCGACCCGTCTGTGGCTGGCTCCGCCGACCAAGATGGACGCCCACCAGCTGACCGAGGAAGGCTACTACGGCATCTACGGCAAGGCCGGTGCGCGCATGGAAATGCCGGGCTGCTCGCTGTGCATGGGTAACCAGGCTCGCGTACAGACCGGTTCGACCGTGGTTTCCACCTCGACCCGTAACTTCCCGAACCGTCTGGGCGATGCGACCAACGTGTTCCTGGCTTCCGCCGAACTGGCGTCGGTCGCCTCGATCCTTGGCAAGCTGCCGACCGTTGAGGAGTACATGGAATACGCGAAGAACATCGACACCATGGCTGCCGATATCTATCGCTACCTGTCCTTCGACCAGATCGCCGAGTACAAGGAAGCGGCGGCCAAGGCCGAACTTCCGGTCCTGCAGGTCTAAGCGTCACTTGCGCTGAATGAAGAAGCCCCGCCCCGTGCGGGGCTTCTTCTTTTCTGCAGTCCTGCGCTAGAGTGGCCACAGGTCGAAAGGCCGATGCCCCAGGCCCTGGCATATCGCTTGCTTCGTATCCGGCAGCCTCGGCGGTCCCAACGGCGGGACCCCCACTCACCGACAATGGCGTCGCTTTCGGCCCTGCCCCAGGCAGCCGCCGGGCGACGCCTTTTCGTTCAGCGCCGGAAGACACCATGACAGACCACCAAGTCCCCCCCAGAACAGATGCCCAAGCCTGGGTCGCGGGCAGCGACGCCCCCGAGAAGAGTTCGATCAATCTGGGCTTCATGCCGCTCACCGACTCCGCGTCGCTGATCGTCGCCGCCACCCAGGGCTTCGCCGAACCTTACGGACTGAGCCTCAACCTCAAGCGCCAGGTGTCCTGGTCGGGCTTGCGCGACAAGCTGATCAGCGGCGAACTGGACGCTGCCCAGGGACTGTATGGACTGGTCTACAGCATGCAGCTCGGCATCGGCGGCGCAGCGGCGACCGACATGGCGGTGCTGATGGGCCTCAACCAGAACGGTCAGAGCATCAACCTGTCGACACCGCTCCAGCAGGCCGGCGTGTGCAGTGGCGAGACACTGGCCCAACATGTGCACTGCAGCAGTGCAAAGCTCACCCTGGCCCAGACCTTTCCCACCGGAACCCATGCCCTCTGGCTCTACTACTGGCTCGCCAGCCTGGGCATCCATCCGCTCCGAGACGTGAACACCCTGGTGGTGCCGCCGCCGCAGATGGTCGAACACCTGCGCGTCGGGCGCATCGACGGCTTCTGCGCCGGCGAGCCCTGGGGCGCCCACGCCATCGACCAGGGCATGGGCTTTACCGTTGCCACCAGCCAGTCGATCTGGCCGGACCACCCCGAGAAGGTCCTCGGCTGCACCCGCGCCTTCGTCGAGCAGTATCCCAACACCGCCCGCGCCCTGGTCATGGCCGTGCTGGAGGCCAGCCGCTTCATCGATGCCAGCGAAGAGAACAAGATCAGTACCGCGCAGTTGATCAGCGCCGACGCCTACGTGGCCGCGCCACGCCAGGTGATCGAGCCGCGCTTTCTCGGCAACTATGAGGACGGCAACGGCCACGCCTGGCGGGACGGCCATGCCCTGCGCTTTCATGGCGATGGCGCGGTCAACCTGCCCTATCTCTCCGACGGCCTCTGGTTCATGACCCAGTTCCGCCGCTGGGGGCTGTTGCGCGAAGATCCGGATTATCTCGCCATCGCCAGCCAGGTGCAGCAGCTCGCGCTGTACCGCGACGCCGCCAGCGCCCTCGGCATCCCGCAGCCCGCCTCGCCCATGCGCAGCGCCACCCTGCTGGACGGCAGGCACTGGAACGGCTCCGATCCTGCGGCCTACGCCCGCAGCTTTGATCTGCACGCCCTGAACGAGGCGTCCTCCTCGGCCGACGACCAAGGAACATCCCCATGCTGCGCATCCTCCTGATCAACGACACAGCGAAGAAGGTCGGCCGCCTGAGAAGCGCCCTGGTCGAGGCCGGCTTCGAGGTCATCGACGAGTCCGGCCTGACCATCGACCTGCCCGCGCGGGTCGAGGCCGTGCGTCCCGACGTGATCCTCATCGATACCGAATCGCCCGGCCGCGACGTGATGGAGCAGGTGGTGCTGGTCAGCCGCGACCAGCCGCGGCCGATCGTCATGTTCACCGACGAGCACGATCCGAAGGTGATGCGCCAGGCCATCCAGGCCGGGGTCAGCGCCTACATCGTCGAAGGTATCCAGACCCAGCGCCTGCAGCCGATCCTCGACGTGGCCATGGCCCGCTTCGAGAGCGACCAGGCCCTGCGCGCCCAGTTGCAGGCCCGCGAGGCACAGCTGGCCGAGCGCAAGCGCGTCGAGCTGGCCAAGGGCCTGCTGATGAAGATGAAGAACTGCAGCGAGGAAGAGGCCTACACCCTGATGCGCCGCCAGGCGATGAGCCGCCAGCAGAAGCTGATCCAAGTCGCCGAACAGGTCATCGCCATGCACGACATGCTGGGACAATAGGCTGAGGCCCTGGAAACACGCGGTCTATCTAGGGCGCTCGCTGCAACCTGATGCCCATAGATGCCGATAGGTGCGTGAGAGAGTCACGCAAAAGTCACGCGCCCTTCCATAGGCCTCGCGCCTCCCTCCTCGCCCGTCCGGGTACATCAATCCCCCGCGAAATCCTCCTGCGTCAATCCGTCACGCCTATTCCAGTACAGACACCTACCGCATCACTCAGAGCAATGCCCGAATCGAATCGATCTCGGCCCTCAGCTTCCCCACGCTTCCCTCCGGCAGGTCGTCGAGCAGATCCTCCATGGCGGACAGCCGCTCGCGGATGCCGGCAGTGGTGTCCTCGCTTTCTG
>NZ_SMMU01000047.1 GCF_004339665.1 Azotobacter chroococcum
CGCCCGTTGCCGGACTTCAGGGGAATACTTCGTTGCTGTCTTCATGGCTCCATCCTCTCAAAGGTTGGAGCCTCCGAGAAACCCGGGGCGGTTCAGCAGGCTTCATCGGACGTGCAGTGGCGCAATTGCTCATCGCGGCGGGACACGAGACGATGCTCAGCAATTCGCGTGGACCACAGACCATGAGCAGCGTGCTCAGTGGCATTCCTGGCAGTCAGGTCGGCACTGTCGAGGACGCAGCACAATTTGGCGAAGTTGTACTCGTGGCAATTCCTCTTGAGCATTACCGAAGCGTGCCGGCCAAGTGGCTAGAGGGCAAAACCGTGCTGGATGCCAACAATTACTACCCGAAACGCGACGGTCATATTGCCGCTCTCGACCGATTCGAAACCACCACCAGCCGCCTGCTCGCCGAGCATCTGCCCCACTCCAGCGTGGTCAAGGTATTCAATGCAATCCTCGCCCAGGACCTGGTGCAGGACTCGCGCCCGAAAGCGGCGCCCGACCGACGCGCACTGCCGATCGCTGCGGATGATCCGGCGGCGAAAGCGCTGGTGATCAAGTTGCTGGACGAAATTGGATTCGACGCGGTAGATGCGGGCAGCCTTGATGAAAGCTGGCGATTCGAACGGGCTAAACCCGCCTACTGCATACCGCTGGATAAAGAGGGACTGAAGGTTGCCTTGGCTGCGGCCCACCGGCAGGTCGAATTGCCCGAGGGATCGTGGCGCCGCTGAATAGCCCATAACCCACTGGATCGAGAGAAGACTTGGAGCTGACTGAGAACAATATCAACTTTGGGTCGCTCTGTGCCGGTGATGTCCGGCTCAGTCCGGCCAGTTCCGGTGATTCGCCGGTCGCCAAACCAACGTGGGGAACGGCGGCTATATACCCGGAAAGCTGACCTGCGAGGATCGGTCGTCAATTCCTGCTCATCGATCCAAAGCCGCCAGTGGCTTCCTATTGCGCTAACGACCGCTACAAGACTCATTACCGACCGTCTCGGCTTCATTGCTCATGCTGCTGATCATGCAAACTATCGCCTGGGCCAAGACAGGAAGAAGAGCGCGACGGCGATGGCGATCCGGAGCGTTGATGACCCGAACTGCGGCCGGGAATGTGCCTTACCGTGCCCCGATTTGTGCAACGTTTCATGGATCCCGCCGACTAAATTGGTAGGTGGCCGCGGCGGTGGTCACTCTTACCTACTCATTTCAGGAGGCTGAGATGGACATACTAAAGACGCACAGATTGACTCACCGCAAGCTCGATGTGCGTGCAGGCGTTTGGGCCGGGGTGATCGCCGGCGTCGTGTTCCTGGCGCTCGAAATGTTGCTGGTGCCGCTGTTGATGGGCGGAAGCCCGTGGGGACCGCCGCGGATGATCGCGGCGATCGTCATGGGCCAGGATGTGCTACTACCCCCGGCGACCTTCGACGGGGGTGTCCTGATTGCAGCGATGCTCGTGCATTTCGCGTTATCCATCGTACTGGGATTGATCCTGGGCAAGCTCATCGCCCTGTTCAACCTCGATTCCAGTTGGGGATTGATCTTCATCGTCGGGGTGGTGTTCGGGCTCGTGGTCTATGTTGTGAATTTCTACGGGATGACCGTGTTTTTCCCGTGGTTCGCCGAGGCGCGTAACTGGCTCAGCATGACGTTGCACGCCGTCTTCGGCGTGATCGCAGCCGAATCCTACTTCGGGCTGGAAAAGCGCCCGGTCGTGACCTGAGGGCTTGTGTCCCGAGCAGGTTTTCTCGTTGGCGAGAAGGGCAAGCGGCAGCCGTCGAGATTGCTGCTTGCCTGCCTGGTGAGCTGGCAATGATGATGTTCATTGCAACAGCGGCTCCACTTTTGGGAACCGCCATTTGACTTCTGAGCCGCCGAAGGTCCGAAGTGGTTCGGAATTCAGTCCATCGTGAAGTCCGAATGTAGCCATTCGACGCGAGTGTTCTGCCGCTGGCCGGTAAGGCCAATAGCGGACGCGGCAAGGTAGAAGGCCGAACGGCAGCAAGGCCGATGGCGAGTCAGTCGTCTAGGCTGAGTGAGTGGCAGCAGTACCTCGTTAGCGGCCATTTTCCGCCGGAAGGCATGAATGGCAGTTCAGGGTCGCTCTGTGCCGGTGAGTCCAGCCAAAAGAAGACATTTAATATGTGGGCTACAAAAGTGGGTGGCTCACATAGCTACGTCGTTACAACTGATTTTCTTTATCGACAGAGGCAGAGTCTGAATAGGCAGCGAGCCGTTCAAGAAGCTCTCCGGCGTCGATGAGCTGCTCGCGTTCCTCGCCAGTAAGGCATGCCATCATTGCTGCCATCAACCAGTCGTCGCGGCGTTGACGGCTGAACTGCAGAACATGCCGTCCGGCGTCTGTTAGTTGAACACGTACCTTGCGACGATCCAGGGCATCCTGTGTACGGATAATCAGGCCGGACGCCTCAAGCTCACGCAATACGGCCGCGAGATTGGAGGAGCGCATATTCTCCGACGCCGCCAGCATCGATGGGGTTACGCCATCACCAAGCCGATCAATGGCACTGATCACCAGCATGCGAGTCCACGACTCAGGATCGTTCTGAGCCTCTCGACGCAAGCGTCGCGTCAAGCGGGTTAGCTGACGCCGAAATCGAGCGACATTGAGAGATTTTTCTAAATTCATTTCTCTATGATTACATAGCTATGAGATGGTAGCAATTTGTCAACCGTTGCCCATCATGGTGATCCACGTGGGTAGGGTTGCTGCCAGTCAAGTTACGTACTTCTCAACCGATACTAGGAGAAAGGCTCATGCCGAAGGCCGGTCAGATTTTCGAGCGTGTTTTGCTGACCAACGATGATGGATTCGACGCGCCGGGATTGCACGTTCTGGAGCAGGTCGCCGCCACCTTGGCGCGGGAAGTCTGGGTGGTTGCGCCGGAACACGACCAAAGTGGCACATCGCACTCACTTAGCCTTCATGATCCGCTGCGTGTCAGCCGGAAAGGTGAAAGGCGCTTCGCCGTCCTGGGGACACCCGGAGACTGCGTTGTGATGGGTGTACGTCACCTGATGTCTGGCGAGCTACCGGAGATGATTCTTTCCGGTGTCAATCGTGGCGCAAATCTTGGTGTGGAGACGGTATTTTCCGGTACTGTCGGTGCCGCCATGACGGGCATGCTTCTTGGCATTCCCTCCATCGCATTGAGCCAGGCTTTCAGTGATCGGAACGCGGTTCCTTGGGAAACAGCACAGACCTTGGCGCCCGAGGTCATTCGAGCCCTTGCGGCGATGAATTGGAGCCGAAATACTTGCCTCAACGTCAATTTCCCTGATTGCCCTGCAGATCGCGCCGGCCCGCTGACCCTGACCTGTCAGGGTGTCGGCCTGCTGGACGGGGTCGACGTCGTGTCGCGCTCAGATCCAAGAGCCGTCGACTATCACTGGCTGCAGCTGTCTCGGTCTCCCCGACGGGATGTCGAGGGAACCGAGACAGCTGCGGTCGCAGCGGGCCGCATCGCCGTCACCCCGTTGCGGTTCGAGCGGACACACAACGAGACGCTTGCAGAGATGCGGATGGCCTTGGCTTCGACGGAATGAATATCAAGGGCGGATATAGGATGAGACTTTATTTTCATCCATACATCAGTCGCCTTGGCGTTGATCGTACTGCGGTCGAAACGTCCACTTGGGTAGAAACTCGCCGGCCACACATGGCCGTGGATTTTGGCCCAGCAGGCTGCAATCTCTTTGCATGGCCGAGAATACGGCGATTTTCAATTTCGGCTCAGCGGGCGGGAGGATTGAGACGGGTATCGAGGGCAAAACGCTCCTGCAGGACCTGCTCGTACAGCCCCTCCGCCAGCGCGGGATTCATGACGATGTTCCAGCTGTAGCGGGATACGGTCGAGGGGATCAGGACAAAGGGATGTTGCGCCAGCAACTCATCGCCGAACCGTTGCTGGTCAAGGCTCGGCGTGCCGGGGATCAGCCAGTTGGGGTTGGGCACATCCTCCGGGGCGACCCGATAGATGCGGGATGGGTCAAGTAGGCGCACGGCCGTAAGCACATGCGGCACCGTGTCGAGCGCCCGGAAGCCCTTGTGCACCGCCACCTCGAGGATCGCCGTCGAAGGATCGACGGATACATATACTGCTCTGACGCCTTTCGAGTTCCAGCGGCCGCCGCCCAGTTCGGCCCCTATGCCGCTGTCCCAGCTATCCGCATGCTCTTTTCTGTCCAGTCGCCAGAGATAGGCCTCTCCGTTCCAAGGGGCTGCCGCCATCAGGAGTAGACCCCGTAGTGCAGACGGGTCAGAAAGTCCTCGACCAGCTCGAAGCCCACCTGGGTCGTAAGCAGGTCGATGGGCGCGCGTCCCTCGAGGCCCATGGCCGGCGTCACCATCCACTTCGCGGCCTCCTGGCGATCGCCCAACACCTCTTCCGCCTTGCTCAGCACCTCGGCAAAGCACCAGGCGCGGCTGCTTTGCTCGGCCGACAGCGGCTCGGGGTGCTTGATGCGCCGCTGGAAAGTTCGCTCCGACATGCCGATCACCTTGGCAAAGACCTGCCGGTCTTTGAGCAGACCGACGCTCTGCACGAGGGCGATCACCGTCTCCGAGGGAAAACCCTTCTCGATCAGCTCGTGGAGCTCGAATGCCGTGCGGGCCTTTGGCGGCTTGCTGCCGAACAACAGCTGCAGCGGCCTGGTCGGGTCCTGGGCCTGGCGGGGCCGGATTGCTTCGGGGGTAGCCATCGTTGTGTCGCCTCCACGTTACGCCATTTGGCAAAAGTATACCGCCAAATGGCATAATGCGTGATGCTGGCAAAATGCCTCATGCCGCTGCCAGTGAGGGGGCCGAAAAAAGTTTGGAAAAACCCCCGTTTTTCCTAATTTCCGGCAAAAAAGTGGCTCGATAGCGCCGCACAAGCCCCCTCGAAATCTGAAAAATCACTCCCCAGCGCAGTCACGCGCTTCCCACCCCAGGAGTGAAAAACCATGCAAGCCATCAACAAATCGCACGTTCAAACCCTCGCTCTCGTTGCCCTGATGGTCGGCGCCGGCGTCGCCATGGCCGGTACCGGATCGACCACCTTCGACAGCGTCTGGACCACCATCACCGACTGGATGCAAGGCACCCTCGGCCGCGTACTCGTCGGCATGATGATCCTCACCGGCATCGGTGCCGGCGTCCTGCGTCAATCCCTGATGTCCTTCGTCGTCGGCGTAGGCGGCGGTGTGGGTCTGTACGCCGCGCCGGACATCATCGAGTCGATCATGACCGCCACCATCCCGACCTCCGTCAAGGCTGCCGAAGCCCTCCTTTCGCTGCCCATCACCCTGTAAGCCAGCGCTTTTTTCCGCCCCCCTTTCAGGCCATAAAATCGCCGGAAAAGGGGGCTTTTTTTTGTTCCGACTTTATAGCCTGAGGGTACTTCCTCAGGAGATAACCCCCATGCGTCAACCTCTCTACGCCGCCGCTTTTCTTTCCCTCTGCTCCCTCGCCGGAGCCGCTATCGCCCAGCCTTCCCAGCCCTCCTGGATCGACTCCGACAGCCTCGTCCTGTTGCCCGCCACGGCCGTCTTCGCCATCGAGAAGAACGGCAAGTTCGCCGTCATGACCGACACCGGCCGATTCATCATCCAGGGCTCCGTCTATGACGTGTGGGCCCAGAAGGAGCTGAAGACCCTGGCGGACGTTCGCCATGCGGTTCAGTACGTGCCCCTCGACAAGACCCACCTGGGCTTCGGCGATCTGGCGCCGCTGCGCATCGGGCACGGCGACAAGGCCGTCACCCTGTTCGCCGATCCGGCCTGCAGCTACTGCAAGGAACTCATGCAGGAGGCCCGCACCGGCCTGCCCGAGGGCTACCGCCTGGAGGTGCTGATGCTGCCGATCCTGACCCCGCGCAGCGCCAGCCGCACGAAGGAGCTGCACTGCGCCGAGGATCCGGCGGCGGCCTGGCAGGCAACGGTCGCCGGCGACCTCGACACCCCCCTGGCACAGAAGCCCGACGGGGCGTGCGATCTGGAGGTGATCGGCAAGCGCCGCCTCACCGCCCAGTTTCTCGGTGCCCGCAACGTCCCCTATCTGATCCGCGACGACGGCCTGACCCGCGAGGGCAAGCCGGCCGAAGGCCTGCGCGCCTGGATCGAAGCCCGTTCGTCGAACTGAAGGAGTCCCCCATGCTGTCCAAACTGATGACCCATATTCCGCGCCTGTCCAAGCTGATCGGCGCCCTGGCCTATGACCCCGACCAGGCGCTGTTCCAGCTCGAAGGCAAGCGGATCGGCTTCGGCTTCCTGTGCTCGCCCCTGGCCGGGAGCAACGGTGACGAGGGCGATCGCCTGAAGGCGGGCCTGGCCCTGGAATGGCCGGAAGGCTCCACCATCCAGTTCAGCCTGATCTGCACGGAGAACATCAACCGGGTCAGGACCGGCTACCTGAAGCTGCGCCAGGTCGCCCGCGAGTCCGGTCGCTTCGCCGTGGACCATGACACCCTGGAGCTGCTGGCCACGGCGACCCAGGCCCGCGCCGAGTATTTCGCCGAGCGCACCCTGCGTCCGGTGGATAGCGTCTCCGGGGTGAAGATCCGCGACCAGAAGCTGGTCATCGCGATCACCCTGCCGATCAAGGAGGCCTTGCCCAGCGACAGCGAAGGCGCCGTGGCCCGCGAGCTGTCCGATGGACTGGGGGCCGCGCTGGAGAGCTGCGGCCTGGCGCCGGTTTCCTTGACCAACCACGCCTACAAGGAAATTTTCTCCTCGGTGCTCAACCAGGGCCCCGACGCCTCCTGGCGCCTGGACCCCGACATCAAGGCCGACCTGGACAAGCCGATCAACGAGCAGCTGCTGGACTACAACCGCAGCCTCGACGTGCGCAAGGACCACCTCCAGCTCGGCGACGACTGCTTCGCCAAGACCCTGTCGGTCAAACGCTACCCGGACATCATGTGGCAGGGCGATGCCACCCAGTATCTGGCCGACCTCCTCTCGCAGCGGGGCGGGGTGCGCGGCAACTGCGTGATCACCATGACCCTCTACTTTCCGCCGCAGCTGGAGACCAAGGACAAGCTCACCAAGCGCCGGCAGTGGGCGATCAACCAGTGCAGCGGCCCGATGGTCAAGTTCGTCCCCATGCTGGTCAAGCGCAAGGAGGCCTACGATGTCCTGTTCGAGGATCTGGACCGGGGCGCCCACAACGTCCAGGCCAACATGACGGTCGTGGTGTTCGGCAAGAACCGCGAGGAGCTGGTCCAGGCGACCTCGAATGCCCGGACCCACTTCGCCACGCAGAACTTCACCCTCATGGAGGACAAGTTCTGCCTGCTGCCGGTGTTCATCAACGCCCTGCCCCTGTGTGCGGACGCGGACGCCATCCGCGATCTGTTCCGCTTCCGGACCCTGAGCCTGAACCAGGCCCTGCCGATCCTGCCGATCTATGGCGACTGGAAGGGCACCGGCACCCCGGTCGCGCCGTTCATCTCCCGCAACGGCCAGCCGGTGACCTTCGACCTGTACGACTCCGACACCAACTACAACGGCACGATTGCCGCGCAGTCCGGCTCGGGCAAGTCCTTCCTGACCAACTACCTGATCACCTCCTACCTGAGCATCGGCGCCAAGGTGTGGGTGATCGACGTGGGCCTGTCCTACCTCAAGCTCGCCGAAGCCTTTCAGGGCGATTTCGCCCGCTTCGACCACGACTCCAAGATCTGCCTCAACCCCTTCGAGCTGGTGAAGGACTTCAGCGACGAGGAGGACGTGCTGATCGGCCTGCTGACGGCGATGGCGGCGCCGACCGTCCCGCTGGTCGACTTCCAGACCTCGGGCCTGAAGCGGATTCTGACCGCCTGCTGGGAGCAGAAGGGGCACGAACTGACCGTGGACGACATCGCCAATGCCCTGCTGGCGGACGACGAAGACCAGCGCATCAAGGACATCGGCCACCAGCTGTACCCGTTCACCCGCAGGGGCCAATACGGCCGGTATTTCAACGGCAAGAACAACCTCGACTTCAAGAATCCCTTCACCGTGCTGGAGCTGGAAGAGCTCAAGGGCCGCCAGCACCTGCAACAGGTGGTGCTGCTGCAGCTGATCTACCAGATCCAGCAGGACATGTACCTGGGCGAGCGCGACCGGCCGAAGATCGTGATCATCGACGAGGCCTGGAGCCTGCTGGCGCAGGGCAACGTCGGCGAGTTCATCGAACACGGTTACCGACGTTTCCGCAAATACGGCGGCTCGGCCATCGTCATCACCCAGGGGGTGAACGACCTCTACCAGAACAAGGTCGGCCAGGCGATTGCCGAAAACTCGGCCTTCACCCTGCTGCTGGGCCAGAAGCCCGAGGCGATCAACGTCATTCAGGAGAACAAGCGGCTGCCGCTGGGGGAAGGGGGCTACCGTATCCTCAAGACGGTGCACTCGAGCAAGGGGCACTACTCCGAGATCTTCATGATCACGCCGCGGGGCATCGGGATCGCCCGGCTGACGGTGGACCCCTATTCCCTGCTCTTGTACTCCACCGCGCCGGAAGACGTGCAGGCGGTGCGCAACTACACGCTCGCCGGCATGCCGCAACGGCAGGCGATCCTGCAGGTGCTCGAGGACCGGGGGATCACGCTGTCGCCCGCCGAGGAGGTCGCCTGATGAAGCTGCGCAACCCCTTCTCCATTCAGGCCAAAATCGACCGGGCCATGGCCGAGGTCGAGCTAGCGCGTCAGCCACGTCGGATCGGCGTCAGCACCGGCTTCCTCGCCAAGGGCGCCCTGTTCTCGGCGCTGGTCGCCGCCGGCGTGGTCGCCCTGGCCAGCCGCTACTCGGTGGCCATCGCCGTGCAGGAGAACCTGTGCCTGCCGCCGTACCGCGTCTGGATCATCGACAAGTACGCAACCGAACCGGCCCGAGGCGCTATTTTCGCCTTCAAATCCCAGGGGCTCGACCCGCTGTTCGAGGACGGCACCACCCTCGTCAAGGTGCTGGACGGCCTGCCGGGCGACCAGGTGGCGGTCACGGAGGAAAGCACCCGCGTCAATGGCCAGGTGATCGCCACCGGCCTGCAGGTCGCGCGCCAGTACGGCTTCGATCCGCAGCGCTACGTGCGCCAGGGGGTGATCGAGGCTGACCGCTACTGGTTCTTCGGCCGCACGGCGGATTCGTTCGACTCCCGCTACTGGGGATCGGTCGCCTCCCATCAGATCATCGGCAGGGCCTACCCGCTATGGTGAAAACACTGAGGGTGAGCGCCCTGGCGGCGGCGCTGGCGGGTCTGTCTCTGGGCGGCGTTGTTTTCGCCTCGGATAATCCCGCCTCGGAAAATTCTCAAGGAGCCAATGCGCTCGGAGCCAATCCGCTGGGCGCCAATGTCTACAAGCCGAGCGATCTTCCCGCCACGTTGCTGGAGCAGGCCAGCGACCTCTCCCGGCAGGGACGGGCGGGCGCCCAGGCCCTGACCGACCGGGGCGAGCTGGAGTGGGTGCAGGGCTTGTCGCGCAACACGGTGGTACAGGCGGCGCAGGCCCAGCGGGAGGCGCTGGATCTGCCCGCGCGCGATACGGCCCCCGCCGAGCGGCCGCATCCGCTGGGCGAGGGGTTCCGGACGCTGATCTTCGTCTCGAGGTCGCTGGGCGAGGCGGCGCTCGAGGATATCCTGCGCCGCTACGACGGCCAGCCCGGGGTCGGGGTGGTGTTTCGCGGCATCCCCGACGGCGTGCGCATGGTGGATGCCATGACCCGGATGCACCGGCTCACGCAGGCGACCGAGAGCCAGGTGCCGGTGCTGCTCGATCCGCTGGCGTTCCGGCGCCACGGTATCCAGCTGGTGCCCGCCGTGGTGATCGAGCGTCCCGACGAGTCGGCGGTGGCGAAGGTCGTGGGCATCGACGCGGTGACCTATGTCGAGGAGGCCCTGCAGCAGGGACGCGCCGGCGACCTGGGCACGCTGGGAAGCCCCAGCGACATCCTCGAGCCCGATCTGATGGAAGTCGCCAAGGCGCGCATCGAAGGGCTGGACTTCGCGGTCATGAAGCAGCGCGCCCTCGACCGCTTCTGGCACGTCCACACCGGCCATGCCCTGCCGACCGCCACCGAGAACGCCACCCGCCAGGTCGATCCCTCGGTGGTGATACCGCAGGACATTCTCGACGCCGAGGGCAAGGTCGTGGCCCAGGCCGGGAGAATAAATCCCCTGCATGTGCGGCCCTTCGATCAGAAGCTGGTGGTGATCGACCCGACCCAGCCCTGGCAGGTGGCTCTGGCCCAGCGCGAGCAGGCCGAGCATGGCCGCGGCCTGACCGTCACCGTCATGGCCACGCAGATCCCGCCCGAGGCCGGCTGGCCGCTGTTCGAGCGCACCCAGCAGGCCATCGACGCCCCGCTGTACCTGCTGCCGGGCGACCTGGCCCGTCGCTTCCAGATCCAGAAAACACCTTCGGTCGTCACGGCCGAGGGGGAGGTCTTCGTGGTGCGCGAGTTTGCCCGCGCCGAGGAGGAAGGCAATGCCCATCCATAAGAAGAAGTGGCTCGGTGCCGCGCTGCTGGCGGCCCTGGCCGGCACCGTTTCCCTGCCGGGGAAGGCGGCCGATCCCCTGTGCGAGGACTCCTCCCTGCTGGGGCCGAAGCTGTTCACCGACATCTGCTGGGCCTGCCTCTTTCCCATCCGGGTGGCCGGCGTGCAGTTCACGCCCGGCGCGGCACCCGACAAGGCGACCGACAAGGTGTTTTGCCTGTGCGAGGAGGGCAGCTCCGGCATCTACAAGCCGGGCATCACCACCTCGATGTGGGAGCCGGCGCGGATCGTCGAGACCGTCAAGACGCCGGGCTGCTCGCCCACCCTGGGCGGCGCCACGCTGCCGCTGGGCAACAAGCGCAGCTATGGCCGGCTGAACTCCGACAACCACTCGATGACCGGCCAGCACGACGGGTCGTTCTACCACACCCACTACTACGCCTTCCCGCTGCTGCAGATCCTGGATCTCTACACCCCGACCAAGTGCAGTGCGGACGGCTACATGGACCTGGACATCATCAGTTTCACCGAGATCGACCCGACCTGGAACAACGCCACGCTGGCCTTTTTCCAGCACCCGGAATCCGCCGCGGTGGCCAACCCGCTGGCTCAGGCGGCCTGCGCCGCCGAGTCGGCCCTGGTGACCGCCCGGCAGGAGCCGCTGGAGTCGCTGTGGTGGTGCACCGGCACCTGGGGGAGCATTTATCCGCTGGCCGGCAGCGTCTTCAGCCAGGACCAGAACCGCACGACGGCCCTGCTCAGCGCGAGGTTGCTGGCGCAGCAGCACCGGCGGGGGCTGGCCCGGCGCACCATGGGCGACGAGAACCTGTGCCGGGCCTCGATCTACCCGACCATTCCCAAGAGCCAGTACAAGCTCACGCAGTTCTGGCCCAAGTCGCAGACCCAGCGCTCCTTGTGGCTGGGAGAGCCCCCGCAGACCTGGGAGGGCGGCCCCGGCCGGCACGTTCCCGGCACGGGCAACGACGCGATGTACCTGATCTGGCGGTGGACCGACTGCTGCTCGAAGATTTGAAGGAGAAATGTTCTATGTCTGATTTCCTGGCGATTTATTTGCCGCTGGTGGTGTTCTTCCTGGGGTTGGGGGCGATCGCTCATGCTCGCCTGCTGGAAAGGCCGGCTTATCGCGGCTGGTGGGGCGAGTACCAGGTGAACTTGCTGCTCAGGCTCTGCCTGAGTGCGGAATACCGGGTGTTCACCCACGCCCTGTATCCGGGAAAGGACGAGGTCAAACCGACGCAGGTCGATCATGTCGTGGTGTCGCGCTATGGCCTCTTCGTGATCGAGAACCGCTGCCTGAAAGGCTCGATCGTTGTCGACCCCACCGAGCCGAATACCTGGCTGCAGACCATCGGTCGGCGAAAGAACCGGGTGCGGAACCCGCTGGTGCAGAACTACGCCGCGATCAAGGCCGTGCGGCAGGCGATCGGGGGGCATGCCTCGAAGATCTCCAACTACGCGGTGATGAGCGGTTCGGCGAGCTTTCCGGATGGGTGGCCCCCGCGGGTGTTCAGCCCCTGGGCCTTGCTGCGCAAGATCCAGAGCAAGAAGACGCCCATCTTGACGGGGAGCCAGGTGGCGTCGATCTGCCGTGCCCTGGAACGGGGGCGGATCAGGGAGGGGTATTGGGCGGCGCGCAAGCATCGTGAGCGGGCCAGCGCCATGAGCCATGAGCCATGAAATGCGAGCGAAAGAAAGATAGAGTCAGTTAGGCTTTGTATGAAAAATTGCTGAGCGCTGAGTAGCCGAAAGCTATCCTGAAAAGGTACCAAATCCTCAAAATTGGACATTTCTGACCTAATCTGAGGCTCCTCAAATCTGACTTTGGATTTTCGTACGGAGCCTAATAAGCATCATCGAGATCCAGCTGAATTAGCTGAGGAGAAGGTTACAGCAAAAATATAGCGCCACCTGGTTCAAACAGCCAGGTGGCGCACTACGATTTCCGTAGAGATCATGCAGTGAAACGGATATTTTCAAGGAAAAACATTATAAGTATCGCTTCTCCGTACAGAGCCTAAATTTAATTAGAACATCCACTGGAATCTGGATAAAGATAACGGATAGCATTGATTTCACCTTCAGAGTCTTCATAAACCATTTGTGCGGGGATAGCTCCACAAAAGTATGGCTCAGGTCGAAAATATTCGACATTAATCACATCGGCAATGTCTAGCTCCATCCCATAATTGTACTCTTCGACCTCTATGGGTGGCATGTCCTCCATGTAAATAACAGACTCTTCTAGTATTGCCGAATCTATGGTGGTAGTGCTTTCAGCTATAGACAGCGGCGCTTGTGAAAATAGGGCCGCGGCAAAAAGCGTTTTTGCAGATTTCATGATGGATAAGTTCATGTGATCCTCCAATCAACACGAAAAATAAACACAAAGCCACCTTTATGGCTTGATAAGCTTTCACAGGTTTTAAGGCAGTAAAACAGAAGCACCCAAGGAACAGGGTGACTGATTCTTGTTGTGTTTATTTGTGATTCTGATTGGAGCGCCATTTAAGCGTGCGCTTTGCGTGAAAAACTACTCTCAGAAAAAGTATTTTCTGAAGAATAAGAATTATTGGGGCAAGGCTTTTATTGTCGTAAAAGTCCAGTTACAAGCATTTCCAGTTTGGCCATATAATACTGACTAAAATAATGGCGCTTTTGCTGTTTATTACGTGCTTAGAAAGCTATCTATCTGGATATAAGAGATAGTCCTTGATGGCGAAAAAATCAAGCTGCAACATATTATATTAAGTTATTTATAATCAGTCAGTAATAATTAAATAGTTTATGTCTTGCTTCCGAAAACGCCCCTCAGCAGGGGCGTTTTCTATGGCGGGGCCATGTCTCACGCTGCCGATTCGGCTGCCTCCACTACCTCGGCCACGTCCTCGCCCACCGCGGCCGGCTCCACGAAACCGGCGGCTTCGCGCTCCTGCTTGTCGGCAGCCACCTGGGCTTCCACCTTTTCGATGTCCTTCTGCACCTCCACCTCGTTGTTGGCATAGGCCATGGCGCGTGCCGCTGCCCCATGCTTGATGAGCGCCTTGACCATCTTGCTCATGTCGTTGGTCTTGCGCTCGCGGAAATCCGAGGCCTCGTCGCTGTCGAGCTTCTGCGCCAGCCAGGCGGTATCGATGAGCGAGATCAGCGTGTCGAACGCCTGGAGCAGATGGGTGAGGCGCATCACCTCGGGGCTGGAGATGTTGAATTTGCGCTCGAGCGGGTTGCTGTAGTTCGGACGCTGGCTGATGCCTTCCTTCTTGAGGAAGGTCTCCATGCGTTGGATCTCGTTGTTGACCTCCGTCTGCATTTTTTCGATGGTCTTGGATACGGCATCGGCCACGACCTGGTGGTTGAAGTTCTTTCGGCGCCGCGCCAGCTTGCGCGCCATCACGTCGATCACGAACAGGGCCGAGGTTACGTTATCGAACTCGGTGCCGCCAAAGCGCTTGGCCTGCTCGGAGTTCAGGAGCAGCAGGCCGGGAAAGGAAGGGGTCGAATAGGCGTACTTCCTGGGAGAGGTTTTCGGGTCAGCCATGTTGGAAACTCCATAGGTGGATGGTGCCCCCTATTGCATCAGGTTGAATCCGTCCTGTGCGGCCAATTCAGGCCATAAAATCGCCGGAAATTAGGGCCGAAATTGAATTGACGCTGGGAAAACGGGCCGAGAGAATGGCCGCAAACATCGGCATGCTGTCGATCCAGCCCCGAGAGGGGGCCGAAGAAAACTCAGTCCCTTGCGTGTGCAAGGTGCTAGTTGCCAAGTGCTCTGTGCTTGGTGAATGCCCGGTTGAGCATATCGACCTAAAACGTGAGTAGCCGTCGGCTGCTCATGTCTTGAAAAAGAAGGAGGCTTTTGAGCCTCCTTTTTGTTTATCAAAACCCTGACGGGGAATATCCCTGTCAGGGACGTTCTCCGTCCTGATGAATGGAGAACTTGAATGATTGAAATCTTCGACATTGCCGTTCGTGGCGAAACGGTCCTGCAGGACAGCCTTTTCGATTTCCAGGTTCGCCTGGATGTTGCCGAACGGTCGAGGTGGGAAGAGCTTGATCGCCTCATCGGCGAGAGGCTGTTCAGAAAATATAAGTTCGTGGAGTTATTGCCCGAGCTGTTCGCTCTCATAAAGGAAGAGCAAGGCAGGGAGGGGCTTCTTTCTGCCATTCAGGAATACGGCAAGATCGGGCTCTGGCTCGACAAGCTGTCGTTCCTGTTCGAAGAGGAGTTGGAGAATGGCATCAGCGTATTCGATACGCTCGATGTCAAGGAAAGGTGTCGGGCATTTTTTGCTCATTGTCTGATCGGGCTGATGAAGTCTGGCGATGACGATATCAAACAGATGCCGAAGGAAATCAGGCTCTTTGTCCTGAGGCTGGAACAGGCACTGCACAATCTGCAGTGCGAATAAGGTGTCGCCCCGGTTGTAGAGTGCGACCCAGCGCGTGAAAAGAAGGAGGCCTTGGCCTTCTTTTTCTTTATCAAAACCCTGACGGGGAATATCCCCATCAGGGGAGTTCTCCGTCCTCATGAATGGAGAACTCGAATTGACCACTCAAAAAATCCTGAAGGCAAAAGTCCTGTTCACGCTGGGACTGATGCTCTCGGTAGTTGTCGGGATCACGCTTTCCGACGATCAAAGGCCCCTCTTTCTGTTTGTTCTGTGCGTGCTGGCCTCCGTGCTGGCGCTCTACGCACCGCAGTACCTGAGGGTCGTTCTGCTGGGCATGAAGGCCCGCCGCCGTCTGGCTCGCCTCCAAGCGACCAGGGCGCCGCAAAGCGGCTGCCTCCAAGCCGTCTGGTGTTCTTCGGACATCGACTACGAGCGCTACCTCGCTCCGACCTTCCTGCGCCAGCGCAAGGAGGAGACGGCTGCGCAGGACGTTCAGCAACAGGCTGATCAAGGGGTGGTTCTGGGCGAGTTCATTGCCCGGGACGAATCCTTCGAGCAGCCGGCAGCCTGCGCCACGGAGGCTGTCGAGACGCGGGAGAAGGCGCTGGAGAAGGTCTTTGACGCGCCACAGGAATCCGTCACCGGCATCTATTGCGGTTCGGGTTTCGCGCCTTACCGCTTCCACAAGAAAAACCCCAAGTCGTTTTTCCTGCGGATCGGCAAACACCTGGTCTGGGGCATCGAGCTGCACGCCGCGCTGCGGCAGAGCGGTGTTCAGCAGGGCCAGGAAATCACCCTGACCTTCCACGGGAAAACCCCGGTGAAAGTGCTCAGGCCGAAGCGAGTGAACGGCGTGGTTGAACAGGACTGGGCAGACGCCCTGCGCAACGCCTGGTCGATCGAAGCCGTGCAGTAGCCAGCCATGAGCGCCCCTCCGGGCGCTCTTTCATCCACAGGAGGTCACGATGTCTTGCTCGACAGGCGTTTACGCGCCAGAGAAAAAAGATGTGCTCGCTGCCGCCGAAGGTCGCTGGCTACACATCTACCAACTGTTGGCCCCTGAACTGGTCGACGCTCAAACGCAACCCGGCGTTGCCCGTCACTGTCCCGTTCACGGTGGCAAGGACGGCTTCCGGGTGTTCAGGAAAACCGCCGGCACGTCCGGTGGTGGGGTATGCCAGACCTGCGGCATCAAGCCGGACGGTCTGGCCCTGCTGATGTGGGTGCGGGATTGGGGCTTCCATGAGGTGCTGCAGGAGGTCGGCTCGCTGCTGGGGGTCAAGGATCCTCACGGTCGCTACGGCAACGCGCAGCCGCCGAAGGAGGTCGTTCCGCGCCAGCCGGTGCTCGCGTCGACGCCCAGCGACAGCTGGCTGCGCGAGGCCCTGCGCAAGGTGTGGAGCGAATCCGTACCGCTCACGCACCCGGCGGCAGAACCCGCACGGCTGTACCTGCGGTCGAGGGGAATCCTGGCCTGGGATCGTCCGGGCCTGGCGCGCAGCGTGCGCTTTCATCCAAGTCTGACCCATCGCGGGAAGGACCGGGAACGCACGCGGCACCCGGCGATCGTGGCCCTGGTCTCGGATGTCGAGGGCAGGGCAGTCACGATCCAGCGGATCTACCTGACGGCCAAAGGCGAGAAAGCTCCTCTGGAGCACCCCAAGAAGATGTTCCCGATCCCGAGCGATCGCTCCCTGCCAGGGGGCGGCATTTGGACTTCCCAGCCGGGAGAGATCGTGGACGTGTGCGAAGGGCTGGAAACCGCTCTTGCAGTGGAAACCGCCACGGGCCTGCCGGTTTGGCCCCTGGTGAACGCCTATCTGCTCGAGCACTTCATGCCGCCGTCGGCGGTCACTGCCGTCCGTATCTGGGCGGACAAGGACCGCAGGGAGGGTGGCCAGAAGGCAGCGCTTGCACTGAAAAAACGCCTCTGGGAGATGGGCATCAAGGCGCAGATCCTGCTGCCCTGGCTGCCGATCCCGGACGGCGCCAAGGGAGTCGACTGGAACGACGTTCTTCTGGAACGCGGTCCGTTCGGCTTCTCGAAACAGGCCGAGGCTTACCGCACCTTGCGGTAGGCCTTGCGCCTCCTTTTTTTTCGATGAATTCAAGCCATAAAATCGCCGGAAAAGCCCACACAACCCCCCCAGCCAGTCAACACAATCGGGGCTCCTCTCACCGACTGCTGGTTGATTGCATGCCCCACCTCAGACACCTCTGCCCCATCGCCCTGGCCATGGCGATGACGGGCCAAGCCCTGGCCGAAGACTCCGCACCGCCCTCTGCAAATGCGGCCAAACCCGGCCACTCGCCCGCGCTCGCCGGCGAGTCCTTCTACCAGGACAAGGAGCGCGGCTGGTTCTGGTACGAGGAGCCGCCCGAGCCCCTGCCGGATCCTGTTGCCACTCCCACCCCCATGCCGGAGAAACCCGAGCCGCCGCCCCCCGAGGCCGCGCCGGCGCCACCGGCCGGGCCGGCACCGGGCTCGGTGGCCTGGATTCGCGAGGTGCTGCCCAAGCTGCGCGAGGCCGCCATCGACGAGCCCAGCGACGAGAACATCCAGGCGTACTACTACGCCCAGCGCCTGATGATGGACAAATCCGAGCGCTTCTCCCGGCGATCGATGGAAGTGATCCGCAACGACCCGTTCCTCGACGAGGACCTGCGCTATCCGGCCTCCAACGCCGCCTCCGATGCCCTGGCCAGCGCCGCCGGCCGGCAGAAGGAAACGCTGCTGAAGATGATCGCCGGAAACGCAGGGATCGTTTTCTTCTTCAAGGGCGAGCAGTGCCCGCTGTGCGAGCAGGCCGTCACCGCGCTCGCCGCCCTCGAACACCGCTACGGCTTCACCGTCATCCCGGTTTCCCTGGATGGGAAGCCCCTGCCCAGCGGGGCCTATCCCACCTACCAGACCGACACCGGGCTGGCCGACCGGCTCGGGGTCGTCACCGCCCCGGCCATGGCGCTGGCGGTCCCGCCGCACGGCTCCCAGATCATCAGCTACAGCACCGTTTCCATGGAGACGGCCACCAGCCGAATCCTCAACGTGGCCCGCCAGACCGGCCTCATCAGTGCCGAGGAATACAACGCCACCTCGCGCCTGGCCGCCATCGGCCTGATCGACAGCCAGGCGATGGAAACCGCTCCGCCCGATATCACCGAAGACCGCAAGGCCTTCGTCAAGCGCATGCGCGAGGCGGCACGCCGCGCATATCTCAACGAAAAAAACGGAGGTGGGCAGTGAAGCTCAAACTCAACCCCAAACCCCTGGTCCTGGTTGTCGCCGTGCTTGCCCCGATAGGGGCGATCGCCAACATCCAGCAGCAGATCCACGCCATGTACGACGGCCTGATCAATACCACGGCACCCGGCGCGTACCAGACCGCCACCCGCGGTGTGGTCACCGGGGGAGCCGTCACCCTGCGCAACCGGATCTCGACCGCCAACCTCGTCTCGATCACTCCACCCTCGGCCAAGGGCGGCTGCGGGGGCATCAACCTCTATACCGGCTCGTTCTCCTTCATCAATGGCGAGGAGTTCGTGGCGCTGATGCGCAACGTCGCCTCGAACGCCGTGGGCGTGGTGTCGGGATTCGCGTTCCAACTGGCCATGGAGGCGATGGATTCGGCCACCAACGGCGTGCTGCGCGACCTGACGAACAGGATTCAGTCGCTCAACCAGATGTTCTCGAACAGCTGCCAGCTGGCGCAGGGCGTTGTGAACGGTACTCAGGAAGCTTTCTCTGAAAAGCGCGACTTGAAATCTGCTCTTCGCGTGATGGCGGAAAACGTGGCACCCGACTTTTTCGCCTCCAAGTCTCCTAAGGAGGAATCATCTGCCAAGCGCCTGGCTGCCGCCGGAAAAGCAAAGGCTTGCGCGGATACCGGCAACATCCTCTGGTGCGCCATGCGGGTGATAGACCTGGACAACCAGGCCCTGTATGGCAGTGAAGATAACTCCGAATTCGTCCTGTCCATGGTCGGCAGCCTGAACGTGGTGCTGACCGAGGACGACAAGGGGGGCGAGACCTTCATGCCTCAGCCGATCCCGCGGCTGATCAACAAGGACGCCCTGCGCATCTTCGTCGAGGGCAGCGACGACACCGCCACCCGGGTCTACGACTGCGCCTCCGACGACCTCGACCAGTGCCTGGAACCCAACACGCGCCTCCTGGGCACCTTCAAGGGGCTGGCCGCCAGGATCGTCGACGACCTGCAGCAGAACCAGGTATTCGAACGGTTCGCTAAAGGTAATGCCTCGCCGGCGGACGGCGCGCGTCTGCAGTGGCTGGCCCGCAGCCGCATCGGCGTGCATCTGATGGCAATCATCCAGAAGAACGGCGCGCAGGCCGGCTACGACTACCTGGGCAACTACTCCAAGCTGCTGGCGGCGGACGCGACCGCGTCCTTCATCCTCGAAATGCTCGATGTCACTGAAAAGGGCCTGTCCAGCATGACCATGGCCGACTCGGTAAAGGTCCTCGAGAATTTGCGGGACTCCCATAACCGAGTGATGGCCGAGTACCGGGACCTGCTCCTGAGCTATGGGGGCTACAAGGACGCCGACCGGCAGGCGCTGGATCTGCTCGAAACGGCGCCGAACTCGGACCCGAGCAAGCTGCCGCAAGGCACCACCTCTTCACACGCCGGCTGATCGGAGGAGCGCATCATGGATTTACCCATTTACACCGCGGGCAGTGCCGAGTTTCTGGAGATGATGCTCAACGCCTCGGCGATGATCACCGGCAGCGGTCATGCCGAAGACCTGGCGAAGATCGGCGCCATCCTGGGACTGGTGCTGATCGCCTTCCAGGCCGTGCTGAACAACCAGCCGATCGCCTTCCAGCGGGTCGGGGTCATGCTGGTGCTCTACATGGTGTTCTATGGGCCGACGACGACCGTGACCATCGAGGACACGGTGAGCGGGCAGGTACGGGTCGTCGACAACGTATCCCTGGGGCCGGCCTTCGTGGGCTCGGTGCTGTCGACGATTTCCTACGACATCAGCCAGGTGTCCGAGCAGGCCTTTTCCACGCCCGGCATGACCCAGTACGGGCTGTTCTCCAGCCTGAACACGCTGACCCGTGTCCGCGATGCCCTGCGCAACCGCTGGCGCTGCAGCAGTTCCAGACCTACAAGGCCAGCGAGGGGCACAGCCTGCCGAAGACCCTCGACGAATACCTGACCTTCTGCACCCTCAACCCGGTCTCCCTGCGCAACGAGCAGGGCATCGACCAGCTCTACCGGGCCGGCAGCCTGGCGCAACTGATGTCCAACGTCTCCACCTCCCAGTACGTCTACGTTTATGACGGATCGGGGGCCCAGCCCCTGAAGAGCTGCGCGGAGGCCAAGAGCTACCTCGACACTGCCTTGCCGGACGCCTACGAGGCTGTGCTGGGGGACATCCTCAACAAGGGGTTCGCCGAAGACCGGGCCGCCGGGCGCATGCTCGACGGCGGCGATGTGGATGGGTCGGCCGAGCAAGCCCTGCAGAGCTTTTCCATGAGCGGCAAGTCGGCCCAGCAGTATGTGATGACCGCCCTGGTGATGCCGATCTTCAACGACTCGCGGGTGAAAGCCCTCGAGCACTGGCATGAAAAGCGCGCCGCCATGGCACTGCGCAAGTCCCTGAACCAGCAGGAGATCCAGTGGGCCGGCAAGGGCGACTCCTTCAAGAACTACATGCGGCCGATGATTTCCTTCTTCGAAGGGCTGCTGTACGCCATGACGCCCTTCATGGCGTTCGCCCTCATGCTGGGGCGGCCCGGCCTGTCGGTGCTGGGCAAATACCTGATCCTGCCGCTGGCGGTGGGACTGTGGATGCCGCTGCTGACCATCGTCAACGCCTTCACCATCTGGTACGCCGGCGCGCAGATGGAGTCCATCCTGATGGGCTACGACGCCACCGGCGAGGGCTTCGCCATGCTGCAGGTGCTCGACATGGACCAGGCGATCACCAAGGCGCTGGGCGTCGGGGGGCTGCTCGCCGCATCGGTACCGCCGCTGGCGCTGTTCCTCGTGTCCGGCTCGAGCATGGTTCTCAACTCCGTGATGGGGCAGGCGACCTCGGCCGAGAAATTCCGCTCGGAGGATGTGCTGCCGCGCGCGAGCCAGCCGGCTCCCGTCCTGAACACCTCGCCGATGTATACCGGCGATCATGTGACGCAGGGCGTGGCGCGGACCGGGGTGCGCGAAACCGGGCCGCAGATTTCCGAGCAGCAGGGGGCAGACGCGGTCGTGGAGAGCAGCCGGGTGGCGGCGGAGACGCAAACGGCCCAGTTGCAGCAGAACCTGCAGGCGGGCTTCACGCAGATGTCGTCCACCGCGGAGGGGCGTCAGACCCTGGCGAGCCTGGGCGAGCAGATGCAGTCCAGCCTGGGCCTGTCCACGAATGCGGTCTATCAGCAAGCGGCTCGCAAGCTGAATTCCCTGGGCATCAGCCAGGATATGGTCGCTCAAGGAGCCTACGGCATGTCGGTGGGCGCCTCCGTCCCCTATGGAGTGGCCGGGGTCCGGTTGGAGGATAGCGAGCAGTTCCGAAATATGTCCTCGACACAGCAGCAGGAGGCCCGTGAGGCCATGAGCCAGCTTCAGCAGGCGGTGCAGGCCAGCACGAACGAAAGCACGGTGTTCAACGCCGCCGATGCCTTCACCCGGAGCAGCCAGGCGATGTCGCAGAGTTCGAGTGGCGAGACCGTCTCCAAGTCGCTGTCCTCGGCCAGGTCGGCTCAGAACGCCTACCGGGAAGCGCAGGCGTGGCGCGAAAGCTATGGCGCCGGGCAGAACCTCAACCTGGGCACCGCCGCGGCGCTCACCATCCAGAACAGCGGTCAATCCCGGGAGGATGCGGCGCGGGGCATGCTCGACATGGCGGGGCGCAGCCTGGACGACCGGGACAGCATCCGGTCGCTGATGGGGACGGCCACGGTCCAGGGGGTGTCTTCCGACCTGCACGAACGGCAGATCGCCGCGGCAACCCTGCACATGATCCAGACGGGGCGGATGGGCGAGCTGGTCAGCTCGAACTACTCGCCGTTCAACTTCAATGTGGATACGGGGGATGCCAAGGAGCATGCCGGCCTCGACAAGCCGATCGCCGGTGCGGACGGGCTGCAGCAGCGCTTCGACAGCCTGCGCGGGGCTGCCCGCGGCGCCTACGCTTCCGAGAAGGACATGGCCAGTTCGGGCTATCGGAGTACCAAAGAGAGCGGTCGCTCGATTGCCGAGGACAGCTACACCGACAGCACGGCGGTCGTTTAGGACTCGGCGCAGACCCATTCAGGCCTGGTGAAGGCTGCTCCCGATCAGGGGCTTACCGGGCCAGATATCAAGGTCAAATCTACGACGCCAATGGAGGATACGGCCCAAAATCTTCTGGAAATCAGTACAAACAACACACTTATTGTGGGGGCCAAACAAGTTGTCAGTGGTGTGAGTGTAGGGCTAGAAAAAGCATTTGATACTGGCATTGAGTCAGTTGAGAGATTGAAAGAAATGGACCGGGAATACCGAGCACGGTATGCGGCTCAAAACAAACAGGACAGGCAGGAGGAAATAGAAAGTAAGGATTAGAGAGGAGGGGGCGTTAAGCCCCCTTCTTCTTTCTTAATTGGTTTTTTAGAATGGTAACTTTGTCGTATTTACCAGCCATTTGTAAATCCGATATCCAAGGTAGATAGAGCCTGAACCGCCCCGGGTTTCCCGGAGGCTCCAACCTTTGAGAGGATGGAGCCATGAAGTCAGCAACGAAGTATTCCCCTGAAGTCCGGCAACGGG
>NZ_SMMU01000048.1 GCF_004339665.1 Azotobacter chroococcum
CTGATCGGCGCCGAGGCGGCGCTCGACTGGATGCTTGCCGGCAAGCCGCAGGCCGCGGCCAGGGCGCTGGAGCTGGGCGCCGTCGACCGGGTGGTCGCCGCCGGGGAGCTGCGTGATTCCGCGCTGAACCTGCTGCGCCTGGCCGCCAGCGGCGAGCCATCGCTCGCCGCCCACCGTGCCCACAAGCAACAGCCCCTCGCCGACACCCCGGAGACGCGCGAGCGGCTGGCCGAGCTGCAGCGCCAGCACGCCGGCAAGCTCGATCGCCACTATCCGGCGCCGGCGGCGATCCTCAATGCGCTCGTCCGGCATGCCACGCTGCCGCTGGACGAGGCGCTGCAGATCGAGGCGTGCACCTTCGCGGTCCTGGCCAAATCCGACGTCGCCCGCGCCCTGATCGGCCTGTTCCTCGGCGACCAACTGGTCAGGAAGAAGGCCCGGGCCTGGAGCGGCAAGGCCGCGCCGGTGCGCCGCAGCGCGGTGCTCGGCGCCGGCATCATGGGCGGCGGGGTGGCCTTCCAGTCGGCGTCCTCGGGCGTTCCCATCGTCATGAAGGACATCCGCGGCGAGGCGCTCGAACTGGGCCTGAAGACCGCCAGCCAGCTGCTCGACCGGCAGATCGACAAGGGCCGGCTGGATGCGGTCGGCAAGCAGCGGGTGCTGGAGAACATCCAGCCGGCGCTGGACTACCAGGATTTCGCCGGGGTCGATCTGGTGGTCGAGGCGGTGGTCGAGAATCCGAAGGTCAAGGCCGCGGTGCTGGCCGAAGTGGAGGACCAGGTGCCGGCGGATGCGGTGCTGACCTCCAACACCTCGACCATCTCCATCGACCTCTTGGCGCAGGGCCTCAAGCGGCCGGAGTCCTTCTGCGGCATGCACTTCTTCAACCCGGTGCAGCTGATGCAACTGGTGGAAGTGATCCGCGGCAGCCGCAGCAGCGAGGCGACCATCGCCCGCACCGTGGCCTATGCCAGCGCCATGGGCAAGACCCCCATCGTGGTCGGCGACTGCCCGGGCTTTCTGGTCAACCGCGTGCTCTTTCCCTATTTCAACGGCTTCAACCGCCTGCTCAGGGACGGCGTCGACTTCGAGCGGATCGACCGGGTCATGGAGGCCTTCGGCTGGCCGATGGGACCGGCCTACCTGGCCGACGTGATCGGCATCGACACCATGGTTCACGCCGACCGGGTGCTGCAGGAAGGTTTTCCCGAGCGCATGGGTCACGACGGCGAGCCGATCATGGATGCGCTCTTGGCCAGCGGTGCGCTCGGCCAGAAGAACGGCAAGGGCTTCTACGAGTACACCCAGGATGCTTCCGGCCGGCGCAGCCGGCAGCCGGCGGCGGCCGCCCGCGCGCTGATCGCCGAGCGGGTGCTGGAGCGGGTCGAGGTCTCCGACGAGGAAATCGTCGACCGGCTGATGATCCCGCTGTGCCTGGAGGCGGTGCGCTGCCTGGAGGACGGCATCGTCGAGACGGCCGAGGAGATCGACATGGGGCTGCTGCTCGGGATCGGCTTCCCGCGCTTTCGCGGCGGCGCCCTGCGCTACCTCGACACCCAGGGCCTGGCAGTCTTCGCCCGCAAGGCCGAGGCCCATGCCCGGCATGGCGGGCTCTATCAATTGACGGACGATTTCCGCGCCCGCCTGGCCGCCGGCCGGGGCTACTTCTGAGTCTTTGCGTCGATGGCGGCAGCTGTGCTGCCGTTGGTGGGTTACGGCCTGTGGCCTGACCCACCCTACGAAAGTGCCGGGTGCCGGCTCACCGAACAATAAAGAGGAAAGAATCAATGAGTGACTATGTCCATCCCTACCGCGACACGGAATTCGTGCTGGGCGAGCTGGTCGAGCTGGAGCGCTTCTGCGCCGAAGCCGGCCTGCACGACGTCAACGGCGAACTGGTCTCCGCCATCCTGGCCGAGGCCGGCCGGCTGGGCTCCGAGGTGCTGGCGCCGCTGAATGCCGTCGGCGACACCCAGGGCGCTCGCCTGGGCGAGCGGGGCGTCGAGGAAACCCCCGGCTTCGCCGCCGCCTACCGGCAGTTCCAGGAAAGCGGCTGGCCGTCGCTGACCGCCGCCGAGGCCTGGGGCGGGCAGAACCTGCCGAACGTGGTGGGCACCGCGATCAACGAGATCTGGCACTCGGCGAACATGGCCTTCGCCCTCTGCCCGATGCTCACCCAGGGGGCCATCGAGGCCCTCGCCCACCACGGCTCGGCCGAGCTGCAGGCCGCCTACCTGCCGAAGCTGGTCAGCGGCGAGTGGACCGGCACCATGAACCTCACCGAGCCGGACGCCGGTTCGGACCTGGCGGCGATCAAGGCCCGGGCCGTGCCCAACGGCGACCACTACCTGATCAGCGGGCAGAAGATCTTCATCACCTGGGGCGACCACCAGATGACCGACAACGTCGTCCATCTGGTGCTGGCGCGGTTGCCGGACGCCCCCGCCGGGGTCAAGGGCATCTCCCTGTTCGTCGTGCCCAAGTTCCTGCTCGACGCCCAGGGCCGGCCGGGCGCGCGCAACGACGCCCAATGCGTCTCCCTGGAGCACAAGCTGGGCATCCACGGCAGCCCGACCTGCGTGATGAGCTTCGGCGAGAAGGAAGGCGCCGTTGGCTACCTGGTCGGCGAGCCGCACAAGGGCCTGGCCTGCATGTTCACCATGATGAACCACGCCCGCCAGAGCGTCGGCCTGCAGGGCCTGTCGATCTCCGAGCGCGCCTACCAGCAGGCCCGCCAGTACGCCAGGGAGCGTTTGCAGGGCACCCGCAAGGACGGCAGCCGCTTCCCGATCATCGAGTTCCCCGACGTGCGCCGCATGCTGCTGCAGATGAAGGCCTCCATCGAGGCGATGCGCGCCCTGGCGCTGGTCGCCGCCGCCGAGGTCGACCGCACCGCCCACGCGCCGGACCCGGCCGCTTGCGCGCGCCACCAGGGCCGCGTGGACCTGCTGACGCCGATCGTCAAGGGCTGGCTGACCGAGCTGGCCCAGGAGGTCACTTCCCTCGGCGTGCAGATCCACGGCGGCATGGGCTTCATCGAGGAGACCGGCGCCGCCCGTCACTACCGCGATGCGCGCATCCTGACCATCTACGAGGGCACCACCGGCATCCAGGCGCTCGACCTGGTGGGGCGCAAAACCCTGCTGAACAGGGGCGAACTGCTCGGCGACCTGCTCGACGAGATCGGCGAAACCGTCGCCCGGCTGGAGAGCGCCGGTCCCTTCGCCGCCCAGGCCCGGGCGCTCGGCGAGGCCCTCGCCGCCGGCCGCGAGGCGCGCCGCCTGCTGCTGGAAGGCGCCGAGGCCGATGCGGCGCTGGCCGGCAGCGTCAGCGTGAACTTCCTGATGCTGTTCGGCTACCTGTGCGGCGGCTGGCTGATGGCCCGTTCGGCGCTGCGCGCCCAGGCACTGCTGGAGACCGGCGGCGACCGCGCGTTCCTCGAGGCCAAGCTGGTCACCGCGCGCTTCTATTGCGAGCAACTGCTGCCGCGCACCCAGGCCCTGCTGGCGGCGATCCGCGCCGGCAGCGGCAGCATCATGGCGCTGAGCGACGAGCAGTTCTGAGCCACGGGAGCGGCGTCCCGCCGGGACGCCGCTGACAAGCACCACAACAAGAGCGGGCGGCCCACGGAGGCCGCCCCAGCGGGGACTTGCGCAATGAAAATACTGGTAACCGTCAAACGGGTGATCGACTACAACGTCAAGGTGCGGGTGAAGGCCGACCAGAGCGACGTCGATCTGGCCAACGTCAAGATGGCTATGAACCCCTTCTGCGAGATCGCCGTGGAAGCGGCCGTGCGCCTCAAGGAAGCCGGCATCGCGACCGAGATCGTCGCCGTCTCGGTAGGCCCCAGCGCCTGCCAGGAGCAGATCCGCACCGCCCTGGCCCTCGGCGCCGACCGCGGCATCCAGATCGACACCGCCGAGCCGCCCGAATCCCTGGTGGTCGCCAAGCTGCTCGCCGCCGTGGTCGCGGCGGAGCAGCCCGAGCTGGTGATTCTCGGCAAGCAGTCCATCGATGCCGACAACAACCAGACGGGGCAGATGCTCGCCGCGCTGCTGGACTGGCCGCAGGCCACCTTCGCCTCGGCGCTCGCCCTGCAGGAGGGCCGCCTCGAGGTCACCCGCGAGATCGACGGCGGCCTGCAGACCCTGTCGCTGGCCCTGCCGGCCATCGTCACCACCGACCTGCGCCTGAACGAGCCGCGCTACGCATCCTTGCCCAACATCATGAAGGCCAAGAAGAAGCCGCTGGAGGTCAGGACCCCCGCCGAACTCGGCGTGGCGCTGAAGGCCCATACCCGCCTGCTCAAGGTCGAGGCGCCGGCCGAGCGCCAGGGCGGCATCAAGGTCGGCAGCGTGAGCGAGCTGGTGGAAAAACTGAAGAGCGAAGCGAAGGTGATCTGATGGCCATTCTTGTCATTGCCGAACACGACAACCGCACCCTCAAGGGCGCCACCCTGAACACCCTGGGCGCCGCGGCACTGCTGGGCGGCGAGGTGCATCTGCTGGTCGCCGGCCGCTCCTGCGGGGCCGTCGCCGCCCAGGCCGCCGCCATCCCCGGGGTGAGCAAGGTGCTGGTCGCCGATGCCGCCGTCTACGAGCACCAACTGGCGGAAAACCTCGCCCGGCTGGTCGCCGGGTTCGGGAAAGCCTATTCGCACCTGCTCGCGCCGGCCGGCTCGGCCGGCAAGAACCTGATGCCGCGGGTCGCCGCGCTGCTCGACGTGGCCCAGCTCTCCGACATCGTCGGCGTCGTCTCGCCGAACACCTTCCGCCGGCCGATCTATGCCGGCAACGCCATCGCCACCGTGCAGTCGCTCGACCCGGTGGTCGTCGCCACGGTGCGCGCCAGCGCCTTCGACCCGCTGCCGGCCGAGGGCGGCAGCGCCGCCGTCGAGAGCCTCGATGCCACGCACGATGCCGGCACCTCGCGCTTCGTCGGCGAGGAACTGGCCAAGTCCGACCGCCCGGAACTGGGCAGCGCGCGCATCGTCGTGTCGGGCGGCCGCGGGCTGGGCAGCGGCGAGAACTTCGCCCTGCTGGAGACGCTCGCCGACAAGCTGGGCGCGGCGGTCGGCGCCTCGCGGGCGGCGGTGGACGCCGGCTTCGTCGCCAACGACATGCAGGTCGGGCAGACCGGCAAGATCGTCGCGCCGGAGCTGTACATCGCCGTCGGCATCTCCGGCGCCATCCAGCACCTGGCGGGGATGAAGGATTCCAAGGTGATCGTCGCCATCAACAAGGACCCCGAGGCGCCGATCTTCCAGGTCGCCGACTACGGCCTGGTGGCGGATCTGTTCGAGGCGGTGCCCGAGCTGGAAAAGGCCCTCTGAATCCGCTCGGGGTGGAGGTGTAGGGGGATGCAACCCGCCGACTCCGGTGCGGCTCCGCGCCATGTCCGGCGGGTTTCACCCGCCCTGCCACGACAACAACAAGCCTTTTGGCCTTTGATGGGGAGGAACGCGCCATGCGCGAAGCCATGGAATTCGACGTGGTCATCGTCGGCGCCGGTCCGGCGGGACTGTCCGCCGCCTGCCGGCTGATGCAGCTGGCCGCCGAACAGAACCGGCCGCTGGAAGTCTGCGTGGTGGAGAAGGGCTCCGAAGTCGGGGCGCACATCCTCTCCGGCGCGGTGTTCGAGTCGCGCGCCCTCGACGAGCTGTTTCCCGACTGGAAGGCACTTGGCGCCCCGCTGCACACGCCGGTGACCACCGACGAGGTCTACCTGCTGAGGAACGCCGAGCAGGCGGTGAAGCTGCCCGACGCGCTGCTGCCGAAAAGCCTGCACAACGCCGGCAACCACATCGTCAGCCTCGGCAACCTGGTGCGCTGGCTGGGCGAGCAGGCCGAAGCGCTGGGCGTGCAGGTGTTCCCCGGCTTCGCCGCCGCGGAAGTGCTCTACGACGAGAACGGCCGGGTCAGGGGCGTGGCCACCGGCGACATGGGCGTGGCCGCCGACGGCAGCCACAAGGACGGCTTCATGCCGGGCATGGAACTGCACGCCCGCTACACCCTGTTTGCCGAGGGCTGCCGGGGCCATCTGGGCAAGCAGCTCGCCGAGCGCTTCGAGCTGGCCCGTAACGCCGACCCGCAGCACTACGGCCTCGGCATCAAGGAGCTGTGGGACATCGACCCGGCCCGCCACCGGCCCGGGCTGGTGATCCACGGCGCCGGCTGGCCGCTGGAGCGTGACACCGGCGGCGGCTTCTTCCTCTACCACGCGGAGAACCATCAGGTCGTGGCCGGCCTGATCGTCGACCTGAACTACGCCAACCCCTGGCTCAGCCCCTTCGACGAGTTCCAGCGGCTCAAGCACCACCCGGTGCTGAAGCAGTACCTGGAAGGCGGCAAGCGGGTGTCCTACGGCGCGCGGGCCATCGCCAAGGGCGGCTTCAACGCCCTGCCGGAGATGGCCTTCCCGGGCGGCCTGCTGCTCGGCTGCGACGCCGGCACCCTGAACGTGGCCAAGATCAAGGGCAGCCACACGGCGATGAAGTCGGGGCTGCTGGCGGCAGAGACGGTATTCGCCGCACTGACCGAGGAACTGGCCGACAGCGCCTGGGCGCCGCGCTGGAAGGCGGCCTTCGAGGCCTCCTGGCTGCACGAGGAGCTGTACCGCTCGCGCAACTTCGGCCCGGCGCTGCACCGGCTCGGGCCGCTGGCCGGCGGCGCCTTCAACTTCGTCGAGCAGAATGTCTTCGCCGGCCGGCTGCCGATCACCCTGCACGACCGCGAGGCCGACCATGCCCGGCTGCGCCCGGCGGCGGAGTTTTCGCCCATCGCCTATCGGAAACCGGATGGCGTGCTGAGCTTCGACAAGCCCGCCTCGGTGTTCCTCTCCAACACCAACCACGAAGAGAACCAGCCCTGCCATCTGGTCCTCAAGGACCGGGCACTGCCTTTGCGCGAGAACCTGCCGCGCTACGCCGAGCCGGCGCAGCGCTACTGCCCGGCCGGGGTGTACGAGGTGCTGGGGACAGAGCAGGGCGAGCCGCGTCTGCAGATCAACGCGCAGAACTGCCTGCACTGCAAGACCTGCGACATCAAGGACCCGTCGCAGAACATCGTCTGGGTGACGCCCGAGGGAGGCGGCGGACCCAATTACCCGAACATGTAGGGCGCCTTGCCGGCGTGCATGTTCGTTTCCACAAGGCCGTCCGGGGCGGACCCGGTACGGCCAAGGCCCTCCCTTCGAATAATTACAATCCTTCGAGGTTTCCCATGTATTCCGAGCGTATTCGCCTGGCTTCCCTGCATGACCGGATCGTCGATGCCGCCGCGGCGGCAGCCCTGATCGAGGACGGCATGACCGTCGGCATCAGCGGCTTCGGCTGCGCCGGCGACGCCAAGGCCGTGCCTTTCGCCCTGGCCGAGCGCGCCAGCCGCGAACCCGTGCGCATCAGCCTGGTCACCGGCGCCAGCATCGGCAATGGCCTCGACCGGCTCTTGGCCGAGTCCGGCGCGCTGGCCCGGCGCATGCCGTTCCAGGCCGACGCGACCCTGCGCAAGGCGATCAACGCCGGCCAGGTCATGTTCGTCGACCAGCACCTCTCCGAGACCGTCGAGCAGATGCGCAGCCACCAGCTCAAGCGGCCGGACGTCGCGGTGATCGAGGCGGTGGCGATCACCGAGGAAGGCCATATCGTGCCGACCGCCTCGGTGGGCAACTCGGCCAGCCTGGCGCTGTTCGCCGAGCGGGTGATCGTCGAGATCAGCCTGCGCTACGGCGCCAACCTGGAAGGCCTGCACGACATCTACATCCCCGCCGATCGGCCGGGGCGCCTGCCGATTCCGCTGGTGCGGCCGGACCAGCGCATCGGCGCCACGGCGATCCCGGTCGACCCGGCGCGGATCGCCGCCATCGTCATCAGCGACTACAGCGACTCGCCGTCCACGGTGCAGCCGGCGGATGGGGAGACCCAGGCGATCGCCGACCACCTGATCGGCTTCTTCGCCAGCGAGGTGGAAGCGGGGCGCCTGCCGCGCAACCTGGGGCCGCTGCAGGTCGGCGTCGGCTCCATCGCCAATGCGGTGATGGCCGGCCTGATCGATGCGCCCTTCGAGAACCTCTGCATGTACTCCGAAGTGCTGCAGGACTCCACCTTCGAGCTGTTCGACGCCGGTAAGCTGGACTTCGCCTCGGGCAGCGCCATCGTGTTGTCGGCGGCCCGCGGCGCCCAGGTGTTCGGCGACTTCGAGCGCTACAAGGAGCGTCTGGTGCTGCGTCCGCAGGAGATCTCCAACCATCCGGAAGTGTCGCGCCGGCTCGGCATCATCGGCATCAACACCGCCCTGGAGTTCGACATCTACGGCAACGTCAACTCCACCCACGTCGGCGGCACGCGGATGATGAACGGCATCGGCGGCTCCGGCGACTTCGCCCGCAGCGCGCACACCTCGATCTTCGTCACCAAGTCGATCGCCAAGGATGGCGCCATTTCCAGCGTGGTGCCGATGGTCGGCCACGTCGACCACACCGAGCACGACGTCGACATCCTGGTCACCGAGCAGGGCCTGGCCGACCTGCGCGGCCTGGCGCCGCGCGAGCGGGCGCGGGCGATCATCGACAACTGCGTGCATCCGGACTACCGCGCGGCGCTGGAGGACTACTTCGCGCGCGCCTGCGGGCGCGGCGGGCAGACCCCGCACCTGTTGGGCGAGGCGCTGTCCTGGCACCTCAACCTGGAGGAGCGCGGCCACATGCTGAAGGCCGGCTGAGCCGGGCAAGTTTTTCCTCGCAATACCGACCCGGCCGCAGCCCGTGGATCCCTCCAGGCTGCGCTCGACGTCGGTGTCTTGGCCGGATCGGGAGCCTTCCCGGTCCGGCCTTTTTTGTCGCCGCGCTTCGTTGCCTGGGTGTGCCGTGCAAGAGGCATGACAGTGCCGGCGTCTTTCGCGGCATGACGGCGCTCGAGAAGGCGGGCAGGCCCGTTCCTGGCTGGCCACTGGCCCCTTCATGCTTTGGTCTAGTAGGGAGGGGGAGGGAAACTTTGTATAAGCCCCTGCGACGGTAAGTAATATCCCCGTATTCCTCTTTCTAATAACTACAATCTTCGAGGTTTCCCCCGCATGTACTCCGAGCGTATCCGCTTGGCTTCCCTGCATGACAAGGTCATGAGCGCAGCCGAAGCCGCTTCCCTGATCAAAGATGGCATGACTGTCGGCATGAGCGGTTTCGCCTGCGCCGGCGACGCCAAGGCCGTGCCCTTCGCCCTGGTCGAGCGCACCGGCCACGAGCCCCTGAGCATCAGCCTGATCACCGGCGCCAGCATCGGCAACGGCCTCGACAAGCTGATGGCCGAGGCCGGCCTGCTGGCCCGGCGCATGCCGTTCCAGGCCGACCCGGCCCTGCGCAAGGCGATCAACGAGGGCAAGGTCATGTTCATCGACCAGCACCTCTCCGAAACCGTCGAGCAGATGCGCAGCAATCAGCTCAAGCGGCCGGATGTCACCGTGGTCGAGGCGGTGGCGATCACCGAGGACGGCCATATCGTGCCGACCGCCTCGGTGGGCAACTCGGCCAACCTGGCGCTGTTCGCCGACCAGGTGATCGTCGAGATCAGCCTGCGCTACGGCGCCAACCTGGAAGGGCTGCACGACATCTACATCCCGCCGGAGCGTCCGGAGCGCTCGCCGATTCCGCTGGTCAGGCCGGACCAGCGCATCGGCGCCACGGCGATCCCGATCGATCCGGCGAAGATCGCCGCCATCGTCATCAGCGAGTACAGCGACTCGCCGTCCAACGTGCTGCCGCCGGACGGGGAGACCCAGGCGATCGCCGACCACCTGATCGGCTTCTTCGCCAACGAGGTGGAAGCCGGGCGCCTGCCGCGCAACCTGGGGCCGCTGCAGGTCGGCGTCGGCTCCATCGCCAACGCGGTGATGGCCGGCCTGGTCGATGCGCCCTTCGAGAACCTCAGCATGTATTCCGAGGTGCTGCAGGACTCCACCTTCGAGCTGTTCGACGCCGGCAAGCTGGACTTCGCCTCGGGCAGCTCGATCGTCCTCTCCGCGGCCCGCGGCGCCCAGGTGTTCGGCGACTTCGAGCGCTACAAGGCGCGCCTGGTGCTGCGCCCGCAGGAGATCTCCAACCACCCGGAAGTGGCCCGCCGCCTCGGCATCATCGGCATCAACACCGCCCTGGAGTTCGACATCTACGGCAACGTCAACTCCACCCACGTCGGCGGCACGCGGATGATGAACGGCATCGGCGGCTCCGGCGACTTCGCCCGCAACGCCCAGCTGGCGATCTTCGTCACCAAGTCGATCGCCAAGGACGGGGCCATCTCCAGCGTGGTGCCGATGGTCAGCCACGTCGACCACACCGAGCACGACGTCGACATCCTGGTCACCGAGCAGGGCCTGGCCGACCTGCGCGGCCTGGCGCCGCGCGAGCGGGCGCGGGCGATCATCGACAACTGCGTGCACCCGGACTACCGCGCGGCGCTGGAGGACTACTTCGCACGCGCCTGCGAGCGTGGCGGGCAGACCCCGCACGTGCTGGAGGAAGCCCTGTCCTGGCACATCAACCAGGAGCGACGCGGCCACATGCTGACGACCGCTTGAAGAGGCAGGTCCGCCGGCGACGGCGGGCCGGCTGCCGGCCCGCTCAGTTCCGGCGCACCGGCGAGGCGGGCGCGAGCGGGGCGACGCTCATCGAGCGGATGACAGCGAGCCCGTCGAACGCCTCGGCGGTGATGCCGTTCGCGTCGTTCGCGCCGTACACGACCGCGCTCAGCGCGTGCTCGTCGCCGTTCACAAACATTTCGAGCGAAGTGCGGTCGACGATGACGTCGAGATCGACGGCGCCATCCCGTGGCCGGACGCGGATCGTGCGCCCGTGCTGGTACACCTCGGTCAGCTGGTCGGCGATCGCATCATGGTCGCGGACGATGAATGCCGTTTCAGTGGTGAAGTCGTAGCCAATGGACGTGAAGTGCGTGCCGTCGGTCTTGAGCTTCAATCGCACCTCCCGGGCCGGCTGGAGCGGGTCCTGCGCAATCGAGGCGCGCAACCGGTACGCGGCACTCGTTGGCTGCGGCACCTCCCGGGTCTCGCCATGGCCGATCTGCAACTGCTCGATGCGGGCCTGTTCGCCCTCGAGCGTGCCGATCGTGTCGATCGGGCGCGAGCTGAGCGTGAGCCGGCCGTCGATGTTCTTCAGGTGCAGCTCGCGCACGAGCGAAAGGTGGCTGCCGCCCCATTCGCCGGCGGGAAGCCGGCGGGCATAGTCCCAGTTGTTCGCCCAGCCGACGGCGTACCGGGTACGCAGTTGCTCTTCGGCGGTCTGCCGTGGATCGGTCCAAGTGACGGCGGCGTAGAAGTCCGACCCGTTGTCGAGCCACTGGGGTTCGGCCTGATCGGGGTGGAAGTTCGTTCCGTCCCACTCGCCGGTCCAGTAGGCATACCCGGAATTCATGCCGTAGTTGAAGCCGTTCGCGCCGGTCGCCAGCACCCAGGTCGTGCGCGACGGGTCGCCCTCGACCGACATGCGAAACAGCTCCGGGCACTCCATGATGCCCAGGTCGTTGCGCTCGAACCCCGACAGGTAGGTCCATTCCTTCAGGTTCGCGGAGGTGTAGAAACCGATCTTGTGCGGCTCGGAGATGAGCATCAGCCAGCGCGAATGCTCCGCGTCCCAGGTGATTTTCGGGTCGCGAAAGTCCCCGCTGCCCGCCGGATTGCGCATGATGGGGTTGCCTTCATACTGCTCGAAGGTGTAACCGCCGTCGGTGGAGTAGAACAGCGACTGGGTCTGTACGGCATCCAGTTGCTGTGTCGCGACGACAACGATCGCGCCGGCACCGAACCCGGCCGTATCGTTCACGTCGATGACAGCACTGCCGGACTGGATGTCGCCGTCGCCGCGTGTGTACTTGTGGATCGCCACGCCCTCGTCGGACCAGTGCACCAGGTCGGTCGAGGTGACGTGGTACCACTCGGTACCGTTCCCGTTCGGGTAATCCTCATTGTAGAGGTAGTACAGGTGCCAGCGACCATCGAGGAAAAATGGCCGCTGCGGATCGTTCATCCAGCCGCTCGCTGACGTCAGATGCACCTCGGGGCGCAGTTCGCCGAGCCCCTCGGCGCTCACCCGTGAGGCGACGACGGAGTCGCTCTCTTCAGCGGCAACGAGTGGGGCGATGCCGGCGGTGAGCATGGTTGCGACGGCTGCCACGACGATGCGCAGCCATCCTCGGGGCACGGTGGGTCGGAATCGCTTGGAGATCATGGGGGAATGCTCCTTTCGCTCCTTCGACTGGGCTTCATGCATTGAATTAATGCATAACTGATTGATTTACAAGGACACTTTTGTACCCCATGAACGGGGTGGCATCAAGCGGTCATTGCGGAGTGGCTGCCCTTCCTATTCCAGGCTCAATCCAGGCCGCGGCTTTCGCAGCCGGGACCTTTGGCCGATTTGTGATACCGTTTCGCAGCCCGTCAAGCGGTCGAGCGAGAGAGGAAGCCATGGACAACCGGGCCGGCGAGATGCAGATATTCGTCCGCGTGGTGGAGACCGGCAGCTTTTCCGAGGCCGCCCGCCAGTTGCTGGCCAGCCCCTCGACCATCAGCAAGCTGGTCCTGCGCATCGAGCAGCGTCTCGGCGTGCGCCTGTTCGAGCGCTCCACCCGCCGGCTGGCGCTGACCGACGAGGGACGCCTGTACTACGAGCGCAGCCAGGCGCTGCTCGCCGAACTCGACGACATCGAGCAGGCGCTCGCCAGGGGCGCGCGCCACGCCCGCGGCACCGTGCGGGTGAATGCCTCGGTGGGCTTCGGCACCTGGGGCATCGAGCCGCTGCTGCCGGTCTTCTGGGAGGCCCACCCGGACATCCTGGTGGATCTGTCGCTGTCCGACGATCTCGTCGATCTCTATCTGGAACGCACCGATATCGCCTTTCGCATCGGCGCGCTGGGGGATTCGAGCCTGCGCGCGCGCAGGCTCGGCGTCGCCCGGCGGCGGATGGTTGCCGCCCCGGCCTATCTTGAGCGGCACGGCGTGCCTGAAAGCATCGAGGATCTCGACCGGCACAACTGCCTGGGTTTCAACTTCCGTCGCGCCAGCCCGGTCTGGCCGCTGCGCCAGGGCGGGCGCATCGTCGACCGCATGGTGCGCGGCAACCTCCTGGCCAACAATGGCGAGACGGTGCGCCGCCTGGCCATCGCCGGGGCCGGCATCGCCCGGCTGGCCGACTTCCACATCGACCGCGACATCGCCGCCGGACTGCTGGTCGAGGTGCTCGCCGAGAGCGGCCACGACTGCGAGGAGGTCCATGCGCTCTATCCGGGCGGGCGGCATGTGCCCCAGCGGGTGCGGGTGTTCCTCGACTTCATGGTTCCGCGCCTGCAGGCGTTCATGAAGCGCCCGTGAACAGTCAGCGCTCCTCGACCAGCGCCTTCAGCCGCTCCAGACCGGCGTGATAGAAGCCCTCGAAGTCCGCAGCGATCTCCACCGCGTCGACGCCATGGCTGCGGAAGCGGCTGGACCAGACCGCCTGCACGCCGCCGGCGCCGTCGTCGCGGACCGCCACCTGGCCGACGTACTCGGACACCGGGAAAGGGCTTTCGAGCAGCGCGTAGCTGTATTGCCGCTCGCTGTCGCTGAATTCCAGCAGGCGCTCGACGATGACCTCGCCGTCGACCGTCTCCAGGCGGCGCACGCGACCGCCGTCCTCGAGCCGGCTGCTGGCGATCGGCCCGACCCAGCGCGGCAGGAAATCGAACCCGCCGAGGATCGACCAGACCTCGGCGGCCGGACGGGCGATGCTTACGGAGACGCTTATTTCGATCATGTCTTTCGATTCCTTCTTCATGGGCGAGGATCATGCAGCGCTGGGCGGCATCCCTGCAGCCTGGCGGCGGTACGAATGGCCTGGCGTGCCGGTCCGTTGATCATAGCGGGCGGCACATGCCGCCGACAGCCGAACATGGGACGGCAGTATCTCTTTGGGGCTTGCCGGGAAGGTCTGTGGCCGGAGGCAGGCGCGCCCGGCGGCCAGTCGGCCTCCGTAGCCACTGGCTATGCTGGGAGTCGGGCGTGGCTGCCACGCCCACGGCGTCGGGACGGGCGCAGGATGGCCTGGCCGTGTCGCCGCCGCCTTCACTCAGCGGAGCGGGAAGAGCCGATGACTTCTCTCGATACCATGGTGCTTCTAATCGCAGCCGGCTTCCTGCTGCTCGGCGTCGGCTTCGCCAACCGTGCCGAGGGCTGGGGCGTCGCGCTGATCGCCCTCGGCTGGCTGTGCATGCTGTCGACCGTGGCCTACAAGATGTACATCACCTTCGGCTGAGCGGATTCAATCGGCATCGCGGATGCTCAGGATGGCATCCTCGCTGACCCGCATCCGCCTGCCGTAGCGCTCGAATCGGTAGAAGCCGGTTTCCTCTTCGTATTCCGGGCTGTCCGTGGTCTTGAGTTCGCGGCCGTCCTTGAGGGTGACGATGGCGGGGCCGGAGCAGCCGATCAGCGGGATGGCGGACAACAGCAGGGCGGCGCCGAGGACGTTGCGTGTTTTCATGACGGTGCACCTTGGGCAGGGGCGTATGAAAGGGGGGCGATGAACCCCCGGTGGGTTGCTGTCCTGCCTCCAGTCTATCCACGAATGTCGTCCCAGCCATGGGAAACTGTTGTTCGCTATTGCAGCGATTTGCGCAGGCGCGCCAGGGCGCCGACGAAGAAGATCCCGCCGATCGTCGCCAGCGCCAGCAGCGACGGCCAGACGATGGCCAGTTCCGCGCCGCGGAAGAAGACCGCCTGGGCCAGCTGGATGAAGTGGGTGGTGGGGGCGACCAGCATGATGTCCTGCACGAACTCGGGCATGCTCTCCCGCGGGGTCTTGCCGCCGGAGAGGATCTGCAGCGGCATCAGCGTGAGGATGATCAGCAGCCCCAGCTGTGGCATGGAGCGGGCCAGGGTGCCGAAGAAGATGCCCATCGAGGTGACGGCGAACAGGTGCAGCACGGTGCCGGCGAGGAACAGCGTCATCGAGCCCTGCAGCGGTACCTCCAGCCATCTCTCGACGACCAGGCGCAGCGACAGGATCGCGGCGGCCAGCACCACCACGCCCATCGACCAGACCTTGGCCAGCATGATCTCCAGCGGGGTGACCGGCATCGCCAGCAGGTGCTCGATGGTGCCGTGCTCGCGCTCGCGGATCAGCGCCGCGCCGGTGAGGATGATCGCCAGCATGGTGATCTGGTTGGCCACCTCGTTCAGCGCGCCGAACCAGGCGCTCACCAGATTGGGGTTGTATTCCATGCGCACCAGCGCATCCACCACCGGGATCTCGACGCTGCGGTAGCGGCGGACGAACTCGGCGACTTCCTCGGTGACGATCCGCTGGATGTGCCCGGCGCCGGTGAAGGCCTGGCTGACCTGGGTGGCGTCGACGTTGAGCTGGATGGTCGGCGTGCGTCCGGCCAGCAGGTCCTGCTGGAACTTCGGCGGGATGTCCAGGGTGAAGGTGTAGAGCCCGGCGTCCATGCCGCTGTCCATGGCGGCGGTGTCGATGTACTGCGGCGGCAGGAAATAGGGCTCCTGGAAGGCGTCGACGATGCGCCGGGAGGCCTGCGAGCGGTCCTCGTCGACCACCGCCAGGGTGGCGCGGTAGGGGGTTTCCGGCAGGCTGGTGGCGCTGGCGTAGATGCCCAGGGTGAAGGAGTAGAGGATCAGCAGCAGCAGCGCCGGGTCGCGATACAGGCTGCGCAGCTCCTTGAGGCCGAGTTGCAGGATGTTGGAGAGCTTGCGGGCGAGCCTGCGCATCTCAGCGCTCCTGTTTGCGCAGTCCCGCGACGCTGGCCAGGGTCAGCAGCGGAACGGCCAGCAGCAGCGGGACGAAGTAGGGCCAGAGCTCGATCAGGCCCAGGGCCTTGTTGAACACGCCGCGGCAGATGGTGAGGAAATGGCTGGTCGGGTAGAGCTGGCCGACCAGTGCCCCCATCCCTTCCATGGCCGACACCGGCTGGAGCAGCCCGGAGAACTGGATGGCCGGCAGCAGGGTGGCGATGGCGGTGCCGAAGATGGCGGCGATCTGGCTCCTGAGCACCGAGGAGATCAGGAGGCCCAGGCCGGTCGAGCAGGCCACGTAGAGCAGCGCGCCGATGCTCAGGGCCGGCAGGCTGCCCTTGAGCGGCACGCCGAAGAACAGCACGGCGAGCGCCACCAGCATGGCGAAGTTGGCCATGCCGAGCCCGATGTAGGTCAGCTGCTTGCCGAGCAGGAACTCCAGGCGGGTCACCGGGGTGACGTAGAAGTTGACGATCGAGCCCATCTCCTTCTCGCGCACCACGCCGAGGGCGGTGAGCATCGCCGGAATCATCATCAGGAGGATCGGGATCATCGCCGGCACCATGGCCGGCAGGCTCTGCACGTCGGGGTTGTAGCGGTAGCGTACGGCGACCTGCGCCTGGGGGCTGGCGACGGCCTGGGACGACTCCCGGGCCAGGTGCTCCAGGAAGCTCTCGTGGATGCCCTGCACGTAGCCCTTGATGGTGTCGGCGCGGGTCGGCATGGCGCCGTCGATCCAGAAGGCCACCTGCGGCCGGGCGCCGCGCTTGAGGTCGCGTGCGAAGTTCGGCGGAATCTCGATCGCCAGGCTGATCTCGCCGCCGCGCATGCGCCGCTCGAGATCCTCGTGGCCGCCCAGCGGCGGCTTCTCGATGAAGTAGCGCGAGCCGGACACGTCCAGGCTGTAGCCCTGGCTGGTGGTGGTCTGGTCGTGGTCGAGCACGGCGAAGGTCAGCCGCTCCACGTCCATGTTGATCCCGTAGCCCATGATGAACATCAAGAGCGCCGTGCCGAGCAGGGCGAGGGTGGCGCGGATCGGGTCGCGGCGCAGCTCCATGGCCTCGCGGCGGCTGTAGCTGAGCAGGCGGCGCAGGCTGAAAGGGGGGTTGCCGGCGGCGCCGGCGCTCTCTGCCGGGGCCGCCGCGGGGCTGACTGGCGGCGCCGGCGCGGCGCTGTCGCCGGCGTCCTCGAGGTAGGCGATGAAGGTTTCCTCGAGGCTCGGCAGGCCGCGTTTCGCCATCAGTGCCTGCGGGGTGTCGCTGTCCAGCACCTTGCCGGCGTGCATCAGCGAGATGCGGTCGCAGCGCAGTGCCTCGTTCATGAAGTGGGTGGAGATGAAGATGGTCACCCCTTCCTCGCGCGACAACTGGATCAAGAGCTCCCAGATGCCGTCGCGGGCGATCGGGTCGACTCCCGAGGTGGGTTCGTCGAGGATCAGCAGCTCGGGCCGGTGGATCACCGCCACGGCCAGCGACAGGCGCTGGCGGATGCCCATCGGCAGATCGCCCGGCAGGCTGTCGAGCTCGCCGGCGAGGCCGAAGCGCTCGACCATCGCGGCGATCCGCGCCTGGCGCTCGGCGGCCGGGACGTGGAACAGGCGGGCGTGCAGGTCGAGGTTCTGCCGCACCGAGAGCTCGCCGTAGAGCGAGAAGGCCTGCGACATGTAGCCGACCCGCTGGCGCACCCGCAGGTCCCTGGCGTCCACCGGCTGGCCGAACAGCAGCGCCTGGCCCTCGCTGGCCGGCAGCAGGCCGGTGAGCATCTTCATGGTGGTGGTCTTGCCGCAGCCGTTGGAGCCGAGGAAGCCGAAGATTTCCCCGCGCTCGATACGGAAGTTCACGTGATCGACCGCGACGAAGTCGCCGAAGCGCATGGTCAGCCCGTGGGCCTCGATGGCCACGCCGTCGCTGCGGGTGTGCGGCGGAATGACCAGCGCACGGTGGCCGCGGCGCCGCTCTTCCGGCAGCAGGGCGATGAAGGCTTCCTCCAGGCTGGCGCTCCCGGTGCGCGCCAGCAGCTCCGCCGGTGCGCCGCAGGCCAGCACCCGGCCGCCGTCCATCGCGGCCAGCCAGTCGAAGCGCTGCGCCTCGTCCATGTAGGCGGTGGCGACCAGCACGCTCATCCCCGGGCGGTTGCGGCGGATGCGCTCGATCAGCTCCCAGAACTGGTTGCGCGACAGCGGATCGACGCCGGTGGTCGGCTCGTCGAGGATCAACAGGTCGGGGTCGTGGAGCAGCGCGCAGCACAGCCCGAGCTTCTGCTTCATGCCGCCGGAGAGCTTGCCCGCCGGCCGTTCAGCGAAGGGCGCAAGTCCGGTGCTGGCCAGCAGGTCGGCGATGCGCCCGTGGCGCTCGGCGGCCGCCTGGCCGAACAGGCGGCCGAAGAACTCCAGGTTCTCGAACACGGTCAGGGTGGGGTAGAGGTTCTTGCCCAGGCCCTGGGGCATGTAGGCGATGCGCGGGCAGACCGCGCGGCGGTGGGCCGGGTCGGCCATGTCGCCGCCCAGCACCTGCACGCCGCCGGTCTGGATCTGCCGGGCGCCGGCGAGCAGCGCCAGCAGGCTGGACTTGCCGACCCCGTCCGGGCCGATCAGCCCGGCCATGCAGCCGGCCGGGATGCTCAGGTCGAGGTCGTCCAGGGCGCGGGTCCGGCCATAGCGCAGGCCGACCCCGGCAAGCTGCGCGACACCGTTCATGGGCTCAGGTTGACCTGCAGGTGGGCGGGCCATTCGAGCACGGGGTCGAGCTTGACGTAGGCCCGGCCGGGCAGGCCGGTCTTCACCTGTTCGAGGTGTTTTTCCAGGAGTTTCGGGTCGATGCGCGCCTTGATGCGGAACATCAGCTTCTCCCGCTCGCTCTCGGTTTCCACGGTCTTCGGCGTGAACTGGGCGACGCTGGCCACATAGCTCACCTTGGCCGGGATCACGTAGCCCGGCGCGGCGTCCACCACCAGGTGGGCATCGCTGCCCAGGGCTACCCGGCCGGCCTCGCGGGTGGGCAGAAAGAAGGTCATGTAGACGTCGGTCAGGTCGACCAGGTTGAGCACCTTGCCGCCGGCGGCGAGCACCTCGCCCGGCTCGGCCACCCGGTACTGCACGCGGGCCAGGCGGTCGGTCTTCAGCTGGCTGTCGTCGATGTCCGCCTGCAGGCGCCTCACCGTCGCCCTGGTGGCCTCCAGGGAGGACTCGGCCTCGATCACCTCGGATTCGGCCGCCTTGATCGCGGCTTCGGCCGAGAGCACCTGGGCGCGCGCCGTGGCCAGCGCCGCCTGGGCGCTCAGCATGCCGGCGCGGTCGTCGTCGAGCTGCTGGCGCGACACGGCGTTGCGTCTGACCAGGGCATCGGTGCGCTGGAAGTGCTTTTCCGCCGCGACCAGTTCGGCCTGCCGCTGGCGCACCACGGACTCGGCGGCGGCCTGTTCGCTCTGGCGCTGGGCGACCCGCGCGCGGGCGGTCAGGATGGCGCTCTCGGCCTTGCTCACCTGGGCCAGGGCCTCGCCCAGCTGGGCCTCCAGCACTTGGGTGTCCATGCGGGCGAGGATCTGGCCCGGCTGGACGAACTCGCCTTCGTCGACGTTGATTTCGGCGATGCGGCCGGACAGTTTGGTCGCCACGTCGATTTCGGTCGCCTCGATGCGTCCGTTGCCGCTGGCGAACCCCTCGCCGAGGCCCGTCGGACGCAGCTCCAGCCAGGCCAGGCCGGCTGCGCCAGCCAGCAGAACGACGGCCAGCAGGCCGCGGACGAGACGTTTCTTGCCTTCCTGTTTCATGGGATGCATTCCTGACCGCATGGGAGGCGCCCGTGGGCCTGGCCGACCGGCGGGCGGGCGCGTGCCTGCCGCGAGTATAGCGACCGGTTGGTTCGCAGCCTATTGATCTGCGCCGGCGCCTGGGGCGCCCTGGGCTGCCGCCTTGCGCCTCCGCCGTCCGGGCCGGGTCACTTCGGCTGCGGGCCGCCGTAGGTCTCCAGCAGGTGCATGTAGTTGGCGCGCACGTAGTTGTCGTGCTTCTGCAGCCGCGTCCAGCTCATCTGTCCGCGGATCTGCTCCAGCGACCGGCTGCGATGGCTCAGCAGCCAGGCTTCCAGGCCGGAGAGCAGGGTGCGCACGTAGCCGGGGCCGTGGCGCAGGATGGCGGCGGTGGTCATCACCGTATCGGCGCCGGCCAGCAGGTACTTCACCAGCTGCTCGACGTCTTCCACGCCGCCGGAGGCGGCCAGCGAGCCTCTGATCCGCCCGGCCAGCAGGGCGATCCACAGGAGCGGCAGGCGCATTTCCCGGGCGTCGCTCAGCTCCAGGGTGCTGAACAGCTCCAGGCGCTGCAGGTCGATGTCCGGCTGCAGGTAGCGGTTGAAGATCACCAGACCGTCGGCGCCGCCCTCGACCAGACGGCTGGCCATGTTGCCGATGGAGCTGAAGTAGGGCGGCATCTTCACCGCCAGCGGGATCTTCACCGCCTGCCGCACGGCAGTCAGCACGTCGAGGTAGCGCTGCTCGACCGCCGCACCGGACTCCAGTGGGTCGACCGGCACGAAATACAGGTTGAGTTCCAGGGCATCGGCGCCGGCCTCCTCCAGCAGGGCGGCGTAACGGGTCCAGTGGCTGGCCGAGGCACCGTTGAGACTGGCGATGACCGGCACCGACAGTTCGGCCTTGGCGCGCATGATCAGCGCCAGATGGCTCTCCGGGATCAGGCCGTAGGGACCGCCGTCGACCGGCGCGAGAAATTCCGGCACGTCGGCGCAGGCAGCGCCGATGCTGGCGTAGTCGTTGGCGCCGGCTTCCAGCTGTTCCTGGAACACCGAGGGCAGCACGACCGCACCGATCCCGGCATCGTCGAGCCGGCGCAGGTGATCGAGTTCGGCGTTCTGCGGCGAGGCCGAGGCGATCAGCGGATTGCGCAGGGACAGGCCCAGATAGGTGGTGGTCAGGTTCAAGGCTCGGCTCCCGGGGTCAATGGCTCATCCTGTTCAGGCTCTCAGATATCCAGGCAGATCTTCCCGAAATGCCGCCCGCTTTCCTCGTGCCGAAAGGCTTCGACCATCTCCGTCAGGGAAAAGTGGCAATCGATGACCGGCCGCATGCCCGTCGCCTCGATGGCCCGGATCATGTCCTTCTGCTGGCGGCGGCTGCCGACGATCAGCCCCTGCAGGCGCAGCTGGCGGGTCAGCGCGATGGCCAGCGGCAGGTGGGCGGAGAGTCCGGACAGGATGCCGATCACCGCGATGTGCCCGCCGATGCGCGCGGCAGTCATCGATTGTTCCAGCGTAGCCGGTCCGCCCACCTCGATGACATGGTCGACGCCGCGGCCGCCGGTCAGGCGGCGCACCCTGTCGCCCCACTGCGGATCCTGGCGGTAGTTGATCAGGTGGTCCGCGCCTAGTGTCTCAACACACTTCAATCTGCGGATATAGGCTGCGTAGCTTGACCCTCGCATCCTGGGTGGTGAACTGCCAGTTGATCTTGGCATCGA
>NZ_SMMU01000049.1 GCF_004339665.1 Azotobacter chroococcum
ATCGCCGATGGTAGTGTGGGGTTTCCCCATGCGAGAGTAGGTCATCGTCAAGCGCCTATTGCAAACCCCCGAGCCAGCCATGGCTCGGGGGTTTTCTTTTTCAGCCGACCGAACAATTTTCATGGGCTATTCGGCAGATGCTCCTCGGGTGACAGCCATGCATTTATAGGTTGTTACCTTGAAGCCGCGTACTAGATCGCATTGTGAGCAGTATGCTAATTGTTATAGTTGCTTAGCTTTGGTGAGGTCTTATTTTGCGTAAAAACAAGGCTCTTTGATGGGCTGTGGAGCTATGCTATCTGCAAGCAAAGTGCGGCTTCGATGGCTAATAATTAAGAGAAATTAAATGCGGGAGGCGTAATAAATTCATGGTCAATGCTATGTCTCTCACTTTGGTGCGTGATGAACTGTTCGCCACCATTGAGGAGGCTGAGCAGAGGCTCGAGCAATTTATAGTCGAGCGCCACAACGGCAGTCTTTTGCAGCGGGTCGTCGACAACCTACAGCAGGTGCGCGGTATTCTCAGTCTGATAGAGTTGGCGGGGGCCGAATTGCTTGCTCTCGAAGTACTACAGCAGACAATAGATATACCTGTAGGTGTTGGGCAGAATCAGGATGGTCAACTAGCAGCTTTGAGCAATGCGCTGCATATACTGCGCCGATATCTCGAGAGCGTTGATGTGTGTCACCAAGGCCTGCCGGAGTTATTGTTGCCGGCGGTCAATGAGTTGCGCCAGGCTGCGGGTTTCGCCCCATTGCCCGAAAGCCAATTCTTCAGCATTCACCTCGATGTGGGTCGCCCAGTCTGTAACTCTATAAAGGGTCAAGAGATTCAGGCTGATGAAGTGGCACGATTGAGGCATATGTATCAAATCGGCTTGCTTGGTTTTATTCGTGAGCAAGGCGTACCCGCCAGCATAGGTCTTATGGTTCGTGCAATGTCACGATTGGATAGGATCTTCGCCGGTCAACCCCAAGGGCGTCTTTTTTGGGTCTGTGCTGCGGCACTTGAGGCCCAGTTGGATGGCCGGCTATCAGCACGTAAGTCGCGAAAGTACTTGTTTGCTCGCGTCGAGCGTGAGCTTAAACAGTCCTTGGCTTGCTCCAATTATGAGGCTCCTCAGAGCATGCTGAGAGAGCTGCTTTATCTGGTGGCTTTAACGGAGAGCTGCGGTCCGCGCGTCAAGGAGTTACGAGAGGTTTTTGGGCTTCAGGCATTGCCATTTACTGATCGCTTCTTGGAGAAAGAATATCTGCGTCTGGCAGGTCCTGGCAGGGCAGTTATGCGCTCCTTATCTTCTGCTATTCGCGAGGAATTAGCTGGCATTAAAGATGCCATAGATTTCATTGCACGTGGTTACGGGCAGGAGGAACATCTGAGCGGTTTGCAGATTTCGTTGGGGAGGTTGGCGAAAACGCTCACGATGGTTGGTTTGATCTCGGCAGGTAACCTTTTACAGGGATTGTTGCCGACCTTGGTAGGCCAGACCCTGAAACAATCTCTCGATTCGCTATTTCTGGCCCGCTTGGCAGAGGCCTTATTGCATGTGGAGGGTGTGGTTGCTGGCCTTGAGTGTAGTGAGCGCTCCCTGCAACCCGAACAAGAGGCTGACTGCTTTGCTAGACATCAATTAACCGAGGCACGAATTGTTGTTTTGGATGAGGCCAAGGCCAGTCTTGCGCTTGCCAAGCGGGCTATTGTGGCCTATCTGGAGTCCCAAGGAGAAAGAATACACTTGGCCAACGTGCCAATCAGTCTGGATGCGGTGCGTGGAGGTCTCTGGTTTCTTGGTCTGGAGCGTGCTGCCTCTCTGATTGGTGCCTGTGCGGAATATATTCAGTCCCGAATGCTAGACGCTCAGCAAATACCTGCCGAACCCATGCTCGAGACCCTGGCCGATGCCTTGACCAGCCTAGAGTATTATTTGGAAGGTGGTGCGCCTGATGCCCAGCTTCATATCCTTGATCTTGCCAGTGACACGCTATGCGCCCTAACCAAGCCTGCACTGGCCTGATTTGTGTTGTCGTGTTTTTTTCATGATAATTTAAGCCAAGGGCATATAGTAAAGCCGATACAGACTAGCAGTCTGGCCCCTGTAATGCTGGATGGTTTGGTGCCAGTAAGCTAGCTTTCGAAGGAACGGGCATGAGGATCTCTTTAAATGATGAGCCCACGCTGGAATCGTGGAGTAAGTGCTGATCTTTCATCGGACGGAGTGGCATTGGCGCATTGTCGACAGCATTTCCTGCTTGGCTCGCAGGGAGTGCTCTTTCCCTACCGGTGGTTGAAGGGGCAAGACTTGTCGGTGCTAGCCGAGCATGTGCTCGGGAGTCTTGATGGCGAGCCGGTTCGTTTGCTCGCCTTGGATAGTCCAGCCGAGATTGCTGATTGCTCTTGGCAGACCCTACGTCAATTGATGCTTGAAAGTGACATTAAAATCTTTAAGTTGCTTGGCTATGCAGCACAGATTGGCACTTGGGCTCGGCAGCATCGTTTCTGTGGCAGTTGCGGAGAGAGGACGGTGCTGCTGTCAAAAGAGCGGGCGATGCATTGCCCGAGTTGCGAAGCGCATTATTATCCACAGTTGGCACCGAGCATGATCGTATTGGTTGCTCGTGATGATCAAATACTTTTAGCTCGTTCGCCGCGTTTTGCCACTGGCGTCTACAGCACCTTGGCTGGTTTCGTCGAGCCGGGTGAGACTGTTGAACAATGTGTCGTGCGAGAGGTGCGGGAAGAGGTTGGCATCGAGATTCGGAACCCAAGATATATCGCCAGCCAATCTTGGCCTTTTCCTCATTCGCTGATGCTGGGGTTTCATGCTGAATTCGCAGGAGGTGAGATCGTCCTTCAGCCCGAGGAGATAGAGGATGCTCGCTGGTTCGACTTGGCCGACTTGCCGACACTGCCATCGAGCTACTCGATTGCTCGTTATTTGATTGAGCTTTATCGGGCGCAGCGTCTTGGCATTCATGAGCCACTTTTACCAAGCTGAATAAACAAGGTGACCCCCGGTTAGCCGGGGGCTCTTAGAGTTTTGAGCGTGCGATACGGTCAACCGTTTTGTTGTCGTGAACAACTTGATCTAGCCAAGGGGCCAGACTCAGAACGGGAACAGTTCGCTCAGCTTCATTGCCAGCTTCACATCACCTTCGGCACGTAGCTTGCCGAACATGAAAGCCTGCATGCCGCCTATTTCACCGGTGGTAATGCCTTTGAAGGTCTTGCTGTCCATGAGCAGGGTGACATTGGGCTCGTCAGCATCACCGTGGTGAACCTCGCAGGTGCCATCCTTGACGACCAGATAATGATTGTCAGCATCCTTGATTGTGAACTGGAATATCAAGTCCAGGCCGGAGGCGGCACTGGGATCAAACCTGGATTTCATGGTTTCGATGATGTCGGCAACAGAAGTCATTTGTTGATCCTTTTGAGGTGGGGCTGTGTGCAGTTTGCAAAAGCTACGGAATATTACAGGTAGGTGATTAGTTCCGGCGTTTGCATCATTTCCAGATGCGCATGGCTGTTGAAAGACGTCAGTGTCACTACATTACCTTGGAATCTTAACTGGCTGAACGATGTATTGGCGATCTGCCAAGCGTATTCGAATGCTCTGTGGGCGGATATGCCTGCAATCAGGTGAAGCAGGGTAATGATGGGCCCACCGGACGTGAACACGGCAATCCGTGCCTGTGGCGGGGCATCGACCAGCAGGCGATTGAAGCCGTCTTGAACTCGCTCACGGAAACTGTTCCAGCTTTCCAGTGTTGCCTTCTCGTGCTTGCCGGAAATCCACTGTTCGATGGCTTGGCCGAACAGCCTTTGGAAACTGCTCGGTTGTGCGGCTGCCTGCTGCAGGGCTCGTTGCAGATCCTGATGGGCGGGAAACAGGTCTGGAAGATGGGTCTGGAGCACTGCGTCGATATTGATCTCATCGAAAGCGGGATCGGTTTCTATTGCCGGGGTTTTCATGCCGGCTAGGTGCAGTTGTTCCAGCGTTGCGCTGGCGGTGTGCTGTTGGCGCTTGAGCGAGCCACTGATGCAGCGATCGAAGCCGACCCCCAAGCGGCTCAGATGCGCGCCAAGTATTTCGGCCTGGCGTTTGCCCAAGGGCGAGAGCACGTCGTAATCCAAGGCACCGAACGAGGCTTGGCCATGTCGAATCAAATAGATGCTGCCCACGTCCCTATCCTTGTGGTTATTGTTTTTTCCCGAGGTTAGGAGGTCGGGTGGAAGACTGTCAATGCTTGGTCCTGCGGCGTCCATGGAGACTTTGCTTCCTTCTATTGTGCTGGTCGCAGCATAACCCTCTCGGTATGCTTGAAGGCTTCGACAGCGCTCGCGATCGGGTGTTTTATTTACGTATTGAATCAAGGGGATGGCTGTGGAGTTTCTTCTCGATTATGCCGGATTTCTGGCCAGGACTCTGACAGTGCTGGTGGCTATTCTGGTGATATTGGTCGCCATTGCAGCATTGCGCAGCAGGAGTCGCCACAAGGGCGATGGACATCTGGAAGCGCACAAGCTCAATGATTTCTACAAATCCCTGCGTGAAAGTCTGGAACAGGCGGTACTGGATAAAGACCGTCTGAAGGAGCAGCGCAAGGCCGAGGCCAAGGCCGAGAAGCGCAGACGCAAGGAGGGCAAGGAAAAGTCCAAGGTTTTCGTGCTGGATTTCGATGGGGACATTCGAGCCACCGCCACCGACAAGCTGCGTCATGAGGTGACTGCCCTGCTGAGCATGGCCAGTCCCCAGGATGAAGTCGTATTGCGTCTGGAAAGCGGTGGCGGCCTGGTGCACAGCTATGGCCTGGCTGCTTCGCAGTTGGTCCGTATCCGTCAGGCGGGGGTACCCTTGACCGTATGCGTCGACAAGGTGGCGGCCAGTGGCGGCTACATGATGGCCTGCATCGGCGAGCGGATTCTCTCCGCGCCCTTCGCCATTCTCGGCTCCATCGGTGTAGTGGCGCAGTTGCCCAACGTGCACCGATTGCTGAAAAAGCATGATATCGATTTCGAGGTGCTCACTGCTGGAGAGTACAAGCGCACCCTGACGGTATTCGGTGAGAACACCGAGAAAGGTCGGGAGAAGTTCCAAGAGGACCTGGAAACTACCCATGAACTGTTCAAGAACTTCGTTGCCCGCTACCGGCCGCAATTGTCCATCGACGAAATCGCTACCGGCGAGATCTGGCTCGGGCAGAGCGCACTGGAGAAGCGGCTGGTCGACGAGTTGATGACCAGTGACGAGTACCTGGCAGAGAAGGCCGGGAATGCGGAGCTGTTTCAACTGCACTATGCCGAGAAGAAGAGCCTGCCGGAGCGTTTTGGCTTGGGGGCTGCTCTGGCTGTGGACCGCATTCTCCTGAACTGGTGGGAGCGTTTGAATCAGAGTCGTTACCAATGATCGGAAAAAAGAAGCCCCGCCAAGCGGGGCTTCTTTTTGAGGAGCGGGCCGAGCCTCAGGCCTGACGGCGGCGAAACAGGGGGGCTTGGTCGGCGGCAGCCTGATAGCACACCGAGAAATCCTGCAGGCCCTGCAGGGCGTCGTGGGGATCGCGATCCGCGCGGATGGCGAAGGCGTCGAAGCCGCAGCGCTGCATGAAGAACAGTTGGTCGCGCAGCACGTCGCCGATGGCGCGGATCTCGCCCTGGTAGCCATAGCGCTCGCGCAGCAGGCGGGCGCTCGAATAATGGCGGCCGTCGGTGAAGCTGGGGAAGTTCAGAGCGATGACCTTGAAGTTGCCAAGCTCTTCGGCGATTTCCTCCACTTCCTCGTCGCTGTCCAGCCACACGCCCAAGCCGCCGTCGCGGACTTTCAGGGCGTGGGCATGTTCGCGCCACAGGGCCAGGGGGACGATCAGATCGTCGGAGTTGGACAGGCCATCAAGCGTGGCGTCCTTGTCCAGCAGGTGCCAGGTTTCGTCGATCACCTGGCCGTTTTTAATGATTCGCTGCATAAACGCGCTCCTTGAACGGTTCGATGCCGATGCGGCGGAAGGTATCGATGAAACGCTCGTCCTCGACGCGCTTTTCCACATAGACGGTGACGATCTTTTCGATCACCTCGGCCATTTCTTCCTGGGCGAAGGACGGGCCGAGAATCTGTCCCAGGCTGGCGTCGCGGCTGGCGCTGCCGCCGAGGGACACTTGGTAGAACTCCGCGCCCTTCTTGTCCACACCGAGGATGCCGATGTGACCGACGTGGTGGTGGCCGCAGGCGTTCATGCAGCCGGAGATGTTCAGGTCGAGCTCGCCGATGTCGAACAGGTAGTCGAGATCGTCGAAGCGGCGCTGGATGGCCTCGGCGATCGGAATCGACTTGGCGTTGGCCAGGGAACAGTAGTCGCCGCCCGGGCAGCAGATGATGTCGGTCAGCAGGCCGACGTTCGGGGTGGCGAAGCCCAGCTCGCGCAGCTCGCCCCACAGCTCGAACAGGCGGGCCTGCTCGACGTCGGCAAGAATGATGTTCTGCTCGTGGGAGTTGCGCACCTCGCCGAAGCTGTAGCGGTCGGCCAGCTCGGCGAGGGCGTCCAGCTGCTTGTCGGTGATGTCGCCCGGGGCGGTGCCGGTGGGTTTCAGCGACAGGGTCACGGCAGCATAGCCCGGCTTCTTGTGGGCGACCACGTTGCGCGCGCGCCAGCGGGCGAAGCCCGGGTGTTCGGCGTCGAGACGGGCGAGGGTGGCGTCCTGGTCCTCGAGGGCCTGATAGGCCGGATCGACGAAGCAGCGGCTGATGCGCTCGACTTCCGCCTCGGTGAGGGTGCTCGGGCCGTCCTTGAGATGGGCCCATTCCGCATTGACCCGCTCGGCGAACACCTCGGGCGTCAGCGCCTTGACCAGGATCTTGATGCGCGCCTTGAACTTGTTGTCACGGCGGCCATAGCGGTTGTAGACCCGTAGCACGGCGTCCAGGTAGGTGAGCAGGTGCTGCCAGGGCAGGAACTCGTTGATGAAGCTGCCGACGATCGGCGTCCGGCCCAGGCCGCCGCCCACCGAGACGCGGAAGCCCAGCTCGCCGGTGCCGTTGCGCACGGCCTCCAGGCCGATGTCGTGCACTTCGATGGCGGCGCGATCGCTCACGGCACCGTTGACGGCAATCTTGAACTTGCGCGGCAGGAAGGCGAATTCCGGATGGAAGGTGGACCACTGGCGGATGATCTCGCACCAGGGGCGCGGATCCACCAGCTCGTCGTGGGCCACCCCGGCGAACTGGTCGGTGGTGGTGTTGCGGATGCAGTTGCCGCTGGTCTGGATCGCATGCATCTGCGCCGTCGCCAGCTCGGCGAGGATCTCCGGGACATCCTCCAGCTCCGGCCAGTTGAACTGCACGTTCTGCCGGGTACTGATGTGGGCATAGCCCTTGTCGTAGTCGCGGGCGATCTGGGCCAGCTTGCGCAGTTGGCGGGAGGACAGCAGTCCGTAGGGTACGGCCACGCGCAGCATGGGAGCATAGCGCTGGACGTACAGGCCGTTCTGCAGGCGCAGCGGACGGAATTCCTCTTCGCTCAGCTCGCCGGCCAGGTAGCGGCGGGTCTGGTCGCGGAACTGGCGGACCCGGTCCTCGATGATGTGTTGATCGTACTGGTCATATACGTACATGAAGTGTCCTGTCGGTCAGGCTGCTTACTGCTTTTTCTGCGCGCACGGCCGCGCACCGCATTTCGGAGAGCGGGTCACGATAGCAGTTCAGGATTATACGTAAAAGTAATGTTTTTCTATAACACTAGAGTTTTTTGTTATTGAGCGGTGTACGGAAGTACTCCGAAGTGCAAGTCCGCTCCGAACTGGCTTCTGTGATGAGGAAAGGAAGGGGCTCGGTTCAGGCCTGGGCCAGATGCAGGATCAGCTTGACCACGCCGACCAGGACCAGCACGAACAGGACGGTGAAGCCCACCCCCAGCAGGATGAAATGGCTGGGCTTGCCCTGGGAGAAGTCCCGCGTCCGGTTCTTGCCGCTCTGCACGCCTAGGGCGGCGGCCAGCACGCTGTGCAGCATCTGCCGGAACGTCAGGGGCTTGTCGTCGTCGCGGTCGTCGTCCATGGGGGCTTCGCCTCAGAGTTGCGGGCGCTGGTAGCCGCCCGGTACGCCGTTCTTCGACAGCACATACTGCCAGAGCTGGAGATTGCGGGCGCGGAAGGCTCCGGCGCAGGAGAGCAGATAGTAGCGCCACATGCGCCGGAACCTTTCTCCCAGCGTGCTGGCGAAGCGCGGCCAGGCCGCCTCGAAGTTGGCGTGCCAGGCCATCAGGGTCCTATCGTAGTCCGCGCCGAAACTGTGCAGGTCCTCGAGGATGAACAGGCCATCCAGTCCATCGCCGATCTGTCCCAGGGAGGGCAGGTCGCCGTTGGGAAAGATGTAGCGGTCGATCCAAGGGTCCGACGTCGAGTGGCGCTGGTTCTTGCCGATGGTGTGCAGGAGGAACAGGCCGTCGTCGGCCAGGCAGCGCGCGGCGACCTCGAAGAAGTGGCGGTGGTTCTTGCGACCGACATGCTCGAACATGCCGATGCTGACGATGCGGTCGAAGCGGCCCTGGATCTCGCGGTAGTCCTGCAGGCGGAACTCCACGGGCAGGCCGGCGTAGCGCTCCCGGGCCCAGGCCTGCTGTTCCCGGGAAACCGTCACCCCGACGCAATGCACGCCATGCCGCTCCGCCGCGTAGCCCATGAAGCTGCCCCAGCCGCAGCCGATGTCCAGCACCCGCATGCCGCGCTCCAGGCCGAGCTTGCGGCAAATCAACTCCAGTTTGCCCTCCTGGGCTTCGGCCAGGCTGCTGGCGCTTCGCCAATAACCGCAGGTGTAGGTCATGCGCGGGTCGAGCATGGCCGCGTAGAAGTCGTTGCCGAGATCGTAATGGGCCTCGCCGACCTGCCAGGCGCGTCGGCGGCTCTGCAGGTTGAGCAGGCGCGCTCGCAACGCATGAAAGATCAGTCGTGCCGGTTTCACTTGCTGGTCGATGCCGGCGCACAGCAGGCGAAAGAAGAATTCGTCCAGCCGCTCCGCCTCCCAGGCGCCCTCCATGTAGGCTTCGCCCAGCCCCAGATTGCCTTGGGCGAAGACCCGCTCCGGCACTCCGCCAGCCTTGAGCTGCATGTCCCAGGGACGGTTGCCGCCGATGCGGATGTCTGCCCGTTGCAGAAGCTCGACCATCAGGCGATGCAGGCCGGAGTCCTGCGAAAGATAGCTGGACCCGGCGTTGAACGTGAATTCTCGGCTCATGGTTGTTCCATCCTGACCTGGCTCTACCGGATCGGTCTCCGGGATGACACTTCGGAATCTGCCGGCGGCCTGTCGAAACAACGCGCCCAAGCAAAGTCAGATTAGGCAGGGAGTGGCACGACGGCCAATAATCCGGGGCAGGGCCGTCGGAAAACCGTCGGCGAACCGGCCGTCAGCCCGAGGCATTGCGCTTGCCCGGCCGTCACGCGCCGCGTAAGGTGGCGCCCCTGCCGGCCCCTGGCCGGCGACATGGAGAGCGCGGTGCCCGGATCAAGGTCCGGGGTAAATGGGAAGTCAGTCCAGGCTGACGCTGCCCCCGCAACGGTAGGGCCGTTTCACGGCCGAGCCCGACACCAGCCCGTTCTCCCGATGCAGGCCGCGGTGGGCGGCCGTGCGGTCGCCAGCCCCGATTGTTCCGGTGTCTTTCCGCCGGCGCTGCGTCCGTTTCGCGTGCCCGCTGCCTTCGACCCGGGACTGGGCATGACCTCTCTTTTTCTCCGCCGCTTCGGCTTGGCCCTGCTGCTCGGGCTGCTCGCGCCCTGGGCGTCCGCGGCACAGCTCAACGCCATCGTTTCCCGCTACAGCGCCGCCGAGTTCGCCGGCGCCGTCGCGCAGTTCCAGCAGCACAATCCGCACTGGCAGATCAGCGCACGCACCCCGGAGCAGCTCGCCGAGCTCGACGAGCCGGCGTTGCGCGCCTGGCTGGGCGAAGGCCGGGCGCTGCTCGGCGTCGGCCTGTTCGGTGCCGAGGTGGAGCGCCTGGGGCCGATGCTCGGCCAGGTCGCGCCGGCGGACAGCTTTCTGATGCACAGTGAGCATGCCCTGGTGCAGCTCAGCCGCAGCCGTGGGCGCCCGCTGTTCGCCTCGCGCGAGGCGGTCGAGACCCTCGGCCGGCTGCGTCCGCAGGGCGAGCTGGCCGGCTGGATCGCCCGCCGGCAGGCTGAACATCCGCGCCAGGCCGAATGGATCGCCGCGCGCAGCTACTGGCAGGCCGGCGGCATCGACAACATCGCTGCTCTGCTGGCCTGGCTGGCGGCCCGCCATGACCCGGATGTGAAGGTCCCGGCCGTGCAGGCGCGCCCGTCGCTGCGCTTCCACCAGCAGGGTGCGCTGCGTGCCGAGGCCGAACTGCAGTTTGCCGGCGACGGCCTGGTGGCGCTGATCGACCACGGCCGCGCCGATCGCGCCGGCGATCGCGAGCTGAACGACGCCCTCTGCCAGCGCCTGGAAAGCAGTGGTCTGGCCTGCGCCAGCCTGTTCGCCGACTGGGGGCCGGGCTCGCTGGAGGCGGTACGCTGGCTGAAGGAGGGACGCCACCCGCCGCTCGCCGCCATCGTCGTGCTGCAGGACTTCGTGGTCGGCGGCGGCGAAGGCCGCGAGGAGGTCACCGGGCTGTTCGAGCAGTTGAACGTGCCGGTGCTCAAGGGCCTGCGTCTGGAGGATCGCGACGAGACCGGCTGGCAGCTGTCCGGCGACGGTCTGGCGCGCGACAAGGTGCACTACCAGCTGGCCATGCCCGAACTGCAGGGCAGCAGTCAGGCCACGGTGCTGGCGGCCTGGCACGAGCGCCAGGAGGATCCGCGGTCGGGCATCCGTTTCGGCGTCGCCGCGCCGCTGCCGGCACAGCTCGACGCCTTCGCCGCGCGCATCCAGCGCTGGCGCGCGCTGCAGCAGAAGGCCAATGCGGACAAGCGCCTGGCCATCGTCTATTACAACCACCCGCCGGGCCGGCACAACATCGGCGCGGACAACCTCGACGTGCCGCAGTCGCTGTTCGAGATCCTCACCCGGCTCAAGGCCGAAGGTTACGACACCGGTCCGCTGCCCGAGTCGCCGGCGGCGCTGCTCGACCTGCTGCAGGAGCGCGGCGTCAACCTGCCGGAGCAGGGCGACGCCCTGGCGGCCATGGCGGACAAGGTGCAGACCCTGAGCGGCGAGGACTACCGCCGCTGGTTCGCAACCCTGCCGGCGGCACTGCAGGCGGAGATGGTCCAGGGACCGCTGGGCTACTGGCACGCCCAGCTGCGCCGTGCCCTGGACAGCGGCCGCAGCGAGATCGCCCGCGGTCTCTATGAGAACGGCTCCGGCGAACTGCACCACGTGCTGGATGGCGTGGTGCACCCGGCGCGCTCGCGCGCCCTGGACCTGCTGACCCAGCTCGAAACCCTCTACCGCGCCGCCCTGGAGGCGCCGGGGCAGGCCGACTGGGCGCAGGCCGAGTCGCTGGTGCAGGCGCTCGCAGCCACCGGCATCGAGGGTCTGCGTGGCTGGGGCGAAGCGCCGGGACGGGTGATGGTGCAGGGCGAGCGCCTGCTGCTGCCGGGCATCCGTTTTGGCAAGGTGTTCGTCGGCCCGCAGCCGCCGCGCGGCTGGGAGATCGACCAGGAACTGTTGCATGCCAATCTGGTGTTCCCGCCGCCGCACCAGTACCTGGCCTTCTACCACTGGTTGCGCGACGGCTTCCGCGCCGATGCGCTGATCCACCTCGGCCGGCATTCCACCTACGAATTCCTGCCGCGCCGGCGCGCCGGGCTGAGCGACGAGGACTACCCGATGCAGGTGGTCGGCGATCTGCCGAGCATCTACCCCTACATCGTCGACGGCGTCGGCGAAGGCATCCAGGCCAAGCGCCGCGGCCTGGCGGTGATGATCGACCACCTGACCCCGCCGCTGGTGGCCACCCCGCTCTACGACGACCTGCTGCGCCTGCGCCAGCTGATCGAGAGCTTCGAGGCTGGCAGCGGGCAGGTGGACGGCCCGGCGCGGCGCGCGACCATCGCCGAGATCCGCCGGCTGATCGGCAGCTCCGGGCTGGAGCCGGAGCTGCGCCAATCGATGGCCGAGCCGCTGGCGGCGCGCGGCATCGCTTTCGAGCAGGCCGACGACGACCTCCTGGTGCACGAGCTCGGCCACTACCTGACCGCCATTCAGGAGCGCTTCATGCCCATGGGCCTGCACGTGTTCGGCAAGCCCTGGCAGCCGGAGGCGGTGGATACCCTGATCAGGTCCATGGGCGAGGGGGGCGAGGCCTTCCGCCCGGTGCTGGTCGACTCGCCGCGGGCCGAGATGGCGGCATTGCTGAATGCGCTGGACGGCCGCTTCGTCGCCCCCGGCAAGGGCAACGACCCGATCCGCACCCCCGAGGCGCTGCCGACCGGGCGCAACTTCCACGCCCTCGACAGCAGCCTGCTGCCCAGCCGCATCGGCTGGCGCATCGGCAGCGAGATGGCCGCCAAGGCGCGGGCCCGGCCGTTGCCGGCGGACGGTCGCGAGGCGGTGATCCTCTGGGCCTCGGACACGGTGCGCGACGAGGGCGCGATGATCGCCTTCGGCCTCGACCTGCTCGGCGTCGAGCCGCAATGGAACAGCCGCGGCATCGTCGAGGGCATCCGCCTGCGCGAACTGGCGCCGGGCGAGCAGCGCCGCGACCTGCTGTTCACCACCTCCGGGCTGTTCCGCGACCTCTACGCCGACCAGCTGGCCCTGCTCGAGCGCGCCGTGCTGCTGGCCCTGAACGCCTCCGCCGAGCGCATCCGCCGCGACTACCCGGCCCTGCGCCCGGCGCTGGCCGAGGCGCTGGCGCCCTTGCAGGGCATGGGCGAGGGCGGCAGCGAGAGCCTGGACGACAACCGGGTGGCGGCGCACTGGGTCGAGGATGCCGCCGGGCGCCTCAAGACCGGCCTGTCTGCCGGCGAGGCCGGACGGCTGGCCGCGCTGCGCCTGCTCGGCGTGGCGCCCGGCGCCTACGGGGCCGGCATCAACCGTTTGGTGGAGCGCTCCGGCAGCTGGCAGGAGCGCGGCGAGCTGGCTCGCGCCTACGTCACCCGCATGGGCCACGCCTACGGCCTCGCCCAGCAGGGCGAGGCGGCGCAGGCGGCCTTCGCCGACAACCTCAAGCAGGTGCGGCGCACCTACCTGGGCCGCTCCAGCAACCTCTACGGGCTGATGGACAACAACGACGCCTTCGACTACCTCGGCGGCCTGAGCCTGGCGGTCGAGCAGCTTTCCGGGCAGGTGCCGGAGAACTTCGTCGCCTGGCACAACGATCCGGCCCAGGTGCGCCTGCAGCCGCTGGCGCAGGCGCTGTTGGCCGAGCTGCGCGGGCGCTTCCTCAACCCGGCCTGGATCGAGGCGCTGATGCGCCACGACTACGCCGGTGCGCGGACCATGGGCAGCGAGTTCCTCGAGTACCTCTGGGGCTGGCAGGTGACCAACCCGGAGATCATCGGCGACAGCGCCTGGGCGGAGGTCAAGGCGGTGTACCTCGACGACCGCTACCAGATCGGCCTGGCCGACTTCCTGGAGCAGGGGCAGAACGTGCATGTGAAGAGCAATATGCTGGCGCTGATGCTGGTGGCGATCCACAAGGGCTTCTGGCAGGCCGACGAGGCCACCGTCCAGCAGCTCGGCGAGCAGTTCGCCCGTCTGGTCGGCGCCCACGGCCTGCCGGGCAGCGGCCATACCCGCCCCGACCATCCGATGCTGCAGTGGCTGCTGCCGCAACTGCCGGCCGAACTGCGCGCCGGCCTCGAGCGGCGCCTGCAGGCCGCTCAGCGGCCGGCATCCGAAGCCCCGTCGCCGAGCACGCTCAGCGAGCTGCAGCCGGCGACGCAGGACGAGGCGTCCGGACAGGACGTGCAGGCGAAGGCCGATGCGGGAGAAGGCGCGGCCCAGGCGGCGGACGAGCGCCTCTGGCTGGCGCTGGCGGGCCTGGTGCTGCTGCTCGGCCTGGGGATCTGGCGCGGGCGCGGCCCGCGCATTGCGAAAGGAGTGTGAGGATGCTGGACAGTGCGATCTTCGCCTGGATTCACCACCTGGTCGGCTGGCTGCTGGAGCCGGTGACCGTGGCCATGCTGGTGCTGCTGGCGCTGGCGGTCTGGGACGTCGGCGTGGCCTGCGGCGAGCGCTTCGGCGGCCTGGCGCGCTGGCGCCGCTTGCCGGCGCCCGAGGTCGAGCGGCGCGCCCGGCGGCGCCTGGAGCGCTCCGACCTGATCGCCCGGCTGGGGCCGATCCTCGGCCTGATGGGTACCCTGATCCCGCTCGGCCCGGGCCTGGCGGCGCTCGGCGACGGCGACCTCAAGGTGCTCGGCGTGGCCATGCGGGTGGCCTTCGACGCCACCGTCATGGGCCTGCTCGGCGGCATGGCCGGCTTCGTCCTCGGCCGCCTGCGCCGGCGCTGGTATGACGAACTCCTGGACGCCATGGAGCGCGAGACAGAGGGCGCACGATGAGCCGCTGGCGATCGAGCCGTTTCGACGAAGTGGACACCGACCCGCTCGGCTCGGTGGCCAATCTGGTCGACCTGATGCTGGTGTTCGCCTGCGGCCTGCTGGTGGCCCTGGCGGCGCGCACCGACCTGCTGGCCCAGCTCAAGGCCGAGCGCCAGCCGGTGGCCGTGGAGCGCGGCCGCGAGCTGCCGCGCCTGCCGGACAGCCTCGACGGTGCCGCCGGTCAGGGCCTGGAGAGCGTCGGCCAGGTCTACCGCGACCCGCAGACCGGCAAGCTGATCCTGATCGGCAAGTGAGTCACCAGGGGCGATAGTGCATCGACCAGCCCAGGCGCAGGCGCTGCCCGGGCTCCAGCAGTCGGAGTCCCGGCCGTCCCGGCAGGTGGTGGGCGTTGACCGGGTGGCTGACCGGCTCGAAGCAGAAGAACTCCCGCCCCTGCGGGGTGTAGAGCAGGAACAGCCCGGCGCCCTCGGCCCGGCACTCCAGCGCGTAGCCGGCATCCGCCTGGAGGATGCGGCAGCGCCCGTCCCAGCCGTCGAAGGCATGGTCGACCGTCGCCTGCGGCAGGGCGCTCGGCTCGCTGAAGTCCCAGTCCGCCGGCAGGTCGATGCAGCGCTCGGGCAGCCGGCGGCCGTCCTCGTGCCAGACGCCGCTCGCCAGCGCCTGCAGCCGGGTGGCCGCCGTGCGCGGCAGATAGGGGTGCAGGCCGAGGCCGTACCAGGCCGGCGTATCGCCCAGATGGCGAACTTCCAGCTCCAGGTCGAGACGGCCCTCGTCGAGGCCGATGCGCTGCTCGGCGCGGTAGGGAAACGGGCTGAGGCTGTCCAGCACCAGACAGGCGTGGCGGGCGTCGTGCTCGGCCAGCGTCCAGGGCTGTTGCCAGGCGCTGCCGTGGATCGGACAGGGCTCGCCCGGACTGTTGGGCGCCAGCGCCAGCCAGCCGTCGGGGTTGGCGAAGCCGCCCCGGTCGATGCGGTTCGACCAGGGCACCAGCGGATAGCAGGCCAGCCGGCGCGGGCTGCCGCTGGCGAGGTCGTCGGCCGACGCCGGGCGCAGCAGGGGCCGGCCGGAATCCAGCACATCCCAGCCGGCCAGGCTGCCGCCGATCTCCGGGGCCAGGGCCAGGCGGGTCAGGCGGTCTTGCAGAATCAACATGGGAGCCTCCGAGAGCGTAAACATGAAAATACCCGGCGGGGCGGGACAGGCCCCTCTCGGCCATGCTCGCGCCGGCCGACACGAAGAAGGGGATCGCCGGCAGGGAGAACTTGTCCACGTTGCCGGCGATAGTTCTCCTGCACATCGCCATGCAGGCTACCGAAGTGTGGGGGATGGGCAGTCCGGAGCGGAGCAAATTCAGGAAAACTTCAATTCAGGTGCCTGGAACATGACAACGCCTTGCCGAAATGATCGGATACTGCATTTGTATTTATTTGGCGACCGCCAGAAATATAAGTCCCCCGGCTTTACCGGGGGACACTTGCTCTATTTCGCTTGCATTTTTTCCAACGGCACAGGTTTCAGCTTCGGAGTCAGTGTATGGATGGCAAGAAGCGCTAGCAGATAAGTCGTTCCGGCCACGATGAAGATGGGCTGGTAAGACTTGAATGCCTCCAAGATGTAGCCGTTGTAGGTCGACATCAACATTCCACCGATGGCTCCGGCAGTACCCCCTATGCCGATAATGGAGGCTACTGCCTCTTTTGGAAAAAGGTCCGACGGCAAGGTCATCAAGTTGGCCGACCAGGCCTGGTGTGCAGCCGCGGCGCAGCCGATGATCAGGACGGCAAGCCACACATTCGATACGAACTGGGCGGTGATGATCGGTACGACCATGAAGGCGCAGACGAGCATGGTGGTTTTTCGTGCCGCGTTCGCGGAGCGGCCGGCTTTCATTTGTCTTGATGAGCCCCAGCCACCAATGATCGAGCCGGCGTCCGCCAAGATGTAGATGGCGATCAGTGCCGGGCCAAAGGTTTTCAGATCGAGGCCGTAGGTCTTGCCGAGAAAATCCGGGAGCCAGAACAGATACAGCCACCAGATCGGATCGGTCAGGAATTTCCCCAGGGCGTAGGCCCAGGTCTCCTTGAACGTCAGGAGCTTGAGCCAGGATACCTTCACCGAAGCGCCGGCTTCCGAGGGTATTGATAGGGCGTCATCGGAGCGGATATGCGCGAGTTCCGCAGCACCGACTTTCGAATGTTCGTGCGGGCGGCGATAGACCAGTAGCCAGGCGACCAACCACAGGGACGTGACTACTCCGATGGAGATGAATGCCGCCCGCCAGCCCCAGGCCAATGTGATGGCTGGAATAAGCAGTGGCGTGATGATGGGCCCCATCGCGGTACCGGCATTGAAAATGCCCGTAGCCTGGGCGCGTTCCTTTTGCGGGAACCATTCTGAAACGGCTTTCAGGCTGGCCGGAAAACTGCCGGACTCGCCGAAGCCCAGGGTGAAGCGTGCTATGGCGAATTGCACGACCGTGTGGACGAGGCCATGACCGATGGTGGCGATTGTCCAGATGGTAAAGGCAATTGCATAGCCGACACGCACACCAAGCCGGTCGATGATTCGCCCGAAAGTTAGAAAGCCGATTGCATAGGCGCACTGAAACCAGAAAACGATGGAGGCATAATCGGTTTCGGTCCACTTCAGATCGGCCTGCAAGGTAGGCTTGAGGATGCCTATCATTTGGCGATCGATATAATTGATACCAATGCCAATGAACAGAAGTGCGCAAATAACCCATCGATATTTGCCGATCAAGGTTGTTTGGGGTGGAGCAATCTGAGCTGTCATCGCTTTGTCCCAGTTGTTTTTGTTGTATTGCCGGTATGAGGACTTGCAGAAAAAGAGTTCGCCCTCTTTTCTGCGCATGCCCATCCGGGCCGCCGAAATGCGGGGATTGCAGTTCGGAGCAGTACGAGTTCAGGAAGCTTTCCGATCGGTTACTTAGTCGGGCGGGCTCGCGGGATAGCCGGGCAGGTGGAAGGCGAGCGGGAGAGCGAGCAATGGCTTGTTGCGTTTGCCGATCATGAAGCGAGTCTCCTGATTGTTTTTGTTGGAGCGGTTGCGGATCTGCCAGGGCCGGTTCAGCCCCGGAACACGGGTTCCTCCAGGCCGCGAACGCCCGGGCGCAGGGCGAACACCCCGCCGGCCAGGGGCTGGTCGGCGAGGTCGACGCCCTGCGGGCGGATCGAGGTGACGAACAGGGTGTCGAGGCCGGAGCCGCCGAAGGCGCACATCGCCGGCTTCTTCACCGGCACGGCCAGCGAGCGGTCGAGGCGGCCGTCGGGGGTGAAGCGGTGGACCAGACCGGCGTCGTTGGCGCAGATCCAGTAGCCGCCGTCTTCGTCCACCGCCGCGCCGTCGGGACGGCCGGGATGGCGCTGCATGTCGACGAACAGCCGGCGGTTGTGCGGGACGCCGTCGTCCGGGTCGTAATCGAAGGCCCAGATGGCCTGTACCGAGGGGTGCGAGTCGGACAGGTACATCGTCCGCCCGTCGGGGCTGAAACCCAGGCCGTTGGGAACGACGAGGTCGTCCAGCCAGGGCAGCAGCGGCACGCCGCCGGCATCGCCGACGAAGCGGTAGAGCATGCCGGCACGGTGCCCGGCGGCCATGTCCTTGTGCATGCTGCCGACCCAGAAGCGGCCCTGGCGGTCGCAGCGGCCGTCGTTGCAGCGCATCCCGGGCAGAGCGTGACGGATGTCGGCCAGACGGGTGGCGGCGAGGCGGCCATCGGCGCCGGGCTGCAGGTGGAACAGGCCGCTCTCCAGGCCGGCCAGCCAGCCGCCCGCCGGGTGACGGGCGATGCAGGCGAGCATCTCGCCGGCTTCCCAGCTCTGCGTGGCGTTGTCCGCCGGGCGCCAGCGGTGCAGGCGGCGGGCGGGGATGTCGACCCAGTAGAGGGCCTGTTCGGCCACGCTCCACACCGGGCTTTCGCCGGTGCCGTTGCGGGCGTCGAGAACGAGTTCGGCGTGCATGGCGGCGCTGTCTCTTGTCGTTATGGGCGCGTGTGCGGATCGGTCAGTCGTCGAAGGGGCCGGCGGCAGTGAAGGCGCCGCCCTGGTAGACCGCCACCGGGTCGTCCGTCGCCGGAGCCGGCTGGGCCTCGACCCTGGCGCGGAAGATTTCCGAGCTGTCCTGCGGTTCGTAGCCCAGGTGCGCGGCCAGGCGGTTGTCCCACCACTGGTCGCGGTTGTTCGAGGCGCCGTAGACGATGGTGTGGCCGACGTTCGGGGTGAACAGCGCGTGGCCGATGAGGTCGGTGAGGTCGCGATAGCTCAGCCAGGTGCTGAGCATGCGGCGATTCTGCGCCTCGTCGAAGGAGGAGCCGATGCGGATGCTCACCGTCTCGATGCCGTAGCGGTCGAAGTAGAAGCTGGCCATGTCCTCGCCGTAGGCCTTGGACAGGCCGTAGTAGCCGTCGGGACGGTGGACGACGCTGGCGTCGAGCTTCTCGCTCTGCTTGTAGAAGCCGATGACATGGTTGGAGCTGGCAAACACCACGCGGCGGATGCCGTGCCGGCGGGCGGCTTCGTAGATATTGAAGGTGCCGCGGATATTGGCCTCGAGAATCTCCTCGAAGCGCCGTTCCACCGAGATGCCGCCGAAGTGGACGATGGCGTTCACGCCCTCGGTCAGGGCGTGGACCGCGGCCTTGTCCGCCAGGTCGCAGGTGACCACTTCCTCATGGTCGCCGGCAGCCGGCGCCATCGGGCTGATGTCGGACAGACGCAGGATGCGTGCGTAGGGACGCAGGCTTTCCCGCAGGATCTTCCCGAGGTTGCCGGCCGCGCCGGTGAGCAGGAGACGATCGAGGACGGGGCTGGATGCTGGATGGGGCATGGCTGGAACCGCTCGGATTGTTGTTTTTGAAATTTGTCATACGTCGTCGTATGACGTGGATCGATTATCGGCAGGGCAGGACGCCGTTGTCAACGCTGCGTGGCGGGCGCTGCTATCGAATGCGCTGGCTGATGGGCTGCTTTGATTGTTGTGCGCAAGCCAGTCCGCTTCGGTTGGGCAGCATTGAACCGGGATCGCTGGCAGGTTTTGCGCGATTGTCGTCGTCTGCCCCGGAAAAGGGCGCCTGGGGCAAGGCCTTGTGAATGGTGTCGTATGATGACGTGGCTTGCGCCGGTCTGCCGCCCGTCCGTGAATCCGCGGTTTCGCGGATCCTGGGCGGGGGAGGGATGCAGCCAGCCTGTCAGACAAGCCGGCCGCGAGAGTTCAGGGGCTGGTGGTGAACTTCACATCGGAGGGCGAAGGGAAGGGCAGGGTCTGGGTGATCCTGCCCGCCTGGCCGGTGGCCGGGTCGCGCTCCATGACCACGATCGCGTTGCTGTTCTGGTTGGCGACGAGGATGAAGCGGCCGCTCGGATCGAAGGTGAATTCGCGCGGTTCCTCGCCTTCCACCGAGTGATGCGAGACGAGACTGAGGTCCCCGTTGTCCGGGTCGATCCTGAAGACCACCAGCTGGTTGGCGGTGCCGCGGTTGGTCGCGTACAGGAAGCGGCCGTCCGGCGAGACGTGCAGGGCGGCGGCCTTGTTCTGGCCCTTGAAGTCCTCGGCAGCCAGCGGGACGGTCCGCCTGAGCGTGAGCTTGCCGTCGGCATGGTCGAAGACGGCGATCGTCCCCTGCATCTCCAGGGTCACGTAGGCCTGCTTGCCGCTCGGGCTGAACACCAGGTGGCGCGGTCCCGAACCTTCGGGCAGCTGGACGAAGGGCTGCTCCTTGCTGGCGCTGAGCGGATGCTCCGGGTGGGCCGCCGGATCGTAGCGATAGATGTAGATCTTGTCGGCGCCGAGGTCCTGGGCGAACACATAGCGCCCATCGGGCGATTCGACCGCCGAATGCACGTGGGGCGACTGCTGACGTTCGGGATGGACCTGGCTGGCGCGGTGGGTCTTGACCTGGCTGACCGGCTGCAGCCGGCCCTCACCGTCCACCGGGATCACCACCAGGGTGCCGCCCGGATCGGCCGCCACTGAGTAGTTGGAGACGAACAGGTGCGTGCCGTCGGCGCTGACGCTGAGGTGCGCCGGTTCGGTGCCGAGCGACTTCACATCGTTGATCTTTTCCAGGGTGCCCTTGGCCGGGTCGACGCGGAACGAAGTGACGCGGCCGATGATGTCGCGCTGGCCCAGACCGTTTTCATTGACTGCGAACAGATATTTGCGATCGGGAGAGAAGGCCAGCCAGCTGGGATTTTCCGTCTTCACCACCTGCAGCGGCTCGCTGGAAATGGTCCCGTGCTGGCTGTCGAAGCTGTGCACGTAGATTCCCTCGCTGGGGCCGGCCGTATAGCTGCCGATCCACAGCGGATAGGTCTGCGCCGCCGCCATGCCGGCGAAGGGGAGGGCTGCAAGCATGCAAAGTGCAGCGGCCCGCTGCGATGTTGTTTTTGTCATCTGGGGAGTTCGCCTTCAAAGACTTGTTGTTGTGATCGGGGCGTGCGGTGGGCGCCGCCTGGATCGGCAGCGGCACCGCGTGCAAGGACGGGAGATGCGCTCAAGGTCGCCCCGTCCTGAATGGCATGGCCCCGGACATGCCATCCGTGTCTCCATGAAGCTGTAGCACTTCCGGCGAGGCGGAGCCTCAGGCCGGCTCGATCAGCGGCTGGCCGGTCATTTCCTTCGGCTGCGGCAGGCCGAGCAGCTTCAGCATCGTCGGCGCCACGTCGGCCAGTACGCCGCCATCGCGGATGCGCAGCGGGCGCTGGCCGACATAGATGAACGGCACCGGCTCGCAGGTGTGCGCGGTGTGCGCCTGGCCGGTGCTCTCGTCCTCCATC
>NZ_SMMU01000050.1 GCF_004339665.1 Azotobacter chroococcum
TTGTATGCGGGACCATTCCCTGTCGCTCAGTCGGCTTCTGTCAGTCATGGCAAAAGCCCAGTTTTAGCACTGGGCTTGCGTCAACAGAACCTAGGTGAAAAACTCCATCAGCGTAGCGCAACGAGCCGGAGCAGGCCGGCGAGGCGGCCTGTTTGAAGGCAGCAGGTCGTTGAAGTTTTCGCGCAGTACTCATGAATCCCTCTCATAGGCCTTTGCTGTTTCTGCTGGCTAGTCGCAGGTTGCCCGCGCTTTGTAGATTTCGCTGATTGATGGATGCCACTGGCGGATGTTTGCCGATTCCAGCCTGCTTTTGAGTCGGGGGCTAGGGCCTAATGCCGGACTACGGCCCCGATTGCCTATGGCGGCGCCTTTCCATTGCCGCAAATCACGGAGAACTCGCATGTGCAATCAATGTGACGACGACAGCCAGAATCATGCTCCCGCTGTGCTTGGACGGTGATGGTCGGAGCGGGCCTGGTCGCAGCGCCGCTGCTGGCGGGCGTGACCACGGGCGCGCACGCGCAGCCAGCTCAAGCCGAGCCAGCGGGCGCTGCGCTCGGCAACGGTCCGTTCCCTGCCCGGGGCTACGCCGCGGCCAGTGCCACCAGCGGTCTGGCGCCGATGCAGATCGAGCGCCGCGCCCTCGGCGCCAACGACGTGCTGCTGGACGTGCTGTACTGCGGGGTTTGCCATTCCGACATCCACCATGTCCGCAGCGAATGGGGGCCGGACCGCTATCCCTGCGTCCCCGGCCACGAAATCATCGGCCGGGTGCTGGCGGTGGGCAGCGCGGTGACCAAGTTCAAGGTGGGCGACATCGGCGGCGTGGGTTGCATGGTCGACTCCTGCCGCACCTGCGACAACTGCCTGGCCGATCGCGAGCAGAACTGCCTCAACGGCGTCACCCTCACCTACAACTCGCCGGACAAGGTTTCGGGCGGGCACACCTTCGGCGGCTATTCCGACAAGCTGGTCGTCGCCGAGCATTTCGTGATCCGCATTCCGCCGGGCATGGACCTGGCGGCCACGGCACCGCTGCTGTGCGCCGGCATCACCACCTTCTCGCCGATGCAGTACTGGCGGGTCGAACCCGGCCAGCGCGTGGGCGTCGTCGGCCTTGGCGGCTTGGGGCACATGGCAGTCAAGCTGGCGGTGGCGCGCCGGGCGGAGGTCACCGTGTTCACCACCTCGCCCGGCAAGATCGCCGATGCGCAGCAGCTTGGCGCCCGCGAGGCGGTGCTGTGGAGCGACAGCGAGGCGATGAAGCGGCTCGCCAATCACTTCGATCTGCTGATCACCACGGTACCCAGAGCCTTCTCGATGCAGCAATTCGTCGACGTCCTCAAGCTCGACGCCACGCTGGTCAATGTCGGTGCCCTGGAAGACCTGCAGAGCGTGAGCGGCAGGAGTCTGCTGTTCGGCCGCAAGAACGTCACCGGCTCGATGATCGGCGGCATCGCCGAGACCCAGGAGGTCATCGACTACTGCGCGGCGCGCAACATCAAGGCCAATATCGAACTGATCCGTCCCGATCAGATCAACGAGGCCTACGATCGGGTCGTGAACAAGGACGTGCGCTATCGCTTCTTGATCGACATGGCCTCGCTCAAGACTCCCGCATAGCGGGATTTTTCTTCCGGGCAGATCTCGCGTGAACGGCATGGAGAGGCGTCATGGCGACCGCGCGGGAAACCCGGCGCCCTTGCAAGGAAAAGCACGATTGACTGCTCCCCTCCCTGAAGGAAGGGGATTCCCAATTCAACGAGCACTGGACACAGGCATTTGACCCATGCCGCTTACGTTCTCTCTAAGGGCTAACACCGCCAGCCCGGCGGCTTTCACGTTGATCGCGGCGCTCACGTCGCGGTCATGTTCACTTCCGCATTCCGGGCAACTCCAGCGGCGAACATCCAGCGGCAGGCGCTCAAGGATATGCCCGCAGCAGGCACAGCGTTTCGAGCTGGGATACCAGCGGTCGATCTGGACGATCTGCCGACCGGCCCATTCGCCCTTGTATTCCAGCTGGCGAACGAATTCACCCCAGCCTGCATCGGCAATGGCTTTGCTCAGTTTCGGATTGCGGATCATGTTCTTCACCGCAAGGGTTTCGGCGCAGACCACTTGGTTCTCGTTAATCAGTCTGCGGGACAGCTTGTGCAAGCCGTCCGCTCGGCAATCGGAGATTTTGGCGTGAATATGGGCCACTTTCCGTCGAGCCCTGGCGCGGTTCTTCGAGCCGAGCCGAGCTGCTTCTTGCTCAGCCGGCGTTGGGCCAGGGCCAGACGGGAGGCGTATTTCGCGCTGTGGCGGGGATTGCCGATCCGTTCACCCTCGGAGGTGACGAACAGGTCTTTCAGCCCCAGGTCGATGCCGAGCGTTTTCGGCACAACCGGAAGGGTTTCAGGCTCGAACTCGCACAGGCAGGACACGAAGTACCGTCCTGCAGAGTCCCGGGAAATCGTGACCGTGGAAGGCTCGCCCGGAAGCGGCCGACTCCAGCGGATCGCCAGGGGTTCGTCGCACTTGGCCAAGAACAGCTTGCCGTCGCGGTAGCGGAAGGCCGAACTGGTGAACTCGGCGGACTGCCGGTGCCGTTTCTTCTTGAAGGCCGGGTACTTCGCCCGGCCCTCGAAAAAGTTCTTGAACGCCGCCTGCTGGTGGCGAAGGCACTGCTGGAGCGGGACGCTCGATACCTCGTTGAGAAAGGTTGTTTCTGGCAGCTTCTTGATAGCCGTCAGCCGGGCGCTGGCCTGCGTGTAGCCGACCTTCTGCTGCTCTTTGAAGAACGCATCGGTACGCCAGCGCAGCACTGCGTTGTAGACGAAACGCACGCAACCGAACGTCCGCGCCAGCCGGTCGGCCTGCTCTGGCGTGGGATAGAAGCGGTATTTATAGGCGCGTTTCGTCATGACTCACGAAGTAAACCAATCAGTGTAAAGATAGCAACCGCCTGAGAAGGAGGCAGCGAGGACAGGGGCGCCCTGCAGGCGCCGCGCTATCCCTTCCCGCACTAGAAGTACGGGGTTTCTCGCGCAAATCGAATGAATGCAGGGGATGGATTCGGAGCCTGAATGATCCCCGGAAATCATCCCGATAAATGAGGTATGAACCGCCGGCGCAATGAGTCGGAACCACGGGCGATTACGGGGTGGGGCGTGGGCAGACTGGTGCACTGCTGGTGGGGAGGAGCACGCATCCCTGCGCGCGGGAGATCAGGCCTGTTTCAGGCGTTCGGCCAGGCGCAGGGCGAGGGCGGCGATGGTCAGGGTGGTGTTCACCGAGCCCACCGTGGGCATCACCGCGCCGCCGGCGAGGTAGAGGTTGGCGTGATCGTGGCTGCGGCAGTCCCTGTCCACCACCGAGGTCTTCGGGTCGTTGCCCATCAGGGCGGTGCCGCCGATGTGGTTGTTGTTGGCGAAGTGGTCCTCGAACACCACCTCGGTGCCGCCCAGCAGCTTCGCCGCGTGGGCGTAGACCTCGCGGGTATGCACGGCGCTCCGGCGCACGTAGTCGTCCATCGCGTAGGTGAACTCCGGCTTGGGAATGCCGGCCACGCGCTCGCTGGCGCTGGGCACGATGCGGTTCTTCGGGTTGGGCAGGATCTCGTGGAAGCTGTCGAAGCGCACCGAACGGGCGGCCTGGTCGCGGATCTTCGCCTCCAGCTCGGGACCGAAGAGCAGCGGACCCTTGTGGATCAGCTTTCCAGCGATCCGGTCGAGCGGCGACATGTTCGACAGGTGGATCTTCTTCGAGGCGTATTCGCGGCGGAAGGGGCCGTCGCGGAAGTCGATCAGCGAGGTCATTTCCTGCGGGCCGCGGCCGGGCCAGAGTTCCTCGTTGGCGAGGAAGGTCACGCCGGTGCCCGGATGGTCCATGAGGTTGCGGCCGACCAGGTCCGAGCTGTTGCCGACGTCGGACATCAGCATCAGCTTGGGCGTCTCGACGCCGTTGGCGGCGAGCACGAAGGTCCTGCCCTCGACGCGGTGGTCGTTGCCCTGCGGGTCCTTGTAGTGGGCGGCGACGATGCGGCCGTCCTTGCCCTTCTCGAGCTTGAACACCACGGCGTTCTCGATCAGCCGGGCGCCGGCCTTCTCGGCCTTGTCGACGTGGACGATGCCGTTGTACATGGCGCCGATCGGGCAGATCGGCATGCAGTTGTTGTTGCCGCAGCAGGGCGGGCGCTGGTCGTAGACCGTGCTGTTGCGCGCCACCGGCTCGGTGACCACGCGGTAGCCGTTGGCGTTGAGCACGCTCTTGACCCGCTCTTCGTTCCACGACAGCGGCAGCGGCGCCATGGGGTAGGGCGCCGAGCGCGGCGAGCCGAGGTCCTCGTCGCCGGGGCCCCAGACGCCCAGTTCGACCTCGGCGCGGCCGTACCAGGGCTCCAGGTCGGCGTATTCGATCGGCCAGTCGAGGCCGACGCCATAGAGGGTCTTGAGCTTGAAATCGTTGGGCAAAAAGCGCCAGGTCGAGGCTGCCCAGTGCCAGGTGGTGCCGCCGACGGCGCGGATGTACTGCACTTCGTAGGGGTGCTCGCCCTTCTGGATCAGGTAGTTGTTGTTCGGATTGAACTCCGGGTGCGGGGCGTGGGCGGGCGAGGGGTAGGGCGCCTGGTTGTCGTACTTGTCCGCCTGCTGGCGGAAGCGTTCGGCGATCTCGTGGCGTGCCATGCGCGGACCGGCCTCGAGAATCAGTACGTCCTTGCCGGCCATGGCCAACTGGTGGGCGACCAGAGCGCCGGCCACGCCGGAGCCGACGATGACGAAATCGGCTTTTTGCGCAGTGGCCATGCTCAAGCCCTCCCGAAGACGGGCTTCTCGGCCCAGGAGCCGGGCATGCCGAAACAGAAGGCCCGTGGCTTGAGGATACCGCCGGCGGCCTTGAACATCAGGGCATCCGGATAGCCGACCACCGTGGCGGTGTAGTCGCTGCCGACCATGCCGAGATACCAGGCGGAGAGGATCTGCCGGGTCGCGTCCTGGGCTTTTTCGCTCAGGCCTTGCGGGGTCTTGCCGAGCTTGCCCTGCAGTTCGCCGAGGCTGGTTGCGAAGCCGGTATCGCGCTTGACCAGGGTGTCGTAGAGGCATTGGCCGAAGCGGGCGTCGAGGTCGCTGCGCCCGGTGAGGCGTTTGGACAGGTCCATGAAGACCGCCAGTTCGGTTTCGGCCGCAGCCCAGGCCGGAGCGACCGGGCTCAGCAGCAGGGCGCCAGTAGCGGCGCCGACGCAGGCCGCGCCGAGCAGGCGGCGGCGGGAAAGGGAGAACGCAGGCACGGACGACGCGCTGGGCGTCGCGGAGGCGTGTTTTGACATCTAGACCTCTCGTTGTTGTGGGCGAGTGGCGCCAGGCGATGGTGCACGCGCTGCCTGGCGCCCGTTGGTCGTTCAGGTCACTTGGCGAGCTTGTCCGAGACGATGGGGTAGTGGTCCCAGACCCTCTGGTCGGTCAGCGAACGGACCAGCTTGACGTACTCGGCGTGGCTCCAGGCCAGGGGCGTGGCGGTGTTCGTGCCTTCGCCCTTCACGTAATTGTGGCGGCTGTTGTTGCCCACTCCGTCCCATACCTGTTCCGGCAGCATCATGCCGTCGTTGGCGAACAGCTCCATGGCCTTGACGTAGGTGTTCTTCAGCTTCGCCAGCTGCTCGGCATTCAGCGCTTCGACGCCTTCCGGCAACTGGGCCTTGCTGCGGGCCAGCTCGTAATGACCGCGCTCGCCGGTGAAGATCGGCCAGACGCGGCCGCGCAGCCCGGAGTTGAGCACCGGCGCCTCGGTGGCCGGGAAGTTGATGGCGGAGATTTCGCTCTCGCCGTAGCCGTCGTTGCCGTAGCGGCGCCAGCCGGGGAATTCGCCCTTGACCCCCGGATAGCTGAACAGGTACTTGACCTTCAGGTTCTCGGGCAGCTCCTGGCTGTCGAGCTCGTCCAGGCTGCCGACGATGTGCGGGTCGGTGGCGGAACGCACGCCGTAGCGCACCAGCTCCAGGAAGCCGGCATCGAGCACCTGGCTCTCCGGCAGGCCGGGCCGGCTGTTGTTGTCGAGCAGGGGGGCGCCGTCGTTGGGGTTATCGTTCTGGGTGATGCGCAGGTAATGGCGTCCGTCGCCCAGGCTGCCCTTCTGGGTGACCATGGTCGCTTCCAGCTTGTCGGAATAGCCCTTCGCGGCGCCCAGGAAACTCTTCGCCGCCTCGGCATCCCCGGCATGGCCGGCGAGTTCGGAGGCGGCCACCAGGCCGGCGATGACCGCCGCGGTGGTCGACGGCGAGTAGCCCCATTGCTCCTCCCAGCGCTCCTGCTGGGTCTGCGGCGGGACGACCTTCCAGTCGTTCCAGCCGACCTTCACCTGGCCGCCCTTGACCAGGAATTCCGCCGCCGGCTTGAGCATGGTCTGGTACCAGTGCCTGATCTGGGCGTCGTCGAGCACGCCGGCCTGCCAGAGCTTCCAGCCCAGCATGATGGGCATGGCGGTCTGGTCGAGCTGGACCCCGACCCATTCGATCTCGCCATCGACATGGGTCTTCTGCAGGAACCAGCCGGTGGCGCCGGGGCCGGCGTTCTCGACCTTGCCGTCCTGCTTCTGCTCGTGGATGTAGGCCGAGGTGTCGCCCTGCTCGAGCGAGGTGGCTTCGGTGACCTGGACCTTCTTCAGGTATTCGAAGGCGACCTTCGGCGTTTCGCGGTCGCCGAGCGCCAGCAGCGCCATCGCGCACTGGTAGAAGTCGCGCGGCCAGACCGCCTTGTAGCCGGTGGTGCCTTTGTCCGCCGGCACCGTCTCGCCCCAGGGGTTGGACAGGGAGGCGATCAGCGCCCCGGCGTTGCTCTTGTCTTCCTGAGCCTTGAGCACCAGGGCGCTGACGTTGAGCAGCTTGCCGTTGTCGGTGCTCTGCGCGTACATGGCCGGCAGGCCGGAGAGCGAGGCCAGGTAGTCCTGCCAGCCGAGCGCCTCGCCCTCGCCGTTGTAGTGGGCCAGCACCTTGGCATAGCCGCGGGCCAGTGTCGCGTCCGCCGCCCGGTCGGCCTGCTGGCGGTCGTTGCCGAAGCCGACCACCAGGTCGAGGGTGGTCTCGTTGCCCGTCTGGGGCAGGCGCGCCAACATGGTTACGTTACCAGGCGCATCCCCGGTGCTGGTGTACAGGTTGTCGAGCTTGCCGTCCTTGAGGTCGGTCAGGCCGTCGGAAGTCCCGGCGAAGCCGACGGTGGGCTGTTCCAGGGGCCGGCTGGCCTTGACCACCAGGGTCATCTCGCCGTCCCGGGCGTACAGGGCCTGTCCGTCGACGAAGGCGCTGTCGCCGCTGCCGTCGTTGCCGATGGCCGGATCGACGTGCACATAGGCCTGGATGCCCGGCTCCTTGCTGCGGAAGATGACCCGCATCATCAGCGAGTTGGCGTCCGGATCGGTGAAGACGTGCTTCTCGATCTCGTAGCGGCCCTGCTTGTCGCGGTTGATGATCTTGTAGGCCAGCGAGGTGGGGCGGCCTTCGCCGTCGACCGACAGGTACTGCACTTCGCTGTCGGTGTCCTGTGCTTCCAGGTCCAGGAAGTCGGGGCCCTGGATCACCAGCTGCATTTCGCGCAGCTGGGCTTCGTGGATCAGCCCGAACATGGTTTCGGTGACGATCCCCTGGGCCAGCGAGAACCAGACCTTCGAGACTTCGCCGGTGGCCGCTTGCGGCGAGTACTGGCCGTCCTTGTACTGCTCGTAGGAGGTGCCGATGCCGGTCTTGCCCGAATACGACCAGAACGGCGCCGCACCCGGCGCACCCGGCGCCACCTGGTCGGCGCCCATCGCGACCTGACCGATTCCCAGAGCGCCGATCAGGACGCTCAGCAGAGTTTTACGGAACCTTACTGGCTGTTGCATATGACCTTCTCTTTTTCTTGTGGATGGTATGAAGGAGTCGCCGCCTGGCGGCGTGGGTGAGCGAAAGCCGGCTCAGGCGCGTCTCGTGCCTGGCTTCGGCCTGTCTTCGCACAGGCACGGGGTTGCCGTCGGAGCGGGACGAGCAGTCGTCAGCCGCATCGCCGACAGCGGCCTTTGCAAGGCTCGAAAGGGGAAAGGGGAGCGGGACGCCGCGCGCTCGTGGGCGAAAGCCGTATGCGGGGCGAATGCCTGCCTGAATGCGGGCGCGTAGTCGAAGATATCCATGGGACACCCTGGTATTGAGGCAGCGCTGTCTTTGCGGGGCGTCAAGCCCACGCAAAGCCTGTCTGTCTCCCTGATCTTGTTGTTTTTGTCCCTTCTCGTTCGGCTGCTGGCGCGTCGAAACGGATGGGCGTTCGAGAGAAGCCGGATCGATTGGCACGCACATGCCAGCTTCTTCTAGGGTAGCGCTATCTTATGCGTGGCGCTTTGTGTCTGGCAAGTCGGGATTGATTCCGAGTATGTAAGTACGCCAGGGGCCGGCGCCTGATCGGCCCTCCGCTCGGACAAGGTCAAGCCAGTCGGAGCTTGACCTTCCGCCGCCCGGCAGGCGTTCGGTCCCGAAGCGTCATTGCGCGTCCGTCAGGGTGCACAGCCGCGTCGGGAGCCAATGGAATGGCTTGCAGGCATGTCGTGGAAATCGCTCAGCGAGAGAAGTGGGCTCGGTGAGGCAGGTCCCGGGCGGAGCGGCGGGCGCGTTCCGGGAGGTCCGCCATGTCCACGCCGATCAGTTGCCCGCCCTGCCTGACGATGTGGCCGTCTTCCAGCGCAGCGATGCCGGATGCTGCGAGCGAAGCGAGAAGACGGGAAGGATGTCAATGGCTCTTGCCATTATCCTTTGTGGGCCGCACGAGCCGGCCGATAATCCACAGCGCTCCGCCAAACAACGCCGAACAGGCGAAGAACAGCGAAAAGACCGGCAAAAATGCGAGATACAACGCAGCCGATAAGAGGGAGAAGAAAACTTGAAGGCACTGCCTGATGCATTTGAGCACGATATGCAGTGTCGGCTTTGGATTCGCCAGGGGCACCGGTGTGTTCGTCCAGGTTCGATCGATTTCTTTCAGATCGTTCAGATTCATGACTACACCTCCTTGTGGAACGATGAAGCTGTGCTCGCGCCTTCTTCAGTTGCGCCTCCACGTACCGGTGCAGACCGATGACGATCAACAGCTCTCACTATGCCCGCCGAGCTATTTTGGAACGTGCAATGGCTCGACTTGTGGCTTGGACAGGTCCCTTCCTTTGGTAAATCTAGGGGGCATTCGCATTTGTATCCAATAAAAGATTCATTCTTTCCAATGATTGAGGGGCGGCGGCAAAATCCGAGTGCAACACCTGACCGTTTCGGTAAGGTGTTGCCGGCAGGCCAGGGGGCCGTCGTGTCCACCTGGGCACATTCAGGACCTTCAGCGGGCCACATGGTTTAGCTGCGTCTCGCGGTTCCATTTCTCGCCGTCGCTGACCGTCGCGGTATGCACGTTCTTGCCGCTGATGTAGCGGCTCATGAAGGTCAGTCCCGGCAGGCCGAGGGCGGCGAAGTTGTAGTCGTGGCGCAGTTGCCAGGACTCCTCGCGGGCGTTGTCGAAGCTGCTGGTGAACACGTCGTTAGGCAGCATGCTGGCGATGGCGCCGTTGAGGCGCAGCCAACGGTCGTCGCCGGTGAGCCGCTGGAAGGCGAAGGTGAAGGTGTTGGCGCCGGTCTTGAGGGCGAACAGGCCGGTCAGGGTCCGGTTGTCCAGAGCGCCGGCCTCGGCCCGGCCGTCCTCCTCGCCGTCGAACAGGCCCAGCCGCGAGGACAGCGACCAGTCCCTGCCCAGCGGCTGGAGGTGCCTGATCTCGAAGTAGCGCTGCTTGTAGATGTCCTCGAGCTGGCCGAACCAGGCGCCGACGGTGGTCCGGTTGTCGTTGAAGCTGTACTCGACGCCGCCGAAGTTGTAGCGGTCGGAGGTAGCGTCGGGCGAGCCGTTGAGCGACATGCTCTGCATGCTGGCGTCGTTGCGCGGGCTGTTGGCGCGCATCTGGCCGCCGTGGAAGGTGAAGTGGGGGATTTCCTTCACCGTGAGCATGCCGCCCTGGAAGGTCTGCGGCAGCACGCGGCCGTCGTTGGCGTTGAGGATCGGCAGGGCCGGGCTCCATTCGCCGATCTTCAGTTCGGTCCTGGAGAAGCGCAGCTTGCCGGCCACCGCCAGGCGGCCGAAGTCGTCGGCCGGACGGCCGTCGTCGTGGACCGGCAGCAGCTCGGTGCCGGCGGTGCCCTTGCCGCCGTCGAGCTTGACCGCCCACAGGCCGCGCACGTCGATGCCGAAGCCGACCGGGCCTTCGGTGTAGCCCGACTCCAGGTCGAGGATGAAGCCCTGGGCCCATTCCTCGCGCTTGCCCTGCGTGGCGCGGTCGACCATGTTGCGCTGCATGTAGTAGTTGCGCAGGGTCAGGGTGCCCTTGGCGTCATCGACGAAGGCGGCCTGGGCGCCTGCGCTGGAAAACACTCCGGCGAAAGAGAGGGCGAGGACAAGGGAATGCTGACTGGAGAGCTGAAAAGTACTGTTCTTCATTGTTGTTGTTTTCAGTAGAAATCGGTGGTGAACGCGTCCGGCACCTGCCGGAGCAGGGCACCGGGCGCCGGCTATCCGCGCGGTCGGAAGCCGACCGCAGGCGGAGGGTTGCCCGTTCCGTGCGTGGCAGTCCCCGGGAGCCGGCCGGCTCCCGTGCCTGTCGTCGAGTCGCTTCGAGCGGCCCGGGCTATCTGCCCGGACCGCGGAGGGCCGGCCTTACAGCCAGGACTTGATCTGCGCGCACACCGCCTCGGTGGAGATGCCGTAGCGGTCGTGCAGGGTCGGCAGCGCGCCGGCATCGAGGAACGCGTCCGGCAGGGCGATCTGCCGGAAGGTGGGAGTGACGCCGTTGAGCATCAGCAGGGTGGCCACGGCCTCGCCCAGGCCGCCGATCCGCGAATGGTTCTCCGCGGTCACCACCAGCCGGCCCGGCTTGCGCGCCTCGGCCAGGATGGTGGCCTCGTCCAGCGGCTTGATGGTCGGCACGTGCAGCACCGAGACCTCCACGCCGTCCGCGCGGAGCTGCTCGGCCGCCTCCAGCGCGCGCATGGTCATCAGGCCGGTGGAGATGACCAGCACCTCGTTGCCGCTGGTGAGCGTCTTCGCCTTGCCGATTTCGAAGCGGTAGTCGTAGCGGTCCAGCACCAGCGGCACGTTGCCGCGCAGCAGGCGCATGTAGACCGGCCCCTTGTGCGCGGCGATGGCCGGCACGGCCTGCTCCAGCTCGTGGGCGTCGCAGGGGTCGATGACCATCAGGTTGGGCATCGCGCGGAAGATCGCGATGTCGTCGGTCGCCTGGTGGCTGGGGCCGTAGCCGGTGGTGAGGCCCGGCAGCGCACAGACGATCTTCACGTTGAGGTCTTCCTCGGCGATCGCCATGCAGATGAAGTCGTAGGCCCGCCGGGAGGCGAACACCGCATAGGTGGTGGCGAAGGGCACGAAGCCTTCGCGCGCCATGCCCGCCGCCGCGCTCATCAGCAACTGCTCGGCCATGCCCATCTGGAAGAAGCGCTCGGGGAACTCCTTGGCGAAGAGGTGCATATCCGTGTACTTGCCCAGGTCGGCGGTCAGGCCGACCAGCTCCTGGCGCTCCCGGGCCAGCGCCGCCAGGGCGTGGCCGAAGGGGGCCGGGCGGGTCGGCTGCCCTTCGCCGGCGATGGAGGCGATCATCGCCGAGGTGGTCAGGCGCTTCTTGGCCGGTGCGGCCGGTTCGGTGGTGTTCTTCATTACTGTCTCCCGGCATCCAGGGCGGTCAGGGCTTGTTCCCACTCGTGTTCGTCGACACGGATGAAGTGGGTCTTTTCACGGGTTTCGAGGAACGGCACCCCCTTGCCCATGCGGGTGTCGCAGATGATCACCCGGGGCTGGGCGACGGGGTGGTGGCGGGCCGCGTCGAAGGCGGCGACCAGCGCCTGCAGGTCGTTGCCGTTCACCCGCTGGGCGAACCAGCCGAAGGACTGCCAGCGCTCGACGATCGGCTCGAAGGCGAGGATCTCGCTGGAATGGCCGTCGGCCTGCTGGTTGTTGACGTCGATCACCGCGATCAGGTTGTCCAGCTTCCAGTGCGAGGCGGACATCGCCGCCTCCCAGGTCGAGCCCTCGTTCAGCTCGCCGTCGGACAGCAGGTTGTAGACGAACGAGGCGGACTGCTTGCGCTTGAGGCCCAGGCAGGCGCCCACCGCGATGCCCAGGCCGTGGCCCAGGGAGCCGCCGGTGATTTCCATGCCCGGGGTGTAGGAGGCCATGCCGGACATCGGCAGGCGGCTCTCGTCGCAGCCGTAGGTTTCCAGCTCCTCGGCGGGAACGATGCCGGCCTCGATCAGCGCCGCGTAGAGCGCGATCGCGTAGTGGCCGATCGACAGGTAGAAGCGGTCGCGGCCTTCCCAGGCGGGATCCTGGGACTGGTAGTCCATCGCATGGAAGTAGGCGACGGCGAGCAGGTCGGCGGCACCCAGGGCCTGGCCGATATAGCCCTGGCCCTGTACCTGGCCCATCAGCAGGGCGTTGCGGCGAATCCGGTAGGCCCGCTCTGCCAGGGAGACGGCAGGGGCTGTGGCGTGGGTCGACATGATGGAGAGGCTCCTAGGATTAACGGTTGGTCAAGTTGGCCGGCAGGCGGAGCACCAGCAGCGCACCCGAGGCCAGTACGGCGGTGATCAGGTACATGCCCACCTGGCTGGAACCGGTCGCGGTGGTGAGCCAGCCGATCAGGTAGGGCGAGCAAAAGCCGGCCAGGTTGGCGATGCTGTTCACCGCCGCGATGCCGGCGGCGGCGCTCACGCCGCCCAGCAGCGAGGTCGGCAGCATCCAGAACAGCGAGGAGGCCGAGAGGACGCCGGCGGCCGCCAGCGACAGGCCGAGGATCGACAGGCCGACGTCGTGGCCGAAGATCGCCGCCAGGGTGAGACCGGCGCCGCCCGCCCACATCGGCAGCACTACATGCCAGCGCCGCTCGCGGTGTTTGTCGCTGCTGCGCCCGGCCAGGAGCATGGCGACGATCGCGCAGAGATAGGGCACGCTGGTGAGCAGGCCGATGTACAGCGGATCGGCGACGCCCGCGTTGCGCACCAGGGTCGGCAGCCAGAAGGTGATGGCGTACTGGCCCATGACCACGGAGAAGTAGATGGCAGCCAACAGCCACAGCCGGCGGTCGCTGACGAAGGCGCGCACCGACGCATGCTCGGTCTTCTGCTGGTTGTCCTCGGCCAGCTCGCGCTGGATCAGTTGCTTTTCCTCGTCGTCGAGCCAGGTGGCGTCCTCGACCCGGTCCTTGAGGTAGCTCAGCACCCACAGGCCGACCACCACGGTGGGCAGCGCCTCCAGGACGAACATCCATTGCCAGCCGGCCCAGCCATAGGCGCCGGCGAACTCGGTCATGATCCAGCCCGAGAGCGGGCCGCCGAGCATGCCGGAGAGGGGGATGGCGACGAACCACAGGACCGTCAGCCGGGCCCGGCGGTAGGTCGGGAACCAGTAGGTCAGGTAGAGCAGGATGCCGGGCGCCAGCCCCGCTTCGGCCATGCCGAGCAGAAAACGCAGCAGGTAGAACTGCCAGGCCGTCTCGACGAAGGCGAACAGGGCCGAGAGGATGCCCCAGGTGATCATGATCCGGGCGATCCAGATCCGCGCGCCGATCTTGTGGAGCAGCAGGTTGCTGGGGACTTCGCAGAGAAAGTAGCCGATGAAGAACAGACCGGCGCCAAGGCCGTAGACGGTATCGCTGAAGCTCAGATCCTGCATCATCTGCAGCTTGGCGAAACCGACGTTGACGCGATCCAGGTAGGCGCACAGGTAGCACAGCATGAGGAACGGCATGAGCCGCCATGCAGTCTTCCGATAGGCACTGGAACGGGTGGTATTCACCGCTTCGAGAGTCATGGTGGACATTTTTCGCTCTCTTATTGTTGTTGAGCGTTGAGGGTGAAGCAGGCCGGCGGGCGAAATTCGGCCGCCAGCCGCGGCGAGCCGTCAGTGGATCAGCATGCCGCCGTTCACATCCAGGGTGGTTCCGGTGAGGTAGGTCGACAGGTCGCTGGCCAGGAACAGCGCCGCGTCGGCGACCTCCTGCGCCTCGCCCATGCGGCCCAGCGGAATGCCGCCGAGGATGCCGCTCAGCCGCTCGTCGGACAGCAGGCCGCCGGTGATGTCGGTATGGATCAGGCCCGGGGTGATGGAGTTGACGCGGACATTGTCCGGCCCCAGCTCGCGGGCCATGGCGCGGGCCAGGCCGAGCACGCCGGCCTTGGCGGCGCTGTAGTGCGGCCCGCCGAAGATGCCGCCGCCGCGCTGGGCCGACACCGACGACAGGCAGACGATGCTGCCGGACTTCTGCGCGCGCATGGTCGGGATGACCGCCTGGGACATCAGCAGGGTGCCGCGCAGGCTCACGTCCAGCACCTTGTCGTAATCCGATCCGCGAATCTCCAGGGTTTTCAGCGGCTGGGTGATGCCGGCGTTGTTCACCAGCGCATCGATGCGGCCATAGCGCTGGATCACCGCCTCGACGGCGCGGGTCACCTGGGCTGCATCCGCGACGTTGGCCGCCAGGCCCAGATGGTCGGCGCCGAGGTCTTCCGCAGCGTCCCGTGCCGCCTTTTCATCCAGATCCAGGATGACGACCCGGGCCCCATGGTGAGCGAAGGTGCGGGCCATGGCGCGGCCGATACCTCGTTGCGAGGCGGCACCGGTGATGATCGCGATCTTGCCTTCGAGCAGCATGCTGGACACTCCTGATATCGTTCTTGTTCAAGAACCGCCGTGGTTGGCGGGGTATCGGAAGGTTCGGCTGTCAGGCCCTCGCTCACAACGCAGCATCGCTCAGTCGTTGCTGAAAAAAATTCAGCACCCAAGCGAAGCCGCCCATGAAAACTGACGTAAATGTTGCTGAATAAGGGGAATACTTAGCAAAGCATCTATCTGGATGGCCGGCCTGCTCAGCAATCGCTGAAAATAATTCAGCACCCCATGGCGCCAGCTTCAGGGTTGGCGTGATCTCGGCAGGCGATGGCATGCTCTGTAAAACCAGCCCGGCCAAGAGACCAGAACAATGATCCGCCCGGAAAAGACGCCGCTGCATATCCCGCCGCTCAAAGCCATCCTCGCCTTCGAACAGGCGGCACGTTTCGGCAACGTCGCCAGGGCGGCGGAACACCTGAACCTGACGCCCTCGGCCGTGAGCCACCAGATCGCCAGGCTCGAAGCGATGATCGGTCGCCAGCTCTTCCACCGGACCAGCAAGGGACTGGAGCTGACGCCGGTGGGCAGCCAGTACCTGCACGACATCTCGGGCGCGCTGCAGCGCCTGGGCACGGCGACCGAGCGCGCCGCCACCGATGCCAACCTGGAGTGCCTGCGCCTGCATTCGGTCCCCAGCTTCGGCCTGCTCTGGCTGCTGCCGCGCCTCGAGCAGCTGCGCGCCAGCAACCCCGACCTGGAGATCAACCTGTCGTGCTCCTACGAGTCCCTGCACTTCAGCCGGGACAAGATGGACGTGGATATCCGCTACGGCCTGGCGAACTGGCCGAACCTGGAGATCCGCACCGTGCCGCAGGAAAGCATCGCCGTGCTCGCCGCGCCGTCCCTGCTCGAGACCAAGAAGGTCGACAGTCCCGATGATCTGCTCGATGCCGACCTGATCCTCTCCGAAGCGCCGCTGGTGCAGTGGCCGCAGTGGTTCGCGCAGCAGGGCCTGTCGATGCCCGAGCGCCGCTATCCGCTCAGCTTCGACCGTTCCTACATGAGCCTGGAGGCGGCGGCCCACGGCCTCGGCTTCGCGCTGGAAAGCACGCTGCTGGCCCAGGACTACATCCGCGAGGGCAAACTCGTCCCGGTGTTCGGCAGCGAGCTGCGCAGTCCGGTCAGCGCACATCATCTGCTCTTCCCGCACACGCACGCCGACTATCCGCGCGTGCGGCGCTTCCTCGCCTGGATGCAGACGGAGCTGGGGCATCCGTTCGCCTACTGACAGGCTCCTCTTCCGGCGTTTTCCCGCCGCGCCGGGAACTGTCTAGTCCTTCACGGGAAGTACCAGGCTCTCGGCCTCCTGCGGCATGGCACCCTGCCAATCGGCCTTGGCTTCTCCTCGCCACCACGGCTCCACCGCGTCGACCCGGGCCGGCTCGACCGGCTCGCCGAGGCGCGGCATCACCAGCCCCTCCGAGGCGTGCGCCAGCAGCACATCCGCCGGCTGGGACCAGGGGTGCATCGCCAGGTTGAAGGTGCCCCAGTGCACCGGCAGGAAACGCCCGCTGCCCAGTTGTGCCCAGGCCCTTAGCGCATTGTCCGGCCCGAGGTGCACGCTCCCCCAGGAGGGGTGGAAGGCGCCGACCTCGATCATCACCAGATCGAAAGGCCCGAGCCGCCGGCCGATCTCGGCGAAGGCCGGCGAGAGCCCGGTATCGCCGCTGAAGAACACGGCATGGCGCTCGCCGCGCAGGGCGAACGACGACCAGAGGGTCGCGTTGCGATCGTGCAGCCCGCGCCCCGAAAAGTGATGCGACGGCGCGGCGCTGATCGTCAGGCCGCCCGGCAGCACGGTGCGCTCCCACCAGTCGAGCTCGACGATGCGCTCGGCCGGCACGCCCCAGGCCTCCAGATGCAGGCCGACGCCGAGCGAGGTGACGAAGGGTACCCGCCGCTTGGCCAGCGCCCGGATGCTCGGGTAGTCCAGATGGTCGTAGTGGTCGTGCGAGATCAGCACCGCATCGAGCAGCGGCAGGGCCGCGATGTCGACCGGCACCGGCTGGAAGCGCCTGGGGCCGAGGAAGGGCAACGGCGAGACGCGCATCCCCCAGACCGGATCGGTCAGCACCCGGTGGCCGTCGATTTCCAGCAGCACGGTCGAATGGCCGAGCCAGGTGGCGCGCAGCCCGGTTTCGACGGGCCTGGCCCAGACGGTGCGTGGGTCGATGGCAGGAAGCGGCCGCGCTGGCGTACGGCCCTCGCCACGGAACAGGAAGTCGGCCAGCGTCGGCCGCCCCTCGGGCACGCGCTGTACGCTGGAGGGGTAGGTGTTCATGAAGCCGCCGTCGGCATACTGCCTGGAGGCCTGCATACGTTCGCGCCTGAGCCCATCGGCACGTCGAGCAAAAAACGCCATCTTGGATTCTCCTGTTCGCCCATTTCCATATCGTTGCCGCCAGGCTGCCGGGCTTCAAGCCGGGCAAGGCACTGAAAGACGCCCTCGATCGATGGGAATATTCCTCGCCGAATGCCGGGTACGGCGACCACAGTCGAGCCAGTATGCGAGTGTTTGGACTGCCATTCCCGGCAAGATATCCGCCGATGGCGGCGAAGGCTGAATGGGGAGCGATGCGTGACCCTGGATGGCGTAATCAGGACTGGCCAGTTTCCCGCAGGATTGAACTCCGGGCAGATGACTGTTATCTGAGCGTATTCAACGTCTTCACACAGGAAATGCCATGACTTCGAAAGTCGATGTAACGGCACTGGCCGATCTGCTGCGACGGGCGGCGAAGGCCGAAATAATGCCGCGTTTTCGGCGCTTGGGCAGAACCGACGTGCGGGCCAAGACAGAGGCAACGGATCTTGTGACCGAAGCCGACGAACAGGCCGAACTCATGATAAAAGCAGAGATCGCCAGGCTCTGGCCGGACGCCTTGTTCATCGGTGAGGAGTCGGTCGCGGCGGACCCGGCGCTGCTGGGCGGGCTGAAAGACGCCGAGTTCGTCATCATCGTCGACCCGGTCGACGGCACCTTCAACTTCGCCTCGGGTATCCCGGCGTTCGGCGTCATGGCCTCGGTCGTTGTCGCCGGCGAGACGGTTGCCGGCATCATCTACGACCCGATGGGGGACGATTGGGTCATGGCGGAAAAAGGCGGTGGCGCCTGGCTGAGGCGGCCGGACGGCGAAGCGCAGCGGCTTTCCGTGGCCGCCCCTGTCGCACTCGACCAGATGGTCGGCATGGCCTCGACCGGCTATCTGCCGAAAGACAAGCAGCCACGAATCCTCGCGAATCTGTCCAAGGTCCGCTTTGCCGCCAACTACCGCTGTGCGGCGCACGAACACCGGACCCTGGCTGCCGGCCATGTGCATTACCTGATGTACTACAAGCTGATGCCCTGGGATCATCTGGCCGGCACCCTGGTCTGCCAGGAGGCCGGCGCATACGCCGCCCGCTTTGATGGAACCCCCTATCTGCCACGGCACCTGGACGGCGGCCTGCTGATTGCACCGGACAAGGCCTCCTGGGAGCTGCTCCGGCGCGAGGTCTTCACTGTCTAGCATCTGCCTCGGAGGCGTCCTGGCCCATTCATTAGCCCGGCGCAAGACTGCCGGCGATCCTCTTCAGAACAGCGAGAGCGGGTACTGGACGATGATCCGCTGCTCGTCGTACTTGTTGTTGGCGCCCCAGTCGCGGCGGATCGTCGAGTTCCGCCAGCGCAGGGTCAGCTCCTTCGCCGGGCCGCTCTGCACCACGTAGCTGAGCTGGGTCTCACGGTTCCACTCCTCGCCATCGTCGATGTTGCCGGTGTGCACGTTGGTGCCCTTGAGGTAGCGGGTCATCAGGGTCAGGCCGGGCATGCCCAGGGAGGCGAAATCGTAGTCGTAGCGCAGTTGCCAGGAGCGCTCGCGGGCGTTGTCGAAGCTGCCGTTGTAGGTGTCGTTGGCCGCCGTGCCGCCGCTGGTGCCGTTGACCCGCAGCCAGCGGTCGTCGCCGGTGACTCGTTGCAGGCCCAGGTAGAAGGTGTGCGCGTTGTAGCGCAGGGAGAACATCCCGGAGAGCAGCTTGTTGTCCAGGTGACCTTCCAGCGCCTCGCCGTCCTCCTCGCCGTCGAAGTAGCCGAGGTTGGCGCCGAGGGTCCATTCCTTGCCCAGCGGCTGGGTGTGCAGCACCTGGAAGTAGCGCTGCTTGTAGATGTCCTTCAGGCGCGCGTACCAGGCGCCGACGGTGGTGCGCTTGTCGTTGAAGCTGTATTCGGCGCCGCCGAAGTCGAAGTCGTCGGACTTGCGGTCGCTGGTATAGGGGCTGGTGCCGAACAGCGTCATGTCCTCCATGCTGCCGTCGTCGCGCGGGCTGTTGCCGGTGATGTGGCCGGCATACAGGGTCAGGTTCCTGATGTCCTTCGAGGTGAGCATGGAGCCCTGGAAGGTCTGCGGCAGCGAGCGGCCGTCGTCGGAGCGGAGGATCGGCAGCACCAGGTACCACTCGCCGACGCGCAGCTCGGTTTCGGAGAATTTCATCTTGCCGGAGACGGCGATCCGGCCGAAGTGGTCGGCCGGCGTGCCGTCCTTGTCGAGCGGCAGCAACTGGGTGCCGCCGGTGCCCTTGCCGCCGTCGAGCTTGAGCGAGTACAGGCCGAGCACGTCGACGCCGAAGCCGACCGGGCCTTCGGTATAGCCGGACTTGAGGTCGAAGATGAAGCTCTGGGTCCATTCCTCGGCCTTGCTGCGGGTGGCGCCGTCGTCGACGAAGTTGCGGTGGATGTAGAAGTTGCGCAGGGTCAGGGTGCCCTTGGCGTCGTCGACGAAGGCCGCCTGGGCGCTGCTGCAGGCGAGCGCCAGGGCGAAGGCGAGGGCAGGGGACCGACGGAGCGAAAAATGCGAGAGGCTGTTCTTCATTGTTGTTGTTACCGGCGAAGATCGGTGGAAAAGGCGCAAAAAGCCCCCTCCGCGGCCGCGGATGCGTCGAGCGAAAGGGGAGCGGCCCGGCGCATGACGCCGGGCCAGGCACGATCAGGACGTGGAAACGACCGTTACGGAGCTGCCGTGGTCATCCGAAGGGCTGGATGTTCGGAGCGGCTGTTCTGAGCGCGTGACAAGTAGAGTGCACATGGTTTTTCCCATTTGTTGTTGTTTGAAGGAGCAGGGCGGCCAGGCCCCCCGTTAAGCGTGAGCGGGTCACACGGCAAGGAGAGAAGTCCCCTCCATCTCCTCCGGGATCGGCAGGTCCATCAGCTGCAGCAGCGTCGGCGCGATGTCGCAGAGCCGGCCGTCCTTCAGGTCGAATCGCTGCGCCCCTTGCCCAGCTTCTGCAGGGCGCTCTCCAGCGCACGGATCGGCGCTTCGGCGCTGATCGGTGGGGTATCGCGGCCATCCAGGAAGGCGTGCAGGTAAAAGCGCTCCACGCCTTGTTCGGCCAGCACCTGGCAGGCGGCGACGATCTGTTCGACGTGGCTGTGTACCCCGCCCGCAGAAAGCAAGCCCATGACATGCACCGCCCCCGCCCGCGCCCGGACGCCGTCGACCAGTTCGAGCAGGACCGGATTGCGGGCGAAGTCTCCCTCCGCGATCGCCTTGTTGATGCGCGTGAGGCTCTGGTAGACGACCCGGCCGGCGCCCAGGTTCATGTGGCCGACTTCCGAATTGCCCATCTGCCCTTCGGGCAGGCCCACGGCCAGCCCCGAGGTCGACACCAGGCTGCTGGGAAAGCGCTCGAGCAGGCCATCGAGGGTCGGCGTGTGTGCCGCCGCGAAGGCATTCGCCTCCACGGCATCGCGCACACCGACACCATCCAGAATGATCAGGGTATGTGTGCTCATCGTTACTTCACTCAGAAGATGTAGTCGGTGGTCAGGAAGCTCGACTCGCGGTTGCGGATGATCTCGCTGATCAGCTGCTTGTTGTCGTCCTGGAACTTGGTCGCCA
>NZ_SMMU01000051.1 GCF_004339665.1 Azotobacter chroococcum
AACCGATCCAGGAGCGTGTCGCCCGACACCAGCTTGCCTTGCTCTTTGTCGCGGGAACCCAATGCCAGGAGCTTGACGAGCGCAATCGTCTCATCGCGCTGCTTGCGTTCGGCATAGGACTCGATGACATAGGCGGGCAGACCGTTCTGGGTGATCACCATGGGCTCGGTTAGGTCCAACGATGCGGCGTGCTTCTTCAAGAAGCTGATTGTCTCGATTTTCATGTCGGCGAGGTCCTGCGTTTAGGAGGTCTATTTATAGACTAAATTTAGATCTACGTCGACAAAACAAAAAACCCGGCGCGAGGCCGGGTCGAAGAGGTTGTGCATCAGAATCAGAAGCCGGCCGCAAAGAGCAGCAGCGGCTCCGGGGAGACGTCTTCTGCAGACCCCATGCGGTTACCTTGCGGTGGCCAACCGCGGGCCTGCAGCAGCTCTCCAAGACAGCCGCTCCGATCGTCGAGTTCCTTCCGAGAAATTTCTTACCAGAAGTCTCGGAAAGCCCCGTACCTCTAACGCGCCGTAATGACGGCGAGCTTGGTGATACCCGCCCGCTCGATGGCGGCCATGGCCCTGGCCACCACGCCGTAATCCACCTGGTCGTCCGCCTGCAACTGCACGCGCAGTTCGGCGTCCGCGGCTTTGGCCGCCTGCAGGTGGCTTTCCAGCAACTCGGCCTGGATCTCGTCCTTGCCGACGAACACCTTGCCGGTGCCGTCGATGCTCACCACCAGCGGGTCCTGGGTGTCCGGCGGAGCGACCGCCTCAGTCCTGGGCAGGTTGATGGGGATGCTGTTGGTCAGCATCGGCGCGGTGACGATGAACACCACCAGCAGCACCAGCATCACGTCAACCAGTGGCGTGACGTTCATCTCGCTGAGGACTTCGTCGCTTTCCTGGGTGGAGAAGGCCATCTCAGATCGCCTCCTTCACGTGTTGGGCACCCTGGCTCCGGCCGGCGCGCGGATGCGGGATCACCTTGAAGGCGCTCTTCTGCGCCAGGCTGTAGAAGTCGTGGGCGAAGTCGTCCAGATCCGCGGTGGCCAGCTTCAGGCGACGCAGGAAGTAGTTGTAGACCAGCACCGCGGGCACCGCGACGGCGATCCCAACGCCGGTGGCGACCAGAGCGGCGCCGATCGGGCCGGCCACGGTTTCCAGGCTGGCCGAACCGGCCGCGCTGATGCCCTTGAGCGCCTCCATGATCCCCCAGACGGTGCCGAACAGGCCGATGAAGGGGGAGGTGGAGCCGATCGAGGCGACCACCGCCAGGCCGGACTCCAGGGAACGGCGCTCGCGCTGGATCTGCTGGCGCAGGGCCCGCTCGAGGCGGTCCTGGTGGTTGATCGCGTGAGCCAGGTCGTGCTGGCCGGGCTCCTCCTGGATGGCGGCGAAGCCGGCCTGGGCGAGATGGGCGACGGCGCCGGCATGCTGTTGCACCAGGTCGGCGGCGCTGTCCAGACTGGCTGCCTGCCAGAAGAGTTTCTGCAGCCGGCGGTCCTGGTACTTGAGGCGGGCGAACTGGATGGCCTTGATCAGGGCCAGGCCCCAGGTGACGACGGAAAAGCCGATCAAGACCCAGATGACGACATGTTCCACCGAAGCGAAGGGATTACTGAGCAGATCCATGGTGGGGTTCCTCCTGAAGAGCGGTGCGATGGGTTAATTCAATTTGAAATCGATGGGTACGCTGACCCAGCCGTCCTGGGCTGTGTCGCCGCGTTTGGCGGGCACGAAGCTCCAGCGCTTGACGGCGGCGACCGCAGCCTCGTCGAGCAGGTCGCGTCCACTGGACTTCTGGACCTGGATCTCGCTCGGCCTGCCGCTGGCCAGCACGTGCACGCGCAGCAGCACGGTGCCCTGCCAGTTGCGGCGCAGGGCCAGGGCCGGGTATTCGGGCGCCGGGTTGCGCAGGTAGCCGGCGCTGGCCGAGGGCGGGGTGAGCGGCGCCTGGGCGGGCGCGGGCGCTGCCGCCGGGGCGGCCGGTGCCGGTGCAGCCGTTGGCGCCGCCGGAGCGGGGGGCGCCTCGGCCTTCGCCGGGGTCGGCTGGGCCGGCCGGGGTTCGGCCTTCTGCTTGGGCGGCTGCGGCTTGGGTTTGGGAAGCGGCTTGGGCGGCGCCTTTTTGGGGGCCAGCTCCTCGACCACCGGAGCCGGGGAAGGCGGCGGTTCGGCGGCGGCGATCGGTGGTGGAGGTGAAGCGACGGGCTCGGCCGGCGGTGCCGGGCTGCTGAATTCGATGGTCATGGGCGGGACCTGCACGGGGATCTCCGGCAGGGGCGGCGTGCTGTGCCGGCCGAGCCAGTGCAGGGCTCCGGCGTGCAGCAGCAGGGCCGCCAGTATGCCCAGAATCAGAACTTCGCTCCGATTCCCTGGAGATCGGTTGGCGATGCTGAAACGTGATGTCTCCAACGCCTGAGGTTGCGCTGTGTCGAATGTCGGCGCCTTTTCCGCATGGCGTTCTTCATGCCTCGGCACATAAGGCGCCCTGCCGGCGCCAAGGACGTTTCCCATCGTTGAGCTCCATGAGTTCAAGATAACGCGCGTACGATCCGGGAGGTTTCCGGCCGCCCGGTCGATTGGTCGCAGTCGTGCAGTTCCGGTCATGGCCGCCAGACGGCCGCGGCGACATCTATCCGTTTCGGCAACAAGCGACTTTCCAGGAAGAGGTCGGCAGTGCGCTGTTGGGCGGCGACGATTTCCGCACTCATGGGCAGGACGGATGATGCCGGGCGATGGCTGAACGTCCGCTCGATCACCGCTTCCGGCAACCCGGTGAACGTGGCGAGCAGCCGGATGCTGCCGGCCCTGTCGCTCTGGAGCCGCCTTTCCGCCTGCCCCAGCTCATCCAGTACGGCTTTCACGAAGTCCGGGTCGGACTCGGCATAGGGGCGCGCCGCCAGATAGAACGGACCGAGCAGTTCCAGACCTTCGCCGTTGGCCAGCAGGCGCGCGCGTCCCTCCAGCTCGACGGCCGAATAGAACGGATCCCAGATTGCCCAGGCGTCCACGCGGCCGCTTTCGAAGGCGGCGCGGGCATCGGCCGGCGACAGGTAGACCGGCTGGATGTCTCTGAAGGACAGGCCGGCTCGGGCCAGCGCGCGCAGCAGCAGATTGTGCGCGCTGGAGCCCTTCTGCAGGGCCACCTTGCGCCCCTTGAGTTCGGCGATACTGTGGATCGGGCTGTCCGGTGCGACCAGGATCACCTCGGCTTGCGGCTTGGCCGGTTCGGCGCCGATATACAGCAGGTCGGCACCGGCCGCTTGGGCGAACAGTGGTGGAATGTCGCCTGTAGAGCCAATATCCAAACTGCCGATATTCAGCGCCTCGAGCATCTGCGGACCGGCCGGGAATTCGATCCAGTCGATGCGGGTCTGCGGGAAGCGCCGCTCGAGCAGGCCGTGCTGCTTGGCCAGCACCAGACTGCTTGACGCTTTCTGGTAGCCAATGCGCAAGACCGCCGGATCTGCAAGCGACACTTGGGCGAAGGCCAGCAGTCCCAGCAGGAACGAGCCGAATCGGAAGGTCTTCATCGTCATTCCTGCCAGTCCGTGGAAGGTTTCTCCCAGAGATTGATGCCGCCCTCGACCGCGTGGCGGTCGATCTCCGCCAGCTCCTTGGCGCTGAACGCCAGGTTGTCCAGCGCGGCGACGTTCTCGACGATCTGCTCCGGGCGGCTGGCGCCGATCAGCGCCGAGGTCACCCGCGCATCGCGCAGGGTCCAGGCCAGGGCCAGCTGGGCCAGGCTCTGGCCGCGCCGCTGGGCGATTCCGGCGAGCGCCCGGGCGCGCTCGATGTTCGCCTCGGCCAGATGTTCCGGGCGCAGCGAAGCGCCGCCGGGGCGATTGACCCGCGCATCGGCGGGCACGCCGTTCAGGTACTTGTCGGTGAGCAGCCCCTGGGCCAGGGGGGTGAAGGCAATCACCCCCGCGCCCTCGGCCTCGGTGGCATCCAGCAGGTCCTTCTCGATCCAGCGGTTGAACAGGTTGTAGGCCGGCTGGTGAATCAGCAGCGGCACCCTGTGCTCGCGCAGCAACGCGGCGATCTCCCGGGTCTTGCCCGCCGAATAGGAGGAGATGCCGACGTACAGCGCCTTGCCTTGGCGGACGATGTCGGCCAGCGCGCCGGCGGTCTCCTCCAGCGGTGTGTTGGCGTCGAAGCGGTGCGAGTAGAAGATGTCCACATAATCGACGCCCAGGCGCCTGAGGCTCTGGTCGAGGCTGGAGATCAGGTACTTGCGCGAGCTGCCGCCCTGCCCGTACGGCCCCGGCCACATGTCCCAGCCGGCCTTGGTGGAGAGGGTCAGTTCGTCGCGGTAGGCGCGGAAATCCTCGCGCAGCAGGCGGCCACAGTTGATTTCCGCGCTGCCGTAGGGCGGCCCGTAGTTGTTGGCCAGGTCGAAGTGGTTGATCCCCAGGTCGAAGGCGGTGCGCAGCAGGGCGCGTTGGGTGTCGAACGGCGTGGCGTCCCCGAAGTTGTGCCACAGCCCCAGAGACAGGGCCGGCAGCACCAAGCCGCTGCGCCCGACGCGGCGGTAGGGGATGCGCTCGTAGCGCTTCGAGTCGGCAAGATAGGTCATGGACGTTTCTCCGGAAGGGTGAGTGGGCAGCAGCGCATGGCCGGCTGCCCGCGAACGGGTTCGATCACGCGAAGAAGGGGTTGTTCGGCCGCGCCAGGCCAAGGTGCTCGCGCAGGGTGCGGCCCTGGTATTCGCGCCGGAACAGACCGCGCCGCTGCAGCTCCGGTACCACCAGCGCGGCGAAGTCCTCCAGGCCGCCCGGCAGGTGCGGCACCAGCACGTTGAAGCCGTCGGCCGCGCGCTCCTCGAACCACGCCTGCAGCTCGTCGGCGATCTGCCGAGGCGTGCCGATCAGGCTGTGGTGGCCGCGCCCGCCGGCGATCCGGCGGCCGAGCTGGGCCAGAGTCAGGTTTTCCGCGCCGGCCAGCTCGGTCAGGAGCTGCTGGCGGCTGCGCTGGCCGCTGTCGGTCAGCGGCAGCTCCGGCAGCGGGCCGTCCAGCGGGTATTCGGAGAGGTCGAAGTTGCCCAGCATGCGCCCGAGCAGGGCGACGCCCACCTGCGGCTCGACCAGTTCCTGGAAGGCCTCGAACTTCTCCTGGGCCTCGCTCTCGCTCTGCCCGGGCACCACGAAGACGCCTGGCATGATCTTCAGCGCGTCCTCGCCGCGGCCGTACTGGCCCAGCCGCCCCTTGAGGTCGGCGTAGAAGGCCTGGGCCTTGGCCAGCGAGGTCTGCGCGGTGAACACCACCTCGGCGGTTTCGGCGGCCAGCTCGCGGCCGGTTTCGGAGGAGCCGGCCTGCACCACCACCGGCCGGCCCTGCGGCGAGCGCGCCACATTGAGTGGGCCGCGCACCTTGAAATGCTCGCCCCGGTGATCGAGCACATGCAGCCGGTCAGGATCGTAGAAACGCCCGCTGGCCTTGTCGCGCAGGAAGGCATCGTCCGCCCAGCTGTCCCACAGGCCGGTGACCACGCGGTGGAACTCGCGGGCGCGGGCGTAGCGCTCGGCGTGCCCCAGGTGTTCGTCGCGGCCGAAGTTCTGTGCTTCGGCCGCGAGATCGGAGGTCACCAGGTTCCAGCCGCTGCGGCCGCCCGAGAGGTGGTCCAGCGAGGCGAACTGGCGCGCTACGTGGTAGGGCTCGTTGTAGCTGGTGGTGACGGTGGCAACCAAGCCGATCCGTTCGGTGATCGCGCTCAGTGCCGCGTGCAGGGTGAGTGGCTCGAAATACACCGAGCGCGCGGTATGACTGGCGAACGGGCCGTCGAACACGGCCGCGCTGTCGGCGACGAACAGCGCGTCGAAGCAGGCCGCTTCGGCGACCTGCGCGACGCGCCGGTAGACGGAGAAGTCCAGCGGGTCGACCGGTACCTCCGGATGCCGCCAGGCGGCCACATGGTGTCCGGTGGCCATGAGGAAAGCGCCGAGGCGCAGTTGTCGGGCGGAATCTGCCATAGGGATATCCTTGCTATCGGAGCAGCCATCCGGTCGTGGTATCCCGACCGGGCGGCATGGTGGTTGATGAAAAATCAGAAATCGAGGTGTGCCTGCACACCGAAGTAACGCTCGTCGTCACGCGGTACGAAGCGGTAGATATAGTTGCTGCCGGCGGCCATGGCCGTGGCGTAGGACTTGTCGTTGAGGTTCTTGCCGAGGAACGACACACGCCAGCCACGGTTGTAGTCGGCCAGGGCGACGCTGGCGTTCCAGATGCCGTAGGCACCCTGCTTGGTGTCCGGGTTCTGGTCGAGGGTGAATTGCACTTCGTCCTGCCAGCTGTAGTCGGTGGTCAGCTCGACGTCCAGGCCGTTGTCCAGCGGAATGCTGTAATCGGCGCGCACATAGGTCTTCCAGTCCGGGCTGAAGGGCAGTGGCTTGCCGTTCACGTTGCAGTTGGACGCGGCTCCCGCCGGGCATTTGAAGCTGTCGATGCGCGCCTCGGTGTAGGCCAGGGCGCCGGACAGCTTGAGCTGGGGGGTGAGCTGGAAGCTGGTATCCAGCTCGACACCCTTGGTGTAGACCTTGCCGGCATTGACCAGGCGGGTCACCACCTGGCCGGCCACGCTGTCGTAGAAGTTCGCCTGGTAGTTGTCGTAGTCGGTGTGGAAGACCGCCAGGTTGGCGGTCAGCCGGTTGTTCAGCGCGGTGGCCTTCAGGCCGATTTCGTAGGCGTCGGAGGTTTCCGGCTTGAGGTGTTCGGTATCGCGCGGCTGCATGTTGAAGAACACGTTGTAAGCCGGGCCCTTGTAGCCGCGCGAGTAGGTCGCATAGCCCATCAGATTGTCGGTGAAGTCGTACTGCAGGCCGAAGCGACCGCTCCAGTCCTCTTCGTCCACCGAGCCGTGGCTTGACGTCGAAGGCTGGATGCCGGTGACCGCGACGGGCGAGGTGGAAACCCGGCGATGCTTGTATCCCAGGCCATCCCGAGTCCAGCGCAGGCCGACGATGCCGCGGAAATCGTCGGTGAAGTTGAAGGTGTTCTCGCCGAACAGGGCGAAGCTGTTGCTGGTCACGCTGTAGTTGGCTTGCCCGTCGTTGGCGATCCCGTCGTTGACCGAGAGGCGCCGGTAGGTTTCGCCGGTATGGCCATGCATGTAGTAGACGCCCAGCACGTATTCGAGGAACTCGCCCTTGGGCGAAGCCAGGCGAATCTCCTGAGTGTACTGGTTGTAGTTCACCTTGCCGTTGTCGTGGGAGGCGGTCAGTGGCAGGGCGGCGAGGCGGTCGCCGTCCTGATACTGGTGGTTGAGCCAGCGGCGCCAGGCGGTGATGGAGGTCAGGGTATAGTTGCCCAGTTGCCAGTCGAGCTGCCCGGAAATGCCGGCGCTAGTGTCCTCGGTGCGGCTTTTGTAGTCGCTCTGGATGTGCTGATTGTGGCTGCTCGGCGACACTGGCTTGAGCGCGTTGGCGAAGGCCGCGCTGCGGGTCGAGACGACTACCCCGTTGGGGATGTCGTCGTCGCTGCGCGCATAATCGCCGATCAACGTGAGTTTGATGTCCGTGTTCGGTTCGAATTCCAGCCTGCCGCGCACGCCGGTGCGGTCGTAGCCATTGACGTCGTCACCGTTCTTGACGTTTTTCACGTTGCCATCGTACTTGCCGAGCAGACCGCTGACCGAACCCTTAAGGGTGTCGGTCAGGCGTCCGCCAACGCCGAGGCGGTAGCGGTTCTCGTTGCCGTTGCCGAAGTGTGAGTAATCCAGATAACCCCGGAATTCCTCCGGTGCGGCCCGGGTAACGACATTCAGCACGCCCGCCGAGGCGTTCTTGCCAAACAGCGTGCCCTGCGGCCCGCGCAGCACCTCGATACGCTCCAGATCAAGCAGATCGAGGGTTGACTGGCCCGCGCGACCGAACACCACGCCATCGATCACCGTGGCCACGGTCGGCTCGATACCCGGCGAGGTGGAGATGGTACCGACGCCGCGGATGAACAGCGTCGTGTCCTTGTTCGAGGCACTGGTGCGAAAGTTCAGCGTCGGTACCTGCTGCACGATGCTCGACACGTTGTTGCGGTTATCCCGCTCCAGTTGCTCGCCGTCGACGACCGAAACCGCCACGGGAATCTTCTGCAGCGACTCTTCGCGACGGGTGGCGGTGACGGTGACGGCCTTGAGAACCGGCCCGCTCTGGGCGTCCGCCGGCGTCTGCGCGGTCGTGGCGGCGTCCTGTTCCGCCCAGGCGGAGCCCCCCAGGGAGGCCAGCAGGATCGCCCATGCCAGGGGATCGCGATAACCGGCGAAACGTTGTTTGCTGCCCTGCGCGGCAGCGCTGTGATGATCGATTTCTTTCATGCTTTTGCTCTGCCCTGGCAAGACCGAAGGCGGTCTGCTCGGCTACTGGGTCGGAACGAAGCGCCTGTTCTGGTCCCGTTGTGCGAGTGGCAGATGACGAGAGACAACCTCTTATGTCAGCGCTAACATCACCAGTATCGGAGTCTTCCTAATAGATCGTCAAATAATTAAAAATTACTTTTATATTCATTTTTAAGAGGAAATCCCGTGAGCGATCCATCGCCTCCCCGCAAACGGCGCACTGCCGGACGCATCACGCTCAACGATGTTGCCCGCCAGGTGGGGGTTTCGGCGCTGACCGTCTCGCGCTTCTTCAATCACCCGGAGCGGGTCTCGGAAGAGCTGCGCCAACGTATCGGCGAAGCCGTCTCGGCCCTCGGCTACGTGCCCAATCTGGTCGCCGGCAGCCTCGCCTCGGCGCGCAGCCGCATCGTCGGCATGGTCATCCCGAACATCTCGGGGCCGATCTTCGCCAGCACCATCCAGGGCTTCAGCGACACCTTGGCCCGGCACGGCTACCAGTTGCTGCTGGCCTCCAGCTACTTCTCGCCGGAACAGGAGGAAAGCGCCGTGCGCGCCTTCCTCGGCTGGTCGCCGGCGGCGCTGGTGGTGACCAGCCATTTCCACAGCGAGGGCACGGAAAAGCTCCTCGCCGAGACGGACATTCCGGTGGTGGAGATCTGGGATTACCAGCCCGAGCGCGCGCCCATCCAGGTGGGCTTCCTGCACTACGACGCGGGGGTCATGGCGGCGCGCCATCTGCTCGAGAGGGGCTACCGGCGCATCGCCTTCGTGCAGAACAGCGCCGCCGGCGACTTCAGCGCCCTAGACCGACGCGACGGCTGCGCCGCCACCCTGCGGGACGCGGGGCTGGAACTCTGGAGTTTCGCGCCAAGTGCCGGCAGCGCACCCTTCGAGGCGGGCCGGGAGGCCATGGAAAGGCTGATGCAAGAGACGCACAGGCCCGATGCGATCCTCTTCGCCAACGACAACCTGGCGGCCGGCGGCCTGCTCGCGGCCCAACACATGGGCCTGCGGATACCCGGCGATTGCGCGGTCATGGGGTTCGGCGATTACGCCTTCGCCGAAATGCTGCTGCCGAGCCTGAGCACCATCCGGCCGCCCTCGCTGGGGATCGGCGAGACGGCCGCGCTGCGGGTGCTGGAAAGTCTCGGCGTGATAGCGACGGAGGTGCCGGTACAGCGCCTGAACCGGCTCGAATGCCAGTTGGTGGAGCGGGAAAGCACCTGAGCTGCACCTTGCGTCCGGTAAGCTCGGTGGTACGCATGCATTCCTGAATGAAAAGGCCGCCTCCCCTCGTCTGATCTTGCCCAGCAGTCGTGGACACGATTTTAGGCACTCATCCAGAGCTCGAAGGCTTCCGGGCTATCGACTTGATTCGCCCGTGCTCAATCCGAGCATAGGTGTAGCGTGTAACGCCATTCGGCTAATTGAGGACAATTCTGATCCCAGGACATAGGTCAGCGGGATGGGTCGGCATGCCCCGGCGCACTTCCCTTTGAAGACTGACCAGAGCGACCATTGGGTCTGCAATCATCATGCTGTCTTTTCCTCGTTACTCAAATAGCGCCTGGACTCGGGCCAGCGCATCCTCAATAACCACTTCGGGCACCGACTCCACCCGCTTGGCCCCGCGAGCCTCAAGATCAACAGAACGAATCTGGTTGGTCAGGATCACACCCTGCGTTTCTGTCCCTGCTCCGCTCAGCGTGACCGCGAACCCTGCATACCGCGCATGGTCGCCGCCTTGTGTGATCGGCGCGATCACGGCCAAGCCGGTTGCGTTGTACGCCGCTGGCGTGAGGATCAAGGCCGGACGAAAATCGCCCTGCTGCTCACGACCCGCCGTTGGGTTCAGGTTCAGGCGGACAATATCGCCTCGACCGTACTTGGCTCGCCTCACGCTTCACGCCCCACTGGCTGCATCGAGTTCCAGGCTGCCAGTTCTGCCGGTTCCGGCGCGTTCAGGTCGCATTGCGCCATCAGGTCAGCCAGCTTGTAGCGCGGCTTGGCCCTCGCCGGCTTCAAGGTGATCGCCTCGCCAGTCACATCGAGGCTGAGCACGTCGCCACTGGCGAGGCTCATTTGCTTGAGGACCGTCGCCGGCAAGCGAATCGCCGCACTATTACCCCATTGCTGAATCTTGACTTCCATAAGCACCTCTCAATGTAGATACATTGTATAAATCAGCCAAATAAACACAAGCGAAATGTAGAAACTACGTATCTACAATGCCAGCTCAAAGGCCTGGCGTACAGTCTCAGGATCAACGGTCTGATATGGCTTGCTGTGATCAAGGCATTGGTGCCCCAAGATGGTCTGCACAGTCTCTACGTCGCCGGTCGCAGCAAGCACCCTGGCAGCCATCACGGAAACTCAATAGCCAAAAAAAAACCCGGCACGAGGCCGGGTTGAAGGATTGTGCATCAGAACCAGAAACCGGCCGCAAAGGGCGGCTGTTCCTCCGGTTCGGGTTGTGCCGGCTTGCGGATGCGAAGCACCGGTGCCGGCTGGTTCGGGTCGAAGTGGGGATCTACCGTCATGCGCGTCCGGCAGCCACTGTCGCCCAGGTGCTTCTGGATCAGGTCCGCCGGAATGTCCTTCCCTTGGGCCATCTCCTCGGCAATCGCCTTCCAGTCGACCGTTCCTGCCGTCTCGTAGACGGTGATCTTCACTCCGTAGGCGTCGGCTCGGCGGAACCCAGCCGCTCTCACGAGGAGCTTGAGCTGGGTGTCCAGCTCGCCGGCCTCCTTCTGCAGCGCGTTCAGCTGCGCCTTGAGGGCGACCACTCTGGCCTCCTGCTCGCGACGCTTTTCCGCCAACGCCTTCCAGGCGGCTTCGTCGGTCTGCTCCATCGGCAGCACATCCCGCAGGGGATCGGCTGCCGGGGGCGTCCCGGTTTCCACCTTTTTCCAGAAGATTTTTTCTGCCTCGATGATCCGCTGGATGAGCAGGTCATCCCGCTCGACCACCAGGCAGCACGGCTCGTGCTTGGGCGACCAGAACCACAGGTAGCCACGCCGCGCGCTGCAGACGATCAGCTGGTGCATGACCTGCCAGCGATAGAGCTGGAAGGCCGGGCTCTTGTCCCGCAGCGCCAGCACCTGCAGATGATTGTCCTCCGCGAGATTCTTGATCTCGACGGGGGCACCATCACCCAGCAGGCCATCGAAAGAGGCCCGGATGACCGGGTGCTCCTGCGACTCGGCGCAGATCGGCAAGCCCAGCTGGCCGTATTTCTCCTCGAACATCTGCAGGGCCAGCGGCTCGAACTTCTGGCCACGCCTGACCTGCGGGATAACCGACAGGTCGGGCGGGGTCGTCAGTCCGACCAGCTCCTTCCAGAGCTCGAGGGGCGTCTTGGCAGGGTTGTGCCCCATGATGACGGCGCAACTGGTTGCGCTGACACCTTCCTGACGCCATTGCAGCCACTCAGGGGTCCGCTGCTCGAGATCAACGACCTTCATCGTTCATCTCCTCGTCAGCGAATCCCAGGCGAGCTTTTTCGTCTGGACTGAGACAGAGGCCACCCGATCGGTACAGGTGACACCGCCTCAGATCCTCCGAGAGCGCCCTTGGCTCCAGCCCCGAGGTCTTGTAGAACCCCCTGGCGAAGCGGCTGCCCTTCTTCAGCAGGCCGCCGACCAGCCCGAAGCCGTCGAGCTTGTCCTTGCGGATTCGGCTGGCCGTGTCGAGCACCGCGGCGAGCCGCCGGTCGATGGGTCCCTGAAGACTCAGGAAATCACGGCCGGCCTGTTCGCCGAGGACCTGCAGGGCGTTGAGCAGTTGCGCATCGGTCGCCTCACGCAGCGTCTCGGTCTTCTCGCGGAAGGCCGAAGGCTTCATGTACGACCTGCCCAGCAACATCGACTCCTGTTCATGCCGCGCCAGGAGGTAGGCCTCTTGGCAGATTTCAAAAGCTTCCATCTCGTTCTCCTTTTCGAGTGCACCGCCCAGGCTCAAAAGCCCAAGCGGTCCCCTCGAGGCGAACGAGTCCCCCAGAGGGGCAGGTTCGCCCCTCTGGGAATTTTTTTTGCTGGAATTCCAGCGCTCAGCCGGTATCAGCGCGCAGTGCCGCTCGCGTACCGGGCATCGATTGCTTCACGCGCGCGCAAGGCATCCTCGTAGCTCATCCGTCCTGCATTGCAGGCCTGAATCACTGCGACGACCTCCATGCCGCGCTGCCACTCGACCGTGTCGGCCAGACGATCCAGCGCTCCCGGATCCGGAAGCGTGTAACCGTTATCCACCAGGTCGCCCAGGCACTGCTCGCTGGAATCGAACGTGCTGTGGCCGGTGAAGCCGTCACGTCGAAACGCCTGCCAACGGTAGCGTCCGGGTTCCGATGCATCGGGGCAGATCATCCCCCAGGCATCGTGCTGGCCATGCTTGAGCGTGAAGCCCATACCGTGCGCGGCAAGCTCACCCAGCAGTTGCTCCAGTACCGCCAACTTCGCCTGGATCTGCTCGATCATCTCGTCCGCACAACAGGCAAGGCCCTCGCCCGTCTCTTTCATCTCCAGCCAGTCCCGCAGCGAAGCCTTCAGACGCTCAGGTGTCGATGGGCGCATGGTTGTGCCCCTCCTTGAACGCAGACCGCAGTGCCGCAAAAAAGCCGGGATGCTCCTTCTCGGCCATCTTCATCGCTGCCGCGAAGGTTCTGGCCCGACACCGAAACGAAACCCGCTGCCGGGTGCTCAAGTCGGTGACGCTCAACAGGTAAGTCCGCATGGCGTGATTCCTTTCTCGTCCCCGAGAAAGGCACACCCCCGGAGAGGGACATGCCCCCTCAGGGTGGGTTTCAAATGGCTGCAGGCCTTACGGCAGCAACAGGATGGTCGCGATCAGATCGGCCATTGATCTCACTCCCCTTCGCTCGCCGCCAGGTATTCGCCGGCCTTGAGCTGTTGAAGCGCGTATTGCCGTGCCTCTTCCGGCCAAGTGGAGACGTACTCCTTGGCCGCTGCCCAGCAGCCCTGGTCCCGGGCACGGCGAACCAGCTCCGCCACCTTCTTCACCACCTTCTCGGGCAGCTCGACAGGCTTGGGTTCCGGTTCTTTCGCGGGCATCACCTCGCCTTCGACGGCCTGCGGCTCAGGATCGGCAGCAGGTGCAGAATCGGCGGCAGGTTCGGCAGCAGGCGGATCAGCCCTTTCGGGTTCAGGATCGACTTCCGCCGGTTGAGCGGCGGGAGACGGCTCGCTCGCAGCCTCCTCCTGGTTGGAAGTGGGCAGCGGCTCGACCGGCTCGACCTCATCGTTCGCCCCGATCACCCGCTCGACGACCGCCAGCGGCACGTCTTGCGAAGCGAACCCCTCGCCACTGTTGGTGTTGAGGTACTGGATCAGCTCATCCAGCTTGGGTCCCGACTGAGGCCAGTATTTCCTGGCGATCTTGATGGCGCTCTTTTTCGCCATGGCGGCAAAGAAGTCGACCCAGGGGCCTTTCTTCTTCTTCCTCCACAGCTCGGAAGCCTCGCGCGCCGCGTAGATTTCCTCGGCGGTGACGGCCTCCACATGGACACGCCCATCGGGCAGCAAGGCCTCGACAAAGGCCCCGACGAACTCCCCACGGTCGGCCTTCTTGTCGAAGGGGTTGAACGTGTGGGTCGGGCTCTGCCGCTTGCCGCGATAGACGAATTCGTCGTTCGCGTAGACCAGCTCGACGATGCAGTCCTTGATGGCGCTGTCGTTCACGGCCGCCTTGATCATCCCCCGGTAGGACACATCGAGGATGACCTGCCCATCGCGAGGCACCAGGTACGCGAAACCCCGGGCGGGATTCAGCGTGAGACCGCACGCGGCCACCTGGCTGAACGCATTGCGCAAACTCAGCGAGTTGCTGAGCGCCACCTTGCAGAGATAGTCGTTATTCATCATCGCCTGCGAGGCATATAGCAACTCATTCTTGAAGGCGACATCCGTATTCGATGTCTTCACAAGCTCAATGAACTTGTCTTCAAGTTTGACCATGATTGCCACTGCATTTTGAAACTCTTTTTGAACTTCGCTCATAACCGTTCTCCTTTCAGAATATTCCTTCAGGGCGAACGGCCCCCAAAGGGACAAGTCGCCCCTCAGGGTTTGGATAGTGCCGGGATTGTTTCCGGCGCTGGTTTTGTTTTACAGATCAGGAAGCGGGCATGAGTTCATGTCCGCCGTTTATTTAAAAAGGATAGTCGTCATCGGAAGCCGGCTGAGGAGCCGGAGTTGACTTGTCTCCTTGATTTTTGGATTTACGTGAGTTTCCGCTTTCACGCGGCTGAGGCTGCGGGGATTGCCCCTCACCTCCGTCTCTGCGCCCGCCGAGCAATTGCAGGGTGCCGTTCATGTCGACGACGATCTCGGTGGTATAACGGTCCTGACCGTCCTGTCCCTGCCACTTGCGGGTTTGCAGTTTGCCCTCGATATAAGCCTGAGCGCCTTTCTTCAAATATTCTCCAGCAATTTCAGCGAGCTTGCCGAAGAACACTACACGGTGCCATTCGGTGCGCTCCTGTTGCTGGCCAGTTTGCTTGTCTTTCCAGGTGTCGGAAGTTGCCAGCGTGATGTTGGTCACCGCATTGCCGTTGGGCAGGGAGCGAGTTTCCGGATCACCGCCGACATTGCCGAGCAGAATGACTTTATTGATACCGCGCGCCATAAGATTCTCCTTTCGGGATAATACGGGGCGGCATTTTCCCCAAGCGGGAGTCTGCGACCCCGATGGGTTGGTTTTTTAAGAGCATTTTTAAGGTGATTTATCAGACGGCACCACCCGTCCGCGCAGCAACTACGCGACTAAATCAGCAGACGCACGTCTACCAATTTAATGGGGGGAATTCTTGACGGCTTTATTCAGCCGATTAAGCCACCAGGGCTTGAAGGGCACTTGCCGGAGTTCCGGCAGGCCTATTTAGCGCCGCACAAGGGCGTGGCTGGAGTCTGCAACAGTCCGACGCCTATTGCAATCGAGCCGCCGCACGCAAATTTGCGGTCGTCCTTCGGCCTGTCCAGAGCACCCAAAATCAAGCCATAAAGTGGCGCGAAATGGCCACACAGACACAGATTGGCTTTTCACAATGGGGCCGAGTCCACCGATGAGGAACCCCAATGAAACATCCCAATTTTCTGCTGGCGCTGACCTTCAGCGCGCTCGCCGTCGCCGGCTGCTCCAAGGACAAGAAGCCGGAGGCCCCTCCCGTTCCCACGGGGCCGAAGTTCGCCGTCAGCGAATACGAGCCCGACCTGCGCGACTACCACACCAGCTGGGGGCACCAGGGCCGCGGCGGCGCGGCCCTGCGCAAACCGGCCTATCAGCACACGGTGAGCCCCCAGGACCAGCTCGACACCCGTTCGGGTCGCCTGCACCCTGAGCTGCAGGTCGCCAGTACAGTCCCCGTGGCCATGGTCGCGGTCCCGCCCTCCACCTATGCCAGCAACTGCCAGCAGGCCGGCAACCCCGTGGCTTACGCCGCTTCCGGCTACGCGGTGAACGCCTCGGCCCGCGAGGAAGTGAACGACTACATCCGCGTGCGCAATAAGCTGTGCCAAGGGCAAATGCGGCTGACCTATGACGAGTGGCTGACCTTGGTCAACGGCACGCCCAAGGACTTGCCGGTGGCCATTCAAGCTCAGCCCCCCGCGCGCACTCCGGCACAGCCCACACGTCCTCTGCGTATCCCCGAGCGGCCCATACAACCCTTGCCCCAGGCGCAGCAGGCATCCAGCCCCTCGAGAACCCCTTCCAACTCCACCATAGAGGTCTTTCCATGGTGATCAGCCCTGAGCATAGATAGTCGTAGGCATCGGCGTCTGAAGTGCCACGGCCAGGCTCTGCAGTACGCGCGTCCGTGAAGGTTGGCCAGATCAGTAGTGGGCCCCTGCCGGGCGAGGCTAACCCCCGTCTCTCACCCTGTAAGCCATCGCCTACAGCAGATCGAGAGCTTTCCCAATTTGCTCGAGGCGGCCCCTCGGGTAGATTGAATCCCACCAAGACGTCGAAGGAACGACGCAGGCTGACCAAGGATGGCAGCTAAGGGAAAGTCGCAGGATAAGCGGCTACTTCGTCAGGATGACGAGCACACGGACGGAAGGAAACATGAACGGCGAGGCTAACCCCCTCGCCGTTTTTGTTTGTGCTGAGAAAACGCGGCTTGACCTCCTCGGGGTTAAGCAACGGCGCAACCGTTTCCCCTGCTATGACCATTTTTTCCAAGGTGAACTGTAGGCTCTTTAAAAACAATGACTTACATATTCGCCCAGTTTTATGGGGCACAGTGCTGCGAGCTGGATTTTTCCTTGCCAGACAAGGTGTTGGCTGTTTGAATCGCTACTTCACTGCCGTGTAGGCAGCTCAGAAAACCTTGCTGCGCTTCGCCCAGTGGGTGCGGGCCTTCACTGCCGTGTAGGCAGCTCAGAAAGCCTCGCTTTCAGATCGCGCATCCCGCACCACCTTCACTGCCGTGTAGGCAGCTCAGAAATTGCTGATTCCGTCGGCCAGGCGCTGACGCTGCTTCACTGCCGTGTAGGCAGCTCAGAAATGGACGGCAGACCCGGGTCAGTCCTCCGGCATCTTCACTGCCGTGTAGGCAGCTCAGAAATTTCGTTATCGTTGATATTTGCCTGCGCATGTCTTCACTGCCGTGTAGGCAGCTCAGAAACTCCCAAGAGGGGGCCGGGCCGGTTAAACGAACTTCACTGCCGTGTAGGCAGCTCAGAAAAGCTCGGTCCCTTTCTGCATGCTGGTAATTTCCTTCACTGCCGTGTAGGCAGCTCAGAAAGCCAAGGAATCCATGATGAAATTCTGCGTCACCTTCACTGCCGTGTAGGCAGCTCAGAAACAGAAAGCCATCGAACGCCCAGCAAACAACGTCTTCACTGCCGTGTAGGCAGCTCAGAAACAGGGCAGACGCTAATCAGCGCCTGCGTTTAACTTCACTGCCGTGTAGGCAGCTCAGAAATACAAAACCGCGCTTCACTCCAGCACCGCCCCCTTCACTGCCGTGTAGGCAGCTCAGAAATGGAGACGACCCCGATGGGGAATGGTGAGTTCCTTCACTGCCGTGTAGGCAGCTCAGAAAGTCAACGTACAGAAGAGGTTTCATCAATGTTTCTTCACTGCCGTGTAGGCAGCTCAGAAACTTGAACGTACCTCGACAGAAACAGGCTCACTCTTCACTGCCGTGTAGGCAGCTCAGAAAAGTCTGCCGTGATTGAATATGCCGCGTTCGACCTTCACTGCCGTGTAGGCAGCTCAGAAAACCCTGGCGCGGGTCAGGGCCTCGCCCATCTGCTTCACTGCCGTGTAGGCAGCTCAGAAAACTCCCAATTGAGTTTGCCGCCGGATTGGTCGCTTCACTGCCGTGTAGGCAGCTTAGAAATTTATCTGGCAACGTACCAGTCCACGTCGAATCTTCACTGCCGTGTAGACAGCTCAGAAACAACAATGCCCGCGCCCGCCTCGAGCGGTATTCTTCACTGCCGTGTAGGCAGCTCAGAAACAGCCGCCGGCGCTGACCGGCCTCGGATATCCCCTTCACTGCCGTGTAGGCAGCTCGGAAATGCACTTGGGAGCAGCACCACAAGCCGGTACCCTTTCCCATGATTTTTAAAGGGAATTTCAACATGATCGAACTGCAACATATCAGCCGCCTGCTTTGCTCCGCTCTCGCTGCTGCCCTTCTGGTTGGGTGTGCGAGCAAGGAGCCGCCGGGGCCTCAGGTCACGCTCCAGGACCCGGAGCAGACTCCGCGCGAGAAGTGGTCGGACGCGATGAAGATTCTGCGCGACGATCTCGGCATCAAAGGTCAGAAGGACGTACCGGTCGAAACCGCTCGCCAATATGGCCTGATTGCAGGCGTGAGCAAGCCAACCCGAGGCAATGGGGGCTCAATGGGTGACCTCGCCTTTGGTGGCGTTGGAGCAGCGCTGTTCTTGATCCCAACCGGGGAGGTAATGGGGCCTTGGCAAAAAAAACAAGCTGCCGCCTGGGTTCCCGCTGGGAAGGCCAACAGCATGGCCGAAGCAATTCAGATTGCTATGGATACTTGGAGCAGGGCGAGAGCGCAGGCCTTCGCTGATCCAACGACTATCAAAGTCAGGCCAAGTGCTTTACCAGATAACTCTCGGGGTCAATTTGATGGACCCAAAAATATGTTTTTCAAAAACCCTACGCCCCCATCAGGGGGCCCGATAGATGGCCCTAGCTTCACCACTGCAGGAAAATATTATGGACCAATTTATCTAGGTAATTTTCATATGCAAATTATAATGGACGCATCAGGGAGCGATGTCAGACAAGACATGGCAATGAGAATGCTTAGCAAGCAACTACCTGACTGGTTTGTGATTTACAACGCAGGCCAGCCAAAAGCAGGAAATGATATAATTCCGTTCCCGCCCTCCATTCTAGTGACAGGCAAAGAATACAACTTCGTTGGAAAATAAGACTCTAAAAGAAAGCCCCGCTTCACGCGGGGCCTTTTGTTACTGGAAGATATCCCCTTTGATCTCCTTCTCCGCTTGAGACTTTATCTGATCGACATCGACGCCATTCAGCCGCTCCATATTTCGATTCAAGCTGTTCTGCCGTGTCGTATTATCAAATACATTTCCGAGTGAGCTGCCAGAGCCTGTGAGATTTTCAAGTGTGGCAGTATCAGGGGTATCAAGATGACCTGTCGTATAGAGCATCCCGATCCACTCAGATAGATCAATCCGACTCCAGTCAATCTGGCCAAGCTGCTCAACCGTCAACGCCTCGCAAACAGGGTTTTCGGGATCTCCGAAGTCCAAGCCCAGCTGAGGCCGGCCTTGCTCCTGAATGATTCGAGCCACGACCGAACTGAAACAGCAATAGGCCTCGCGCTTCTCGACACACGTCCCAAATACCTTGGAAGCACAATAGCTCCCGACATAGGAGCACTGACGAGTTTCTTTCTTTGCCCCGAGTTCGAACTCTTTTTTCTCGCACTCCCAGATGATTTTGATCATCATGTCGGTAACCACATAGGCGGTGTAAACAAAGCCAACGAAGTTCACGACTGCAGCTGCCTGGGAAGTAAGTTGCATCCCTCCTCCCGTAGCGGTAGGCTCGAATATGGCACTGGCCGCCTGCGTAGCACCCATTTCCATCATCACGTTATAGGTCTGCTCTATTAGGAATCCTTGGATTGCGCCTACTCCATATGAGCCTGCATGGGTGGCGTTGAAAGATCCTGTTGCTGTACTCAGCACACTACTCCACTCACCCGAGATGAGTTCTGCGGCCCCATCGAAAATAGCGTTTTGTGCCGCATACCAATACCCCTGAGTAATGGACTTATCGATGGCAAGTGCATGCACTGCAGAGCCCATCTTCAAACTGGCCATGGTGAGCTTCACATAGTCGAAGATACTGACCCCATCGGGTGCTTCACAGCAATCGACATACCCGCCCAAGGCTTTCTTGCACTCCATGTCTTCGCCTTTGAAGACTTTGCAAGTATTGGATTCCGATACATCCGTCCCGTCCCCGCCGCATTCGAGGTCATGCTCGGCGAACTGGGCAGCCTGGAGCATGGCCACGGCATAAGCGAAGTCGGTGCTTTTCGTGTTGCTGGTATCGAAGCACTCGCCGCCCATGCAATTCACGGGGCCGGGGCACTCGTATTTCACGCCGGTGTTGACCAGCGTGGGTACGGAAACGTCATACCCACAATCCCAGACCTCTTCAAAGGCGTAACACTGCCCCGACGGCCCCTGGGCACCCTCGATGCACTTCTGCGAGATGAAGCCGCAGGAGGAGTTCTGTTCGTATTCCCGGCAGGTGTTGAGGTTGCCCCCTTCGTTCTGCGGGCACCGTTCAACCCCTTGCGCGTCGGTGTAGCAAGCCATCTGCCCCTTGTAGAAAGAGCACTCGGCACTCACCGTTGCCCGCTTACAGAAGGGATCGATGTCCGGATGCGGCGAGGCCGGCATGTTTCCGGGGCAGAGCAAAACACCGTTTTCGGTGATGCAGCCGTTAGTGAACCGCCCCGGGTTTCCCGGAGGCTCCAACCTTTGAGAGGATGGAGCCATGAAGTCAGCAACGAAGTATTCCCCTGAAGTCCGGCAACGGGCG
>NZ_SMMU01000052.1 GCF_004339665.1 Azotobacter chroococcum
TTTGTATGCGGGACCATTCCCTGTCGCTCAGTCGGCTTCTGTCAGTCATGGCAAAAGCCCAGTTTTAGCACTGGGCTTGCGTCAACAGAACCTAGAACAGTGGATGCTCCAGGCGCAGCGTCAGGGAGTCGTCGCACTGGGCGTTCTGCCCCGAATAGGCGCTGCAGCCGCTGCCGCGCAGGTCCGAGCCACTGTAGCTGACGCCGACCTGCAGGCCGAGCCAGGGGCGCGACAGGTTCAGCGACCAGTCGTTGAAGCGCTGCAAGCTGGCGCCGTCGGACAGCTGCACCGGGCGGTCCAGGGCATGGTTGGCGTAGGTCAGGGTCATGTCCAGGTTCAGCGGGTGCAGCAGGTCCAAGTCGAGCAGCAGGGTGCCGTCGCTGCGCCCGGGGGCCAGGTTCCAAGCGGCGCCCAGGCGGCTGTCCGCGAGGCTGATGCCGGCGTACAGCTCGTGCCGGTCGAGGTCTTCCAGGCGCGGGAAGCTGTAGCGGATCAGGCCGAACTCGTAGCCCAGGGTGTCGTCGGAGGCGCGCTGGTAGCCCAGGTAGGAGTTCAGCTCCAGCCGGCTGTTGCCGAGCAGGCCGGCGCTCGGCGACCAGTTGCCGAGGTACCAGCCGTCGGGGTGGGTCAGGTCGAAGCCGCCGTGGAAAGTGCCGACCCGCTCCGGCTGCACCAGTCCCTGGGCCATGCTGCGGCTCGGCGTCGAGCCGAGTTTCAGTTCGAGGTCGCCCAGTTCGCGCTCCAGCATCTGGGCCGGTGCCGTCGCGGCCGCTCCGGCGAGCAGCGCCAGAACCGCCTTGCTCCTGCCAATCATCGCTTTCTCCCTGTTTCCGCTTGGGCCGCCGGCTGCCTCCGTATCCAGCCGATGCCTCGGGCAAGGCCGCAGGATAACGCCTGCCCGGCGGCCAGGCCCAGTCGTGTCAAAGAGCCAGAGGGTTTGTTGCATTCGCTGCAATGGCATGCGGGTGTTTTTGCGCTTGATGCTTATCAAGCATAACGCTTAGGCTGCTTTCGGTTCCTTCCGTCCGTCCCTTGTCGAGGGTTCGTCCTTGAACACCGCCTCCCATCCATTCCACGGGATACTGCTGATTCTCGCCGCCGGACTGGTCCTGGCCAGCCATGACGGCATGGCCAAGTACCTGGCGCTGAGCCATCCGCTGATCCTGGTGGTCTGGGCGCGCTATCTGTCGCAGAGCACCGCGATGCTGCTGCTGTTCGGGCCGCGCCGGGGATTGGCCATCGTCCGCACATCCCACCCGCTGCTGCAGCTGGTCCGGGGGCTGTGCCTGGTCGCGGTCAGCCTGCTGTTCGTCTCGTCCCTGCGCCACATCCCGATTGGCGAGGCGACCGCGGTGCTGTTCCTGGCGCCGCTGTTCATCACCGGCCTGTCGGCGACGCTGCTGCGCGAGCGGGTCAGCCGCGGCCAGTGGGGGGCGGTGATCCTCGGTCTGCTCGGCGTGCTGGTCATCGTGCGGCCGGGCGGCGCGCTGTTCACCCCGGCGGCCCTGCTGCCGCTGGGCGCGGCGCTGTGTCTGGCGGTCTTCATGCTGCTCACCCGGCGTCTCAGCGAGAGCGACGACCCGGTCACCTGCAACTTCCTCTCCAGCCTGGTCGGCTCCCTGCTGCTGAGCCTGCTGGTGCCGTTCTACTGGGAGACGCCCGACCTGCACGACGGCCTGCTGCTCTCCGTGGTGGGCGGCGTGGCGATGCTCGGGCACCTGCTGCTGAGCCATGCGTACCGCTACGCCAGTGCCGCGACCCTGGCGCCCTTCACCTATTCGCAGCTGATCTTCGCCGTGCTGGTCGGCCTTGTCGCCTTTGGCCATGTGCCCGATGGCGGCGCCCTGCTGGGCATCGCCATCGTCATCGCCAGCGGGGTGCTGTCGGTCTGGGTGCAGCGGCGGACGGCCTGAGCGCCTGCCGCTGCGGCCGGGGAGGGAATCAGAGCCCGAAGTCGCCCGGGTTCAGGCCGAGTTCGGCGCAGATGCTGCGGCAGACGGTGCGCTCGCCTTCGTCGAAGTTGCCGTCGGAGTTGCCGATCGCACAGCAGACGCGCACCAGCAGGCGGGCTGCATCGTCCTTGCCGCGCAGCTTGCAGACCGTGCGCAGCGCCTCGGCGCGGCCGATCTCGGCATCGAATTCGAACTTGAGGCAGATGTCGGTGAAGGCCTTGATGACCTCGTTGAGCTCGAACACCTTGAGCTCGTTCGAGTTCTGGATGAAGCCGATCATCTTCTGCTTTTCGCTGCTGCTGATGCTGCCGTCGGCGGCCGCCACCAGCGCGCAGCCGGCGACCACTGCTTCCATGAACTCGCGGTTGCGGAACTTGGTCACTTCGGTGGCGAGCTTTTCGCGTGCTGCAGCCGTGTTGCTTTTCAGCCAATCGAGCATTGGGTTACTCCTGATCAAGTGTTGCCGGGGACGGCGGTCGACTATGGTCGATCCGCTGCGGTTTGGCCAGTGCCGTGCCCGGGCCGGGCGCGGGATACGGCCCGGCAGCCCGTGCAGGGCCTGACGCCCGGCGCAGGCATGGATATGTATCCGGATTTTTGGGTTTCAAGGGCGAGGCCCGTTTCGGTACCCGGCGCGGGCCTTCTGCCAGGCATCGCGGCCGGCGGTTGGGGCGGGCTCAGGGGCTGACCGAGTAGCCGCGGGCGCTCATGCAGTTGATATAGGCCTGCTCCGCGTTGGCGCTGCTCTGCTCGCTGCTTTGATCGGCACGGCGGTCCTCGCGGCGCTCCTGGCGCTGGCGGGAGCCGCCGACCGCCGCGCCGGCGGCAGCCGTCTGGCGGGCCTGTTCCTGGCGGTACTCCTCCTTGATGTCGTCGTCGACCTTGTCGTAGAGCTCCTCGTGCTGCTTGCCGCGCACCTCGGCGGCCGCCGCGCCGGCCACGGCGCCCCGCGCCGCGCCGCGCGCCCGCCCGCCGCCCTGTGAGTCGTCGCTCTGGCTGGACGAGCTGGCCTGGGTGCTACCGGCCTGCGACTGGCAGGCGGCGACGTCCGCCTGGATCTGTTCCGGGGTCTGGCCCTTCAGCGGGATCACGGTGGCCGCGCGGGCATCGAGCAGCGCGCCGGCCAGCAGCAGTCCCGTGAAGGCATGCAGGGCAGTGAATCGGGGCATGGGTAGTTCTCCTGAAGTTCGCCGAAGCGTGGTAGTCCCTCCAGTCTGGACCCGCCCCCGCGGTCCTGCACGGCGCCGCCGCGCCCTTCTTCAGAAGAGGAAATAGCGCCGCGCCAGCGGCAGCCCCTCGGGTCAATGGTCTCCGGCGGCGTCGCGGCGGGCCTGCCACTGGCTCCATTCGAAGCCCAGCACCACCAGCAGCGACAGGACGAAGGGTATCAGCAGGTAGAAGCCGCGGAACACGACCAGTGCGGCCAGCACGTCCGCCGGATCGAGTTCCGGCAGGGCGGCGAGGAAGGTCACCTCGAGCACGCCGAGGCCGCCGGGGGCGTGCGACAGCAGGGCCAGGGAGAAGGAGGCGAGGAACACGCCGAGTACCGTCAGGTAGTCGGGGCTGTTTTCCGCCGGCAGGGCGAAATAGATGATCGCGGCGGCGCAGAGCAGCTCCAGCGGTCCGGCGAGCAACTGGCGGCCGACGATCGGCAGGCTCGGGTACTCGATGTGCAGCTTGCCCAGGGTCCAGGGCTTGAACTGGCGCCAGGAGCCGAGCACGTAGAGGGCCACCAGCGACAGCAGGGCGCTGCCGATCGTCACCGAGAGCGGCGGCGGGATCTCGACCAGGCGCTGGATCAGCGCGGGCTGCAGCACCAGCACGCAGCCGCCGGTCAGCAGGGTGCCGAGGGCGAAGGTCAAGGAGCAGAAGACGATGAGGATGCCGATCTCGTGGGGCGACAGGCCCTTGGTGCGGTAGGCGCGGTAGCGCACCATGGCGCCGGAGAACACCGAGGCGCCGATGTTGTGGGCCAGGGCGTAGGTGGTGAAGGAGCAGAGGGTGATGAAGCGCCAGGGGATGCGCTTGCCCAGGTGGGCGATGGCGATACGGTCGTACCAGGCCAGCGCCCAGTAGGCGCCGCAGGTGGCCGTCGAAGCCATCAGCCAGCCACTGGCGGGGATCGCCCGCAGGCTGTCGGCGATATCTCCCAGGGAAATGTTGCGCAGCTCGCGATAGAGCAGGAAACAGGACAGTACCACCGCCCCGAGGCCGATCAGCGTCCAGATGAGATCGCTTCGTTTTTTCAAGGGGTTGGCTCCTTGTTCTCGCGACGGACGTTTCGTACGACGCCTTTAGTGCCTGTTTCGTGGCCAGCGTGACGCATGGCGCCGCGCAGTATCCCGAAGCCGCCGGCCGGGCTCAACCCGCCCCGCGCATTCGGGGCGTTACCGGACGTGTCATGTCCAGGCGGGCGCGCGCGGCGCCGATGAGCGGCAGCCGGCCCGCCGCGACCGGCGGGCTTGGCGGTGGTCGCTGCCAGTGATTATGGCTAAAAGCCATTGCTGGCCGGCCGAGAGGTTAGAAGAGGAAGTAGCGCTGCGCCAGCGGCAGCACCTCGGCCGGTTCGCACCAGAGCAGCTGGCCGTCGGCCCTGACCTGGTAGGTCTGCGGGTCGACCTCGATCTGCGGGGTGGCGCCGTTGTGGATCAGGTCCTTCTTCTGCAGGTTGCGGCAGCCCTTGACCACGCCGATGCGCTTCTGCAGCCCGAGCCGTTCCGGCACTCCGGCGGCCAGCGCCGCCTGGCTGATGAAGGTGATGCTGGTGGCATGGCGCGCGCCGGCGAAGCTGGCGAACATCGGCCGGTAGTGCACCGGCTGCGGGGTGGGGATCGAGGCGTTGGCGTCGCCCATCAGGCTCGCGGCGATGGCGCCGCCCTTGAGGATCAGGGACGGCTTCACGCCGAAGAAGGCCGGACGCCAGAGCACCAGGTCGGCCCACTTGCCGACCTCCACCGAGCCGACCTCGTGGCTGATGCCGTGGGTGATCGCCGGGTTGATGCTGTACTTGGCGACATAGCGCTTGACCCGGAAGTTGTCGTTGCCCGGCGCGTCCTCGGGCAGGGCGCCGCGCTGCTTCTTCATCTTGTCGGCGGTCTGCCAGGTGCGGACGATCACCTCGCCGACCCGGCCCATGGCCTGGCTGTCGGAGCTGATCATGCTGAGGGCGCCGAGGTCGTGGAGGATGTCCTCGGCGGCGATGGTCTCGCGGCGGATGCGGCTTTCGGCAAACGCAACGTCCTCGGCGATGCTCGGGTCGAGGTGGTGGCAGACCATCAGCATGTCCAGGTGCTCGTCGATGGTGTTGCGGGTGAACGGGCGGGTCGGGTTGGTCGAGCTGGGCAGCACGTTGGGCAGGCTGCAGGCCTTGATGATGTCCGGCGCGTGGCCGCCGCCGGCGCCTTCGGTGTGGTAGGTGTGGATGGTGCGGCCCTTGAAGGCGGCCAGGCTGGTCTCGACGAAGCCGGATTCGTTGAGGGTGTCGGTGTGGATCGCCACCTGCACGTCATACTGGTCGGCGACGCTCAGGCAGTTGTCGATGGCCGCCGGGGTGGTGCCCCAGTCTTCGTGCAGTTTGAGGCCGATGGCACCGGCCTCGATCTGCTCGACCAGCGGCTGCGGCAGGCTGGCGTTGCCCTTGCCGGTGAAGCCGAGGTTCATCGGGAAGGCGTCGGCGGCCTGCAGCATGCGCGCGATGTGCCAGGGACCGGGGGTGACGGTGGTGGCGTTGGTGCCGGTGGCCGGTCCCGTACCGCCGCCGATCATGGTGGTGATGCCGCTCATCAGCGCCTCTTCGATCTGCTGCGGGCAGATGAAGTGGATGTGGCTGTCGATGCCGCCGGCGGTGAGGATCATGCCCTCGCCGGCGATCACTTCGGTGGCGGCGCCGATGGCGATGGTCACCCCCAGCTGGATGTCCGGGTTGCCGGCCTTGCCGATGGCGGCGATGCGCCCGTTCTTGAGGCCGACGTCGGCCTTGACGATGCCCCAGTGATCGAGGATCAGTGCGTTGGTGATCAGGGTGTCGACCACCGCGTCACTCGCGAGCTGGCCCTGGCCCATGCCGTCGCGGATCACCTTGCCGCCGCCGAACTTCACTTCCTCGCCGTAGACGGTGAAATCCTGCTCCACCTCGATCCACAGGTCGGTGTCGGCCAGGCGCACGCGGTCGCCGACCGTGGGGCCGAACATGTCGGCGTAGGCTTGTCTGCTGATTTTCATGGCGTTCGTTCCTGTTCTCAGGGTGGACAACGCTTTACTTGTCCACCGCGTGTTCCGTGAGCGGTGGAAAAGCCTGCGGCGTTTTCCACCCGACCCATGCCTCAGAGTTCGCCCATCACCCGTCCGGCGAAGCCGTAGACCCGGCGCAGGCCGGCCAGCTCGACCAGCTCGACCTCGCGGCTCTGTCCCGGCTCGAAGCGCACCGCGGTGCCGGCCGGGATGTTCAGGCGCATGCCGCGGGCCTGGGCGCGGTCGAAGAGCAGCGCGTCGTTGGTTTCGAAGAAGTGGTAGTGGGAGCCGACCTGGATCGGCCGGTCGCCCGTGTTGGCCACGGACAGGATGAGGGTGCGGCGGCCGGCGTTGAGTTCTATTTCGCCGTCCTGGATCTGGTATTCGCCGGGGATCATCGCGGGCTCCTCATGCGATCGGTTGGTGCACGGTCACCAGCTTGGTGCCGTCGGGGAAGGTGGCCTCGATCTGGATCTCCGGGATCATCTCCGGCACGCCCTCCATCACCTGGTCGCGGGTCAGCAGGGTGGTGCCGATGTGCATCAGCTCGGCCACCGAGTGGCCGTCGCGGGCGCCCTCGAGCAGGGCGGCGGAAATGTAGGCCACGGCTTCCGGGTGGTTGAGCCTGAGGCCGCGGGCCAGGCGCCGCTCGGCCAGCAGGCCGGCGGTGAAGATCAGCAGCTTGTCTTTCTCGCGGGGCGTCAGATCCATTCAGGTGCTCCAGATGCGGGGGGGAAGGGCGTCGCGGCCGAGCAGGGCGGGGCGCAGCAGGCGCCAGAGGTCGATCAGCCAGGCACGGGCGTGCAGTGCCTGGTCGGCCAGGCAGCGGCCGACCAGCAGATTCGGCAGTTGGGTGAGGTCGCCGCGCACCTGCGTGGGGAGTTCGCGGCAGCGCGCCAGCAGCGCGGCGTCGATCTCGCCGGTGACCAGAAGGGTGGCGAACACCGGCGCGCCGTCCAGGCCGATCGGCGAGTCGAGCAGGCCGTCGCCGCCGTCCAGGCGCTGGCGCTCGTGCCAGAGCAGGCGGCCGTCGCGGTGGATGTCCAGGGCGGCGCGGTAATGGCCGGCGGCGAAGCGCTCGTCGCTGGCCGGCCGGCCGAGGGCGACGATATCCCAGTAGCACAGCCGGGCGTCGCCCTCCAGTTCGATCCGCGTGGACAGCTCGGCCTGGGCGGCGGAGTAGACGATGGTTTCCTGGGGCAGCCATTCCAGGGTGGCGCCGGCCGCCACGCGCAACCTTAATTGCTGCATGGCCGGGGCGGCGGCGCGATACCACTTGGCCGCGCCGGGGCTGGTCAGCTGCGCCCAGGCGCCGCTGCCGACCTCGGCGGCGATCTCCAGGCGGTCGCCGCCGGCGATGCCGCCCGGCGGATGGACGAGGATGTGCTGGCAGACCTGCGGCCCTTCCGGGTAGAGGTGTTTCTGCACCCGCAGCGGCCCTGCGTGGCGGCGGCGCACCGGGCGCGTGGCATCGCCGGCGCGGGCATAGGCGAGGTCCAGCTCGGCGTGCCAGGCGGGGCTGAACAGGACGGGAGCCGTGGGCGCGTTCATCGGGGTCTGCCGTGGTCGTGGAGCGCCAGTGTAGCGTGGCGCCGAGGGTCGCTCTAGCCGACCCGGTGGCAGTGGGTAGGCTGGCGGCCGCGGCTCTGCTTCAATGGCGTCGGAGCATCCCGTCGGAGCGAGGGGCGCTAGGGCCTGTTGACGTTTGGGCGTAGGCCGCGACGGCGGCCCGTCTGGCGCAGAACAAGGAACGAGGAGAGAAGTTTGGTCATTCCAAATGAACGACGAGCGACGCCGTGCTGCGCCAAACGGGCCCCGTCCCTTCGGGTTGCGCGTCAAATGCCGCCATGCGGCGTTGCGGGTCTTGGCAAGGGAATGACCATTGCCGGCGACCCGCGCCTTGCCTGGCGGCATTTGGCGCGGCAACGCGGCTCACGCCCAAACGTCAACAGGCCCTAAGGTTTCCGCACACGACCTTTTTCCGGGAGGGAATTCCCATGAGCGGTTTTGCCCATGCCGTCGGCGGCCAGACCTGGCGCTTCGACAGTCTTCGCGAACTGCTGGCCAAGGCCAGTCCGGCGCGCTCCGGCGACTACCTGGCCGGGGTGGCGGCAGAGAGCGACGCCGAACGGGTGGCGGCGCAGATGGCGCTGGCCGAGGTGCCGCTCGGGCACTTCCTGAACGAGGCGGTGATCCCCTACGAGGCGGACGAGGTCACCCGGCTGATCCTCGACAGCCACGACGCCGCGGCCTTCGCCCCGGTGGCCCATCTCACCGTCGGCGGCCTGCGCGACTGGCTGCTCGGTCCGGCGGCCGACGAGGCCGGTCTGCGCGCCCTGGCGCCGGGGCTGACCCCGGAGATGGCCGCTGCGGTATCCAAGCTGATGCGCGTCCAAGACCTGGTGCTGGTGGCGCAGAAGATCCGCGTGGAGACGCGCTTTCGCAACAGCCTCGGGCAGCGCGGACGGCTCTCCACCCGCCTGCAGCCCAACCATCCCACCGACGATCCGGCGGGCATCGCCGCCAGCGTGCTGGACGGCCTGCTCTACGGCAACGGCGACGCGGTGATCGGCGTCAACCCGGCCAGCGACAGCCTGGAGGCGATCGGCGAACTCTTGAAGATGCTCGACGCGGTGATCCAGCACTACCAGATTCCCACCCAGGCCTGCGTGCTCACCCACGTCACCTCGTCGATCGCCGCCATCGAACGCGGCCTGCCGGTCGACCTGGTGTTCCAGTCGATCGCCGGCACTGAGGCGGCCAACGCCAGCTTCGGCATCGACCTCGCAATGCTGCGCGAGGGTTACGAGGCCGGCCTCAGCCTCAAGCGCGGCAGCCTCGGCGACAACCTCATGTACTTCGAGACCGGGCAGGGCAGCGCGCTGTCGGCCAACGCCCACCACGGCGTCGACCAGCAGACCTGCGAGGCGCGCGCCTACGGCGCGGCGCGGCGCTTCAGGCCGCTTCTGGTGAACACCGTGGTCGGCTTCATCGGTCCGGAATACCTCTACAACGGCAAGCAGATCATCCGCGCGGGGCTCGAGGACCACTTCTGCGGCAAGCTGCTCGGCCTGCCGATGGGCTGCGACATCTGCTACACCAACCACGCCGAGGCCGACCAGGACGACATGGACATGCTGCTGACCCTGCTCGGCGTGGCCGGGGTCAACTTCATCATGGGCGTGCCCGGCTCCGACGACGTGATGCTCAACTACCAGAGCACCTCCTTCCACGACGCCCTCTACGCCCGGCAGAGCCTCGGCCTGCGCGCCGCGCCGGAGTTCGAGGCGTGGCTCGCGCGGATGGGCATCCTGCGTCAGGAAGGCGGCCGGCTGACCTTGGGCGACGAGCTGCCGGCGGCCTTCCGCCCGGCGCTGGCGCGCCTGTCCTGAACCGCTTGCCCTGTAGGAGCGGATTTATCCGCGATATTCCGCTGGATCGCGGATAAATCCGTTCCAACAAGAGCCACCTATTCCGAGGTTTCCGATGTCCGACAGATCCCCCACCACCGAAAACCCCTGGCAGCAGCTGCGCCGCCTGACCCCGGCGCGCATCGCTCTCGGCCGCGCCGGCGCCAGCCTGCCGACCGCGGCACACCTTTCCTTCCAGTTCGCCCATGCCCAGGCGCGCGACGCCGTGCACCTGCCGTTCGAACCCGCCGCCCTGCAGGACGGGCTGCGCCAGCGCGGCCTCGACAGCCTGCTGCTGCACAGCGCCGCCCGGGACCGCGACACCTACCTGCAACGGCCCGACCTGGGGCGCCGGCTGCAGGCCGATTGCGCCGCCCGGCTGCGCGAGCACCGGGCCGCGCACGGCGGCGGCCGGGATCTGGCCATCGTCGTCGCTGACGGACTCTCGGCGCTGGCCGTGCAGCGCCACGCCCTGCCGCTGCTCGACTGCCTGCTGGAGCGGCTGCCGGCCGAAGGCTGGTCGCTGGCGCCGGTCAGCCTGGTCGAGCAGGGCCGGGTGGCGGTGGCCGACGAGATCGGCGAACTGCTCGGCGCGCGGATGACGGTCATCCTCATCGGCGAGCGCCCCGGTCTCAGCTCGCCGGACAGCCTGGGCCTGTACTTCACCTTCGCGCCGCGCATCGGCCTCACCGACGCCGCGCGCAACTGCATCTCCAACGTGCGCCCGGAGGGTCTGAGCTACGCGATGGCCGCCCACAAGCTGCTCTACCTGATGCGCGAGGCCAGCCGCCGCCAGCTCTCCGGGGTGGAACTGAAGGACGAGGCGCAACTGCTGCAACTGGACGGCGGCGCCTCGGGGCCGGGCAACTTCCTGCTCGGCGAGGGCTGAGGCTTGCCGGAGGCAAGGGGCGCCCCTAGCATGGGCGCCCCTTTTTGTCCGGTGAACCCTCCATGGCCCGCCCAGCCCGTCCCGCATCCCGCCGTCCCGCCGGCCAGGTGCCCGCCCGCCGTCCGGGTCCGCCCAAGGCGCCGCCGGCCGCGCCGCGGCTGATCCTGTTCAACAAGCCGTTCGACGTGCTCACCCAGTTCAGCGGCGGCGACGGGCGGGCGACTCTCAAGGACTTCATCCCGGTTCCCGGCGTCTATCCGGCCGGGCGCCTGGACCGCGACAGCGAGGGCCTGCTGCTGTTGACCAGCGACGGCCGCCTGCAGGCGCGCATCGCCGATCCCAGGCACAAATTGGCCAAGACCTACTGGGTGCAGGTGGAGGGCGAACCGAGCGACGAGCAGCTCCAGCGCCTGCGCGAGGGGGTGACGCTCAACGACGGCCCGACCCTGCCGGCCGAGGCGCGCAGGCTCCCAGAACCCGAACTCTGGCCGCGCGATCCGCCGGTGCGCTTTCGCAAGAGCGTGCCGACCGCCTGGCTGGAGCTGACCATCCGCGAGGGGCGCAACCGCCAGGTGCGGCGCATGACCGCCGCGGTCGGCCTGCCGACCCTGCGCCTGGTGCGGGTGCGCATCGGCCCCTGGAGCCTGGAGGGGCTGGCACCGGGGGAGTGGAAGGAAGTGCCGGCGCGGTTGTGAGGGGGAAGGGAAGTGATTATTCCCGCATGGCATGCGTGTCGTACCAACTGTCATAGCTGAACACACGGTGAAGCCGGCGAAGCATCTGCGTGCGTTTGACCACTTTCGATGGAGGGCTATGGACGCCGATTGTCTTGTAACGAATGAATATCGGCACATAGGCGCGTATCGCTTGCCATTTGGTCAGCCACACACCATCGAGGTTGTCGCCAAAAGGTCCCGAGGCGCCTTCTTCAAACTTGTGACTGATCAACTCCCCGTTTCGGGTTCTGAACTTTCCGCCCTTGTGTTTTTTCTGGTTCACAAGCTTGAACTTTGTGTAGCCGAGATTTTCAAGAGTCTTGAACTCATTCAATAAATCGAACCAGGAAGTCATCGTCGACTCAAGCGATAGGTATTTCGGGCGGTACTCCATGCTTTTGAGAGCATTGACGCAGCACATATCGGCGCCTTCTATGTCGATTTTCAGGTAATGAGGGCAGCCGTATGTGTCGATGATCTTGGAAAAACGGATGCTTTCGACTGTTATCTCTTCCGATTCTGCGTCGAGCGCCTTGTTTCTCCTGGCCCACTCGGGATTTGCTGTCCCCCAGATGGATTTTTTCTTGTTGACGAAGAAGCTTATCGTGCCCTCCGTGTCGCCGATGGCTTTGTTGATCAATACAAAGCTGCCGTCGCCAATCTCTTTGCTGAATCTTTCTTTCAGATGGTCGGCAAGTACCGGGTTGGCTTCAATGGCGACTACGCGATAGCCGAGCTTGAAGTAGAAGTCGCAGTCTTCTCCTTTGTGTGCGCCTACATCGAAAATCAAGTCGGTCGATTCAGTTTCAGTCATGGCATCGCTCTCTTGTTGGCAATGACTTATCCAAATGCGTGCTTGTAATGTTTGTGTGTTATCCGCTATCGCGGCAATGGCAGTACACGACAGGACAACTGCATTACGCGTCGTAGCGAAGTCTGTTGCGCCGGCCTGTTTCACACACCGACATTCTGGCGTTTACAGCAAGGGTTCCCAAAAGGTCGTTATTGACCCTAGCACTGGCTGACCATTTTGGTAGGCCCTGCTGACGCCCGGAAAAGTCGGGGACCTACTCCCCCTTGACCGCGCCGAAGCCTGGGCGGCCTGGCGCCGGGGGAGTGGCGGGAGGGTGCCGGCGCGGTTGCGCAAGGAGCGGGGCTGCACCCGGCCTACGTTGCTCGATGATTCGGGGGACCCTCAGAACCCTTCCAGGCTGCCGATCACCAGGGTCTTGATGACGAAGCCGAGCACGCCGAGGCCGAGGGCGAAGAACAGCACCATGGTGCCGAGACGGCCGGCGTTGGACTTGCGCGCCAGGTCCCAGACGATGAACGCCATGTACAGGATGAGGCCGCTGACCAGGCCGATCATCATCCACTCTTCGAACACTTCGGGCTCCATTGCGACCTCCGGGCGGGTTCGTGACAAAGACCGGCGAGTATAGCGGAGTCGCCCGCGCCTCAGGTGCGCAGGTGGCCGAGCGGCAGCTCGGTGCTCGACTGCACCTGGCGCAGGACGAAGCTCGAGCGCACGCTGGAGACGCCATCGATGCGGGTCAGGGTGCCGAGCAGGAACTGCTGGTAGCTGTCCATGTCCGGTACCACCACCTTCAGCTGGTAGTCGGCGTCCATCCCGGTGACCAGGCTGCACTCCAGCACCTCTGGGCACTTGCCGATGATCGCCTCGAAATGCTCGAAGCGCTCCGGGGTGTGCCGGTCCATGCCGATCAGCACGTAGGCGGTGAGGGTCAGGCCGAGCTGCTTGCGGTCGAGCAGGGCCACCTGGCGCAGGATGTAGCCGTCGTCCTCGAGTTGCTTGACCCGCCGCGAGCAGGGCGAGGGCGACAGGCCGATGCGCTCGGCCAGCTCCTGATTGGAGAGGCGGGCGTCGTGCTGCAGTTCGGCGAGGATGCGCAGGTCGTAGCGGTCGAGTTTGCCCATGGCGGATGGCTCGTGTGGAAAGTTTGCCGATTATCTTGCTTTCCTGCTGAATGATTGCGCAAGTCGTGCTTTGGTAGGCAATGTTCGCAATCCTCTGTCGGAATCGCAGGTTTATTCTTTTCCCAACTTCGAGGCCCGGACATCTGGTCCACCCGGAGCGCCCAACCAGGCACTCCGGCGCCGCGCGATCTTACCGGGTCGCGCGGCACCCGGGCTCGCAGCACCCAACCAGGCCTGCGGGAAGACGGCGACAGCCTCGCCGGCAATGGACGAAACCGAAACGGGAGGAAAGGTCATGGCCTTTCCTCCCGTTTTCGTTGCTGCGCCCCTTCGCTCAGCCTGCCTCGCCCTGCGGCGGATCGGCATGCACCAGCACCTCGGCGCGCGGGAATTCCGCATGGATCGCCCGTTCCACCGCCTCGGTGCGCTGGTGGGCCTCGATCAGCGTCATCTCGCCCGGCAGCCGCACATGCAGCTGGACGAACCAGCGGGTGCCCGAGACGCGGGTGCGCAGGTCGTGCACGTCGATGACGTCCGGCACCCCGCCGGCCAGTGCGGCGATCCGCTCGCGCAGCTCCGGCGACAGTTCGGCGTCCATCAGCACGGTCACCGCTTCGCGGGCGATCTGCACGGCGCTCCACAGGATGTAGCCGGCGATGCCGAGGCCGAACAGCGCGTCCAGCTCGCCGAGACCGAACTGGACCAGCAGCAGGGCGAGCAGGATGCTGGTGTTGAGCAGCAGGTCGGAGCGGTAGTGCAGCGAGTCGGCGCGGATCGCCGTGGAGCCGGTCACCCGCACCACGTGGCGCTGGAGCAGCAGCAGGCCGGCGGTGGCCGCGAGCGACAGCAGGATCACCGCGATGCCCAGGGTCTGCGCGTACAGCGGCTGCGGATGCAGCAGGCGGTCGACGCCCTGCACGCCGACCAGGATGGCGCTGACGCCGATGAACGCCGCCTGGCCGAGGCCGGCCAGTGCCTCGGCCTTGCCGTGGCCGTAGCGGTGGTCGTCGTCCGCCGGACGCAGCGAGTAGTGCACCGCCAGCAGGTTGATCAGCGAGGCGGCGCCGTCCAGCAGCGAGTCGGTCAGGCCGGCGAGCAGGCTGACCGAGCCGCTCAGCCACCAGGCGATCGCCTTGGCCAGCGCCAGGCCGATGGCCACGGCCAGGGCGGCGGCGCTGGCCAGGCGCATCAGGCGGGCATGTTCCTGCGAGGTCGTCATCGGGAGGGCTCTTCAACGGCGCATGGAAAGCGGGGCGGCATAATAGCAGGGGGCGCCGCCGCGCCGGAGCCGGCGGCGGACTCAGGCGGCCGGGGCCAGGCCGAGGACGGCGAGCTGCTCGGGGCTGGCGCCCCGCGGCAGCGCGCGCAGTTCGCCCGCCGGCAGGGCGCGGCCGGTTTGCCGCTCGATCAGCGTCCTGAGCTGAACCGGGTCGACGCGCCCGTCGGCGTCGAGGGTGTCGCGCAGGGTTTCCGGGGCCACCGAGTAGCGTTCGCCCGGCGGCAGGTAGATGGCGCCGGTGGTGAAGTCGACGGCGAAGGCGATCACCCCCGGAATGATGTAGAAGAGCAGGCCGACGGCATCCAGGCCGGCGACCAGGTAGTCGATCTGGCCGTCGATCTGGCCGCGCCGGTCGGGGAAGAAGAGGCTGCCGCAGGCGCTCAACTGGGTGGTCAGGGCGACGGCCAGCAGGCCGCCCATGATGCGGGTTCGGGTGTGCATGAAACTGTCCTGATGGTTGTCCGCGGCAACTATAGCAAGGCCTCCGTGACAGGCGTCCACTGCTGGTGGCGGGCCCTATAATCGGCCCCCTGCCTGGAGTGCCCGATGAATCCGCTACCCATAGACGCCGTCCTGCCCGCCCTGCGCGAGGCCCTGTCCCTGCGCCACGAAGCCGTACTGGAGGCCCCGCCCGGCGCCGGCAAGACCACCCGCGTGCCGCTCGCCCTGCTCGACGAGCCCTGGCTCGCCGGGCAGCGCATCCTGATGCTCGAGCCGCGCCGGCTGGCCGCGCGGGCGGCGGCCGAGCGCCTGGCCAGCGAGCTGGGCGAGAAGGTCGGCGAGACGGTCGGCTACCGCATCCGCCTGGACAGCCGGGTCGGCCCGCGCACCCGCATCGAGGTGGTCACCGAGGGCATCCTCACCCGCCGCCTGCAGGACGACCCGGCGCTGGAGGGCGTCGGCCTGGTGATCTTCGATGAGTTCCACGAGCGCAGCCTGGACGCCGACCTGGCCCTGGCGCTGACCCTGAACGGCCGCGCCCTGCTGCGCGACACGCCGCTCAGGGTGCTGCCGATGTCCGCCACCCTGGAGGGCGAGCGGCTCGCCGCGCTGCTGGACGAGGCGCCGGTGGTGCGCAGCGAGGGGCGCATATATCCGGTGGAGATCCGCTGGGGGCGGTCGTTGCCGCCCGGCGAGCGGCTCGAGCCGCGGGTCCTGCAGACCGTGCTGCAGGCGCTCGACGAGGAGGGCGGCAGCCTGCTGGTGTTCCTGCCCGGCCAGGCGGAGATTCGTCGCCTGCACGAGCAACTGTCCGAGGCGCTGGCCGGGCGCGCCGAGATCCTGCTCTGCCCGCTGCACGGCGAACTGGACCTGAGCGCCCAGCGCGCCGCCATCGAGCCGGCGCCGGCCGGTACGCGCAAGGTCGTGCTGGCCACCAACATCGCCGAAACCAGCCTGACCATCGACGGCGTGCGCGTGGTGGTCGACGCGGGACTGGCGCGGGTGCCACGCTTCGACCCCGGCAGCGGCATGACCCGCCTGGACACCCAGCGCATCTCCCGTGCCTCGGCGACCCAGCGCGCCGGCCGCGCCGGCCGCCTGGAGCCGGGGGTCTGCTACCGGCTGTGGTCGCAGGCCCAGCACGAGCAGCTGGCCGCCCACGACGGCGCGGAAATCCTTGCGGCCGATCTCGCCGGCCTCGCCCTGCAACTGGCGCGCTGGGGCGTGGAACCAGCCGAGCTGGCCTGGCTCGATGCGCCGCCGGCGGCCGCCTTCGCCCAGGCCCGCGAGCTGCTGGCGCGGCTCGGCGCGCTCAGTCCCAGCGGCAGCCTGAGCGCCCACGGCCAGGCGATGGCCGGGCTGCCGGCGCATCCGCGCATCGCGCACCTTTTGCTGCGCGGCCAGGCGCTGGGCCTCGGCGCGCTGGCCTGCGATGTCGCTGCGCTGCTCGGCGAGCGCGACATCCTGCGCGGCGCCGGCGCCGACCTGCACAGCCGGCTGGCCCTGCTGAGCGGCGCCGAGCGGGCCGGGCGCGGCGCCCAGGGCGGCGTGCAGCGTGCCCGCCAACTGGCCCGCCAGTACCGCGGCCTGCTGCCGAAGGAGGCGAAGGAGAAAGTGGGCGATCCGGACGATCCGCGCTGGCTGGGGGCGCTGCTGGCCTTCGCCTATCCGGACCGCATCGCCTGCCAGCGGCGTCCCGGCGGCGGCGAATACCGCCTGGCCAACGGCCGCGCCGCGCAGTTCGCGGAAGCCGATGCGCTGATGAAGCACGCCTGGCTGGTGGTCGCCGAGCTGGGCAGTCGCCAGGGCCAGCGCGAGGAGCGCATCTACCTGGCGGCCGACCTCGACCCGGCGCTGTTCGACGGCGTGCTCGCCGAGCAGGTGACGGTGCGCGACGAGCTGGACTGGGACGAGCGCGAGGGCGTGCTGCGTGCCGAGCGCCAGCGGCGGATCGGCGAACTGGTGCTGGAGCGCCAGGCGCTGCCGGGGCTCGACGAGGCGGCGCGCGGCCGGGCGCTGGTCGCCCTGGTGCGCCGCAAGGGCCTGGAGCTGCTGCCCTGGACGCCCGAGCTGCGCCAGTGGCAGGCGCGGGTGGCGCTGCTGCGCCGCCTCGACCTGGCGGAAAGGGGCGAGAGCGACTGGCCGGACCTGTCCGACGCGGCCCTGCTGGCGACGCTTGAAGACTGGCTGGCGCCGTACCTCGGGCGGGTCTCGCGGCTCAGCCATTTCGCCGCCCTGGACCTGCCCGGCATCCTCGCCGGCCTGCTGTCCTGGCCGCTGCCGCAGCGCCTCGACGAGCTGGCGCCGCCCGCCGTCGCCGTGCCGTCCGGCTCGCGCATCCGCCTCGACTACGCCGAGGAGCCGCCGGTGCTCGCCGTGCGCCTGCAGGAGCTGTTCGGCCTGGCCGCGACGCCGCGCATCGCCGGCGGCCGGCTGGCGGTCAAGCTGCACCTGCTGTCGCCAGCGCGCCGGCCGGTGCAGGTCACCCAGGACCTGGCGAGCTTCTGGGCCAATACCTATGCCGAGGTGAAGAAGGATCTCAAGGGCCGCTATCCCAAGCACTACTGGCCGGACGATCCGCTGATCGCCGAACCCACCGCGCGGGCCAGGCCGCGAAAGTAGCGGCGCCCGGCGGACTATGCTGGAAGGGCGCGGGCGGCCGTGCCCGCGCCGCTTCCGGGAGGCGGCATGCATCGCAAGGTCTTTGCCAGCAGGGTGTTCGAGCGCCAGGTGGCGCTGATCGGCGGCGGCTGCTCCGGCGTCGGCCGGGCGCTGGCGGTGCGCCTGGCGCAGGCCGGCGCGCAGCTGGCCCTGCTCGACCGCGATCCGCTGGCGCTGGACAGCCTGGTCGAGCACCTGGCCGACCACCACAACACCGAGGCCTTCGGTCTGCCCTGCGACGTGAGCGATGCGCAGGCGGTGGAGCGCGCCGTGGTGCTGGTCGGCGAGCGCTTCGGCGGCATCGACCTGCTGGCCTGCTGCGCCGCCGTCGGCCGGCACGGCAGCGTCCTTGACACCGAGCCGGAGGTGTTCCGCGAGGTCATGGCGGTCAACTTCTTCGGCGCCCTGCATTGCGCCCGGGCGGCGTTGCCCAGCCTGCTGGCGCGGCGCGGGCAGATCGTCGTGGCCGGCGCGCTGACCGCCTTCGCGCCGGCGCGTCCCGGCCACGGCGCCGAGACCGCCAGCCGGCAGGCCCTGCTCGGGCTGTTCGAGGCGCTGCGTCTCGAGGTCGCGGCGGACGGCGTCAACGTGATGCTGGTCTGTACCGCTTCCCATGCCGGCGACCCCGGCGCGGACCGCCCGCCCACGGCGCAGGACATCGCCGAGGCGATCTTCCAGGGTGCGCTGCGTCGCCGCCACCTGCTGGTGCTCTCCGGCTGCGACTGGCGCACCCGGCTGCTGGCGCGGCTCGCCCGCTAGCCGCGCCCGGTCGCGTGCCGGGCGGGATGGATGGGGGGCGAGGAGGGGGGAGGCTTGCCGGCGGCGGCGGGACAGGATATGAACATGCGCGCCCGCCACGGCCTTCGCCCTTGAAGTCGGCCTTCGAATTCCGGCCGGCCGTGGAATAATCGCTCCGTTTCGTCGTCTGCTGTCCTTTTCGTCCGGCGCCGCTCCGCTTGTTGCCCACTTTTCGAGCAACCACGCAAATTTTGCGGGTAAAATGGCGCCTTTACATACTGGTGGCCTGTCATGACCTTCGCCTCTCTCGGCCTGATCGAGCCTCTTTTGCGGACTTTGCCCGTACTCGGTTACATCCTGCCCACGCCGGTGCAGCGCCAGGCGATTCCTGCGCTGCTCGCCGGCCGCGACCTGCTGGTGGCGGCGCAGACCGGCAGCGGCAAGACCGCCGGTTTCGCCCTGCCGGTGCTGCAGCGGCTGACCCTGGAGGGTCCGCCGGTGGCCGCCAATTCGGTGCGTGCGCTGGTGCTGGTGCCGACCCGCGAGCTGGCCGAGCAGGTCCATGGGTCCATTCGCGCCTGCGGCATGGAGCTGCCGCTGCGCACCGCCGTGGCCTACGGCGGGGTGAGCATCAACCCGCAGATGATGATGCTGCGCCCGGGCCTCGACGTGCTGGTGGCCACGCCCGGCCGCCTGCTCGACCTGTACCGGCAGAACGCCGTGCGTTTCGACCGGCTGCAGATCCTCGTGCTCGACGAGGCCGACCGCATGCTCGACCTGGGCTTCGCCCGCGAGCTGGACGAGCTTTTCGCCCTCTTGCCGAAGCAGCGCCAGACCCTGCTGTGCTCGGCGACCTTCTCCGAGGAGATCCGCCAGATCGCCACCGGCCTGTTGCGCGATCCCTTGACCATCGAGATCAGCGCGCCCAATTCGGCGGCGCCGAGCGTCGACCAGTGGCTGATCCCGGTGGACAAGAAGCGCAAGGTCGAGCTGTTCCTGCACCTGCTGGAGCGCGAGCGCTGGGAGCAGGTGCTGGTCTTCTCGCGCACCCGCAAGGGCGTCGAGCGGCTGGCCGAGGAGCTGCAGCAGCGCGGCTACCGGGCCGGCGCGATCCACGGCGACCTGCCGCAGCCGGCGCGCCTGCGCGCCCTGGAGCAGTTCAAGGCCGGCGAGCTGCAGGTGCTGGTGGCCACCGACGTGGCCTCGCGCGGGCTGGACATCCAGGGCCTGTCGCTGGTGGTCAATCTCGACCTGCCGGTCGCCCCCGAGTACTACGTGCATCGCATCGGCCGCACCGGCCGCGCCGGCGCCAGCGGCGAGGCGATCTCGCTGGTCTGTGCCGACGAGGTCGAACAGCTGGCCGCCATCGAGATGCTGATCCGCCAGCTGCTGCCGCGCCACGAGGAGCCGGAGTTCAGCCCCGAGCACCGGGTGCCGGAAACCGCCCTGGGCGGCGCGATCCTGAAGAAGCCGAAGAAGCCCAAGCAGAAGCTGATCCCCGGCGCCGGCGGCAACAGCCGCGTCCACCTCGGCGAGCTGCTCGACGACAAGGCCCGGCCGGCGGTGGAAGCGGTGCGCCAGATGCCCAACCTGAGCGCGCCGCCGGGCAAGAAGAAGTAGCCCTAGTGTCTCAACACACTTCAATCTGCGGATATAGGCTGCGTAGCTTGACCCTCGCATCCTGGGTGGTGAACTGCCAGTTGATCTTGGCATCGA
>NZ_SMMU01000053.1 GCF_004339665.1 Azotobacter chroococcum
GGGTAGAGATAGACCTTTTCGACCTTGGTGTCGGGTCGCATCATGATGACGGGCTCCAGAAGGAAATCGGGAGCACAGCATCGGCGGGCCTTTACTTCGGTTGAAGATGAGGTTCATGGAGCGCTTTCGAATGTTCGACATAACCGGATCTCCTCGCTTGAAATCATCACTGTGGGCTCAGCTCCTTCCTCCTGCGCGATGTGCTGGCGGATCGAACTGAGTACGGTGCGATGCTAGGAAAGAGCGGCGAACGGGCGAATGCCGATACCTCCACGGCGCTTGCCTATTTCTGCCTGGCTGGTTGCTGGATAGCGAGGTGTCGGGGGCAGTGAGGCCAATGAACCAGGCGCGAAGGGCCTGCGTATCGTGCCGTCAGGTCAGCCTGCATGGGGTTGTGGTGTCCATGTTGGATCGGATCTCTTGCAGTCCGGATTGGGCCGTGCGGAAGCGAGTGTCGGGCCCTCTGCGAGTTCGAATTAATCGAATCTACTCTTCGATATTAACCGTCTATTTAGATAAGAGAACTGCGCGCAGAATTCTCCTCATTGCGGCTCACCAGGGTGGTGGGTCCTTCAAGAGGGGGCGCCAGCAGAATTCGGAAAAAATCGTACGCTAAGCATCAGATGATCGACTGGAAGCCGCATCAAGCCTGGGAATGTCCGGCTGGGTTATACCTCAACCGGACGTCAGGCCTGACCAGCCGGTCAGCGTCAGGTTAGGGCTCATTTTGATGTTTCCTGACGCAACCGCACCCGGGTCTATGGCCTCAACCTGACGGTTCGAGGCTAAACGTACGATTTTTTCCGTTTTCTGCGACGACCCCAAGAGGAAACAGCCATGACGCAATCCATCGCACTCTCCAGCGCCACCGACAGCTCTGTCACGCTCTCCGCTTCGGCCTCACTCGCCGGTCGCGTGCTGCTGAGCGCCATCTTCGTGCTCTCTGGAATCTCCAAGGTCAGCGCCCCTGCTGGCATGATCGGCTATATCGAATCGGTCGGCCTGCCGTTTCCGAACCTGGCCCTCGCGATTGCCATCCTTGTGGAAATGGTAGGCGGCATCGCCCTGATCCTGGGTTACCGCACTCGCCTGGTTGCCGCGGGGCTCGCGCTGTTCAGCGTCGCCACCGCCCTCGCGTTCCACAACGAGCTGGCCGACCAGAGCCAGTTCATCCACTTCTTCAAGAACATCGCCATGGCCGGCGGGCTGCTGCAGGTTGCCGCCTTCGGCGCCGGTCGTTTCAGCCTGGACGCACGTCGCGCCTAATCCTGCGCCGGCTCCTGTTACCGGCTCCTTCAAGCAGCTCTCAACTTTTCGAGGTGACACATGAAAGCGATTCGCGTAGCGCAATACGGGCAACCAGAGGGTTTCGTGTTCGAGGAACTGCCTTCGCCGGTGCCGGGCAAGGGTGAGGTACTTATCGAAGTGGCAGGCAGTGGGGTCAATCCAATCGACTGGAAGGTTCTCTCCGGTGCAATGAAAGCCTTCATCCCGTTGGAGCTGCCCTACACGCCGGGTGTCGAGGTAGCCGGTCGAGTGGCGGCGGTAGGCGACGATGTTCGCGGCTTCTCCGTGGGTGACGAGGTGTTCAGTTTCATCAATATTGTCGGTGGTTACGCCACCGAGGTTCTGGCCAGCGCGGACCGTCTCGCCCATCGACCGGGCCGGTTGTCGGCCCTGCAGGCAAGTGGCGTTCCGGCTGTGGCGCTGACCGCCTGGCAAGCGCTGCATGAGCATGCGCAGATCAAGCCAGGGCAGACGGTGCTGATCCACGGCGCCGCTGGCGGGGTCGGCAGCATGGCGGTGCAGATGGCGCGGATCGCCGGCGCCACCATCATTGCCACGGCCTCGGCGCGCAACCATGAGTACCTGCGGGAGCTAGGTGCCTCTCAGGTGATCGACTACACCCAGACGCCGTTCGAGACCGTCGTGAACTCGGTCGATGTCGTGTTGGACCTGGTTGGTGGCGATACGCAGACACGTTCATGGTCGGTACTGAAGCTTGGGGGTGTACTGGTTTCCCCAGTGAGCCCGCCTGACGCCGCACAGGCAGAGGCGGTCGGCGCAACGGGCAAGCATTTCGCGGCACGCTCCGATGGCGCTCAGCTTCAGAAGATCGCCGCGTTGTTCGAGACGGGCGACCTGGTGATCGAAGTGGAAGTGCTGCCCTTATCCCAAGCCGAAGGCGCGTTGCGCAAGAGCTGGGGGCGGCACACACGTGGCAAGCTGGTCCTCGATGCCAGTTTGTAAACGCGGCGCGTCGCAGACAGCTGGCCAAGCCGGGCGATTGCCCGGCTTTTTTCGTCCGCAATTTCGCGACATCGCCGGCAGGCCCGCAACAGACGGCAGGTCGAGCCTGCGAGAGGCTGACCCTCAGGGCCGCAAGGCGAACCGCGATATCCACGACGCGAAAGGAGACAGCTGATGTCCAGATTCGAAAAATCCGATTATCCGCTGGCCGAGATTCGCCGCCATCTCGAGACCGGCCCCATCGTGCTAGTCACCTCCGCCTGGCAGGGCGAAACCAACATCATGACCATGGGTTGGCACCTGATGATGCAATTCAGTCCTGCGCTCTTTGGCTGCTACATCTGAGAAGGCAACCACAGCTACGAGTTGATACGCCGCAGTCGCGAGTGCGTGATCAACGTGCCCACGGCTGAGTTGGTCGATGCGGTCGTTTGCGTCGGCAACAGCTCGGGAAGGTCGTCGAACAAATTCGAGACGTGCGGATTGAGCGCAGCGCCTGCCAGCCGTGTGGATGCGCCCCTGATCGAGGAGTGCTATGCGAATTTCGAATGCCGGTTGGCTGATGATCGGCAGATAGACGAGTACGGCCTGTTCATCTGGGAGGTGGTGAAGGCCCATGTCGCCACGGCAGTCACCGAGCCGGATACCTTGCACTATCGCGGGCAAGGGCAGTTCCGGGTGGCCGGCCAGGTGCTCGATCTGAGCGAGCGCTTCAGGCCGCAGAACCTGTAAGGCCCGGGGCGAGCATCACGCCTGGCGATAGGCCCTGGGCGTGATGCCCACCTCGCGGCGAAATACCTGGGAGAAATGGCTCGGGCTCGAGTAGCCGACCTCCATCCCGATGTCGATGATGCTGCGGTCCGTTTCGAGCAGCAGATGGCGGGCGCGCGCGATGCGCAGGCGGATGAAGTACTGCGAGGGCGGCAGGCCGGTGGCGCGCTTGAACATCCGGCTGAAGTGGTACTCGCTCAGATCCGCGATTTCGGCCAGGTGTGTCAGGCTGAAGTCGTCGGCCAGGCGCTCGCTCATCGCTTCGATGACGCGCCGCAGCTTGTACGCCTGCAGCGCATTGCCGCGCCTGGCAACGCTGTGCGGATCAAGGTAGGTGCGGACCAGATGCACGGCCAGCGCCTGCGCCAGGCTACGTGCGAACAGCGGGCTGGGCTGGCGCTCGCTGATCAGCTCGATGCGCAGCTGATCCAGTATGAACCTCACCCGTTCATCCCATGCACCGGACACATCGAGAAAGGTCACCGGGGTGGCGTGTTTGCCCAGCAGATCCCGTGCGGCCTGATCGATCAGTGGCAGGCCGAGATATAGGTGCATCACCTCGAAGATATCGCCGTCCTGTGTTTGCCAGCGCATCTCATACGGCTCGCTGGTGTTGGTGAGGAAGAAATCGCCGGCCTGAACGTTGGCGGCTTCCCATTCCCCGCCGAGGGAGCGTTCTTCGATGTTGGCGGCGCCGGCCAGCACCAGCACCAGCAGCGGTTCCACCACGGCGGGAACCAATATCGGCTCGACGATGGTGTGATGGGTGAACAGCTGCACCACCACATCCTGCATCTGCGGGCGCGGCGGCAAGGCCTGCTGCTCGCCAGGCAGATAATGCAGCATCGATTCGGCGGTGATGCGTTGGGCATCACTCAGTGGCGGTACATCCGGTTCGGTCTGGTGCACAGCATGCTCCCATCGGCAAAGCCCTCAAGCGAGGGCTGCGATCGATAGGGTAGCGCAGGGATGGGCAGCCTCGATTAGGTCGACCCGACCGGCTCAGCTGGCCAGTGCAGGAATAGGCGCATCCAGCGCAATGGCGGCCCGGACCGGGTCGAAGTATTCGCGGATGAAGGCCAGCTTGCCGTTTTCGACGCGGACGAACAGCACGTAGTCCTGCTGGTAGAGACGTCCGGTCGGCTTGATCAAGCCCTCGGCCTTGACCTCGGCGCTCGCCTCGGAGGGGGCCGCGCCGGGGTGCACCTTCAGGTCATGGAAGCGGAAGTTCTCCACGGCGCCGACAAACCAGCCGACGTGGCCGAGCACCTGATCGCGCCCACTGAGGCGGGCCGGATGACCGAGCGCAGGCGCGAACGGCAGCTCCCACACCAGGTCGTCGGCGATCAGCGTCTTCCACCGTTCGTGGTCATCGACAAAGGTTTCGAAATGCAGGTGCAACAGCTGCTCAGCAGTATTCATGGTCATCGCTCGTTTCAGTAACAGAAGGGAAAGGGCTCGCCATTGGGCAAGTTTCGACCATCAGCCGAACAGCTTGGTGGCGGTCTTGGCGATCAGTTCACCCTGGTGGCGGGCGCCGGCCAGTTCGGTTTCGCTGGGCTGACGAGAGCCGTCGCCGCCGGTGATGGTGGTCGAGCCATAAGGTGCACCGCCGACCACTTCGGAAACGCCCATCTGGCCCTGGTGGCTATACGGCAGGCCGACAATAGTCATGCCGAAGTGCAGCAAGTTGGTGATGATCGAGAAGAGCGTGGTTTCCTGGCCGCCATGCTGGGTGGCGCTGGAGGTGAACGCGCCACCGACCTTTCCATTCAGCGCGCCGCGCGCCCAGAGCCCGCCGGCCTGGTCGAGAAAGGCCGCCATCTGGCTGCTGATGCGACCGAAGCGCGTGCCGGTGCCGACGATGATCGCGTCGTACTGTTCCAGCTCGGCGACCGTCGCGACCGGCGCCCCCAGGCCCAGCTTGAAGTGCGCGCCCTTGGCGATTTCCTCGGGCACCGTTGCCGGGATGCGCTTGACGTCTACCTGCGCACCGGCTGCGCGAGCGCCTTCGGCCATCGCGTTGGCCATGGTCTCGATATGACCGTAGGACGAATAGTAAAGAACCAGAACCTTAGCCATGTGATGCCTCCATTTAGGTAGTTGCCAACGGCGCCGTCGCCGAGATGGAGGCAATGTCGCACGGCAATATGATCGACAAAAGGCGACTAATTTCGACCGTTACGTTCAGCTTTATCGAACGGTCAGTATCCCGCTGTCGCTTGTGCCTTGAACCGCTCGATCAACCAGTTGGCCGCAGGACCGGGTGGCGTGTCGGTTCGGTAGATGATGTCGAACACATAGTCACCGCCGACGCAGTCGGGCAGGTCGAGTCGCACCAGTCGGCCGCTGGCCAGATCGTCGCGCACCATGTCGATCGGCATGTTTCCCCAGCCGATGCCTTCGCGAAGCAGCATGTGCTTGGCGCCGAGATCGGCCAGTCGCCAGGTGCGAGTGCCAACGACGGCAAACTCCTGATCCTCAGTGAGCTTGGAACGATCGGTGAGTACCAACTGTACGTGCTCGCGGCCGGCGCCGGGCGCGTGCGGCCCGTGCTGGGCCAGGGGATGGTCGGGCGCGGCTACCGGTATCAACGCCACCTTGCCCACGCCGATGCGTTCGATGCCGTCGATGCTCGTGGTCAGCGGGCCGCTGAGCCCGAGGGTCGCGCCGCGTTCGAGCACCCGTTGCGTCACCGCGCCGAGGGCCTCGATATGCAGATGCAGCGACACGGTGGGGAACTGCTCGCGAAAGGCCTTGAGCGCATCGACCACCCGCTCACTGGGCAACATCACGTCGAGTACCAGGTGCACCTCGGCTTCCAGACCATGCAGCAGCCCGCGGACTTTGGCCCGCAAGCCGTCGATACCGTTGTATATCGTCCGGGCCTCGGCCAGCACCGTGCGCCCGGCGTCGGTCAGTTGTGGCTTGCGTGTGGTCTTGCGGTCGAAAAGGCTGACGCCCAACTGCATTTCCAGATTGGCGATGGAATAACTCACCACCGACGTGGCGCGATGCAGCTTGCGCGCCGCACCGGCAAAACTACCGACGTCGACCACCGTGAGAAACACGCGCAACTGGTCCAGCGTAGGGGTACCCGGCTCTGACACCATTTCGAATTCCTCGAACGTTTCAGTGCATATTATCCGGGTTTTGCCGATAAGGCAGCGGGCCTAGAGTGACGGCACTTCACTCATTCAGCGAGACCCGCCGTGACCGTCCAGACGTCCAGCCCCAGCGCTATCGAGCAGATCATTCTTCCCAACGTGCGTGACATCGGCGGTTTCGATGTGCGCCGTGCGCTGCCCTCGGCGCAGTGGCGGATGGTGGGGCCGTTCATTTTTCTTGACAGCTTTGGCCCGGTGGTCTTCGGGCCGGGAGAGGGCGTGGACACCCGCCCGCACCCCCACATCGGCCTGTCTACCATCAGTTATCTGTTGCAGGGCGAGATGCTGCACCGCGACAGCGCCGGACACATCCAGCAGCTTCGCGCCGGGGAGATCAACCTGATGACGGCTGGGCGCGGCATCGTCCACTCCGAGCGCTCCAGCGATCCGGTCCGGGCGAGCGGCGGCAGGCTAAAGGGCTTTCAAGCCTGGGTAGCGCTGCCCGAAGCGCACGAAGAAACCGACCCGGGCTTTCAGCACCTGCTCGCCGAGCGCATCCCGTTGATCGAAGGGGACGGTGCTTCGCTGAGCCTGCTGGCCGGATCTCTCGAAGGCGTCCAGTCGCCCACCCAGACGGTTTCTGATCTGTTCTACGCCGACCTCCAGTTGCAGGCGGGCGCGTGTTATCGCTTGTCGGCCGAGCACATTGAGCGCGCCTTCTATATGGTGAGCGGCGAGGTCGAGGTGATCGGTCAGCCGGGGCGCTTCGGCGCTGATCGTCTGGTGGTGCTTCGCCCGGATAGCGAGGTGGTGCTGCGCGCCGTCGGGCCCACCCGGCTCCTGCTGCTGGGTGGCGAGCCGCTGGAAGGTCGCCGACACATCTACTGGAACTTCGTCTCCAGCCGGCCCGAGCGAATCCTGCAGGCCGCCGAAGACTGGCGTGCCCGGCGCTTCCCTGACGTACCGGGCGATGACGAATTCATCCCACTGCCCGCCGATTCGCAGGTGCGGTGGCGATTCAAGGCGTGATCGTCACGTGCTGACGCCTCGGTGATCGCACTTTCGCGCAAAACTCCGACAGTCTGGGCAAGCCCCCGAAAGCCCGGCGCTCCCCGTTGCGAGACAGTGAACTCGTCGATAACGACAGCGCCCGCGGGCGCAGGGCCAGCGAATGACTCGTCTGGCTCGCACAGGAGGAGACCACCATGACTGATATCAAGCACAGCATTCCCCAGGAAGTCGAAGGCAAAGTCGCGCTGGTCACCGGCGCTGCCAGCGGCATCGGCAAGGCCATTGCCCTGTTGCTGCATGCGCGCGGCGCGAAGGTCGTCGCCGAAGACCTGAACCCGGCGGTCGAGGCGCTCTCGCGCCCCGGGCTGGTGCCACTGGTAGCCAACATTACCGAGGACGGCGCCGCCGAGCGTGCGGTGGGCCTGGCTGTCGAGCAGTTCGGCCGGCTGGACATTCTGGTCAACAACGCCGGGATCATCATCAACAAGCTGGTCATCGACATGACCCGCGAGGATTGGGAGCGCATCCAGGCGGTCAACGCCACCGCTGCCTTCCTGCATTCGCGCGAAGCGGTCAAGGCGATGATGCCCAACAAGTCGGGGGCCATCGTCAACATCGCCTCCTACGCCTCATATTTCGCCTTCCCGACCATCGCCGCCTACACCGCGTCCAAGGGCGCCCTGGCGCAGCTGACCCGCACGCTGGCGCTGGAGGCCATCGAGCATGGGATTCGCGTGAACGCCATCGGCGTCGGTGACGTGGTCACCAACATCCTCAACGACGTGGTCGACGACGGCCCGGGCTTTCTTGCCCGGCACGGCGAAGCCGCACCCATCGGCCGTGCCGCGCAGCCGGAAGAGATCGCTGAGGTGGTCGCCTTCCTCGCCTCGGACCGCGCCAGCTTCATGGTCGGCTCGGTCGTTATGGCCGACGGCGGCATGACCGTCACCGCCGGCTGATACCCGCCCAATCAACAGAGGAGAGCTGTCATGAGCATGCTGACCAACGTGGCTTTTTTCACCACACAACCGGGGCAGGGCCAAGTCCTCGGCCAGCGCCTGCTGGCGCTGGTCGGCCCTACCCGGTAGGAACCCGGTTGCCTGCGCTACGACATCTACCGGGCGAGCGATTCAGCCAACAGCTAGTTCGTCTACGAGGACTGGCGTTCGCCAGCCGACTTCGACGGGCACATGCAGACGCCCTACGTACAGGCCTTTATGAAGGCAGCATGCCCAACTGGCTGACCCACCAGAAGGTGCGCGCAGGTAGCTTGGTCAGGCCCATGGCCAGGTTGATCAGGAAGAAGGGAAATACTGGCACCAGGCGCAAGGCGAACAGGTAGGCGGCCCCTTCGCGGGCGATGCCGGCCAGGCGCTGGCTGAACCGGGCCTGCACCCAGTCGCGCAGCAGGAAGCGGCTGATCAGCATGGCCAGGGTGGCCCCCAGGGGGGAGGCGAAGGACACCAGCAGGGTGCTGCCGAGCAGACCGAACAGCGCACTGCCCACCAGGGTCATCAAGGCCGCGCCGGGCAATGACAGCGCGGTGAGCAGCACGTAGATCAGGAAGAACAGCCCGCTGCCATCCATGCCATAGCCGAGCCGGTTGAGCGTCTTCAGCCCGGCGATGCAGGCCTCGAACACGCCATCGCCGCGACATTTTCGAGCGAGTAGCAGGGCAGGGAGGCGGTCACCTCCACGCCCTGCTCGGCGAGGATGGTCAGGTTGCAACGATCGATGACCCGCAACCCCTCGCGCCGCGCGTGAGTGACGATCTCCCGAAAACGCGGGTGCATTTCCGGGGCGTCCCCGGTCAGATCGAGGGTCTGTACCGGATGGGCATCGATGACCTGGTGCAGGAGCGCCAGGCTCTCGTCGGTCATCGCCTCGCTGCGGGTCGGTCCGGCGTTGACGTGGCAGTGCAGGCAGCGCTGGTTGCAGCGGTAGGTGAGGTTGACTTGCAGGGCCTCCAGCCGCCGCGACGGATCGCGGGGAAGCCCAGGGCGTTGAGAAGGGGGAGGGTGGCGTGCATGGCGGTGGCTACTCTTGGAAACTGTCCCTTTTGAGACGTGGGGCGGATCTGTATTACAGACGCGTTTCGCGCAGGCGGCTCGCCAGGCCGTCGAGGCTCTCCAGCGTGATATCTGGCTCCACGCCCCAGCACCAGCGCCTCGAAGACGCCTGCCTCGATCTAGCGTTGAATCTGCAAATCGGAAATCACCGGGTGGGTACAGGTACTTTGTTAGTGATATTTCTGTAATCGGAAATTTAGTGATAGGCATTCCTCATGTCTGGATGGCATTTCCTTTTGAAAAATTACCGTAATCGGAAATCAACGAAGAAGAATATCTTACCCATAAAACTTCTACCTAACCTGAAACCAGCAAACAGGCCAAACGCAGGGTGGTCATGCGGCTCGCACTTCCGGCATGCCGACAGACATGCTGTACTTGGCCGCTTCGATGGCGACTGGATTGCCCGGTGTCAGGCTCTTTTATCCTTGCCGGCAACGTTCAGGAGGAGGGCGGCTCGCTGCTCCGCAGCCTCCCGGAAAGACAGCGCCCAACGACAACAACAGGAGAATCCCGATGGAGCAGGTGGTGTACGTGGTGGACGATGACCAGGGCATGCTGGACTCGACGGTCTGGCTGCTCGAGTCGGTGGGGCTGAAGGCCTTGCCGTTCATCAGCGGCCGGGAGTTTCTCGACGCCTGCGAGCCAAGCCTCAACGCCTGCGTGCTGCTGGACGTGCGGATGCCCGGGATGGGCGGGTTGAACGTGCAGGAGGCGATGCGTGCGCGGGGCATCGACCTGCCGGTGATCTTCGTCAGCGGGCACGCCGACGTGCCCATCGTGGTGCGGGCCTTCAAGACCGGTGCCTGCGACTTCATCGAGAAGCCCTACAACGAGCAGATGCTCCTCGACAGCGTGCAGCAGGCGCTCGGCCGTTACGGCGAGCGCCGTTCCGGCAGCCGTGGCCAGGAGGCGGTGCAGGCGCGCCTGGATACGCTGACGCCACGCGAGCGCGACGTGCTGCTGCCGCTGGTGCAGGGCTATACCAACCGGGAGATCGCCGAGCAGCTGGCGATCAGTGTGAAGACCGTCGATCTCTACCGCATGCGGGTGATGAAGCGCATGCAGGCCGAACGGCATGCCGACCTGGTCGGCATGGCCATCGCCGCCGGGATGGTGGACCCGCTGAACCTGCGGGCGAACGCGCCGGCCTGAACCGACCGGGCAGGAGGAGGGCACGCGGCTAACGTGGCAGTCCGGCGAGAAAGCCCGCGAGGAAAATCTCCAGCGGTGCACCGTTGCGGACCAGCCGGGCGCGCTGTACGGCGCCTTCCCAGCCGATCCAGAAGAAGGCAGCAAGTCCGTCGCAGTCGGTGTCGGCAGGCAGCTGGCCACGCTCCTTGGCAAGCTGCAGGCAGGCAGCCAGACGACGCTGCCAGTCACACAGGGTGGCCTCCAGCTGATTGCGGAAGCTCTCCGGCAGGATGGCCACTTCCTGACCGAGATTGCCTACCAGGCAGCCGCGGCGGAATTCGTATTTCGCCATGCCGGCCTTGGCGTCCTCGACGAAATCGCGCAGGCGCTGCAGCGGCGGCACCTCGTCCTGCAGCAGCCAGCGGTCCAGCTTGCGGGCGAAGTAGCCGCCGTAGCGTTCCAGCACCGCCTGGCCGAAGGCCTCCTTGCTCTCGAAGTAGTGATAGAAGGAGCCCTTGGGCACGCCGATGCGCTTGAGCACGGCCTCGATGCCGGTGGACATGAAGCCCTGTTCGGTGAGGATTTCCATGCCGCAGCGGATCAGCGCCTCGCGGGTATCGGGGAAGTCCCGGGCGACCTTGGGCGGGCGGCCGCGGCGGGGTTTGGGCGTCGTGATGGTCATGGTGGCGAGTTTGGCCCCGGCTCCGTTTGCCTGGCAAGCCGTGCCGGGGCTGCCGTATGCCTGTGCCGCTCGATCTGGCTGCCGTCGAGGGCCGCCTCGGTCTTTCCTTATCTAAACTGGTTCTACCCGGGAAGCAGGGCCAGGTGATGAAAGAGAAAGAGCTGCGACTGGCGGTCGTTTTCTTTGGCGGCGTCTCGCTGGCGATCTATCAGCACGGCATCAACCGGGAAATCCTCAACCTGGTCCGGGCGTCGAAGCTCTATCACGCGGACCAGCCCGTCGATGGCCGGGAAACACTGGCGCGCAGCCTGCACGAGCGCTACCCGGACGAGCCGGAACAGTCCACCGGGGACCTGTATCGGGAGTTCCTGGAGACGCTGGGAAGGGATGTCTGCCTGCGGGTGATCGTCGACGTCATCGCCGGCTCCTCGGCGGGGGGCATCAACGGCGTGACCCTGGCCACGGCGCTGGCCCACGATCGCAGCCTGATGCCGATCACCGACCTGTGGCTCGACGAGGCCGACATGCTGGGCCTGCTGGCCCCCGAAGCCAAGGCGCGTCTCTGGAGCAAGTGGTATTTCTGGCCGCTCGTGCATCCCTTGCTCATCCGCCTCAACCGCGAGGGCCTGCTGCCGGGAAAGGCCAATGCCGAGATGGAAAAGCGGATTTCGATATTCCTGCGTTCGCGCTGGTTCAAGCCGCCCCTGGACGGTCGCCGCCTGAGCACGCTCATCCTCGACGGTCTGACGGCGATGAGAACCTCCAGCTCGCCGTGGGAGTCGCTGCTGCCGCAGGGGGCCAGGCTCGACCTGCTGGTGACCGTCACGGATTTCCGGGGGATCGAGCGGCCGATCTTCATCCACGATCCAGCAGTCGCCTACGAGCGGGAGCACCGCCACCTGCTGCATTTCAGCCTTGACCATCGCCGCACCGGGCATCTACTGAGCGATTTCGACGTCGACAACTTTCCTTCCCTGGCCTTCGCCGGACGGGCGACGGCCTCCTATCCGGGAGCCTTTCCGCCGGCCCGGATTCGCGAGGTCGACGAGATTCTGGCGGCGCGCCACATGCCCTGGCCGGCCCGCGCGCATTTTCTGGAGCGGAATTTCCGCCACTACCTCGAGCGCGGCGAGAATCCCGAGGAGGCGGTGCTGCTCGACGGCAGCGTGCTCGACAACAAGCCGATCATGGCCTGCGTCGAGGCCATCCACACGCACTGCGCGTTCAGGGAGGTGGATCGCCGGCTGGTCTTCATCGATCCCAACCCTGGAATGGTCAGGGCTGCCGGTACCGGTGTGCCGGGCTTCTTCGCCACCTTGCGGGGCGCGCTCTCGGACCTGCCGCGGCATGACCCCGTGTACAACGAACTGGCGGTCATCAGCCGCTACAACGTGCAGGCGCGGCGGCTGAAGGCGGCGATCCTCAATGCCCGGCCGATCGTCGCCAAACTGATCGAGCAGGCGACGGCGGGGCGGCTCAGGGGCGACCTCACGGCCGACGACCTGCGGCACTGGCGACTCTCGTCGATCAGTCTGCTGTCCGGCACGACCATCGTCTACGACGTCTGGATGCGTTCGCTGGTTCTCGAGGCCCTGGACTTCATCGTGCGGATCATCGTCACTGCCTGCCAGTACACCCCCAATTCGCCGGAAGCGTGCCGGGTACAGGAGGTCATCGAAACCTGGGCCAGGCAGCAGGAAATCATCGCCGACTCCTATGCCATGCCCGAGAACCTTTATAGAAACGCCGAGCTGCCGCCGTTCGGGAAGATGATTCTGGATTTCGGGGTCATCTATAAAAGGAGGCGGCTGAACTTCGTCCTGCATGAAATCAACGATCTCTATCCGGGGGTTTCCGGCGAACAGGCCGGCGCCAGCGCAGCCGATTCGGAATCCCTCGACCTGCTGAAGATCAAGATCCACAAATGCATCGACGAGCTGTCGATCTACGACGACATCGACTTTCTCAGCCGGCAGGCCATCGCCAGCTGCCGGGAGATCTTCCTGGAGCCGGGCGGCGAGGGCGCCTGGCCGGGGCTGGACACCTTCGAGGAGATCACCCGGCTGGTCGGGCGCCTGGCCCTGGAGTGCGACCTCGCCAGGACGACCGACAACGCGGATGCCGTACTGGCTTCGTCACTGGTCCTGAACCTGGAGGAGCGGAGCCGCGACGCCATTCTCACCGGCTACCTGGGGTATTTCTTCTGGGACATCATCCTGCGGCCGACCGTGAGCGCGCTGTCGCTGGACAGCGATGCAGGGCCGATCGAGGAGATCCTGGTGGACCGCATCAGCCCCGAGGACGCGATCAGCCTGCGGCTCGACGGTCAGAAGAATGTGCTGCTCGGCCGGTCGTTCGCCAGCTTTGGCGGATTTCTCGACCGCTCGATTCGCGAGAACGACTACCTGTGGGGGCGTCTGCATGCGGTGGAGCGGCTCTTCGACATTCTGCTCAGCACGGTGCCGGTGAGCATTCGCGGCAATTTCGACATCGGCGCCCTGAAGAAGCGCGCCTTCGAGCGGGTGCTCGCGGAGGAGGAGCCGCACCTGCATTCGATTCCCGCGCTGATTGCCAAGCTCAGGGAGGCCGTCGAGCGTATTTAGGCCAGGGCTGGCCGATGACCTCGACGGAATACTAATCCGGTGCAGTAGCGGGGCGAACCGGTTCAGCATTGATTTCCCTAATGGGCAATGTTCACTGTTCATGAGGGAGCGAGGCCGCTTGGGCTCGCTGGGAGCGGCGCACAGCCGGTGCAGCGGTATATATCCGAGTCCGGTCCGCTGCTCCGGATCTAATTACTGTCTATTCGCTCAGGGCAGTTCTATATCTCGAGGTCACTATGGAAGGCCAAAGAGCTCAAGATTTGCAGGGTTGTAGAGGACTACAGGCCGTTTTAGCGCGAGCTGAGAAGGGATCACCTCATGAGCATAGATGCTCGCCAGTTTTTCGAAACCGAACATCAGACGAGGATCGTGGGTGTGGCTGAATGCGTCGGACATCGAAGTTACTGACGCAGGCTTTTTAAGATTAGCAATCCAAGCCGGGTCCAATGCTTGTAGTAGTCCTTTGTCAGAGCAGTACGCTCTGGAGTAAGAGCCGTCTTGGTTTCCGAGCTCCACGTAAATCGCGTCTGCGATCCACCTCGTAAATGCTTGATCGGCCATTCCGCCATCCAGTGAGCGGCATTCAGCAATCGCGCACAGGATGACCAAAGCAGAAATGGTACCCGCGATATCGTCGTTTGTGTAGGGGAGATTTCGCATCCCGTTCCACGCCTCCCGTGTAGAGGATATGAAAAGTTGTTCATTCACATCCCGGGGTAGGCCGGTGAAACACCAGTCGACTGCTTCCGCCCTCAGTTTGGGCTGCAAATTCAATGCATTGTTGATCGAATGGCGTACTTGGTCTGCAGGGCTAGGAGCTGCCGGCCCACTCCGTAACGAAATTGATATTCGCCGGCCGACAGTTGCATCAAATTGCTCAATTGGAGTCATTAGCCAGTCTTTCAACGCGTCGGCGCTCCAGCCCTCCGCAGCCTTGAGCGGAGAAGAAAAAGACTCCTGCTCGTACGTCGCAGGCTTGCTAATATTGAAATGTTTAAACAGGCTTTGCTTTCCTGCTGCCTCGGCCATTGCCCGAAGCATTGCTTTGTTTTCGACTCGTCTTTCATTGAAAAAATAAGAATCTAGCAATTGCTCTAATGCGCTTTTGTGCGCAGGATATATCTGGTCCCTAGGGGGGAAGGCAGGAGTACCGCTCCAAGGAAAAACGATTCTGTCCATGTCGTAGTACCGGTACCACGAGTGGTTCGCGAATAAAAAACGGCCGTGTTGGGACTCTAAGCGCCACAGATTGGGGACATCTACTGTCACCGGTTCCGCAAATAACGGTGTAGGGTGTTCGACGCTGTCCAGGCATTCATAAAATTCCGTAAGGTCATCAGTGTTCAGGCAGTAGATGACGGAATTTCCAGGCCCTTCAGGCTGTACTTGGGTGTCGGATGCAAAGAAACCGGCTACTGCTGGCTCTGTTGTGAAGTCGATATATGTGGTGGGAAACCCATAGTGTTGAAGCACGGCGAACAGAGCATCGATGTTCTCTGGCGCCGCGAGATAAGCAAGCGCCGGGTATGCTTGAACCCATTTGAGAAATCTATTCAGTTTTGCGTCGAGATTGGGTTTTGCTTCCGGGTCGTGTAGAAGTTTGCGCTCAAGTGATGAGGCAGGGTTCCACTCGCGTAACTGGCCTCGAAACCAGTTGTAGCGGCCTTCTGCCTTAAGCCTTGTTGCGAGCGCAACAGCCTCTTCGACGCTGGTCGCTTTCATAATTTTCATGACTGAATTCCTTAAGACAGCGTTGCATCAGCAGCCAAGTGTACCGCCTTGGCTCAGCCCTCGCTGAAGCCGTCAGCCTCAAGCGTCTGCACGGTATCAATTGAACAGATCTGACATAGCACATAATTTAACATAATATACATTATGCGAACTTTTGGTTCCGGTTTCCAAAACCCCGAAAAACGCGGATACGGCGAATACGAATGATACACGGCCATCCTGGCGATGACCGGGATCAGCTGCCAAAACGCCAAGGCAGATGCACAATTGAGGGATTCCCTCGAATCCAGGCCGGGCGTTCGCCGCTCCGGCCTGGTTCGTCTTTCCCAAGGCCCGCTCATCGAGGTATTTCACAGTGGAACATGAGTCGCGCCTCTTGCAGGCCAGTGTGGTGTGTCTGCTCGCCATGGTTTTGCTCGTGCCGCTCGCCAAGCGCATGCAGCTGGGTGCCGTGCTCGGCTACCTGATCGGCGGCGTGCTGATCGGTCCCGCCGTGCTGGGTCTGATCGATCAGCCCGGCAGCATCCTGAGGATTTCCGAACTGGGCGTGGTGATGCTGATGTTCATCATCGGCCTGGAGCTGTCGCCGAAACGCCTCTGGCTGATACGCCATGCGGTGTTCGGCGCCGGCCTGGCGCAGGTGCTGCTATGTGGCGCGGCCATCGGCGGCATGGCCATGGCCTTCTTCCAGCAGCACTGGACCAGCGCCCTCGTCCTCGGCCTCGGCCTGGCGCTGTCGTCCACCGCCTTCGTCCTGCAGCTGCTCGCCGAGCGCCGCGAGCTGCACATGCCGCACGGGCGTCTGGCGTTCTCGATGCTGCTGTTCCAGGACATCGCGGCCATTCCGCTGATGGCGATCGTTCCGCTGCTCAGTGGCGTCAGCCAGCCGGACAGCGGCGAAGACCCGCTGGTCGAGCTGCTCAAGGTGGTCGCCTGCGTGGGCGGCCTGATTATCGGCGGGCGCTACCTGCTGCGTCCGCTGTTCCGCGTCGTGGCCAAGGGCGACCTGCAGGACATCCTCACCGCTACCTCGCTGCTGGTGGTGATGGGCAGCGCCCTGCTCATGGAGTGGATCGGCGTGTCCATGGCCCTCGGCGCTTTCCTGGCCGGCGTGCTGCTGGCCGAATCCGAGTACCGCCATGCCCTGGAGGCGAAGATCGAGCCCTTCAAGGGCATGTTGCTCGGGCTGTTCTTCCTCGGTGTCGGCATGAACATCAACCTTGGCCTGCTGGTCGATGCGTTCTGGACGGTGCTCGGCCTGGCCCTGCTGCTGATCCTGCTCAAGCTGCCCCTGATCGCCCTCGTCGGGCGCTTTCCCGGCCGGCTGCAGACCGACTCCGCCCTGCGCCTGGGCGTGGTGCTCGCCGGCGGCGGCGAATTCGCCTTCGTGATCTTCTCGATCGCCCACCGCCACGGCCTGTTCGATAGCGGACTCCACGACCTGTTGGTCTTGACCATCACCCTGTCGATGGCGCTCACCCCGCTGGTGGTCATCCTGCTCTCGCTGTTCGCCAGGCCGACCCGGCGGGCCGCTGCGCCGGAACCCGAGGAGCCGAGCATCGACCACGAGCCGCGGGTCATCATCATGGGCATGGGCCGTGTCGGCCAGGTCGTCGCCCGCCTCCTGCACGCCCAGCGCGTGCCCTTCGTCGGCTTCGACACGGCGGTCGAAACGGTCGAGTTCAACCGCAAGATCAGCAACCTGCCGATCTACTACGGCAACCCCCTGCGCCTGGAGATCCTGCATGCCGCCAAGGCCGAGCATGCGCAGTTCTTCGTCATCGCCACCGACGACGGGCCGACCAACATCCAGACGGCGCGGCTGGTCCGCCAGCGCTATCCGCACATGAGGGTGATCACCCGCGCGCTGGACTGGGCGCAGCTGCACACCCTGCTCGATCTGGAGGCCGGCCCGGTGCGCGAGACTTTCTTTTCCAGCCTGGAGATGGGCCGCCAGGTGCTGCTCGGGCTGGGTCTCAGCGAGCAGCAGACCGCCGCGCGCCTGGAGCGCTTCCGCCGCCACGACGAGCAGATGCTGCAGGAGCTGCACAAGGTCATCAGCGACGAGACCGCCAGCCTCAGGGCCACCCATGCCTACTTCGACGATCTCGAAAGCCTGTTCGCCCGGGACGTGCTGGAAGAGCCCGTTACTCCCCCGAAATACTCCGATCCGCTCTAGGAACCCACGAATGAGTGTCACCCTGTTCAGCCGCTATGCCTGCTTCGCCGCCTGCGTACTGCTCACCCTGGTCACCCTGCCCCTCCTCCCCGGCTCGCCCGGGCTCTGGCCGCTGCCCCTGATCGCCGGGTTGCTCAGCCTGGTGGGCATCAACGACCTGCGGCAGACGCAGCACGCGGTGCGGCGCAACTACCCGGTGCTGGGCAATATCCGCTACCTGATCGAGTACATCCGCCCGGAGATCCGCCAGTACCTGCTGGAAACCGACGACGAGTGTCTGCCCTTCTCCCGGGCCCAGCGCATGCTGGTCTACGCGCGCGCCAAGAACCAGAGCGCCGACAAGGCCTTCGGCACCCTGCACGACGTCTACCAGAACGGCTTCGAGTTCATCACCCACTCGATGCGCCCGGCCGAGCTCGGCAAGCCCGAGGATTTCCGCATCGTGATCGGCGGGCCGCAGTGCACCAGGCCCTATTCGGCCTCGATCTTCAACATCTCGGCGATGAGCTTCGGCTCGCTCAGCGCCAATGCCATCCGCGCCCTCAACCAGGGCGCCAGGCTCGGCGGCTTCGCCCACGACACCGGCGAAGGCAGCATCAGCCCCTATCACCGCGAGCACGGCGGCGACCTGATCTGGGAAATCGGCAGCGGCTACTTCGGCTGCCGCAGCGACGACGGCCGCTTCGACCCCGAGCGCTTCGCCAGCCAGGCGTGCAACGACCAGGTGAAGATGATCGAGATCAAGCTGAGCCAGGGCGCCAAGCCCGGCCACGGCGGCATCCTGCCGAAGAACAAGATCACCGCGGAGATCGCCGCCACCCGCGGCGTGGGCATGGATCGCGACTGTGTCTCGCCGGCCCGCCACAGCACTTTCTCCACGCCGTGCGAACTGCTCGGCTTCGTCGCGCAGTTGCGCGAGCTGTCCGGCGGCAAGCCGGTCGGCTTCAAGTTCTGCCTCGGCCATCCCTGGGAGTTCATGGGCATCGCCAAGGCCATGCTGGAAACCGGCATCCTCCCCGACTTCATCGTCGTCGACGGCAAGGAAGGCGGCACCGGCGCTGCGCCCCTGGAGTTCTCCGACCACGTGGGCGTGCCCCTGCGCGAAGGCCTGCTGTTCGTCCATAACACCCTGGTCGGCGCCGGCCTGCGCGACAGCATCCGCCTGGGGGCCAGCGGCAAGATCATCAGCGCCTTCGACATCGCCAGCGTGCTGGCCATCGGCGCCGACTGGGCCAACTCGGCACGTGGCTTCATGTTCGCCATCGGCTGCATCCAGTCGCAGAGCTGCCACACCAACCGCTGCCCGACCGGCGTGGCGACCCAGGACCCGCTGCGCCAACGCGCCCTGGTAGTGCCGGACAAGGCCGAACGGGTGCACAACTTCCACCGCAACACCCTCAAGGCCCTGGCCGAGATCGTCGCCGCCGCCGGGCTCGAACGGCCCGCCCAGCTGGAGCCCCGCCACCTGCTGCGGCGCCTGTCGGAAAGCGAGATCCGCCAGTACGCGCAACTGCACGCCTTCCTCAAGCCGGGCGAACTGCTCGGCGACCGCATCGACAGCGAGTTCTACGCGCGCATGTGGCGGATGGCGCGCGCCGACAGCTTCGAGCCGGCGCCTTTCGCGTAGGGCAATGAAATGGACTCCCCCCTCCTACGGCGTCAACGCGCCAGACTGAAGTTGCTGGAAACAGCAGTCACCAGAGGAGGAAGTTCCCATGAAACTCAAGCGGATAGGCGTCGATTTGGCAAAGCAGGTATTCCAGCTTCATGGCGTCGACAGCCACGAGCAGGCGGTCTGCCGCAAGCA
>NZ_SMMU01000054.1 GCF_004339665.1 Azotobacter chroococcum
CCGCCTGGCCGAACTGGTAGATGTCGGCGGTGTCGATGAAGTTGCCGCCGGCCTCCACGTAGCCGTCGAACACCCGCCGCGCCTCGTCGCGCTCGGTGCCGTAGCCCCAGCCCGTGCCGAAGTTGCCGGTGCCCAGCGCCAGCTCGGAAACGCGCAGGCCGGTGTTCCGGCCGAAGGTCATGTAACGCATGCAAGGCTCCTTTTGCCTGCCGGCGTGCGTTGGCGCGCCTGGTCTTTTAAATTACGATCATCATGTTTACGTTAGATTACGATCGAACTTTATAATGTCAACCGGTGTTGGTTCGCAGCGCGGTTGGAAGAACATGAGAGTCAGCAGAGAACAGGCGGCGGAAAACCGCCGGCGGGTGGTGGAGACGGCATCCCGGCTGTTTCGCGAACGCGGCTTCGACGGCATCGGGGTCGCCGATCTGATGAAGGGCGCCGGGCTCACCCACGGCGGCTTCTATGGCCAGTTCGCCTCCAAGGAGGAGCTGATGGCGCAGGCCTGCAGCCAGGCCCTGGAGGAGTCCCTGGGCCGCTGGCAGGCGAGGATCGCGGAGGCGGGCGAGGAGGGCCTGTCCGCCGTGGCCGCGGCCTATCTGTCCGCTGCCCACCGCGACCACCCCGGTCTCGGCTGCGCGCTGGCCGCGCTGGGCGCGGAGGCCCCGCGGCACGCTCCGGGCGTGCGCCATGCGCTGACCGAGGGCCTGCGCCCGCTGCTCGACCTGCTGGGCAGCCTGCTGCCGGGGCGCTCGAAGGCCGTTCGGCGGCGCAAGGCGCTGGCGACCTTTTCCGCCATGGTCGGCGCCCAGGTGCTGGCCCGCGCCGTCGACGATCCGGCCCTCTCGGAGGAGATCCTGCAGGCGGTTCTGGCCTCTATCGAAGGCGCAGGCAGGGGCGGCGAGCCGGCGCAGGCCGGCTGAGCGGACGGCGGGAGCACGAATGGCCCGGCGAACTCGCCGGGCGCTCACTACGCTGAAGATGGCATCGCCCGAGGGAGAGTTCCCATGCGCCCGGCCATCATCGAGAAAACCCCCGCCGACCTGCGCCAGACCCCCAACTGGCCGGACACCGCCGCGGCCCGCGCGGCCTTCTCCTGGCAGGTCGAGGCGACCGGCCTCTCCGGCCTGCCCGGCGGCGGGCTGAACCTGGCCTTCGAGGCGGTCGACCGGCATGCCGCCGGACCGCGCCGCAGCCATGTCGCCCTGCGCCTGCTCGAACGGGGCGAGCGCCGCCGCGAGGTCAGCTACGGCGAGCTGGGCCGGCTGACCAGCCGCTTCGCCAACCTGTTGACCACGCTGGGCGTGAAGCCCGGCGCGCGGCTGTTCGTGCTGTGCAACCGCGGCCTGGAGCTGTACCTCGGCGTGCTCGGCGGGCTCAAGTGCGGCTGCGTGGTCGCGCCGCTGTTCGCCGCCTTCGGCCCCGAGCCCCTGGAAACCCGCCTGCGCCTCGGCGAGGGCGAGGTGCTGCTGACCAGCACGGCGCTGTACCGGCGCAAGGTGGCGGCGCTCCGCGAGCGGCTGCCGCGGCTCAGGCACGTGCTGCTCTACGACGAGGACAACGGCGCGGTGCAGGTGGCGGGCACCCACGATCTGCACCGCCTGCTGGGCGAGGCCGCCGACGAGTTCGAGGTCGCCCCGACCCGCGCCGACAGCCCCTCGCTGCTGCACTTCACCAGCGGCACCACCGGCACCCCGAAGGGCGCGCTGCACGTGCACGGCGCGGCGCTGACTCACTACGTCACCGGCAAGTACGCCCTCGACCTGCATCCGGGCGACGTGTTCTGGTGCACCGCCGACCCCGGCTGGGTCACCGGCACCTCCTACGGCATCCTCGCTCCGCTGCTGCTCGGCGTCACCAGCGTGGTCGACTGCGCCGAGTTCGACGCCGAGCGCTGGTACGCCATCCTCGAGCGCGAGCGGATCAGCGTCTGGTACACCGCACCGACCGCCATCCGCCTGTTGATGAAGGCCGGCGCCGAGCTGGCGCGCAGGCACCGCCATCCGAACCTGCGCTTCGTCGCCAGCGTCGGCGAGCCGCTCAACCCCGAGGCGGTGTGGTGGGGCCAGGAGGTGCTCGGCCTGCCGATCCACGACAACTGGTGGCAGACCGAGACCGGCGGGATCATGCTGGCCAACACCGCGGCCATGCCGATCAAGCCCGGCTCGATGGGCAAGCCGCTGCCGGGCATCGAGGCGGCCATCGTCCAGCGCCGCGAGGACGGCGCGCTGGACTTCCTCGGCGATGAGGTCATCGGCGAGCTGGCGCTGAAGCAGCCCTGGCCCGGCATATTCCGCGCCTACCTCGGCCAGGACGAACGCTACCGGCGCTGCTTCGCCGGCGACTGGTACCTGAGCGGCGACCTGGCCCGCCGCGACGCCGACGGCTACTACTGGTTCGTCGGCCGCAGCGACGACGTGATCAAGTCCGCCGGCCATCTGATCGGCCCCTTCGAGGTGGAGAGCGCGCTGCTCGAACACCCGGCGGTGGCCGAGGCGGCGGTGATCGGCAAGCCCGACCCGATCCTCGGCGAGACGGTGAAGGCCTTCGTCTCGCTCAAGGGCGGCTTCGCGGCCGGCGCGGCGCTGCACGATGAGCTGCTCGGCCACGCGCGCAAGCGCCTCGGCGCGGCGGTGGCGCCCAAGGAGCTGGACATCCTGGCGAGTCTGCCGCGCACCCGCAGCGGAAAGCTGATGCGCCGCCTGCTCAAGGCCCGCGAGCTGGGCCTGCCCGAGGGCGACACCTCGACCCTGGAGAACCCGACATGATCGCGCCCGTCCCCTACCCGCAGGACTTCGCCCTCGGCCTTCTGCACGACATGCTGCGCATTCGCCGCCTGGAGGAGCGCGCCGCCGAGCTGTACGGCGAGGGCAAGATCCGCGGCTTCCTGCACCTGTATATCGGCGAGGAGGCGGTGGCGGTCGGCGCGCTGCATGCCCTGGCGGCGGACGACGCGGTGGTCGCCACCTACCGCGAGCACGGCCACGCGCTGCTGCAGGGCGTGCCGATGAACGCGATCATGGCCGAGATGTACGGCCGGCAGGCGGGCTGCTCGCACGGGCGCGGCGGCTCCATGCACCTGTTCGACGCCAGGACGCGCTTCTTCGGCGGCAACGCCATCGTCGCCGGCGGCCTGCCGCTGGCGGTCGGCCTGGCGCTGGCCGAGCGCATGCTGGGCGGCAATCGGCTGACCGCCTGCTTCTTCGGCGAGGGCGCGCTGGCCGAGGGCGCCGCCGCCGAGTCGCTCAACCTCGCCGCGCTCTGGCAGCTGCCGGTGCTGTTCTGCTGCGAGAACAACCTCTACGCCATGGGCACCGCCCTGGCGCGTTCGCAGGCGCAGACCGACCTGTGCGCCAAGGTCCAGGCGTTCGGCGTGCCGGCCCGCTCGGTGGACGGCATGGACGTGGTCGCCGTGCACGAGGCGACCCGCGCGGCGGTGGAGCAGGTGCATGCCGGCCACTGCCCCTGTTTTCTCGAATTCCGCACCTACCGTTTCCGCGCCCACTCGATGTTCGACCCCGAGCTGTACCGCGACAAGGCCGAGGTGGAGGAGTGGAAGAAGCGCGGGCCGATCCACAGCTACAGCGCGCAGCTGAAGGCCCAGGGGCTGCTCGACGAGCCGGGCTTTCTCGCCCTGGAGGCCGAGGCGGCGGCCGAGGTGGAGGCGGCAGTGGCCTTCGCCGAGGCCGCCAGCCTGGAGCCGGTCGAGACGCTGATGAACGACGTCTATACCCCGGAGCGCTCGCCATGAGCCGCACCACCTACCGCGAGGCCCTGCGCCAGGGTCTGCGCGAGGCGCTCGCCCGCGATCCGCGGGTGTTCCTGATGGGCGAGGACGTCGGCCGCTACGGCGGCACCTATGCGGTGTCCAAGGGCTTGCTGGAGGAGTTCGGCGAGCAGCGCATCCGCGACACGCCGCTCTCCGAGCTGGCCTTCGTCGCCGCCGGCATCGGCGCGGCGCTGGGCGGTCTGCGGCCGATCGTCGAGGTGATGACGGTGAACTTCAGCCTGCTGGCGCTGGACCCGTTGATGAACACCGCCGCGACCCTGCGGCACATGTCCGGCGGGCAGTTCTCGGTGCCGCTGGTGGTGCGCATGGCCACCGGCGCCGGGCGCCAGCTGGCGGCGCAGCACTCGCACAGCCTGGAGGGCTGGTACGCGCACATCCCGGGGCTGAGGATCCTCGCCCCGGCGACCCTGGAGGATGCCCGCGGCATGCTCTGGCCGGCGCTGCAGGACCCCGACCCGATGCTGCTCTTCGAGCACGGCGCGCTGTACAACCTCGAGGGCGAGCTGGACGAGCGCGAAGTGGTGGACATCCACTCGGCACGGGTGCGCCGGGCGGGCACCGACCTGACCCTGATCGCCTATGGCGGCACCCTCGGCAAGGCACTGAGCGCCGCCGAACAGCTGGCTGGCGAGGGCATCTCCGCCGAGGTGCTCGACCTGCGCGTGTTGCGCCCGCTGGACGACGCCACCATCCTCGCCTCGGTGCGCAGGACCCGCCGCGCGCTGGTGGTCGACGAGGGCTGGCGCAGCGGCAGCCTGTCCGCCGAGATCATCGCGCGGATCGTCGAGCAGGCGTTCTATGACCTCGACGCCCCGCCGGCGCGGGTGTGCAGCCTGGAGGTGCCGATCCCCTACGCGAAGCATCTGGAGGAGGCGGCGCTGCCGCAGGTGCCGGGCATCGTCGCGGCGGCGAAGGGACTGCTGGGATGATCGAATTGATGATCGTGCCCACGCTCCGGCGTGGGCACGCCGCAGGGGACGCTCCGGCGTCCCGAGGGCGCAGGAGCGCCCGGGCCCGGCCTCCCACGCAGGAGCGTGGGAGTCATCTCCCAGGGGAGGACCGATGATCGAATTCAAGCTGCCCTCCCTCGGCGCCGACATGGACGAGGGCACCCTGCTGGAGTGGCGGATCGCGCCGGGCGAGGCGGTCCGGCGCGGCCAGGTGGTCGCGGTGGTCGACACCGCCAAGGCGGCGGTGGACGTGGAGTGCTGGCAGGACGGCACGGTCCTCGACCTGCTGATCCAGCCGGGCGACAAGGTGCCGGTGGGCACGCCCATCGCCGCGTTGCTGGAGGCCGGGGAAACCTCGGAAACCGTGCAGCGCCCCGCACGCGTCGCGAAACCGGCCCAGCCGGCACCTGCGCCAGGTACGACCACGTCCGCCGCGCCACCCGCCAGCCGCGCGCGGATCTCCCCCGCCGCGCGCAAGCGCGCCGCCGAACTGGGTGTGGATGCCGGCACCCTGAGCGGCACGGGCCCGCAGGGCGCGGTGAGCCTGGCCGACGTCGAGGCCGCGGCGAAATCGGCCGCGCCCCTCGACCGCCAGGCCGCCATGCGCCAGGCCATCGCCGCGGCGATGAGCCGTTCCAAGCGTGAGATTCCCCATTACTACCTGGGCGAAACCATCCCCCTCGGCGCCGCCATGGCCTGGCTTTCGGCGCACAACGCCGGGCTGCCGCCCGAGCAGCGCCTCTTGCCCGGGGTGCTGCTGCTCAAGGCCGTCGCCCTGGCCCTGCGCGACTATCCGCAGCTCAACGGCTACTGGCAGGACGGCGCCTTCCGGGCGGCGCCCGGCATCCACCTCGGCGTGGCGGTGGCCTTGCGCCAGGGCGGGCTGATCGCCCCGGCGCTGCACGATGTGGCCGACAAGCCGCTGGAGCAGCTGATGGCCGAACTGGGCGATCTGGTGCAGCGCGCGCGCAGCTACTCGCTGCGCAGCTCGGAGCTGTCCGACGCCAGCCTGACCGTCACCCAGCTTGGCGACCAGGGCGTGGACAGCGTGTTCGGCGTGATCTACCCGCCGCAGGTGGCGCTGGTCGGCGTCGGCCGCATCGCCGAGCGGCCCTGGGTGGAGGAGGGCAGGCTGTGCGTGATGCCCAGTGCCCAGTTCAGCCTGGCCGCCGACCACCGCGCCAGCGACGGCCACTACGGCGCGCGTTTTCTCGGCGAGGTGCGCCGCCTGCTGCAGACCCCGGACCGCCTGTGAGGAACCCGAAGATGGACGATGCACAGATCCGCCGCGAAGTGCTCGAAGCCCTGCAGGGCATCGCCCCGGAAGTCGAAGCCGAGACCCTGCGCGGCGACCGCCCGCTGCGCGACGAGGTCGACCTCGACTCGATGGACTGGCTGCGCTTTCTCGCCGCCCTGCACCAGCGCCTCGGGGTGAACATCCCGGAGGCCGACTACCAGCAGCTGACCAGCCTGGATGCGCTGCTGGCCTATGTGGGGCGGCGGTTGGCGGCCGGATGACCGGTCCCTGCCGCGCCGCAGTTGCTGACCTATAGTCAGGCGACTGCTTCCCGCAGGAGACTGACCATGAACCTCTCGCAATTTCGTCAGCGCGGCCCCTTCGAATGGGAGCTGCCGGCCAGTGGGCGGATGCGCGTGCCGGGGGTGATCTTCGCCTCGCAGGCACTCGTCGAGGCGATGGACGACAAGGTCGGCGAGCAGGTCGCCAATGTCGCCAGCCTGCCGGGCATCGTCGAGGCCTCCTACGCCATGCCCGATGCGCACTGGGGCTACGGCTTCCCGATCGGCGGGGTGGCGGCCTTCGATGCCGAGGAGGGCGGCGTGGTGTCGGCCGGCGGGGTCGGCTTCGACATTTCCTGCGGGGTGCGCAGCCTGCACACCGGACTCAAGCTGGCCGACGTGGAGGCGGCGAAGCCGCATCTGGCCGACGTGCTCTACCGGCGCATCCCGGCCGGACTCGGCAGCACCGGCGCGCTGCGCCTGAGGCCTCAGGAGATGAACGCCATGCTGCGCGGCGGCGCGAAGTGGGCGGTCGAGGAAGGCTTCGGCAGCGAGGCCGATCTGGCGCGCATCGAGGAGTCCGGCTGCATGGCCGGCGCCGATCCTTCCGCCGTCTCGGAGCAGGCGAAGAAGCGCCAGCGCGACGAGATGGGCACCCTCGGCTCGGGCAATCACTACCTGGAGGTGCAGGTGGTCGACGCGCTGTTCGATGCCGAGGCGGCCCGGGCCTACGGCCTGGCCGAGGGCGACGTGCTGGTGACCATCCATTGCGGCTCGCGGGGCATGGGCCACCAGATCGGCACCGACTACCTGCGTGCCATGGTGATTGCCGCCGCGCAGGCGGGCATCGCCCTGCCGGACCGCGAGCTGGCCTGCGCGCCGCTCAAGTCCGAGCTGGGCCAGCGCTATCTCGGCGCCATGCGCGCGGCGATCAACTGCGCGCTGGCCAACCGGCAGATTCTCACCCAGCTGGCGCGCGAGGCCTTTGCCGAGCTGTTCCCCGGCATCGCCATGCCGCTGCTCTACGACGTGTCGCACAACACCTGCAAGGAGGAGCGGCATGTCCTCGGCGGGCGGAGCCGGCGGCTGTTCGTCCACCGCAAGGGGGCGACCCGCGCCTTCGCCGCCGGGCACGCCGAGCTGCCAGCGGAGTACCGCCAGGTCGGCCAGCCGGTGCTGATCGGCGGCAGCATGGGCACTTCGTCCTGGGTGCTGGCCGGCGCGGGCGGCGACGAGGAGCGCGCCTTCGCCTCGGCCTGCCACGGCGCCGGGCGGGCGATGAGCCGCCACGAGGCGCTGCGCCGCTGGCAGGGCCGCGCGGTGGTGGACGAACTGGCGGGGCGCGGCATCCTGATCCGCAGTCCCAGCCTGCGCGGCGTGGCCGAGGAGGCGCCGCTGGCCTACAAGGACGTCGGCGCGGTGGTCGAGGCGGCCGAGCAGGCAGGGCTGGCGCGGCGGGTGGCGCGGCTCAGGCCGCTGGTGTGCATCAAGGGCTGAGCCGTGCCCGGCATGCCGGGCACCGGAAACAAAAAGCCCGGGGCGCGTGCCCCGGGCTGGACGACGAGCCTGTCGCCGGGCCGGTTCAGGCTTCGGCGTCGGTGCCCTTGTGGGCCAGCAGGCGGTACAGGTACAGGCCGACCACCGCCAGCACCACCACCTTGGACAGCGGGTCGATGTAGTCGGCGACCACATGGTATTGCCCGTGCAGCAGATAACCTGCGCTGGTCAGCGCCGCGATCCACACCAGCGAGCCGAGCGTCGAGTAGAACAGGAAGGCGCGCATCGGCATGGCGACCATGCCGGCGGGCGTCGAGATCAGGGTGCGGATCGCCGGGATCAGCCGGCCGAACAGCGTGGCCTTCCAGCCGTGGCGCTCGAACCAGGCCGAGGCGCTATCCACTTCCTGCGGGGAAATGGTCATCCAGCGGCCGAAGCGCCCGGCCAGCCGCTTCAGCCGTTCGCTGCCGAAGAAATAGCCGGCGTAGTACCAGGGCAATGCGCCGAACACCGAGCCTGCCGTTCCCGCCAGCAGCACGCCGGACGCGCTCAGGTCGCCCTTGGCAGCGGCGAAGCCGGCCAGCGGCATGATCAGTTCGGAGGGGATGGGTGGAAAGAGGTTTTCCAGGACCATCAGGAGGAATACGCCGAGGTAGCCCGTCTGGGCGATGAAGTCGACTATGCCGTCAAACATGGGGGATCTCTTGCGCCTGCGCGCCTGGGGTTGCTGAGCGGTGTTCTGAATTACCCCTTCATGATACAGGGGCGCGGACTGCCAGGCTAAACGCTCGCACGCGCTTTTGAGGGGTTGTCAGGGGGCGTCGGTCGGATGACGCCCAGGACTGACGCCGTGGTCGATGGCCAGGCGCAGCCATTGAGGCGGGCGAGAGGGTTTGTCCTGCACGCGCATGGTCCGCTGGCCGCAACGGTATTCGATGCCTGTTCAGGAGCCGACCAGCCAGGCGCCAACCGGAAGCTGGCGCTTCAGCGTCCGGCAGTCGCCCGGCGGCGGCTGCTGCCCCGGCGGACGGTCCGGGAACCAGATGCGGCACTTGCCCGCTGGGGGCCAGTGGCTGGTCGGAACCGACGGTGCGCTCCGGTCATGGGCCAGGCCGAGCGCGGCGTCCTGCATATCGGCCGGGGAGCGCTCCGGGCGGAACGGTCCGGGTGTGTTGGAGGGCATCGGCGCCTGGCTGGCAGTCGTGCATTGCGCCTGCTCCAGCCGTTCGCGCAGGGCGGCGACCTCGGCCTCGGCTTGCCGGCGCCGTTCGGTTTCCTCGTCGAGGCGCTGCTGCAGGGCCGCTTGCCCGCCGTCGCTGGCGCTCGGCGAGCGGTTCTGGCCGGCGGCCTGCCGGGCGGCAGCGATCAGCCAGACATTGCGCGCGCGCAGGGCGTCGTTGTCGCCGATCAGGGTGTTGGACTTGGCGGCCAGGGACCCGGCCTCCTGATAATGCCCCTGATGCAGGCGGGTCTGTCCCAGGTAGTGCCAGAGGATGGCATTGTTAGGCTCGATGCGCAGCCCCCGTTCCAGGGCGGACGCGGCCTGCTCGGGGCGCCCGGCGCTGAATTCCTCGATGGCGCTTTTCAGCAGGGCGATCACGGCCTGGTTTTCCTGCGCGGCGCCGGCGGGCAGGGCCGCGCCGAGGGTCCAGAGCAGCAGGGCCGGCCACAGGCCGGAAATCCTGAAGGGTGTCTTGAGCATGGCGGGGAGGGTCGTCTCGTTTGCGGCAGGTGTGGAAAGCGGGCGCGATCATAGCGCGCCCGCTTCGTGCCGGTGCTCGCGCTGCTGCCGTCGAGCACAATGAGATCCTCAGCGCTGCCTTCGTCCGCCTGCTGCGGTGGACCGATCCGGCGCCGCTGCCGTCGCTCGACGACGTGCTCTTCGAGCATCTGTTCGGAATGCTCGGCCTCGGGACGCTGCGAACGCTGGAGCAGCGGCAGCGGGTGAGTGCGATCGCGCCGAAGTGAAAATGTTGAGTCAAGACCTCAGAAATTGGACGCAAGTCCCGGTCTGTTCGGCTTTTTCTTGCAAATCAGTTAGTTGGCTATCTTCTGCGAAGCGCGTGGCTGGAGGCGCCGTCTTGCCGGCCCTTGGGAGCCCCCCTCCTTAAGCATGAGAGGGCGATTGTTTTATTGATTCATGTCAATGAAAGCGGTAGTTTACAAACCAAGGGAGACGAAACAACGGCGATAACAGCGCCACACCTCGTCTCGATGGAATCGACTGGTAACGACCGCTCGTCTCGCTCTGGGGAAACCGCCATGAAAAAATTCGGAATTCTGGCTCTGACCATCGGCATGCTCTGCGTCGGCACTGTCAATGCTGCCGAAATCGTCCGGGAAGTGACGAGCGAGACCTCCGGCCAGGCTGCGGGCGGCATGAACGGCATGATGGCCGGCGCTGTCGGCGGTCCGATCGGTGCGGTGATCGGTGCAGGCTTTGGTGCACTGTTCGGCGGTTCCGGTCAGGAGGCCCTGGGTGCCAGCGAGCGTATCTACCTGGTGCGCACCGACAGCGGCGAACTGAAGGAGTACCGCTCGCCGAACTACGTCTTCGCCGAAGGCGAAAAGGTCGTGATCCACGGCAACCGCCCGCGTCCGTATGGCTGGACCCCTGAAACCGCCGAATCCTTCGCCTACAACGGTCGCTGATCCGCCGACAGATCGAAAAAAAGAGCCCCCGCCGTACCGGCGGGGGCTCTTTTTTTGTGCCTGCGATTCAGCGGCGGGGGATTGGAGAGGCGCATGACCGGCGCGAAGCCGGAGCGGGCGCCGATAGGAAAAGTCGGGCCACAGGACGTGAGCAGTTGAAGAGGAAAACTGCGCGAACGCCTGGTGCTACCGAAGGTACAGCGCGGAGGCGATGACACGAGACTGTTCAGAACGGCGAGGCGAGAAGCGTTCAGCGTAGTAAGATGGGCACCGTGTTCCCCGCGTGTGCGGGGATGAACCGTGAGAGTATCCGTGACGTCCTGCACCCTTCTGATGCGAGTCATCAAAGCACATGCCCACTGGCGTTGGCGCGCCTGACCTCCTTGTTCTCCGGCTCGCCGGACCGTATTCGCTGCTTCTCTGTTTTCTACCGACCAGCCTTATCGTCAGATGGCCCAGCGAAAGAAATAGCGGGTGCATAAGCGGGTATGAAATCAGATGGCTTTAATTAAAAAGCAGTAATATCAAGGGGTTATGCCTAACATGCTGCTGATGATCGACAACTACGATTCCTTCACCTACAACGTCGTCCACTATCTCGGCGAGCTGGGGGCGGAGGTCAAGGTGATCCGCAACGACGAGCTGAGCATCGCCGAGATCGAGGCCCTGCGCCCGGAGCGCCTGGTGATCTCGCCCGGCCCCTGCACGCCCAGCGAGGCGGGGGTGTCGCTCGAGGCGATCCGCCATTTCGCCGGCAAGCTGCCGATCCTCGGTGTCTGCCTCGGCCACCAGAGCATCGGCCAGGCCTTCGGCGGCAACGTGGTGCGCGCGCGGGTGGCCATGCACGGCAAGACCAGCCCGGTGTTCCACCGGGACCAGGGGGTGTTCGCCGGCCTCAGCAATCCGCTCACCGTGACCCGCTACCATTCGCTGGTGGTCAAGCGCGAAACTCTGCCGGAGTGCCTGGAGATCACCGCCTGGACGCAGTTCGAGGACGGCGCCATGGACGAGATCATGGGCCTGCGCCACAAGACCCTGAACATCGAGGGCGTGCAGTTCCATCCCGAGTCTATTCTCACCGAGCAGGGGCACGAGCTGTTCGCCAACTTCCTGAAGCACAATGGAGGCGTGCGCTGATGGACATCAAGCAAGCCCTGGCGCGGGTGGCCGAGCGTCTTGACCTGAGCACGGCGGAGATGCAGGAGGTGATGCGCCAGATCATGACCGGCCAGTGCAGCGACGCGCAGATCGGCGCCTTCCTGATGGGCATGCGCATGAAGAGCGAGAGCATCGACGAGATCGTCGGCGCCGCGCGGGTCATGCGCGAGCTGGCCGCGCCGGTGCGGATCGACGCTGCGCACCTGGTCGACACCTGTGGCACCGGCGGCGACGGCATGAACATCTTCAACGTCTCCAGCGCCGCGGCCTTCGTCGTCGCCGCGGCCGGCGGCCGGGTGGCCAAGCACGGCAACCGCGCGGTCTCCGGCAAGAGCGGCAGCGCCGACCTGCTGGAGGCCGCTGGGGTCTACCTGGACCTGACCCCCGAGCAGGTGGCGCGTTGCGTCGAGTCGGTCGGCGTCGGCTTCATGTTCGCTCCCGCCCACCACGGCGCGATGAAGCATGCCATCGGTCCGCGCCGTGAACTCGGCCTGCGCACGCTGTTCAACATGTTGGGGCCGATGACCAATCCGGCCGGGGTGAAGCATCAGGTGCTCGGCGTGTTCAGCCAGGCGCTGTGCCGGCCGCTGGCGGAGGTGATGGCCCGTCTGGGCAGCCTGCATGTGCTGGTGGTGCATGCCCAGGACGGTCTGGACGAGATCAGCCTGGCCGCACCGACCTACATTGCCGAGCTGCGCAACGGCCAGATCGACGAGTACCTCGTCCAGCCGGAGGATTTCGGCATCAGGAGCCAGAGCCTGATCGGCCTCGATGTGGAGGGGCCGCAGGAGTCGCTGGCGCTGATTCGCGATGCCCTCGGTCGGCGCAAGACCGAGAACGGCCAGAAGGCCGCCGAGATGATCGTGCTCAACGCCGGCGCCGCGCTCTATGCCGCCGACCAGGCCGGCAGCCTGAAGGAGGGCGTGGCATTGGCCCACGACGCTCTGCACACCGGGCTGGCGCGCGACAAGCTGGAGGAACTGGTATCCATCACCGCCGTCTTTCGTCAGGAGAATCAAGCGTGAGCCTGCCCACCGTTCTGGAAAAGATCATCGCGCGCAAGGTCGAGGAAGTCGCCGAGCGCAGCGCCCGTGTCCCGTTGGCCGAGGTCGAGGCGCTGGCCCGTTCCGCCAGTGCTCCGCGCGGCTTCGCCGCGGCCCTGCAGGCGCAGGTCGGGCGCAAGCAGCCGGCGGTGATCGCCGAGGTCAAGAAGGCCTCGCCGAGCAAGGGCGTGCTGCGCGAGCACTTCGTCCCCGCGGAGATCGCCAAAAGCTACGAGGAGGGCGGGGCGACCTGCCTGTCGGTGCTGACCGACGTGGACTTCTTCCAGGGCAGCGACGCCTATCTGCAGGAGGCCCGTGCAGCCTGCGGCCTGCCGGTGATCCGCAAGGATTTTCTCATCGATCCCTATCAGGTGGTCGAGGCCCGTGCGCTGGGTGCCGATTGCGTGCTGCTGATCGTCGCCGCACTGGGTGATGAGCAGATGCTGGAGCTGGCCGCCACCGCGAAGGAGGTCGGTCTCGACGTGCTGGTGGAGGTGCATGACGGCGCCGAGCTGGAGCGGGCGCTGCAACTGGAAACGCCGCTGATCGGCATCAACAACCGCAACCTGCACACCTTCGAGGTGAGCCTGGAAACCACCCTCGACCTGCTGCCGAAGGTGCCGCGGGACCGTCTGGTGGTCACCGAGAGCGGCATTCTCAACCGCGCCGATGTCGAGCTGATGGAGGTCAGTGGGGTGTACGCCTTCCTCGTCGGCGAGGCGTTCATGCGTGCCGAGAAGCCGGGGGCCGAGCTGCGCCGGCTGTTCTTCCCGAGCTAAGAGCCTTGCGGCCCGGCGTGTTGCGCGCCGGGCTGGCGGAGGGGCCTCAGCGGGTACCGAAGACCACCATGGTCTTTCCCTTGACGTGAACCAGGCCTTGTTCCTCCAGGCTCTTCAGCACGCGGCCGACCATTTCCCGCGAGCAGCCGACGATGCGGCCGATTTCCTGACGGGTGATCTTGATCTGCATGCCGTCGGGATGGGTCATGGCGTCGGGCTGCTTGCACAGGTCGAGCAGGGTGCGCGCCACGCGGCCGGTGACGTCGAGGAAGGCCAGGTCGCCGACCTTGCGGGTGGTGTTGCGCAGGCGGTCGGCCATCTGCCGGCCGAGGGCATAGAGGATTTCCGGGTCCTGCTGGGCCAGTTCGCGGAACTTGGCATAGCTGATCTCCGCCACTTCGCACTCGGTCTTGGCGCGGACCCAGGCGCTGCGCTCCTTCTCGCTGCCCTCCTTGTCAAACAGGCCCATTTCGCCGAAGAAGTCCCCGGCGTTCAGGTAGGCGATGATCATCTCGCGTCCGTCATCGTCCTCGATGAGGATGGTGACCGAGCCCTTGATGATGAAGAACAGGCTTTCGCACCGGTCGCCCGCATAGATGATCGTGCTCTTGGCGGTATAGCGGCGCCGATGGCAATGGGCGAGCAGTTTGTCGTGATTGTTGAGCTTGGGTGGAAGAAGGGTGAGAGCGACCACGCGGGAGTCCCCTTGGAATGAAGATTGGTCCTTGTCGTCTGGCGTTTTTCTACTTGTGGCTTAAGTGTGCCAGTAAACTGATGGCAGCTTAACAGACGCACGTGCCATGCCGGCTCCGATTTGTGATGGAGCGAACATCTCCCCTGATCTTTCCCGTCTTTCGGGCTGCGGCGGTGGGCAGGGGACGCTGTGCTAGAATCCGCGGCATTTTCAGCAAGGGAGTCTGGGATGAAAGCGCGCATTCAATGGGCCGGCGAGGCCATGTTCATCGGCGAGTCCGGCAGCGGCCATGCGGTCGTCATGGACGGTCCGCCGGAGAATGGCGGGCGCAACCTCGGCATCCGGCCGATGGAGATGCTGCTGCTGGGCCTGGGCGGCTGTTCCAGCTTCGATGTGGTGAGCATCCTGAAGAAGTCGCGGCAGGCGGTGGAGAACTGCGAGGCCTTCCTGGAGGCCGAGCGGGCCGGCGAGGATCCCAAGGTGTTCACCAGGATCCATCTGCATTTCGTGGTCAAGGGGCGGGGGCTGAAGGAAGCGCAGGTCAAGCGGGCCGTGGAGCTGTCGGCGGAGAAATACTGTTCCGCCTCCATCATGCTGGGCCGCGCCGGGGTGGAGATCAGCCACGACTACGAAATCGTCGAACTCGGCTGAATCCTCCCGGACATCGTGAGGGCTGCGCGGACGCTGGCGTCGCGGCGCGTGGCTCTGCATAATTCGCCCCCATTTTCAGGGGCATCGGGCCCTGGCAGCACAACCATAATCGCCAACGCGAAGAGGTGTTAACCGTCCTACGCAGATGCCGCCCGCGCATCTGACGGGCATGCCCAATCACGCGGCGGGGCCGCATCGACTGAGAGTTCCCAAACGGTGAAAAGCAAACTCAAGCTCCACGGGTTCAACAACCTGACCAAGACCTTGAGCTTCAACATCTACGACATCTGCTACGCGGAAACGCCGGAAGACCAGCAGGCCTACATCCGGTATATCGACGAAGAGTACGATGCCCAGCGGCTGACGCAGATTCTCACCGATGTTGTCGACATCATCGGCGCCAATGTGCTGAACATCGCCCGCCAGGACTATGACCCCCAGGGGGCCAGCGTGACCATCCTGATCTCCGAGCAGCCGGTCGAGCCGACCGAAAGCCAGATCGAGGAGTCGCCGGGGCCGCTGCCGGAAACCATTCTGGCGCATCTGGACAAGAGTCACATCACCGTGCACACCTATCCGGAAATCCATCCGGTCGATGGCCTGGCCACCTTCCGGGTGGATATCGATGTGTCCACCTGCGGGGTGATCTCGCCGCTGAAGGCGCTCAATTATCTGATCCACCAGTTCGACTCGGACATCGTCACCGTGGACTATCGGGTGCGCGGCTTCACCCGCGACGTGGAGGGCCGCAAGCACTTCATCGATCACGAGATCAACTCGATCCAGAAGTATCTCTCCGCGGATACCCGTGCGGCCTACCAGATGACCGACGTGAACGTGTATCAGGAGAACATGTTCCACACCAAGATGCTGCTCAAGGACTTCGACCTGGACAACTATCTGTTCGGCGATGCTACCCGCAACCTGTCTGGCGAGCAGCGCAAGCAGGTGGAGGAGCGTCTGCGCCACGAAATGCTGGAAATCTTCTATGCGCGCAACATGCCGCATTGAGACGCCGGCGGGCCTCAGGCCGCGGATCTAGAGAGCACGAAGGGCGCCATAGGCGCCCTTTGTCTTGCTCGATACCCTGTGCCATCAGATCCGGTAGGTGGTCTTGGTCATCACCTTGGACAGCAGGGACATGCCGAACTTGACCGGCGCCGGGAAGCGCAGGCCGCCGGCCTCGAGGGCGGTCGCGGCATGCTGCCGCTCATCGATGCGCATCTGCTCGAGGATGGCGCGGGATTTCCGGTCTTCCTCCGGCAACTGGCCCAGGTGGTCGTCCAGGTGCTTGCAGACCTGGTCCTCGGTTGCCGCGACGAAGCCCAGGCTGATCCGGTCGCTGATCAGACCAGCCGCTGCGCCGATGCCGAAGGACAGGCCGTAGAACAAGGGGTTGAGCAGGCTGGGTCGGCTGTCCAGCTCGCGGATGCGCTGTTCGCACCAGGCCAGGTGGTCGACTTCCTCGTTGGCGGCCTGCTCCATGGCGCTGCGTACCTGTGGCAGTTGGGCGGTCAGCGACTGGCCCTGGTAGAGCGCCTGGGCGCAGACCTCGCCGGTGTGATTGACGCGCATGAGGCCGGCGACATGCCGGGCCTGGCCGGCATCGAGCTGGGTTTCCGGTTCGCTCTGAGCTGGAGACGGGCGATAGGGCTTGCCGCTGAAGGGCAGCAGGGTGCGCAGGGCTGCATCGGCCTGCAGCAGCAGGCGGTCGGCGGCCGAATAGTGGCGTTCGTTGGCCATGGAACCTCCGGAGAATTCATGCCGGGCAGTTTGACCCGGGCAGGGTGGCGCTTGGGGAGGGCGCCGCGGCTGCAGCGCTGGGCGGATCAGCCTGGTGGCCAGTGCATCTGGCGCTGGCCGAGCACATGCATGTGGATGTGGTAGACGGTTTGTCCGCCTTGCTCGTTGCAGTTCATCACCACGCGGAAACCTTCCTCGCAGCCCTGCTCCCTGGCCAGGCGCTGGGCGGTGAAGAGCATGTGTCCGGCCAGCAGCCGGTCTTCTTCGCTCAGGTCGTTGAGGGTGGCAATGTGCCGCTTCGGAATGACCAGGAAATGCACCGGCGCCTGCGGGCCGATGTCGTGGAAGGCGACGACCTGGTCGTCTTCGTAGAGCTTGCGCGCAGGGATCTCCCCGGCGGCGATCTTGCAAAATAGACAGTCCACGGACAGTCTCCCTGCCTGTTGTGAGGTCCTCCGAGTTTAACGGGGGCGCTCCACAGCAGCCAGAGGCTGATGTGGAACCAAGGGTGGAGCAAGCGTATCGGACGAGGATTGAACCGTGTGTATTCAGAAGGGGCGCACCACGACCAGGATCACGATGGCCAGCAGGAAGAGCACGGGAATCTCGTTGAACCAGCGGAAGAACACGTGACTGTGCGGGGTTTCGCCGCTGGCGAAGCGCTTGAGCTGGCGGCCGCAGACATGGTGGTAGCCGATCAGCAGAAGGACCGCCGTGAGCTTCGCGTGCATCCAGCCCTGACTGAAGTAGTAGCCCGGGTTCAGTGCGATGAGCCCTGCGCCGAGCAGCAGGGTGGCGATCAGCGAGGGATTCATGATGCCCCGGTAGAGCTTGCGCTCCATGACGCAGAAGCGCTCGCGGCTGCTCTGGTCCTCGCTCATGGCGTGGTAGACGAACAGGCGCGGCAGGTAGAAGAGTCCGGCGAACCAGCAGACGACGGCGATGATATGCAGGGCTTTCAGCCAGAGGTAGAGCATGGGGCACTCCCGGTAGCGGTAAAGCCGAAATACTAGTGGCAGGCGGTGGCGCACGTCATCCGGGCGGTTGGCCGGCTGCCGGCCGGGGCTTTATCATCGGCACCCTTTCAGTGGCTTGAGGCGAGGGCGGGTTTATGGTCAAGGTCGGTATCGTTGGCGGCACGGGCTACACCGGGGTCGAACTGCTGCGTCTGCTGGCGCAGCATCCCCAGGCGGAGGTGGCGGTGATCACCTCGCGTTCGGAGTCGGGGGTGAAGGTCGCCGATATGTACCCGAATCTGCGCGGCCATTATGACGAGCTGGCCTTCAGTGTGCCGGACAGCACCATTCTGGGCAGCTGTGATGTGGTGTTCTTCGCCACGCCGCATGGCGTCGCCCATGCCCTGGCTGGCGAGTTGCTGGCTGCCGGCACCCGGGTGATCGACCTGTCCGCCGACTTCCGGCTGCAGGATGCCGAGGAGTGGGCTCGCTGGTACGGTCAGCCGCACGGTGCCCCGGAGCTGCTGCCGGAAGCGGTTTACGGCCTGCCCGAGGTGAATCGCGAGCAGATCCGCATGGCACGCCTGATCGCCGTCCCCGGCTGTTATCCGACGGCGACCCAGCTGGGCTTCCTGCCGTTGCTGGAGGCCGGTCTGGCCGACAACGCACGGCTGATTGCCGACTGCAAATCCGGGGTCAGCGGCGCAGGCCGCGGGGCCAAGGTCGGTTCGCTGTTCTGCGAGGCCGGCGAAAGCATGATGGCCTACTCGGTGAAGGGCCACCGTCACCTGCCGGAAATCAGCCAGGGCCTGCGTCGCGCGGCCGGGGGCGAGGTCGGGCTAACCTTCGTGCCGCACCTGACGCCGATGATCCGTGGCATTCATGCCACCCTGTATGCGACCGTCGTCGACCGTTCCATGGATCTCCAGGCGCTCTACGAGAAGCGCTATGCCAACGAGCCTTTCGTCGATGTCATGCCGGCCGGCAGCCATCCGGAAACCCGCAGCGTACGGGGAGCCAACGTTTGCCGCATCGCCGTGCACCGGCCGCAGGGCGGCGATCTGGTGGTGGTACTGTCGGTGATCGACAATCTCGTCAAGGGAGCTTCCGGACAGGCGGTGCAGAACATGAACATCCTCTTCGGTCTGGATGAGCGGCTTGGCCTGGCCCATGCCGCCTTGCTGCCCTAATCACGAAGAGGATGGCCCTGCCCGGCCGCCAGTAAGGCCCGCTAATGGGGCGGATTGGCAGGCAGTCTGTTGACCGGGTTTTTCGCGCAGGTGGATAATCCGGTTTACTGTTAGTTAGGGCGCATGGCGCCGGGGAGTCACCAGCATGACCGTTGAAACCTTCACCCCGACTCCGTTGCTCTTTACGCAGGGGGCCGCAAACAAGGTGAAGACCCTGATCAGCGAGGAAGGCAATCCGCGGCTGAAGCTCCGTGTATTCGTCACGGGCGGGGGATGCTCGGGATTCCAGTACGGATTCACCTTCGATGAGGAGGTCGCCGAGGACGACACCATCGTCGAGCGTGAGGGGGTCAGCCTGGTCGTCGATCCGATGAGCTTTCAGTATCTGGCCGGGGCCGAGGTCGATTATCAGGAGGGGCTGGAGGGTTCACGCTTCGTGATCAAGAATCCCAATGCCGCGACCACCTGTGGCTGTGGCCAGTCCTTTTCGGTCTGAGGCTGCATCTAGTTAGTCGAAACGCCACCTTCGAGGTGGCGTTTTTATTGGTTCTTCGCGGAATCCTGGGAAAGCGAGGATTGACAGTCAGGGAAGCAGGTAAATTGGCAGTCGCCAAACTCACCAACCGCTGCCCCCTGCTG
>NZ_SMMU01000055.1 GCF_004339665.1 Azotobacter chroococcum
GCAACCGCGCTCTTTCTTGAGGACTGAGGATGATTCTGTAATGTTCCATGCCGACATTATGCATGACGCAGATTTAGCTGTGTCATAACACTAGGACGTGCCGCTTGATCAGCGAGAACAGCAGGTAGGAGACGAGGCCGCCCAGCACCGGCGAGAGCACCCAGGACACGGCGATCTCGCCGATCTTGCCCCACTGCACCAGGGCGAGGGCGGATGGTGCGCCATCGAGCATGACCCCCAGGGCGATCGAGCTGCCGACGATCGCGCCGATGATCGAGTGGGTGGTGGAGACCGGGTAGCCCTTCTTGGTGGCAAACAGCAGCCACAGCGCCGCGGCCACCAGCGCCGACATCATGATGTAGACGAAATCCATGGGCGCCAGGGCCATTCCGGCCAGGTTGACGATCCCGCCGCGGATGGTGCTGGTGACCTCGCCGCCGGCGATCACCGCGCCGCTCACCTCGAACACCGCCGCCACCAGCAGGGCCTGCTTGATGGTCAGGGTGCCCGCGCCGACGCTGGTGCCGAAGGAGTTGGCCACATCGTTGCCGCCGATGTTGAAGGCCATGAAGACCCCGAACAGCGTCGCCAGGATGAACAGCATGACCTGGCTGTGGTTGGTGTAATCGAGCCCCCAGTACATGAAGTAGGCGGTCATCGCGACAAAGCCGATGGCGAAGAACAGACTGAGGGGGAAAACACCGGCAACGCCGAGCGATGCCGGGCCGGCGGGTGTCGGATTGACCGACGAAGCGTGATTGGACATGAGTCTCTCCATAGGGGAATAACGTGTCGTACTGCTTCCCTGACGCCTGCTCACGATCTGCTGCACATGGACCCTGCGACGTTGAGACGGATTTCAAGCGGCGGTCCGGCACCGGCGCCCGGCATGACGCTGCGGAGAAAATGAAACGATTCACTTCCCGAAACGCCATTCCCTTGGGCGATTGACTCGGTAAGGGCCTGGCTTGCCGGGTCCTGAACAGGCGCTTGTCACCCCGGCAGCATGGCCTGGTGCTTTCGAAGGTTTTGCCCGAGACGGAAATCGACCGGGGCAGGGTATGGCTGGATGGTGAAAGGAAAATGATGGGTGCATACGGCAGCGGGTCTTGCGCCGGCTTCGGGAGGGCGCGCCAGGGCGGTTTGCGCGGCCCTGGCGCCGCCAGCGAGGCTCCGCGCGGGGAGGCGAGAGCGCCAGGGTTCCCGGTTCAGCCGTGCCGGCCGGCCTCCAGCATGTCCTGCGGACGCACCCAGGCGTCGAAGTCCTCGGCGCTGACGTGGCCCAGCGCCAGGGCCGCCTCGCGCAGGGTGCTGCCCTCGGCGTAGGCCTTCTTGGCGATTTCCGCGGCCTTGTCGTAGCCGATGTGCGGGTTCAGCGCGGTCACCAGCATCAGGCTGCGCTCGAGGTGCTCGGTCATTCGCTGCGGGTCCGGCTCCAGCCCCTCGATGCAGTGCAGGCGGAAGTTGTGGCAGCCGTCGGCAAGCAGGCGCACCGACTGCAGCAGGTTGTGGATGATCACCGGCTTGTAGACGTTGAGCTGCAGGTGTCCCTGGCTGGCGGCGAAGGCGATGGTGCTGTCGTTGCCCAGCACCTGGCAGGCGAGCATGGACAGGGCCTCGCACTGGGTCGGGTTGATCTTGCCGGGCATGATCGAGCTGCCCGGCTCGTTGGCCGGCAGGCGCACCTCGGCGAAGCCGGCGCGCGGGCCGGAGCCGAGCAGGCGCAGGTCGTTGGCGAGCTTCATCAGCGCCACCGCCAGGGTCTTCAGCGCGCCGGAGAGGTGCACCAGCGGCTCGTGGCCGGAGAGGGCGGCGAACTTGTTCGGCGCCGAGACGAAGGGCAACCCGGATAGGGCGGCCAGTTCGGCGGCGATGGCTTCGGCGAAGCCCGGCGGCGCGTTCAGCCCGGTGCCGACCGCAGTGCCGCCCTGGGCCAGCTCGCAGACCGCCGGCAGCGCCGCGCGGATCGCCCGCTCGGCATAGTCGAGCTGGGCGACGAAGGCCGACAGCTCCTGGCCGAAGGTGATCGGCGTGGCGTCCATCAGGTGGGTGCGGCCGGTCTTCACCAGGTGGTTATGCCGCACCGCCTGCTCGGCGAGGGCGCCGCTCAGTTCGCCGATCGCCGGCAGCAGGTCGTGCTGCACGGCGCGCACCGCAGCGATGTGCATGGCGGTGGGGAAGCAGTCGTTGGAGCTCTGGCCGTGGTTGACGTGGTCGTTGGGATGCACCGGGCTCTTGCCGCCGCGCTGGCCGCCGGCCAGTTCGTTGGCGCGTCCGGCGATCACCTCGTTGACGTTCATGTTGCTCTGCGTGCCGCTGCCGGTCTGCCAGACCACCAGCGGGAACTGGTCGTCGAGCCGCCCGGCGAGCACCTCGTCGGCGGCCTGCTCGATCAGCCGGGCGATCTCCGGCGGCAGTTCGCCGATGCGGTCGTTGACTCGCGCGGCGGCCTTCTTGATCAGCGCCAGGGCGTGCAGCACGGCCAGCGGCATGTGCTCGCGGCCGATGGCGAAATTGATCAGCGAGCGCTGCGTCTGGGCGCCCCAGTAGGCCTCGTCGGGAACCTCGATCGGCCCCAGGCTGTCGGTTTCGGTGCGGCTCATTGTGGCGAATCTCCACGAAAGTTGGGGACTAGCGAAGTGTAGACGCCGCCTCCGCCGGCCTGCCTTGAGGCCCCCACCGGCTTGGGCGCAGAATGATTCAACCGGGGGCTGTTCCCCTTTTGCCTTGCCTAGAAGGATGTCCGAATGTCCCGTTTTCGAGTGCTCTGCGCCGCCAGCCTGCTGCTCTGCGCCAGCGGCCAGACACTGGCCGATGCCACCAGCCATGCCGCCGTCGCCGAGAAGTTCCTCCAGGTGGTGCGGGCCGACAAGCTGACCGTGCCGGTCTACGCCCAGGTGCAGCAGATGTTCGCCCAGCGCTTCGCCGAGTCCAAGGCGCCGCAGAGCAAGCAGCCGCTGCTCGAGCGCTACCAGGCCCGCGCCAATACCGCGCTGGACCGGGCGGTCGGCTGGGACAAGCTCAAGCCCGATATGGTCAGGCTCTACACCGCCACCTTCAGCGAAGGCGAGATGAAGGAACTGGTCACGTTCTACCAGTCGTCGCTGGGCCAGAAGGTCCTGCAGAGCATGCCGGCGCTCACTGCACAATCGGCACAGATGACCCAGGCCGCGTTGGAGAAGGCGGTGCCGGAAGTGAACCGCCTGCTGGATGACATGCAGAAAGAGCTGGGAGAGGCCAAGAAATGACCGCCAAGATCGAACGCATCAAGACCGCCCTGGCGGCCCTCGAACCCCGGTACCTGGAGGTGCTCGACGAAAGCCACATGCACAGCCGCGGCCTGGAAACCCACTACAAGGCGGTGATCGTCAGCCCGCAGTTCGCCGGCCTGGGCGTGGTCAAGCGCCACCAGAAGGTCTACGCCACCCTCGGCGAGCTGATGGGCCAGATGCATGCCCTGGCCCTGCACACCTACACCCCCGAGGAATGGGCGGAGCGCGGCATCGCGCCGGACTCGCCGCTCTGCGCCGGCGGCAGCAAGCACGATCACTGAGGGCGCCGGAGGCGGCAGTTTGCCGCAGTCCGCCTGCCCGCTCCCGCTGCGGTAAACTCCGCCCTGCGCCGGCCCCGCCGGCGCAGCCATTTTCAGGGCATCGACAGCTTTTTTGCCGGCCAGGGGCCACACCCCCGGCCCGGCTGACTACGATCAGAAAACGCACCTCCCACACGCGCTACGGAGTTCGTATGAGTCAGCGCCTGCTCTATGTAATGGATCCGATGTGCTCCTGGTGCTGGGGCTTCGCCCCGGTGGTCGAGGAGCTGGCCAGTCAGGCAGCGCGGGCAGGCGTGCGCCTGGACTGGGTGGTCGGCGGCCTGCGCCAGGAGCGCTCGCCGCTCGGCGAGCCGGCTCGCGCGCGCATCCTCGCCCACTGGCAGGCGGTGAGCGACGAGACCGGCCAGCCCTTCAACTTCGCCAAGGGCATGCCGGAAAACCTGGTCTACGACACCGAGCCGGCCTGCCGGGCGCTGGTGGTGGCGCGCCACCTTGCGCCGCGGCGGGTGGCGCGCCTCGCGCGGCTGATCCAGCGGGCCTTCTATCTCGAAGGCCGCGACGTCACCCAGGCGCGGGTCCTGCTGGAGCTGGCCGAAGCCGCCGGATTCGCCCGCTGCTGCTTCGCCGAGGCCTTCGACAGCGCCGAGCAGCGGGCCGCCACCCGCGCCGATTTCGCCTGGGTCGAGCGGCTCGGCATTGCCGGCTTCCCGACCCTGCTGGCCGAGCGCAACGGCATGCTCGCTCTGCTGACCAACGGCCATCAGCCGCTCGAGCGCCTGGCACCCCTGCTGGAGCGTTGGCTGGGGCGTGTCGCCCATGCCTGAACCCAACGATCGCCTGAGCTGGGCGGAGATCCGCCGGCTCGCCCTGCATCACCGCAAGGCCCTGCTGCTGGCCAACGGCATCGCCGTGCTGGCGGCCTTGGCCAGCGTGCCGATTCCGCTGCTGCTGCCGCTGCTGGTCGACGAGGTGCTGCTCGAGCAGGGCGATGCGGCGCTGCGGCTGATGGACCACCTGCTGCCCGCCGCTTGGCAGAACGCGGTCGGCTATATCGGCCTGATGCTGCTGGTGAGCTTGCTGCTGCGCGGCGTTGCGCTGCTGTTCAACGTGGTGCAGGCAAAGCTGTTCGCCGGGCTGTCGAAGGATGTCGTCTACCGCCTGCGCATGCGTCTGATCGAGCGCCTCAAGCGCATCTCTCTCGGCGAATACGAAAGCCTTGGCAGCGGCACCGTGACCGCCCACCTGGTCACCGACCTGGATACCCTGGACAGCTTCATCGGCGACACCCTGAGCCGCTTTCTGGTCGCGCTCCTGACCCTGGCCGGCACCTCGGCGATCCTGATCTGGATGCACTGGCAACTGGCCCTGCTGATCCTGCTGTTCAACCCCCTGGTGATCTACGCCACGGTGCTGCTCGGCAAGCGCGTCAAGCACCTGAAGAGGCTGGAGAACGACAGCACCGCGCGTTTCACCCAGGCGCTCGGCGAAACCCTCGAGGCGATCCAGGAGGTGCGCGCCGGCAACCGCCAGGGCTTCTTCCTCGGCCGCCTCGGCCAGCGCGCCCGGGAAGTGCGCGACCGCGCCGTCGCCTCGCAGTGGAAGACCGACGCCTCGAGCCGCGCCAGCGGCCTGCTGTTCCAGTTCGGCATCGACGTGTTCCGCGCCGCGGCGATGCTCACCGTGCTGTTCTCCGACCTGTCGATCGGCCAGATGCTCGCGGTGTTCAGCTACCTGTGGTTCATGATCGCCCCGGTGGAGCAACTGCTCGGCCTGCAGTACGCCTTCTACGCCGCCGGCGGCGCCCTGGCGCGGATCAACGAGCTGCTCGCCCGCGCCGACGAGCCGCAGTACCCCGGCGGCGTCGATCCGTTCCGCGGGCGCACCACGGTCGGCATCGAGGTGCGCGACCTGCATTTCGCCTACCGCGACGAACCGGTGCTGGACGGCCTCGACCTGTCCATCGCGCCCGGCGAGAAGGTCGCCGTGGTCGGCGCCTCGGGTGGCGGCAAGAGCACCCTGGTGCAGCTCTTGCTCGGCCTCTACAGCCCGCAGTCGGGGAGCATCCGCTTCGGCGGCTCGACCCTCCAGGAGATCGGCCTGGAGCGGGTGCGCGAGCACGTCGCGGTGGTCCTGCAGCAGCCGGCGCTGTTCAACGACACGGTGCGCGCCAATCTCACCCTGGGCCGCGAGCGCAGCGACGAGGCCTGCTGGCAGGCGCTGGAGATCGCCCAACTGGCGGCGACCGTGCGCGCCCTGCCGCAGGGCCTGGACAGCGTGGTCGGCCGCTCCGGCGTGCGCCTCTCCGGCGGCCAGCGGCAGCGTCTGGCGATCGCCCGCATGGTGCTCGCCGACCCGCAGGTGGTGATCCTCGACGAGGCCACCTCGGCCCTCGACGCGGCCACCGAATACGCCCTGCACCAGGCGCTGGGACGTTTTCTCCAGGGCCGCACCACGCTGATCATCGCCCACCGCCTGTCCGCGGTGAAGCAGGCCGACCGGGTGCTGGTGTTCGACGGCGGGCGCATCGCCGAGCAGGGCGACCATCACCAGCTGATCGCCGAGGGCGGCTTGTACGCCAAGCTCTACGGCCATCTGCAGCACTGAGTCGCTACCAGCTGCAAGCCTCCGGCGGACGAACGAACCACTCTCCCGGCGCGCCCTCGTGGAGCGTCACCGCAGTCAATCCCTGGAGGACGAAGCCGAGGTCCGCGCGGTCGCCGCTGGCCAGAGCGCGGCTGAAAAACCAGCCGCCGGCCTCCGCCCGCCCGCCGAAGACATGGGCGATGGGCGAGGCGCTGACGATCGCGCAGGTCGCCGCGGGGACGCCCGGGTCTTCCACCAGCACCGTGCGGATCGCCTCGCTGCGCTTGCCGCGCCGGTTGGTCGTGCCGTAGGTGCAGTGGTAACGGCCGACGCGGCGGCTGTCGACGCTGCAGTCGACGCCGACCGCCAGCTCGCCGTCCCGGGCGTCGCTGGCGCGGGCGCCGGGATCGACGAAAGGCTCGCCGAGCGGCAGGCGCAGCGGGTTCGGTCCCTCGATGGTCACGCGCGGCCGGTCGTCCGCCGGCTCGCCGGCGCGCGGATGGCGGGCGAAGAAGTTCCAGAGGATGTCCGGATGGCTGGGGCCCTGGCGCAGCGCGTAGGGGCCGTCGTGGCCGTGTTCGCCGCCGATCCAGTAGTGGCCGCGGTCCTCATCATCTGCCGCCGGGGTCTCCAGCGGCCCCCGGTAGAACAGCGTCTCGACCAGCGAGCGGCTGGCGCTGTTGCCGTCGGCAGTGAACACCTCGCGGCGGCAGCCGTAGTCGTCGCCACCGAATACCGGGAAGCAGCGCCCCTGCGCCGCCAAGGCGGTGGCCGGGATGTCGAACGGCGGGGTGCCGAACGCTTTGAGGTGGGCGTCGCGCAGGCGGCGTCCGGCGCTCTGCACCACGGTGCAGTCGTTGTCGTTCTGCACGACCAGCAGCGGGATCGGGTAGGGGGCGTCGAGTTCGGCGCGCATGTCGGCGGCCACCTGTTCGACGCTGTGGAAGCTGGCGCTGCTCAGCGGACAGCTGGCGAAGGACACCGCCTGCGCGTCCTCGCCGTAGGGCAGGCCGGCCACGCTGGCCGCCGCCGCCCAGTACTCGTTGTGGGTGGTCGCCGCCACCACGCTCATCGCTGCGCCCGAGGACAGTCCGGCGATGTAGCGGCGCGCCGGGTCGACCGCGTGGCGGGCGCCCACCGCCTGGGCGATGCGCAGCAAATCCTCCGCCTCGCCGCGGCCCTGGTGGCGCTGTCCGTCGATCCAGAAGCCCCAGCAGTTGGCGTTGCGCAGCTCGTCGTAGCCGGTGACGAAGGGCGCCACGAGGATGAAGCCATGGCGGTCGGCGGCGGCGGTCAGGCCCCAGTCGCGCAGCACGTCATCGTGGGTCATCCGGCAGCCGTGCAGCGCCATCACCAGCGGCGCCGGTTCTGGAAGCACGTCCGGCAGGTAGACCCGGTACTGGCGCTCACGCGAGCCGGGATAGTCGGCGGCGGGCAGGGTATGGGACTCGAGGCTGCCGGCCCAGGCGGCCAGGGCCGGCAGCAGGAGCAGGGGGAGGGCAAGCAGGCGGGGGGTCCATGTCCAGGGCATCACGGCGTTTCCTTGTCGAGACTGGTCCGGCATCGCTTCGCTGCAGGGTAGATCGCTCCCGCGGCACTGGCCAGTGCAGGCCGAATGGGGCGCAGTCGAAGGCGGCGGGCTAAATCCCGCCCGGCGGACGGGCCCGCGGCGGATTTCTGGTCGATACTTCCTCCATTGCCTGTGCTGAAGCGGTGAGCGCCATGAACCTCTCCCGGTCCCTTCGCGGCTGCGCCCTCGGTATCGCCCTGCTGGCCGCCGGGGCGGACCTGGCCGGCTCGGCGACGGCGCCCTTCCAGGCGCGGACGGACGCCGACGGCGTGCAGCGGGTGAGCCTGGTGGGCGGCAGCCATTTCTTTCGCCCCGCGCATATCCTCGCCCGCGCCGGCCTGCCGCTGGAGTTCACCCTGAGTCGGGAGCCGGGCATCGTCCCGCACCGTTTCGTGCTGGAGGCGCCGGATGGCTCTACGCTGGCCGATGTCGAACTCGACGAGACGCCGCAGCGGCTGCGCCTGACCCTGGCGGCCGGCGGCTATGTCTTCCACTGTCCGAACCGACTGCTGTTCTTCAAAAGCCACCGCGAGCAGGGCATGTCCGGCCGGCTCGAGCTCAGGGAATAGCGCATGCTATGGGCACTGTTCGTCTTCGCCCTGCTCGGTGACACCATGAGCGACCCGCTGGCCGAGGCGGAAAGCCGCTTCCAGGCGCTGACCAGCTATCGGGTCACGGTGCGCGCGACGGCCGGCGACGGCGAGCGGCATGTGCTGCGCTACTTCTACCGCAAGCCCGGCTGGATGCGGATGGAGTTCGTCCAGCCGCACGAGGGAATGGTGCTGATCTACGATCCCGGTACACGCCGGGTGAGGGTCTGGCCATTCGGTCTGAACCGCCTGCCGCGGTTCAGTTTCGCCCCGGACAATCCACTGGTTCGTGGCCCGCGCGGGCACCGGGTCGACCGCTCGGATATCGGTACCCTGCTGGCCCATCTCCGCGCCGTGGTCGCGCGCGGCAGCCTAACGACGCTCGGCGAGACACAAATCGCCGCGCGGCCGGCCGCGGGCTTCGAGGTCCGCGGCGAGGCGCATGCGAGTCGCCCGGAGGTGCAGCACTATCGGATCTGGCTGGCGCGGGACAGCCTGTTCCCGTTGCGGGTCGAACACTTCGCCGCCGATGGACGTCTGCTCGAGCGCGTCGACATGGCGGACGTGGAAATCGACGTGCCCCTTCCCGAACGGTTTTTCACACCCTGAGTCGAGGGCGTCCATGGACGCGGCCAACCGCTACCACCTGACCACCCTCTGGCAGCTCGACGCGCCGCTTGCCGCCGTGTGGGAGGCGATCGTCCAGGCCGAGGACTGGCCCGGCTGGTGGCGGGGCGTCGAGCGGGTCGTCACCCTGGAGACGGGCCGCGCAGGCGGCGGTCTGGGCACCCGCCAGTGCTTCACCTGGAAGGGTGCCCTGCCGTACCGGCTGTCCTTCGTCTCCTGCGTGACCCGCCTCGAGCCGTTGCGCCTGCTCGAGGGGCGGGTCGAGGGCGAACTCGAAGGCAGCGGCCGCTGGTGCTTCGGCGGCGACGGCGGACGGACCTGGGTGCGCTTCGACTGGCGGGTGCGCACCACCCCGGCCTGGATGAACCGGCTCGCCCCGCTGGCGCGGCCGTTGTTCCGCTGGAACCATCGGATACTGATGCACGCCGGTGGCATCGGCCTGGCCCGGCGGCTCGGTACGCGTCTGGCCTTTCAGGCGACTTGGTCGACCTGAGCTGTGCGGCGCCGCCTAGTGCCGGTCTTCCATCCGCCGCTGCTGCTTGTCATAGGCCTGGTAGTCGGCGGTTTCCTCGGCGTTGGACGCCTCGAATGGGCGGTCGGTGGCCGACAGACTGACCGCCAACTCGCTGGCGTCCACCCGGACGACGCCATGCACCGCACGGGCCAGCTGCAGGGCTTCGTTGCGTTGCCGGTGGCTGTTGACCATGCCGCTGAGGAACACCTCGCCGCCGTGGGTCTTGACGTGGATGTCCTGGCCGCGGGTATCCCTGGCCAGCGCCAGGGAGGATTTCACGTTGGCGGTGATCCAGGTGTCGTGAATGGCGGCGCCGAGGCCGTGGGGCGTATGGCTGGACGATGGGCTTTTCATGATGGCGAACCTCTCGAATGGAACAGGCATGGGCCCGCTTGCCCGGCGGGCCTTGCATCGATTGTCTCCAGCCGGGAAACCATCGGTGACCACCTGCAAGTATAGATGCGCCGCTGTCGGCAGCCGCCGCTCGGGCGACCGGGCGTCGCCTGGTGCCGGGCGCAACTGCCGCTTGCCCGGCGCCCGGTCTTCGCCTGTGCTTGAGGGTATCAGTGCACGCTGCGACCGCGAGGAAGCACCATGAACGCCATACCGGAAAGCACCCCCTTCAACCCCATCGGCACCGACGGCTTCGAGTTCGTCGAGTTCACCGCGCCAGACGCCGCGGGCATCGCCCGGCTGCGCGGGCTGTTCGGCGCCATGGGCTTCACCGAAACCGCCCGGCACCGCTCCAAGGAAGTCTTCCTGTTCCAGCAGAACGGCATCAACTTCGTCCTCAACGGCAGTCCCGACGGGCCGGTGCGGGCCTTCGCCGAGACGCACGGGCCGAGCGCCTGCGCCATGGCCTTCCGGGTGAAAAATGCGCTTCAGGCCGCGGCCTACGTGCAGGCCCGGGGGGCGAAACTGCTGGGCAGCCATGCCAATTTCGGCGAACTGAACATCCCCTGCATCGAGGGCATCGGCGGCTCGCTGCTCTACCTGGTGGACCGCTACGGCGCGCGCAGCATCTACGACGTCGACTTCGATTTCATCGAAGGCCGCACGGCGCAGGACCACGAAGTCGGCCTGACCGCCATCGACCACCTGACCCACAACGTCGAGCGCGGGCAGATGGACGTCTGGGCCGGCTTCTACGAACGCATCGCCGGCTTTCGCGAGATCCGCTACTTCGACATCGAGGGCCGGCACACCGGCCTCCTGTCCCGCGCCATGACTGCGCCCTGCGGGAAGATCCGCATCCCGATCAACGAGTCGGCCGACGACCATTCGCAGATCGCCGAATTCATCCGCGACTACCACGGCGAGGGCATCCAGCACATCGCCCTGGCCACCGACGACATCTACGCCACGGTCCGTGCGCTGCGCGCCAGGGGCGTGGAGTTCATGCACACCCCGGACACCTACTACGAGAGGATCGATACCCGTGTGCCAGGCCACGGCGAGCCGCTGGACGCCTTGCGCGAGCTGAACATCCTGATCGACGGCGCGGCGGGGGCGGAGGGCATCCTGCTGCAGATCTTCACCCGCACCCTGATCGGTCCGATCTTTTTCGAGATCATCCAGCGCAAGGGCAACCAGGGCTTCGGCGAGGGCAACTTCCGCGCCCTGTTCGAATCCATCGAGGAGGATCAGATCAGGCGCGGGGTGCTGAAGGGGTAGAGGGTAGGGTGGGAAACGGCCGCAGGCCTTTCCCACCGAAGCGCAGCGGGATCAGCCCTCTCCGAGACGGGGAGGCGCGCCGGCCGTACCGCCGGCGGCCGGGGAGGGCAGCGTCGCAGGGCTCGCGGTGAGCGGCGCCTGCCAGTGCTGCAGCTGGCGGGCCCAGTCCTCCAGGGGGATTCGCGCGTCCTGCTGCCAGATGCGCCGCCACAGCAGCCCGAGATGCTCGAGGCGGCCGCGGTTCATCGGCAGCTGCTCCGTTTCGGGCAACAGCTGCCAGCGGCCGTCGCGTTGCGCGGCCAGAGCGAAGCGGAACGGATGGGCGCCGGTCATGCCCAGGCGCAGGTCGGTGACCACCAGCCGGCCGTCGATCTCGTCGTAGCGCAGCCAGTCGTCGGTGAACCACTTCAATCGCGCGTGCTGCGGCGAGTCCTGCAGCCGGGCGGCCAGAGCCGTGCCGCGGGGCAGGCGGACCAGCTCCGGCGGCCGGCGGTCGAGCCAGCCGACCAGCGCTTCGTGGTAATCCTCGCCGTCGCGCACCAACACCCGCCAGAGCAGGCTGTTGAAGGGCGTCGGCGTGCTGAACAGCGCCTCGGCGCGGATGCCCTGGCGCTGCAGCTCCGCCGTCACCCGGCTCTCGGCCATCTGCTTGCCGGCCAGGGTCAGGCCCAGGTAGAGGCTCGACAGGCCCAGCGCCCAGTACTGCCAGCGCAGCCCCCGGCCATGCAGGCGGTAAAGGGCGCCGGCCAGCACCGCGCCGAGCAGCGGCAGGGTGTACAGCGGATCGATGATGAACACGCTCGACCAGACCACCGGCGGCGTGGCCAGCGGCCAGAGCAGCTGGGTGCCGTAGCTGGTCAGGCTGTCCAGCAGCACATGGGTGGCCAGCACCAGCCAGAGGGCGAGAAACAGGCGCCCGCCGCCATAGCCCGGATGCGGCCTGAAACGGCGCAGCAGCCAGGCCAGCAGCAGCGAAAGGCCGCTGAGGACGAACAGGGAATGGCTGAAGCCGCGGTGGTGGGTCATGTTGGCCACGGCGTCGCCGTAGTCGATCAGCACGTCGAGATCGGGCAGGGTGCCGAGCAGGGCGCCATAGAGCAACGCCTTGCGTCCCTGCCAGCGCCCGAGCAGCGCGCCCTGCACGCTGGCGCCGAGCACGGCCTGGGTGAGCGAATCCATCGGTGAGTCCCGCGAGACGGAGGAAATGGAGGGCAAAGGTAGCCGAGCCGGGGTGGCGAATGGAACTCTGGTTGTGGAGCCGAGCGGGCCATTTTCCGCGTGAATCCGGCATTCAACCGAAAGTTCGGCTTTCCTCGTAGCGGGCTTGTTGGGGAGAGTCTGGAGTGCGACCTGGGCTCTCTCGAAGAGCGATGGTCGATAAGTGATGCAAATGTTTAGGTGGTTGACGAGTTGATGTGCTTCTGCTGGAGCGATGAGCGGCAGAGGGACTTTTTGAAAAATTTAATTTCCCTCCTAATCTCAAGAGTCAATCTTGGGAAGTTTGAGTTGATTGATCAAAGTGCCATGGGCTGGCATTTTGGGTGCGGTGTTCTGCTCTTACAGAAGTTAAGTTGCTCTTTCATCAAGCCCTGATGGCTTGGGCTGAGGGGCATTGATCATTAGGGTGGGAGTAGGATTTTCCACCGATGGGCTTTGTCTCAGGATGAGAGTTCTGCAATAGGAGTCGCCAGTCCGCAATTCTTCTCCAAAAGTCGCTTATTTGATCGCGAAGTTGTGGTAGCAAAGCCGTCCTTTGTGGAGGCAAACATGGAGATGGATCAACGCATCGGCGCGTGGCTCATCGACGGGGGATGTTTCTTCCGCGTTTGGGCTCCGAACGCCCGGAAAGTCTCCGTGCTCGTCCAGGACGGGCCTTATTGGGAAGAGGTCGACATCGCCATCAGCAAGCCGCTTGAAAGGAGTAACGACTATTGGAGCGGAAAAGTACCCGGTGTGCGGGCATGGCAGCTTTATCGGTTCAAGTTGGAATTAACGGACGGGAAGGTTGTTGAGCGGCTCGATCCTGCAGCCCGTGACGTCCTGAGTTCGGAGTTGACGCGCCAGGACCCCAGCAGTCGTAATGCTTCGATAGTGCTCGACAATGAGCCGCTCCCCTGGACGCCTTTCGAGACGCCACGCTTCGGGAACTTCATCATTTACCAATTTCACATCGGCTCCTTCTGCGGGCGCGAAGATCAATTCAACAAGGCATGGGGCACCTTTGCCGACGTCGAGAGCAAGCTTTCCTATATTCGGGAGCTGGGATTCAACTGTATCCAGCCGCTGCCGGTCCAGGAGTTCGCTATGGATCGCTCCTGGGGCTACAACCCTGCTTCTTTCTTCGCGCCGGAGTCCTCCTACGGCTCGCCTTTCAATCTGGTTCACTTCGTCGACGCTGCCCATCGCCATGGGCTGGCTGTGATTTTCGACGTCGTCTTCAATCACGCCGGACCTCACGATAATGCCTTGTGGAATTTTGACGGTCATACCAATGAGGACGGCGGTATCTATTTTGAAAACGGCCAGATGACATCGTGGGGACGCGGGCCGGCTTGGTGGAAGCGGGAGGTGCAGGACTATTTCCATCAATGTGCCCGTATGTATCTGGAGAATTACCGCGCCGACGGGCTGCGATTCGATGTCACGACGCAAATCAATGGCGAGCATCTCAAGCTGGTCATGGGTCGCCTGAGGCATGAGTTTTCGAACAAGTATTTCATTGCCGAACATCTGCCGGATCACTCGTGGATCATCCGGACGGGGCGCTTCTGTGCCACCTGGCATGCCGATACCCATCACGAGTGCCAGCGGGCCCTGGCCGGGCAGACCCCTCTGGACAGGGTCAAGTCCATCCTCGGTTGGGATGGCTACGACCACAGCTGGAACTTGGTGAAGTACGTACTGGGATCGCACGATGATGTGGGCGATCTGGAAAACGGCAACGCCGAGGATGGAGCCACCAACTGGGACAAGAGCCACCGCTATTTCATCGACCAACTGGGCGGGCGGGAAGACTGGCTGGCGCGGGCCAAATGCAGGCTGGGCTGGGCGTTGAACATCGCGATGCCCGGCACACCCATGCTGTTCATGGGGACGGAGTGCCATATGGCATTCCCCCATGTCGGCTGGGGTTACTGGCACGATGGCCTGGATCTGCGTGGGGATCACCGCTTCCACTGGGGAATCGCCGGCGACCCGCTCGGCATGGAGATGCGCCGGCTGGTCGCAGCGTGCAATGCGGTGCGTTGGGAGAATCCGGCGCTCAGGGCCGACTCCTTGTGGATTAGCCATGAGGACCCTGCAAATCAGGTTCTTGCGTTCCTCCGTCGTCTCGATGGCAATCTGGTACTGACCGTAGTGAATCTGGGTGACTCCAGCTTCAGCGGGCACAGCTATGGCGTGCGGGTGAGTGGCGAGATGGGGCAGTGGACCCAGCTCCTATGCACCCAGGATGCGGTCTTCGGCGGCTGGGACGGTGCCGGCAATGCCTTTTACGAGCCCGGGACCCAGCCAGAGGGAATGCTCTACATCAATCTTCCGAAGTGGAGCGTCGTCATGTTTCGGCACAAATGAGTTCGGATCCATGGGCGATCCATAGCCGTAATGATCACCGACAGGCCCCCCAGAGGGCCCAACTCGCTGATTGACCGGGAGACCAGCATGAAACGCCATGTCTTTGTCGCCATGCCCTTCGGCACCAAGCCCGCTCACGATGGCCAACTGATCGATTTCAATCGGGTCTACGACGACTACATCGAGCCGGCGCTGCGTGAGGCGGGCATGGAGGTATTCCGCGCCGATCAGGAACTGCGCGCTGGCGATATTCGCACCGACATGTTTCAGGAGCTGCTGATGGCTGATGTCGTGGTTGCCGACCTGACGCTGGACAATCCCAACGTGTGGTATGAGCTGGGTGTGCGTCATGCCCTGCGGGCCCGGGGCATGATCCTGGTGCAGGGGCCGCGGCCGTATCAGCCCTTCGATATCTACACCGATCGCAAGCTGAATTACCGTCTGAAGGACGGCGCTCCCGACCCGGCCACGCTGGCCGAGGACCGCAAGCGTCTGACCGACATGGCGCGAGTCACCCTCGAGGCCTGGCATGGCCGCAAGGTGAGCCCGGTATATGGCCTGCTACCCCAGTTGCGCGAGCCGGACTGGAAGACGCTGCTGCTCACGGAACACACTGAGTTCAGTGATGCCTACCAGGAATGGGCCAGCCGCGTCGAGATCGCGCGGCAAAAGTCCTGCGCGGGCGATATCCTCGTTCTGGCCGACGAAACACCGACACGGGCCTTGCGCATCGAGGCTAAGCGCGCTGCTGGCGACGCCCTGCTTAAGCTCAGGCAGTATGCGTTTGCTCTGGAGCAGTTCGAGGCCGTGCTCACGCTCGATCCACAACATAAGGGTGCCCGCGAGAAGAAGGCGGTCTGCCTCGGTCGCCTCGGCCGCTACGAGGAGGCGCGCGAATGGGGGCGGCGTCTCACTGAGGACTATCCGGCTGACGCGGAGGTCTGGGCGCTTGCCGGTCGCGTCGCGAAAGACAATTGGAGTAGCCGCTGGCGCCGCGACAACGTTAGTCCCACAGAACTGCGCGAGGCGGCTGGCAGCGAGGAGGCCGCCTTGGCCGAGGCGGTCGAGCTTTATCGCAAGGCGTTCATTGCCGACCCGTCGCACTACTATTCCGGCATCAATGCACTGACCTTGAGCCTGCTGCGCCGCCACCTCGGCTGCGACAGCGACGCCAACGAAATCGACAAGCTCGCCGGTGGCGTGCGCTGGGCCAGTTGCACAGCACTGGAGCGCAATGGCAAGGACTATTGGGCGCGCGCCAGCTACGCCGAACTCTGCCTGCTGCTTAGCCCATTGCAATCGGTGCAGAAGGCCTACCGCGCCAGTGCTGCAGCCGCCAACCGCGACTGGTTCGCCCTCGACTCTTCCCGCCAGACTCTGTGCCTGTTGCGCGACCTCGAATATCGCCCTGCGGAAACTGCTGCTGCGCTCGCCATCCTGGATCAGGAAATCGCACGCAGTATGCCGCCGTTCGCGCCGCGCCAGGTCCTGCTCTTCAGCGGCCACATGATCGACACGCCCGAGCGCGCCATGCCGCGTTTTCCCGCCGACAAGGAAAGTATCGCCGCGCAGAGGATCGCCGCAGCGCTCGACGCACTCGGCGCCGGTCCCGGCGATCTGGCGCTGGCCCAGGGCGCCAGCGGTGGCGACATCCTCTTTCTCGAAGCCTGCCAGGCGCGCGGTGTGCGCCTGCAACTGATGCTGCCGTTGGAGGAGCCCGAATTCATCGAACGCTCCATCCTCCCGGCCACCAATGGCGAGCAGTGGCGCGAGCGCTACTACGCGCTCAAGGCCGGCCAGCAGAATGCGCCACGCATCATGCCCGACGAACTCGGACCGCTCCCGAAGAGCGGGCCGGACGAGTCCGTGAGTCCCTTCGAACGCTGCAATCTGTGGTTGCTGTACAGCGCGCTCGCCTGGGGTGTGGACAAGGTGCGCTTCATCTGCCTATGGGACGGCGGCGGTGGCGACGGGCCGGGCGGCACCGGGCACATGTACCGGGAGGTGAAGCGACGGACGGGGCGAGTGGCCTGGCTGGATACCCGAACGCTATGGTGAGGAGGCTGCAATGTCGCGGATCTTTCTCAGCCATTCCAGCGTCGACGAACGCGAAGCCGTCGCGCTGAAGCAGTGGCTGGCCGACAATGGCTGGGACGATGTCTTTCTCGATGTCGATGCCGAGCGTGGCCTCATTGCCGGCGAGCGCTGGCAGGAGGCGCTGAAGCGCGCCGCCGACCGCTGCGAGGCGGTGGTGTTCGTGGTCTCGCCGGCCTGGGCGAAGTCGAAATGGTGCCTGGCCGAGTTCCTGCTCGCCAAGAGTCTCAACAAGCGCATCTTCGGTGTCGTGATCAAGAGCGTTGCGTTCGGCGAGCTACCGACCGAGATGACCGCCGAGTGGCAACTCTGCCATCTCGTCGGGCTGGGCGCGACGGAAACCATTGCCTGCCTCCATCGTGAGCAACCAGTCGAGGTCGCGTTCCTGGCCGAGGGCCTCGGCCGCCTGAAAGCCGGTCTACAGAATGCCGGTTTGCGCGCCGATTTTTTCCCCTGGCCGCCGAAGGAGGATCCGGAGCGTGCCCCTTATCGTGGCCTTGAGCCGCTTGACGCGGCCGATGCGGCGGTCTTCTTCGGTCGCGATCTGGAAATCCTGGAGGGGCTGGACAAGCTGCGCGGCATGCGCGCGTTGGGGGCGGAAACCTTGTTCGTCATCCTCGGCGCCTCGGGCGCCGGAAAATCCTCCTTCCTGCGCGCCGGGCTGCTGCCGCGCCTGGCACGTGACGACCGCCACTTTCTGCCACTATTGCCGATCCGTCCGGAGCGCAGCCCGCTCTTCGGTGAACGTGGCCTCGCCCATGTCATCCACGAAGCCAATGGGCGGCTGAATTTGCAGCCCACTACCTTGGGAAGCGTGAAGGACGCGCTCGGCCAAGGTGCCGAAAGCTTCCTCCCTCTGCTGCGAAACATCCAGAGCGCTGCACGTGCCCGGCTCGTGGGTCTGCCGGACGACGCGCCGCCGCCGACGCTGGTGCTGTCCATCGATCAGGCCGAGGAGCTGTTCAACGCCGATAGTCGAGTCAACTCACGCGAAGGCGACGAAACGCATGCCTTTCTCGAGCTGATCGGCATGGTGCTGCGTACTTCCCTGACCGAAGACCGGGCTGGCAAGCGTGCGCCGATGATCGTCATGTTCACGATCCGTTCAGACCGCTACGAGCCCCTGCAGACGGCGCCCGAACTCACCGAGCTGAAAAGCCTGGTGTTCGATGCGCTGAAGCCTATGCCGCGTGCTCAGTTCAAGGAAGTCATCTGTGGCCCGGCCCTGCGTGCCACTGCCAGTGGGCGCAGCTTGGCGATGCCCCCCGAACTGGTCAACCGCCTGCTCAGTGACTGCGATCAGCAGGGTGGCGATACCTTGCCGTTGCTCGGTCTGACGCTGGCCCGTCTGTACCGTGAACTCGGCAGCGATGGCGATTTGTCCCTTGACGAGTACGAGCGCATGGGCGGTATGGCTGAGGTCATCAAGGACGAGGCAGAGTCCGTCCTGTCGCCGGACCCCGCAACGCGCCAGACCCAGCTCGAACAACTGCACGATGCCTTCATTCCCGCGCTGGTTACCATCAACCCGGACAGCGAACAGCCGATGCGTCGTGTGGCTAAGCTGCCTGACCTGCCGGCTGACAGCCGGCCGCTGGTACAGGCACTGGTGGACAAGCACCTGCTGCTGAGCGATCTGCGCGGCGGCCAGCCGGTGATCGAAGTGGCGCATGAGAGCCTGTTCCGTCAGTGGGATGTGCTGGTCGACTGGTTGCGCGAGGAGCGCACGGATCTGCTGGAGGTGGATCGGCTGGAGCAGGCGGTTTCCGCCTGGATCAACAATGACCGGAAAGCGCCGTGGCTGATGGGCGGCGAACGTCTCGACCGCGCCGAAGCGCTCGCTGCCAAACAGCGCTACAGCCGACGGCTGGAGGGCTCACGCGAGTTTTTGTTGGCGTCACGCCAATGGGAGAGAAAACAACGCGAGGAGGAAGATCAGCTGCGCAATGAAAAGCTGGACGCCGAGACGGCGGCGCGGCGGGAGGCGGAAAAGCGGCAGCAGGAGGCCCAACTGGCTGCACGGAAACTGTGGGCGGCAGTCGTCGGTGTTGCGTTCTTATTCATCATTACTGTGGTTTTTCTTGGCAGCACCTTTTACCACTGGAAAAAGGCACAGATTGCACTGACACAGGCGCATGCGTCGCGTCTGGTAAGTGGAAGTATAGCCATGGTGTATAACATGAACTCTGGCGGCGCTGAGCGTGGAGTGTTGCAACTGGTCGCAGCAGAGAAAATAGCCCCTCGCGTCTCGGTGGAAGGAGCACTGAACCGCCCCGGGAATCTCGGAGGCTCTTTGGTGTGAGTCATGCCGCCAGGGCTGACTCGTCGAGTTGTCGATAATACGTCGCTTCAGCTTCC
>NZ_SMMU01000056.1 GCF_004339665.1 Azotobacter chroococcum
CACACGTTATGAGAAGAAGGCCAGCCATTTCAAGGGAATGCTGGCCTTTGCGGCTGCTCTGCTATGGCTACGCTGATACGTCAACAGAACCTAGGAACCTCCTTGCCTAAAAAGCCGCTTTGATAGATCACCGCGATCATGCCCCCCACGGCGGTGATGACTGCAGCTATTCCCGTGAGTACCCCCGGCAAGGTTTGCCACCAAGAAGTACCAGTCTTCTGCTCGCTCATTGGCATCCCCCTTCCTGGGACAGGGTTATATGATACGTCGCCGTTTCTTCTGACGCCCAACGGTCGGCTGCAGCGAAGGGTTAGCCCACACGGTTGAGAGCTGCAAGGACATACTCGAACAATTCCGAAGCACGATTGGTACAGCCGAGCGCACCTCGACTTCGGGCTTCAGCCTTGTGCTCGGGGGCATTGGAACCCGCGTAGATGACGAACGGCGTTTGATTTCCCGAAGCACGAAGCTTTTCCAAGAGCGTGTACCCGGCGCGCGAATCGGGAGGGCGCCCCATGTCAGAGATGATGACATCAAACTTTTGCTTCGCGAGGCGGTCAAGCGCTTCATCCGTCGAGGTGGCAAGGACGAATGAAACGCCAAGTGCCTCGAGCGACTGGCGCTCGAAGATGTTGTTGCTCGGCCGATCGTCAACCCACAGAGCTGTTGCCTCGCTGGCGCGACGGATGACGCGAGCGTTGACCGACTCCGCTACAACGGCAGCGGCTTCCTTCGCGTCGCGGGCGGCAGACCCTGGTGTCCTATTGGCATCAGGTCGGGCTACGGAAGCTGCGACCAGCGCCGCGGCAGCCTCGGCCTGCTTCCGCTTTGCGGTTGCTTCAAACCCACCGCCTTTGAAGGTGAACTCCCCCAGACTTGAGAAGAACTCTTTGAGCGCAGGCCCAAACCGAACGAGCACAAACGCGAGCAAGGCAGGCCAAACGAGAACACTAAGGAGCTTGGTGAGAGCTTCGGTCAACTTTGTGAATTCGTCGACGCTCATGAGAGGCCTTCTGTGGGCTAACGTCGAAGTTCAGCCGCCCGGAGGCCGCGGAGCGGCCAGAGGGTCGGTTGGAGCGCCTTGTTCGACGATTTTTTGGGTATGTATTACTTGACCTTGTAGCTGACTTGTCATCGGTCCAGGCGGCAAGCTGTTCACTCGCTGAAAGGCCTTGCGAACATGCTCCCTTGCCGCTTCTAAATTATTGACCCCGAACTCCGTCTGCGCCCAATACATTTCTGTCAGTGCATCTGTTGACTCTTTGAAATAACTGGTCACGTTCGGATACTGCCCCCAAATGCTAAGAGCCTGTTCATACCGACGCCTGCCTTCCGATGCCTGACCAGTGTTCAGAAGGTAAAAGCCAAAGTTTCGAAGAATGGCCACTTTCACGTTAGGATCAGACGTTTGGGCCAAGGCGCGCTCGAGGTATATAGGTACTTTCTCAACATCCGCGGAGGCCATAAGAGCTACGGCTACGGAAAAGTACTCACTCGAAGTGATCTTGTCGGGAAATCGGTCGACTATCTCGGATGCTTGGCGGGCAAGTAAAGAGTGCTCTTGATTGAGGTATCCACCTAATGATTGCCCTTCAACGTCGTCTTTATACTTTCTAATGAGCTCAAAGTTATCCCTAGGAAGGGATGTCAAACGCTGCAAGATTCCGCGGAGCTCAGTTCTGGCTGAACGGACATCATCCTGAACAGCCCGATGAAACGAAACTGCTGTGGTTCCGAAAGAGAAGAGCAATGCTAGCGTCGAAATCACGACAGAAGGCGACTTATACCAAGGTTTTCGGGCGGCCATGACTGTAACCTGTAGCGCGTCGATTTCCCGATTCATCATATCGATCTTGGTCTGAAGATCATCCATAGCTCAGCATCCCCCCTTCTATGTCGTCGAACAAGTTACGAGGTGAGCACCGCTCGCACGCAGTGCGAGTGTGTGCTCCAGCGAGTAGTTATCCGACAATACACTCCGCTCTGCGCAGCAGAGTTGTAAATGCACTGGACGCTCAAGCGAACAAGTAAGCGGAAAACGGCTTTTCCACCGCTGTATAGGCTGACGCCATTTACAGTTCCCGTACCCCGATGGTGCCTATTGTTGGATAACTACTATTCGACACCAAATGGTGTGAAAAAACACACCATTTGGTGCATAATATTCCCTTGCCGATGCTGGAGGCCCCCTTGTAGGCTGCGGCCTCCAGCAGGAGGCTGGTGTTCTTTCAGGGAGTTATGCACCATGGACGGCAAACCCAGGTTGTTGGACCTGGCTGCGCGAACAAATCCGTATTCGTCATTATTCAATCCGTACTGAAACCGCTTATATCAAGTGGGTGCGGGATTTTGTCCGTTACCATAACTTGCGTCATCCGGCAGAAATGGGCGCTCCTGAGGTGGAGCGATTTCTGTCACATCTCGCGGTGGACTTGAATGTGGCGGCATTCACGCAGAATCAGGCGCTGGCTGCCCTGTTGTTTCTCTACAAGCATGTCCTGGCCATCGATCTTCCCTGGCTGAATGACGTGGTACGCGCCAGGCGGCCCGAGCGCTTGCCGGTCGTCCTGTCCCGCGAGGAAACGCAGCGGCTGCTGGCCTGTTTCGAGGGCGAGCTGGCTTTGGTCACGGGGTTGCTGTACGGCTCCGGTCTGCGCCTCATGGAAGCGATGCGTCTGCGGGTGAAAGATGTGGATTTCGCGCGCAGCGAGATTCTGGTCCAGGACGGCAAGGGCATGAAGGATTGCGTCACCTTGCTGCCGGGCCGGTTGAGTCAGCCGCTGAAACGGCATCTCGACTGTGTGAAGGCTTTGCACGAACGCGATCTTGCCGAGGGTTTCGGCGAGGTCTATCTGCCATTCGCCCTGGCGCGCAAGTATCCGAACGCCGCGAAGGAATGGGGCTGGCAATACGTTTTTCCGGCTCCCAGCCGCTCGGTCGATCCTCGTTCCGGCATCAAGCGCCGTCACCATATGGACGAGAAGCGGGTGCAGCGGGCCTTCAAGAGCGCCGTGCGGGAGGCGGGCATCATCAAGCCGGCCACGCCGCACACCCTGCGTCACTGCTTCGCCACCCATCTGCTGGAAAGCGGGCAGGACATTCGTACCGTGCAGGAGCTGCTGGGCCATGCGGACGTGAAGACCACCATGATCTACACCCATGTGCTCAACCGGGGCAGTTTGGGTGTGCTGAGTCCGCTGGACCGCCCGTGAAAAACTCCCGCGTTCGCCACGCCGGACGAGCAAAATGTCGCCCAGCCTACCGCCGGGATCGCTTCATCCGCATTTCGAATGCCCGCAATTCAGGCAGGTCGTGCACCCCTCCAGCTGTACCATCGACTGAGTATGGCACTGCCCGCAGCGTTGTGCGCCGGGCGGGAAGCCTTCGCCGGGTTCCAGGGCGGCGGCGCCCTGGCTGGCTTCGTAGGCTGCGCGCTTTTCGGCCAGGTAGCGGCGCTGGGCCTCGTCCGGCGAGTGGCCGCGCAGCAGGCCGATGGCGATCAGATGGCGCTCCAGCACCGCGCCGATCTCGGCGACGATCGAGGGCATGTAGATGCCGCCCTTCTTCAGGTAGCCGCCGCGCGGGTCGAACACCGCCTTGAGTTCCTCGACCAGGAAGGTGCAGTCGCCGCCCTTGCGGAACACCGCGGACATGATGCGGGTGAGCGCGACGATCCACTGGAAGTGCTCCATGCCCTTGGAGTTGATGAAGATCTCGAAGGGCCGGCGCTGTTCGAAGCGGGTGCCGGCGTTGAGCAGGATGTCGTTGATGGTCACGTAGAGGGCATGCTCGAACAGCGGCGACTTGATCTTGTAGGTGACGCCGATCAGCATCTCCGGGCGCTCCAGGTGCTCGTCCAGCTGCTCGGGCGGCTGCCCGGACTCGCTCTCGGCGGCGGCAGGCCGCAGGCGTTCGTCGACCACCTGGAAGCTCTTGATGCGCTGCGTGATCTTGACGGTCATGGGTGTTCCCCTTTCGCATTGCCGGCCCGGCCCTGGGCTCCCACGCCGGAGCGTGGGAGCCATCAAAACTTGCAACCCGTTGTCTGCAAAGGTTTTTTCGTAGGGCGGGTGCAACCCGCCATTGGGCAGCAGGTCCTTGCCATGTCTGGCGGGTTGCACCCGCCCTACCGAGGCGCCGCCCGGTGCGGAAACGCCTTCAATACTTGCCGTAATAGCCCTCCTTCAGCGCGTCGAACAGGTTGGCGGCGGTGTTCACCTCGCCGTCGTACTCCACCAGCTCGTTGCCCCGCAGTTCGACCACGCTGCCGTCCTCCAGCTCGAAGCGGTACAGGGTGTTCGCAAGGTCCGCCTCGCGGACCAGCACGCCCTGGAAGGCCGCCGGGTTGAAGCGGAAGGTGGTGCAACCCTTGAGGCCCTGGCGCCAGGCGTAGCGGTAGATGTCCTTGAACGCCTCGAAGGGGTAGTCGGTGGGCACGTTGGCGGTCTTGGAGATCGACGAGTCCACCCACTTCTGCGCCGCCGCCTGGATGTCCACATGCTGGGTCGGGCCGATGTCGTCGGCGCTGACGAACCAGTCCGGCAGCCGGTGCGCCGGATCACTGCTGTCCGGTGCGGCCTGCGGATCGATGAGGGCGCGGTAGGCGAGCAGCTCGTAGCTGAATACCTCGACCTTTTCCTTGGCCTTGCGCCCGGGGTGGATCAGGTTGCGCGAGTACTGGTGGGCGAAGCTCGGCTCGATGCCGTTGGAGGCGTTGTTGGCCAGGCTCAGGCTGATGGTGCCGGTCGGCGCGATGGAGCTGTGGTGGGTGAAGCGCGCGCCCTGCTCGGCCAGCGCGGCGACCAGCTCGGGAGCGAACTCGGCCAGGCGCTGCAGATAGCGCGAGTAGCGCGCGTGCAGCACGCGGCCAGGGACTTTGTCGCCGACCTTGTAGCCGTCGGTGGCCATCTCCGGGCGCAGGCGGAGCATCTTCGCGGTGACCTCGAAGTCCTGCGCCAGCAGCGGCGCCGGGCTCTTCTCCTTGGCCAGCTCCAGCGCCACCTCCCAGCCGACCAGGGCCATCTCGCGGGCCACCTCCTCGGTGAACACGCAGGCCTCGGGACTACCGTAGCGCAGCCTGAGCAGGGTCAGCGCCGAGCCGAGGCCGAGAAAGCCCATGCCATGGCGGCGCTTGTCGAGGATCTCGCGGCGCTGCGCCTCCAGCGGCAGGTTGTTGATCTCCACCACGTTGTCCAAGAGGCGGGTGAAGACGCGCACCACCTCGCGAAAACGCTCCCAGTCGAAGCGCGCCTTGACGGAAAACGGCTCCTCGACGAAGGCGGTGAGGTTGACCGAGCCGAGCAGGCAGGAGCCGTAGGGCGGCAGCGGTTGTTCGCCGCACTGTCCGGTTACCAGGCCGTTGAAGATCACCGCGTTGCCATCGGGCTGGGTGGTGTCGTAGACCGGCTCGATGCCGGCGCACTCGATGGCGGCGATCGGCGAGCTGAAGCGCTGGGTCTTGCGCAGCGGCCGGCCCTGCGTCCAGGCGCGGTAGCGTTCGGTCTTGTTCGGCAGCAGAAAGCCGATCTCGGCCATGAAGCGCTCGCGCGACTCGCCGTCGACGATCAGCTCAAAATCGGCCTGACAGGCGTATTCCCGTTGTCCGCCACGACCGTCCGGCAAGCGGCGCCGGCTGGCGGCCCGCCGCTGGCGGACGCAGCAGTAGATGCCGAAGTTGGCCAGCAGTTGCTGGACCTCCTTGAGCAGCGCCTCGCAGCTGGAGGCCAGGCGTATCGAGCAGCTCTGCCGAGCACTGGAAACATTGACTGTGCCGTCGCACTGGAACAGCGCCCGCAGGTAGCCGCGCACGCAGACCTCGCTGCCGCGCCAGACCACCTCGGGCACGCGCAGCTTGGTCGCCGCAGTGAAGCCGTAATGCTCCAGCAGGCGCGCCAGCAGGATCGAACGGACGAACACCTGATTGCGCTGCGGAACGGCGATGGCCGACACCCGGCGACGGCCGCCGAGACTGGCGGTCAGCGCACTCACCCAGGCCGCCACCGGCTCGCCGAGCGCCCGTTCCTCGCCCCACAGGCTGACGATGGCGACCCGCTGACCCTTGCCACGATGGGTGAAGTGCCCGTCGCCGGCGATCAGGCCGAGCAGGATGCCCAGTTCCTCGCTGCCTTCCCGCCCGAACAGGCCCTTGCCGGACTGGATCAGCAGCCGGTCGCCGACCTTGAGGTCGCGCAGTTTCAGCTTGCCGCGCTCGCTGTAGAAGTCGTGCCATTCGGTCGCCCGGATCGCATAGCCGTCCGTGGTGACCACCCGCCAGACCGGGGCGCGGCCAGCGCTGAGGAAGGCCGGCTTGGCCGGGCGGCAGGTGACGCCGCGGGCGTTCTCGGCCAGGCAGCGGCGGTCCACGGCCACCTCCAGCGCGACGCCGCGGCGCTCGAGTTCGGCGATGGGCACCAGGCCGTATTGCGTCGCCAGCCGGGTATCGCCGGTCACGCACGGGTTGGTCGCGCGGATCTCCTCGCACCACCAGTTGTTGTTCAGCTGGTTGACCCGGTCGATGAGGATGAAGCCCGGCTCGGCGAAGTCGTAGGTGGAGGCCATCAGCATGTCCCACAGGTGGCGGGCGCGGACCTTGCCGTAGACCTTGCAGGCCACCCGGCCGTCGTCGCGCACGCGGTAGTCCTCGTGGATCGGCCAGTCGCGCCAGAGCACCTGCTGCGGGTCGTCGAGGTCCAGGGCTGCGGCCTCGCGGGGGTGCACCGGGAACACCAGCGGCCACTCGGCGTCGCTCTCCACCGCCTGCATGAAGTCGTCGGTGATCAAGAGGCTCAGGTTGAACTGGCGCAGGCGGCCGTCCTCGCGCTTGGCGCGGATGAACTCGCGCACGTCCGGGTGGGCCACGTCGAAGGTGGCCATCTGCGCGCCGCGCCGCCCGCCGGCGGAGCTGACCGTGAAGCACATCTTGTCGAAGATGTCCATGAACGACAGCGGCCCGCTGGTGCGCGCGCCGGCGCCGGAGACGAAGGCGCCGCGCGGGCGCAGGGTGGAAAAGTCATACCCGACACCGCAACCGGCCTTGAGCGTCAGCCCGGCCTCGCGGACCTTGGCGAGGATGTCGTCCATGGAGTCGCCGAGGGTTCCGGAGACGGTGCAGTTGATGGTCGAGGTGGCCGGCTTGCGGTCCTGGGCGCCGGCGTTGGCGACGATCCGCCCGGCGGGGATGGCGCCGTTGCGCAGGGCCCAGAGGAACTGCCCGTACCAGTGCTCGCGCAGCTCTTCGCGCTCGACGTCGGCCAGGGCGCGGGCGACGCGCTGCCAGCTGGCGTCGATGTCGCTATCGACCGGCGTGCCGTCGGGCTCGACCAGCCGGTACTTCTGCGCCCAGATGTCCTCGGAGGCGGCCTGCAGGGGGATGCTGCCCGCCTCCTGCGGCGCGGATTCGCCGTGCTTTGCCATGCTCCAGGGCCTCTCGTGCGGGCGGGGATTCCCTAGTTTCGGGCCTTTGCCAGACCCCCGGGCTGGGGCGGCGCGGCTGGCCCTGCCTCGTCGGGGAGCGGCGGCTCCCGCTCCACCCAGACCCCCACCTCGAGCCGGCCGGCCCCCGGCGGCCCGACGAAGGAGCCGGCCACCGGGGGCACCGATTCGGGCAGATGCGCCACGGCCACGGCGATGTAGTTGGTGCCCACCAGTTCCCCGTGGGTCGGATCGAAGCCCTTCCAGCCGGCCCCCGGCAGGTAGACCTCGGCCCAGGCATGGGTCGAGCCGCCCTGCAGTCCCGCCGGCTCGACATGCAGATAGCCGCTGACGAAGCGCGCCGGCAGGCCGAGCAGGCGGGCCGCCTCCATGAACAGGTTGGCGAAGTCGCGGCAGGAGCCCGAACCCCGCGAAAGGGTTTCCAGCGCGCCCTGCACACCGGGTTCCTCGCGCATCTGGTAGGCCAGTACCTTCGGGATGTGCTCGTTGATCCGCTGCAGCAGGGCGTAGGTCTGGATCTGCTCGCCCGGCTGCCAGAGCTGGCCGAGCCATTCGTCGAGCTGATCGCAGCCCGTATGCTCGGCGGAGTTCATGTAGGGCGAGAGCACCGCCCGGTCGTCGGGTTTGTAGACGAAAGGATAGTTCACTGCATAGTCGGCCACCATGAAGTCCAGCGGCGCCTCGTGGTACTGCTGGATGACGATTTCGCTCTCGATGGTCAGCTGGTCGGTGGGCTCCTGGAACGTGGCGATCGCCACCGAGTTGTCCTGCACGTCGCGGTACCAGCGCAGGGTGGCCGGCATCGGCATGATGTTCAGCTTCGAGGACTCGACGCGCAGCTCGTGGCCCTCGCGCGGACGCAGCAGCAGGGAGTGCGGCCCCAGCTCGACGGGTGCGTTGAAGCCGTAATGGGTGCGATGAACGATCTTGTAGCGCTGCATGACTCCTCCTCGTCGCCGCCGGCGTCGGCCTGCCGTTCTGGGTGGGACTGCCGGGGGGCGGCGACGGTTCCGGCACCCCAAGCGGCTCTTCGCGAACGGTCGGCGGCGGGGAGAACGCCTACAGCGCCTCCAGGCAGCCGGCGAGTCCCTCGCCGAGACGCTCGAGCAGCTGCTCGTAGCCCTGCGGCCCGACCGCCACGGCGCTGCCCAGCGGGTCGAGTTCGGCCAGGCGCACCGGCAGGCCGGCGCTCAGGGTCTGCGCCAGGCGCGGCTGCAGCGGCGGCTCGCTGAACACGCAGGTCGGCCCGGCTTCCTGCAGGCGCTGGCGCATCTGGGCGACCTGACGGGCGCCGGGCTGCACATCCGGAGAGACGCTGAACACCCCGGCGTGGTCGAGGCCGTAGGCCGCCTCGAAGTAATCGTAGGCCTCGTGGAAGACGAAGTAGGGCTTGCCGGCGAGCTTTTCCAGACGTGCCTTGAGGCGCCGGTCGAGCTCGTCCAGGCGCGCCTCGAAGGCCGCCAGGTTGGCCTGGTAGCGCGCGGCGCTGGCCGGGTCGGCGCCAGCCAGGTCGCTCGCCATCCGCGCGGCGATCAGCCGGGCGTTGGCCGGCAGCAGCCAGAGGTGGGCGTCCAGGCTGCCGGGGCGGTGGGCGTAGTCGTGCTCGTCCTTGCCGGCCGCAGACTCGCCGGCGAAATGGCGCAGCTGCAGGCCGGGCAGTGCCTGCACGGCCAGGCTCGGCTGGCGGCGCCCGTCCAGCACCTTGGGCAGGAAGGCCTCCAGGTCCGGGCCGATCCAGTAGAACAACGTCGCCTCGCGCAGCGCGCGCACGTCCGAGGGGCGCAGCGCATAGTGGTGCGGCGAGGCGCCGGGCGGCAGCAATACGTCGGGGGCGCCGGCGCCGTCCTGCACCGCGGCGGCGATCAGCTGCAGGGGTTTCACGCTGGTCAGCAAACGCACTTCGGCCGCTGCCGAAGCCATGCAGCCGGCGAGCAGCAGAGCGACGAGTGGACGGAACATGGCAGGCATACCCCCGGATCGAAAGTGTAATAGAATAACGTCCCCATAACCGGACGTCGCCCATGACCACTCCGCCCTTGGCCTGTCAGCCCCACGACCACCGTCACTGCATCGAACAGGCCCTGGCCGAGGCCGAAACGCTCTGCGCCCGTCACGGCCTGCGCCTGACCGCCCTGCGCCGGCGCGTGCTGGAGCTGGTCTGGCAGAGCCACAAGCCGCTCGGCGCCTACGACATCCTCGCCGTGCTGAGCGAGCAGGACGGCCGCCGCGCGGCGCCGCCGACCGTCTACCGGGCGCTGGATTTTCTTCTCGAGCACGGCCTGGTGCACCGCATCGCCTCGCTCAATGCCTTCGTCGGCTGCGACCATCCGGACCACGCCCACCAGGGCCAGTTCTTCATCTGCCGGCAGTGCCATGCGGCCATCGAGCTGGAGCGCTCGACGATCAGCGACAGCATCCTCGACAGCGCCCGGAGCCTGGGTTTCCGGGTCGAGGCACAGACTGTGGAAGTGGTCGGCCTCTGCGCCCGCTGCCAGGCGACGCCATGAGCGACAGCCTGGTCCGTCTCGACGGCGTGCGCGTCGCCTTCGCCGGCCGCGAGATGCTGCGCGACGTGCACCTGTGCGTGCAGCCCGGCGAGATCGTCACCCTGATCGGCCCCAACGGCGCCGGCAAGACCACCCTGGTGCGCGTCGTGCTCGGCCTGCTGAAGCCCGACGCCGGCACGCTCTGGCGCCGGCCGCAGCTGCGCATCGGCTACATGCCGCAGAAGCTGCAGGTCAATCCCAGCCTGCCGCTGACGGTGCTGCGCTTTTTGCGCCTGGTGCCCGGCGTCGACCGCGCCGCCGCGCTGGCCGCGCTCATCGAGGTGGGCGCGGCGCAGGTCGTCGACAGCCCGCTGCAGAGCATTTCCGGCGGCGAGCTGCAGCGCGTGCTGCTGGCCCGCGCGCTGCTGCGCAAGCCCGAGCTCCTGGTGCTCGACGAGCCGGTGCAGGGCGTCGACGTGGCCGGCCAGGCCGAGCTGTACCGGCTGATCACCCGGCTGCGCGAGCGCCACGGCTGCGGCGTGCTGATGGTCTCCCACGACCTCAACGTGGTGATGAGCACCACCGACCAGGTGGTCTGCCTGAACCACCACATCTGCTGCTCCGGGCGTCCCGAGCAGGTCAGCGGCGACCCGGCCTTCGTCGCCCTGTTCGGCCAGGCGGCGCGCAGCCTGGCGCTCTACCAGCACCATCACGACCACGCCCACGACCTGCACGGCGGCGTGGTGCTGAAGAAACCCCACGTACACGGCCCCGACTGCAACCATGGCTGATTTCCTGCTCAACGCCCTGCTCGCCGGGCTCGCCCTGGCGCTGGTCGCCGGACCGCTGGGCTCCTTTGTGGTCTGGCGGCGCATGGCCTACTTCGGCGACACCCTGTCGCACGCCGCGCTGCTCGGCGTGGCCGTCGGCCTGCTGCTCGACGTCAGCCCGACCCTGGCGGTGATCGCCGGCTGCCTGCTGCTCGCCGTGCTCTTGGTGGCCCTGCAGCAGCGCCAGACGCTGGCCTCGGACACCCTGCTCGGCATCCTCGCGCCGAGCACCCTGTCCCTCGGCCTGGTGGTGCTGAGCTTCATGGACGAGGTGCGCATCGACCTGATGAGCTACCTGTTCGGCGACCTGCTGGCGGTCGGCCCGGCCGACCTCGCCTGGATTCTCGGCGGCAGCGCGCTGGTCCTGCTGCTGCTGGTACCGCTGTGGCGGCCGCTGCTGGCGATCACCGTGCACGAGGAGCTGGCGCGGGTGGAAGGATTGCCGGTGGCCGGCATCCGCCTGGCGCTGATGCTGCTGATCGCCCTGGTGATCGCGGTGGCGATGAAGATCGTCGGCGTGCTGCTGATCACCTCGCTGTTGATCATCCCCGCCGCGGCCGCCCAGCGCCATGCCCGCACCCCCGAGCAGATGGCCGCCGGCGCCAGTGTCCTGGGGGTGATCGCCGTCTGCGCCGGGCTGGCGCTGTCGTGGTTCCAGGACACCCCGGCCGGGCCGTCCATCGTGGTTTCCGCGGCCGCGCTGTTCCTCGCCAGCCTCGCCCTGCCGCGGCGCGCCGGGTGAACTGGAGCGCTGCGGCGGGGTCTGCTTCCTGATGTGCCGGCGGCAGGTGTAGAGTGGGCGGGAGAAAATGCTTAGAGAATCCTGTCATGCCCGCGTCGCTCCTTCGCCACCTTGCCCCACTGTTGCTGCCGCTTGTGCTTGCCGCCTGCCAGCATGGGTCGACGGAGCCCGCCGATAGCGCGCCGCCGCCTGCCCCGCCGAGCCTCAGCCAGGAGTTCGAGCGGCAGCTGGGCAAAGGCGATCTGCCCGCCGCCACCGCCAGCTTCAAGCGCCTGCAGCTCGAGCAGCCCGGCCCCGCGCTGGAGACCTACCAGCGCCGCCTGTCCGAGGCCTGGCTGAAGCGTGGCGAACAGGCTCTGGAGCGCGGCGACATGAGCGCCGCCGCCACCGCCCTGAACAACGCCCGCGCGCTGATGCCCAAGGCCCCGTCGCTGAACCTGCCGCGTCAGAACGGCGCGCCCGCCAAGCCCTGAGGTTGGGCTTGGCGCGCTCCGCCAGGGCCGGTCGTGGGGATGCCTGGCGGCATCCTTGGCGGGTTACGCCGCGTCGCGGCTAACCCGCCCTACACCCGGCAGGGTGGAAAACCCGCGCAGCGGTTTTCCACCGCAGTCTTCCCCAGCCAGCTTCCCCGCTCAGGGCACCAGCACTGCCGCTCCCTGGAAACGCCCGTGGCGCAGGTCGTCCAGCGCCCGGTTGGCGTCTTCCAGGGCATAGCGGTGGGTTTCCGTGCGGATGCCGGCCTGGGCGGCGACGGCGAAGAAGTCGAGCCCGTCCTGGCGGGTCAGGTTGGCCACCGACACCACTTCGCGCTCCCCCCAGAGGATGGCGTAGGGAAAGCTCGGGATGTCGCTCATGTGGATGCCGGCGCAGACCACCCGGCCGCCCTTGCGCAGGGCGCGCAGCGCGGCCGGCACCAGCTCGCCGGCCGGCGCATAGAGGATCGCCGCGTCCAGCGGCTCGGGCGGCAGCTGGTCGGAGCCGCCGGCCCAGACCGCGCCGAGCGAACGGGCGAAGTCCTGGGCGGCGACATCGCCGGGACGACTGAAGGCGTACACCTCGCGGCCCTGCCAGCGCGCCACCTGCATGACGATGTGCGCCGCCGCGCCGAAGCCGTAGAGGCCGAGGCGCCGGGCGTCGCCGGCCTTGACCAGCGAGCGCCAGCCGATCAGCCCGGCGCAGAGCAGCGGCGCCAGGGCCACGTCGTCGCCGTCCTCGCCCAGGGCGAAGGCGAAGCGCGCGTCGGCCACCACGTACTCGGCGTAGCCGCCGGGGCGGGTGTAGCCGGTGAACTGCGGCGCGTCGCAGAGGTTTTCCGCCGCGTGCCGGCAGTACCAGCACTGCCCGCAGGTGTGCCCCAGCCAGGGAACGCCGACCCGCTGGCCGAGCACGAAGCCTTCGACACCCGGGCCGATGGCGTCCACCCGGCCGACGATCTCGTGGCCGGGGATGACCGGCGGGGTTACCGCCGGCAGCTCGCCGTCGACCACGTGCAGGTCGGTACGGCATACCCCGCAGGCGCCGACCCGCACGCGCAGCTCGCCCGGTCCCGGCTGTGGATCGGGCAGCTCGCGCAGTACCAGGGGTTGGCCGACCCTTTCCAGCAGCATGGCGCGCATCCGCGATCTCCTTCTTGCTGTGGGTTCCCCTCAGCATAGGGATATCGACGGGCCGCGTGGCAGCGCTATTCACCGAGGCGGCGCTCCGAAGTGTGCATTTCCGACGATTTTTTCAAAGATAGCGCTATCTTTGCGATGTTTTTTATTGTTCAATGAAACCGGTTTCAATCCTGGAAGAAGCCTCCGCCGCTAAGAAGAGGCCCAGATCCCCGCACGATCCCTCTGTTCGTCTACGGCCGGAGCCTTCTCGGCGACGCGGCCGGCGCCATGACTCGCTCCCGTACGGACCTTCTGGAACGTCCGCCTTCGCTTCCGCCTGCCGGTGGTCTTGCAGCGGGAATCTCAAGGCGCGTCATCGGAAAAAGCCCGTACGCGGCCGGCAGACCCTTTCCTGGCTGAAACCTTTCGTCATGCAGGGACGCGCGACAAGTTCGTTCAACTTGACCAGTCCAGACCGCGACTGGGATGTACCGCGAGCAATGAGGTGTCCCATGCCCGACGACAAGGCCTTCAATGGCCGACGCGACTTCCTGCGTAAAACCCTGGCGGTGATTCCGGCGATCACCGTGGCCGGCTACGGCGTAGCGACGACGGTCGCCAGCCAGGCCGCCCCCACCCTGCAGAACCCCTACCGGCCGCGCTTTTTCACGGCGGCCGAGTGGGCCTTCGTCAATGCCGCCGTGGCCCGCCTGATCCCCAGCGACGCCAACGGCCCCGGCGCAGTCGAGGCCGGCGTGCCGGAGTTCATCGACCGCCAGCTGGAAACCGCCTACGGCCACGGCAACCTCTGGTACATGCAGGCGCCCTTCTCCGCTGACGCCGCGCCGGAGTTCGGCCACCAGTTGAAGCTGGTGCCGCGTGACATCTACCGCATCGGCATCGCCGCGCTGGATCGCTGGTGCCAGAGCCAGCACGGCAAGGTCTTCGCCGAGCTGGAGCCGGCCGGCCAGGACGATCTGCTGCGCCAGCTGGAAGGCGGTCACCTCGACCTGCAGGATCTGCCGTCCACCCTGCTGTTCAGCCAGCTCTGGCAGAACACCCGCGAGGGCTTCTTCGCCGACCCGATCCACGGCGGCAACCGCGGCCTGGTCGGCTGGAAGCTGGTGGGCTTCCCCGGCGCCCGCGCCGACTTCATGGACTGGGTTGACCGTAACGAGAAGTATCCCTTCCCGCCGGTCTCGATTTCCGGAGAGAGGGGCTGAACATGGCGACGACACTCAAACCCGTGAATGCCGTGGTAGTCGGTTTCGGCTGGGCCGGCGCGATCCTCGCCAAGGAACTGACCGAGGCGGGCCTGCAGGTGGTCGCCCTGGAGCGCGGCCCGCACCAGGACACCTATCCCGACGGCGCCTATCCCAACACCCTCGACGAGCTGACCTACAACAGCCGCGGCAAGCTGTTCCAGGACCTGTCGAAGAGCACCGTGACCATCCGCCACGGCATCGACGGCACCGCGCTGCCCTATCGCCAGCTCTCCGCCTTCCTGCCCGGCAACGGCGTCGGCGGCGCCGGCCTGCACTGGTCCGGCGTGCATTTCCGGATCATGCCCGAGGAGCTGCGCCTGCGCAGTCACTACGAGGAGCGCTACGGCAAGGGCTTCATCCCCGAAGGCATGACCATCCAGGACTACGGCGTCAGCTACGAGGAGCTGGAGCCGCACTTCGATTTCGCCGAGAAGGTCTTCGGCACCTCCGGCAGCGCCTACAAGGTCAAGGGCCAGGTGGTCGGCGACGGCAACCCCTTCGCCCCGGACCGCTCCGACAACTTCCCGCTGCCCGCGCTGAAGGACGTCCACTCCGCCCACCTGTTCCGCAAGGCGGCCGAGGAAGTCGGCATGCATCCCTACGCCATGCCCGCGGCCAACGCCTCCGGCCCCTGGACCAACCCCTACGGCGTGCAGATGGGGCCGTGCAACTTCTGCGGCTTCTGCAGCGGCTACGCCTGCTACATGTACTCCAAGGCCTCGCCGAACCTGAACATCCTGCCGGCGCTGAAGCAGAGCGAGCTGTTCGAGCTGCGCGTCAACAGCAACGTGCTCCGGGTCAACCTGGACAGCGACGGCAAGCGCGCCACCGGCGTCACCTACGTCGACGCCCAGGGCCGCGAGATCGTCCAGCCCGCCGACCTGGTGATCGTCAGCGCCTTCCAGTTCCACAACGTGCACCTGATGCTGCTGTCCGGGATCGGCAAGCCGTACGACCCGCGCACCGGCGAAGGCGTGGTGGGCAAGAACTTCGCCTACCAGAACATGGCCACCATCAAGGCCTTCTTCGACCGCGACGTGCATACCAACCCCTTCATCGGCACCGGCGGCGGCGGCGTGGCGGTGGACGACTTCAACTCCGACAACTTCGACCACGGCCCGCTGGGCTTCGTCGGCGGTTCGCCGTTCTGGGTCAACCAGGCCGGCAGCAAGCCGATCCGCGGCCTGACCCTGCCGCCCGGCGCGCCGAGCTGGGGCAGCGGCTGGAAGCAGGCGGCGAAGGACGCCTACACCCACACCCTGTCGATGGATGCCCACGGCAGCAACATGAGCTACCGCGACAACTACCTGGACCTCGACCCCACCTACAAGGACGCCTACGGCCAGCCGCTGCTGCGCATGACCTTCGACTGGAAGGAAAACGAATACAAGATGACGCGCTACGTCACCGAGCAGATGCGCAAGATCGCCGAGGCGATGAATCCCAAGACCATCGCCGTCCACGTCAAGAACTTCGGCGACCACTTCAACACCCGCGCCTACCAGACCACCCACCTGCTCGGCGGCGCGATCATGGGCAGCGACCCGAAGACCAGCGCCGTCAACCGCTACCTGCAGAGCTGGGACGTGCACAACGTCTTCGTCATCGGCGCTTCCGCGTTCCCCCAGGGCACCGGCTACAACCCCACCGGCCTGGTGGCGGCGCTGGCCTACTGGTCGGCCAAGGCGATCCGCGAGCAGTACCTGAAGAACCCCGGCCCGCTGGTCCAGGCGTGAGGAGCGCGACGATGAAACTGACCCCCTACCTGTTCGGCCTGTCGGCCCTGTTCGCGCTCGGCGCCGCGGCCGCCGAAACGGCCGACCCGGAGCTGCTGAAGAAAGGCGAATACCTGGCCCGCGCCGGCGACTGCGTGGCCTGCCACACCGCCAAGGGCGGCCAGCCGTTCGCCGGCGGCCTGCCGATGGAGACGCCGATCGGTACCCTGTTCTCCACCAACATCACCCCGGACCGGAAGACCGGCATCGGCGACTACAGCTTCGAGGACTTCGACCTGGCGGTACGCCACGGCATCGCCAAGCAGGGCTATACCCTGTATCCGGCCATGCCCTATCCGTCCTATGCGCGGGTCACCGAGCCGGACATGCGTGCGCTCTACGCCTACTTCATGCAGGGCGTCGCGCCGATTGAGCAGGCCAACAAAGACAGCGCTATCCCGTGGCCGCTGTCGATGCGCCTGCCGCTGACCTTCTGGCGCTGGGTGTTCGCTCCGGAGGTGAAGGACTTCGCGCCGGCCAAGGACCAGGACCCGGTGCTGGCGCGCGGCGCCTATCTGGTCGACGGGCTCGGCCACTGCGGCGCCTGCCACACCCCGCGCGGCATCGGCATGCAGGAGAAGGCCCTGAGCGCCGGCGAGGGGGCGGACTTCCTGGCCGGCAGCGCGCCGCTGGAAGGCTGGATCGCCAAGAGCCTGCGCGGCGACCAGCGGACCGGCATCGGCAGCTGGAGCGAGGCCGAGCTGGTGCAGTTCCTGCGCACCGGACGCACCAACCGCACGGCGGTGTTCGGCGGCATGTCCGAGGTGGTGGTGCACAGCATGCAATACATGAGCGATGCGGACCTCACCGCCATCGCCCGCTACCTGAAGTCGCTGCCGGCGGCCAACCCCGGCGACCAGGCGTACGCCTACGACGAGAAGGTCAGCAAGGCGCTGTACCACGGCGACGACAGCAAGACCGGCGCGGCGCTCTACGTCGACAACTGCGCCGCCTGCCACCGCACCGACGGCCAGGGCTACGCGCGGGTGTTCCCGGCGCTGGCCGGCAACCCGGTGGTCAACGGCGACGATGCCACCTCGCTGATCCACATCGTGCTCAAGGGCGACACTATGCCGGCCACCCACCAGGCGCCCTCGACCTTCACCATGCCGCCGTTCAGCTGGCGCCTGAACGACCAGCAGGTCGCCGACGTGGTGAACTTCATCCGCACCAGCTGGGGCAACCAGGCGCCGGCGGTGAGCGCCGAACAGGTCGCGCACCTGCGCGCGGAGCTCGACGTGCCGCCCCTGGGGCAGATCCCCGATCCCCATGCGCTGGTAGCGCCGCAGCACTGAGGCGGCTTCCGGGCGCCCGGCCAGGCGCCCGGAGCGCTTCGCTTCCAGACAGGGTCCGGCAGCGACTGCCGGACTTTTCCCCGCTGCACGACGCATTCGCCACTGCACAGGGGAAGGCTCAAACCTTTTTCGTCATCGTGGAACCTCGCAAGTGAACAACAGGAACGACTCGTCGCGTCCCGGCTCCCTGGCTTTCGCACTGCCCCTGGCTTTCGCTGGACTGCTTCCCGGCGCGCCGGTCCTGGCCGGCTTCCTGGAGGATGGCCGGGGCACCCTGACCCTGCGCAATTTTTACATTCATCGCAATTTCGTCGACGACGGCGCCACCCGCAGCAAAGCCGAGGAATGGACCCAGAGCTTCATCCTCGACCTGCAGTCCGGCTACAGCGAAGGCCCCGTCGGCTTCGGCATCGACGTCCTCGGCCTCTGGTCAGTCAAGCTCGACGGCGGCAAGGGCACCGGCGGCACCCAGCTGCTCCCCGTCGGCAAGGACGGCGACCCGGCCGACCAGTACGGCCGCCTGGCGGTGGCCGGCAAGCTGCGCTTCTCGAAGACCGAGGTGAAGGCCGGCGAGTGGTCGCCGGTGCTGCCGATCCTGCGCTCCGACGACGGCCGCTCGCTGCCGCAGACCTTCCAGGGCGGCATGTTCACCTCCAGGGAGGTCAGGAACCTGACGGTCTACGGCGGGCGCTTTCGCGGCAACAGCCCGCGCGACGACAGCAGCCTCAATGACATGAGCTGGGTCGGCAACTCCAGCGTCACCTCCGACCGCTTCAGCTTCGCCGGCGCCGAATACGCCTTCAACGACAACCGCACGCTGGTCGGCGCCTGGTTCGGCCAGCTCGAGGACATCTACAAGCAGCGCTACTTCCAGCTCACCCACACCCAGCCGCTGGCCCAGGGCTGGACCCTCGGCGCCAACCTCGGTTACTTCGACGGCGAGGAGGACGGCAGCGCCCAGGCCGGCGACCTGGACAACAAGCTGCTCTCCGGGATGTTCTCCTTGAAGACCGGCGCGCATGCCCTTTCCCTCGGCCTGCAGCGGGTCAGCGGCGACGACCGCTGGCTGCGAGTCAACGGCACCAGCGGCGGCACGGCGGCCAACGACAGCTACAACGGCAGCTTCGACAACGCCCGCGAGCGCTCCTGGCAGGTGCGCTACGACTGCAATTTCACCGCTCTCGGCATCCCCGGCCTGACCCTGATGACCCGCTACCTCAAGGGCCACAACGTGCATGCTGGCACGGTCACCGACGGCGAGGAATGGAACCGCGAGACCGAACTGGCCTACGCGGTGCAGGGCGGTCCGCTGAAGAACCTGACCCTGCGCTGGCGGAACTCCACCGTGCGCCGGGACTGGGGGGCGAACAACAAGTTCGACGACAACCGGCTGATCGTCGGCTATCCGGTGTCGTTGTTTTGAAGCGCGGGATCCGCCTGCGGGTGCCGGCCCCTCAGGGCCAGCCCTTTCAAGGTGTTTGCGTAAACTCCCCCGATAATCGATCGGGAGAACAAGACGATGTGGGATGCGGTTCTGGCGCGGTTCGAGAAGCAG
>NZ_SMMU01000057.1 GCF_004339665.1 Azotobacter chroococcum
TGGCGACCAAGTTCCAGGACGACAACAAGCAGCTGATCAGCGAGATCATCCGCAACCGCGAGTCGAGCTTCCTGACCACCGACTACATCTTCTGACGGGCGATGCCGGACAGCGCTTTCCGTGCTGTCCGGCCGCTATCCGGGCTGCGTTCTGTCGGTACTTTCCCGCTCCGGGGACAGGCTGAGAAAACGATGTCCGGATAGCGGGTCCGGCTATACCTTGAAACAAAGTTGCTCTATCATGAAGCCAGCTGAAACGTTTCAGCTTGAGCCGCTTCACTGCGCTGTTTCAGTCTGAGGAATGCCCCCTCATGGCTTCGAATAAATATAAGAAGGTTCACTGACATGCTGTATTGCCCATCCTTGTCTCCTGAATTCATTCGCTGCCCCTCTCTTGTCCGTTCCTCGGCTGTCTGCGCTCGCACGAGCGACCCTGTGTGGAAGCGTTCTTCCACGCCAGCACGAAGTCCCTTGCTCACGCCTGGCTCCTGAGGCCTGTGAAGGCGCGAGGGCGAGGGTAAAGCCCTTCATCTCCCGGACGACCAGGTAGCCCTGCGCACTGGAGTCTGTCGGTGCAACGATGGCGTAAAGGTAGCGCTATCTACTTGATTGCAAGTTCCTGGCGGTAATCGGCAATTGTCCTGGGTACAGGTCTTTACCGGCTAGAAAAAATAAGAATCGGAGCGGATATGAAGAAAAATTCGATGAAAAAGGCACTTTATCCACTGTGTGCCTTTCTTGCATTTCCCCTGACAGCCCAAGCACTCAATTTCAGCGGCTATTACCGCCTCGGGGTCGGCGGCAATACCAAAGGCGGTACGCAATCCTGCTTCCAGTTACCCGGCGCGCCCTCGAAATACCGGCTCGGCAACGAGTGCGAGCTGTGGAGCGAACTTGCCTGGGACCACGATATCGCCCTTGCCGATGGCTCGACCCTCTCCGGCATGGTCATGGGCGGCTTCTACAACCCCATCGGGCACAAGCCGAAGTTCAAGGATTCCAACGAGCATGGCGGGGGTTCCTCGCGGATCCAGCAGATGTTCGTCGAGTGGAAGAACGCCGCGGTACTCAACGGCGGCAACTTCTGGGTCGGGCGCCGCTACTACAAGCGGAACGACATCCACATGACCGACTACTACTACTGGAACCAGAGCGCCACCGGTTTCGGTTTCGACGAAGTGCCGATCGGTGACCTGCGCTACAGCTACGCCTTCTCGCGCAAGGACGATTATTGGCAGAACCCCTACGTCAGCCGCCACGACTTCAACGTCAACGGCTTCAAGACCAACCCCGGCGGCGAGGTGCAGGTGGGTCTCAGCTATCTGCAAAAACCGAGCGGCGATGATAGCCACAGCGGCTGGTCGGTGGCCGTGCAGCACAAGCAGGAAGGCTTCCTCGGCGGCAAGTACAATACCTTCGCCCTGCAATACGGCGAGGGGCCGGGCACGAGGCTGGGCTACACCGGCGATAGCGAGCTGGACAAGGAAAACAAGAGCTGGCGCATGGTCGAGTACTTCGACTGGCAGACCACGGAGCGCTTCGGCGGCCAGTTCCAGCTGGTCTACCAGAAGGACGTCCGTCCCGATGGCGACAACATGCGCTGGCTGTCGGTCGGCGTGCGGCCGGTGTACGCCTTCACCGAGACGTTCAAGCTGAGCGCCGAGGTCGGCCACGACCAGATCAAGGCGACCGACGGCACCCGCAAGCTGACCAAGTTCACCATCGCGCCGACCTGGTCGCCGGGCGGCCCGGGCTTCTGGGCGCGGCCGGAACTGCGCGTCTACTACACCTACGCCACCTGGAACGAGGCGGCGCAGCGCGCGGCCACCGAAATGAACCCCGAGTCCGCGCTGTCCGAGACCGGTGCCTTCGGTACCGACCGCCACGGCGGCAACTTCGGCGTGCAGGTCGAGTACTGGTGGAAGTGAAACCGGGGGCCGGCCTGTTCGGCGTGGCGGTCGAAAGCTCCTGGCCCGTGCCCGATAGGCAGCAGGATCCGGGCAGGCGATGGCCGGAAGGGAAGGGGAGTCGAGGCTCCCTTTCTGCCTGTCTCTGATCGAGAGCCGCGGCTCCGCCCCAGGAGTCCGCAAGGCCTGTGTGACGGTGCTGTACAAGCCCGCCCTTGTCGAACCGGACATCGACGCCTCTTGTTTTTATACGCTATTTAGTTAACGTTAACATAGCGTTTTGGGAGCCTTTTGGCAAGGCCATCGCCCGTGCGTTTTCACGGGTGTGTGTCCTTTGTTGTTGGTTTCTCGATAGGCTCTGGGGGAGCAGAACTTGAACCCTGACGGGCTCCTTTATCTGTATGGCCATACAGATAACGGTTGCCTGAGCGCCCGTTACTGCACATGCTTGGCGCCATCGCGACAACGACTGATGGCGACCATGCGGCTCTTCCTCTGCGAAAAACCCTCCCAGGCCAAGGACATCGCCCGAGTGCTCCAGGCCACCCGGCGCGGCGACGGCTGCTGGCTCGGGCCGGACGTGACGGTGACCTGGTGCATCGGCCACCTGCTGGAAACCGCGCCGCCGGATGCCTACGATGCGCGCTACAAGCGCTGGGACCTGAACGACCTGCCCATCGTCCCCGAGCGCTGGAAGATGCTGGTCAAGCCGAAGACCGCCAGCCAGTTCAAGGTCGTCAAACGCCTGCTCGGCGAATGCACGGAGCTGGTGATCGCCACCGACGCCGACCGCGAGGGCGAGATGATCGCCCGCGAACTGGTGGAGCATTGCCGCTATCGCGGGCCGATCCAGCGGCTGTGGCTGTCGGCCCTGGACGACGCTTCGATTCGCAAGGCGCTCAAAGCGCTCAAGCCGGGCGCCGAGACTTTCACTCTCTACCACGCGGCGCTGGGCCGCTCGCGCGCCGACTGGCTGATCGGCATGAACATGAGCCGGCTGTTCACCCTGCTCGGCCGCCAGTCCGGCTATCAGGGTGTGCTGCCGGTGGGTCGCGTGCAGACGCCGACCTTGCGTCTAGTGGTGGACCGCGACCGCAGCATCGCCGATTTCGTGCCGGTGCCGTTCTGGGCCATCGACGTGCAACTGCTGGCCGACGGCACGCCGTTCACCGCCCAGTGGCGCGCGCCGGAGGACGCCTGCGACGAGCAGGGGCGCTGCCTGAAACAGGCCCTGGCGCAGCAGGCGGCGGACGCCATGCGCTGCGCCGCCAGCGCGCGGCTGATCAAGCTGCAGACCGAGCGCATGCGCGAGGCGCCGCCGCTGCCGTTCGACCTCGGCACCCTGCAGGAAGTCTGCTCGAAGAAGCTCGGCCTCGGCGCCCAGGAAACCCTCGACATCGCCCAGGCGCTCTACGAGACGCACAAGGTCATCACCTATCCGCGCAGCGATTGCGGCTACCTGCCGCAAAGCCAGCACGGCGAGGCACCGGCGATCCTCGCCGCGCTGGGCCGCGCCGATCCGGCGCTGGCCGCCCTGATGCCGCACATCGACCCGCAGCGCCGCTCGCGGGCCTGGAACGACGCCAAGGTCGGCGCCCACCACGGCATCATTCCCACCGCCGCCGCGCAGAGCCTCGACCGCCTGGTCGGCAAGCAGCGCGCCGTGTTCACCCTGATCCGCGCCCGCTACCTGGCGCAGTTCCTACCGAATCACGAATACGACCGCACCCAGGCCGACTTCGACTGCGCCGGCCATGCGCTGCGCGCGGTGGGCAAGCGCATCGTCGAGCCCGGCTGGCGGCGCGCGCTGCCCGAGGCGCTGACCCCGGCGAAAGGGCGCGAGGCCCCTGAACCCCAGGCCCTGCCGGCACTGTGCGAAGGGCAGGACTGCGCCGTCAAGGAGGTGACGCTCAAGGACCTCTGGACCCAGCCGCCCAAGCCGTTCACCGAGGGCGACCTGATCAAGGCGATGAAGAGCGTCGCCAAGCTGGTCGACGATCCGCGGCTCAAGCAGAAGCTCAAGGACACCACCGGCATCGGCACCGAGGCGACTCGTGCCGGGATCATCCAGGGCCTGCTGGACCGCGGCTATCTCGTCAAGCAGGGCAAGGCGCTGGCCGCCACTCCCGCGGCGTTCAGCCTGATCGATGCCGTGCCGAAGCCAATCGCCGACCCCGGCACCACGGCGATCTGGGAGCAGGCGCTGGACATGGTGCAGAGCGGCGAGATGCCGCTGGAGGAGTTCGTCGCCAAGCAGTCGGCATGGATGCGCAAGCTGGTGGAGCGCTGTGCCGGCCTGCGCCTGACCATCAGCGGCCTGCCGGCCTCGGCCGGGCGCGGCGCCGCGCCCTGGAAGAAGAAGCGCAAGGCCGCCTCCAGCAAGGCGGCGACCGGCCGGCGCAGCGGAAAGCCGGTCGCCGCGGACTGACGGACGGCTGTTTTCCCAGGGCTCTCGGCCAGTCCGCTTATCTATAGTGTGCCCAGGGGCAAGTGCTCACGCTTTTGGTTTCCCGGCTCGGGCAGGTGGGCGCAACCCGACCGATCAGGCATGTGAAAGCCATGAAGAAACGACGGATTGCAGTCATCGGCCTGGGCAACCTGGGGCGCAGCTGTGCCGAGGCGCTGCTGGCCGATCCGACCCTGGCGCTGGCGGGGGTGGTGCGGCGCAATCCCGCTCCGCTCGACTGGCTGGGCGACATCCCGGTCGTCGGCCATGTCGCCGAGTTGCACGCGGTCGATGCCGCGTTGCTCTGCGTGCCCCCGGGCGTGGTCCTCGGCATGGCCAACGAGCTGCTGCAAAGACGACTCCCTGTGGTGGAGTGCGCGCGTCTGCACGGTGACGCCTTTCTCGCCCACAAGGCGGAAATGCAGCGGGTGGCACGCCTGCGCAAGACGCCCGCGGTGGTGGGCGCGGGCTGCGATCCGGGCATCCTATCGCTGTTCCGCAACCAGTTCGCGCTGCTGATCCCCCACGGGCACACACGCAGCAGCCTGCATGTCGGCACCAGCCTGCACCACTCGCTGGCCGCGGAGGGGATCGAGGGCGTCGGCAAGGCGCTGGCGACCGAGCTGAAGACCCAGGACGGCAGGCTCCAGCGCTATGTGTATGTCGAGCTGGAGCCCGGCGCCGATGCGGCCGCCGCGGAACAGGCCATCCGCCAGGACCCGCTCTATCTGGACGAGGAAACCCTGGTGTTCCCGGTGGAGAGCGTCGCCACGCTGGAGGAGACCAACCGTGGCCTGGTGCTGGAGCGCCATGCGGCGGCGAGCGACGCCGGCCATGCCGCCCTGCTGCTGGAGGCGCGCTTCAACGAGACGGAACTGGCGGCGCGCATGATGCTGGCCGCGGCGCGGGCACTGCCGCAGCTGCAGGCCGGCGCCTATTCGCTGGACGATCTGCCCGCTCGGGTGCTCTGGGGCGAGCAGGGCACGAGCGCGGAAAGGGAATGGATATGAGCGGTTTTTGCTTAAGGATTGCTGGCGAGCATCTCGCCATGTGTTAACTCGCCGTTATGGGAGAACGGCACTTTGCGTCCGAACAGACGGCCAGTCTTAACCTCCCCACTCACCTGATAAGCGATGGGGGTTTCGGCCTTCTTCAGCAACTTGACGAGGGGCTTCATACGCCGCCAGAGGTTGGTCGTGACCGGCACCTCGAATTCTTGATGGCCGTAGGCTGGAACGGTGAATGATTGCCTCGACTCACCATTGCTTACTAGCTCAAGGTCCTCCAGCTGCACCTTATAGGCCAGGCCGCGAACCGGTAGCTTGCTCTCGTTAGGGTTGCTGATCCGGAAGTGCAGAACAAAATCCTGCTCCAGCAGACCAGCCTTGCTGATTTCAACTTGGGTCAACTCCATGACAGGAGGCAGAAACGCCTCATCTGCCCAGCTTGTGGAAGCAGCTGTACTGGCAAGGAGAGTCATGAGCCAAAGGCTGAAAACCCTTGCTTTAGATGCCCGTAAATACATGGGGTCGCTCCCTTATTACTCGGCGTTAATAATAATCATTATTGCCTGTTGCCGCCACTAGGTAAGCTTGGCAAGAACGCATCAGCCGATAAATGACCGGTGTCATATTTTGGATGGCTATTGCGACAGCAGTTTGACTATAGGCAGGTCTTGCTCTGATCGGTACGTGGCAAGCCTTCCCATCCGTATGCCGTGGGGTCTTGAAGCCGCCAGCCGCACTTCACCACGAATGTTCTCCGCTCACGTGCCGAGAGCCATCCCTTCCGCGACTTCGCCAGTCGGCTAGACTGACCTGATCACGGCGGCCTCGATTCGACGAGGCGATGCCGTCGTCGAGGCGCTCCAACCGGCGCGCCGGCGAGTCATGGATTCATCGCGAAGCTTCCAGGAGAACGCCGCTGGCTGTTGGCGTGTGGATGCAGCTTGCGAATTTCTGACTCACACCATTGGCGCGAGTCCCGGAATGGCTGGTCGGACGTGGCACAGGTATGGGGCCAACTTGGGCTCACTCAGAAGGTTCGACCATGCGACTTATATGGATATGCCTTGCGGCCATCCTGCTTGGGGGCCAGGCGATCGCGACAGAGCCAGGGCAGAAAGCGGAAGCGGCAGTAGACAAGGCTGAGGTACTGGAGCAGAAGGCAGCGGCCGAGGAGGGCGTGACACCGCGGACCAAGGCCATCACGAAATCCGAGGCGCAGGCGGTCGACCCGGCAGGCAAGGCGCCCATGGACGATGCAATCACCTGCCTTGCACGCAGCATCTACTGGGAGGCCAAGGGCGGGGCGTCTGCCGACATGGAGGCCGTCGCCAGCGTTGCCATGAACCGGCTGGGCGACGAAGGCTTTCCAGACACGCTCTGCGAGGTCGTCAAGCAAGGCTCCGAGCAGGGTGACTGTCAGTTTTCATGGTGGTGCGATGGACGCGCGGATCAGGTGAAGGAAGACGCCCGCTACGTGATCGCCAAGGAAATAGCGCGAAAAGCGCTCAACCAGCAACTCAAGGACCGAACCAATGGCGCTTTGTATTTCCACGACAGGACTGTAGTCCCCGACTGGGTCAGGAAATACCGCAAGACAGCCGAGACCGGCGAATTTCTCTTTTATAAGCCTCGCGGCGCTACGGCACGCTAGAGCCGTTTCCCTGTACTCGGGCTCAAGGAATGCCCGGACCACTTGGTCGAGGGGCTCCTCAGGTATTGCGCAAGAGGTCGTGAGCATCGAGCAGCCGGTAGGCAATCTCCGGATGCTTCTCCAGGCCGCGGCGGATCGCCGCCGGAATCGACTGGCGGGTCTTGCGGCACAGTCCGGGCAGTTCGTCGATGTGAATGACGATGCCGCGCATGCTGCGCACCTCATGGAGGCCGGGGGCGATTTCCAGGCGGATCCCCAACTGCTCGTACATCCGCCGCTGCATGTGCTCGAGGTCGGCCAGGCTCTCGAGATTTTCCAGGCGCTCGAGCAGGCGTTTTTCCTCCTGGCGCGTCAGGCGCAGGATGCGCAGGTCGGCGCCGGGCGTGTCCAGCAGGCGTTCGCGCCCGCAGACGCAGGCACCAGGCGGGCAGGCTTGGCGGATCGGCAAAGAGGGCGTCATGGAGTCGATCATAGTGGTCCGCGATCACCGTTGCCCATTGGATGCGTACATACACATTCAGGCAGCCCGATTCGGCAGGATCGGGTTGACCCGCCACGACTGCTGCCAGGCATTTCGCCACGTTTCAGGCGTGACCGGATCGAGGGCGATTCAGGCTTTCGTACCTGAGCCAGCCGACCGCCTATGCTTCATAGCCGCAGCCCGTCGTCGTCGACGGTGGGTGCAATGTCCCAGCGTTCCGTCCCGCTTTCCTGCCCAAGGAGAAGCGTCATGCGTATCGATCATCGTTTCAGCGCAGTTCTGCTTGTCTGGCTGGCCTTGGCAGGCTGGCCGGAGCAGGGCGCCCGGGCCGCCGATCCTCCCGCCGCGGCGGCCCAGAGCGAAGCCGTCTTCCGGCAGGAGGAGCTCGACCAGATGCTGGCGCCGCTGGCCCTGTATCCCGACGCCCTGCTGGCCCAGGTGCTGATGGCGAGCACCTACCCGGGCGATGTCGCCGATGCCGTGGCCTGGTCCAGGGCGCATCCGGATGCCAGCGGCGACGACGCCGTGGGCCAGGTGGCCAACGAACCATGGGACCCGAGCGCGCAGTCGCTGGTCGCCTTCCCGGCGGTGCTGGTCACCCTCGGCCAGGACCCGGCCTGGGTGCAGCGCGTCGGCGATGCCTTCCTCGCCCAGCCCGACGACGTGATGGATTCGGTGCAGCGTCTGCGCCGCCAGGCACAGGCCGCCGGCAACCTCCAGTCCACCGAGCAGCAGCGCGTCATCGTGCAGCCGGCGGCGCCGGCCAGCACCACCACCGTGGTGCAGGCTCCGGCCCCCACGCAGACCATCATCATCGAGCCGGCCGACCCGCAGGTCGTCTACGTGCCCAGCTACAATCCCAGCGTGGTCTACGGCACTTGGCCGAATCCGTCCTACCCGCCGGCGTACTACCCGCCGCCGCCGGGCTACTACTTCGGCTCCGCGCTGGTCACCGGCCTGGGCTTCGCCGCGGGCGTGGCGGTCATCGACTCGATCTGGGGCGACTGCGACTGGGACCACGGCGACATCGACATCGACGTCGACCGCTACAACAACGTCAACCGCACCCGGCAGCTCGACGCCAGCCAGAACAAGTGGCAGCACAACGCGGTCAATCGCGACGGCGTGCCCTATCGCGACCGTGCCAACCGCGAGCGTTACGGCCAGCGCCTGCCTGGCAGCGAACAGCGCGACGCCCTGCGCGGCCGCGAGCCGGCCCGCGCCGCCGACCGCGAGCGGGCCCGGCAGAGCATGGCCCAGCGCGGCGTCGAGGCCCCGGCCACCAGCAACCGCGAGGCGCGCGAACGGGCCCAGGTCGCCGGCCGCGAGATGCGCGACCAGCCGCAGGCCAGGCAGCGCACGCAGGCCAGTGCCCAGCCGCGCCAGCGTACGCAGAGCAGCCCGCAGGCCCGCCAGCAGGCGCGGCAGAAGTATTCCAGCAGTCAGAAAACACGCAACAACGCCTTCGCCGGTGCGCGCAATCCCTCGCAGGCGCGAGCGTCCGTCAGCCGCGGCGAGGCCAGTCGCGCCTCCGCCAGCCGGCCGAAGGTGGAACGCAGTGGCCGGCCGGTGCAGCGGGCGTCCCGCTCGCCTTCACGGGGCAGCGCCCGTCGGCGCTGAAAGGAGATTCGCCATGAATGCCGCATTCCGTATTTTCCTTCCCGTGCTGCTGGTCCTACTGACGCTGGAGGTGCGTGCGCAGCAGGTCTACCCAAGCCCGGATGCTGCCGTCGAGGCGCTGATCGTCGCGCTGGGCACGGAGAAGGGCGATCCCGTGCGCCTCGCCGCGCTGCTCGGGGACGACTGGCAAACCTGGATCCCTACCGACGATATCGAGCGCAAGGATGTCGACGCCTTCCTCGCCCTCTACCGCGAGAAGCATGCGATCCAGCCCGATGGGCAGGGGCGCGCGCTGCTGGTGGTCGGCAACACGCCCTTGTCGTTCCCCCTGCCGCTGATCAAGGGCAAGGACGGCTGGCGCTTCGACCCCAAGGCCGGCGGCGAGGAGATCCGCGCGCGGCGCATCGGCCGCAACGAGCTGGCCACCATCGAGGCGGTGCTGGCCTACCACGACGCACAGATGGACTACGCCGAGATCGACCGCGACGGCGACGGCGTGCTCGAGTACGCACAGAAGTTCCTGAGCAGCGACGGTCAGTACGACGGTCTGTACTGGCCCGAAGAGCCGGGCATCGAGGAAAGCCCGCTCGGCCCGCTGTTCGGCGACGATCTGCCGGACGGCGTGTGGCACGGCTATCGCTACCGCATCCTCGATGCCCAGGGCCCGTCCGCGCCGGGCGGCGCCTATGGCTACAAGCTCGGCGACAACATGAGCCGCGGCTTCGCGCTAATCGCCTGGCCGGCCGAGTACGGTGACAGCGGGGTGATGAGCTTCATGATCAGCCACGACGGCCAGGTGTTCGAAAAGGACATGGGCCCGGATAGCGCGCAGATCGCCCTGACGATGCCCGGCTTCGACCCGGACAGCAGCTGGCACGAGGTCGAGGAGCCGACCAGCACCGCTATGCAGAACTAATGAGCTCCGCGCCGCTGGCGATCCACCTAGCCGTCGGTGCGCGCGGATTGCCTGTAGCTTTCGAGACAGCTTCCGACTGAAGTCAAAAGCTGCCAACCATGGCGGCATCGTTTGACCCAAGCCCTAATTTGCAAGTAATGGATTCGTACTTTGCGGATGGATACTAGAGTTTGAAGTTGTTGGTCAGGTAGGTGCAAACATGAGCGGCCTATTGAAACAAAAGAAATTCCATGCCCTTCGTGTGCATGAAACTTGCCTGATAGATCAATGAGTTGGCGATCTTTTGACGCAGTATGATCGGGCGCTGCTTGGCTTCTATTAATTTATGGCTCGGTGGACAAACCACTGGCACTGAATTTAACTGAATATCTCCGGAACACTCTCGGACAAGGCGCGCCGATAAGCCGAGGTTACTGTGCTCATTAACGGAGGAAGATCATGTTTAAAAAGAGCCATCTGGCTGTTGTAGCAACTCTGGCCATCGCCGCCGGCGTGCAGTGGGTGTCGGTGCCGGTCTATGCAACCGAGCAGGGCGAGCAGCGGCAGGAAGCACGGGATACGAAGCAGGAAGGCCGCGACGAAACAAGGGAGGCGAAGGAGGCATGCAAGGAGGGAGATGAAAGTAGTCGTCCGGAATGTCGCCAGGAGAAACGCGACACCAAGGAGGAAACGCGAGAGGAAGCCCGGGACATCAAGCAGCAATAATCAAAGTGGGTAATCCCCTGGCTATGCCGGGGGAGCCAGAAGGTTCGATCTTTCCGGGAGTCGGTTGTTGCCCCGCGGCGTGGCTGGAGGCGGATGTTGGCACTTTTGGTGATCAAACTGAAACAACTTGTTGATCGGTTTGCGAATGTGCCGCGGAATCCATGGATCAAGGGAGCGTGGCCCTTTCCGCCAATCCATAGTCAAGAAAGGCGGTGCATATGAAAAAGGCTCTTGCGTTCGTCGCTCAAAGGGTGATTGGCGGATTGCTCGTCGTCATACCGATTTACCTCGCCGTCCTGGTGCTTCTCAAGGGAATGAAATCGGTGGGGCAACTGGTGCGGCCGTTCACCCAGCTCCTTCCGGACTGGTTTCCCGCCGAGCAGGCCCTGTCCCTTCTCGTCGTATTGATGATCTGCTTCCTGATCGGGGTTGTTCTCCGCACTCGGTTGGGGCAGGTGGCCCGCAAGCAGGTGGAGAAAGGCTTCTTCGAAAGAATCCCGGGCTACTCGCTGTTCCGGAGCCTGACCCAGCAGGTGGCGGGGGACAACCGCCAAAACGTCTGGAAGCCCGCGCTGGTCGAGATCGAGGACGCTCTTGTCCCGGCATTCATCATTGAGGAGTTCAAGGACGGTCGCTACACGATTTTTGTCCCATCGATCCCCACGCCATTTGCCGGCGCCGTCTACGTTCTCGACGGGAAACGCGTGCATCCCTTGGACGTGCCTTTCACCGAAGCCCTCAAAGTCGTCTCCAGGTGGGGATCGGGTGCCAGGGAGCTTGTTGCGGCCATGGAAAGAGAGGGCAACCGGCGTGAGGCGGAGAGCTGACTGGCAAGGGCAGACGCAGCGCCGGAAGATCTTCATGAACCGCCCAACGCATTGGGCGGCCATCAAGACAAATCGGCTGCGACCTCTTCGCCAGAGGCTAGTTGCATCCTAGGTGGTGAACTGCCAGTTGATCTTGGCATCGAGGTGGTTGTGGCGTTGCTGCCATGCGGCGACCTCCTTGCGCATCAGCTCGAGGGAGTCGATGCGCCTGTCCAGGCACTGACCGACGAGTACGTTGATCTCGATTTCGGCCATGTTCAGCCAACTGCCATGTTTGGGGGTGTAGACGAACTCGAAGCGATCTCTCAAGGCCTTAGCCTCACTCCTTTCAAGGTCCGCTGGTTTTCGGGAGGAGAGTTTACGTAAAGACCTTGAAAGGGATTCCCCTGAAAACCGGGATCGTCGAGAAAACCTTGGCCAGCCGGCATGGAAGGCTGGCTGCGTGAGGGTTTCCGAAGCCTCGGACTTGGCCAGACCGTTATTTGGCGAAGGTGGCGTGCAAGATTGGACGGTCTGCATGGGTATGGGGACATCGGTTATTTTGACGACAACCAACGTGTCGCCCATGCAGTCTTCTTCAAGTCATACCCATTTGATTTATAAGGATAATTTCTGGTGATCACTCAGGGACTACTCCCATTCGGTAACCATGTTGCACTCAGCTTCTGCATCCGCTGGGGAGCGATGGTATCGCCCCCTGTTGCTCCCATTGGTCAATCAAACGAGCGAGCAACACCTGCCAGCTTGCGATAGTTGGATGGGGTCATTTCCTTGAGCGCCATAAAGTGACGATTGAAATTGGATATATTGGTAAAGCCCACTTCAAAACAGATATTCGTAATCGGCAGATCACTGTGTACCAGCAGATCACAGGCACGGGTGATGCGTAGGCTATTTACGAACTCTACAAAGCGTCGCCCGGTCGCCTGGCGGAAAAACTTTGAGAAGTAAGTTGGCTGCATGTCGAGTTCTTCGGCAACCTCTTCCAAACTTAGATTCTCGTGGTAATGATTGAAGATATAGTTGACCGCCTGATTTACACGCTGCTGATTCTTTTCGCCAGTTATGGTCAGATAATGGTCGCTGGAAAGTAGTTGATACTGATCTGCCTTGGCAAGAAGGCCCATGATGGACAGGAAGTGAGCAAGGGATTCCAGTCCGCTGGATGTCGCTATTCTCTGCATCAGGAACTGTGCTTCACGGATAGTATCAACGTTCTGGAATTCGATGCCGAGGCTGGCCCGCTGTAGCAAACCATCCAGTTCGGTGAGCTCCGGCAGGACACTACGTGCGGCCTGCATCATTTCATCAGTGAATACGACAACTTGGTCCCGCTCCGGATAGATTTCCTGTTCATCCGTATGGCTGATCCAGTTATGGGGAAGGTTGGGGCCAATCAGGAACAGAGTGCTGGGGTAGAAGTTGCCGATATAGTCCCCAACGAATACCTTGCCGCTGCTGTGAGTGATCAGGTGCAGTTCGTATTCCTTGTGGTAGTGCCAGCGGACCAGAGGGTCGGGAAAGCCGTGTTTTCGATAAAGAATCGAGCTGTGTTCCTTGGGAGGGATCAGCTCGTAGGAGGGTGGGGAGTGACGTGTTGTGGCTCGCTTGCTCATCACCTTGGGCTTGGATTTTGTCAGGACTTGTGTACTACAAACATAGATAAAGAAGTAAAGCTTGTACACTTTGTTCTTTTGAAGATAAGTATATTTCTAATAAGTTATTGATTTTTATATATTTATTTTTTGTGTTGGGTGTTACCTGGTCTGGCTGCACATTTTTTTGTGCAAAAAAGTACAGGTTTTTTGGTGGTTATGGGTTTGTCTTGGTGGTGAGTGACAGGTGTAATTCCTTTCATCCAGGCTCTCCCGTCGAATGCCCCTGATCCATGGGATGAAGTACACAAGAAAGATAAAAATGGGCCGATCGCGTGATCGGCAGAGGAGTGAACAATAATAATGAAGCATCCATTAAGCCCAACGGCCGGGCAGCCTGCCAGAGTTCAATCACCATCCAGTAAAGCAATTTGTCGCCGGCTTTATCGGCACGCCGGAAATGGCGCTCCTGGAGGGCTTCGTCAAAGCCCTCAGTGGTTCGGACCTCACCATCACGCGGGCCTGCGGGCCCGAGTACTGCTTGTCGCTCGATGGCAGCAATCTGAAGGTAGGCGACAAGATAACCTTTGGTGTGCGTCCCGAGCTTATTCAGACCACCAATACGGAAGGCAGCCCGTTCAAGGTGCGGCTCGATGTGTCCGAACATCTTGGGGCGGACACCTATTGTCATGTACGGCACAGAACGGCGAAACGTTGATGGTGCGAATCCACGGTGACTTTGGCAGGCACTTTGGCGATGGGGTGGGCTTGGTTCCGGAACTGGACCATCGTCGTCTGCTCGATGCCAATGGCCGCGTTCTGTGCAAGCCGGGATCATCGGCCAAGGCGGCCTGATTCCTCCGGCACAACCTTTTTATATTGAACGCTGTTTAAGGTGCGTCTTCAGGCGCGCCGGGATTCTTGTCGGCTGACGAAAGTCCGGGCTTCGCTAGTTTCAGATAAACCCGAGCGGTCTAGAGGTAGCAAAACGTGAAACTCAATACCGAAAATCTGTCTCAACTCCCTGAGCGTATTTTGCGCCCGGTATACGACCGCGGGCAGGTCAAGCAGGGAATAGTACATATTGGTGTCGGTGGCTTTCACCGTGCCCATCAGGCGATCTACACCGAGATGTTGCTCAGCCGGGGCAAGGCCAGCGAGTGGGGCATTTGTGGGGTGGGGCTGCGTTCGGAAGATCGAGCCATGCAGGAGGTGCTGGCATCCCAAGACTATCTCTATACCCTCTATGAACTGGGTGACGGCGACGATACGCAGATCCAGGTCGTCGGCGTCATCGGCGATTTCCTGCTGGCCGAGGATGGTACCGAGGCGTTGATTCGCAAGCTGGCTGACCCCGAAACCCGGATCGTATCGCTGACCATCACAGAGGGCGGCTACTGCACCGACGATAGTACCGGCCAGTTCAATGGCGATCTGCCGCAAATCCACCATGACCTGGCTAATCCGCTGCAGCCTCGGACGGTATTCGGCTTTCTGACTGAGGCCCTGGCCCGCCGCCGTGCTGCTGGCATCAGGCCGTTTACCGTGATGTCTTGCGATAACCTGCCGCATAACGGCCAAGTGGCACGCAATGCCCTGCTGAGCTTCGCCAGGTTGCGTGACGCGGGACTCCACGACTGGATCGCCACCAACGTCAGCTTTCCGAATGCAATGGTCGACCGGATCACACCGATGACCAGCGATGCGCACCGCTCCCAATTGTATGAGGAAACCGGCATTGAGGATGCCTGGCCGGTGGTGGCCGAGCCTTTCCTGCAGTGGGTGGTGGAGGACAAGTTCTGCAACGGTCGACCGTCCTGGGAGGAGGTCGGCGTGCAATTCACCGACGATGTCACACCTTATGAGGAGATGAAGATTCGCCTCCTTAACGGCAGTCACATGGCAATGGCCTATCTCGGTGCGTTGCTCGGTCACCGCTATGCGCACGAGGCGATGCAGGATTCGCAGCTGCTGGCGTTTGTCCGCGCCTACATGGACCGGGATGTCACGCCGCTGCTGGCCGACGTGCCCGGCATCGCTCTGAGGGAGTACAAGAACACACTGATCAAGCGTTTCTCCAACAGCGCGATCTGCGACCAGATCAGCCGGCTTTGCTCCGACGGTTCATCCAAGCTCCCGAAGTTCGTGCTGCCGACCCTGCTTGACCAGATTGATTCTGGAACTGACATGCAGCGCACTGCGCTGATCATCGCCGCTTGGTGCCACTACCTGCGCGGCCTCGACGAGCGAGGTGAAACCTACCCGATTCTTGATCCGCGTGCCGTCCCACTACAGGAAGCCGCATACGCCAAAGAGCGCCTACTTGAGAGTTTCCTGGGGCTTGAAGATGTGTTCGGGAAGAGGATTCCGGCTTCTGCGACATTCGTGTCCATCTTCCGCCAGCAGCTTGAGCGCCTGCGGACACTCGGCGTGCGGGCCACGCTTGAACTGACGATGGCGGAATAGGGGGCAGACGACAAGATGTTTGCGACCTTCATTTAAATAAATGAGGTAATCCTCGGCTTGGCCGGCAGGAGCCTTCTGTATCGACCAAGAGGTTGGAGTGTAAGTACCACGTTGTTTTCATCCCAAGCCACGGCTTTGCCAGTGGATACTTGCATGTTTATTTTGGTGTGCGGCCTCTGGTCTGGTCGCTATTTTTTGTGCAAAAAATATAGGCATTCTGGTGGCTATGAGTTTGGCTTGGTGGTAAATGCCAAGGGTGGTTTCTTTGATCCTGGTCTCCCCGTTGAATGTTTTTGATTTCTGGGGATGGTTACAACAAAGATAATAAACAGGCTGATCGCGTGGTCGGCAAAGGAGTGAGCAATAATGAAAACAAAAACACAGGCGCTAAGTTTCGATGGCATGGGCGAGGAGCAATTGCCAATACCGAAACATAAACTTCACGGCTGGACTCACTTTATGGGCTTGTATGCCGGTGAGCACGTTGCCGCAACCGAGTTTGTCATTGGTGCCACTTTTGTGGCGCTGGGTGCCAAAACCATGGATATCTTGCTGGGATTGCTGATTGGCAACATCCTGGCGGTCCTTAGTTGGACCTTGATTACCACGCCAATTGCGGTAGAAACAAGGTTGAGTCTGTATACCTACCTGCACAAAATTGCGGGTGGCTCGATGACAAAGCTCTATAACTGGGCGAACGTCATTATTTTTACCGTGATATCTGCGGCGATGATAACTGTGTCGTCGACGGCAGTGCGGTTCTTGTTCGACATACCGGCACAGTTGAACTGGTTTCCAACGGATCCCTGGTTTGTCATGGTTGTGATGGGTGTCGGCATAATTGTAGTCTTGGTCGCCATGTATGGTTTCAATGCCGTTTCCGAATTCTCGGGTATTTGTGCACCTTGGCTATTTGTCATGTTTCCCTGTGGCGCGCTTGTGTTGATGCCCGCTTTGGCCGAGTCAGTTCTGGGCCACACCACGTTGAGTGGATGGAGCGACTTTATACAGATTGGCAGTCAGTCGATCTGGACAGGGGTGAATGCTCAGGGAGGGCCGGGGATCGGGCTGCTTGAGGTGATTGGTTTCGCATGGGCGGCCAACACGATTACGCACTTCGGTTTGATTGACATGGCCTTACTGCGTTACTCCAAGAAAAAGTCCTATGGCCTCTGCACGAGTTCGGGCATGCTGTTCGGCCACTATATCGCTTGGATTGCCGCAGGGATCATGGGAGCGGGCACCGCTGTCATTCTGAAAACCTCGATTACCACTCTGGACCCCGGTGATGTGGCCTTCCATGCACTCGGTTTGTCGGGGTTCGTAATTGTGATCGTTGCCGGCTGGACGACTGCCAATGCCAACCTCTACCGGGCCGGCCTCGCCGCGCAGGCGATCTTCCATAAACATTCACTTAAGCAGACCACGCTGGTCGTCGGCATCGTGACTGTGATCGTTGCTTGTTTCCCCTTTGTTTTTACGAAAATGCTGCCATTGCTGACCTATGCAGGCCTGTTGGTTGTGCCGGTCGGAGCTATTGTCTTCGCCGAGCACGTTATATTCCCCCGTATCGGTTTGACCCGCTACTGGGTGACATATCGCAAGCTCATCCATAGCACTCCGGCGGTTGCCTCATGGGGTGCAGGACTTGTCTTTGGCTTCGGCCTGAATGTGCTGGATGTCATGTCGTTCTACTACTTGTTCATCCCGACTTGGTTCTTTACCGTGATTCTTTATACACTCATGGCCAAGAAATACGGTGCCGAGGAAAAGTATCCGGAAGAAGAGGCTGAGTTGCTGGCTTTTGACAGGAATGTCGAGGCTTTCCAGGAGGAACAGGCCAGGGCCTATAAGATGCCTGTCAAGGACAATACCACTTTGTCGAAGTGGCTCCATGTGGTATCTCACACGAGTTTAGGTATTGCCTTATTGCTGGCTTGCAACACGATGTTCCGCAGTCCGGACATGTTTGCCTACCAAGCAAACCGCGAGATTTTCTACAGTATTGGGTTCGTTTGTACCGTAATTTATTTCGTGGTCTCCTATTGGGCGATGCGCCGGCGCAAAACTCTTACTGAAACTCAGGATGGTCTGAAAAAGTCTATTTCCGCTCCTTCATTGGGTGGCTAGCTGTGATCTCTCAATAGGTGGTTCATCCGGGGCGTACTCGGAATGCTGGAAGCGCGGCCAACACAGCCCTCCAAGAGCCCCGGATGAACCTGCATAAACATGCCCGTCTTACTGAACTTGTCCAGCATTCGTGGACACAGCTTTAATCTTACTGTGTCATAAGAAATCGAGGAGAATACAGCCGTTTCAACAGCTGACTAGATTCACGAAAGAATGGATGGAACAGCGCTTTGAGGCTTACCTCGATCATCTGTGCGACTCTCTGGGCCACGTGGACCGGCATGAAGGTTCAGGGACTGATATTGCCGCTGGCACGAAAGAGCGTCGAACCGCTGACTGCAGGAATCGATCCCATGCAGTGCGGGCACGCCACCAGTCACTGCATCATTTCGTAGCCAAGTTCGACTGGTCGGTGAGGGATTGCTCGAGCGTGTGCGGGCCTGGGTGGAGCCGGCGCTGCTGCGCGAGGGCGGCACCAAGCGCTACTGGATCATGGCGTCCATGCGCTCCATGGCCTGCAGACCCAGATAGCGCATGTCGTGTCTCTTGTGCCCTGGGAGGGAATGCATCCCACATTAGGGCCTGTTGACGTTTTGGCGTAGGCCCCGTCCCTGCGGGTTGCGCGACAAATGCCGCCATGCGGCGTTGCGGGTCTTGGCAAGGGAATGAACCGCCCCGGGTTTCTCGGAGGCTCCAACCTTTGAGAGGATGGAGCCATGAAGACAGCAACGAAGTATTCCCCTGAAGTCCGGCAACGGGCG
>NZ_SMMU01000058.1 GCF_004339665.1 Azotobacter chroococcum
TGGGCTGAGGCTGGAGAGCTGAGCGATCCATCGCGTGAACTGACTCGCTTTCATGATCCACCTCCCGCATGCGGAAACGTCATGATCAGCTTAGCTTGCTGCAACAGCTAACTCAGACATAGCCTACCCCTTCCCGCTCGGGCCCTCGTCCGGCGTGCACCGCAGCCCGTGCTGGCGCAGCTTGTTGGCGATGGTGGTGTGCGACACGCCGAGGCGGCGGGCCAGCAGGCGGCTGCTCGGGTATTCGCCGAGCAGCCGCTGCAGCACGGCCTTTTCGAAGCGACCGACGATCTCGCCGAGGCTGCCGTCGAGGGAAAAGCCGCCGGGCAGCGCGTCGGCGTCCCCACAGCGGCGCTCGCCGGGCAGCGGCTCGACCTCGGACACCCCACCGATGCCCTGCAGCCTGGGCATCAGCGCCTGCAGCTGCTGGTCGACCAGATCCGGGCAAGCCAGGTAGATGGCATCGCCCTGCTTGCCGCCGACCTCGCCGCGAACGACGTCGACCCCGGACTCGAGCAGCAGGTCGAGAATGTCGCGCAGGAGGCCGACCCGGTTCTGGCAGAGAATCTTGATGCGCATGGCGGAATCCGGACGGCGGGATGAGGGATCGACGACAGGCAGCGAGCGCCGTTTCCCGGGCAGATTATGCGGCCAATTGCCACAGCCGCAAGACAGTCTGTACGACTTTCGGAGACTGGCAAAAACTTCTTGCCGAATGAGGCGTGCGGTGCAGGCCCCGACGCCGCCAGCGTGCAGACCCGGCCCATTCGCGCTATGCCTGATAATAAGAAGGAAACCGTGCGCAGCAGCGCAGGAGGCACCGAAATGACCGCGACGCCCTATGTGGCCCGGCAGCCGGACGAGCGGGGCTTCATCCACTACAACGAGACCGAGCATGCCGTCTGGCAGACGCTGATCGAGCGCCAGCTGGCGCTGATCGAGGGACGCGCCTGTGCGGAATACCTGGACGGCATCCAGCGGCTCGGCCTGCCGCGCGAGCGCATTCCGCAGCTCGGCGAGATCAACCGCGTGCTCGAGGCCGCCACCGGCTGGCGGGTGGCGCGGGTGCCGGCGCTGATCCCCTTCCAGACCTTTTTCGAACTGCTCGCCGACCGCCGGTTTCCGGTGGCCACCTTCATCCGCCGGCCGGAGGAGCTGGACTACCTGCAGGAGCCGGACATCTTCCACGAACTGTTCGGCCACTGCCCGATGCTGACCAACCCCTGGTTCGCCGCCTTCACCCACACCTACGGCCGGCTGGGCCTGGCGGCCAGCAAGGAGGAGCGCGTCTACCTGGCGCGGCTGTACTGGATGACCGTGGAGTTCGGCCTAGTCGACACCCCGGCGGGCCGGCGCATCTACGGCGGCGGCATCCTCTCCTCGCCGAAGGAAACCCTCTACTGCCTGTCCGAGGCGCCGGAACACCTGCTCTTCGACCCGCTCGAGGCGATGCGCACGCCGTACCGCATCGACATCCTGCAGCCGCTCTACTTCGTGCTGCCGGACCTGCGGCGGCTGTTCGAGCTGGCCAACCAGGACATCATGGCGCTGGTGCGCCAGGCCATGCGTCTCGGCCTGCATCCGCCGAAGTTTCCGCCGAAGGCGGCCTGAACGCTGACATCGGACGCAGGTGGAAAATCCGCACAGCGGTTTTCCACCGACGAACTCACCCTCAATCCCCCGGCAACCCGGAGCCTGCCCATGACCGTCCTCTCTCAAGCCCACTGCGAAGCCTGCCGCGCCGACGCACCGAAAGTCTCGGAAGAAGAACTTGCCGAGCTGATCGGGCAAATTCCCGACTGGAATCTGGAAAATCGCGACAGCATCCTGCAACTGGAAAAGGTCTTCCTGTTTCGCAACTTCGCCCAGGCCCTGGCCTTCACCAACGCGGTCGGCGCACTTGCCGAGACCGAAGGGCACCATCCGGCGCTGCTCACCGAATGGGGCAGGGTCACCGTGACCTGGTGGAGCCACAAGATCCGCGGTCTGCACCGCAACGACTTCATCATGGCGGCGCGTACCGACGAGGTGGCGAAAGGCACGGAAGGCCGCGGCTGATCCCTGGCGCCAGCCCGAAATTGCCAACGACCGTTCGTCGGTAAAAATATCCCTTTTTAAAACAATGACTTGCAAGCAATATTCGATCCATCCAGGGAGCTTCTGGGTTGCCATTCGTCGGCAACTTCCCTAGGGTGGGACGCATGTTGTCCCAGATTGCTCCCATCGGTTCGCTGCTCGGCGGGGTCGCACTGCTCCTGCTCGGCAACGGACTGCTCAACACCCTGCTGACCCTGCGTGGCGTCGCCGAAGGCTACTCCACCGGGCTGCTCGGCCTGCTGATGTCCGGCTATTTCGTCGGCTACCTGCTCGGCACCTGGCTGACGGTACCGCTGATCCGCCGCATCGGGCATATCCGTGCCTTTGCCTGCTGTGCCGCCTCGGGCGCCATCGTCGCGCTGCTGCATCTGATCCTGGTCAACCCCTGGGTGTGGATGGCGCTGCGGGTGGCCTACGGCATTGTCCTGGTCACCCTCTACATGGTCATCGAGAGCTGGCTCAACGCCCGGGTCAGCGGCGACAGCCGCGGCCGGGTGTTCGCCGTCTACATGGCGGTCAACCTCGGCGCCCTGGCCCTCGCCCAGCAGTTGCTGAACCTCGCCAGCCCGCTGGAATTCCTGCTCTTCGCCCTCGCCGGCATCCTCATCTGCGCAGCGCTCCTGCCCATCACCCTCACCCGCCAGGCCCAGCCGACCCTGCCCGACACCCCGGACACCCGGCTGCGCCAGCTGGTGCGGATCGCCCCGCTGTCGGTGACCGCCTCGGGGCTGTCCGGCCTCGCCCTCGGTGCGTTCTGGGGGCTGGCGCCGGTGTACGCCAGCCAGAGTGGCTTCGATGCCGCCGGGGTGGGCCTGCTGATGGGCGTGACCATCCTCGGCGGCGCCGTGCTGCAGTGGCCCATCGGCCGCTATTCGGACAGCCACGACCGCTCGAAGGTGATGCTCTGCGTGGTGGTGCTGGCCGCGCTCGTGGCGCTGGCGATCAGCCTGCTGCCCACCGGGAGCCTGCTGCTCGGCGCCTTCTTCCTCTGGGGCGGACTGGCCTTTTCCATCTACTCCATCGCCGTGGCGCGGATGGTCGACCAGTTGCACCCCGACGAGATCCTTTCCGGCTCCAGCGGTCTCCTGCTGGTCAACGGCCTGGGCTCGGCCTGCGGCCCGCTGCTCGCCGGGCTGGCCATGCACCTGCTCGGCCCCCGCGGCCTGCCGCTCTACTGCGCGGCGGTGCTCGGCCTGCTGGCGCTCTACACCCTCCATCGCCTGCGCCGGGTGAGCGACCTGCTCAGCGAGCCGCACGCCCAGTTCACCCCGATGCTGCGCACCAGCCATACCGTGCTCGAACTAATGCCCGAAGCGCCGGAAAGCGCAGCCGACTCCGCCGCCGCGGAGCCGAACACCACCCAGGAGGAAACCTGTACCTGATTCCGGCGCCACGGAGGCCCGGACACCACTGCTCGTCGGCCCAGGTCGGCGCGTCAACTTGCCCCACCTTTGGAGAGAAGACAGCGCATGCTACTTGCCACCGATCTCGATGGAACCTTTCTCGCCGGCGATCCGCAGGATCGCCTGAGCCTCTATCAGACCATCACCGCCCACCCCGACATCCAGCTGGCCTACGTCACCGGCCGCAGCCTGGAGGCCGTCCTGCCGCTGCTGGCCGACCCCACCCTGCCGCAGCCGGACTACATCATCGCCGACGTCGGCGCCAGCCTCTATCACGGCGAAACCCTGCAGCCGATCCAGCCGCTGCAGCACGCCATCGACGCCCGCTGGCCCGGCGAAAGCCAGATCGCCGGCGCCCTCGCCGAGCTTCCCGACCTGCAGCGCCAGGACGTGCCCCAGGCGCGCCGCTGCTCCTACTTCTGCACCCCGGAACGGGCCGCCGACCCGGCCCTCAAGGCCATCGCCGAGCGCCTCGACTGCGACCTGCTGTACTCGGCGGGGCGCTACCTGGACTTCCTGCCGCGCGGGGTGAACAAGGGCAGCAGCCTGCTGCGCCTGGTCGAGCACCTCGGCCTCGATCCCGAGCAGGTGCTGGTCGCCGGCGACACCCTGAACGACCTCAGCATGCTGACCTGCGGCCTCAAGGGGGTCTGCGTCGGGCAGTCGGAGGAAAGCCTGCTCGCCCACACCCTCAACTGCACCCGCGTCCTGCATGCCGACAGCCCGGGCTGCGGCGGCATCATCCAGGCCTTCTCCCACTTCGGCTTCCTCGGCGAGCACGGCTTCGCCGCCGAGACACGCAAGGCGACCGAGCCGGGCCATGCCGAGCTGGTGATCGTCTACCACCGCCTGCCCTACGAGGAATACCGCGAGCACGGCCAGGTGCAGCGCCGCCGGCCGACCTCACCGAACGGCATCATTCCCACCCTGCTCAGCTTCTTCGCCGACGGCCGCAAGGGCTCTTGGGTCGCCTGGGCCGAGCACGAGGAAGGCCACGGCGCCTTCGAGAGCCACACCACGGTGGACGCCGAACGCTACCCGCGCCTGACTGCCGCCCGCGTGCCGCTGAACAAGCAGGATATCGACACCTTCTACAAGCGCTTCTCCAAGGAAGCCTTCTGGCCGACCCTGCACACCTTCTGGGAGCGCGCCACCTTCAACGAGGACGACTGGCAGGTGTTCCTGCGGGTCAACCGCGCCTTCGCCGAACGCACGGCCCTGGAGGCTGCCGAGGGCGCCACCGTCTGGCTGCACGACTACAACCTGTGGATGGTCCCGGCCTACCTGCGCGAGCTGCGCCCGGACCTCAAGCTGGCCTTCTTCCACCACACCCACTTTCCCTCGGCGGACGTCTTCAACGTGGTGCCCTGGCGCCGGCAGATCGTCGGCAGCCTGCTGCAGTGCGACTACGTCGGCTTCCACATCCCGCGCCAGGTGGAGAACTTCGTCGACGTCGCCCGCGGCGTGGCGCCGCTGAAGGTCCTCGGCCGGCAGAACTGCGCGCCGCGCTTCATCACCTACGGCTGCGCGGTCGGCCTGGAGCGCATGACCACCGCGATCGACACCGGCATGCGCCAGGTCCGCCTCGGTGCCCATCCGGTGGGATTGGACCTCGACCGGGTGCGCAACGCCCTGGCCCGCGAATTCGTGCAGCAGCAGATGGAGCAATTGCGCCGGGAGTTGAACGGCGTGCGCCTGATTCTCGCCGTGGAGCGCCTGGACTACACCAAGGGCGTGCTGGAGAAGCTCAGGGCCTTCGAGCGGCTGCTGGCGGACAACCCCGAACTGATCGGCAAGGTCACCCTGGCCAGCATCTGCGTCCCGGCGGCGCGGGAGATGACCATCTACGACGAGCTGCAGGGACAGATCGAGCAGGCCGTGGGGCGCATCAACGGCCGCTTCGCGCGGGTCGGCTGGACGCCGGTGCAGTTCTTCTTCCGCAGCCTGCCGTTCGAGGAGGTGGTGGCCTGGTACGCCATGGCCGACGTCATGTGGATCACCCCGCTGCGCGACGGCCTCAACCTGGTGGCCAAGGAATTCGTCGCCACCCAGGGCCTGCTGGACGGCAGCGGCGTGCTGGTGCTCTCCGAATTCGCCGGCGCTGCCGCCGAACTCAAGGGCGCCCTGCTGACCAACCCCCACGATACCGCCGATCTGGTGCACCAGTGCAACCTGGCGCTGAACATGCCGAAGAGCGAGGCCCGGGCACGCCTGCGCGAGCTGTTCGACATCGTCGCCTTCAACGACATCCGCCGCTGGGGCGACGAGTTCCTCGGCGCGCTGGAGGAACCCCGGACGGACATCCGCGCCATCGCCTGACGGCCAGGAGCGCCGGTACGGCTCAGTACCGGCGCGTTCAGTAATCCACCCTGCCCCGTCCGGCCTTGACGGCCCCGCGTCTGGCCTTTCCCTCCAGCCGGCGCTGCTTCGAGCCACGGGTCGGCTTGGTCGGGCGGCGCGCCTTCTCCACCTTCGCCACGCCGCGGATCAGCTCGAGCAGACGCTGCCGCGCATCCTCGCGGTTCTGCTCCTGGGTGCGGTACTGCTGCGCCTTGATCACGACGACGCCCTCGCCGCTGATGCGCTGGTCGCGCAGGGCCAGCAGGCGCTCCTTGTAGAACTCCGGCAGCGACGAGGCGCGGATGTCGAAACGCAGATGCACCGCGCTGGACACCTTGTTGACGTTCTGCCCGCCGGCCCCCTGGGCGCGGATCGCGCTCAGCTCGATCTCGTCGTCGGGCAAATGGACGGTGTTGGAGATTTCCAGCATGGCGGGCTCGGTCGAGGAAGTGGCGAGCAGGATAACCGTCCACTACAGAAACAGGTTATTGAGATATGCAGTATCACCCTTGAAGGACTCAGGCGAACCCGCCATCCGCTGCGGGATATTTTGCAGCAACCACACCGTTGGTCGGAAAAAATGCCGGCCACTGTTATTACAAGCGTTACCGGAATTGTTCTCTTCCAGGCCCCACTATTCTGGAAATCAGTATTTACATACTCACTAACATTCGGTGCCGAATCATTCCACGTTTGGCACTTGGACAAGTCTTTGCAATTGCTCCGCCATGAATGGCGGATCGAATTCAAACATGAGGCGCTACGTGAAGTTTGAATTACAGGGTCCGGCAACCTCTCATCCCGATCCGCAACGGGGCCTTGCGGTAGCCTGTGTCTCCATGCAACGCAACGCCTGACTCTCGTCCCACGTCAACAGCTCCGCAATCAACCCCCAGTCAAAAGCGATAAACACGAACCCCACAGCATGGAAACACGCCCTTGAGCGGATATCCCCTGTAGTCGAACGGAAGCGAGCCTGACCCCAAGGGCCAGTGCCGACCCAAGCCAAGGCGACTATCCCGCGGCAACCTTGCGTCGTCACACCTTTTGTCCATACTCGAACGGTCTTCGCCGAAACGTGGCGAAGGCGTCCATCCGCAATCCAGATAGATAGCACCCCACCCAGAAAGGAGGCAGCGAGTACAGGGGGCCCAGGCGGCCATGCTATCCCTCCCCGCCCGGAACGGCGGGAGACTCTCGCACGGAACGATGAAACAGATACCCGGAACCCGTATCAGAACAGGGCTTGCAGTGACACTCCTGCTGGCCTTCGCCACGGCCCACGCCCAAGAGCAAACCATCAAACTGCCCGCCTACGACGCGGACATCCACAAGACTTCGGTATCGGGCCTTTCGTCCGGGGCCTTCATGACGTCGCAACTCTATATGGTGTTTTCCGACATCATGACGGGAGCCGGCATTGTCGCCGGCGGTCCCTATCTGTGCGCGAAGTCCTGGGCGGCCAACACCTTGGTGCAGAACGCCACGACCACCTGCATGAATCCCCTGACCGCCAGTACCGGCCCCAATACGCCGGTCCTGGTCAAGCATGCGGCCTTGCTGGCTGACTACGGCTATATAGATCCGCTGAAGAATCTCCAGGATGACCGTATCTATATCTTCAGCGGGAGCCGGGACAAAACCGTCACGACCACGGTCGTGAACCAGACCCGGGAGTTCTTCAAGTCCGTCGGCGTGCCGGAAGCGTCCATTCAGTACAACAAGAGCATCGCCGCGGGCCATGCCTTCGTGACCGACAACGACACGGATGCCGCCTGCGCGCTGACCCAGCCCCCCTATATCAACGACTGCGACTTCGAACAATCCGCCACCATCCTCAACCACATCTATCCGGGCCTGAAGCCGCCCGCCGCACAGCTGGGCAGCGCCATCATCGCCTTCGACCAGTCGGAGTTCATCGACTCGGCCTACACCAGCATGAGCGACACGGCCTACGCCTACGTCCCGGCTGCCTGTCAGAACGGCAAGAGCTGCCCCATCCATGTGGTATTCCACGGCTGCAAACAGGGCGCGCAAGTCATCGGCGACAAGTATTACGCCCAGACCGGCTACAACCGGATGGCTGAGGCCAACGACCTCATCATGCTCTACCCGCAGGTGCAGCCCTCCACCACGACCCCCCTGAACCCCGAAGGCTGCTGGGACTTCTGGGGGTACAGCTCGCCGGGCAAGCCGGACCCGGACTACTACACCCGCAACGCTCCCCAGTTGCGCGCCATCCACAAGATGATCACCCGTCTTGCTGAACCCCGATCCTGAACCCGTCCACTGCACAAGGGAGAAACACCATGGATGCCGTCACCTCGAATGCCCCGATCGATCCGAAGCTGTCCGAGGCGCTCAGACACTGGAACGACTACGCAAACGAAAGCGGCCAGAACGTGCGGGTCCTGTTCGAGGCCATGACGCCGGTCAAGGACAGCCTCCAGATTGCCCAGCAAATCATGGACTCCGTTCAGCACAGCGGCTGGACACCGGGCAGCACACACTGGATGAAGCCCTCGGCCCTGTTCAGCGCCTACCAGGAACTGACCGAGATCCAGCTGGCCGCCCAGGAGAGGGAGAATGACTGCTGCATCCGCTTCCTGACCACCACCCTGGGTACCGGCAAGCAGGTCGCCGAAGCCATGCAGGGCGCCTCCACCCCGCAGCAGGTCCTCGCCTCCTGCATGGAAGCCAGCCTCAACATCGTCAGGCAGTACCAGGCCGACATCAGCGAACAGGCGGAGACATTCAGCCAGATCCAGTCGGCCTACAAGGCCTGGCTGCAAAGGACGCTGGACAGCCTGAGCAGCCGGCAAGCAGAGGAAACCGCGGCCTCGGCATCACTGCCGCCCGCCGCCTCGGAGCCATCGCTGCCAGTACCTGCAACACCGACCGCACAATCGGAGCCGGAAAAGGACAGCGGAGTCTGAACGAGCCGCCGCTCCGGACGAGCCGTGCCGACTGCGGCACAGGCCCGTTCCGGCGAGGCGATCCGATTCAATCCAAGGGCCCGCCTGGCCGGGCCGACGGAGGGCTTGCCCATGGGCACGAAGCCTGACGCAACGCAGAATGTCGCAACGCTGGAATTCGATCCGGAACGCAACGAGCTGGGCAAGGACAAGAGGCTGCGGGACGGACTGTCGGTCGCAGTGCAAATCGGCGCCAACCTCTGGCTGGCGAACGACGAGACGATCAGCCTGGAACGGCTCACGCGCCTGGCGGACGCCGGCCAGGACGCCTGCCGCTACGGCCGGCACCGGCAGTTCCCGCTGAACGACTATCTCGCCCTGCCGGTCCCCCTCCCGACGACCCGGCCGATCTGGAGGAAGTCGATATCGAAGGCCTGGCCTCTGCGGGCGGCTACCTCTGGCTGGTGGGTTCGCACAGCCTGAAGCGCAAGAAGCCGAAGCCCGGGGATGCCCCCGACAAGGCTCGCAAGCAGTTGGCCAAGGTCCGCAGCGACGGCAACCGCTACCTGTTGGCCCGCATTCCGCTCGTGGACAGCGATGGCGCCTGCGAACCGGCGAAACGCAGCAAGCAAGACGGCCAGGAGCTGTTCGCCGCCAGCCTGAAGGGCGACGACAAGGGCAACGAGCTGACCGCAGCCCTTAAGAACGACAAGCACCTGGGGCCCTTCCTCGCCATTCCCGGCAAGGACAACGGCTTCGACATCGAAGGCCTGGCGGTGGTCGGCGAACGGCTCTTCCTCGGCCTGCGCGGCCCGGTGCTGCGCGGCTGGGCGGTCATCCTGGAAGTGGCGGTCGCCGCCGACGTCACGGCTTCCACCCTGAGGCTGCAACCCATCGGACCGAAAGGCTGCCTTTACCGCAAGCACTTCCTCGAACTCGGCGGCCTGGGGATTCGCGACCTGTGTCTGCAGGGCGATGACCTGCTGATCCTCGCCGGGCCGACCATGGAACTGGACGGTCCGGTCAGCGTGTTCCGCTGGCCGGGCGGCAGCAGCCCGGACGACGAAGCAATGGTGCCGGCCGATGCCCTGCAGCGAGTCCTGGAAGTACCCTACGGCGAGGGCGTGGACCACGCCGAGGGCATGACCCTGTTCGCCCCGGATGGCGGCAAGGCCAGCGCGCTGCTGGTGGTGCACGACGCGGCCGCCGAAGAGCGCAAGTCGGGGAAAAGTGCGGTTACGGCAGATGTTTTCAAGCTGTAGACAGACCACCCACTTGTCGATGCCGATTTCGTAAGCCAGAACTACGGGAGGGCCGGATCATCAACACGCTCAGCAAAACCCTGATCGCCTGCGGCCTGCTGCTCAGCCCCTGGCACAGCAGCGCCATCGCGGAAATCGAGGAAGAAGCAGCGGAAAGCTACCTCTACTGCGGCAAGCTCCTCTGGCCCGCCGAGCGGGAGGACTATCTGCCGTTTCCGGAGGGGATCGAGATCGGCTACTCCTCGCACCCGGCCCTCGCCCGGATCGTCGAGCAGCAGGAAAAGCACGGCCTGAGGTTCGCCTACGCGGACATGGCGATCACCCAGCGGGTCATGCAGGAGGCGGTTGAGGCGATCATCCGCCAGGGCTCGAACGAGGTCTGCCTGGAAGCCGGCACGGTGGAGGTCTCGAACAGCGGCCTTCCTCTCGTGATCTCCCCTGCACCGGCGGCGGATGAGCGGGTGATTTTCGAGCCCGATGCGGATCGGCAAAACTAGAGCAATGAAATGGACTCCCCCCTCCTTACGGCGTCAATGCGCCCGACTGAAGTTGCGAAAAACAGCAGCCACCGGAGGAGGAGTCACCGAAACTCAAGCAATAGACATCGATTTGGCAAAGCAGGTATTCCAGCTTCATGGCGTCGACAGCCACAAGCAGGTGGTCTGCCGCAAACCGGGGAAGTCCATATACGCACAAGTCCTTCGTCCGCAACGACGGCGGCGAGCCGCCGGCAGATGGCACGCGCAACCCTTACGCCGACTTCAAGGGCGAGAAGCGCAGCAACGCCACCCATCGGTCGACAACCGATCCCGAGGCCCGCCTGGCGCGCAAGAACAACGGCGACGCCAGCCGCCTGGCGCATATGGCACACACGATGATCGAGCACCGCAGCGGGCTGATCGTGGATGTGGAATGCACCGAGCTCAACGGGCATGCCGAAATCGAGGTCGCGCTGGCCATGCTGAAGCGCACGGCCAAGCCGGGCAGCACGGTCGGGGCGGACAAGAACCATGACCAACAGGCCTTTGTCCAGGGTGCGCGCCTTGTCGGGCTGGTGGCGAGGCTCGCATGTATAAGGGCGAGTTGCGCCCGGAGAACGCCGAAAGGCGTGGAAACGGCGCCGGAATCGTCAAAAAGGGAGCGGAAGAAGTTACTACTGGCAAACATACAGCAACGCCGCTTAGTTATTTAAACGAAGCAGCATTCACCTCTTATTGCGGCCTTAAATCATCCGACCATTAGTCGGAAAGCCCCCAAGCAATCAATACAAGATTTGTACACCTCAAAACTCAAACTATTATCCTGAACAAAACCCAAGACACACTTACAAACGGTACGTGACGCGGCACCCAAACCGGAAAACATTTAGCCGCCAGCCAGAAATCATTCTGCCATAAAGAACGGAATGGCAAGGAGCTGTTTGATTCAAAAATCACGCAGCCCTGCAACCTCTCACAACAATCCGCAACGGCGCCTGGCGGTAGCGTGCCGACCATTCAAACGCAGCGTCTACAGGCCACAACAGCTCACCAACAACAATCCAGATATCCTATATCTCCCATGCTATTTAAATATCGCCCCAAGGAATAAAAAATAAAATATGGCACTTCCACTTCCACTACCGCAACCAAACTGGAGATGACCCAATGAAACTCGGAACGGCTATCGCGATTGTAGGAGCGGCAATGCTATGGCAAGGACTCCCAACCGATGCAGCGGCGCAGTCGCTAACAGAGGTGACCGGCTTCGGAACGAATCCCGGCCAACTCCGCGCATTCAAACATATTCCCCAAGAGCTACCCCCCAACTCGCCCTTGGTCGTCGCTCTGCATGGCTGCTTGCAATCCGCCTCTGGCTATGATGACGAAACCGGCTGGGTCAAATATGCCGATATGGGGAAATTTGCTTTGCTGTTGCCACAGCAGGAGCTACCTAACAACCTAGCCAAGTGTTTCAACTGGTTCGAGCTTGGCGACATCCAGAGAGATCAAGGCGAGGCCCTGTCGATCAAGCATATGATCGATAAGATGGTGACTGACCATAATATCGACCGCAAACGCATTTATATAACGGGGCTCTCGGCCGGTGCGGGCATGACGGTAGTCATGCTGGCCACCTATCCGGAGCTGTTCGCTGGCGGAGCGACCAGTGCTGGCCTGCCTTATAAATGTGCCACTAATGTGACTGAAGCACGCAATTCTTGTATGAGATCGGGCAAAAATCAGAGCCCTGCGCAATGGGGCGATCTGGTGCGCGCCGCCTCGTCTCATGGAAGCGAATGGCCTCGCCTCTCGATCTGGCAGGGCGCAGCGGACGGAACCGTGAACCCCATGAATGCTAGGGAACTCATCGAGCAATGGACCAATGTCCACGGTATCGATCAAACCCCCGACGGCCAGGATACGGTCGACGGGCAAGTCCACCGAGTATTCACCGATGCCAGCGGAAAGGTGCTGGTTGAGTCTTTTACGGTCGCCGGCATGGATCACGGCATTTCGATCAATCCTGGCTCAGATAAGCCCCAATGCGGAACTGCTGCACCATTTATACTCGACAAGGATATTTGCACCAGCTTCCATGTTGCGAAGTTCTGGGGGCTGTTGCCTTCTTCTCCGGACCCGATTCCCCCTTCTCCTATAAGTCGAGAAGAATTGCTCCGGAGAATGGATGAGATGAAAGGGCGAATTGATCAATTAACAGCAGAACTGAATGAGCTTCGAGCAGCAATAGAGTGAATTGCCGTTAGCAATAAGAAGGCCAAGCTCACTCCTTCCGCAGACTGGTCCCTGCGCACGAATATCTCATTGTTTGGCTAGCCGCGCTAACAGCATCAACTTTGATGTCCCTCTAGTGTATTGCATGAGGCACCCTGTATCCGAGGAGGCTGAAATGAGCACACCCAATCGATTTATCGCTTTGCTCGACGAAACCGAATCGCGATTCCAACAGCGCCAGAAGGTACGTGAAGAGAAGGAGCAGCTTCTTAGCCAGGGCGGAATTTTCGCAGCCAACTCCGAAGACGCCATCAAGCGACGGCTCTCTCACTTGCAGACGCCCCCTGAAGTAGGAGTAACGATAACGGACAGGGTACGGGGCCTCATTCCCCCCGCCCCCGGAATCCCGGCCGAACTGGAGCGCTTGCTCGGCACCAACGACCTCATGGGCATCCACTTTCTGGAACTCGGTACTTGGGTTTCAAGGGCCGTAGTACGTGTGCATGTCCAGTCATCGCAAGGGCACGGCTACGGGACGGGCTTCATGGTGTCCCCTCGCCTCATGCTGACCAACAACCACGTTCTGCAAAATGCAACCGAAGCCAGCCAGAGTCGTGTGGAGTTCAACTACGAGAACGGCCTTGGCGGAAACATGAAGACCTCGATCTTCGCCCGCCTTGCCCCCGAGATGCTCTTCCTGACCGACCGCGATCTCGACTACACCCTGGTAGCCTTGAACCCGGAATCCGAGCCTGCCGCGCACGGCTGGCTGCCGCTGATAGAAGAGCAAGGCAAGGTCATGGTCGGCGAATGGGTGAACATCATCCAGCATCCCAATGGCGAGCCCAAGCAACTGGCCTTGCGCGAGAACCTGGTTGTCGATGAGTTGGAGCGGTTCCTCCACTACCGGACCGATACGGCCCCCGGCTCCTCGGGCTCGCCTGTCTTCAACGACCAGTGGGAGGTGGTTGCACTCCACCATTCCGGGGTCCCCGAGCGAGATGCTCAGGGACGCATCCTCACGGTAGACAACCAACTTTGGGCTCCATGGATGGGCGAGCACCGGATCGCCTGGAAAGCCAACGAAGGTGTTCGAATCAGCCGGGTGATCGCCCATATCAAGGCCCAGGCCCTCGACGAGCAGAAAAGGCAGTTGCGCGCCCAGATGTTCGAAACCAGGCCGCCTGTGCCGGAAGCCAGTGTGCCGCTTCGCCAGCCCGAGCCTCAGCCGCAGAACGAAACGCCGACTGTAGGTGCCCAGGTGAACCCCGATGGCTCTGCCTCCTGGACCTTTCCAGTCACAGTTACGGTGAGCGTCGGCACCGGCGCCCATCAGACTCTCCCTGCACCGCCATCTACACCAGCAGCTTCGGTACCACCTCCTTTAGCACCCGCCCAGGCCGAGGACAGGGAGCTCACAGAGGCATTGGCGACCCTGTCGACCGCTCGTACGCGTACCTACTATGACGCCGAGGCGGACATGGACGCCGCAGAGCAGTATTACCGCTCGATCCAGAGCGGCCAGTCGGCTCAAGCGCTCTTCAAGCAGTTGAGCAAGTTGGTCTGTACGACGCATGAAACGGCCCTCAGCTATAAGCCAAGCATGCACGTCTATCCCTGGGTCGACCTTCATCCCGATCTGAAACTGCGCAGCATCTATTCGGGACTCCCGTTCGACCCGGAAGAATTCATCCGCGAGGACTTCCGGATTGCCCAGGAACGGGCGGTGCGCATGCGCGAGTTGATGCTCCACGAGGCCAGCCTTGGCATCGAGCGGCTGGAAGAGGAAATCGATCTGCTCGAAGCCAGCCTGCCCTTCAACTGCGAGCATGTGGTTCCACGTTCCTGGTTTAACAAAAAGAATCCCATGCTCGGCGATCTCCACCATTTGTTCGCCTGTGAGATCGGCTGCAATAGCTTTCGCAGCAATATCCCCTATTACGACTTCCCCGATTTCGAAGAGGCAGTACGGGATGCATGCGGGAAACGACAGGGCGAAGAAAAGTTCGAACCATCTCACGGCAAGGGAGCAGTCGCCCGCGCCACCCTCTACTTTCTGCTGAGATATCCAGGCAAGGTGGGCGATAACAATCGCGAACTGCAACAGGATCGCTTGATGATGCTGGGCACGTGGCACAGCGATTTCCCACCTGACGAATATGAGCGCCACCGCAACGCTGCCATCTTTGAAAAACAGGGGAACCGCAATCCGTTGATCGATCACCCGGAATGGGTCGAGAGTATCGATTTTGCGCTTGGTGTGGGAGCTATTAGTTAGAGATTCGGCCACTGGCAATCCAACGCAGTACTAATCATAGGAGAACCCAAATGGATAACATTAAAAAGCTTGAGCTTGTTCCTGCCGAGGATCTTCTCAAAGAGCTTAAATTACGCACCAAACATCCCATTAAAGATGATGGCACCAGATCGCCTGAATCCAACCCTACTCTTCGCGAGTTTGATGAGGTAAGCATTGCCCGTGCACTGAAAGCAAATCAGAAGGTCATCTACGGAACAGATGACCGATTAGACATTTTTGATCTTTCTCCGGGACCGAATCTTGACGATGTAGATAGTGTCGTTGCGCTCTTCAACAGATCAGACATCATTGACAATGGGAATGGTACTTCGACTTTACAGACTCGGAATTTCGGCACAGCTCAAAACTTGTGTCCGGGAGAGCGGTTTCGAGAGCAACCCATCGGAGCCTTCTGCTCAGGCTTTCTTGTGGCCCCTGACGTGATTGCGACGGCAGGGCACTGTGTAAATACGAGCAATGCTGCAAACGTCTGCTTTGTATTCGGATTCCGCATGCAGAATGCAACCACTGCGACAACAACAATCGAAAACAAGGATATCTATCGAGGGGCCAGCGTCATTGGACGACAAGAAGTATCCAATGGACCTGACTGGGCGCTGGTTCGCCTCGATCGCCCGGTCAATAATCACCGCGTCGTCAAGTTTCGCAGGGCCGGAACAATTCCGAATGGGCAGGCAGTGCATGTGATCGGTCACCCGGTTGGTCTTCCAACCAAATTCGCAGGAGGTGCAACCGTTCGTGAAAACCAATCGAATGCATTTTTTATAGCCAATTTAGATACGTACGGAGGAAATTCCGGCTCCCCGGTGTTCAATAGTACTACTCACGAAGTAGAAGGCATTTTGGTTCGAGGCGAAGCCGACTTTGTGGCACAAGGTACTTGCAATATTTCTCTGGTCTGTCCCACCACTGGATGTCGCGGCGAAGATTGCACTCGCACGACGGAATTTGCCCCATTAGTTCGGGTGCCAGGCAGCTGGGAGGCCAGGCACGGCCTGACCTCCGCCCAATATCAGCAGGTATTCAATGAGCTGGCGGGACAGGGCTTCAGGCTCACAAATGTCAGCGGGTACGCCGTAGGAGGCCAAGATCTGTATGCAGCTATCTGGGAACAGCGCGAAGGTCCGGCCTGGCAAGCCCGACACGGCCTGACCTCCGCCCAATACCAGCAGGTATTCAATGAGCTGGCGGGACAGGGCTTCAGGCTCACGAATGTCAGCGGGTACGCCGTAGGAGGCCAAGATCTGTATGCGGCTATCTGGGAACAGCGCGAAGGTCCGGCCTGGCAAGCCCGACACGGCCTGACTTCCACCCAATATCAGCAAGCATTCGATGAGCTGGCGAGACAGGGCTTCAGGCTCACGGATGTCAGTGGATACGCCGTAGGAAACCAGGACCTATATGCGGCCTTGTGGGAAAAAATCGAAAATTAAATGATCACCACAAATATCAAGTCCGGCGACCAATACAAAACACGACCCAGTCCTTGTAAATAAATTGAATTCAGCCAACAGCACGCAACTGGAACGAAATGCTCAACCAAGAGAATAAAAATACGAACCTTGAGGCTCTAAAAAACAGGCTCTCCCCTGCTATCAACCAGGCGCGCTCGCTAAAGGAAATCGAGTCATGGATCCGTTCCCAACCAAGCGTGAAATCAGTTGAACTGGCAGATCATCTTTTGAAATCCAATCCACCGCAACGCGAATTTTTCGTGGAGCTAAAAATGGAGGACGGCACAACAGTAAAAAAAATTATCAACATCTTCGAGCTCGGCAACCAACGTTTCAAATTCCACAAACTACATGAGCAACCATAGCATTTGAAGACATATAAAAAACAAACAAAAGCCACTCCCCAACCTCACGCCAACCCAAACCATATGATCTTTTTCGTGATGACAGCTGAACAACTACTTTAATACAGTTTTTTGTTAAGCATTGATTTAAAGAGGAATACCCCATGAAACAGAAGCTCGTAATCCTGCGCTCGGACCGCATGGCCACACGCGATATCTTCCGCGGCCCATCGCCGCTAGACGTTGCCATACCACCGGAAATAAAAGTTGAAGTTGATGAGGTGGAGCGCCGCGACATCCCGAAACTGACCAGAGGTGCCGACGTACTGGCGGTTGCCCCGGCGATGCCCATGAAGCTGGTCGAGCCACTCGATATACATGAGGCCACTCAGGAAGAAGCTGGAGACATTGCCTGGGGTATCAAGGCAGTCAAGGCGGATACTTCTTCCTGCACCGGAGAAGGCATCGTTGTTGCGGTACTGGATACAGGGATCGATGCCACGCATCCGGCATTCACCGGGGTGGAGCTGGTGCAGCGAAATTTCACAGATGAAGGCGGTGCCGACCTCCACGGTCATGGCACCCACTGTGCCGGCACCATCTTTGGCCGAAACGTCGGGGGAACTCGTATTGGGGTGGCTCCTGGTGTCAAGCGAGCATTGATTGGCAAGGTCTTGGGTGCCAACGGCGGTTCCAGCGAACAGATCGTCAGTGCCATCCAATGGGCTGCCGAGAATGGCGCTCATGTGATCTCGATGTCTTTGGGGATGGACTTCCCAGGTTTTGCCAGAACCCTTCAAAATCAGGGCCTTCCAGCTGAGCTAGCAACATCGCGAGCGCTCGAGGGGTACCGCGCCAATGTGCTGCTGTTCGAGCGCCTTGCCACCTTGATCCGTGCACGCTCGAATCCCACGCTGATAGTCGCTGCGGCGGGCAATGAGAGCCGCCGCGAGATCGATTCAAACTTTGAGCTTGGCGTAGCACCACCCGCAGTATCCGAGGGCATCATATCGGTAGCTGCACTTGGGCAAAGAGCTGGCGGCTTTCATGTTGGGGACTTCTCGAACACCGGGGCAAACGTCTCGGCCCCTGGCGTCAAGATTGTCTCTGCTCGTCGCGGTGGTGGGCTGGCAACTATGACCGGCACGAGTATGGCAACGCCCCACGTCGCCGGGGTCGCAGCCTTGTGGGCAGAACGCATCAGCAGGCAGGGCCCTCTCACTGTCCTGGCCCTTACGGCCAGAGTGGTTGGCTCTGCGACCTTCGAGGGATTTGATGAGGGTTTTGATCCATTTGATGCTGGCTCAGGGATAGTGATCGCACCCTAAAGAATAAATATTCAGATAGATGAATGCAGCACCAAGTATGTCGTTCTCCGAGGCTGACTCTCAGGCACAAGGACGTGCTGCCACAGTTGGCAGCTATCACGCTCTGAACCGGCAATAGCCCGGCTAAGGAAATCCTGAAAAAGACTTCCCGATTCTGGTGAAATACACCCGCCCCTTTGCCCGAGTTTTCCGATGAAGCAACTGTCCTTCGCCGACGCC
>NZ_SMMU01000059.1 GCF_004339665.1 Azotobacter chroococcum
TCGCCCAGCGGCTGGCGAGCCGTCTTGATCGCTGTCCGTGCTGCGGACGGAAAAATAGCGAGCAGATGAACGTCTAGCTTTATGACACAGTAAGAATAGGTCCATGCAATTTTTCCCTCTACCTGAACCGGCATTTCGTCTGGGCTAATACCCGGAAACTGCATCCGGGCCGCGCCCGCCCGGCTGCAGAACGCGAAGAATCCGGCGTGCGGAAACGCCGCCATCTGTCGCCACGGCCACTTCCCGACGAGTCAAGAACACTGCGATGCCTGGTGCATACCAATCCATCCGAGGAGGAAACCTATGGAGTTGATGATCAATGGGAAGAAGCGCCAGGTGGATGCCAGCCCCGATACGCCGCTGCTCTGGGTCATCCGCGAGGAACTGGGCCTGACCGGCACCAAGTACGGCTGCGGCGCCGCCCAGTGCGGGGCCTGCACCGCACGCCATGCCCGCCGATTTTTCCTCCGCCGGCATGCGCGCCGCGCTGGCCGCCGCTCCCGGTCCGGGCATCGCCGCCGAGGAAATCGGCGATGCCGCCAGGGCGCTGAAGCAGGCCAGCCGTGTGATCGAGGCGACCTACGACGCGCCCTATTTGGCCCACGGCCAACTGGAGCCGCCATCGGCGATCGCCCGCTGGAACGCGGACGGCACCCTCGAGCTTTGGCTACCCAACCAGGCGCCGGAGCTGTTCCAGCAGGCCGCCGCCAAGGCTGCGGGCATCGCCCCCGAGCAGATCATCCTGCACTCCTCGCCGCTGGGCGGCTTCTTCGGCCGGCACTTCCTCTACGGCACGGCGAACCCCTTCCCCCAGGCGATCCAGCTGGCCAAGGCCGTCGGACGCCCGGTGAAGCTCATCTGGAGCCGCGAAGAGGAGTTCCTGCGCGATGCGCTGCGGCCGATGGGCCTGGCGCGCTTTCGCGCCGGAATCGACGAGAACGGCCTGCCGCAGGCCCTGTACGCCGAGGCCGTCGGCGAGAGTCCCACCGAGCGCTGGTTCGGCCGCCAGCCGGACAAGGCCAATAAGTCGGCGGTCGAAGGTATCGCCAGGAAACCTTACGCCATTCCCAATCGGCGAGTGGCGCAGGTCTACCTGGAACATCTGCCCACCATCGGTTACTGGCGCTCGGTGGGGCATTCGATGAACGACTTCTTCTACGAATCCTTCCTCGATGAAGTGGCCGATGCCGGCCAGCAGGACCCGTACGCGCTGCGCCTGCGCCTGCTGGCCGACAAACCACGGCACAAGGCGCTGCTGCAGGCGGTCGCCGAGCTTTCGGGCGGCTGGAAACGGGGCCCCTTCACCGCCGGCGACGGCAGCCAGCGCGCCCGGGGCGTGGCCATGGCGTCGCCGTTCGGCAGCGAGGTCGCCACCATCGCCGAGGTGTCCATCGAGGGCGGTTCGGTGGTGGTTCACGATGTCTGGGTGGCCTTCGACCCCGGCAGCATCGTCAACCCCGCCATCGTCGAGGCCCAGGTGAAGTCCGCCGTGGCGCTGGGGCTTTCGTCCACCCTGCTGGAGGAGGTCGTCTACGAGAACGGCATGCCCCGCGCGCGCAACTTCGGCGCCTACCCCATCCTGCCGCCCGGCCGGATGCCCCGCGTGCATGTGCGCATCGTCGAGAGCGGCGCGCCCATGGGCGGCGTCGGCGAACCCGGACTTCCAGGCGTGCCGCCGGCCGTGATCAACGCGGTGGCGGTGCTCACCGGGCAGCGCGTGCGCAGCCTTCCCCTGTCCAGGACCCGCTTCGCTAGCGCGTGATGCGCCAGTCCGAGGCTTGTCACTTCTCCACGAACCGCAAGGAAACCGATGACCATGAAGCGTCCGTTCCAAGCCACCCTGCTCCTCGCCCAACTCTGTGCCGGTGCGGCACTGGCCGACTCCGACGGCATCAAGGTGGTCGCCAATGGCAGCCAGGCCAGCATGGCCGGACCGGCCGACTACTTCTCCGGCAACGCGGTGGTCGACATGCTGTTCACCCCCACGGAATACAGCCAGGTCAGCGGCGCTCACGTCACCTTCGCGCCGGGCGCCCGCACGGCCTGGCATACCCATCCACGCGGGCAGACGCTGATCGTCACCTCCGGCAAGGGCTGGGTGCAGGAATGGGGCAAGGAAAGGCGAGAGATCGAACCGGGCGATGTGGTTCGGATCGCCCCCGGCGTCAAGCATTGGCACGGCGCGACCGCCAGCAACGGCATGCGCCATATCGCGATCCAGGAAGCCGTCGATAGCAAGTACGTCGAATGGCTGGAACAGGTCAGCGAGGCTCAGTACGCGAAATGACGACCCACTTGCGGAGCGCCTGATCCCTTTCCCTTGCCACCCGACGGCAGCGCTGCCGCCGGGTCCAGCGCTGCAGCCTCAGCGCTCGAACCTGCGGATCGTGACCTTGAAGGACCCGGGGCGACGCATGAGTTCGATGCCGGAGTCGAGCGTGCCCAGCTTCACCAGGCCGCTGGAGTAGCGGAAGTCCTTGTGGAAGATGGCGAGGTTTCCCCAGGGGGCGTAGTAGGCCAGATCGCCAACCTTGGGGGTGATACCGGCGGGCGCGCCGCGGGTCGACAAAGGCTTCGGCAGATCGCTGATCTTCTCCGTGGAAGCATAGTCTTCGAGCGTCAGCGAAAGCGGCAGCAAAGAGGCGAAGTCCCTGGCGGCCTCACTGTCCTCGAGTGTCGCGGTGATGGTGGTTCCCTCTATCTCGATGCTGATCCGCATGCTGTTCTCCTGGCGAATGACGGGTGATCGAGTGTCAGGATGATCCGCGCCACCGCCCGTTCCTGCGTTGGCCGAAATCGTGGCCATGGAGGCCATCAACGCCGCTATCGGTAGTAACCGCGTTCTGAAAAGCCTGACCAGCATGGCGCCTCCTGGATTTCTCTCGTTGCGGCGCCATCTATATATGAAATCCGTTCCTCATTGATCCGCTGGCAGCGAATAGAGTCATGAACTGCGTTCATGAAAAGCGATCTCTCAGGTCAGGTTGGCCCTGACCTGCCGTCGGTTCAAGGAAGGCCAGTCCAACCAAGGCTCCCACGCAGGAGCGTGGGAGCCATCAACATCAAGTAACGGCGAGCGCTCCTGCGTGGGCACGTTGTAATACGCCCCGGCATTTATCGGCACACACCTCGCTCCCCTTGACATCCCCTCCCCCTTTGCGCTTCACTGAAACCGGTTTCAAAGCAACGCAAACCACCCACAACACCAAGAACAAGAGGTCCCAGGTCCGTGAACGGTCCTTCCCCGTCCGCCCGCGGCAGCCGCGTCACCATCAGCGAGGTGGCCGAAGCCGCCGGTGTCTCCAAGGCCAGCGTGTCGCGCTATATCGGCGGCGACCGCCAGTTGCTCGCCGACGCCACCGCCCTGCGCATCGGGCAGGCCATCGAGCGCCTCGACTACCGCCCGAACCAGATGGCTCGCGGCCTGAAGCGCGGCCGGACCCGGCTGATCGGCATGCTCGTCGCCGACATCCTCAACCCCTATTCCGTGGCCGTGATGCATGGTGTGGAAACCGCCTGCCGCCAGCACGGCTACAGCCTGGTGGTGTGCAACACCGACCGCAGCACCGAGCAGGAGAGCCAGCACCTGGCGGCCCTGCGCTCGTACAACGTCGAGGGGCTGATCGTGAACACCCTCGGCCACCACGCCGGCGAGCTGCAGTCGTTGCACGACGAACTGCCGATGGTGCTGGTCGACCGCAAGGTCGAGGCGCTGGAAGCCGATCTGGTCGGGCTGGACAACCGCGATGCGGTACGACAGGCCCTGGACCATCTGCAGCAGCGCGGCTACCGCGACCTGCTGCTGGTCAGCGAGCCGCTGGACGGCACCAGCTCGCGCCAGGAGCGGGTCACGGCGTTCACCGGCGAAATCGCCCGGCGCCCCCTGCTCCAGGGCCAGGTGCTGCAGACCGGCGAGACCTTCCGCGAAGCCCTGCAGCATTTTCTGGTCGCGCCCGGCCCCGGCCCCAAGGCACTGTTCGCCGCCAACGGCATGGCCGCCCTGGCCGCCACCCGGCAATTGCGCGAACTCGGCTGCCGACTGTTCGAGGAGATCGGTCTGATCGCCCTCGACGACCTCGACTGGTATCCCTTGGTGGGCAGCGGCATCACCGCCCTTGCCCAGCCGACCGCCGAGATCGGCACGACCGCCTTCGAGTGCCTGCTCGAGCGCCTGCGCGGCGACCGCGAGCCGGCCCGGCATTTCGATTTCAAGGCACAACTGATTATCCGAGGCTCCACCCACCCACGCGGCTGACAGCCCGCCGGCGACCTGCCGGCGAGTCGTTCGGCCAAAAATGAAACCGGTTTCAGAGGAATAACGATAATGCCCCTCTACCCCGTCTCAGTCAGTCTTTCCAGCTATGGCGCCACTCTGGTGCGCGAGCGCGGCCAGGCCAGTTTCCTGCCGCTGCTGGCCCAGGCCGGCGCCGCCCGCGCCGAGCTGCGCGAGGAGCTGTTCGCCGTCCCGCCGGACCCGCAGGCCCTGGCCGGCGCCGTCCGCACCCTGGGGCTCGACTGCCTGTATTCCGCGCCGCTCGAGCTGTGGAGCGAAGAGGGCCGGCTCGTCGCCGCCCTCGAACCGACCCTGGCGCGCGCCAATGCCTGCGGCGCGCGCTGGCTGAAGGTCTCGCTCGGCCATTACCGCGCCGGCAACGATCTGTCCGAGCTGGCGCTGCACCTGGCCGGCCAGCCCGTGCAGTTGCTGGTGGAGAACGACCAGACCGCCCAGGGCGGGCGCATCGAGGCGCTGCAGGCATTCTTCGCCGCAGCCGAGGCCCGGGATCTGGACATCGGCATGACCTTCGACATCGGCAACTGGCTCTGGCAGGAACAGCCGGTCGACGAGGCTGCCCAGCGTCTCGGCCGCTACGTGCGCTACGTGCACTGCAAGGCGGTCGGGCGCAACGACGACGGCAAGCGGGTGGCGCTCCCCCCCGAGCCCGTCGACCTGCAGCACTGGCAGCGCCTGCTGCGCGAGTTTCCCCCGGGCGTCCCCCGCGCCATCGAGTACCCCCTGCAGGGCGACGACCTGCTGGCGGTCAGCCGCCAGCACATCGAAGTCCTTTCCCGCCTCGGCCAGCCGCAGGAGGAGCGCCAGCATGCGTGATATCGACGTGCTCTGTTTCGGCGAAACCATGGCCATGTTCGTCGCCGAGGAAAGCGGCGACCTGGCCCGGGTGGAGCGCTTCGGCAAGCGCATCGCCGGCGCCGACAGCAACGTGGCCATCGGCCTGTCGCGGCTGGGCTTCAAGGTCAGCTGGCTGAGCCGGGTCGGCAACGACGCGCTGGGCCGCTTCGTGCTCGACAGCCTGACCCGCGAAGGCCTCGACTGCCGTCACGTGCAGGTCGACTCGGCGCACCCCACCGGCTTCCAGCTCAAGTCCCGGGAAACCGACGGCAGCGACCCGAAGGTGGAGTATTTCCGCCGCGGCTCGGCGGCCAGCCACCTGTCGATCGCCGACCTGGCGCCCGACCTGCTCAAGGCCCGCCATCTGCATGCCACCGGCATTCCGCCGGCGCTCTCGGAGAGCTGCGGGGCGCTGTCCCGCGAGCTGATGGAGTGCATGCGCAGCGCCGGGCGCAGCCTGTCCTTCGACCCCAACCTGCGCCCGTCGCTGTGGCCGAGCCAGGCGCGGATGATCGACGAGATCAATGCCCTGGCCGCCCTCGCCCACTGGGTGCTGCCGGGCCTCGAGGAAGGCCGCCTGCTGACCGGCTACGACAGCCCCGCCGACATCGCCGCCTTCTACCTGGAGCGCGGCGTCGAGGCGGTGGTGATCAAGCTCGGTCCCGAAGGGGCCTACTACCGCACCGCCGACAGCGAAGGGCGCATCGATGGCGTGCCGGTCGCCCAGGTGGTGGACACCGTCGGCGCCGGCGACGCCTTCGCCGTCGGGGTGATCAGCGCCCTGCTCGAAGGGCGGAGTTTTCCGCAGGCCCTGAAGCGCGGCAACGCCTTCGGCAGCCGTGCCGTGCAGTGCATCGGCGACATGGAGGGCCTGCCCCATCGCCACGAACTGATGGAGGAGCCCCAGCCCCAGAACGCCTGATCAACGACCGCCGGCCGCGCCGGCACCTGCTACCACAAAAACAACAAGCTCAGGAGACACCCATGCAAGAGACTCGTCTCGCCAGCCGTCGCTGGTGGTACCTCATCCCGATCATTTTCATCACCTACAGCCTGGCCTACCTGGACCGCGCCAACTACGGCTTCGCCGCCGCCTCGGGAATGGCCGCCGACCTGAACATCACCCCCGGCCTGTCGTCGCTGCTCGGCGCGCTGTTCTTTCTCGGCTACTTCTTCTTCCAGGTGCCCGGCGCGATCTACGCGGAGAGGCGCAGCGTCAAGAAGCTGATCTTCGTCAGCCTGATCCTCTGGGGCAGCCTGGCGACCCTCACCGGGGTCATCCCCAACGTCTACCTGCTGATCGCCATCCGCTTCCTGCTCGGCGTGGTCGAGGCCGCGGTGATGCCGGCGATGCTGATCTACCTCTGCCACTGGTTCACCCGTGCCGAACGCTCGCGGGCCAACACCTTCCTGATCCTCGGCAACCCGGTGACCATCCTCTGGATGTCGGTGGTGTCCGGCTACCTGGTCGAGCAGTTCGACTGGCGCTGGATGTTCATCATCGAGGGCCTGCCGGCAGTGCTCTGGGCCTTCATCTGGTGGCGCCTGGCGGACGACCGCCCGTCCCAGGCCGACTGGCTCACCGAGCGTGAGAAGGAGGACCTGCAGCAGGCGCTGGCCGCCGAGCAGCAGGGCCTGAAGCCGGTGAAGAACTACCGCGAGGCGTTCCGCTCGCCCAAGGTGATCCTGCTCTCGGTGCAGTACTTCTGCTGGAGCATCGGCGTCTACGGCCTGGTCCTCTGGCTGCCGTCGATCCTCAAGGACGCGGCCAACCTGGACATCGTCCAGGCCGGCTGGCTGTCCTCGCTGCCCTACCTGGCCGCGGTGATCGGCATGCTCGGGGTATCCTGGGCCTCCGACCGCTTCCAGCAGCGCAAGGTCTTCGTCTGGCCGCCGCTGCTGATCGCCTCGCTGGCCTTCTACGGCTCCTACGCCTTGGGCAGCGAGCATTTCTGGCTGTCCTACGCCTTGCTGGTGGTGGCCGGTGGCTGCATGTACGCCCCCTACGGGCCATTCTTCGCCATCGTCCCGGAAGTGCTGCCGCTCAACGTCGCCGGCGGCGCCATGGCGCTGATCAACAGCATGGGCGCGCTGGGCTCGTTCGCCGGCTCCTGGCTGGTCGGCTACCTGAACGGCGCCACCGGCGGGCCGCAGGCTTCCTTCCTGCTGATGAGCGGCTCGCTGCTGATCGCCGTGGTGCTGACCCTGCTGCTCAACCCCACCAACAGCGACCGCCCGGCGCCGTTGCCCAGCCGCCAGCCGCAGCCGGCGACCAATCCCTGAGGAATCCGCGTCCATGAAGAACATCGTGCTCTACAAGAAGCTGTCCGCCGAACTGATGACCCGCCTGCGCCAGCAGGCGCAGGTCACCTGCATCGACGACCTGTCGGCCGACGGCCTGGCCCGCCTGCGCGACGCCCTGCCCACGGCCCACGGCCTGCTCGGCGCCAGCCTCAGGCTGGATGCCGGGCTGCTCGACCTCGCACCGCAGCTGGAGGCGGTCTCCAGCGTCTCGGTGGGCATCGACAACTACGACCTCGACTACCTGACCCGGCGCGGCATCCTGCTCACCAACACCCCCGACGTGCTCACCGAGACCACCGCCGACACCGGCTTCGCGCTGATCCTGGCGACCGCCCGCAGGGTTACCGAGCTGGCCGCCTGGGTGCGCGCCGGGCAGTGGCGCAAAAGCATCGGCCCGGCGCAGTTCGGCAGCGACGTGCACGGCAAGACCCTCGGCATCGTCGGCATGGGCCGCATCGGCGAGGCCCTGGCCCGCCGCGGGCACTTCGGCTTCGGCATGCCGATCCTCTACCACAGCCATTCGCCCAAGCCGGAAGTCGAGCAGCGCTACGCCGCCGGCTACCGCTCGCTGGAGGCGCTGCTGGAGGAGTCCGACTTCGTCTGCCTGACGGTGCCGCTGACCGCCGCCACCGAAGGGCTGATCGGCGCCCGCGAACTGGCGCGGATGCGCCCGGAGAGCATCCTGATCAACATCTCCCGCGGCAAGGTGGTCGACGAGACAGCGCTACTCGAAGCCCTGCAGGCCGGGCGCCTGCGCGGCGCCGGGCTGGACGTGTTCGAGCGCGAGCCGCTGCCCGCCGACTCGCCGCTCCTGCGCCTGGACAATCTGGTGGCGACCCCGCACATCGGCTCGGCCACCCACGAAACCCGCGAGGCCATGGCACGCTGCGCGGTCGACAACCTGCTGGCGGCGCTGGCCGGCCGGCGCCCGGCCAACCTGGTCAACCCGGCCGCCCTGGAGGTCGCCCAGACCACGGGATGAGCCTCACCACCGACTCGATCGGCAGCCCCTCTCCCATGGCCGGGAGAGGGACGCAATCCGTGACGACAACGACAACAACGAACGGGAAAACCTCATGAACACTCCGATCCACACCCGCTCCAGCCCCTGACTCCCAGCCCGGCGCCTGCCGCCGGGCCTTCCCCCTTTCGCTCGACGCATCCGCGGCCGCGGAGGGGGCTTTTTGCGCCTTTTCCACTGACTCTTCGCCGGTAACAACAACAATATGAAGAACAGCACCCAACGCTTTCCGCTCCGTCAGTCCCCTGCCCTCGCCTGCGCCCTGCTGCTCGCCGGCACTGGCGCCCAGGCGGCCTTCGTCGACGACGCCAAGGGCACCCTGACCCTGCGCAACTTCTACATCCACCGCAACTTCGTCGACGACGGCGCCACCCGCAGCAAGGCCGAGGAATGGACGCAGAGCTTCATCCTCGACCTGCAGTCGGGCTACACCGAAGGCCCCGTCGGCTTCGGCATCGACGTGCTCGGCCTCTGGTCGGTCAAGCTCGACGGCGGCAAGGGCACCAGCGGCACCCAGTTGCTCCCCGTCGGCAAGGACGGCGACCCGGCCGACAACTTCGGCCGCCTGGCGGTGGCCGGCAAGCTGCGCTTCTCGAAAACCGAGGTGAAGGCCGGCGAATGGTCGCCGGCACTGCCGATCCTGCGCTCCGACGACGGCCGCTCGCTGCCGCAGACCTTCCAGGGCGGCATGTTCACCTCGAAGGAGATCAGGAACCTGACGGTCTACGGCGGGCGCTTTCGCGGCAACAGCCCGCGCGACGACAGCAGCCTCGAGGATATGAGCTGGGTCGGCAACTCCACGGTCACTTCCGACCGCTTCAGCTTCGCCGGCGCCGAATACGCCTTCAACGACAACCGCACGCTGGTCGGCGCCTGGTTCGGCCAGCTGGAAGACATCTACAAGCAGCGCTACTTCCAGCTCACCCACACCCAGCCGCTCGGCAAGGACTGGAGCCTCGGCGCCAACCTCGGCTACTTCGACGGCGAGGAGGACGGCAGCGCCCAGGCCGGCGAGCTGGACAACAAGCTGCTCTCCGGGCTGTTCTCGCTGAAGCACGGCGCGCATGTCCTCCACCTCGGCCTGCAGCGGGTCACCGGCGACGACCGCTGGCTGCGGGTCAACGGCACCAGCGGCGGCAGCGCGGCCAACGACACCTACAACGGCAGCTTCGACAACGCCCGCGAGCGCTCCTGGCAGCTGCGCTACGACTACGACTTCGCCACCATGGGCATCCCTGGGCTGACGCTGATGACCCGCTACCTCAAGGGCACCAACGTGCACGTCGGCAACATCGACGACGGCGAGGAATGGAACCGCGAAACCCAGCTCAGCTACGTGGTGCAGAGCGGCCCGCTGAAGGCCCTGAGCCTGCGCTGGCGAAATTCGACCATCCGCCGCGACTGGGGCGCCAACAACAAGTTCGACGACAACCGGCTGATCGTCCAGTACCCGCTCTCGCTGTTCTGAAGAGCAGCCCCGTCCAGGAAGGCGGCACAGCCTGCCGCCCCCTCCCGGGCGCACGCCCGGCACCCACGATCACTGGGTTTGCATGAACCTCTGGTGAGCCGCGACGATGGCGTCGAAATCGCGATCGACGCCGAAGCCAAGTCGCAGGGGACGCTGGATGTCGAAGTCGCCCGGCCAGCTGCAGACGATGCGTTCTATGCGCGGATCGGGCTCATGGCCGACCAGCGCGCGGGCTTCGGGGCCGGCCAGCCGTTCTAGGCTGTCGAGCATCTGCCCGACCCGCACGCTGATCCCCGGCAGGTTGAGGGTGCGCCGCAGGCCCAGGGCCTGGCCGTCGAGGCGTGCGGCATGCAGCAGGTTGGCGATCACCGTGTCCGGCGAAGACAGCCACAGGCGGGTGTCCAGAGGCACCGGGCAATTGCTCGGCAGACCGGCAAGCGGCTCGCGGATGATCCCGCTGGCGAACGAAGAAGCCGCCGCATTGGGCTTGCCGGGACGCACCGAGATGGTCGGCAGGCGGCAGACCCGGCCGTCGACATACCCCTTGCGCGAATAATCGCCGACCAGCAGCTCGGCCATCGCCTTCTGCGCGCCATATGAGGACTGCGGCAGGGGCGCCAGATCCTCCGGCACCTTGTCCGGCAGCTCGCCACCGAACACCGCCAGCGAACTGGCAAAGACCAGGGTGGGCGTTTTGGCGCGCTGCCGGCAGGCTTCCAGCAATACCCGGGTGGCATCCAGGTTGACCCGCATGCCGAGGTCGAAGTCCGCCTCGGCCTGGCCGCTGACGACCGCCGCCAGGTGGTAGACGACGGTGGTCTCGGCATCGACCAGCCTGGCGAGGCACGCCGGGTCGGCGATATCGCCGATCACCGATTCGACCCGCGGGTCCTCGTAGGGATAGGGTGCCAGATCCAGCGAGACGATACGCCCGTGGCCGGGCAGGAGATCGAGCGCTTCCGGTTGCAGCAGGGCTTGGATGAGGCGGCTCCCCAGGAAGCCGGCACCACCGGTGACCAGGATTTTCATGCTGTGGTTACCTTCGTGTGAGGGGGCGGGATGCCCCGGTTTTGTTTTTGGATGAAAGGTCGTGACAAGCATTTGTCATGTTGTATTATGAATTTCAGATCAGCGCAATCGCCGCAGTCGAAGCAGCCCTCGCCGAGGACTCGCCCGTCACGAGCGATTGCCAGGAGAACCCCCGTGGAAGCATTGAACGAAGCCACCCCCAAGCTCGCCGAACGCCTGGCGGAGCGCCTGACCCAGGCGATTCAGGACGGCATCCTGCCGGCAGGATGCCGCCTGCCCACCGAGCAGGCGCTGTGCGATCAGTACGGGGTCAGCCGCACGGTGGTCCGCGAGGCCATCTCGATGCTCAAGCGCGAGGAGCTGGTGGTTTCGCGCCAGGGCAGCGGCACCTATGTGAGCAGCACGCCGACGGTCGTCCTGCGCCTGGCTTCGCCCCAGGGCAACGTGCAGTCGGTGATGGAGATTCTCGAGCTGCGCAGTGCCCTGGAGACCAAGGCCGCCGAGCTGGCGGCACTCCATCGCGACAAGGCGCAGCTGCGCGCCATGCGCAATGCCCTGGAAGCGCTGGAGGAAGCCGTCGAGCGCGGCGAGGACGGCGTTCGCGAGGATCTCGCGTTTCACCGCGCCATCGTCGTCGCCACCGGCAACCAGCACTTCCTGACCACCATCGATTTCCTCCACCAATTGCTCTACCAGGCGATCAGCGTGACCCGCCGCAACGAGGCCCGTTATCCGCTCTACATGCGCCAGGTGGACGAAGAGCACCAAGTCCTGATCGAGGCCATCGCCGCGGGCGATGCGGAAGCCGCGCGGCTGGCGGCCAGCCACCATCTGGACAACGCGAAAGAGCGTCTGCGCCGGGCGCAGGTCGCTCTCGACGAATCCGACAGACCAACAACAAAGAGGTGATTCAATGAGTACTCCCTTGCCATCCTGCGGCGTCATCGGCCTGGGTTCCATGGGTCTGGGCATGGCCCGCTCGCTGCTGCGGGCCGGCCTTCCCGTCTGGGGCTACGACATCCGCGACGAGGTCCGCGCGGCCTTCGCCGGCGAAGGCGGCCTGCCGCTGAACGGCCCGACCGAGCATGCGGCGACGACCGACCTGCTGTTCATCGTGGTGGTCAACGCCGAACAGACCGAGCAGGTGCTGTTCGGCGAGCAGGGCATCGCCGCACGTCTCAAGCCCGGCAGTATCGTTCTGACCTGCGCGACGATTTCCGCCCAGGCGGCCCGGCGCGTCGCCGAGCGCCTGGCGGAGCACCAGCTGCTGATGATCGACGCGCCGATCTCCGGTGGCGCACAGCGGGCGGCCAAGGGTGAACTCACGATCATGGCCTCGGGTCCGGAAAAGGCCTTCCAGCGCGCCGAGGCGGCGCTCGCGGCCGTCGCGACCAAGGTCTACCGGCTCGGCAGCGAGGCCGGCCAGGGCTCGCAGATCAAGCTGGTCAACCAGTTGCTGGCCGGCGTGCACATCGCCGCCGCGGCCGAAGCCATGGCCTACGGCATCCGCCAGGGCTGCGATCCGGCCACGCTCTACGAGGTCATCAGCAACAGCGCCGGCAACTCCTGGATGTTCGAGAACCGCGTGCCCCACCTGCTGGCCGGCGACTACCAGCCGCGCTCGGCGGTGAACATCTTCGTCAAGGATCTCGGCCTGGTGCTGGACAGCGCCCAGGACGCGGTCTTCCCGCTGCCGCTGACGGCCAGCGCGCACCAGATGTTCAAGCAGGCCTCGGCCGCCGGCTTCGGCCGCGAGGACGACATCGCCGTGGCGAAGATCTTCCCCGGCATCCGCCTGCCCAACAACACCGAGGAGGGCTGAGCGATGCCGCTACTCGGATGTATCGCCGACGACTTCACCGGCGCCACCGACCTGGCCAGCATGCTGGTCCGGGGCGGCGCCCGCACCGTGCAGACCATAGGCGTACCGGACCGGCCCCTGCCGACCGGGGATGTCGATGCCCTGGTGGTGGCCCTGAAATCGCGCACCCTGCCCGCCGAGGAGGCCGTCGCCCAGTCCCTGGCGGCGCTCGCCTGGCTGCGGAGCCAGGGCTGCCGGCAGTTCTACTTCAAGTACTGCTCGACCTTCGACTCGACCGCCGAGGGCAACATCGGCCCGGTCAGCGATGCCCTGCTCGACGCCCTTGGCAGCCGCTTCACCGTGGCCTGCCCGGCCTTTCCGGAAAACCGCCGCAGCGTGTTCAACGGCTACCTGTTCGCCAACGACGTGCTGCTGAACGAAAGCGGCATGCAGGACCACCCGCTGACCCCGATGCGCGATGCCAACCTGCTGCGCGTGCTGCAGCCGCAGACCCGTCGCCCGGTCGGCCTGATCGACTACCGCAGCCTGCGCGCGGGCGTCGAGGCCACCCGGGCGCGGATCGCCGCACTGAGCGCCGAAGGCGTCGGCATCGCCATCTGCGACGCCATCGACAACAGCGACCTGGAGGTGCTGGGCAAGGCCTGCCTCGACCTGCCCCTGGTCACCGCCGGCTCGGGCCTGGCCCTGGGCCTGGCCAGCGCCTGGCGCGAGCGGGGTGTCCTGACCTCGGCCGCCACGGCCAACCGCCTGGAACCTCCCCACGGCCGCCGGGCGATCCTCAGCGGTAGCTGCTCCACGGCCACCCTGGCGCAGATTGCCCAGGCCAAGGTGCACTACCCGTCCTTCCGCCTCGAGGCGGGCGAGCTGATGGCGCGCGGCGGCGCCCTGGTCGAGGAGGCCATCGCCTGGGCGGCCCGCCAGGATGCCGCGACCCCGGTGCTGATCTATGCCAGCAGTAGCCCCGAGGAGGTGCGCAGGGTCCAGGAGCAGTTCGGCACCCAGCAGGTCGGCGAGCGCGTCGAGCAGGCCCTGGCGAGCATCGCTCGCACCCTGGTGCAGGAGCAGGAGGTTGGCCAGCTCCTGGTGGCCGGCGGGGAAACCTCGGGCGCCGTGGTCGGCGCACTGGATATCGCCGGCCTGCGCATCGGTCCGAGCATCGATCCCGGCGTACCCTGGACGCAGCCCCTGGCCAGCAGTGGACGCCCCCTGAGCCTGGCCCTGAAGTCCGGCAATTTCGGCAGCGCCGACTTCATGGTGAAAGCCTGGGGGATGCTGGCATGAGCAAGGAAACCCGACTGCGCGAGGAGATCGTCAAGGTTGGCCGCTCCTTGCACATGCGCGGCCTGAGCCCGGGCTCCTCGGGCAACATCAGCGCGCGCCTGGACGACGGCTGGCTGCTCACCCCCACCAACGCCTGCCTGGGCGAACTCGATCCGGGCGACATCGCCAAGCTCGACTGGGAAGGCAACCATCTGGCCGGCAAGCCGGCCTCCAAGGAAGCCTTCCTGCACCATGCGGTCTATGCCGGGCGCGAGGACTCCGGGGCCATCGTCCACCTGCACTGCACCCACTCGGCGGCGGTGTCCTGCCTGGACTGCCTGGACCCCCACTCCGCCCTGCCGCCGCTGACGCCCTACTTCGTCATGCGCGTCGGCCGGCTGCCGCTGGTGCCCTACCATCGCCCGGGCGATCCGCGCCTCGGCAAGGCGATCAGCGGACTGGTCGGCAAGCACAGCGCGGTGCTGCTGGCCAATCACGGCCCCCTGGTGTCCGGCAAGACCCTGGAGGCGGCCGGCTACGCCATCGAGGAACTGGAAGAGACGGCCAAGCTGTTCCTGCTGCTGCGCCAGCAGCCGGTGCGCCTGCTCGACGAAGAACAAATCGAAGAACTGCGCCAGACCTTCGGCGCCCAATGGTGAGATGCCCCCATGCCCAGATTTGCCGCCAACCTCAGCATGCTGTTCAACGATGCGCCCTTCCTCGAACGCTTCGCCCGCGCCGCGGCGGCCGGGTTCAAAGGGGTCGAGTTCCTGTTTCCCTATGACTACCCGGCCGAACAGATCGCCGAACAGCTCGACAGGCACGGCCTGACCCAGGTGCTGTTCAACATGCCGCCCGGCGACTTCGCCGCCGGCGAGCGCGGCCTGGCGGCGCTGCCCGGCCGCGCGGCGGAGTTCCGCGAAGGCGTGGAACGCGCCATCGACTACGCCCGCGCGCTGGGCTGCACGCGCCTGCATGCCATGGCCGGTCTGGTCGCGGACGAGGAAATGCGCCCGCGGATGCGCGCGCAATACCTGGAGAACCTGCGTTATGCCGCACGACGTCTGCAGGAGCACGGTCTGACCCTGCTGATCGAGCCGATCAACTCGCGCAGCATTCCCGGCTATTTCATCAACCGCCAGGCCGAGGGCCACGCCATCCTCGCCGAGCTCGGCGAGCCCAACCTCAAGGTGCAGATGGACTTCTTCCATGCGCAGATCATGGAAGGCGACCTGGCCACCACCTACCGGCGCTTCCAGGCCGGCGTGGGGCACGTGCAGATCGCCGGGGTTCCGGACCGGCACGAGCCGGATACTGGCGAGGTCAACTACCCCTGCCTCTACCAGCTCCTCGACGACAGCGGCTACGACGGCTGGATCGGCTGCGAGTACTCGCCACGGGGACTCACCGAAGAAGGGCTCGGCTGGTATTCCCGATGGCGTTGATGGCTTCGTGAAGTAACTTTCGTTTTGCCATTCTTCCTTAAAAAGGAATGGCTTATGAAAACCGTAAATAATAACAGGAGGTTTCGTCATGAATCCGAGCGAATGAATAATTCGCACAACCACCCTAACACTTACTCCTTTCTCGATCTTGCCATACCTGGTCGCCTCTATCGAGCGATCCGCAGTCGGCTTCGCCCAATTCGGCAGCGACGATAGACGCAACGTGTGCCTGGCCACCACCCCATATAAAGGGGACGGGCCTATAAAAAACATCCATAAAAACAACAATTGGAGGTTTTGCCATGAATCCGGAAAAACAGATAATTCGTACCATTACGCTCCGGCTTATTCCTTTCTTGATTCTGCTCTACATGGTCGCGTTCATCGACCGCTCCGCCGTCGGCTTCGCCAAGTTGCACATGGCGGCCGATCTCGGGATCAGCGATATCGCCTACGGCTTCGGTGCCGGCCTGTTCTTCATCGGCTATTTCATCTTCGAAGTACCCAGCAACCTGATGCTCGAACGCTTCGGCGCGCGTCGCTGGTTCGCCCGCATCCTCATCACCTGGGGTGCGATCACGGCCTGTATGGCATTGATACAAGGTCCCTACAGCTTCTATGCGATGCGCTTCCTGCTGGGCGCTGCCGAGGCGGGCTTCTTCCCCGGCGTGCTCTACTACATCACCCGCTGGTATCCGGTTCGCCATCGCGGCAAGGTGCTCGGCCTGTTCATCCTGGCCCAGCCCATCGCGCTGATGATCACCGGCCCCTTGTCCGGGGCGCTGCTGGGCCTGAACGGTATTTACAACATGGCCGGCTGGCAGTGGCTGATGGTAACGATCGGAGTGCCGGCCATGCTGCTGGCCTGGCCGACCCTGCGCATCCTGCCGGATACGCCAGCCCAGGCGCGCTGGCTTCCGGAAGCGGATCGCAAGTGGCTGGACAACCAGCTGGAAGCTGACCGCAAGGAGTATGGCCAGACCGAGCACAGCAATCCCCTGCATGCCCTGAAAGATCACCGCGTGCTGCTGCTGGCACTGCTCTATCTGCCGGTCACCCTGAGCAACTACGGTCTCAGCCTATGGCTGCCGACCCTGGTGAACCAGTTCGGCAACAGCAATCTGGTCACGGGTTTCATCTCGGCGGTGCCCTATGTGTTCGGCATCATCGGCCTGCTGATCGTGCCGCGCAGTTCGGATCGTTTGAACGACCGCTATGGCCACCTCTCCGGGCTGTACTTCCTGGGTGCGCTGGGGCTGTTCCTGAGCGCCTGGGCAAGCATGCCGGCGATGCAGCTGATGGCGCTGAGCCTGACGGCCTTCACCATCTTCTCCACCACGGCCATCTTCTGGACGCTGCCGGGACGCTTCCTCACCGGCGCCGGCGCCGCGGCCGGTATCGCACTGATCAACTCGATCGGCAATCTGGGCGGCTACCTGGGACCATTCGGAATCGGCGCCCTCAAGGAATACACCGGCAGCCTGACGGCGGGTCTCTACTTCCTCTCAGCGGTAGAGATCTTCGGTGTGCTGCTCACCGCCCTCATCTACTTCAAGCTCGAAAGGAAAATGATCCATCAGCAATCTACTCGCCTGGCCGAGCAAGGATAGTGATCGTTTCATTTGGCTAGTGGTGCGATACGCAAGTTCATCCATTTGAACTTGCGCATCGGGAACAGCTCGCGAAGTTGCAACTCGCCGCTCTGACAGCATAACTCTCATATTCATTGCAAAGTGTTGGAGAGGACGCGCGAACGTGTGCGCGCGGAGTAACCCGTGAAGTTCCATCCCATCACACTGGCGGTGCGAGTCGTACGTTCATTGCGATGTTTTTGGCGAAGACTGGAACTTGTCCATCGAAAACAGCGTGTGAACTTCTGGCTCGCTCCACCAGATATTGCCGGCAAATCCTTTTTATCAGCCGTTCCACTTGAGCTTTTCACAGAACAACATCCCTAGAGGAATGAACGCCATGCTGCGAAGAACGAAGATCGTCGCCACCCTCGGCCCAGCCACCGAAACCCCCGAAGTCCTCGAAGGCCTGGTCCAGGCCGGCGTCGACGTGGTGCGCCTGAACTTCTCCCACGGCAAGGCCGAGGAGCACAGGGCCCGCGCCGCGCTGGTCCGCGAGATGGCCGCCAAACACGGGCGCTTCGTCGCCATCCTCGCCGACCTGCAGGGGCCGAAGATCCGCATCTCGC
>NZ_SMMU01000060.1 GCF_004339665.1 Azotobacter chroococcum
AACCGATCCAGGAGCGTGTCGCCCGACACCAGCTTGCCTTGCTCTTTGTCGCGGGAACCCAATGCCAGGAGCTTGACGAGCGCAATCGTCTCATCACGCTGCTTGCGTTCGGCATAGGACTCGATGACATAGGCGGGCAGACCATTCTGGGTGATCACCATGGGCTCGCTCAGATCCAACGATGCGGCGTGCTTCTTCAAGAAGCTGATCGTCTCGATTTTCATAGCAATGTCCTGCGCTCAAGAAGTCTATTTATAGACTAAATTTAGATCAGCGTCGACAAAAAACGCGCCATCTGCCTTACCCAGCGAGTACGCTCCGCGGGGCCGCTCAGCGGCCCCAGCGTCATCAAGCCAACTCGATCACGACCTTGCGCTGGCTAATCGCCCAGCGGCTGGCGAGTCGTCTTGATCGCTGTCCGTGCTGCGGACGGAAAAATAGCGAGCAGATGAACGTCTAGCTTTATGACACAGTAAGATTAAGCGGCCCAGTCTGCCGTCGGCCGATGAAGGTCTTGCGACTGCCAGCAACGTTCTCCTCGGAACAGGAACGACAAGGCCCGCAGCTGAGAGTTTGAACCCAGCAACAGGTCGATGCGGCTGGCGCTCCACTTCGCCTCGCCGGTCTTGCGGGCCCGGCCCTCGAACTGCTCGTTCTCCGCCGAGGTCGGCTTCCACACCGTGCCCATATCCAGCAGGTTGACGAAGAAATCGTTGCTGAGGGTGCCAGGCCTTTCGGTGAACACGCCATTCTGCGAGCCGCCGGTGTTGGCGCCGAGCACACGCAGACCGCCGATCAGCACGGTCAGTTCCGGCGCGGTCAGGGTCAGCAGCTGGGCCTTGTCGACCAGCAGCGCCTCGGCGGGCACGGCGAACTTCGACTTGAGGAAGTTGCGGAAGGCATCGGCCACCGGCTCCAGCATGCCCACCGAGTGCACGTCGGTCTGCTCCTGGCTGGCGTCCATGCGACCCGGCGCAAAGGGCACGGTGACCTGGTGGCCGCCCTTGCGCGCAGCCTCCTCCACACCGGCACCGCCAGCCAGGACGATCAGGTCGGCCAGGGAGATCTTCTTGCCACCGGAACTCGATGCGTTGAACTCGGCCTGGATTTCCTCCAGCACGCCGAGCACCCTGGCCAACTGTTCGGGCTGGTTCACCGGCCAGTCCTTCTGCGGCGCCAGGCGGATGCGCGCGCCATTGGCGCCGCCGCGCTTGTCGGAACCGCGGAAGATCGAGGCCGAGGCCCAGGCGGTGGAAACCAGTTCGGAAACGGAGAGCCCCGAGGCGAGGACCCTGGCCTTGAGCGCGGCGACGTCCTGCTCGTCCACCAGCGGGTGGTTCACTGCCGGGATCGGGTCCTGCCAGATCAGATCCTCGGCCGGCACTTCCGGGCCCAGGTAGCGGGCGCGCGGCCCCATGTCGCGGTGGGTCAGCTTGAACCAGGCGCGGGCGAAGGCGTCGGCGAACTGGTCCGGGTTCTCATAGAAGCGCCGGGAGATCTTCTCGTAGGCCGGGTCGACGCGCAGGGAGATGTCGGTGGTCAGCATCGACGGTGCGCGGCGCTTTTCTTTGTCGTGGGCATCGGGAATGCTGCCGGCGCCCGCGCCATGCTTGGGCTGCCACTGGTGGGCGCCCGCCGGGCTTCTGGTCAGTTCCCACTCGTAGCCGAACAGGTTCCAGAAGAAGTTGTTGCTCCAGCGCGTCGGGGTGGAGGTCCAGGTCACTTCCAGGCCGCTGGTGATGGCGTCGCCGCCGGCGCCGCTGCCGAACGAGCTGCCCCAGCCCAGGCCCTGGTTCTCCAGGCCGGCGGCTTCCGGGTCGGCGCCGACATGGGAGGCCGGCCCGGCGCCATGGGTCTTGCCGAAGGTGTGCCCGCCGGCGATCAGGGCGACGGTTTCCTCGTCGTCCATGGCCATGCGCGCGAAGGTCTCGCGGATGTCACGGGCCGCCGCGAGCGGGTCGGGATTGCCGCCCGGGCCTTCCGGGTTCACGTAGATCAGGCCCATCTGCACCGCGGCCAGCGGGTTCTCCAGCTCGCGGTCGCCGGAGTAGCGCTTGTCGCCGCCCAGCCAGGTGGTTTCCTTGCCCCAGTAGACGTCCAGGTCCGGTTCCCACACGTCCTCGCGGCCGCCGGCGAAGCCGAAGGTCTTGAAGCCCATGGATTCCAGGGCCACGTTGCCGGTGAGGACGATCAGGTCGGCCCAGGAAATTTTCCGCCCGTACTTCTGCTTGACCGGCCAGATCAGCCGCCGCGCCTTGTCCAGGCTGACGTTGTCCGGCCAGCTGTTGAGCGGTGCGAAGCGCTGCTGGCCGCGCCCCGCGCCGCCACGGCCGTCGCCGATGCGGTAGGTGCCGGCGGCGTGCCAGGCCATGCGGATGAACAGCGGGCCGTAGTGGCCGAAGTCGGCCGGCCACCAGTCCTGGGAGTCGGTCATCACCGCGCGCAGGTCGGCCTTCACCGCCTCCAGGTCGAGGGATTTGAATTCTTCCGCGTAGTTGAACGTCTCACCCATAGGGTCGGACTTGGAAGAGTGCTGGTGCAGCAGGTCCAGTCTCAGCTGGTTGGGCCACCAGTCACGGTTCGACGTACCGCCACCGGCCGTCTGGTGGAACGGGCAGCTGGCTTTCTTTTCGTCACTCATTGCAGGCTCCTTTGTCAGCGCTCATGCACCGGCGCTCTGTCTTCGCACATCCCATCAGCGGGACGCACTGCTATTGCGGTTATTGATCGGTTCAGGGGGTAAAAGGCTATGAGCGGAAAATGGCTCAAGGTGTTGTCAAGGACGAGCCCTGGGGATCGAGGGGCTCGGGTTCGCTGGCGTTGCCCCGGCCACAAGAGCCCTCTCCCCAGCTCGCTCCCTGAGGGGAGAGGGCGCTTTCCAGGCGGCCTACAGGTTTCTCTTCCACCCATGGCCGCAGCATCAAGCGAACACCTGCCGCACACCGCGCGCCGACCAGGTCCCCTCTCCCTTCAGGTTGAGGGAGCGCCCCGTGACCGCTAGCACCACGGCATCAACCGATGTAGGAGCGAGCTGGCTCGCGAACCGTCCCAGCGCCGGAGAAGCCAGTGAATCCGTTCGCTCGCTCCTGTGAAGGGCGCCATCACGTAGCGCGGTGGCGATTCCGCCTCGTCAGAACGCGAAGCAGGAACAGCCGAATGCCCCCCAGAACCCGGCGAAGTCGCTCACCGGCACGTCCCTGGTGCGCGCCCGCTCGTGGGCGTGGCCATGCACGCCACAGGAACCGACACACTGGTGCACGGCCTTCTGCAGCGGCACCTGCGGGCGCCAGTGGCCCGGCACCTTGGCCACCGGCGACCACTCCGGGACCACCGGGATGCTCGGCGGGGCCAGCTTGTCGAACTCGCGGTCGGCATGGACGATCTTGCCGCCCACCACGGTGAGCACCGACTCGATGGTCTTGATCGCCTCTTCCTCGACGCTGAAGAAGTCCTCGGAAAGCACCGCCAAGTCGGCCAGCTGGCCGGCCTTGAGCATGCCCTTCTTGCCTTGCTCGCTGGAGAACCATGCGCTGCCGTGGGTGAACAGCTGAATCGCCACCTCGCGGGACAGGCCCTCCGGGGACAGGCACAGGCCACCCACGGTCTTGCCGCTGACCATCCAGTACAGCGAGGTCCAGGGGTTGTAGCTGGACACACGGGTGGCGTCGGTGCCGGCGCCCACCGGCACGCCTTCGGCCAGCATGCGCTTGATCGGCGGTGTGGCTTCGGCGGCCTTGCTGCCATAGCGGTCGACGAAATACTCGCCCTGGAAGGCCATGCGGTCCTGGATGGCGATGCCACCGCCCAGGGCGCGAACACGCTCGATGTTCTTCGGCGAGATGGTCTCGGCATGGTCGAAGAACCACGGCAGGCCGTTGAACGGAATGTCGCGGTCGACCTTCTCGAACACGTCGAGCATGCGCGAGATGGACTCGTCATAGGTGGCGTGCAGGCGGAACGGCCAGCGCTGTTCGACCAGGTGGCGAACCACCGGCTCCAACTCGGCTTCCATGGTGCCGGGCAGGTCCGGGCGCGGTTCGAGGAAGTCCTCGAAGTCGGCGGCGGAGAACACAAGCATCTCGCCGGCGCCGTTGTGGCGCAGGAAATCGGTGCCCTGGCCGTAGGTCACGCTGGAAGTCCAGTTCCTGAAGTCGGCCAGCTCTTCCTTGGGCTTCTGGGTGAACAGGTTGTAGGCGATGCGCACGGTGAGCTGGTCGGCGTCGGCCAGTTGCTGGATCACCTGGTAGTCGTCCGGGTAGTTCTGGAAGCCGCCGCCGGCGTCGATCACGCTGGTCAGACCCAGGCGGTTGAGCTCGCGCATGAACTGGCGGGTGGAGTTGACCTGGTACTCCAGCGGCAGCTTCGGTCCCTTGGCCAGGGTTGCGTAGAGGATCATCGCGTTGGGGCGGGCGATCAGCATGCCGGTGGGCTCACCGTTGCCGTCTCGGACGATCTCGCCGCCGGGCGGGTTCGGCGTGTCCTTGGTGTAGCCGACGACGCGCAGTGCGGCGCGGTTGAGCAGCGCGCGGTCATAGAGGTGCAGGACGAACACCGGGGTATCCGGCGCCGCCTTGTTCAATTCCTCGAGGGTCGGCATGCGGCGCTCGGCGAACTGGAATTCGTTCCAGCCGCCGACCACGCGCACCCACTGCGGCGAGGGTGTGCGCTGGGCCTGCAGGCGCAGCATCTCCAGCGCGTCGGACAGCGACGGCACGCCCTCCCAGCGCAGTTCCAGGTTGTAGTTCAGGCCGCCGCGGATCAGGTGCAGGTGCGAGTCGTTGAGGCCGGGGATGACGGTGCGGCGGTTGAGGTCCACCAGCCGGGTGGACCCGTCGCGGTAGGCCATCACTTCAGCGTCGCTGCCCACGGCGAGGAACTTGCCATCGGCGATGGCCACGGCGGTGGCCTGCGGGCGCTCGGAATCGACGGTGTGCAGCTTGCCGTTGAACAGGATCAGGTCAGCGTTGCTCATGCTCGGATTCCTCCGCGCTGCAGGAAGGCCAGCAGGTCTTCGTTGAGCTGCTGCGCGTGGGTGACGGCGAAGCCATGGGGCGCGCCGGCATACACCTTGAGCTCGGCGCCCGGGATCTGCTCGGCGGCCAGCTTGCCGGTGGTCTCGAAGGGCACGATCTGGTCATCGTCGCCGTGGATTACCAAGGTCGGCACGTCCACCTTGGCCAGGTCCGCGCGGAAGTCGGTTTCCGAGAACGCGGTGACGCAGTCTAGGGTGCCTTTGAGCGATGCCATCAGGGCGATGTTCAGAGTCTGGGTCAGCACGCCATCGGAGACGGTCTGGCCATGGTTGGTGCCGTAGAAGGGAGCGGCGAAGTTGGCGATGAACTGCGCGCGGTCCTTCAGCAGACTGGCCTTGATGCCGTCGAACACGGCGGTTTCCACGCCCTGCGGGAAGTCGGCGCTGCGACCGAAGATCGGTGTCACCGCGCCCAGCAGGACCAGCCCGGCCACGCGGGGGGTGCCATGGCGGCCGATGTAGCGGCTGACGTCGCCGCCGCCCATGGAGAAGCCGACCAGGGTCACGTCGCGCAGGTCCAGGTGCTCGATCAGGCGGGCGATGTCATCAGCGAAGGTGTCGTAGTCGTAGCCGCTCCACGGCTGGCTGGAACGGCCGAAGCCACGACGGTCGAAGGCGATGGTGCGGTAGCCGCGGCTGCTCAGGTACTCCATCTGGTATTCCCACATGTCGCCATCCAGCGGCCAGCCATGGCTGAACAGCACGGGTTTGCCGCTGCCCCAGTCCTTGTAGTAGATCTCGGTGCCGTCGCGGGTTACGAAAGTGCTCATGGACAACTCCTCTGCCTGCGCTGCAGGTCGCTGTGGGAAGGGGCGCCGGCATGGCGCCGCGGAGGGAAATCAGTCGGCGCTGAGCCAGCCCGCGCACAGGCGGGTGACCCAGGGCATGATCAGGAACACCACCGGCACCACGATGCACAGGGTGACCAGCAGGTTGCTCGGCACCACCCCGGCCAGTGCCGGGTAGCGCTCGAACACGGGCGCCCATAGGCGCGGGATGACCATGGTCAGCGGGCAGATCACCGCGTAGGTGAGCATCGCCTGCTTCCATTTCGGCGGCGGGCGAACGCCGCCACGCGCCGGGGTGAACCAGAACTCGGCGTCGTTGTGGATCAGCGGATGGTCGCCCTCCTCCAGCAACGGCGACACTTCACGGACCAGCGCCGCGCGCTCGGCGGAATCGATCCAGGCCTGCAATTGCGCGGCCTGGGCGAAGCGCACCACGGTGGTGAACATCGCGCCGCCGCTGTCCGGACGGATCACGTTGACGCCCAGGTGGCCGGGCTGCAGGCGCGCGGCCGCCACGGTGCGGCGCAGCCAGGCCTCGTAGCTGGCCAGGGCCTGGCGGCGCACCTTGTGGTGCACCACCAGGGTCACCACGCTGTTCAGATCGATGGCATCGGCGGCCATGGCGGCCTCGCGGCTGATGAGAGTCGCACCACTATGACGGTGCTCACCGGCAGTGCATTGGACGCATGTGCTGCATCACCGCCATTAACCAGGTTTAACCCGCTTTAACTCGCCGCCTCCGGCGCCTTTGCAGATGCTGGGTCCCCCACCGTCCGCCGGAGTGCCCAGCCGTGTCCCATGCCGACCTCGCCAGACATGTCCGCCGGGGCCTTGCGTCCTGGCAGTTGGAACGCGCCCTGGCGCTGTTGCTGGAGCATCTGGACGCGGGCATCGAGGTGACCGTCCTCGCCCGGGCCTGCGCGCTCTCGCGCAGCGATTTCACCCGCAAGTTCAAGGTCAGCACCGGGGCGACGCCACAGGCCTGGTTGCGCCGCCAGCGGGTGGAGAAGGCCAAGCGGCTGCTGGCCGAGGCACGGTTGCCGCTGGCGGAGATCGGGCTGGAGTGCGGGTTCTGCGACCAGGCGCACTTCTGCCGCATCTTCACCCGCCTGGAAGGCGTCACGCCACTGGGCTGGCAGCGTCTGGCGGGCTGACCTGCTGCATGTAGGCGCGGACGGTGTGCGGCACCCGGTAGCTCACCCCGCGCTCGTCCTGCTCGATCCACAGCAGCGACTTGTCCGCCAACTGGTGCACAGCGGCGAAGATGCATTCACGACAAAGCCGGGTGCCGTGCAGCGAGTCCACCGCCGTGTCCAGGGTGAAGGCTTCCCCCAGGGATGCCAGCAGGCGCAGGCAGCGCTGTTCGGCGGCGCTGAGCAGGCCGAAGCTCCAGTCGTAGGTCGCCCGCAGGCTTTGCTGCCGCTCCGGGGCGGTGCGCCGCCCCGGCATGAGCAATTGCAGCGGCGTCTCCAGCAGCGCTGGCAGTCCGCTGAGGCCGAGGACGCCCACCTGCCGCGCGGCCATTTCGATGGCCAGGGGAATGCCGTCCAGGCGCCGGCAGATGGCGATGATGGCTCGCACTTGGTCGGGCTTGAGGTCGAAGCGGTCGCAGACCTCCCGCGCGCGCGTCACGAACAGCTGCACCGCCGAGCTGCACATGGCCAGCGCCAGGGGCGCGTCGTCGCGCTCGGGCACCTCCAGCGGCGGCAGGCGCAGCACGTGCTCGCCTTCGGCACGCAGCGGTTCGCGGCTGGTGGCGAGGATGTTCAGCCGCGGGTGCAGGCGCAACAGGTGCTCGGCGGCCTCGGCGCAGCGCTCGGTAAGGTGTTCGCAGTTGTCCAAGAGCAGCAGGGTCGGCTCGTCCACCGGCTCGCGCAGCAGCACGGCGAGGTTCTGGCTGAGGGAGATGCCGTCCGGATCGCTCGACAGGTCGAGGAAGCACATCCGCGGGAAGTGCGCGCCCGACTGCTCGGCGGCCTGGATTGCCAAGGAGGTCTTGCCGATACCGCCAGGCCCGGCCAGGGTCAGCAGGCGGGTGTGCGGCAGCTGGTTCACCACGCGCTGGATCAGCACCTGGCGGCCGATCAGCCCCATCAGCAGGACCGGCAGGTTGCTGGTGCGCATCGCACAGGGGGACGCCAGGGGTTGCCGCGGCGCGACCAGGGTCTCCACCACCTCGACGAAGCCGTAGCCGCGCAAGGGCACGTTGGCGATGTAGCGCTCGCCGGTGCGCCCCTCGCCCAGGGCGCGGCGCAGGGCGGCGATGTGCACGCGCAGGTTGACTTCCTCGACCACGGTATCGCCCCAGACCTGGGCGATGATCGCGTCCTTGCCGATGATTTCCCCGGGCTGGCGGATCAGCACGTGGAGGATGTCCAGCGCCCGGCTGCCGATGCGCACCGGGCGGTCGCCCTGCAACAGCTGGCGGCGGTATGGATGGAACTGGAAGCGGCCGAACTGCAGGATGGTCTCGGTGCCGGGCTCAGTGGTTGCGCTCATGTCCTGCTCACGTCATGGTTCAAACGGATCGCTCCACTACTGGGCCTTCAGGCGATCTGGTTCGAACCGAGGTGACGCGCCCCTGATGATGGATCGGGCTATTTTCCCGCGCCCGTGTGACAGTGCAATTCATCCGGGGGGAACGATCCGGCCAAGATGGGTACGCCGGACGGTCAGAACCGCCCTTCGCGCTCAGGCGCAGCCGAACTGCTCGCGATACTGGCTCGGCGTCATGCCGATCCGCTCGCCGAACACCGAACGCATGTGCCGAGCGCTGCCGAAGCCGCTGCGGCAGGCCACCAGCTTCAACGGCAGGTCGCTGCTCTCCAGCAGCCTGCGCGCATGGTCGATGCGTGCGCTCTGTACGTACTGCATGGGCGTCAGCCTGGTCTCGCGCTGGAAGGCGCGGGAGAAGTTGCGCGGGCTCATGGCCACCAGCTCGGCGAGGCGATTGACCGTCAGGGGCTCGTCGATGTGGTCCACCACGTAGGCCTGGGTGCGGGCAATGGCCGAGCCGTCGCGCACCACCGACGCCAGCAGCGGACCGAACGGCGCCTGCCCGCCCTGGCGCTTGAGCACCACCAGCAGCACCTTGGCGACTTCCAGGGCGATGTCCTTGCCGTGATCCTCGGCGACCACCGCCAGGGCCATGTCGATGCCGGCCGTGACGCCTCCGGAAGTGATCAGGTTGCGGTCGATGACGTAGATGCGCTCGGCCTGTACCTGGGTGTGGGGGCAGCGCTGCGCCAGTCGCTCCAGGTAGTTCCAGTGGGTGGTGCAACGGTAGCCGTCGAGCAGCCCCGCCGCCCCCAGGATGAAGGCCCCGGTGCACACCGCTCCGTAGCGTTTCGCGCTGCGCGCCGCCTGCGCCAGCCAGGCGGACAACAGCGAGGTGTCGCCGTTGTACGCGCCCGGCCCGCCGGGCACCAGCAGCAGGTCCACGCCCGCCGGCAAGTCGTCGATGTGCAGGTCCGCCTCCAGCGCCAGCCCGCTGGAGGCGCGCACCCGGTCGCGCTCCGCCGCCACCGTGAGCAACCGATAGTGGTGCTCCGGCGGCAGGTAGCGGTTGGCCATGGAAAACACCTCCAGCGGCCCCGTCACATCCAGCGCCAAGACATCCTCGTAAAGCACCATGGCCACTGTCTTCTTCACTGCTGTCTCCTTCACTCAATCACGCGCGCGGGGCCGGTGGCAAGGCGCGCCCGTTTTCCAGGGGCGTCACTGTAGCCGCGCCGCTTCGGCGCGTATCGAACATTTGCATCATTGTCTGCTCCCGCCGCGAGCACACAGGTCCAATAAACAGGGGGGCGCCGGCCCCATAGTCAGCCCATATCCGCCGGCCCCGTGCCGGTGTTCCTTGCGCAACCGCTGCGCACCACACCTCAAGGAGACACTCCCATGGCGACCGCCTCGGCCGTTCCCGGCAAGACCCTGCTCAACCCCACCGACCACACCCTGATCATGATTGACCACCAGTCGCAGATGTCCTTCGCGACCAAGTCGATCGATGCGATGACCCTGCGCAACAACGCCGCCCTGGTGTCCAAGGCGGCGAAGGAATTCGGCGTCTCCACCATCCTCACCACCGTCGCCGAGAAGAGCTTCTCCGGCCCGATCTTCGACGAGATCAAGTCGGTCTTCCCCGAGCACAAGGTCATCGACCGCACCAGCATGAACACCTGGGAAGACCCGCGCATTGCCGTGGAAGTGAACAAGTTCGGCAAGCAGAAGATCGCCCTGGCGGGCCTGTGGACCTCCGTCTGCATCGTCGGTCCGGCGCTGTCGGCCATCGACCAGGGCTTCGAGGTCTACGTCATCGCCGACGCCTGCGGCGACGTCTCCACCGAGGCCCACGAAATGGCCTTGCAACGAATGATCCAACTCGGCGCGCGCCCGATGACCTCCCTGCAGTACTTGCTGGAACTGCAGCGCGACTGGGCCCGTGGCGAGACCTACGACCAGACCGTGAAGACCTCCATCGAGCACGGCGGCGCCTACGGCCTGGGCCTGATCTACGCCAAGACCATGTTCAACGCCAGCGAAGGCCACTGAGCCCGAGCAAGGGAGCAGCGCCGCCGCTCCCTTTTCCTTTTCCGTGGTGCATCCCATGTCTCCGATCGACCGTTCCAGCGTCTGGGCATTACTGTTCATGCGCGTTGGCGCAGCCCTGCTGCTCCTCCAAGTGCATGGCCTGCCCAAGCTGCTGCACTGGCAAAGCGAACTGCAACGCATCGAAGATCCCTTTGGCCTTGGCGCCGCGCCGACCCTGGCGCTGGCCGTGTTCGCCGAAGTGCTCTGCCCGCTGCTGCTGATCCTGGGGTTTGGGGAGCAACGGAACCGAAACCGCACTTAGGCCCTGCGCCTGCCTTACAAGCCCTTGCTGTGTCTGGAATTTTCGGAAAACCATCGTTTTTGATGGTCTGTGGGACCTTAGTATTACTGTGTCATAAAAATAGATAAGCCCCGGATTTAAAAGAGATTTTCTATCACCGGTAAGCAAGAGTTTTTCTCGATACATCAATAAGTTAGCGCATTTATGACACAGTAGGAGGGATGATCTAAAAAGACTTTTTCTGAAAATCACAAGCCAGTAACCATCTGGCTTACAGGGCATGTGATCTCGTGAAAGTGGGGCTTTTTCAGTTCCTTATGCATGTGAGTTCATCGGATCGCCACTGGATTGATATTGACTTGGGTGGAGCCCACATAAAGCGGCTGTCCAAGTACGAATAAAAACTCCCATGCTTTGTCACGCACCAAGGCACGGCTGTCGATCAGCTCTAGATTGTAGATACCGCGTTTGGCCAGCATGAACTGGTTGACTGGGAATTCTTCATTTCCAGATGGATTAGGATAAACTTCCGAGGCCCAAGTATCACCGCCGAACGCAACGATGCCCTGGTCGGCTAGCCACTGGGCGGCCTCCATACCGATACCAGGTTCCACGGCGAGGAACTGTTTGTCGTCCTTGCCGATCAACTCCAGCCAGCCAGTGTTAAACAGCACTACATCGCCCTTGCGCAGGGAGACGCCCTGCTTCTCCAGCACCGCCTTGATATCGGCAACAGTGAATTCGGTGCCGCCCGGCACGATGCTTTTTCCGTAATGCGCAGTCATATCCAGAACTACACCACGGGTGACCAACGGCGGCACCTTCTCGATGCCAAGTTTTGTCACCCCTTCGACAGTGACGAAGTCAGCTGCCTTGTTGCCATTATAATAAACGTTGTCGATGCCGATATGGCCGATGCCATTGAGCTGGGTGCCGACACCTGTCCAGGCGTTGACCAGTTCGTCGTTTAAGCTGAATTTGTTCGGCCCGAGGGTCAGTCCAGCCTGCTCGCCCGGCTGGACATTGTAGAGTTTGAAACTACGGTGACGAAACGCCGGTAGGTCCTTGTTCACGGGAACGGCGAGAGGATAGGTTTTGCCGGTCTTCACTAGCTTGACTGCTTCCCTCACTACATCCGGGGTGAGTAGGTTCGCTGCACCGATTTCGTCGTTCGGGCCATAGGCCGATGGATACCAGTCGGCCGCAACGGCGGCATGGCTAGCCAGACCAATCATTGAGGCGAGCGCGAGGCGTTTAATGTGGTTCACAGATGTCACCTTCATTGCATGACTAGAGGCTGACTGGAGTCAGCGTCGGATAATCAGTAAGGCCTTTGGCATCGCCGCCAAACAGCGTTTCGCGATGATGCTCAGTCAGTACGGCGCCCACGCGTAGGCGTTCAGGTAAGTCCGGATTGGCCACGAATGGGCGACCAAAGCCAATCAGGTCAGCCCAACCCTAGTGGCCTGTTTGGTTAGTCCTTTATCTAATTGATATGTTGGGAACTTCGCCGGCAGGCGCGACAGCATGGCCTCGCCGCACACAAACCTACATTATAAATAAACGAACTACACAGACAGCCTGGACTTGTCCCTATCAAACCGGACACCGCAACCCCGTTAAGTTGATGTTGCGGTTATCCGCCTGAACTCCCGAGGCGAGCGGTAGTTCAAGGCGCTGTGCGGATGCTCCTCGTTGTAATGCTGGAAGGCAGCTGCTTCATCGGGAAACTCGGGCAAGGGATCGAGTGTATTTCAGCAGAATCGGGAAGTCTTTTTCAGGATTTCCTTGAACGAAACCGGGCTGGCCGTCCTTGTCGATGAACACCTTGACATCCTCAGCTTGGATCGCCAAAGAGGACACCGGTGTGCGGCCGCTTAGTAAGCTGGTGTGGCTGAGTCGCCCGACGTGCCAGAGCTGGGCGAACATGCGCCCACCGGTAGCGTGCATCGCGTCGGTGACCTTGAGCCAGCCGGCGATCTGGGCCTGGGTGTAGATGCCAGGGGTCAACGCATAGCCTTTGCCCATCGGCGAAATCCAGGTGCCCTCGCTGACGATCAGGCCGGCGCTTGCACGTTGTGCGTAATACTCTGCCATCAGTTCGTTTGCCTCATCGCCGGATTGGCTGGCCCGTGAGCGAGTCATCGGCGGCATGACAATGCGATTGGGCAACTTCCTCGACTTCATGGTCCCGCGCCTGCAGGCGTTCATGAAGCCCCCGTGACCGGCTGCTGCGCTTCGAACATCGCTTTCAGCCGCTCCAGGCCGGTGCGATAAAAGCTCTCGAGGTCTGTGGCTATCTCGACCTCGTTGGCCTTTTCGCTGCGAAAGCGGCTGGACCAAGTCGCCAGCGAGCGGCCCTCTCCATCGTCACGGACGGATACCCGGCCGAGATAGTCGGATACGGGGAGTGGGCCTTCGAGCAGGGCATAGCTGTAGTGGCGCTCGCTCTCGCTGAACTCCAGCAGGCGCTCGATGATAACCACCCCGTCGGCCATTTCCAGATAACGCAGGCGCCCGCCGTCGTCGAGCCGGCTGCTGGCGATGGAGTCGACCCAGCGGGGCAGAAGGTCGAATCCGCCGAGAAGCAACCAGACCTGTTCAGCTGGGCGGGCGATGCTTATGGAAACACTGACATCGATCGCTTTCAATTTTCGATTCCTTTTTGGACGAAGATAGCGGGATCTCCGGAAGGGGCCGACCCTGTGTGGCCAGCCACGATACCGGCTCGGCTCAGAAGGTGCCGGGATAATGGCCGCCGTCGAGCAACAGATTCTGGCCGGTCATGTAGCCGGCGTGGACGCTGCAGAGAAAGGCGCAGAAGGCGCCGAACTCGTCGGAGGACCCGAAGCGGCCAGCCGGAATGCCCCGGCGGCGCTGCTCGCCGATGGCCTCGGGGCTTTGCGCCGAGGCTTGAGCGGTGGTGCTCAGAGTCTGGCGCAAGCGCTCGGTGTCGAAGGCCCCAGGCAGCAGGTTGTTGAGCGTCACGTTGCGTCCGGCCAGGTTGGGCTGGCGGGCCAGGCCGGCGACGAAGCCGGTCAGACCGCTGCGCGCACCGTTAGAGAGGCCGAGGATGTCGATCGGCGCCTTCACCGCCGCCGAGGTGATGTTTACCACCCGGCCGAAGCCGCGTGCGGCCATGCCGTCCACCGTAGACCGGATCAGCTCGATTGGCGTGAGCATGTTGGCCTCCACGGCCCGCAGCCAGTCTTCGCGAGTCCAGTCGCGGAAGTCACCCGGCGGCGGCCCGCCGGCATTGTTGACCAGGATATCGACCTGTGGGCAGGCATCCAGCGCGGCCCGGCGCACCTCGTTGCGGCCGATGTCGCCGGCCACGCTGCGCACCTTGATCGCCGGATGCAGGGCGCGCAGTTCCGCCGCCGTCGCCTCCAGCGCCTCGCTGCCGCGGGCATTAACGACTAGGTTCACCCCTTCTCGGGCCAAGGCCATCGCGCAGCCCTTGCCGAGTCCTTTGCTGGAAGCGCAGACCAGCGCCCAGCGTCCGGCGATACCGAGATCCATAGCGATTTTCCTCTTACAGCTCATGTTGGGTGGTCGGCGCAGCTTGCAACTGCGCGACCCATTTTCCACCGCTCCCGCCTTTGAGCGCCCGCAGGGCATTTGGCAAGGCATCGAAAGCGAAGACACGGCGATCCGGAGCCAACAGGCTGCCGTCGGCCAACGCCTGCAGCAACCGTTCCCCGGCCTGACGCAGCTCCTGCCGGTCGATGCGGCTGCCATGCGCGTGAACGCTGTTCAGAGCGACCTCGTGCAGCGAGAGGGCGGTGCCGAAGGCCGGCAGGGGGGCCGTCTCCTGGCGGTCCTGGATGCAAACCAGATGTCCGTTGTAGCCCAGCAGCGGCGCGAGCGTCGCAGCATGCCGGCCGCTGACCGTGTCGAACAGCGCGTACAGCCGGCGCTCACCCAGGCGCTCCCGCAGGACGGACGCCCAGTCGCCTTGCCGATAGTCGAACACTCCCACGACGCCCAGCCCGAGCAGCCGCCGGTGATGACACGGCGCAGCAGTGGCCCAGACGCGCCAACCGCGTTGCAGGGCGAGCTGGACGAGGAACAGGCCGACCGCACCACCGGCCCCGACCACCAGCACGTCGCGCCCGGGCGCGGGTGGGACCTTTTCCAGCGCCTGCCAGGTGGTCAGGCCGGGACAGGGCAGGCAGGCGGCCGCGGCGTCATCGAGAGCGGCCGGCACCCGCAGAACGGTGGCGGCCTCGACGCGGCAGTATTCGGCGAAGCTACCGTCCCGCCCAAGCGCCTGGTGATAGGCGACGCGGGTTCCCGGAACGATATCGACACCATTGCCAGCGGCCGTCACCACGCCCACGCCATCGACGCCAGGTACCTGTCCCTCGCGCCAGGCCGGATGGCCCCACTCGATCATTTTCCAGTCGACCGGGTTCAGCGCCAGCGCCCGGTTGGCGATCAGGACCTCGCCCGCGGCGGGGTGCGGCAGGGACCGGCGGACCCGCCGCAGGCCGTCGATCCCCAGGCCCGGCGTCCAGCTCCAGGCCACGTAATCAGTGTGCAGCATGTTCTTTCCCTTCCTCGTCAGTGGATAGAGACTGGCCGAGTACGAAGAGGAGCCAATCGGCGGCTGGGGTTGACTCCATTGCCTGTCCTAACACTAAGGCGGTGCAGAGGGTCATGCATAGCGAGGGAAAGGGTGCGTTTTTTGACATTTTGGAGGATGGCCAAGTGATGGGGTAACCGACAGGCAGCCCCGCAATATCGTTTGGTGAGGCCGGCAGTATCCCTGCGATGGCTGGTCGGAAAAATGAGTGACTCGTAACAATAGATTTGAATTCAACTCATGAGTTGACCCTGTTCGGCATTGCCTTCCGAGCATCTCATTCACACTGCAGCCCTCGGGGTAACTGAACCGCCCCGGGAATCTCGGAGGCTCTTTGGTGTGAGTCATGCCGCCAGGGCTGACTCGTCGAGTTGTCGATAATACGTCGCTTCAGCTTC
>NZ_SMMU01000061.1 GCF_004339665.1 Azotobacter chroococcum
TGGCGCAGCACGGCGTCGCTCGTCGTTCATTTGGAATGACCAAACTTCTCTCCTCGTTCCTTGTTCTGCGCCAAACGGGCCGCCGTCGCGGCCTATGCCAAAACGTCAACAGGCCCTAGACTCGCCTCCCCGCCCACTCTGCCGGAATGCCCCCTGTGACCGCTGCCCCCGCTTTCCACTGGCTCGGCGCCGACCAGCTGACTCCTGCCCTCCAGGCCGCCCTGGCCGACTGGCTGTTCGATACCGGCTCGCTGACCCGTCGACTGACCGCCCTCTCCGCCGGCCGCTTCGCCGTGACCCCGCTGGCGGAAGGCTGGCAGAGCCTGCGCGACGACGAGTGCGCCGCCCTCGGCGTGGCGCCGGGCAGCGAAGGCTGGGTGCGCGAGGTCTACCTGCTCGGCGAGGAGCGGCCCTGGGTGTTCGCCCGCAGCGTGGCGGCACGCGCGGTCCTGGAGGGCTTCGCGCCGGTGCTCGCTGAGCTGGGCCACCGCCCGCTCGGCGAGCTGCTGTTCAGCGATCCGGCCTTCGAGCGCGGCGCTCTCCAGGCGACCCGCTACCCGCCGGCCTGGCTGCCGGCCGCGGTGCGCCGTGAAGGACTCTGGGGGCGCCGCTCCTGTTTCCACCGCGAGAACCTGGCGGTACTGGTCGCGGAGGTCTTCCTGCCAGAGCTCTGGCAATACCAGGGAATCGACCCGGACGCCTTATAATCCGCCGGAGCCGTCCGGGAGAGCCGACCATGTACACCGCCCTGCTGCAATCGATGAACCGCCTGCACCCCCGCGCCTGGGACTTCATCCAGCTGATGCGCCTGGACCGGCCGATCGGCATCTACCTGCTGCTCTGGCCGACCCTCGGGGCGCTGTGGATCGCCGCCGACGGCCAGCCCAGCCTGAAGCACCTGCTGATCTTCACCGGCGGCGTGATCCTCATGCGCTCGGCCGGCTGCGTGATCAACGACTTCGCCGACCGCAACTTCGACGGCCACGTCAGCCGCACCCGCCAGCGCCCGCTGGCGACCGGCCGGATCAGGACGCGCGAGGCCTGGACGCTGTTCGCCGTGCTGGTGGCGCTGAGCTTCGGCCTGGTGCTGCTGACCGACCCGACGACCGTCGCCCTGTCCTTCGGCGCCCTGGCGGTGGCTTCGCTCTACCCCTTCATGAAGCGCTACACCCACCTGCCGCAGCTGGTGCTCGGGGCGGCCTACTCCTGGGGCATCCTCATGGCCTTCAGCGCCGCGACCGGCCGCCTGCCGCTCGAGGCCTGGCTGCTCTACCTCGCCAACCTGGCGTGGACCGTGGGCTACGACACCTACTACGCGATGACCGACCGCGAGGACGACCTGAGGATCGGCGTGAAGTCCACCGCCATCCTCTTCGGCGCCGCCGACCGGGCGATCATCCTCACCCTGCAGGGCCTGTCCCTCGGCCTTCTGCTGCTGGTCGGGGCGCGCCTGGAATTCGGCCTGAGCTTCCACCTCGGCCTGCTGGCCGCCGCCCTGTGCTTCGCCTGGGAGTTTGCCGCCACCCGCCGGCGCGAGCCGCAGGCCTGCTTCCGGGCCTTCCTGCACAACCACTGGGCCGGCCTGGCGATCCTGCTCGGCCTGGTCCTCGACTACCGCCTCTAGCCCGGGGCTTCGCCCAGTCCCGGCGGTCCCGCGCACGCCTCTATCTGTCACACGGCTGCAATAATTCCGTTATCTAATGCGCTGCACTGACAGGAACCACAACGGGACAGCTGCCCATGGCCGGCAAGACAATCCTTATCGTCGACGACGAGGCCCCCATCCGCGAGATGATCGCTGTTGCCCTGGAGATGGCCGGCTACGAGTGCCTCGAAGCGGAAAACACCCAGCAGGCCCATGCGGTCATCGTCGACCGCAAGCCCGACCTGATCCTGCTCGACTGGATGCTGCCCGGCACCTCCGGCATCGAGCTGGCCCGCCGCCTGAAGCGCGACGAGCTGACCGCCGGCATCCCGCTGATCATGCTCACCGCCAAGGGCGAAGAGGACAACAAGATCCAGGGCCTTGAGGTCGGCGCCGACGACTACATCACCAAGCCCTTCTCGCCGCGCGAGCTGGTCGCCCGCCTGAAGGCCGTGCTGCGCCGCACCGCCCCCAGCGACAGCGAAACGCCGATCGAGGTCGGCGGCCTGCGCCTCGACCCGATCAGCCACCGGGTGACCATCGACGGCAGGCCGGCCGAGATGGGCCCCACCGAATACCGCCTGCTGCAGTTCTTCATGACCCACCAGGAGCGCGCCTACACCCGCGGCCAGTTGCTCGACCAGGTCTGGGGTGGCAACGTCTATGTCGAGGAGCGCACCGTCGACGTGCACATCCGCCGGCTGCGCAAGGCCCTCGGCGAAGCCTACGAGAATCTGGTGCAGACGGTGCGCGGCACCGGTTATCGTTTCTCCACCAAGAGCTGAACCCGGCGCCGAAGCGGCGCGAAGGTCAAGGATGCCCCTGTGAAACCCACCTGGCTCGGCCCGCTGCTGCGCAGCCTCCTGCCGCCCACCGCCGTCGGCCTGCTGCTCGGCCTGATCGACGGCGACTACGGCTGGTCGCTGGCCATCGGCCTGGCTACCTACCTCGCCTGGCACCTCTACCAGCTCATCCGCCTGCACCACTGGCTGAAGACCTACCAGCCCGACGAGCCGCCGCCGGACGGCCATGGTTTGTGGGGCGAGGTGTTCGACGGCCTCTACAACATCCAGCGCCGCGACCAGCGCGTGCGCGGCCGCCTGCAGGCGGTGATCGACCGCGTGCAGGAGTCCACCGCCGCCCTCCAAGACGCGGTGATCATGCTCGATGCCGAGGGCAATCTGGAGTGGTGGAACCGCGCCGCGGAAACCCTGCTCGGCCTGAAGACCCCCCAGGACAGCGGCCAGCCGATCACCAACCTGGTCCGTCACCCGCAGTTCAAGGCCTACATGGCGCAGAGCGACTTCAAGGCCCCCCTCGAGCTGTCCTCGCCGCTCAACGACCGCCTCCACCTGCAGCTGCAGATCACCCGCTACGGCAACGGCGAGCAGCTGATGCTGGTCCGCGACGTGACCCACGTGCGCCAGCTGGAGCAGATGCGCAAGGACTTCGTCGCCAACGTCTCTCACGAGCTGCGCACCCCGCTGACGGTGATCGCCGGCTACCTGGAGCCCCTGCTGGACAACGCCGACGAGGTCAACCCGCGCTGGCGCCGCCCCCTGCAGCAGATGCAGCAGCAGGCCGAGCGCATGAAGCACCTGCTCGACGACCTGCTGCTGCTCGCCCGCCTGGAGGCCAGCGACAGCCTGCAGGCCAGCCAGCCGGTCGCAGTGGCGCCGCTGCTGCAGGCGATCGTGAAGGACGCCCAGGCCCTCTCCGGCACGAACGACCACCGCATCCTGCTCGACGCCGAGCCGCACCTGGCGCTCAAGGGCAACGAGGCGGAGCTGGGCAGCGCCTTTTCCAACCTGGTGTTCAACGCGGTGAAATACACCCCGGCCGGCGGCGAGATCCGCATCCGCTGGTGGGGCGACCGGGACGGCGCGCACCTGAGCGTGCAGGACACCGGCATCGGCATCGAGTCCCGGCACCTGTCGCGACTGACCGAACGCTTCTACCGGGTCGACGCCAGCCGCTCGGCCAGCACCGGCGGCACCGGCCTGGGCCTGGCCATCGTCAAGCATGCGCTGATCCACCACAACGGCCGCCTGGAGATCGCCAGCGAGCCCGGCAAGGGCAGCCTGTTCACCTGCCACTTCCCACCGAGCCAGCTGGCGGCGCGCCAGGCGCTCGGCAACGCCTCTTGAAAGTGCGTCCCGACGCCCTAATATGGCCCCTCTTGTCAGTCATTTCGCGAACACTTCATGGACCCCTCCCCTAGTACCGACTTCGCCTATTTCGCCGACCTCGGCCTCATCCTCTTCGCCCTGTTCCTCGTCCTGCTGAACGGTTTCTTCGTCGCCGCCGAATTCGCCATGGTCAAGCTGCGCGCCACCCGCGTGGAGCTGATCGCCGGCCAGCACGGCTGGAGCGGACAGATCCTGCGCCGCGTGCACAACCAGCTGGACGCCTACCTCTCGGCCTGCCAGCTGGGCATCACCCTCGCCTCGCTGGGCCTCGGCTGGGTCGGCGAGCCGGCCTTCGCCCACCTGCTCGAGCCGCTCATGGCCAAGCTCGGCATCGACACGCCGGCGCTGGTCCACGGGGTGTCCTTCTTCGCCGCCTTCTTCATCATCTCCTACCTGCACATCGTGGTCGGCGAGCTGGCCCCCAAGTCCTGGGCAATCCGCCAGCCGGAACGGCTGTCGCTGTGGACCGCGGTGCCGCTGTACCTGTTCTACTGGCTGATGTACCCGGCGATCTGGCTGCTCAACGCCAGCGCCAACACCATGCTGCGCATCGTCGGCCAGGGCGGCGCGGGCGCTCACCACGAGCACAAGTACAGCTTCGACGAGCTGAAGCTGATCCTTTACTCCAGCCGGGCCCACGACCCCGGCGACCAGGACATGCGCGTGCTCGCCTCGGCGGTGGAGATGGGCGAGCTGGAGGTGGTCGACTGGGCCAACTCCCGCGAGGACCTGGTCTACCTGGAGCGCAGCGCGCCGCTGGACGAGGTCATGAGCACCTTTCGCCGCCACAAGTACAGCCGCTACCCGGTGTACGACGAGGGCGCCGGGCGCTTCGTCGGCGTGCTGCACATCAAGGACCTCTTGATGCACCTGTCCCTGCTGGAGATGCTGCCCTCGGCGCTGAAGCTCGACGAGCTGATCCGCCCGATCGAGCGGGTCGGCCGGCACATGCCGCTGACCGAACTGCTCGAGCGCTTCCGCTGCGGCGGCTCGCACTTCGCCCTGGTCGAGGAGGCCGACGGCAAGGTGGTCGGCTACCTGACCATGGAGGACGTGCTGGAGGCGCTGGTCGGCGACATCCAGGACGAGCACCGCAAGGCTGAGCGCGGCATCGTCGCCTACCAGCCGGGCAAGCTGCTGGTGCGCGGCGACACCCCGCTGTTCAAGGTCGAGCGCCTGCTGCAGATCAGCCTGCCGGCGGGTGTCGAGGCCGACACCCTGTCCGGGCTGATCCACGAGACCCTCAAGCGCCTGCCGGAAGAAGACGAGGTGCTGGAAGCCCATGGCCTGCGGATCATCGTCAAGAAGATGAAGGGGCCGAGGGTCGTGCTGGCCAAGGTGCTGAGGCTGAGCTGAAAGACGTGGCGCGGCCGGAGCGGCTCCGGCCAGCGCCCGAGGGGATCAGTCGCCGCCGACGGCGAAGTTCGGCAGGGCGTTGACCGGCTGGTTGAACTGGAAGGGAATCGACTCCACCGCCAGACCGACGTTGCGCTGCACCACGAAGTGCAGGTGCGGTCCGGTGCTGCGACCGGTGTTGCCGGAGCGGGCGAGCGGCGTGCCGGCCTGGACCCGCTGCCCCTCGCTGACCCGCACCGAACCCTCCTGCAGGTGCAGGTAGACGCCCATGGTGCCGTCCTCGTGGAGGATGCGCACCTGGTTGCCGCCCGGGTTGGGGCTGCGCCCGCGCTGGTCGTTCTCGGTATGCAGCACCACCCCGCCGCGGGCGGCGACGATCGGCGTGCCCACCGGCATGGCGATATCCACGGCATGCCGGCCCTTGGGGGTGAAATGGCTGTACTGGCCGTTGGCGCCCTGGGTCAGGCGGAACGGGCCACCGCGCCAGGGCAGCGGATAGCGGTGCGGCAGCGGCCGCAGGCGCGGATCGCCGAGGGCGTGGCGCAGCTTGGGGGTATAGCGCATCGGCTTGCCCGGATCGCGCGGTGCCAGGGTGGCCAGGCGGATCTGGCTGCGCGGCGGGACGATCCAGCGGATCGGCCGGTCCGGTGCGCCGCTGACGTTGCCGACTCCGTCCAGGTTCAGCTCGACCTCCACCGGGGCGAACATGTCGTTCTGCACCCGCAGGGTGTGGCCGCCGGCATGCTTGAGGGTATCCAGGCGCACCCGCTCATCCGGCGCGTCGCTGCGCGGCATCCGTCCCGGCAGCCGCGCCGGGGCGGACGGGCTGCTGAAACTGCGCAGGTCGCGCAATCCGCGCCCGGGCTGGATGACGTGGACGACCCGCGCCCCGGGACGGGCCTGGTCGCCGTAGCTGACCATGCCGTTGGTGTCGACGTGCTTGTAGATGGTCACGGCCGTCGCCGGTGCGGCCAGAGCAAGAAGAGCGGCGAACAGTAACGGTCGTCCCAGCATCGATGCATGACTCAACAAGAATGGACGGAGCGCGAAGACTATCAGCGCCGCCCGTTTATCGCGAGACGGGCCGGTCAAGCCTGTGACGAAGATGACGCCCCGGCCGACGAGCGGCAGGGCCTCTCCCGGCCTCAGTCCTGGGCAGGCGTTTCGTCCGCTGCCGCCTCTCCTGCCGGCTTCTGGCGTGCCAGCCCAGTATGGCGCACATCGGTGCCACGCACCAGGTAGATCACCAGTTCGGCGATGTTGCGCGCATGATCGCCGATCCGCTCCAGCGAGCGCAGCACCCAGATGACGTTGATCACGCGGGAGATCGAGCGCGGATCCTCCATCATGTAGGTGACCAGTTCGCGCAGGGCGGTCTTGTACTCGCGGTCGACGGTCTTGTCGTACTGCGCCACCGACAGCGCCAGGTCGGCGTCGAAGCGGGCGAAGGCGTCGAGCGCCTCCTGGACCATCTTGCGTACCTGCTCGCCGATGTGGCGGATCTCCACGTAGCCGCGCGGCGACTCGCCCTCCTCGCAGAGCAGGATGGCGCGCTTGGCGATCTTGGTGGCCTCGTCGCCGATCCGCTCGAGGTCGATCACCGACTTGGAGATGCTGATGATCAGGCGCAGGTCGGAAGCCGCCGGCTGGCGGCGGGCGAGGATGCGGATGCATTCCTCGTCGATGCTGCGCTCCATCTGGTTGGTCTGGGCGTCGATCTCGCGCACCTGCATGGCGAGTCCCGAGTCGGCCTCGATCAGGGCGGTGACCGCATCGTTGACCTGCTTCTCGACCAGGCCGCCCATGGCCAGCAGGTGGCTGCGCACGTCCTCCAGCTCGGCGTTGAACTGCTGGGAGATATGCAGGGAAAGGTTGTCTTTGTCGATCATGGTTCGCTCCGCACAAAAGCTGAAGGCTTCAAGCTGCTTAATCCCGGTTTTCTGTCAGCCGGCCACTAGCCATAACGGCCGGTGATGTAGTCCTCGGTCTGCTTCTGCGCCGGATTGGTGAACAGGGTATCGGTATCGCCGTACTCGATCAGCTTGCCCATGTACATGAACGCGGTGTAGTCGGACACCCGCGCGGCCTGCTGCATGTTGTGGGTGACGATGACGATGGTGTACTTGGACTTCAGCTCGAAGATCAGTTCCTCGACCTTGAGGGTGGAGATCGGATCGAGCGCCGAGCAGGGTTCGTCGAGCAGCAGCACCTCGGGCTCCACGGCGATGGTACGGGCAATGATCAGGCGTTGCTGCTGGCCGCCGGAGAGGCCGAGTGCCGACTCGTGCAGGCGGTCCTTGACCTCGTCCCACAGCGCGGCGCCCTTCAGCGCCCACTCCACCGCGTCGTCGAGCACGCGCTTCTTGTTGATGCCCTGGATGCGCAGGCCGTAGACCACGTTCTCGTAGATGCTCTTGGGGAAGGGGTTGGGCTTCTGGAACACCATGCCGACCCGCCGGCGCAGCTCGGCGACGTCCACGCCCTTGCGGTAGATGTTCTGCCCGTCGAGAGTGATCGCGCCGTCGATCCGGCAGCCGTCGACCAGATCGTTCATCCGGTTGAAGCAGCGCAGCAGGGTCGACTTGCCGCAGCCGCTCGGGCCGATGAAGGCGGTCACGCGATGCTTCGGGATGTTCATCCGGACGTCGTGGAGCGCCTGCTTCTCGCCGTAGAACAGGCTGAGGCCGGGCACCTCGAGGGCCACCAGCTCGCTGGCGAGGTCAAAGGTCTGCTTCTTGCGGCCGAGGGCGTCGAGGTCGATGCCATGGCTGGGGGATTCGTGTCGCATGACTCACTCCGTTCAAGCGTGGAGCCCGAAGCCGGCGGCCGCCACCCCTCGCGGGGTCGGCCCGCCGGCTTCCAGCCGGTGTTTAGTGTTCCAGCGCCTTGTACTTCTCGCGCAGGCGGTTGCGGATGTACACCGCACTCATGTTGAGCAGGGCGATCACCAGCACCAGCAGCAGTGCGGTGGCGTAGACCAGCGGACGGGCCGCCTCGACGTTGGGGCTCTGGAAGCCGACGTCGTAGATGTGGAAGCCCAGGTGCATGATCTTCTGGTCGAGGTGCAGGTACGGGTAGTTGCCGTCCAGCGGCAGGCTCGGCGCCAGCTTGACCACGCCGACCAGCATCAGCGGCGCCACTTCGCCGGCGGCGCGGGCCACGGCGAGGATCAGGCCGGTCATCATCGCCGGACTAGCCATGGGGATCACCACCTTCCAGAGGGTCTCGGCCTTGGTCGCGCCGAGGGCCAGCGAACCCTCGCGCAGGGCGCGCGGAATGCGCGCCAGGCCTTCCTCGGTGGCGACGATCACCACCGGCAGGGTGAGGATCGCCAGGGTCAGCGAGGCCCACATCAACCCGGGCGTGCCGAAGGTCGGCGCCGGCGCAGCCTCGGGGAAGAATAGCCGGTCGATGGAGCCGCCCAGCACGTAGACGAAGAAGCCGAGGCCGAACACGCCATAGACGATCGCCGGCACCCCGGCCAGGTTGTTCACCGCGATGCGGATCACCCGGGTCAGCGGGCCCTGCCGTGCGTATTCGCGCAGGTAGACGGCGGCGATCACCCCGAACGGGGTGACGATGGCAGCCATGATCAGGGTCATCAGCACGGTGCCGAAGATCGCCGGGAAGATGCCGCCTTCGGTGTTGGCCTCGCGCGGCTCGTCACTGACGAACTCCCAGAGCTTGGCGAAGTAGAAGCCGAGCTTGTCGAAGCTAGCCATGGCGTTCGGCTGGTAGGCACGCACCACCTTGCCCAGGCTGATCTCCTGCTCGCGGCCGTCGGTCGTGCGCACCAGCATGCTGTCACGGTTGAACTCCTGCTGCAGCGCGACCAGCCGGCCTTCCAGCTCCCGGTATTTGGCGTCCCACTGGGCGCGCTCGGCGGCCAGGTCGGCCTGGGCGGCGGCATCCAGCGCGCCGTCGAGTTCCAGCGCGCGGGTCTTCAGGCGCAGCCGCTCGAGACCGTGGTTGATGCGGCCGATATCCTTCTTCTCCAGGCGGGCCAGTTGCCCGTGCAGCTCGGCGACCCGCTCGATGCGCTGCTGCAGCTCGGCCCAGGCGGCCTCGCCTTCGGCCACCAGCCGGCCACTCTCCTTCACGCCGAGCAGGTAGCCGTAGAAGTTGCCCCACTCGCGGCGCTCGATCACCACCAGCTCCGCCGGCGTGCGCGGATTCTCCAGCCATTCGCCGACCACCCAGCTGAAGTCGGCGCCGTACAGCTCGCGGTTGCCGACCTTGAGCAGCTCGCGGGTCATGAACTCGCCGCCCGCGGCGTCCACTGGCAGACCGCTGGCGGCCAGCCGCGCACGCGGCACCTCCTCGGCCTCCACCAGCTCGCCGGCGAGCACCCGGACCTCTTGGCCGGGAATGCGGTAGTCGGCTTCCAGCACGTCGGCCGGCCAGAAGTGGCCGAGGCCACGCACGGCGATCAGCGCCAGCAGGCCGATGGTCATGATCACCGCGATAGACACGCCGCCGCCGGTGAACCAGACCCAGGGCGAGCCGCTCTTGAACCAGGTCTTCAGATTTTGCTGTTTCACGGTCGTCTACCTTTCTCGGGACTCAGAGCGACGAATATTTCTTGCGCAGGCGGGTACGGATCAGCTCGGCCGCGGTGTTCATCACGAAGGTGAACAGCAGCAGCACCAGCGCGGCGAGGAACAGCACGCGGTAATGGGTGCCGCCGACCTCCGACTCCGGCATCTCCACCGCCACGTTGGCGGCCAGGGTACGCAGCCCCTCGAAGATGTTGGCCTCCATGATCGGCGTGTTGCCGGTGGCCATCAGCACGATCATGGTTTCGCCGACGGCGCGGCCCATGCCGATCATCAGCGCCGAGAAGATCCCCGGGCTGGCGGTGAGGATGACCACCCGGGTCAGGGTCTGCCAGGGCGTCGCGCCGAGCGCCAGGGAACCCAGGGTCAGGCTCTTCGGCACGCTGAACACGGCGTCCTCGGCGATCGAGTAGATGTTCGGGATCACCGCGAAGCCCATCGCCAGGCCGACCACCAGGGCATTGCGCTGGTCGAACGGAATGCCCAGGTCGTTGGACAGCCACAGGCGCATGTCGCCGCCGAAGAACCAGCTCTCCAGGTGCCCGCTCATGCCCAGGGCCAGGGCACCGACGGCGAGGATCACCGGGATCAAGAGGGCCGCTTCCCAGCCGTCCGGCACGCGCAGGCGGATGCTTTCCGGCAGGCGGCTCCAGCCGTAGGCGGCGGCGAGAATGCCCAAGGGGGTCAGCAGCAGCAGGCTGAAGATGCCCGGCAGGTGGGCCTCCACGTAGGGGGCGAGGAACAGGCCGGCGAAGAAGCCGAGGATCACCGTGGGCAGCGCCTCCATCAGCTCGATCACCGGCTTGACCTTGGTGCGCATCGCCGGCGCCATGAAGTAGGCGGTGTAGATGGCCGCGCAGATGGCCAGGGGCGCGGCCAGCAGCATGGCGTAGAAGGCCGCCTTGAGGGTGCCGAAGGCGAGCGGCGAGAGACTCAGCTTGGGCTCGAAGTCGGAGTTGGCCGAGGTCGACTGCCAGACGTACTTGGGCTCGTCATAGCTCTCGTACCACACCTTGCCCCACAGGGCGCTCCAGGAGATTTCCGGGTGCGGGTTGTCCAGCTCGAAGCCCTGCAGCCGGCCGGCGGACTCGACCAGCAGTTGGTCGGCACGCGGCGACAGGGCAGCCTGCGCAGCGGCCCCGGCGACCGGCTCGACCAGCAGGGTGCGGTGCGCGGTGCTGTGGAACACGCCCAGGTTGCCGGCGGCATCCAGGGCGAGGAAGCCCTTGCGGCGCTCTTCGGGGAGGATCTGCACGATGGGGCTGTCGGCCAGCTGGAAGCCGCGGATGTTCTTCAGCTCGGAGCCGTTTTCGCCGCGCGCCATGAACCACTGCTGGATGCCGCCCCTGGAGTCGCCGACCATCAGCGAGATGCCGCCGAGCAGGGCGGTCACCTCGGTCACCTCGGCCTGGGGATCGGCGAGCAGCTTGTAGCGGCCGTTCAGTTTCTGCTGGCGCAGGTCGAACACATCGGCGCTGGAACGTCCGTTGATCACGTACAGCCAGAGCTGGCGCGGGTCGATCAACAGCGCCTTGACCGGCTCGGCGAGCTGCGGCAGCTCGAGGCGCCGTTCGCCCAGGGTGACTTCGCCGGTCAGCAGGTTTTCCTCGCGGCTCAGCTCCAGGGCCAGCACCTGGTTGCCGGTCGAGCCGGCCAGCAGCAGCCCGTCGCTGCCGACGTTCATCGCTACCTGGTGCAGCGGGCGGCCCTGCGGATCGAGCTGGATCGGCGCCTCGCCGAACGGGTATTCGACGCGCGGACTGACGGTCTTGCGGTTATCCGGATAGGTCACCCGATAGGCATGGCCGAACACCAGCGCCTGGCCGTTGGAGAGGCCCAGCACCAGGCGGTTGCTGCCGGGCTGGTCCTGGCCTAGGGAGACGATCTCGCTGCCCTCGGGAACCGGCAGCGCGACCTGGCTGAGCAGTTTCCCGCCGTCCGCCTCGAAGAACGACACCTGGCCACGGGCATCCAGGCGCATGGCGACCTGGTTCTGCTCCTCGACCGCCATCAGCAGCGCCCTGCCCTGCTCGGCCAGCCAGGCCGGCCGCTGCGGCTCGCCGCGCGCGCTCAGCTCGGCGCCCTGGAACATCGGCAGGACCACCTGGGCCAGATAGAAGAAGATCAGGGTGATGGCACCCAGCACCGCCAGTCCGCCCACGGAGACGTACCAGCGCGCCAGGCGGTCCTGCAGGGCGCGGCGCCGGCGCTTGCGTTGCAGGGCGGGCGTATTGAAATCCAGGCGCGCCGTCTGGAGAGCGGCGGTGGAGAGGTCTTTAGCCATGTCGGTCATCGTTAGGGCTCGGTTGCATGGGCGTTCAGCTGGCCGTCGGGAGCGGCTGCACCGGCTTGGCGGCCTGGCCTTCGTTCGCCGTCACTTCAACGACCGTCGGCCGGCGGCACTCTAATCGCCATCTATGACAGAAAGATTACAGAGCGATGACGTGCCAAGGCCCGTCACTCGCAACGAGTGACGGGCACAGCGCTCCCGCTCTCAAGCCCCGGCGTCCGTGCCGGGCGGGAAGACCCGGATTAGAGGCCGAGATCCTTCAGGGTCTTGTCCACGACCCGCTTGGGCAGCGGAATGTAGCCGTCCTTGACCACCACCTCCTGTCCCTGCTTGGACAGGACCATCTTGACGAACTGCGCCTCCAGCGGGCTCAGCGGCTTGTTCGGCGCCTTGTTCACGTAGACGTAGAAGAAGCGCGCCAGCGGGAACTTGCCGGCCAGGGCATTGGCTTCGCTGGCCTCGAAGGGCTCGCCGCCCTTCTTCGACAGCGGCACGGCGCGCACGCTGGAGGTCTTGTAGCCGATGCCGGAGTAGCCGATGGCGTTCAGGGTGCTGGACACCGACTGCACCACCGAGGCGGAGCCCGGCTGCTCGTTGACGTTGGGCTTGAAGTCACCCTTGCAGAGGGCTTCTTCCTTGAAGTAGCCGTAGGTGCCGGACACCGAGTTGCGACCGAACAGCTGGATCGGCTTGGCCGCCCACTCGCCGGTCAGGCCCAGGTCGCCCCAGGTCTTGATGTCCTTGGCGCCGCCGCACAGGCGGGTGCCGGAGAAGATGGCGTCGACCTGGGCGATGTCCAGGGACTTGATCGGGTTGTCCTTGTGCACGAACACCGCCAGGGCGTCGATGGCCACCGGTACGGCGGTCGGCTTGTAGCCGTGCTTCTCTTCGAAGGCCTGCAGTTCGTTGTCCTTCATGGCGCGGCTCATCGGACCGAAGTTGGCGGTGCCCTCGGTCAGGGCCGGCGGCGCGGTGGAGGAACCGGCGGCCTGGATCTGGATGTTGACGTTCGGATACTGGCGCTTGAACTCTTCGCCCCACAGGGTCATGAGGTTGGCCAGCGAGTCGGAGCCGACGCTGGACAGGTTGCCGGAAACGCCGGAGGTCTTCTCGTAGGCCGGCAGGCCCGGGTCGACGGCGGCAACCGCGCTCGCGGTCGTTACACCAGCGGCGACGAACGTCATGGCCGCCATCAAACGCTTCAATTTCATGCCTTGCTCCCTAGCAGGACGGTATGGGTCGGATCGCGGGCCAGTATCGGAAGGCCGCGTGACCAATCTATGAATGAAACATGACAGCTTTATGACCTTAGCCAACCCCAGGGAACTTTTCCCACCGGCCCCGGTACAGAGCGCCGCACGCGCCGCGGCGCTGCCGCTTGACATTTCCGCACCGGTCGCTCTCGCCTGGCGCAGGGCCTTGCCGCTATAATCGGGGCCTCCTTCCTGCCGCCGGCTCAGCGCCCGACGAACCTCCCATGAACGAACTCGAACAGGACGACCCGGTGCCCCAGGGCGATCTGGCCCTGCAAATCACCGCGCTGCCCCGCGACGCCAACGGCTTCGGCGACATCTACGGCGGCTGGCTGGTCGCCCAGATGGACCTGGCCGGCACCGCCACGGCCAGCCGGCTGGCCGGCGGCCGGGTGGCCACGGTGGCGATCGACCGCATGGCCTTCATGGTGCCGGTGGCGGTCGGCGCCCAGCTTTCCTTCTATACCAAGCTCCTGCAGCAGGGCCGCAGCTCGATCCAGATGCTGGTCGAGGTGTGGAGCGACGACCCCCTGTCCAGCGACTGGCGCAAGGTGACCGAGGCGGTGTTCGTCTTCGTCGCCATCGACGGCGGCGGCCGCACCCGCGCGGTGCCGCGCCGCTAGGGCCCCCGTCCTCCTCGCCGGAGCGCCCCCCCTTCCGCGCGATGGAGCTTTATCCGTTGCGCAGGCTCTAATAGCAAATTATTTGCCTTGCGAGGATCTCGTCATGAACCAACACACCACCGCCCCCCAGGTCGAACGGGTCGAGATGGGCGATCTGCCCTGCTGGCGGATCACGACCGCCGACGCCGAACTGCTGGTCGCCGAACAGGGCGCCCAGGTGCTCAGCTACCAGCGCAATGGCGAACAGCCGCTGATCTGGCTCAGCGAACAGGCAGAGTTTCGCCGGGGTCAGTCGGTGCGCGGCGGCGTGCCGATCTGCTGGCCCTGGTTCGGCGACCTGGCGCGCAACCCGGCCGGCGTGCGCGCCATGCGCGGGGGGCACGCCCCGGCGCCGGCCCACGGCGAGGTGCGCGGCCGCGACTGGCAGCTGCAGGACATCGCCAGGGACAACGGCGCAGTGAGCCTGACCTTCAGCCTGCCGCAATCGGCGGCCGGCGAGCTGCCCGACTGGTCGCACGCGCTCGACCTGACCCTCGCCATCCGCCTCGACGAACGCCTCGACCTCCGCCTGACCACCCACAACCGCGGCAGCTACCGGGTCGCCCTGAGCCAGGCGCTGCACACCTACCTGGCGGTCAGCGACATCCGCGAGGCGAGCGTCGAGGGCCTCGACGGCCTGCGCTACATCGAAACCCTGGAGGACTGGGACGAGCGCCAGCAGCAAGGCATCCTGCAGTTCGCCGGCGAAACCGACCGCATCTACCTGGACACCCCGCCGCGCCTCGACCTGGTCGATCCCGGCTGGAAGCGGCGGATCTGCCTCGAAGCCAGCGGCTCGCATTCGGCCATCGTCTGGAACCCCTGGATCGACAAGGCCGCACGCCTCTCGCAATTCGCCGACGACGCCTGGCAGCGCATGCTCTGCATCGAGACGGCCAACGTGCTGGAGGATGCCGTGGAACTCGCCCCCGACCAGAGCACCAGCCTCGGCCTGTGCCTGTGGAGCGAGCCGCTCTAGGGCCTGTTGACGTTTTGGCGTGAGCCGCGTTGCCGCGGCAAATGCCGCCAGGCAAGGCGCGGGGCGCCGGCAATGGTCATTCCCTTGCCAAGACCCGCAACGCCGCATGGCGGCA
>NZ_SMMU01000062.1 GCF_004339665.1 Azotobacter chroococcum
TGGCCAGTGCACGATTCCACATGCACACCAGCCTGCTGGAGGGAGTGAACAACCGGATCAAGGTGATCAAGCGCATGGCCTACGGTTTCCGGGACAAGGAGTACTTCTTCCTGAAAATCAAGGCCGCCTTCCCCGGGAAAATGCGATGAACCTTTTTCATGTCCGCGAGGCTTTATTCGGCAAGTTTGAAAGTAATGAAACTGGCCCGTCCCTGACGTAGCACCCGCATGGACACCGAGCGGCTTTCCGGCAGCGCACCAGCCACCTCGGCAAAGGTCTTCGCCGAGTCGATCGCCTGATTGTTCAGGTGAGTGATCACATCGCCAGGCCGCAGGCCGATCAGGGCAGCCGGACCGTTCAGCACCTCGCGAATGACCACCCCCCCCTTGAGATCAAGGGATTTCTTCTGCTCGGGAGTCAGCTCGGTGACAGTCACCCCCAGACGATTGCTGCTCTGCTCCACACCAGCAACGCTCGGCTGAACCCCGCTTCCCTCCTCGGGTAAAGCACCCACCGTGATGGCGATGCTTTTCCGCCCCCCATCACGAACAACTTCCAGATTGGCTTTGGTGCCAGGCTTCAGCCCGCCGACCAGATGCGGCAGATCGGCCGACATCACGATCGGATGACTATCCAGGCTGAGAATGACATCGCCGACCTGCAAGCCCCCCTTGTCCGCCGGCCCGCCGTCCAGCACCTGGGCAACCAGTGCTCCCGCTGGCTTGTCCAGGCCGAAGGACTCGGCCAGATCCTTGTTGACTTCCTGAATGACCACGCCCAGCCAGCCGCGGGCAACCTTGCCAGTCGCCTTCAGCTGGTCGGCCACGCCCATGGCAACCTCGATGGGGATGGCGAAGGATAATCCCATGAACCCACCCGACCGAGTAAAGATCTGCGAATTGATACCAATCACCCGCCCTTCCAGGTCAAAGAGCGGTCCGCCGGAGTTGCCGGGATTGATTGCCACATCGGTTTGAATGAACGGCACGTAACTCTCGTTCGGCAAGCTCCGCCCTGTGGCGCTGATGATGCCGGCCGTCACCGAATGGTCGAACCCGAAGGGCGAACCGATGGCCAGAACCCACTCGCCCACTTTCAACTCATCGGTGCGACCCAGCTTGACGCTGGGGAGATTTGTGCCTTTGACCTTCAACAAGGCCACATCGGTAAGCGGATCGGCACCGACCAGCTCAGCCTCAAGCTCGCTGCGGTCAGACAGTCGAACGATGATTTCATCAGCATCAGCAACCACATGGTTATTGGTCAATACATAACCATCCGCGGAGATGATAAAACCCGATCCCAAGGAATGGGCTTCACGCTGCTGGCCATTATTCGGCGTGCGCGGGACCTGCGGAAGATTGCGCTCCAGGAACTCCCGGAAGAGCGGTGGAAGACCTTCGAGATCAGGCATACCCTGTACCAGGGCACGCTCAGGAAGCTTCTGCCGGGTACTGATATTGACTACCGCCGGAGAGGTCGCCTCCACCAGCTCGGTGAACTCCGGCAATTGCGCCTGCGCGCACAGCGACTGTCCAAGCAACAAGGCACCTGCCAGGACGGAGGCGAAGGACTTAGAACCAAATTTCGACATACTGCTCCTCCACTCAAAAAGCCGTACGCCTGGCATACGCATCCGGAACGCCAGGCAAAGCACGCAACACCACTGGCTGCAATGCCGGATCCCTCATCTGGCGTCGACTTGCACTGCGCACCACAGCCCAAACAGAGGCAAACCCCAGGAAGGCGGCAAAAATCACCAGAGGCTCCCCGAAGCCAAACCATTGGGCGACAATGGCGGAGATAAACAGACCCAGCAAGGGTAACAGGTAGACTGCAAGGGTACTGCGCAGCAGGAAATCTTCCCGGATGCCGACCACTACGGAGTCGCCAACCTTCAGCGGCATGACCGACAAGGCGCGAATGCGCTTGCACTGCCTTCCTGCCCCCAGCCCCTCGAGCAGCCCCTGACCACAGCCAACGCTTGCGGTACAGCCGGAGCAGGCAGTTTTGCCTAGGACCTCAATCCATACAGCCCCATGCTCGATCGCCACCACCCGGCCCTGCTCCTCGATCATCGATCAGCCTGTGCCTCACCTGCACGCATCGATAGAGCTATGCGCTCGGCCGTTCCCAAGGGGATCTCGCCAATCACAGTAACCATCATATCGCCATCTGCCGTCGACATACGCTTGGATACCGCAACGGTCGGCCCCAATTGACTGCGCGCATCCTCGACAAGAGCACCCTGCAAGGGTTCGATGAACACCGAAAAGCGCGCCAAGCCATCACCGTACATCAAATAGGTAATGGTTTCACCTGAGATGGGGCTGGGCTGAGCATGCATACCGCGCAGAGTGAAACCCGGAGGCAGCCATTCGGAGCGCCAGGCTCCCGGCTCCGGCTCTGCGGCCTGCAGGATTTCGACCGGGCGGCAGGATGGTCCCGGCTCCAGCTCATCCTTGGCAAGCGTTGTAGACGTATCCAGCCGAGTGAATTGGAAACGCTCGAGCAATTGGCCTTTCTCATTCAGAAGGAGGAACTTGAGTGGAAGGGCGGTCTCGCGGTCGAGATGCAGTTCGAAACCATAGCGATACTGATCGCGCGGCAAAATAGACAGCACCACTGCAGCACGGCCAGCGACCCTGGATTCGCTAGCCATCCGAACCTCATACCATTCGGCCAGTTTCTGCGGATCCAGCGGTCGCGGTGGCCAAGGTTCACCTTCGAACAATTGATCGGCTAAAGCGTTACTGCCACATTGCAGACGCCCGCCAACGCGCACCACTTCCACGGGTGCGCCATCCAATTTCAAGAGACGCTCTCTCGACTCTCCATCTTGGCCGGCCTGATGCCAGATGGCATGCGTGGAAAAACTGCCATTACGCTCGTAGACAAAAGTGCCTTGAAAACTTTGCTGTTTCTCCGCCTTCAGCAGGCGATTCAGCCAGTTTTGCGCGTCGGCAGCATGTACGGGCATCACCAAGCTGCCGCCGAGCAAAAGCAGAGAAAAAAAGCGCATGCTCCTCCTCAGCGATTTTCCAAACTGGCCGCTCGGGCATAGGGCAAGGCACTCTCTGCCCCACTCACAGCCGACTGCTGCACATGTTGGCGAAGGTAGACCGGAAGTCTTTTTTCATGCCACTCCGACTCCTTCCCCGCTTCCTTGGCCACAGACTCCTGTGACTGCTCGGCACCCTCGGTGTATCCAGCCAAAACCGGCATTCCCTGCACCTGCGGTACCGAAAGAGACGACTGGGGCACCCGCTGGGCCATTTCGGCACCCGCCATCTCGCCTTGATTGTACAGGCGAACGCCCGCCAGCACTGCGACGGTCACCGAAGCCGCCACCGCCACGCGCCCAACGATTCCCCAGGAGAAGAATCTGGCTTTGGGAGCAGCTTCGGCAGACAAGGCAGCCGAAACCGATGCAGCAATATCCAGACGCGGCTCCAACAGCTCCTTGTGCATGGCAGCGCGCGCCAACTGATAGCGCGACCAAGCAGCCCGAAACTCGGCATCATCCTTACCGGCAGCGAGCACACGATGCAACTCCATCTCGTCCGCCTCGTCATCCATCACCGCGGACAGCGATTCATACAGGGCTTCACGACTCATGACGATACCTCTCTCGGCTGACGGCCGCAGTCTCAGGTTTCCTGCAGTAATGGCTGCAGCGCTTTATCAATCGCCTCACGCGCTCGAAAGATGCGTGAACGCACAGTTCCAACCGGACATTGCATGACGCTGGCAATATCTTCATAACTCAGGCCATCGAACTCGCGCAGCGTCAGCGCCGTACGCAAATCTTCCGGTAATTGCTGGATGGTTCGATGCACGGTGGCCTCGATTTCATCTCGCAGCAGAGAGCGCTCCGGCGACTCGATATCCTTGAGGGCATGGTCACCCTCATAAAACTCGGCATCGCCTGCACTCACATCGCTATCTGGGGGGCGGCGCCCACGGGCCACCAGATGATTTTTCGCAGTATTGATCGCAATCCGGTACAGCCACGTATAAAAGGCGCTGTCACCACGAAAGTTGCCAAGCGCACGATAGGCTTTTATAAAAGCCTCCTGGGCAACATCCTGAGCCTCATGGGCATCATGCACAAAACGCACGATCAAACCGAGAATCTTGTGCTGGTATTTCAGCACCAGCAAATCGAAGGCCCGCCTGTCACCACGCTGCACCCGCTCGACCAATTGCTGATCTTGCTCCTGGTTTAACATGAATACTCCTCGTTAAACCCTAGGGGGCATAGCATCAGGCACCGGATCACCTTGCCTCTATCGACACGGGTATTAAGCAAAAGTTCCCCCCTCAAACGAGGCCTCCCGTAGAAAGCGAACAACTCCGAACGGATCAAGCAACCTGAACTACCCGCCATGGGAATAGTCACTCACTAGGCGAGCCTTGCTCTTCTCTGAGCTTTCACTGTCGCCAACCGGTGTGCCATCCTGTTGCAGCCGGTTTTTGACTCATGAAAGGGTGCAAAGTTCCCCTCACAGCCCTGCAGCCAAGTCGGCGATTGTGCCAAGCCCGACTTTCCTCTACTAGTCCTTGTTTTCCCGGATTTTTTTCGACATGAGCCAACACTTTCAGCATGATGTCCTGATCATTGGCAGCGGTGCGGCCGGCCTGACCCTGGCGCTCAATCTGCCGCCTCACCTGCGCATCGCGATACTGAGCAAGGGAGAATTGTCCAACGGCTCGACCTTCTGGGCTCAAGGCGGCGTTGCTGCCGTGCTGGATGATACCGATACCGTCGAATCTCATGTCGAAGACACCTTGATTGCCGGTGCCGGCCTCTGCAGAAAAGAAGCCGTGCGCTTTACAGTGGAGCATAGCCGGGAAGCCATCCAGTGGCTGATCGAACAAGGCGTCCCCTTCACCCGCGAAGATCCCACGATGCGCGATGACGGTGGTTTTGCATTTCACCTGACCCGCGAAGGCGGTCACAGCCACCGACGCATTATCCATGCCGCCGATGCCACCGGCGCCGCCATCTTCAAAACCCTGCTGGCCCAGGTACAGAAGCGGCCGAACATCGAACTGCTCGAACAGCACGTTGCCATCGATCTGATTACCGAAAGCAAACTCGGCCTGCCGGGCAAGCGCTGCCTGGGAGCCTACGTGCTCAATCGCCAGAGCGGCGAAGTCGATACCTACAGCGCACGCTTTACCACCCTCGCCTGCGGCGGAGCCGCCAAGGTCTACCTTTATACCAGCAATCCCGACAGCGCCTGTGGCGATGGCATTGCCATGGCCTGGCGCGCCGGCTGCCGGGTGGGCAACCTGGAATTCAACCAGTTCCACCCCACCTGCCTGTACCATCCGCAGGCCAAGAACTTCCTGATCACCGAAGCCCTGCGCGGCGAAGGCGGACTGCTCAAGCTGCCCAATGGCGAGCGCTTCATGCCACGCTTCGACTCCCGGGCCGAACTGGCCCCACGGGATGTCGTGGCCCGCGCCATCGACCATGAAATGAAACGCCTCGGGATCGACTGTGTGTATCTGGACATCAGCCACAAACCGGCGGATTTCATCCAGTCCCACTTCCCGACCGTCCATGAGCGCTGCCTGGATTTCGGTATCGACATTACCCGCGAACCAATCCCGGTGGTACCCGCCGCCCACTACACCTGTGGCGGTGTCGTCGTCGACAATCATGGGCGGACCGACATCCCCGGCCTCTATGCCATCGGCGAAACCAGCTTCACCGGCCTGCATGGCGCCAACCGCATGGCCAGCAACTCCCTGCTCGAGTGCTTCGTCTATGCCCGCTCCGCAGCACTCGACATGCAAGAACAAATGGCGGACACCAGTCTGCCGAGCAATCTGCCAAGCTGGGATGCCAGCCAGGTCACCGACTCCGATGAGGACGTGATCATTGCACACAACTGGGACGAACTGCGACGCTTCATGTGGGACTATGTCGGCATCGTGCGCACCAGCAAGCGCCTGCAGCGCGCCCAGCATCGGGTCAGGCTGCTGCTCGGCGAAATCGACGAGTTCTACAGCAACTACAAGGTCAGCCGCGACCTGATCGAGCTGCGCAACCTGGCCCTGGTTGCCGACCTGATGATTCGCTCGGCCATGCAGCGCCATGAAAGCCGCGGGCTGCACTACACCCTCGACTATCCGGACATGCAGCCCGAAGCCTGCGACACTATTCTGGTGCCGACCACCTACGCCGGCTGAACTTCAGCCGTACCCGCAATCGACGATGGATATCCCGCGCCAGTGCATCGCGCGGGATGCACACGCCCCTCACCCGCCGCTCCCCGGGCAGACGAAAGCGAAGAACGACCACCATTGGCAGGGCCAGACTGTCTGGCCGCAACTGCACTGGCTGCCAGCCCTTGCGCACACTCCACAGCTGCCAGCCTTCGGCAGTGCGGCGCACGCCACGGAAGGCCGTGGAATGGGACAGCAAGATCTGCCTGGGCAGGCACCAGGCCGCATGCGCCAGACACAACGAGCCGCCGAGCAGGCCCTCCCAGGAAGGTATATCGACCAGCGCTAGGGAGCCCAGGGCAAGTGCCTGGGCAATCAGATAGGCCGCCAGCAACTGCCGCGAAGGCTGCCAGTGGCACTCGAAGACATCACTTGGGTTGGACACGATCCAGGATCATGTTCACCATGCGGCGCAAATCGGGATCGGCCGGCTCTTCCCGGCGCATGAACCAGCCGAACATGTCCTGATCCTCGCAGGTCAGCAGCTTGCGGAAACGGGCCTGATCCTCGGCATCCAGCGCGGAATAGGCCTCCCTCACGAAAGGCACAAGCAGCACGTCCAGCTCCAGCATGCCGCGCCGGCTGTGCCAGTAAAGTCGGTTGAGTTCGATATCGTCGGCCATGGGATGGGTTCCTTGAAAGAAGGCTGCATTATAGCGGCGTCGCAACGCGACGACACCGCTGACAAGGCATGGACCGGTCTCTATGATGACAGCCACTCTTTATCAACTGCAGTGACGATCATGGCTGATTCCGCTTTCTTCTGTCCGCTGGCCCACGAAGGTGTGCTTGCCGTTCGCGGCCCGGATGCCGATAAATTTCTTCAGGGACAGGTGACCTGCAACCTCAATTACCTGAAGGATGGCAGCTCCAGTCTCGGCGCCCGCTGCACACCGAAGGGGCGCATGGTGTCGAGCTTTCGCCTCCTCCCCGACCGGGACGGCTTTCTCCTGGCCATGGCCAGCGAACTGATCGAGCCACAGCAGACCGAGCTGAAGAAGTTCGCGGCCTTCTCCAAGTCCCAACTGAGCGATGAAAGCGGTGCCTGGAGCCGCTTCGGTCTCGTGGGCGGCGATGCCGCCCTCGTCCGCCTGGGCCTGGATCTCCCCCGGGAGGCCGGCCGGGTCGTCCGCAACGGGGAACTCATCGCCATCCGCCTGGAGGGTGAGCGCGCCGAGCTCTGGGCGCCGGCAGAGCAGACTGAGACACTGCGCGCCCGACTGGCCAGCCACTTGCGCGAAGCCCCGCTGGAGCACTGGCTGCTGGCGCAGATCCGCGCCGGGGTCGGCCAGGTCTTCGGTGCAACCCGCGAGCTGTTCATTCCGCAGATGATCAACCTGCAGGCGCTTGGCGGAGTGAGCTTCAAGAAGGGCTGCTATAGTGGCCAGGAAATCGTTGCGCGCATGCAGTACCTGGGCAAGCTCAAGCGCCGTCTCTATCGGTTGGCGCTGGAGGGCAACGAAGCACCGGCACCCGCCACCGAGCTGTTCTCCCCGGTGCACCGCACCAGTGTTGGCGAAGTGGTTCTGGCCGTCCCGGCGGAAAAGGGTAACGAACTGCTCGCCGTGCTGCAGGAAGATGCCGTCGAGGATGGCCGCATCACCCTGGGCGCCCCCGAGGGCCCCACCCTGCACCTGCTCGACCTTCCCTACGAGCTGAACCACGAGTTGGAAACCCAACGCTAGGGCAGCTCCGCGTTCAGGGCTCCTCCGGCAGGCGCCAGTCGATCGGCGCCAGGCCATGCTGCTCGAGAAACTGGTTGGCACGGCTAAAATGGCCATTGCCGATAAAGCCACGATGGGCCGACAGCGGCGAGGGATGCGCCGAGCAGAGGATCAGGTGCTTGCCCGGATCGATCAGACGCCGCTTGCTCTGCGCATGGGCACCCCAGAGCATGAACACCACATGCTCCCGCCGCTGACTGACCACCTCGATCACCCGATCGGTGAAGCGCTGCCAGCCCATGCTGGCATGCGACCCGGCATTGCCCCGCTCCACCGTCAGCGAGGTGTTGAGCAACAGCACGCCCTGCTCGGCCCAGCGCTGCAGATGACCATGCTTCGGCATGTCGATGTTCAGATCGCGCTTGAGCTCCTTGAAGATGTTCTGCAGCGATGGCGGCACCGGTACGCCCGGCTGCACCGAGAAGCACAGGCCATGGGCCTGGCCAGGGCCATGGTAGGGGTCCTGGCCAATGATCACCACCTTGACCCGGTCCAGGGGCGTCGAGTCGAGCGCATTGAAGATCAGTGCTCCCGGTGGATAGATATCCTTGCCGGCAGCCTTTTCCCGCCGCAGGAAATCGCCCAGCTCCTGCATATAGGGCTTTTCGAACTCGTCGTGGAGCGCTTCCTTCCAGGAGGCCTCCAGCTTGATACGCTCCTCGGCACTGCCCATTCCTTTCCCTCTCGCAAATGACTGCGGCACGCTAGAGAAGCCCTGCCGCCAAGTCAAGGCATGGGTTTGCCATGAAAACCCTCCCCAATGCCGCTATAACAACATAAGAGCCCCAACCATCTCTGCCACTGGAAAACCTGTTCAGCCGGCCAAGAGCGCCGATGCCCAACCTCTCGGTAGCGGTGCACAACAACGATAGACGCGGGTAGTGCCGATGAATTTCGAACTCACCGAAGAACAACGCTTGCTGTCGACAGTGCCCAGACCTTCGCCAGCCGCGAACTGGCACCGCATGCCGCCGGTTGCGTCGCCACCACCGCCGACCTGACCATCCACAACAGGGCCTGCTGGATACTCGCCCGCTTTGCCGACGACGCACTGAAGACGACCTAGCTGCCGCGCATGATTGCGGGCGAGCTGCCTGCCTCCTACTGCCTGACCGAACCGGATGCCAGCTCCGACGCCGCCCACCTGCGCACACGGGCCCGTCGCGATGGCGACGTCCATGTACTGCAGGGTAGCAAATGCTTCATCTCCGGCGCCGGCAGCACCGATGTGCTGATCGTCATGGCCCGCACCGGAGAAGATGGTGCCAAGGGCATCTCCTGCTTTCTGGTACCAGCCGATGCCGCAGGCATCCGCTATGGACGCAACGAACTGAAGATGGGCTGGCGCGCCCAGCCGACCCGCACCGTCACCTTCGAGGAGGTACGCACTCCCGCGACCAATCGCGTCGGCCCGGAGGGCCAGGGGTTCGTCTATGCGATGCAGGCCCTGGATGGAATCGCCAGTTGCTCCCTCGGTGCGGCACGGGCAGCCCTGGAGCAGTCGCAGGGCTACGTCGGGGGAGCGCCGGCAGTTCGGCAAGCCGCTGGCCGAGTTCCAAGCCCTGCAGTTCAAGCTCGCCGACATGCTCACCCAGCTCACCGCCAGCCGGCAGATGGTGCTGCTGGCCGCCGACCGACTGGACCGCGGCCATCCGCAGGCTAGCCTTTACTGTGCGATGGCCAAGCGCTTCGCCACCGACCAGTGCTTCGAGACCTGCAACGAGGCCCTGCAACTTCACGGCGGCTACGGCTATCTGAACGACTATCCGCTGGAGCGCTGAGCACACCACAGTCGCGCACACCAGATCCTCGAAGGTACCAACCAAATCATGCGAGTGATCATCGCCCGCCACCTGCTGGAGAAGGGCGGCACGCTGGAGCGGCTGCTGTAGTCCGCCCGCGGTCATCGGCCTGCCAGCCAAGGAAACCGCCATGAGTCATGCCGTAGAAACCTATCATCCAGGCCTGTTCGATCTGACCCACAAACTGACGGTGGAAAAGCACGGGCATACTGCGCTGATCACTATCAACCATCCACCGGCCAATACCTGGGACCGCGACTCGCTGATCGGCCTGCGCCTGCTGCTCGAACATCTCAACCGCGACGACAACATCTATGCCCTGGTGGTGACCGGTCAGGGCGAAAAATTCTTCAGTGCCGGCGCCGACCTCAAGCTGTTTGCCGACGGCGACAAGGCCCGCTCCCGCGAGATGGCCCGACGCTTCGGCGAGGCCTTCGAGGCATTGCGCGACTTCCGCGGCGTCTCCATCGCCGCGATCAACGGCTATGCCATGGGCGGCGGCCTGGAGTGCGCACTGGCCTGTGACATCCGCATCGCCGAACGTCAGGCCCTGCTGGCCCTGCCGGAGGCCGCGGTGGGCCTGCTGCCCTGCGCTGGCGGTACCCAACTGCTGCCCTGGCTGGTCGGCGAAGGCTGGGCCAAACGCATGATTCTCTGCGGTGAGCGGGTGGATGCCGAAACGGCCCGGCGCATCGGACTCGTCGAGGAGGTCGTCGAGCCCGGAGAGTCCCGCGGGCAGGCCCTGCTGCTGGCGGCCAAGGTGGCGCAGCAAAGCCCGGTCGCGGTTCGCACCATCAAGCCACTGATCCAGGGCGCACGTGAGCGCGGGCCCAACGGCTGGCTGGCAGAGGAGCGCGAACGCTTCGTCGACCTCTTCGAGGCCGAAGATACCCATGAGGGCGTCAACGCCTTTCTTGAGAAGCGCGCGCCACAGTGGCGCAACCGGTAGGGCAGCTCCCGAAGGCTCCGCACGCAGCGCCGGGATGACGACTGTCCCGCGCGGTATGTCGCTTCCGATATATCCAGGAACCCTTGGAAATCAGTCGTTCCAGTCGTCCCGGTCACGGCGATCATGCCACTCACGGGAACGATCATGATCCGAGGAACGATGTCGGTCCCAATCGGAGTGCCGGTCGCGCTCCGGATGCTGCTTCCGCTTGCTCTCCACCATGCGCGAATAGCCGCCGCGGCGCTCGTCCTTGTGGGCGGGCGCCTTGCGGCCCTCATAGCGACGCTCATGCCGGTCTTCCCAGCGCCCGTTGTAATGCGGAACCGCCTTGCGCTCCGCACGCCAGTCCCCGTGATAATGACGATCCCCATGCCTGCGATCATCGTGGTGGCGATACCAATAAGTATTGTCATAAGACCGATGGCGGTATTCGCCATCATCATGGTGGGAGTAATAGCGATGACCATCATGGTCGTCGTCATAGTCGTAGACGGCGCATCCGTGCAGAAACAGGCCCAGCAGGGCAACCAATAGAGATCGGCGCAGCATGATGGATGCTCTCCTAACACGACGAAGGCCAGCATGTGCTGACCTCCGCCAGATGACATCCTTTTGACATCGAATGGATACGCTCGTTCAACAGTTCCCCTTCTTGGCCTGTCCCGGCGGGCAAAAATGTCCGCCATGCCCTCCGTGACCACCGCCACCCAGATCGAGATGAACGCCGTCTCCGAGTTCGGCGCGAACACCCGGTGCACTAATACTGCAACCACTCAACAGCAAAACCGCACCCAAAAGACACACAGACAAGCCACGCATCGAATACTCCTCGCATTTCCTCAATGCATTAAAAATAATAAAAAACAATAAGTTACAGCAAAACAGAGAGCAAAATCGCAAACTTTCTGTGGTTATTCTAAGCATGGGCGCTTTCTCTTTGCCATTACCCTTCGGCGGACTTGTGCACTGGTTCGGTGAGCTGCATTCTTGTCGCACTATATTAGTGCAATTTTTGCCATGATCCTGAATGCAGATTCCCAGCACTGCCCCCTGTGCGGCAACGACAACGCCTGCGGCTTGACGACCTCTCCGCCGGGCCAGGGCACGTGCTGGTGCTCTTCCAAACCGGCCACCCCCGACGCGCTAAAGCGCCTGCCAGCGGATCTCCGCAACCAGGCCTGCCTGTACCCCCGCTGCCTGCAGCAACTGCATGACGAGACGACACCCAATGCGCCTTGACCGCTTTCTAGGCAATCAGCCTCACCTCAACCGCCGGGACGCCCGTCTGCTTCTAGCCGGCGGACGGGTGCGCGTCGACGGCCAGATGATTAGCGACGGATGCTTCGAAATCCGCGAATTCAGCCGGATCGAACTGGACGACAGTGTTCTGCAAGCCGGCAGAGCAGCGCGCTATTTCATGCTGCACAAGCCTGCAGGGGTAGTCAGCGCCACCTGCCATGAACAGCACCGTACCGTACTCGACCTGCTGGACGAGCCGGACAGGCAGGAATTGCATCTGGCCGGACGTCTCGACCTCGGCACCACCGGCCTGCTGCTGATCACCAACGATGGACAATGGTCACGCCGCATCACCCATCCGCAGCACAAGCTGGCCAAGGTGTATTACGTGGAAACCGCCGACCCCATCGGCGAGGAGTACATCGAAACCTTCGCCCGCGGCCTCTATTTCGCCTTCGAGGATCTCGTCACCCAGCCAGCCCACCTGGAGATTCTCGACAGCCGCAGCGCCCGGCTGACCCTGTTCGAGGGGCGTTACCATCAGGTCAAGCGGATGTTCGGGCACTTTCGCAACCGCGTGCTACGCTTGCACCGGGAAAGCATGGGCCCCTTGCGGCTGGAAAGGCTGATGCCCGGCCAGTACCGCCCACTGACGCCAGAGGAGATCCGGCTGATCTGAAGGGAAAGGCTGACCGCGGAAAAACGATGGATGGGAAAAGACAGGCAAGCGGAGTCCAGCCCAAGCCGGGGGACACCTGAAAAGCAAACGCCCCGAACAAGTCGGGGCGTCTGGAAGCCTTTCACCCTGCCAGGCAGAGCTTCAGGCCGGGAGCGGAACGGCTCGCCTGTCGGGTAAGGGGCGACCATTGCTGGCCACCCCTCCCCTAAGAACTGTACGTGCGAGTTTCCCCGCATACAGCTCAAGCCTTTGTAAGCCCTTTCTCAATCGAAAGAGCCGGTGCCGCACTGTGTAGCTGTCGATGACAGTTGGGATGCAACAGCACCAGATTGTCCAGCTCGTCGCCTCCGCCCATGTGCCGCTCGATGATGTGGTGGATGTTCCACCCCGTCTCGAACGTGATCAACTGCTTGCACATCGGGCAGCGCTTGTTCTGGCCAAGCCACAGCCTCAGCGTTCTCCGTTTCCCCTCGTCCGATCTCCGCCAGGCGTATTCCAGCCTTTCCTCGAAGTACATTTCGTCTTTCGGGTCGTACGGATTGGCCTCCGCTCTGATTTTCTTGTGCCGCTGTATGGTCGTGTCGTCGGCGTACAGCAATGTGGCCAGTTTGCCGCTGGGATACTGCCCGGAGAATACCCAACTGCGCGTACCGATGCGCTTGAAGTATTTCTCCTTGATCCAGCGTTTGCAGCGATTTCCATGTCGCCGCCTGCACCACCGCCACAACAACTTCCATATCCGGTAATCCACGTAATTGAAGGTCTGCTTGGCGACTATCGGCCGATGATAGTTGGCCCAGCCCCGGATGACCGGATTGAGCTTGTCTATCAACAGGCTGGCCGGAGCCGTCTTGTTCCCTTCGATCAGTGCCTTGACCTTGGCCAGGAATGCCTTGACGTTCCGGTGGGCTGGCTTGATCAGCAGCTTGTCACCGTACTTGCGGACATTCTGGCCGAGGAAATCGAACCCCTCCGACACATGCGTGAACAGCGTCTTTTCCGCCGCGAGGCTCAACCCGCGCTCCGCCATGAAGGCTTCGACGACAGGTTTGACCTCGTTTTCCAGCAGCTCTTTCGAGATGCCGGTGATGACGAAATCGTCCGCATACCGCACATAGTTGACCTTGGTCTTGTAGCTGGCTTTGGTGTTGCGTTGCCCGAATCGCGATTCGAGCGCCTTTTCCAGACCATCAAGCGCCAGATTGGCCAGCACCGGCGAGATAATGCCTCCTTGCGGAGTTCCCGCCCCGGTGGGGTTCAATTGGCCAGATTCCAGGTATCCCGCCTTCAGCCATTTCCGTAAGACCGCCTTGTCCATCGGGACGTTGGCGATCAGCCAGTCGTGACTGATGTTGTCGAAACAGCCTTTGATGTCCAGCCCTTTCAAGGTCTCTTACCTTTCGAGGCCTCGATTACACGGGCCGTAGAGACATGAGCGCGGGCTGCGGCGCTATCGACCCACTCCCGGG
>NZ_SMMU01000063.1 GCF_004339665.1 Azotobacter chroococcum
GCGTGAACTGACTCGCTTTCATGATCCACCTCCCGCATGCGGAGACGTCATGATCAGCTTAGCCTGCTGCAACAGCTAACTCAGACATAGCCTTTCGTTTTCGGTACTGCTATGCATGAAAATTCGCGCCAATTGCTTGATGGGCAATTCCGCGATGGAGCAAGACCACTGCCCAATGAGCGTGGACAGTGCCCGATAGATGTGGCTGCCAGCCTTGCGCCACATATGCCCGCGACATGATCGCCAACCTCTCCGCTCGACGAAAGTTCTTTTGGGATAATACCGACAGCGATAATCGCTCTGCCCATCGAGATAGCGGTGCAGGCATATCCCGATCATGCGGAAACATATGCCGCCCGAATAGTACGCAGCGTTGAACCAAGAAAATCCGACTCCCTGATTCAGGCCCGCCTTGTGCGGGCTTTTTTATTCCCCCCTCGCCGAACGAGACGAGAGCCCAGCGAGCAAGACGGCTCACGGCAATACCACGGCCTCTTTTACCACGTTCGGCTTCCTGAAGCCGGAATCTAGGGCCAGCACTCTGGCCAGCCGCACTCCGCCCTGACGGAGCGCGGCGGCAGCGCATCCGACGATACGGGCGCGCTGCCCAAGAGCACCGCCAGTTCCAGTACGAAACCGTACTGGCTGGGGCTGCGAAGCAGACAAGTTCGAGTCCATCGAACTGCTGCTGGGTTGATAACACAGAGGAGAAATAAGCAATGGCTACTATTGACCTGACTCGTGTGAATCTGACCACTCCTGAGGCAGACGCAGACGGTGAAGCCAAGACGTACTGGCCTGGTGAGTTTCCCGAGAACGAATACTTCAAGACACTGGAGAATGGAGATCTGGAATTGTGGGCACCGGTTTTAGGAGCCAGCACTCAGAGCACCGAAAGGACCCGCACCGAATTCCGGGAGATCTCCCCCAATACCCGTACGTTGCGAAACTTCACGCTGTCCTCCAAACCGAACCACTATTTGCGTTCGGCCCTGACCATGAAGTCCCTGCCGAGCAACGGCAAGACCGTCATCGGCCAGATTCATGTGGTCGACAATGACCGGCCACCGCTGAAACTGTTCTTCGACAACGGCAAGATTCGGGTCGGCTTTCGCAAGACATACAATCAAGTCGACCCCGTGAACTACGTGATCCTGCAGAACGTCCCGCTGGACGCCATGTTCTCGTACAGCATTTACGCTGCCTCGACCCGCGCGGTGAAAGTCAGCGTGCAATATGGACAGAACACCGGCTCGATCGACCTTAGTTTCGACAGCACTTGGGATAGCAAGAAGCTTTATTTCAAGGCCGGGGTATATAACCAGGAGGATCCGACCGCGACAACGCTGCCTACCTCGGGTAGTCGGGCGCTCTGGCATAGCCTGGAACTTCTGCACTACTGATTGTTCCGGCGTTCGGCAGTAAATGAAAAGCCCGCTTTATGCGGGCTTTTCATTCGATAACGCCTCGCCCCTTCTACAAGACTTTTCCTCCGCCACTTGTATCCGCCGTACAAGAACATGCTGGAGAACGGCAATCGCCCCCTTGCCTATCCATGAGCAGGGCGTTTGCTCGCGACACGTTTTCCCTCTCCGCATGCCACGATCCTTTCCTCAGGAGACCTCCCATGCGCTTGTCTGAAGCCCGCCAACGGGCCATTGCCCCGGCACTGGCCCTGCTGCCTGCAAAGATGACCAGCCCCGCTGCCGAAATCCTGCTCCTCTCCATCGGCCTGCAGGAGTCGGCGCTCCGTCACCGCCAGCAGATCGGCGGCCCCGCCCGTGGCTACTGGATGTTCGAGCAGGACGGCGTGCGCGGCGTCCTGCGCTGTCCGGCGAGCCGCGACCATGCCCTGCAGATCTGCGAGGCGCGTGGCGTCAAACCGATAGGCGCCGCCGTCCATGCCGCCCTTGAACATGACGACGTGCTCGCTGCCGCCTTTGCCCGTCTGCTGCTCTGGACCGATCCGGCCCCACTGCCGGCTGTTGGCGAGGTCGGCGCCGCGTGGGAGTTGTACCTGCGAACCTGGCGCCCGGGAAAACCTCGTCGCGGCACCTGGGACCAGTTGTACGCCCTAGCGCTGGAAGCCGTACGCGAGGTGGAGACATGAGCCTGCTTTCCGTCGCCACGGCACTGTTGCCGACCATCAGAGACCTGCTCGACACGGTGATCTCCGATCCCGAAGCCAGGGCCAGGGCCCAGTTCGAACTGCTCAGGCTCCACCAGGACGGCGCCTTCAAGGAAGTGGATGCGGCCCTGCAGGTCAACCTTGCCCAAGCGAAGATCAATGAAGTCGAAGCGGCCAGCCAGGCCGGCTTCCAGGCCGGGTGGCGGCCACTCGCCGGCTACGTCTGCGTGGCAGGCCTGTCCTATGAGTTCCTGGCCCGGCCGCTGCTGCCATGGCTGCTGACCGTGGCCGGCGTCGGGAATGTCCCGCCACTGCCCTCGCTCGACGACGTGCTGTTCGAACTGATCTTCGGAATGCTCGGCCTCGGCACTCTGCGCACGATCGACCGATGGAAGCGGGTGAACGCGATCGCACCCAAATGACCCGAGATACGGGCATGCCGGCCGTACTGCCAAACCCGACATCAGCATCCGCCAGCCATCATCGGCCACCGGCTGCATCATCGCGAAAAAGGGGCATCCGAAAAGGATGGCATCACCACTTTTTGCACTTCCCTACAACTTATCCGGCCTTGTCGAACATGAACCAGTTCTTTGAAATCGCAAAACAATACAAGGAAATGATCTTGTTGATCGCCAGCTTAATCGCGGGCATTTTCTTTGTCCGTGACTATTTTGCTACGAAACAGGAAGTCGAGGTCTTGAAGTGCCAAGCGGAAAACGGCATCGCTCTCGTGGAAAGCAGAATCAACGTAGAACTTACGACGAAGAAAATCATCAGCCTGCAGAAAGAAATCGAAGATCAGAAAGAAAGAGCAAGGAACAGGACAGGACAAGCGACATCGGACTCCCCCTCTCTTTCGCTTGAAATCAATCGCCTCAAAGACGAGCTGGGCAATGAATACGAAACACAACGTCGCGCCGCCGACAACCTGAAACCAGGCGCATGCGAGAGGGCGGTAAAAAAATGAACAAGCAGCCATTCTTACTGGGATTAGCCGCCTTTTGGGCAAGTACGGTTTTTTCAGCGACCGCCGTCGAACTCGAGTTGGGCCATTTCGATCTCGCTTCCTGTAGAAAGGTCGAATGGAAAAGCAGCGGGCCATTAGGGACCAGCTCGCCAACGTTCCGCTACGGGCCCCAGAAAATTACTGTCCACGCGATAATCGAAGGACCCAATATAATCGTGGAGCCGCACCTATCGAAGGTTCGGGAATGCTCGAAGCTCGCCAGTTCGAGAATCGGCATGTCCTCACTGGCCTGGAATCCCGCCAGAAGTAACGAGCTATTCCGAACCACCCTGATGAGATGTCTCAAGGAGCGAGGCTACCCAGACGAGATTTTTGCTGTAGCGCTCAAGACAAAAAACCACTGCAGGTGGTAACGCTGCTGCCGAGGGCTGATTCACCCGGCAAGAGCCCCCTGCCTGACGGCAAGGCCGTCGATGTCGGCCAGCGATAACGCTACGGGATCCGGCACCTGAGGCTGGCTAATGCGGCATCTTCTTCAGCGAAGAAGAGCTTCTGACTGGCAGCCTGCAGCAGGCGCCACCCTCCCCCTCGTCCTGTTCCGCGGTACGCCTCCCCTTCCCAACATCCGCCACCTGGCGCTGAGATGCCGAGCCGAGGAGCAACGCCTGCACAACAGCGGGAAACGCGACCGGCGTCGGATCTGTGTGCCGACCTCACTGCCACCCAGCGCGGCCATAGCGGCGATGCGCCTGGTCCGCGCTACACATCCATATCGTAATGCAATGATTAAAAAAGTATTTTTTCGTAAAAAACCGCCTCGCTGGCGCCGCTTCGTCCATTCGTCCAATCCCCGTTTACAAGCTACAGGTTAGGGCCCTAACGTTAGCCGACGACGATCGATCCCCATCGAGGAGCGGGACAGTCAGCCAGGGAAGCCACCGCCTTGATCCGACGCGCGCGCCGCGTCCACTACGCGAGGGTAGAACTCATGCACATGCCGAGCATGACCCGGAGCACCGTCCGGGAGTTCGACGGCAACAGCTATGTCGTGCTGCGCACCATCAGCGGCGAACTGCTCCATGTGTACCGGGTGCTGCCGGCCCACGGACACTGCCGCGGGCAGCTGGAGAAGCTGCACCACTTCCCGCGGGAGGTGGCCGAACGATGAGCAACATCGTCGACCTGGAACGCGTCCGCCGGAAACGGCGCATCCGCGACTGCGTCGCCTACATGGACCGGCTATGCATCGAGCTCCTGGAAAATCCGGCGACCACCCCGGGGGTGCGCCAGCTGGCGCGGGACATGTTCCAGAAGCGCTTCGGCTTCGACTACTTCGAGTGCGTATAGACGGCGGCGGCATGCCTGCTGGCCCGCGCTCCCCCCGACCCTGACGGCCCGCGGACGCAGCATGCTCCCGAGCCGACGCGCCCTGCGCCCCGCCGCCGCCTACCGCTATCCCGAGCATCTGCGCGAGCAGATCGCCGCGGCGCCGAAGGCGCCCGGCGTCTACCTGTTCCACGGCGACGACGACAGCCTGCCGCTCTACATCGGCAAGAGCGTGGACATTCGCGCGCGCCTGCTCGCCCATCTGCGCAGCGCCGAGGAAGCCCGCCTGCTGCGCCAGACCCGGCGCATCGAGCACATCCGCACGGCTGGCGAGATCGGCGCCCTGCTCCTCGAGTCGCGCCTGATCAAGGAGCGGCAGCCGCTCTACAACAAGCGCCTGCGCCGCCAGCGCACGCTCTGCTCGATCCGCCTCGCGGACGGCCGGCCGGAGATCGTCGAGGCGCTCGCGCCCGGCCCGGGACAGGCCCTCTACGGACTCTTCGCCAGCCGGCGCGCGGCCGGCGAACGGCTCCTGGCCATCGCCGACCGGCAGCAGCTCTGCCATGCCCTGCTGGGCCTCGAAAAAACCAGCCCCGGGCGCGCCTGCTTCCGCGCGCAGATCGGCAAGTGCCGCGGCGCCTGCATCGGGCGCGAAAGCCGCGAGGAACACGCCGCCCGCCTGCTCGACGCCCTGGCCGGGCAGGCGGTCGCCGCCTGGCCCTATCCCGGGCCGGTCGCCCTGCATGAGCGGAGCGGGGAGCTCGAGGACTACCATGTGGTCGACCGCTGGCACTTCCTCGGCACCTGCGCCAGCCTGGCGGAAGCCCGCCGCGCCCCCGCCTGGCAGCCGTGCCCCTTCGACGCCGACAGCTACCAGATTCTGCTCCGTCCGATCCTCGGCGGCGGCGCCGCCATCGTTCCGCTGTTCCGGGCGGATTCCCCGCACACGCCATAAGCTGAGAGAAGTGCGAACCCATCGGCGCAGTGCGTCGGGTGCCACAGCCGGCACCCGGGAGGCTTCCATGAATGCAGACCCGCTCGACCCCACCACGCTCCAGGCCCTGCTCCTCGTCACGGCCCTGGCGGCCATGGCCCTCTACAACCGCTACCAGACCCGCCGGGCCGAACGCGAGCACCCGCCGAGCGGGCAGTTCATCACGGTGGACGGGGTGCGCCTGCACTACCTCGACCAGGGCCAGGGCTCGCCGGTCGTGCTGCTGCACGGCAACGTCGTGGGCGCCGAGGACTACGTCCTGAGCGGGGTGTTCGAACGGACGGCCAGGACGCACCGGGTGCTCGCCTTCGACCGCCCCGGCTACGGCTACAGCGACCGCCCGCTCGGCACCCTGTGGACCGCGAGCCGGCAGGCCGAGCTGCTGCAGCGGGCGCTCCTGCAGCTCGGCGTCGAGCGCCCGGTGGTCGTCGGGCACTCCTGGGGGACGCTGGTCGCGCTGAAGATGGCGCTGAACCAGCCGGACAGCGTGGCCGGCCTGGTGCTGCTCGGCGGCTACTACGCGGCGACTGCCCGCCTCGACGTGCTGGCCGCGGCCCCGCCGGCGATCCCGCTCATCGGCGGCGCCCTGCGCCATACCCTGGCGCCGCTCCTCAACGGCCCCCTGCTGGCGCTGAACGTCAGGGTCATGTTCGCCCCGCTGCCCGTTCCGGAGCGCTTCAAGCGCCAGTTTCCCCAGCAGTTCCCCCTGCGTCCGCTGCAGATCCGCGCCGAATCCCAGGATGCGGTGACCCTGATTCCAGCCGTGATGAAGATGCGCGAGCGCTACCGGGAGCTGCGCCTGCCGGTCATGATCATGGCCGGCACCGGCGACCTGGTGGTGCAGCACGAGCGGCATGCCCGGTGGCTCCACGAGCAGCTCCCGGGCAGCCATCTGCAGCTGATTCCGGAGGCCGGGCACATGCTGCACTACGCCGCCCCGGGACAGGTGGCCGCGGCCATCGAGCGCGTCGCGGCCGAGGCGCCGGCAAGGTCCGGGGAAGAACGGCCCCCGGCGTGACGGACGTTACAGCGGGAAATCCTCGCCCAGCACCGCGTTCAGCGCGGCGCGCGCGTCCTCCAGCTGGACCAGCGAGGCATGCCGCGCGCCCAGGGTGTCGCGGTTCTGGATCGCGGTGAGGATCGCCTTGTGCCGCGGCAGGGCCAGCTCGTGGAGGTTGGGGCGGCGGTTGGAATGGCGCATCGACTCGCGCAGGGCCAGCGAGAACATGTCGCACAGGTGCGCCAGCAGCTCGTTGTGGGTGGCCTCGGCAATCCGGCTGTGAAAGTCCAGGTCGGGCTCCAGGAAGCTTTCCGGGTCCTTGGCCGCCTCCATGCGCGCATAGGCCTCGGCGATGGCCTCGAGGTCCCCGGCGGTGGCGTTGACCGCGGCCAGCGCGGCCGAGGCCGGCTCGATGATGCAGCGCACGCTGGACAGCTTGTCGAAGAACTCGCCCTGCGGGCTGCACTGCATCAGCCAGTGCAGCACGTCCGGGTCGAGCAGGTGCCAGTCGCGGCGCGCCCGCACCACGCTGCCGACCCGCGGCCTGGAGTAGACCAGGCCCTTGGCCACCAGCACCCGGGTCGCCTCGCGCAGCACCGTGCGGCTGACGTCGTAGTCCTCGCAGAGCTGCGCCTCGGCGGGCAGCTTGTCCTCGGGCTTGAGGCGGCCGGAGACGATCAGGCGGCCGAGTTCGTGCACGATGCGCGCGTGCTGGCTCTTGCGGGGTTTGGGCTGGCGGTAGTCCATCGGTCTGCGGCGGTTCCGGAGGGGCCCGCATAGTAGCACCGACCGCGGGAAGTCCAGCAGGGCGACGCGGACCGGCGACGGCCGGGTCCGCGCGCGCTCGGCTCAGTGCGAGTGGCGCGGCACCTCCGCGCCGCGGCAGCCGACCAGGAAGTCGAAGTCGCAGCCCTCGTCGGCCTGCAGCACGTGGTCGATGTACAGCCGCCGGTAGCCGCCGTCCCAGAGCAGCGGGGCCGGCGGCGCCAGGTCGGCCAGGCGCGCGGCCAGCTCCTCGGCGGAGATGTCCAGGTGCAGGCGGCCGCCGGCGCAGTCCAGCTCGATCATGTCGCCGTTGCGCACCGCCGCCAGCGGGCCGCCGGCGGCCGCTTCCGGCGCCACGTGGAGGACCACGGTGCCGTAGGCGGTGCCGCTCATCCGCGCATCGGAGATGCGCACCATGTCGGTGATGCCCTTGGCCAGGACCTTCGGCGGCAGGCCCATGTTGCCCACCTCGGCCATGCCCGGATAGCCCTTGGGCCCGGCGTTCTTCAGCACCAGGATGCAGGTCTCGTCGACGTCCAGCGCCGGGTCGGCGATGCGCGCCTTGTAGTCGTCGAAGTTCTCGAACACCACCGCGCGGCCGCTATGCTGCATCAGCGCCGGGGTGGCGGCGGACGGCTTGAGCACCGCGCCCTTGGGCGCCAGGTTGCCGCGCAGCACGCAGATGCCGCCGTCCTCGCGCAGCGGGTTGTCCAGCCGGCGGATCACCTCGTCCTCGCCGTAGATCGGCGCCTGCGCGCAGTTGGCCCCCAGCGACTTGCCGTTCACCGTCAGCGCCCCGGGGTTGGGCAGCAGGCCGCCCTCGTCCATCCGCCGGATCACCGCCGGCAGGCCGCCGGCGTAGTAGAACTCCTCCATCAGAAAGCGCCCGGAGGGCTGCAGGTCGACCAGGGTCGGCATGCCGCGGCCGATGCGCGTCCAGTCGTCCAGCTCGAGGTTCACGCCGATGCGCCCGGCGATGGCCTTGAGGTGGATCACCGCGTTGGTCGAGCCGCCGATCGCCGCGTTGACCCGGATGGCGTTCTCGAAGGCCTCGCGGGTGAGGATCTTCGACAGGCGCAGATCCTCCCCGACCATCTCGACGATGCGCATGCCGGAGAGGTGCGCCAGCACGTAGCGGCGCGCGTCCACCGCCGGGATCGCCGCGTTGTGCGGCAGCGAGGTGCCCAGCGCCTCGGCCATGCAGGCCATGGTCGAGGCGGTGCCCATGGTGTTGCAGGTGCCGGCCGAGCGCGACATGCCGGCCTCGGCGGAGAGGAACTCATCGAGGCTGATCTGCCCGGCCTTGTAGGCCTCGTGCATCTGCCAGACCACGGTGCCGGCGCCGATGTCGCGGCCCTTGTGCTTGCCGTTGAGCATCGGCCCGCCGGTCACCACGATGGCCGGCACGTCGCAGCTGGCCGCGCCCATCAACAGGGCCGGGGTGGTCTTGTCGCAGCCGGTGAGCAGCACCACCGCGTCCACCGGGTTGCCGCGGATCGCCTCCTCCACGTCCATGCTCGCCAGGTTGCGGGTCAGCATCGCCGTGGGGCGCAGGTTGGATTCGCCGTTGGAGAACACCGGGAATTCGACCGGGAAGCCGCCGGCCTCCAGCACGCCCTTCTTCACGTGCTCGGCGAGCTTGCGGAAGTGGGCGTTGCACGGGGTCAGCTCCGACCAGGTGTTGCAGATGCCGATGATCGGCTTGCCCTGGAACTCGTGGTCCGGGATGCCCTGGTTCTTCATCCAGCTGCGGTACATGAAGCCGTTCTTGTCGGTGCTGCCGAACCAGGCGGCGGAACGGAGGGGACGCTTGTCGGACATGGGAGGGCTCTCTTGTTTGATTTAGTAGTACTAATAAAAACAACACGAACCAAAATTACCCCTTGCAAAGTCAAAATGGAAGGGTTGTTTCGCTAAATAGTATTACTATATAGTCCGCTGGCATCGCGAGGGCGGCCCACCGCCCCGCACCCGGTCCTTACAACAACAACTGGAGACCGCAGCACATGAGCCCCGAAACGCGGCTTGTCCGCCAGATCACCGCCAAACTGATCCCCTTCCTGATCCTGCTCTACCTGATCGCCTACATCGACCGCTCCGCGGTCGGCTTCGCCAAGCTGCACATGGGCGCCGACATCGGCCTCGGCGACGCCGCCTACGGCATGGGCGCCGGCCTGTTCTTCATCGGCTATTTCCTCTTCGAGATCCCCAGCAACCTGATGCTCGACCGCTTCGGCGCGCGCCGCTGGTTCGCCCGCATCCTGTTCACCTGGGGCCTGATGACCATGGGCATGGCCTGGGTCGACAGCCCGAGCGGCTTCTACGTGATGCGCTTTCTGCTCGGCGCCGCCGAAGCCGGCTTCTTCCCCGGCGTGCTCTACTACATCACCCAGTGGTACCCGGTCCGCCATCGCGGCAAGGTCCTCGGCCTGTTCATCCTCTCCCAGCCGATCGCCATGCTGGTCACCGGCCCGCTGTCCGGTCTGCTGCTGGGCCTCGACGGCCTGACCGGCCTGCACGGCTGGCAGTGGCTGTTCCTCGCCATCGGCGCCCCGGCGGTGCTGCTGGCCTGGCCGACCCTGCGCATCCTCCCGGACCGCCCGGACCAGGTGGACTGGCTCAGCGGCGAACAGAAGGCCTGGCTGCTCGACGAGCTGGAGAAGGACCGCCGGGAATACGGCCAGACCCGCCACGAGAACCCGCTGCATGCCCTGAAGGACAGGCGCGTGCTGCTGCTGGCGCTGTTCTTCCTGCCGGTGACCCTGAGCATCTACGGCCTCGGCCTGTGGCTGCCGACCATCGTCCACCAGTTCGGCGGCAGCACCCTGGCCACCGGCTTCATTTCGGCGGTGCCCTATGCCTTCGGCATCCTCGGCCTGCTGATCGTGCCGCGCAGCTCGGACCGCCTGAACGACCGCTACGGGCACCTGGCGGTGCTGCACGCCTTGGGCGCCTGCGCCATGTTCTTCAGCGCCTGGCTGGGTTCGCCGGTTTTGCAGCTGGCCGCGCTGTCGCTGGTCGCCTTCACCCTCTACTCCATCACCGCGGTGTTCTGGACCCTGCCCGGACGCTTCTTCAGCGGCGCCAGCGCGGCGGCCGGCATCGCCCTGATCAACTCCTTCGGCAACCTGGGCGGCTACCTGGGCCCGTTCGCCATCGGCGCGCTCAAGGAATACACCGGCAACCTGGCCTCGGGCCTGTACTTCCTGTCCGCCGTGCTCTGCTTCGGCCTGCTGCTGACCGGCATCGTCTACCAGCGCCTCGAGCGCCGGCAGGCGCAGCAGCCGGCCCACCTGGGCGGCGTCTGACGCGCCCGCCACTCACAAGACGAGGATTCGAAAATGCGCTTGATTCAATTCGAAGTGGCCGGCGGCGCGCGTCGCGTCGGCCTGGTGGACGGCGGCCTGGTCCGCGAAGTGCGGGATGCGGCGAGCACCCGCGAACTGGCCCTGGCGGCCATCGCCGCCGGCCGGAGCCTGGCCGCACACATCGAGAGCCTGAGCCTGGGCGAGGCTTACGACTATGCCCAACTGCGCGCCGAGCGGCGCGTGCTGGTCCCGCTGGATCACCCGGACCCGGCCCACTGCCTGGTCAGCGGCACCGGCCTGACCCATCTGGGCAGCGCCTCGGCGCGCGACAAGATGCACCAGCATGACGGCGAGGTCGAAGCCGGCATGACCGACACCATGCGCATGTTCCGCTGGGGCCTGGAGGGCGGCAAACCCGCCGCCGGCCAGCCGGGCGCGCAGCCGGAGTGGTTCTACAAGGGCGACGGCGGCATCGTCGTACGACCCGGCGCGGACCTGCCGCTGCCGCCGTTCGCCGAGGACGCCGGCGAGGAACCGGAACTGGCCGGCCTCTACGTGATCGGCGCGGACGGCAGGCCGTACCGGCTGGGCTTCGCCCTCGGCAACGAGTTCTCCGACCATGTCATGGAGCGCCGCAACTACCTGTATCTGGCGCATTCCAAGCTGCGCTGCTGCAGCTTCGGCCCGGAGCTGCGCCTGGGCGGGCTGCCGCGCCATCTGGCCGGCGTCAGCCGCATCCGCCGCGGCGGCGAGGTGCTCTGGGAGCAGGAGTTCCTCTCCGGCGAGGACAACATGTGCCACAGCCTGGAGAACCTGGAGTACCACCACTTCAAGTACGCCCAGTTCCTCCGTCCGGGCGACGTGCACGTGCACTTCTTCGGCACCGCCACCCTGTCCTTCGCCGACGGCGTGAGGACGCGACCGGGCGACCGCTTCGAGATCGGCATCGCCGAGTTCGGCGAGCCGCTGACCAATGGCATCGCCCCGGCCGTAGACGCCCTGCCGCCCGGCGCCATTGGACGGCTGTGATTCTTCCCTGCCGTGCAGGCGCAACAATCGGCAAGTCATACGATGACATTCAACTTCCGACGTTGTACAGTTGCCCTGCACACCCCTGACGCCCCAGCCGGGAAACTGCCCAGGCAGCCCGTCAATAACCGCCAAACCCTTACGGTTAGAGGAGTTGAATCAATGCGGATCGAAGGCAAGAACTACATCGCAGGCACCCGCAGCAGCCAGGGCGACGTCGTCGTCCACAGCATCGATGCGGCTACGGGCGAAAAGTTATCCTATGACTTTTACCAGGCCACGCCTGAAGAAGTGAACGCCGCCGCCGAGGCCGCCGCCGCCGCCTATCCGGCCTACCGTGCCCTGCCCGCCGCCCGCCGCGCCGAGTTCCTCGAGGCCATCGCCGCCGAAATCGACGCCCTGGGCGACGACTTCGTCGCCATCGTCTGCCGCGAGACCGCCCTGCCCGCCGCGCGCATCCAGGGCGAGCGCGGCCGCACCAGCGGCCAGATGCGCCTGTTCGCCCAGGTCCTGCGCCGCGGCGACTTCCACGCCGCGCGCATCGACCGCGCCCTGCCCGAGCGCCAGCCGCTGCCGCGCGTCGACCTGCGCCAGTGCCGCATCGGCGTCGGCCCGGTCGCGGTGTTCGGCGCCAGCAACTTCCCGCTGGCCTTCTCCACCGCCGGCGGCGACACCGCCGCGGCCCTGGCCGCCGGCTGCCCGGTGGTGTTCAAGGCGCACAGCGGCCACATGGCCACCACCGAGTGCGTCGCCGACGCCATCCTCCGCGCCGCCGCGAAGACCGGCATGCCCGCCGGGGTGTTCAACATGATCTACGGCAACGGCGTCGGCGAGGCGCTGGTCAAGCACCCGGCGATCCAGGCGGTCGGCTTCACCGGCTCGCTCAAGGGCGGCCGCGCCCTCTGCGACATGGCCGCCGCCCGGCCGCAGCCGATCCCGGTGTTCGCCGAGATGTCCAGCATCAACCCGGTGCTGCTGCTGCCCGCGGCACTCAAGCGTCGCAGCGGCGACATCGCCAAGGAGCTGAGCGGCTCGGTCACCCTGGGTTGCGGGCAGTTCTGCACCAACCCCGGGCTGATCGTCGGCCTGCGCTCGGCGGAGTTCTCCGCCTTCCTGGAGAGCTTCGCCGCCGCCATGGCCGACCAGGGCCCGCAGACCATGCTCAACCCCGGCACCCTGAAGAGCTACGAGAAAGGCGTCGCCGCCCTGCGCGCCCATCCGAAGGTCAGGCACCTGGCCGGCCAGCCGCAGGAAGGCAACCAGGCCCGGCCGCAGTTGTTCCAGGCCGACGTCGCCCTGCTGCTGGAAGGCGACGCGCTGCTCCAGGAAGAGGTCTTCGGCCCCACCACCGTGGTCGTCGAAGTGGCCGACCAGGCCGAGCTGATCCGTGCGCTGCACGGCCTGCACGGCCAGCTCACCGCTACCCTGATCGCCGAGCCGGCGGACCTTGCCGCCTTCGCCGCCGTGGTGCCGGTGCTGGAACAGAAGGCCGGGCGCCTGTTGGTCAACGGCTACCCGACCGGAGTGGAAGTCTGCGACGCGATGGTCCACGGCGGTCCCTACCCGGCCACCTCGGACGCCCGCGGCACCTCGGTGGGCAGCCTGGCGATCGACCGCTTCCTGCGCCCGGTGTGCTACCAGAACTACCCGAACGAGCTGCTGCCGGAGGCCCTGCAGAACGCCAACCCGCTGGGCATCCTGCGCCTGGTCGACGGCCAGCCGAGCCGCGAGGCGCTGTAAGGGCGCTCCCCCTCGCGGGAGACGCCCAGCTTCATCCGGGGGCGCCAACCCCCGGCTTCCGTGACGACAACGACAATAAAGAACGGGAAAACCGCATGACCACCAAGATCCGCGCCCGCAGTCCGCACCCCTTCCGCACGTCAGGCATTCCGCCGGGCGTCACGGCTCCCTGATCTGCTAAAGCCGGTGCCCCGCATCGGCCTTCCCCCTTCGCTCAATGCCTCCGCGATGGCGGAGGGGGCTTTTTTGCTCCTTTTCCACCGATCTTCGCCGGTGACAACAGCAATGAAAAACCGCACTCAGCGCCTTCCGCTCCGCCCCTCCGCCCCCGTCGCCCTCGTTCTGACGCTCGCCGGAAATGTCCGTCCTAGCCGCGACCGGCAGGCAGCGACGGGGAAAACCCGCATGCGGTAGCGGTTTCCCCATGACAACAAGAAGCACCGCGCATCATCCATCCAGGAGACGAAAACAACATGCACAAGACGCTACTCGCCCAGGGCGTGGCCCTGTCCGCGCTGGGC
>NZ_SMMU01000064.1 GCF_004339665.1 Azotobacter chroococcum
TAGCCACCAAGTACCTGACCCATTACCTGGGATGGCGCCGCCTGCTCGAGCGCTACAAGACGCCGCTCAATCCATTGATTTGCTTGAGGGAGGCGTTGGGGCGAGCAGCCATGCAACAGCTAACTCAGACATAGCCTTTTATTTTCTAGTTCCAGTTGCGCTAACCGGATTAAGCATTTGGCTTAGCGCGTTTTTGGGAAAAGATGAGTTTAGACATGGAGATTTAAGCAGTATTGAGCATGCCAATAATAGCTTCTTACCTAGCTATTTAGGATACTTTTTCGTTGCCTTGAGTATTAGTAACCGTGAGACGTTAGTATTTGTTTATGGTGTGCTGTTCATATTTACGCTGCTATCACAGGCACTTTACTTTAACCCGCTTTTCTTACTTTATGGTTACGAGTTTTATAATGTTACCACAAGAAATGGAGCTACAATTTTTCTAATTAGCAGAAATAAATACAAACTCCCCGATGACATTGCTATTCCTGTAGCATATAGAATTAATAATTATACGTTTATTGAGCGAGGATAAGTTGTGGATCATGTTTTGGTAAGAGTGAAAGGGTTAAGAAAGAAACCTATTTTAAAGTTGATCTCTGACCATACGCTTTTTGATAATATTGACTTGAATAGTTACTCATATGTGGAGTACAGTCCAGATCACAATTTGGATGAGGATTCGTGGTTTAAGATTGAAAGCTTTAGTTCAAAGTCATTTTGTATTGATATGCTAAAGAGTCAGTTTGACTCAAAAAATTACGATGATTTGAAAAGGGATCAGTTTTCGAAAATAGCTTATCTCTGCGCAGTACAAAATGGAGATTTTTTTTCCAAAAAGTCACTCCGTCTTTGTTTGTGCGAAAAAAGACAATTATGTTTGGTGAGTTAGCTGTAGTGGAGTCAGTTAATAATAGATTAGTAGTAAATAGTCAGCCCGATGCTATTTATTTTACATCAGACGACCTTCTAATCTTTAGAGATTTGGCAGCGATTTCTAGCATATTTAATGGAATTGATGAGCTGTTTAAAGAGGCAACAAATGAGGAAGTGCAGCAGTTCTTAGATGAGTCATTTATAGTTCTTGCAGATGGATACTGTACAGATAAAGTATCTAAGCCGAATAGAAAACGAGTTGCTCTCGCCATGGCTACTTTATCCGCCATGTCTGACCAAGATAAATCAGAAATACTTTCATACATTACTAAATACTGCGGTGAAAAATTAGAATCTGGCAATGATGGTAAGTTTAAGATATCTACAGATACTCAATTAAAGTTATTGATCTACGGGATCGAGCAGAGATTTTATACGACACCACTTGGCCAAGAAAAGCGCATAGCAAATTCAGTTCAAAGCTTTGACTCTTAATAGGTGCTGTAGGTATCGATAACTCTGTAGTTCTGCATTACAAAGCGTCACGAATTGCGATGTTTTGTAATGCGTTTAACCAAATCATCTGCAACTCGCTCTTTTAGCGATATGTTTAATGCAAGTATTTACTGCTGCTTCGTGGTTTGATTTTATGTTCCCTGCTTTGATTTTATTTCTATTGAATTCTTGCTCTGTTTCGTTGGCGTCTGAACTTGATCTGTATCTTTCAATCTGATCAAGTCCCCTATTGAGCGAATCAACCTCGTTAAAAAAATTTAGAATTGATTCTGTTTCTGAGTTTGTTAGCTTCCCTGCCGCTAAGATTATTGGAATTGAGCTTTTATAGATAATTGTTGGGAGTCGGTATAGTGGAGATTTAACCTTGTCGTCAAGGTAGGTACTTGCAAGTTTGTTGCAATAATCAATCTCAGCCATAAGTGCTGAAAAATTTGCGAGATATATTTTTCGATCTCTGTATAAACTGATAGCAGTTGTTATAATACTGCCGACAACTACTCCAATTAATATCGGTATTGCTTTATCTAGCATGCTGCCGGCCTCTTTCTGAAGAAATTTATATAAGGTCAAAAGTTAATTATAGAATCAACAGCATTGACGAACTGCCAGTTGCTTCGTTCAGTACCCTGCTTCTTTCTGGTGCCGGAAGGGGTCGATTCAGAAAATCGCACGTTAAGCCGTTGGCAGGCGGCCTTGCTCGCAAACGTTCATTTTCGAGAGGGCTTCGTGAGAAAGCAGCCCGCGCCAGTGCTGGCCTTGCTCGAGTAATTCTCGAAAATCGCTCTCGTAATGGTGTGCCGCCAAAGCCGAGTTTCGAGAATCACTGCAATGTGACATCCAGCAGCAGCTATTCGACGCAAAGCCGCGCCGTTACTGGGTGATGCACTCCTTAGCTTAGCGTGCTTTAAATTCCGTTTTCTGAGGCGACCCCCGGAAGGCCAAAACGTACACGGCATCATCCGCAGGCTCATGGCGGTAGAGCGTGACATAGCCAGAGTCGCCGAAGGCTATGACCAATTCACGTAGCTCTGGCAGCTCAGGGAACGGGCGCCCTATGTCCGGGCTTCTCTCCAAGCGTGCAAACTGGCGTTCAATGGCTTGACCCGCTCGTCTGGCTACCTGTGGGCCTTTTTTGGCCAGGAACAGGCGGCAGCGCTCCAAACCTTGTACTGCACCTTCGGTGACGACTACTCGTGGCACTCAGGCACCGCCGTTTCTTCTTCCTTGCCCCAGGTGTTGAGCCATTCCCGCGTTTCTTGGCCCGTCAGATGCCGTCCGGTTTCCCGGTAGGCAGCCCAAGAGGCCAAAGCCTCCTGCTTGAAGCTCTCGCGAGCCTCCTCGCGCTCGACGTACTGCGCGATTGCCTCGCGCATGATCCAGTGGGCTGAGCGCTGCCGCTGGCTGGCCAGATGCTGGATGCGGGCTTTCAATTCATCGTCGATTTTGATCGAAGTCGCCATGGGACCCTCTTTTATTACCAGGTATTACCTTTTGATAAGGTAACATCATCCGCATGACTTGTCGCTGAATCGCCCCCCTCGGGGTCTGCTTCTTGAGCCATGCCCCGAGCCCTGGCCACCACCCTCATCGCCTTGACGATATAGTCCGCATCGCCCGTTTCCAGAGCATCAGCGATGAAAATTTCTACTGCTTCGGCGCAGTCGAGCGCCTTGGCAGGGTCGTACTCGAAAAATTCTTCCGTCATGGGTTTCCTCGTCTCGATGCAGCCGCCGTGGGGGCGAGGGCTTCAGCCGTCGCGCCCCAAGGCGGCCGACAAGCGTAGCGCGTCAGATCCGCCCTACCGGCTCATACCGTGGTCCCGATCATGCTCGGGGCCGTGCTTCACCTGGGCCATCTGCTCGGACAGCCGTAGGCGGTTGGCCGGGTCTTTTGCCAGCCGTCCCACCAGTTTCTCGGCCACGTAATCGCGCTGCGCTTCTTGGGGCAGTGCCGCCAGCCCTTCGACCAGCGTCCGCACCTCCTTGACGGCGGGGTCATGCAGTGCCTGAAGCTTCTTGCCGCCCTCCGTCCAGCCATGCCCGCGACAGCTCAGCAGAGCAGCCATGCCACGCAGTTCGCGCACCAGTAACCGCGCCTCGCCCTCAGCTTGTCGCTCTTGCTGCGCCTGCACCTGTTTCTCGCGCTCGGCGTGCTCCAGGGTAGCCATACGCTGCTCCAAAGCCCGGATGCGCTCCTGGGCTGGCTCTAGCGCCTGCGCGATACGCACGGCAGCGGCATTGCGCGCCCAATCGGTAGCCTCTCGGGCGCGCATCGCTTGCGGGGCAACCTCCAGGTACTGCTCCTGGGCCTGCTCGATCACCTGGGCACGCTCATCCAGGTAGGACGACCGCACCAGCCCGGCGTCGTGCGCCTTGGCCCGCAGCGGGTGCGCCTCGCGCCACTCCCTCGCCTCGCGTCGGGCCTGATCCTCGCGGGCCTGCGCCGCCTTAGCCTGCCCGACCAGCACACGCGCCGCCTGGGCGGCCTCGATCACGGCCGGAGCGCGCTCTACCAGCTCGGCCAGGGGCGCCGGCCGCTGCCGCTCGATCTCGACACGCAACTCGGCCGCGCTCATCCGTTCGATGCGCCGCTGTTCCTGCTCCTGGCGCAGCTCGGCGGCCAGCCTCTCGCGCTGAGCTTCCCGCTCCCGCTCGCGGCGCTCGCGCTCCTGGGCAAGCTGCTGGCGGAGCGCCTCTGCCTCGGCAAGCGCCTTCTCGCCCACCTCGGCGCGCATCCTCTGAATCAGCCCCTCCAGCCCGCGCTGCTGCTCCTGGGCCTGCTGACGGCGCTGCCGCTCGGCCTCCAGACTGAGTACCTCGGCGCCGGCATCCGGCACCACGCGGCGCAGCTCGACAGCGGCCTGGGCCACCTCAGCGCGGGCGGTGCGAAACTCGATCACCTGGGCGCGGCCTTCGCCTCGCCAGGCGCTCGGCAGCTGCTTGCGTTCCGGCGCCTGGCCGGTCTGCCGCTCGGCATGGCTGCGCATGTCGATCCGCTCGGCCAGCCCGGCGCGCTCCAAGTGCGCGTTGCAGGCAGCTTCCCACCGGCCACGCAGGGCCATCAGATCGGTCTTGCGCTCGGCGGCGGTCAGGGTCTGCCCGGCGTGCGGGCCGTAACCCTTGCGCGCCCCGCCCCGTTCCGGGTGCTTCGCGTTGTAGCGCCGGAAATACTGCTCGGGGTCGCGCTCGATACCGTCGCATTGCCGCTCGCTGAACATCAGATGCGCGTGGGGCTGTTCGCCGCCATCGGCGGCCTGGGGGTTGTGGGTCGCCCACTGGTAGGCGTGACGGTCGCCAATCTCTTGGCGTACAAACTCGCGCACCAGCTCAATCCGCTGCCCGGCATCCAGCTCACGCGGCAGGGCAATTTCCATCTCGCGGTAGGTCGTGCCGTTGGCCCGCTCGAACGCATCGGCAGCACGCCAGAACGCCAGCGGGTTGGCCTGCGCCCACAGCGGCATGTTGCCGGCCTCGGTCGCTTCCAGCCTCTCGCCCTTTTCCAGACGCTTGGCGTACTCGCCTTCGCGGGCGATATAGGCAGCATGCGGCCCAGCCTTGCCGGCCTTGCCTACCTTCATACTGAGTCGCGCAATCGCCATGCTGCTGTGCCCTTCGCTCTGAATTTTCGCGCGCGCGAAAATGCTTTGGCTTTTGCCCCCGGCAGGGCGCGCGTTTCTCGGCTTGCCGAGAAACAACTAAGCGCGCCTTCTGTTTTACAGAAGGATACAGCGGACGGTGCTAGCCTGCCAGAATGGCGATACACTCGGGACTCAAATGGTCTAGGAGATACCCGATGCACGACGAATGGCTGACGAGCCGGATTGCCTACCTGCGTGGCCTGAAATCGCCCAACGATCAACAGCGGCTGTTGCTGCTCCTGGCCGAAAAACCCGAGCGCACCAGTGACGACAACCGCAAGCTCTCGGCCCTGGTGAAAGCGGAGAAGGCCGCCGAGCGCGCACAGAAGGCCAGGGCCAACGCGGCACGCATCGTCAATGCCGAAAAAGCCGCCGAACGCAAGGCTCGCGACCGGGAGCTATACCAGTCGGCCGGCTTGCTCATCCTGGCCGGACTGGTCGATACCGGCACAGGCTCGCCCACGCTCGACCGGGGCGAGCTTCTGGGGGCGCTCCTAGGGCTGTCCAAGGTGGCCACCGACGACCCCCGCCGGGCCGACTGGAAGCGCGCCGGGGATACCCTACTGGCCGAAAGGGCACGCAAGTGATCCGGGTTCAAGAGGAACCGGAACTGCGTTTTGACCCTGACGTCAGCCGCGGCCGTTGACCGTCTTCGTGACCCGAACGCCTAGGGTTCGACTGCTGACCCAGGTCAAGCTAGAGGAGCTGCGCCGCGACATGGCCGACGTGAGTGCCTGGATGCGGGCGGAGCTGGCCAAGCCTCGCGCCCTTTGCGGCGTTCAACCGGTTGCTAGCCCGCGAGAAGCGCTCCGTTGCTCCCCCAAACCCCGCCGTACCGCTCAGCCGAGGCGAGAAGTTGGCGGTAGCCCTTGACTTAAAAATGATAATCATTATCATGTGATTCACTGATCGCAGGATCAGCGGTAACTGACAGGGCGGCTACTCATCAGGTTATCGACTTATCAGGCTCATTCACGGTGTTTGACCCGGCTCTGTCGGGTCTTTTCTTTTGGGGGGACTCTCATCGCCCATTCGGCGACCTGAGGCGCCCCTTACTCCTCCACAACCTTAGCGGTCTTCGCCGCCGTGGCAGGGGATCGCTTCTCGCCCTTCTGGCTGACCATCAGCAGGCGGCGCAGCTCGGCGGCCTCCTTCGTCACCGCCTTGGCGCCGTCGATCTCGCGGGCGGTGGACTCCAGGCGTGCCTGGGCGGCCTGTTCGGCGATCCGGGCGTTGGTCGCCTCGCGATTGGCCTTCTCCGCCGCCTCACAAGCCCCCCTGAGCGGTTTTCTTGGCATGGCCTAGGCCGTCTCCTACCAGATCATCGCTGCGCGCGCGCTGTGTGGCCTCCTGGGCGGTCAGGACGGCGGCCTGCTGTTCGACCTGAGCCCGTCCTTCCCGGCGGCGCCAGGGTTTCGGTTGTTCTCGATGCCTCCAGCCGCCTCGATCCCCTGATTACCTGCTCTGGCAGCCTTGCAGGCCGCACAGGCGTTGAGGTCGAACGCCAAGGGGGAAGGCCGGCGACCCGCCCCTTCAGGGGCATGAACAAGCGGCCGCCAGAGGCGGCCCCATAGTACGCCGCACGCACGCGCGTGTTTTTACTTTTCCCTTTTAAAACCTTTTCGGCCCTCTGGAGGCCGCGTAATTCGGGGCTTCCAGCCTTCATATGTGGACGGATTGGTTGTTTTTATGGACTAAAGGCGGAAATTGGCACGCTTAACGCTGGTGCCTGACCTGGGATCGGAACGTTTTCCGGGATCTGCGCTGGGAGGGCCTGTAAGCGTCGCGGAGTGCGTACCCTAGGAAACCCCATACCCAGCCACCCAAACGGCTCTCCTGGAGCCTCCTGGAGGCCTTGGCGTCGATGTGCGGCCGGTGGCTAGCTGTAACGACCTGCATTCGAAATGTGGCAAACCTGCATTAATGGCACTCATGAGCCAGGATTAACTGCGACTGGCAGTATTCGCGAGCCGAGATTGATTGCGAATGAACCTGCAAACGACGTGCGCGGCCAACATTTGTCGTTACCCGAACCAGAATTAACTGCGAGTAGCGGAGCGTCCAGAATCCCAATGGATAGCGGCGAAGATGGACGCTGAAACATGTATGCCATACCTGGAACGGCCAGGCGCACCGCGCCCTGGCCGACGCCCTCGCCCGCACAGCGTCTGGCAGTGGCTGCACGCTCAAACGCTCTCGAACCCAGCGTGACGTTTGACCTGCTTTTTCCGCCTGGCTGATCGACCAGCGGGGCAATCCTCCCCACTGCCGCCGCTGAATGGGGGGTCCGATTCGGCGTGGAGAACCTGTCTCGCCTGCCGTGACGTTTGACCTGCATCCCCCCACAGTGCCGCCAGGACCACCGCCTGACGCGCTGCGCTTGTCGGGCATCGAGCACTGCGGCGCTGCGCAAGCGCAGCCCCTCCGCTGGCTCGACGCCTGGCCAGGCATTTCGTGCTCTTGCCGTTGCTCTGGGCTGGTTGTGTGTCCCCTTGGGGCCACAATGAGGAACGAGAGGTCGGGCCGGGAAGCGCGCTGTGCGCGCCCTGGAAGCCGGGCCGCATGCGGCCCGACATAGCCCTGGGGAGGGGGAGCTGCGCAGCGCTCTTGCCGTCCAGGCTTGTGAGCTTGAGCGTTTTTTCTTGTTTTTTCTTGTTTTTAAAACCTTGTTTTTAGGTGCCTTGGAGCCTTAGTGCCACGTGGCTTTCAGCGATTAAGTAGCTAAAGATTCCGGGTCGAAGTAGCTAAGGATTCCGGGTAAGTAGCTAAGGATTCCGGGTTGAAAAGCTAAGGATTCCGGCTGTTATCCACAAGACCGGGGAAATTGAGCTTCATTTGCTCATCATCCCTGAACTTAAAGGTGAGTCGATTGATTGCTCGTCCCTTTTTCTCGGTTTTCAGCTCGACCAGGAGGCCGCTCTTCTCCCGAAGCTCAGCAATCGCGGGGTCGATCACCTTGAGCTTGAGGTTGCTGTACCGCTCATAGGATGGGCCAAGCTCAAGCAGCTCACGAAACTCGGCGACGCTGACCGCGTAGAACCCCGTGCTTCTGAACTGTTGCAGCAGCTCAAACAGCCGGATGGAGTGCGTCGAAGTCAGATCAGCGATCCGCTTGAGTTCGTAGGTGGTGAATCGCTGGTTGAGGTGGACCAGATAGGGCTGCACATGGACCGTGAAGAACAGCTTCGTTTCGCCCCCTCCGTCGAGGTAATCCACGCGATCTACCCAGCGGAAACGGCTCTTATAGCGGCCATCGAAGGTTTTGATGTCCCTCTCGTAGAGGGCCGATGTCGCCTCCTTCAACGCCTCATAGGCGTGTTTCAGCGGAATCCCGTATTGCTCTGAAAAGTCCTGGGCAGTGATAGAGATGGGCCGCGGCATCGGCTTGCGCGGATCGATCTGCGAGATTGCCGCCAGCAACAGGCGCTGCTCGTTCAGGGTGAGTTTGTACGCGGCCATCACGAGGTCATTCGACTTCGTGACGTTTTTCCTTGAGCCAGGCTCGACCGTAACGCTCTTCATTAGACTAAACCATGCCATTGATTTAGCTTGATGCTAAACAGCTAAAAGCAAATCATCAATTAGTCATTTAACCCGGAATCTTTAGTCAAGTGGAATCGCTTGACATTAGCCGCCAGGCCTCAGTACTGGCGCGGCCTGCGGCTGATTTTCAGGGTGTACTTTCTGGTGCCTAAACCGCATGGATGCTAAAAAGCATGCTTCAATCTTGCTGATATATTGATGCTACCTTGATTCTTTTAAAGCCTCATAAGCGTCGAGCGCCCTTTCCAGGACTTCGACCAGCAGCAACCCATCGCGCTCGGCGATATCGCGTAGCCGACCATCGAAATCCGGGCTGACGCGGGTAGCGAATGGCAGTGTCCTGTGGGTCTTTCGCGCGCTACGGCCGTCTCTACGAGGCCTTGGCTCGGCTTGTGGCGTGGCAGGGGCTACTTCGGGGGCAGTGAGGTTCTGGCTAGCCTCATCGGGCGAAGGCGGGGTACCGAGCTTGCTCTTCTTCAGCTTGGACAGGTCGGCCATGGTCATTCTCCGATTCGATCGATCAACGATTGCAGCAGTGCGTCGGCTTTCGCGTTTAGCCCGACATAGCGAGTCTCTGTGACGGCCCGCCCCTCGTTCTGCGCCTGACGGTAGGCAGGCCTCTCGAACAGGCAGCCGGACAGGACTGCATAGCCAGCCTCTTCGAGGTACGCACGCGCCGCCGCCTCCTCCCCTTCAGTGCCGATACGGTTCAAAGCGAAAGCAAGCCGCTGAGCCGGCACGCCGGCTTTGACTAGGGCATGAAATTCCCTCACTGCGGGCCGTAGATCATCGAGAGAAGCGCCGGTCGGCTGCACGACGATGCTCGCCGCCTTGGCAATCTCCAGGGTGGCCTGACTGGTACGTGCCGGACCGTCGATCACCAGCAGGTCGAAACCATCAGCTGCTGCCAGTGCTTGCGCCGCAGTAGCGAAGGCTTCCACCGAGACGACCGGCTCTAGCCCAACGCTAAGGCGCACCCGGTGCCAATCGACTGAAGTTCCTTGCTGCGTATCTAGGTCGGCCACCTTCACCCTCAGCCCCCCCGCTGCGGCTTCGCGTGCCAAAGCACGGGAGAGCGTGGACTTACCCACCCCCCCCTTCTGACTCACCAGCGCCACCACTGTAGCCATACGACTCTCCATATATGTTGCAGCAATCTAGCAGCAAGATAGCTCCATTAATAAAAAACCGCAGACGGACACAAAGTCCGCGCGGGCAGTGGTTATGCGGCCATGCTCAACTCAAGGTGTACATGCAGGCCAACTGCGCTCGCGTAGCCGACCAAGGCATCGATGCTGAACTTCTGGATGCGGCCGTGTTTCAGGTCGGAATACCGTGGGCGGGTGATCCCAAGGCGTGCAGCCTTCTCGGCATCAGTGCCCGGCAGCTGTTCCAGGAACTGGTTGAGCTTCATCAGCAGGGCGGAGCGCACCTTCATATTCTCGGCCTCAGCCGGGGTATCCTCGATGGCATCCCAAACGCTGGCGAATGTCTGCTCGGTGGTCATGGTGATTCCCTCTTGAGGTCGCGCAGGCGGCGGACAGCAAGGTCGATGTCTGCCTTGGCCGTCTGTTGGGTTGTCTTTCGGAAGCAGTGCAGCACCACAACAGCGTCACCGACATTGGCGACGTAGATGACGCGGAAGGCTCCACTCTCCTCCCGGATACGGATCTCCCGCACGCCGAGGCCGATGCTCTTCATCGGCTTCCAGTCATCAGGATTGAGGCCGTTCTGTACACGGTCGAGCTGGTGGCCAGCCTCCCGCTTGGCATCCATGGGGAACTCGCGCAGCCTGTCGAGCGAGTCGCCAACGAACCGGACTGCCTTCATTCCTACCCCTTCTTCCTAGCCGGTGGCGGGCATCGCTCTGTCCGCCGCAGTGTTATCAAAAATAATAACAGCTTGATCGCAGCCACGCTAGATTGCCCACACACGCTCACGGAAAGATTAAATCTTGCTTCTTTCTTGCAGCAAGATTTATGACCGCGTGTAGGTCAATACCCATGGCATCGCGAACCTTGAGCACTGCGGGGGTTGAACCGCCAGCATGCCGAGCCTCTGCTCGGATACCCAAATCAGCGCATATCACTTAGGGTATACCTTAGCTGATACAGGCTGATTCGGCCTTTTCGGGCTTTATTTCCTTTTCTGATACGTCCAAAGTGCAACAACATAAGGTGAAACACTCAAACTGATACAAAAAGGAAACCGCCATGTTCGTTCGTGCCTACCTCCGCGCCTCGACCGATGAGCAGGACGCCACCCGTGCCCGGGCCGCCCTGGAACAGTTCGCTACCGAGCATGGCCGCCCTATCGCTTGCGAGTACCTGGAGAACGCCAGCGGCGCTAAGGCCGACCGGCCCGAGCTGCTGCGTCTGCTGAAGAACGCCAAGAAGGGGGACGTGCTGCTGGTGGAGAGCATCGACCGCCTGTCTCGCCTGCCGACCGATGACTGGAACAAGCTCAAGGCCGCCATCGACTCCAAGGGGCTGCGTATCGTCGCCCTCGATCTGCCGACCAGCCATCAGGGCATGAAGGACACCAAGGGCGACGAATTTACCGACCGGATGCTCTCTGCCATCAACGGCATGATGATCGAGATGATGGCCGCCATCGCTCGCAAGGACTACGAGCAGCGCCGGGAGCGGCAAGCCCAGGGGATCGCCAAGGCCAAGGCGGAAGGTGCCTACAAAGGCCGCCCGGTGGATGAGGATCTGCACAAGCGTGTGCGCGAGCTGCTGGCCGCCGGCCTGGGCATTCGCGCCACCGCACGGCATGCCGGCTGCTCGACGACCACCGTGCTCAAGATCCGCGACCAAATAGGTTGAAAGGCATCATTCTATCTAGGCTACACTGTGGCTACAAACAACCACCGAGGAACTGATATGGCTACCGATACGGTCGTGCGCGCCCGCGTGGACGAACGAGTGAAGGAGGAGGCTACCGTTGTGCTCAAGTCCATGGGGCTGTCGATGACGGATGCTATCCAGATGATGCTGATCCGCGTCGCCGAGGAGGGACGGCTCCCGTTCGAGCCACTGGTGCCCTCCCTGGAAACCATCGCTGCTGCGCGGGAAGCGCGCGAGGGGAACCTCGAAACCGTGACCCTGGACGATCTACGGGCGGCGATCCGTGCGGACGATTAAGCAAACCAGCCAGTTCAAGCGCGACTTGAAACGCGAAGCAAAGGGGCAGTACCGGGCGACGCTGGAGCAGGATCTGATGCCAGTCATCGAGGCCCTGGCGAAGGACGTTCCGTTGGATATCCGGCACCGCGACCACGCGCTGTCCGGTAACTGGAAGGATCACCGTGACTGCCATATCAAGCCGGATCTGGTGCTTCTGTATCGGAAACCGGACGACGAAACGCTAGAGCTGATTCGCCTCGGCTCGCATAGCGAGTTAGGCCTCTGATACGCCCCATCCATACTGCGTTCTGATGTACTGCGTGTCCGTCATGGACATGCAGGTATCGGCTCTGCGCGCGCGAAGGAGTGTCCATCATGGACTGTTCTTCAGCAGCATCGCCGGCTTCTTCTTTTCTGCTACTGCCCACGGTAGCGCCTTCCCCCTCTCCCACATCCCTCTGCCCAAGGCATGCCCGCTTCGCTGGCCTGTGCTGATCAGCATCGAGGATTGTCCTGCCAGCAAGAAGCCATTTCCCACTGGCAGGACAATCCAGACGCATAGGCCGGGAGAGGGATGCGAACGTGGTAGGGGATGCGATGGGAATCACCAGCAGGAGCAGCATGCCACGCCGGGGCACAGCGCCCCCTGAGCGGTGGAGGTGATGAGCGATCCGCTCACACCCCAGGAGGTAGCCAGAGCAAAATATTTTTGCCATGCAAAAATTCTTTTGAATGTTTCCGCATGCGGCCTGTCTAGCCTATAAGGTGTGTATTCTCGAAGGTGCGTGGCTCGCACGAGTACCCTTTTCCCTCCTCATGCGGAGGGATTTTTTTGCATTGCAAAATGCCGCTATAGGCCAGTAGGTAGCCAGGCCGTTCTCTCCCTGTAAGCCATTGCCTACAGCAGATCGGGCGTTCGCCCAATAGGAGCGAGACGGCTACCGGCGTAGATTGAATCCCACAGCGACGTCGACGGATCGACACCGGCTGACCAGGATGGTCGCCAAGGACAGTCGCAGGATGCGGCTTCATCAGGATGATGAGTCGACGGAAGAGAAGACGACGTAAAACAAAAACGGCGAGGCTCACCCCCCTCGCCGTTTTTGTTTGTGCGCGCGGGAAAAGCGTCTCCCGAGGCGGTCCGCGGCCTACCGCTCCGCGCACAATACCGCCAAAACCAGCGTGCCAGAGCCTCGCCTGGGGTGGAGGGAGCGCTGGTCCCACAGCATTGCCCCACAACGGCGCCCGTCCGGGAGGCGTCAGGCCCGGCTGTCGCCGTTTGGGTAGGTTTGAATTACCGATACGAAAAGCGCACTTCCAACACCTTGGAGGCCGCATGCCTTCGCGCCCTGCAGCGTAGCAGCTGGCGTACACCCTATAATCACGTATGCGAAGGGTGATAGCGCGTTTTGCGCGCTGTTCCAAGGGGCTGAGGCTTCTGGCGTCACTAGTTATCGGGAAAAATCAAAGATTATTTCCCATTGTATTGCTGAATTAATATTGATTAATATCGTAGTATTTTTATACTTCAATGTAGGCATACACATATTGCAGTCCGTATAAAACTATTAAAACGTTACTAGTGTATATACATGGAAGAATAATGAACTTTGCGTTTCGAGTGCTTTTAACATTTAATGCCACCTCTTTATTGGTGATAGTCTTTTTAGTCCAAAAGGGTTATGGCATAGATCACTTTTTTAACGGTTGCTCTTGGCTTACCGAGCTTCCGAATGCAATATCGTACACTTTTTATTTGGCTATGTCTGAGTTAGCTGTTGCAGCAGGCTAAGCTGATCATGACGTCTCCGCATGCGGGAGGTGGATCATGAAAGCGAGTCAGTTCACGCGATGGATCGCTCAGCTCTC
>NZ_SMMU01000065.1 GCF_004339665.1 Azotobacter chroococcum
GCCCGTTGCCGGACTTCAGGGGAATACTTCGTTGCTGACTTCATGGCTCCATCCTCTCAAAGGTTGGAGCCTCCGGGAAACCCGGGGCGGTTCACAAGCCCTCTATCGACTACAGAAACCGCTAGATCTCCCATATAAACGACACAAGATGTGTCATATCGCAGCCAAAAAGTCACCAGGAAAATCCTGCAAGGGTGTCACCGATAGCCAGCACGATGTCACCGCAGGGCACTACCCTAAAATCTCCGCCTCCCCGAGAATCAATCCCCGTGAGCCACAACACCAATGACGCTGTGCAGCTTACGTGCTGCTTCTTGCAGTCGTGAGTCGCCAGGGTCTCCGACAAAAAAAGGAAGGGAAATCTATGAGCAATCAACGAATTGCATTCGTAACGGGCGGCATGGGTGGAATCGGGACCTCAATCAGTCAGCGCCTTTACAAGGAAAATTTCAAAGTCATCGTCGGATGCACCCCACAATCCAAACGCAAAGATGGCTGGCTCTCCGCCCAGCGCGATAGCGGTTTCAGCTTCGAAGCCTGTGAACATGACGTCACCGATTGGGAAAGCACCCAGCGTGCCTTCGCCGAACTGCGCGAACGCGTCGGCACAATCGATGTGCTGGTAAACAATGCTGGCATTACCCGCGACGCCAGCTTCCGCAAGCTCACTCCGGAAAACTGGAGTGCAGTGATCAACACCAACCTCAACGGCATGTTCAACACCACCAAACAGGTCATTGAAGACATGCTCGGCAAGGGCTGGGGCCGCATCATCAACATCTCCTCCATCAACGGCCAGCGCGGCCAGTTCGGCCAGACCAACTACTCCGCGGCCAAAGCCGGTATTCATGGCTTCACCATGGCCCTGGCCCGCGAAGTGGCCAGCAAGGGCGTGACCGTCAACACGATTTCCCCTGGCTACATCCTCACCGAAATGACTGGAGCCATGCGCCCGGAAGTTCTCGAACAGATCGCTGCCGGCATTCCGGTCGGTCGCCTTGGACAGCCCGAGGAAATCGCCAGCATGGTTGCCTGGCTGGCCTCTGATGAGGCTGCCTATGCCACTGGCGCCGACTTCTCCATCAACGGCGGTCTGAACATGCAATGACGCCTGCCGGGAAGCTGCTAGGCTTTCCGATCAGACTTCCCTATTCATATGAGGTAGCTTCTTCATGAAAGAGGTTGTAATCGTCGCTGCAACCCGGACTGCAGTAGGCAGCTTCCAAGGGTCCTTGGCCAATATTCCCGCGGCAGAACTGGGCGCAGCTGTGATCCGTCATCTGCTTGAACAGACCAAGCTGGATGCCGCTCAGGTCGATGAGGTAATTTTGGGCCAAGTGCTCACTGCTGGTGTAGGACAGAATCCGGCCCGTCAGGCCGTGATCAAGGCAGGCCTCCCCCACACAGTTCCCGCCATGACCCTAAACAAGGTCTGCGGTTCTGGACTCAAGGCTTTGCACTTGGCCACTCAAGCCATCCGCTGCGGTGATGCCGACGTGATCATTGCGGGCGGCCAGGAAAACATGAGCCTTTCGCCGTATGTCCTTCCTGGTGCCCGCACCGGTCTACGCATGGGTCATGCCAACCTGCTCGACAGCATGATCCAAGACGGCCTGTGGGATGCCTTCAATAATTATCATATGGGTATCACCGCAGAGAATCTCGTCGAGAAGTTCGGTATTTCCCGGGAGGAACAGGATGCGCTTGCCGCTGCCTCTCAGCAAAAGGCAGTAGCAGCCATCGAAGCCGGTCATTTCCGCAGCCAGATCACCCCTATATCAATTCCCCAGCGCAAGGGAGATCCGATTGTTTTCGACACCGACGAACAGCCGCGTGCCGAGACCACTCTCGAAGCTCTGAGCAAACTCAAGCCGGCCTTCAAGAAAGACGGTAGCGTCACTGCAGGCAATGCCTCCAGCCTCAATGACGGCGCTGCTGCTGTGCTGCTGATGAGTGCCGAGAAAGCCCAGTCGCTCGGCTTGCCGGTTCTGGCACGAATCAAGGCCTATGCCAATGCGGCTGTCGATCCGGCCATCATGGGCATTGGCCCGGTTTCAGCCACCCGCCGCTGCCTGGAAAAGGCAGGCTGGAGTCTGGATGATCTCGACCTGATCGAAGCCAATGAGGCCTTCGCAGCCCAATCCCTGAGTGTTGGCAAGGAGTTGGGGTGGGACGCCAGCAAGGTCAATGTGAATGGCGGTGCCATTGCCATCGGCCATCCCATCGGAGCCTCTGGCTGTCGCATTCTGGTCACGCTGGTGCACGAAATGATTAGACGCGACCTCAAGAAAGGCTTGGCAACTCTCTGCATCGGTGGCGGGCAGGGTGTAGCCCTCGCAGTGGAGCGTTGAAGTCCTGACAACCTAAACCTGCTCGACTAGCGGCACGGATACGGATGAGCCCTTACGGGGTCATCCGTATTCGTGCGCAACCAACTGGCATCCTGAATTGATGATTCGCTCCGAAAGAACAAACAAATGGTTACGGCAACGAGCGACTGGACTGAAGAAGTCGACGTCCTCTTCAGGATTCCAGCCAGCCATCGGCAACGGACTAGGATCCTTTCCAGTCCGTAAATTTGTACGCTTTTCAGGATCAATGTCATGGATCAAGCCACCTCCTTCGCAAGTTTCTGGTCAGCCCAGACGCCCTTCGTGGCCAATTTTGCCCTGCAACAACTGCGTCTTTGGGTGAACAGCTCGCCTTGGTTTGCCGATACGGATAATGCTAAATGGTTTGACGTTCCGGCAGAACGCCTGCGTCAGATGCAGGCCGACTATCAACGCGAATGGTACCAACTTGGCCTGCAGCTTCTTTCTAGGAAACCATTCAGCTTCACGGATAAACGTTTTGCCAGTGATAACTGGAGCTCTCCACTTTTCGGCTCCCTAGCTTCGTATTATTTACTTAATTCTCATTACATGATGGAGCTTCTCGAAGAGCTGAAAATAGACGACGAGAAACCCAGACAACGCCTCTACTATCTGGTAGAGCAGGCCATTGCCGCCAGTGCACCGAGCAACTTCTTTGCTAGCAACCCGGACGCACTGGAAGCCCTAGTGAAAAGCAACGGCGTCAGCCTATTCAACGGCATGCTGCATTTGGCCAGTGATTTAAAGGAAGGCAAACTACGCCAATGCGACAGCGGCGACTTCCAAGTAGGACGTGACGTGGCGACGACGCCAGGTGACGTTGTGTTCGAGAATGATCTGTTCCAACTCATCCAATACCGGCCACAGAGCGAAAAGCAATATCAACGCCCACTACTCATTGTGCCCCCATCGATCAACAAGTATTACATCCTTGACCTGCGCCCAGAAAACTCCTTGGTTCGCTATGCCCTCGAACAAGGCCACCAAGTCTTTCTGATCTCCTGGCGTAATTTTGATGAAAGTTGCGCGGGCAAGACTTGGGATGACTTCATTCAAAGTGCCGTAATCCAGGCTATCAAGGTTACTCAAGCCATCAGCGGCGGGCAGCAGCTCAACTGCGTCGGTTTCTGCATTGGCGGAACCCTATTGAGCACTGCCCTTGCAGTACTTGAGGCCCAAGGAGAAAAGGACTGCATCAGTAGCCTTAGTCTGCTGGCTACCTTCCTCGACTATTCAGATACTGGAGTTATTGACGTTTTCGTCGATGAGCATCTCGTCACTCAGCGGGAGCGCACTATTGGCGGAAAGGATGGCCCGGCCGGTCTATTCCGAGGCCAAGACATGGGCAACACCTTCTCCCTGCTACGTCCCAACGAATTATGGTGGAATTACACCGTGGACAAGTACCTGAAGGGACAGAAGCCCAGGACCCTAGACATGCTGTTCTGGAACAACGACAGCACAAACCTTCCTGGGCCAATGTACTGCTGGTATCTGCGGCATACCTATCTGCAGAACGATCTTAAATCCGGAGAGCTAGAATGTTGTGGGGTCACGCTGGATCTGAGCAGCATCAAAATACCCACCTACCTGCTTGGCACCCAAGACGACCATATCGTCCCGTGGCGCAGCGCCTACAGCACTAGCAAGCTGCTTTCCGGAAAGGTTCGCTTTGTTCTCGGCGCCTCAGGTCATATCGCCGGGGTCATCAATCCACCGACACAAAACAAACGTCACTACTGGACTAATGAACAGACACCAGTCGATCCAGATATTTGGATGGAGTCTGCCGAGAAAAAACCCGGTAGCTGGTGGAATGACTGGTTTGCTTGGCTTACCCAACATGCTGGAGAGCAACGCCCAGCCGTTGGACAGAGCGGCAATAGTGAATATCCGATTTTAGAAGCGGCACCAGGACGCTACGTAAAGGGTTGAGGAGCTCTTGCTTAAGCGAGGAATCCGCTGACCAAGAGAAACCTCAGAAGAACAGCGGCTCAAGAGGCGACTATTAGAGCCCAAACAAATGCCCATATTAGATGATATGGGCATTTTAAATATGCCATCGCCTAGAGTTGGAGGCTCATTGGATGGTTTCAACACTCTCAGAAGCGCTCAATCTCGGCTCTGGACTGAAGCTGCCGACGGAAGGCTGCAAAATCCTGCTGACCGCTACGCGAGGCTAGAAAGCGCCGGTACATGCCCTTTTCCTCTTCCGACAAGCCATCCTCCGGCTCACTGCCCCCCGTCAGACGGATCAGCACATAGTTACCATTGGGCAACGTCACTCCCGCAAAGCTCGGTTTATCCGCAGCAGCAGGCTTAGGCATGCGAAACACCGCCTGCAGGATAGAGGGAGCAATTCCATCTTGATTACGGGCCGCCGCCTCCACTACCTGCCATCCCTCAGTCTGTTGAGCCTGTTCAACTGGAGTATGTCCTTGGCGAAGCTTGCTGAGGAGAGTTTCTCCTCTGCTCTTGGCATCCTCAGCTGCACGCTGCTTTAGCAAGTGCTCTCGAATACTATCGGCCACTTGCTCGAATGGAAGTTGTTCGGGTTTTTTGTGCTCTTTAACACGAAGAACGACAACTGTATCCGGGTCTAGTTCGATAACTCCGCTATTGCTCCCTTGCTCAAGCACTTCGGGACTGAATGCAGCCTGAATAACCTGTCTATTAGCAGCTACCCCATCTCCCCCTTCACGACCAAAAAGAGAGCTGATTCTTATCTGAAGACCGAGTTCTTGAGCTGGCTGGGCAAGATCCGATGCCTCGAAGGCGGCATTCTCCAGTTCACGGGACGCCTCAACGAAAGCTTGTTCAACCTGATCGGACTTGAGGTTACGTACCAATTTTTCCTTTAGGCTATCGAAACTGGGAACCTCAGGTGGCTGCACATCAAGCAGCTTGACCAGATGCCAGCCAAACTCACTGCGGATAGGAGAACTCACCTCCCCTTTTTTCAAGGCATAGAGTACTTGCTCGAATGCCGGGTCATAAACGCCAGGCCCTGCATAACCTAGATCACCGCCTTTATCAGCTGAACCAGAATCTTGGGAGAACTCCTTGGCCAGAGGAGCAAAGTCTTCGCCCTTATCGAGACGCGCCTTGAGGTCCTCTAGCTTAGCCCTCGCCTCCTCATCGCTCAATTTGTCATTCACCTCGATGAGAATATGCGCAGCCTGACGCTGCTCGGCAAGATTGGCGATTTCTCGCTGATAAAGTGCCTGTAAGTCCTCGTCCTTGACCTCTATCTGGTCGAAGAAGGCATCCCGCTTCAACTCGACATATTCCACTATAACCTGTTCGGGGGTCATGTAACGACTAGCATGCTCCTCGTAATAGGCTCGCACTGCATCGTTCTCAACTGCCACGCTTGCCGAGTCCAAAGGCAATATCATGGTGGCAAAGTCACGTGTTTGCTGCTCTAGACGAGCAAAAGCCTCAACCTCGCGATCTGTTACGAATCCACTGCCTGCCAGACCAGCACGTAACTGACCGATCAACATTTCCTGCTCCAGCATCTGCCTAAACTGCGAGCGGCTGTATCCCATCTGTGCAATAACTTGATCGAATCGGTTAGGATCGAATTTGCTATCGTCCTGAAACTCTGGGGTCTGCAGAATCAACTGGTCCAAGGCACTCTGGGAAAAGGCAAATCCCGCTGCTTCGGCCCCTTGCAGCAGCAGTTTGCGCTCTATCAGGCCACTGAGTGCAGCGTTACGCAGCAGCCCCTCACTCAATTGCGAAGCGTCAAAATCCCGACCAAGCTGCTGAAGCAGTTGGCGACGCTGCATCTCCACCGCCCGATTCAGCTCAGTCAGGCTGATTTTCTCGCCATTGACCTCAGCCGCATTCTGGCTGTTGCTAGTGCTACTGAGAATGGCATCGAAGCCGGTCAAAGCCAGCAGCACGATAATGACACCGATGATGGTTTTGGCAATCCAGCCCTGTGAATTGTCCCTAATGTTTTGCAACATGCATCCCCCCAGAAACGGCTGTGAGACAGCTATTTGACACTGGTAGAACCTGAATAGAAAAAAGGCGCATCTTTCTGGATGCGCCTTTTCGTAACTGGCGGAGCAGGTGGGATTCAAACCCGCAATTCCCAACCTGACAGGTCTGTACGCTAATCACCCCCCACTCCGTAACCAGACTAAGCACTCCCTAGTCCGGACGAGCCTTAAGCTCGCAAGACGCTTAGTTGACTGCGTCTTTCAAGGCCTTGCCAGCCTTGAAGCCTGGGATCTTGGCAGCTTCAATACTGATCGGCTTGCCCGTCTGCGGATTGCGGCCAGTACGGGCGGCACGTTCCTTGACAGCAAAAGTACCAAAACCAACCAGCACCACAGAATCACCAGCCTTCAGGGCGCCAGTGACAGACTCAATCACTGCGTCCAGCGCTCGGCCAGCGACAGCTTTCGGGATATCAGCAGATGCAGCAATCGCATCAATCAATTCCGACTTGTTCACTCTAGGTCCCCTTATTTCTATTTGGGTTATTTCTTGATCTTTGTGCAGGCAAAGCAGGTGCTGGATGGTTTGCCGACACGAAAAGAGGCGCTTTATATCAAGCGCTCGAAAAAGATGTCAAGGAAAGCCTCTTGACTAATGCGTACTGATCCTCTCCTTGGGATCGGTCTCGCGCTTCTCATCCTTTGCGACCATCTCAGGAGCAGCGTCAGGCAAGGGCTCCGGCGCGTATTGCAACGCAATCTGCAGGACCTCGTCAATCCATTTGACCGGCTTGACCTGCAAGTCCTGTTTGATATTTTCAGGAATATCTTTTAAATCACGGACGTTCTCTTCAGGAATGATAACAATCTTGATCCCCCCCCGATGAGCTGCCAGAAGTTTCTCCTTTAATCCGCCAATGGCCAATACTTGACCACGCAATGTTATTTCGCCGGTCATTGCCACGTCGGCCCTCACAGGAATTTGCGTTAACGCAGAAACCAAGGCAGTGCACATTCCCACACCGGCGCTAGGGCCATCCTTGGGCGTCGCACCCTCGGGCATGTGAATATGAATGTCCCGTTTCTCATGAAAATCCAGTGGAATACCAAGGCTCTTCGCTCGACTACGCACCACAGTCAACGCCGCAGTAATGGACTCGACCATGACATCACCAAGTGATCCGGTCTTGATCAACTGCCCCTTGCCCGGCACAACCGCAGCTTCGATGGTCAACAATTCACCACCGACTTGGGTCCAAGCCAGACCAGTAACCTGGCCGATCTGATCCTGCTGCTCTGCCAAACCATAGCGGTATTTGCGAACCCCCAGGAAATGCTCCAGCGAGTCAGCTGTCACCATGACCTTGAAATGCTTTTCTTTAGCATTTTCTTTGACCACTTTGCGACAGACCTTGGCAATCTGCCGCTCGAGGCTGCGAACACCTGCCTCGCGGGTGTAGTAACGGATCATATCGCGAATGGCCGCCTCTTCGAACTCCAGCTCTCCCTTCTTGAGACCGTTAGCTTGAGTTTGCTTGGGCGACAGGTATTTGACTACGATATTGACCTTCTCATCTTCGGTGTAACCAGGAAGACGTATCACCTCCATGCGATCCAGCAGGGGAGCTGGAATGTTCATGGAGTTGGCAGTACAAACGAACATCACATCCGAAAGATCATAATCGACTTCCAGGTAATGGTCGTTAAAATTATGGTTCTGCTCCGGATCGAGCACTTCCAGTAGCGCAGAAGCAGGATCGCCCCGCATATCGCTGCCCATCTTGTCGATCTCATCGAGAAGGAACAAGGGATTGCGCACCCCGACCTTGGCCATCTTCTGAATTAGCCGTCCTGGCATCGAACCGATATAGGTACGGCGATGACCGCGGATTTCGGCCTCATCACGTACACCACCCAGAGCCATACGCACGAACTTACGATTGGTGGCCCGCGCTATGGATTCAGCCAGGGAGGTTTTGCCAACACCAGGCGGCCCGACCAGACAGAGTACAGGCCCCTTGAGCTTCTTCACTCGCTTCTGCACAGCGAGATATTCGAGGATACGCTCCTTGACTTCCTCCAAACCGTAATGATCCGTATCGAGAATAGCCTCGGCCTTGGACAGATCCAGCCGAACTTTGCTCTCAGCCTTCCAAGGCACATTGACCAACCAGTCAATATAGGAACGTACAACAGTGGCCTCTGCAGACATTGGAGACATCTGCTTGAGCTTGTTCAGCTCAGCATGCGCCTTGGCCAAGGCCTCTTTTGTCAATCCAGCAGACTCAATACGCTGCTTTAGATCGTCAATCTCGCTATGCCCCTCATCGATATCACCGAGTTCCTTCTGAATGGCCTTCATCTGCTCATTTAGATAGTACTCGCGCTGACTGCGCTCCATCTGCTTTTTCACCCGACCACGGATCCGTTTTTCAACCTGCAACAGATCGATTTCGGCATCCAGAAGCGCCAAAACGTGCTCGACGCGGGCCGACAGATCGGCGATCTCCAGAATCTCCTGCTTCTGTTCAAGCTTAAGCGCCATATGTGCAGCCATAGTATCGACCAGTCGACCCGGCTCATCGATGCTGTTCAGCGATGACAGAACCTCGGCAGGTACCTTTTTGCCTAACTGAACATATTGCTCGAACTGGCTGAGCAAGCTACGAATGAAGACTTCCCCTTCCCGCTCGGCGACCGGCACCTCCTCGACCAGAGACAGCTCTGCCCGGGTGTGTCCATCGGCCTCAATGAAGCGCTCAATGATCCCACGCTGCTCTCCCTCGACAAGGACCTTGACCGTACCATCGGGAAGCTTCAGCAGTTGCAGGACTGTTGCAACGGTGCCAACTCGATAGAGAGACTCTTCGCCCGGGTCATCATCTGCCGGGTTCTTCTGGGCCAACAGGAGGATTTGCTTATCCCCACTCATTGCGGACTCAAGGGCTTCGATGGACTTTTCGCGCCCCACGAACAGCGGGATTACCATGTGCGGATATACAACAACATCACGCAGCGGAAGAAGAGGTAATTCGATCATATTCATGATTTAGGCTCTACGTGGGCTCAGGACCGAAAAGTGGCGGGCACATCCTGATTTCTAAGATGGGGGTAGCCTTGGAAAAAAACAAGCACTGCAGCGGAAATGCAAAGGGGCCCGCAGGCCCCCTTTCCGGATCAAGCATCAGGTGCAGCTTTGGCAGGCGGCTCCACGTTTTCGTAGATCAGTAGAGGCCTGGAAGCCCCCGCGATGACGCTTTCATCAATAACCACCTTGCTGACACCCGGCTGCGAGGGAATCTCGTACATGGTATCCAGCAGGATGCCTTCGAGGATAGAGCGCAGTCCGCGAGCTCCCGTCTTTCGCTCAAGAGCCCGCAGGGCCACGGCCCGCAAGGCATCCTGACGGAATTCAAGCTCCACCCCTTCCATCTCGAACAGCTTGCCATACTGCTTGGTCAATGCATTCCTTGGCTCTGTGAGGATTTGCACTAAAGCCGCTTCATCCAACTCATCAAGCGTAGCAATGACAGGTAGACGCCCCACAAACTCCGGAATCAACCCGAACTTGACCAGATCGTCTGGCTCCACATCCCGAAGTGCCTCGCCGATTTTCTTGCCTGCATCTGGGCTTCGCACTTCGGCATTAAAGCCAATCCCCCCCTTCGTCGAGCGATTTTGGATCACCTTCTCCAAGCCTGAAAAAGCACCGCCGCAAATAAAGAGGATATTGCGGGTATCTACCTGCAGAAATTCCTGCTGCGGATGCTTGCGCCCACCCTGGGGTGGAACGGAAGCCACGGTTCCCTCGATTAGCTTGAGCAGGGCCTGCTGGACTCCCTCTCCCGATACATCCCGCGTAATCGACGGGTTGTCGGACTTGCGCGAAATTTTGTCGATTTCATCAATATAGACGATACCCATCTGGGCCTTTTCGACATCATAGTCGCACTTTTGCAGCAGCTTCTGAATGATGTTCTCGACATCCTCACCAACGTACCCTGCCTCAGTCAGGGTAGTGGCATCGGCGATCGTGAAGGGAACGTTCAACAGACGCGCCAAGGTCTCAGCCAGCAGAGTCTTGCCGGACCCTGTCGGGCCGATCAACAGAATATTGCTCTTACCCAGCTCGACATCATCTTTCTTGTCACGCTGATTCAGACGTTTGTAGTGGTTGTATACCGCCACAGCCAAGACCTTCTTGGCGCGCTCCTGACCAATGACATACTGGTCGAGAATGGTGCTGATTTCCTTGGGTGCGGGCAGCTTGTGCGCACTACTTTCGGCCTGAGCTTCTTGCACTTCCTCTCGGATAATGTCGTTGCACAGGTCAACGCACTCGTCACAAATAAAGACCGAGGGTCCAGCAATCAGCTTGCGCACCTCATGCTGGCTCTTGCCGCAGAAGGAACAATAAAGCAGTTTGCCATTGTCCTCGCCGTTACGGGTGTCAGTCATTCGATCAATCCAATCCGGTAGGCTTGCAACACAAGATGAAGGCAAATGCGGGCATTTTCAAGCCCGGGAGCGGTCACAATTTCAAACCGCCCCAAGATGACAGGCTCAGCCCACCAGCTGGCGATGCATGAGAACCTGATCGATGAGGCGATATTTGACCGCCTCTTCGCCACTCATGAAATTGTCACGATCCGTGTCACGGGCAATCACATCGATAGGCTGGCCGGTGTGGTGTGCCAAGATCTTGTTCAAGCGCTCACGGATGGTGAGAATCTCCCTGGCATGGATCTCGATGTCCGAAGCCTGCCCCTGGAAGCCGCCCAGAGGCTGATGGATCATCATCCGCGAATGCGGCAGGCAGTACCGCTTGCCGGCTGCCCCACCGGCCAGCAACAGAGCACCCATGCTGCAGGCCTGACCGATGCAGATGGTGGAAACGTCAGGCTTGATGAACTGCATGGTGTCATAAATGGACATGCCAGCCGTCACGGAGCCACCAGGCGAGTTGATGTAGAGATGGATGTCCTTGTCAGGATTTTCCGCCTCGAGGAACAACAGCTGGGCCACGATCAAGTTCGCCATGTAGTCCTCTACCTGGCCAACCATGAATATCACCCGCTCCTTCAGGAGGCGCGAATAGATGTCGTACGCACGCTCACCGCGGGCAGACTGCTCGATCACCATCGGCACCAAGCCGCCCGCGGCCTGGATCTCCGGCATTTGCATGAAATGATTGGTCATATCCCGATCGCTCCCTAATGGTCAGGTCTTAAAATGCAAATAAGCCAGCACGAAGGCTGGCTTATGGATGTACTCACACGAGGGAAGAATCAGGCAGCTTGCGGAGCTTCCGCTGGCTTGACAGCTTCTTCGTAAGAGACCGTTTTGTCGGTTACGCTGGCCTTCTGAAGGACAGTATCTACAACTTGCTCCTCCAGCACAACCGAACGAACCTCACCAAGCTGCTGCTCATTACCGTAGTACCAAGCAACAACTTGCTCCGGCTCCTGATAGGCAGAAGCAATTTCCTCGATCATAGCCTTCACCTTCGACTCATCCGGCTTGATCTCGAACTGCTTGACCATCTCGGCAACAATCAACCCCAGCGCAACACGACGCCTGGCCTGCTCCTGGAACAGGTTAGCCGGCAGCTGCTCCGGCTTGATATTGCCGCCGAACTGCTGCACCGCCTGAACACGCAGGCGATTTACTTCATTCTCAATCAATGCCTTGGGCACTTCGATCGGATTGACTGCCAGCAGGCCATCCATCACCTGAGTCTTCACCTTGGACTTGATCGCCTGACGCAATTCACGGTCCATGTTCTTGCCGACTTCGGCACGAAAGGCCTCAAGATTTGGCTCGGCGATACCGAACAAGGCAAAAAACTCTGCGTTCAGCTCGGGCAACTCGGCCTCGGACACTGTATTGACGGTTACCGCGAACTCAGCAGCCTTGCCCGCCAGATCCAGATTTTGATAGTCCTCGGGGAAGGTTAGAGACAGAACGCGCTCCTCACCGGCCTTCACGCCGACCAAGCCTGCCTCGAAGCCTTCAATCATCCGTCCGGAGCCCAGCACCAGCGACGTACCCTTGGCAGAACCACCAGCAAAGGCTTCGCCATCGATCTTGCCGACAAAATCGATATTCAACTGGTCGCCATTCTGTGCTTCACGCTCGACCTGCTTGTAGCGAGTGTTCTGCTTGCGCAGGATTTCCAGCATATTGTCGACATCGGATTCGGCGACTTCCGCCTGCAGACGCTCGACGGCAATCCCCTCCAGACCCACAACCTCAAACTCGGGATAGACCTCGAAAGTGGCAACGTATTCCAGATCCTTGCCCTTCTCGAAAACCTTCGGCTCAACGGAGGGAGCACCGGCCGGCTTCAGCTTCTGCTCAAGCACTGCCTCATAGAAGCTGGCCTGAATCAGCTCGCCCAGAGCCTCCTGACGGGCCGACTCTTCATAACGCTGGCGAATCACGCTCATTGGCACCTTGCCAGGACGGAAGCCAGGGACCTTGGCACGACGAGCCGTCTGCTGCAGACGCTTGTTGACTTCGGTCTCGATGCGCTCGGCCGGCACGCCGATCGTCAGGCGGCGCTCAAGAGCGGAGGTGCTTTCAACAGAAACTTGCATGGATATTCCTCGTTGCACAGACGTTAGCCGGCCATTGACGGCCCCAAATCAAGGGCATGCATTCTAGTGGGTCGAATTGCAGAAGTCACCCTACAGAGAGCAGACGGCATACGAGAGGGAGCAGGGAGATTAGGGAATGGTGCGGATGAAGAGACTCGAACTCTTACGCCTTGCGGCGCTGGAACCTAAATCAAGCTACTCAATCTGAAAGTCTTTTAAATCAACAGCTTAAGCCGCCCGCAACCGCTACGCTGTGAAAATTAGTCAATCTCATGTCACGCCGATGCAAGCTGTGTATCACGTTCTCGCTACGGAAACTTTTTGCCGGCATGACTGCCTTCCTTGGCGTCGCACGGTCCATCCAGCCGAACCAGTCTACCACTAACCCACTCCCCGCCCGTCCGGGCACTTCAATCCCCATACCCTTATCGCATCACTCAGAGAAGCGCCCTGATCGAATCAATCTCGGCGCGCAGCTTCCCCACGCTTCCCTCCGGCAGGTCGTCGAGCAGATCCTCCATGGCGGACAGCCGCTCGCGGATGCCGGCAGTGGTGTCCTCGCTTTCTG
>NZ_SMMU01000066.1 GCF_004339665.1 Azotobacter chroococcum
TTGTATGCGGGACCATTCCCTGTCGCTCAGTCGGCTTCTGTCAGTCATGGCAAAAGCCCAGTTTTAGCACTGGGCTTGCGTCAACAGAACCTAGCTTGGAATTTTTAGCCGGCGAGGCATATGCGAACCTGCCTGTGCACAAGCCTTTGCAACACAAGCGTGAAACGTCCACTTGCCTCCGTCAGGCCTGCCGCTTGAAAAGCACTGCCACTTCGAATTGCCCAAGATCAACCCAAGACCGCATTAAACATGCTTTGCAAGCACAGAGGAAACGTTCCAACAATGGCAATTTTTTACTAAAAAACCAATTTTCCCCAACAGAATATAAAGAACCTTTTAAATTTTTATAGGAAAAATTCTTACCGGCAAATTAATGGCCACCCCTAATCCAGAGAACGGCATGGCAAGATTCTGTGAATTACCGGACTCAGCCAAGCAGCCGGTCGCTTACTTGCAATGGCAAGGGCCTCTGTAGAGCAACCATGACTATGAAAAGTAGCTTGCCAAACAAAATCTCAAAGACTAAGTTAGCGCTATCTCATATAAAAACTGAACTTGCCCAAGCATGCACGCATGTCACCAGCCCGCTTCTTTGGATAGGCGAGGTGGCAGACAACAAGAACAACAAGACAATGGCGGCAGACTTAACTTTGCGGTGATTTGTTGCGTTCCGCAAAGACAGCGCTGTCCCGACGATTAGGAAGGTATCCATGCTTCCAGCCAGCAGTACGTCGGTAAACGCAGGGAACCCCGGTTGCGGGCAACCCTGCGCTCCCCAGGCACTTTGCCAACATAGTGATTTCACTCTCCAGCATCGGAGATTCGATTTCCATCCCACCCACACCGTCACTACGGTGCACTCGATGCAGGCTGCCAGCAGCTATAGGGCTGCCTCTTGCAGCATTCAGGCAAACCTGCACACGACACACTCAGTCATCGGGCGATTGCCATCCATACCGAGCCGGCAAGTCTCCCCGTGGCTGCGTATCGGGGAGGCGTTGCCAGCGCGCGCACCTCGATGCCTCGAAGCGATGACTCGAAGCTTCGGCTGAGACTCGCTGAACGATCCTCCCCTATCCAAAGCAACCGGCTCCCGCTCGGAGCGGCTGCACGACGGCGATCTTCCAACGTTGTTATCCCCCCAAAAAAAAGGAAATGATATGCAGCCAATAAGGTTTCGCAAAACACTGCTGAGCGTCATGGTAAGCGCTGTGGGCCTCTGTCAAACCGCGCTGGGTGCCGCCCCCGGTACCGGCGTGGTGGAGAGCGTGGCCCCGGGTGCGCCGGGGAAAGCACCGTTTTGGTCCTATTCGGGAAAAACCGGTATCGGCACCTCCTACGAGCAGTACAACGAAGATGGCCAATATGCCCGTTCGGCGGCCACCGGTCCCGTGTCGAAAGTCTGGTTCTCCCTGGCCCAGGGGATCATCACCGAGACCATGTTCGGCTTGATTCATGAAGCTCAGCTCAGGGAGTTGCAACTGGTTATCCAGGGGCCGGACTTCGTGGATCTGGAAGCGCAGGACACCGACAGCGAAATCCACTACCTGTCGGTCGACGGTGAGGGCCGCCCCAATTCGCTCGCCTACAAGATCATCAATCGCGACAAGGAAGGCCTGTACGAGATCGAGAAACATGTGTTCACCGATCCGAACACGAACTCCCTGATGATGCGGGTCAACTTCCGCAGCACCGATCCGGCCATCCAGGCCTATGTGCACGTCGATCCGGCGATCGGCAACACCGGCAGCGGCGACACCGCCTTCGTCGACCGGCAGGCGCTGTACGCCCAGCAAGACGAGACAACGCTGGTGGTCAAGGCCAGCCAGCCCCTGGAGAACGCCACCGTCGGCTTTGCCGGAACCTCCGACGGCCTGACCGACCTGAAGAAGGATGGCAAGCTCGACAACCAGCACACCAGCACTGGGTCACAGCAGGGCAACGTCGCCCTGCTGGCGCGCCTTCCCTTGAAGGGCACCGAAACCACAATCGACCTGGTCGTCGGGTTCGGGAAGAGCCGCGAGGAGGCCGACAAGGCGGCGGACAAGACGCTTGCCCGCGGCTACGCCAAGGTGCTGGCCCACTACAATGGCGAGGGCAAGGCGATCGGCTGGCAGGATTATCTGCAATCCCTGCCCGCCCTGCCGGCCATGTATGCGCAGAGCACGGACAACGGCAAGCTGCTCAACGTCAGCGCCATGGTGCTCAAGGCCCAGGAGGACAAGAGCAACGCCGGGGCGCTGATCGCCTCCCTGTCCAATCCCTGGGGCGATACGACTTCCGCCGAGCAGAGCAGTACCGGCTACAAGGCCGTCTGGCCACGTGACTTCTACCAGTGCGCGATGGCGCTGCTGGCGCTCGGCGACCGCCAGACGCCGAAGGTTGCCTTCGAATACCTGAAGAAGGTTCAGGTCAGAGAGGACACCCCCGGCAACGAGGGCGCTACCGGCTGGTTCCTGCAAAAGACCCATGTCGATGGCGAGCTCGAATGGATGTCGGTCCAGCTCGACCAGACCGCCATGCCCATCATGCTGGGCTGGAAACTCTGGCAGGCCGGGATACTGGACGACAACCAGATCACCGACTGGTACCAGAACATGCTCAAGCCGGCGGCGGAATTCCTGGTCACGGGCGGCCAGATCAAACTCGGCTGGAACGATTGGAACATCACCCCACCGCTGACCCAGCAGGAGCGCTGGGAAGAGCAATGGGGCTACTCGCCCTCGACCACGGCAGCACTCATCGCCGGCCTGACAGCGGCCTCCGACATCGCCGAGCATGCGGGTGATACCAATGCGGCGCAGACTTTCCTGAACACCGCAAAAGGTTACTCCGACAAAGTGGAAGCGAGCATGTTCACCCGCAGTGGCGAGCTGGGCGACGGACGCTATTACCTGCGCATTACCCAGAACGACGACCCCAACGACGGCGGCACCCTGAGTTACAGCAACGGCTATGCCGGACTGCCGGAAAGCCAGGTTCTCGACGCCGGTTTTCTGGAGCTGGTGCGTTACGGCGTTCGCCCCGCCACCGATCCCCACATCGTCGATTCGCTGGGAGAGCTCGACAGCCAGGTGCTGCCCGAGCACCTGAAGCTTAAATACACCTTCACCTACCCCGGAGTCGTAGGCGAATTCCCCGGCTGGCGTCGCTACGGCAACGATGGCTACGGTGAAAATCAAAACACCGGCGGCAACTGGATGACCTCCGAGCCGGGCTCGGACCGGGGCCGGGTCTGGCCGTTCTTTACCGGCGAGCGGGGCCATTACGAGCTGGCGCTCGCCAAGGCCCGGTTGCCGGAAGGGGTCAGCACGTTGAGCGACGAGCAACTGATGCAGCTCAAAAATACCTACGTCAAGAGCATGGAGCTGTTCGCCAATGAAGGCATGATGCTGCCGGAACAGGTCTGGGACGGCGTGGGTGACAACAGCACCCATGGCTTCGAGAAGGGAGAAGGCACGAACTCCGCCACCCCCCTGGCCTGGACCCATGCCGAATACGTCAAGCTGGTTCGCTCGATGACCGACCAGGCGGTGTGGGATCACTACCCCATCGTCCAGGAAAAACTCGCGCAATGACCTGAGGGTGCACATCGCGCCGGGCAAGCGCCGCACCGCTTGCCCGGCGCGTCAACAAGGCGCCCCCAGCATTACCATCACATCAACTTTCGCATCAGCTCGGCCAAGGCCTCCACCTGGGCTCGCACCGAACCCTCAAGCCCTTTCGCCACTTGGCATTGCCATAGCGGCGCACGCCTTGCTTTCCGCTGTCGATTACCGAGCTCTGTCAAGGGAGCCGAGGCGCTGAGCTGCGCTGCAGCATGAGCGCGAAGGGCAACTGCTACGACAACGCCTGTGCCGAGAGCTTCTTCCACAGCCTGAAGGTTGAGTGCATCCATGGGGAACGCTTCGGTACGCGTGCCCAGATGCGAGCAACCGTGTTCGAATACATCGAAGTCGACTACAACCGCCAGCGGCGCCACAGCACGCTGGGATACATCAGCCCGGAATCCTTCGAGCTCCGGATGAGTGCTTAAAACCGTGTCCACGACTGCTGAGCAAGATCACTTCGGTAATGCCCACGATCCTGGGCGAAGGAATAAAGAAAGCCATCCATGCAAGACCTCGGCAATAGACAGCGCTATCTATGGATGGTCGCACTGTCACCCAGCCAAGCCTATTGCCACTATCGTGTTATTTTTATTGATTATCGCTGAGCTGCATTAAGGCAATGCCTGGAACCCGGCGACTCCATTCTCACAAAGATAGCGCTATCCTGAAAAAATAAAACATCTTTTGGCAATCTCGAAACCACAGATAATCATTAATTTATACCTGGATGAAACTATTCAGCCGTAGCAGCTCAATATCATTGCAACTGGTGCCAGGCCTTCCTCCACATCGCCATCAATATGGCCAGCACAGTTCTATCAAGCTGCGCGAAAGCTCGCGGGGCCAGGCGAAGTTCGTTATCACTCTCGGCAAACCGAAAAATCGGGCTATAACCGATACAAGTTTGGAGCTTTCATTTATTCAGAAGTACCTGCCTACCGCGATCGAACGGCAAACAACCGGAAATGCATATGCGGTGATGGCCGGCGTGATGTATGTGAGCAGTCCGAAACTTCTACAGGTTTCCATCTTCAGGCACGACCTGAGCTGGCTGCGCCCCCGTCATCCTTTCCTGGCACCCGCCGCGCGCATCACATGAAGCCGGCGATCCAGCCACGATGCCGACAGGGCCTGCTCGGGCGCCACTCCGTCCGCGTGCAGCACCGAACGGCGCTCCCCCTCAAACGGACCGAGCTTCTCCCCCGGCCGCGTCCTGCCAGGGCCGCGGGCCGGTGTGTCGCCCTTTCCTTCCCGCAGGGAAGCGCTCGAGTGTGTTGCCGCCGCTGCGCTACCGCGTCCAGCTCGAACCCAGAGGCCGGACCTGCAACGAGTCGAGCATCGCGCTGCCGCCCTCGGAGAAGAGCTGTACACCGTCGCTCGTCGCGCCCGGGAAGATCTGCGCGGTGATGACGGTTTGCCCCTGGTCACCGAAGACCTCCACCGACGACCAGTCGACGAGCACATGCAGCCGGATCTTGCCATCCCGCGCGGTCAAGGGCGCCCGCTGAACGCCGGGGAAGTCGGTGCTGAAGCCGTCCTCGCCGGAGCGCGTCCGGTCGACGTAGATTTCGCCGGCCTCGGCGTCGTAACCGATGAGGGTTTCCTCGCCGTTGCCACTACGGACCTTCAGCCCGACCCGCTTCGCGTCGCCGGAAAGCAGGTCGGCCTTGATCTCGAACGCCTTGCCCTGCAGCGGAAGCGTGGTCGTGCCGGACGGAATCTGCTGCTGGCTGAACGTCTGCCAATCCTCTCCCAGCAGATCAAGCTCCTGCACGGGCTGCTGAACCAGCCGGAGAGCGCCATCGATGGTGCGCAAGGCAAACTCGCGCGGAATACTCATCGCGCCACGCCAGGGGCTCGTCGGCGTCAATTGGCCGTAATTCCAGTTGTTCATCCAGCCGATCGCGAGGCGGCGCGCATCGGGCACGTTGTTGAAGGTGATCGCGGCGTAGAAATCCTTACCGTAATCCACCCAACTGCTGCGCTGCAGGAGCGACAGCGCGGGCTCATCCGCAAACATGAAGTGGTCGGCGAGGATGTAACCCCAGCCGCCCGTGTTCCTGTCCCTGAGCTGGATCTGGGCGGTCTGGCCGATAAGGTTCCGGACGTTCCATGCGGCCCAGTCCAGCGTGGTGCTGTTGGGCCCCGTCGTCGATCGGACCACTTCGCCATCGATGAGCAGGTTGACCGTAGTTTCCGTGGGGCGCGGCAAGGCCGGCTCGTCGGAGAACATGAAGTGGTCCGCGTTGATGTGTCCCCAGCCACCGGTGTTGCTGTCGACGATCTCGATGCGCGCCGTCTGGCCCCTGAGCTCGGAGACGTCCCAGTGGGTCCAGTTGAGGGCCTCGCTGTCCTGACCGGTGGCCGTGCGCACCACCTCGCCATCGACGACCAGATTGACCGCTGTCGGAGGATTGTTGGCAGTGCCGGGATAAGGATGGGCGCCACCACCGACCAGAAAATTGATGTAGTCGCTCATGACGGTGAACCCAGGCGAGACGATCGTGCCGGTTCCGTTGTCATAATCGATGAAGGTGTTGATCAGCTGACGCCCCTCGTAGCCGCTGACGGACTGCTGGCCTGCGAGTGTGCCGGCCGCCGGCGCGCTACCGGCGAAGGTGCCGGTGGCGGTCCAACCGCTGCCGTAACTGCTCCCCTCGAAGTCGGCGAATACCGAGCCGGCGGGTACCGCCTGGTCCGAGATCGTGGGATCGTGCGGATGCTTGCCTCCGCCGACGAGGAAGTTGAGGTAAGGGCTTTCGATAGTAAAGGGGGGCGATGTCAGGGTTCCCGTTCCCAAGTCTGCCTCATGGTAACTGTTGACCAGGCCACCACCGAGATATCCGCTCACCTCGCCCTGCGGCGAAATCGTGCCGGAGGTCGGGCCCGAGCCGAACGCGGTACCGGTCGTGCTCCACTCACCGTAGTCGCGCTCCTCGAAGCCCTGGTAAAGCTCGCCTGTGGGCGGCGTATAGTCGCCGAGGACATTGTCGGCCCGAAAGGTCGTCCCGTCGAAGTCGCCGACGAAGTACTGCATGCCGGAGCCGCCCGCGATGCTGCCAGGGTTGAGGCTGACCAGAAGCACCCACTTGATCCGGCTGGAATCGCCGTCGACGGGAAGCGGAAAGAGGTCGGGACACTCCCAGGCTCCCCCCGTGGCGTTGGCGGGGCCAAAATCGCTCATGTGCGTCCAGTTCTTCAGATCGGGCGAGCTGTAGAGCTTGACCTTGTGTTCCAGCGCCGCGACCACGGCCATGACCCACTTCCGCTCCGGCGCGTACCAGAACACCTTCGGATCGCGGAATTCCGCCGAGCCGATGTCGAGCACGGGATTGCCATCGTATCGGCTCCAGGTACGCCCGCGGTCGATACTGTAGGCAAGCGACTGGGCCTGCGATCCCGGCCGTGCGCTGGTGTAGATGGCCACCATCGGCGGATTGCGCCGGCTCCCGAAGCCGCTCGTGTTGCGCTCGTCGACCACCACGCTGCCGGAAAAGACCATTTCGTCGCCCTGTTCGGGAATGGCCACCGGCAAATGCTCCCAATGCATCAGATCCGGGCTGACGGCGTGCCCCCAGGACATATGTCCCCAGGTGTCACCGAACGGGTTGTACTGGTAGAACAGGTGATATTCGCCGTCGTGGTAGACCAGTCCGTTCGGATCGTTCATCCAGTTCTCGGCGGGACTGAAGTGGAACTGGGGCCGGTAGAGTTCCTGATAGGTGCCATTGTCCGACGCCCCGGCGGCATCCTGCATGGCGAGGCTGGCTGCGGAAATCGCCAGCGCAAGGAGCCGTATGGCCGAGCGTCGGCAGACCAGGGCATCACGCCCCCGACTTGCATGCTTGTCATTGTTCATTTTTCAGCCTTCCCTAGCTTGGATTTTTCAGGCGGCCAGGCATATACGGGCTTACCATGCACAAGCCTTTACAACAAAAGCGCGGAACGTTGAGCTATTTATTTGAATTCACCCCCAGCGCATTGCAACTTCGCCTCGACTGAGAGCACTCCCTCCCAAAACAAATCCCCAGGAACATTGCCTATCCAGCAGGCGCGCACTCGTGACCAGCAACGCAGCACATGACTTTCAGCAGACACAAAAGTTGATCTTTCCCTAGCGTGCGAAGAACATCGTTCTTATTCGGACGACATCGACTCCCAGCCAAGCCCCTGGCTGCACGACCGGCCCTGGTGTGCACCCTGATAGTCCACCTGGAGAAATACTTGCCGCCAGCGGCCTCCATCGGCAAATACATTCTTGAGGCAAAGCGAGGCACTTTAGCTGACGTATTGAATCATCATGCCCATCGACAGCCTGCTTAACCTTCCTCACTGAAGCCACAAATCGAGCGCCAATCAAAACCTGCCTGACTCCAGAACTTTTCCGCCATATCGAAGAAGCTGCCCATCCCTGTTTCGCAGCCCGGAAAAGCAACTTCCAAGAGCGAAATGGCAGTATCCGCAGGAAGCTCTGTCATCTTCATGAATCTGAGCCAACCAATGTCCCCAATATGATGAGGACTCTAATAAAGCCCATATCTGAAATCATAGGAGAAACGTTTCAGCAATGACAACTGTCGCCAGGAAATTATTTCCACGAACGCAATACAAGATTGTTTTTAACTTGTTATGGGAAAAGTGCTTACTGGCCAAATACTGGCATGACCGATCCAAGGGTCATGCGGCAAGATGCCATTAACGATGCAATCAACCTGGCCCCTGGGCCGCTGATGCTTCTGCCGGCTGACACGGCCCTGATAGCCGTCGGCGCTTGCTTCTGTCTGCACCCGGAGGAGCATGCTCTGCTCCGTAATCGTCCGAAGTCAGGCTGGCAAAGCACTGGCCCCACTTGTGCCTTTTGTCGGCCACTCGGACAGCTTGCGAAGATCGTGCATTACTTCTTCAAGGACAGCCCCGGAAGCCTGAGCAGGCGCTCAGACACCAGACTTTGAGGGCCTTTCGCAGTCTGTGCAGGCGATGCGCAGAAGTCTTGCCCGGACGCCGGAATCGTGCGCTCGGGCGCAGGTTGCATCGGCGGCTTCGCACAGGGCAGGAAGGATTCCGGTCGCTGTCCGCACAGGCGTAAACGGTAAAAAGACTCAATGGTCAATGACAGGCTTCAGCTTCTGACTCGCATCAACAGAATCTGCGGCGGCCATGACTGACTGCGCGACAAAGAGCAGTTACATCCACCGAGCATGCCGTAATGCAATCAAAGGATCTGATGATGAACCTGATGATGAAGCCGAACTGGACTCCCGACAGCTGGAGAACCAGGCCCATCCAGCAGCAACCCGAATACCCCGATACCACCCATCTTGCCCAGGTCGAAGCAACCCTGGCCGGTTATCCGCCGCTGGTGTTCGCCGGCGAGACATGCGAGCTGCGCCGGCTGTTCGCCGAGGTCAGCCAGGGACGCGCCTTTCTGCTGCAGGGAGGCGATTGCGCGGAGAGCTTCGCCGAATTCTCCTCGAGCAAGATCGGCGATACCGTGAAAGTGCTGTTGCAGATGGCGGTGATCATGACCTTCGCCGCCGGCTGCCCGGTGGTCAAGGTGGGACGCATGGCCGGCCAGTTCGCCAAGCCACGCTCGGCGGGCAGCGAAACCGTCGACGGCGTCACCCTGCCCGCCTACCGCGGCGACATCGTCAATGGCATCGACTTCGACGAAAGGAGCCGGACACCGGACCCGCAACGCCTGCTGCAGGCCTATCACCAGTCCACCGCCACCCTCAACCTGCTGCGCGCCTTCGCCCAGGGCGGCTTCGCCGACCTGCATCAACTCCACCAGTGGAACCTCGACTTCATCTCTGACGAAGCCCTGTCGGAAAAGTACAGCCAGCTGGCCGGCCGCATCGACGAAAGCCTCGCCTTCATCCGCGCCTGCGGTCTGAAGAGCACGCCGCAGTTGCACAAGACCAGCTTCTTCACCGCCCACGAGGCGCTGCTGCTGAACTATGAGCAGGCCCTGACCCGCCAGGACAGCCTGACCGGCGAGTGGTACGACTGCTCGGCGCACATGCTGTGGATCGGCGACCGCACCCGCCAGCCGGATGGCGCCCATGTGGAGTTCCTGCGCGGCGTCGGCAACCCGATCGGGGTGAAGGTCGGCCCCAGCATGGACCCGGACGAGCTGCTGCGCCTGATCGACAGCCTCAACCCGGACAACGATCCGGGCCGCCTCAACCTGATCGCGCGGATGGGCGCGGACCAGGTGGAGCAGCATCTGCCGGCGCTGATCCGCGCGGTGCAGCGCGAAGGCCGCCAGGTGCTGTGGAGTTCCGACCCGATGCACGGCAACACCATCAAGGCCGGCGGCTACAAGACCCGCGCGTTCGAGAGCATCCTGCGCGAGGTGCGGCAGTTCTTCGCCGTGCACCAGGCCGAGGGCAGCCATGCCGGCGGCATCCATATCGAGATGACCGGGCAGAACGTCACCGAATGCATCGGCGGCAGCCGTGCGGTCACCGAAGAGCGACTTTCCGATCGCTATCACACCCACTGCGATCCGCGCCTGAATGCCGACCAGGCTCTGGAGCTGGCCTTTCTGATCGCCGAATCGATCAAGCCCAAGCACCCGAAGGCCCCCCGGCACAGCGGCACGCGATCGGGCCATAGGTATCGGCTGCTGGAAGTTCGCTGATTTCAGTGGCGGTTTCTGCGACACCGGCCATGACCGCTCTCATGGCCGGCTACCGCCGGAGGTGGCAACGCTCGACGCAGGCGGCAAACACGCCGGCAAGCGCGCATTGCGGAGGTCGGGTCCGGGCATGGGACAGTCGCAGGCCAGCGCCTTCGCACGCGAGGGCGCAGATGGATGTGGGGCGGCCCCGCAGCATTCACTCAGTCAGGCATGCCTGATCCTGTCCGCCGGCGACATGCCGAAGCTTTCGCCCCAGCGCGGCGCTCCCGGCACCTCCAGGCCGAAGCAGTCGAGCGCCCGGGCCACCGAGTGATCGACGATGTCGGCAATGCTCTGCGGCTCGGTGTAGAACGCCGGTACCGGCGGATGGATGATGCCGCCCAGCTCGGTCACGGTCAGCATGTTGCGGATATGCCCGGCATGCAACGGGGCCTCACGGACCATCAGCACCAGGCGCCGGCGCTCCTTCAGCGCCACGTCGGCCGCACGCGTCAGCAGCGTGGTGGTCACGCCGCTGGCGATCTCCGCCAGGGTGCGCACCGAACAGGGCGCCACCAGCATGCCGAGCGTTCGGAACGAGCCGCTGGAAATGCTGGCGCCGACATCGCCGATCGGGTGTACATGGTCGGCCAGCGCGTACAACTCGTCACGCTTGAGGCGGGTTTCGTAGGCGCGGGTCATTTCCCCCGCGCGCGACACCACCAGATGGCTTTCCACCTCCAGGGCCCTGAGCATCTGCAGGGCCCTGATACCGTAGATGATGCCGGTGGCGCCGCTGATGCCGACGACCAGCCGTTGCGCGCTCATGAGCGGGCCTGCGGAAAGAGCTCGGGCGCGAAGGGGTGCGGGTCGACATCACGGAATTTCGCCCGCTCGAAGCGCTCCCGCAGATGCCAGGGCGCCGTGCAGTCGAAGATGGTCTTGCAGGTCAGGCCGCGCGCGGCGATCGACGGGCTGTACTCCGGGACTTGCGACGGGTCGAGCACGTGGCCGGGCACGCCGGGCACGAAGATCGTGTCCACATCGCCCTGGTAGCGGGTCTGCATGGCCCAGAGCACATCGTCGGAGTCGAAGGGGTCGACGTCCTCGTCGACCAGGATGACGTTCTTCAGCTCGCGGTAGACGGCGAGCGCGATGAGCGCGGCCTGGCGCTGGCGGCCTTCGTCGCCCGGCCGGCGCTTGGCCACCTGCAGCACGGCGAGCAGCTTGCCGCCGCCGGCGGTATGCGCATACACGTTCTTCAGCAAGCCCGGCATGGCCCGTTCCACGGCGTTGCGGATGCTCGCCTCGGTGGGAATGCCGGCCAGGTTGGTGTGCTCCTCGCCGGGGCCGACCAGGGTCTGCAGGATCGCCTGCCGGCGCATGGTGACGGCAGTCACGCGGATGACCGGCAGCGAAGGGTTAGCCGGGCCGGTGTAGCCGGGAAACTCCGGCATGGCGCGGCCGCTGTCGGTGTTGATGTCCTCGCGCAGGCGCTCGTGGGGCAGGATCTCGCCCTCGATCACCACCTCGGCGCGGGCGATCGCCTTCTGCCCGATGCTGACCGCCTCGACCAGTTCCACCGGCCTGCCGCGCAGGCCGCCGGCGATCTTCAGCTCGTCGTAGCCCAGCGGCGTGGTCGGCGCCTCGAAGCAGGAGCCGATGAGGATCGCCGGGTCCAGCCCCATGTTGATGGTCACCGGCAGCGGCTTGCCGGCCGCCTCGGCCTTCTGGCGGAACTTGTCGATGTGCCGATCGGGGGCGAAGAAGATCGACAGCCGGTCCCGGCCCTGCACGCACAGGCGGTGGATGGTGACGTCGGCATGGCCCTCCTCCGGGTCGCTGCCCAGTACCAGGCCGAGACAGAAGAACGGACCGGCGTCCTCGTCGGTGTTGGTCGGTGCCGGCAGCAGTTCGCGCAGATCGAAGCCGGGGTCTTCGGCGCGGTGGACGATCTCCTGGCACGGCGCCTGCTCCCTCGGGACGACCACCGGATCGATGGCCTTCTCGATCGCCTCGCCCATGCGCTCGGCCAGCCGGTCGGGCGTGGTGTCGAGCAACAGGGCGACCCGTTCGCGGCTGGCCATCACGCCCACCAGCACCCGCGAATCCGGATAGCCCTTGATGTGGTTGAACATCATCGCCGGCCCCAGCCGGGTCGGACGCTTGACGGTGCCGCCTGCCCCGACACGCTTGTAGACCCCGGCAAGCTCGCCATGCGGGTCCACCGGATGGTCGGTGTGCAGGAGTTGCCCCGGCACTTGCTGCAGACGCGCCAGAGCGCTGCGCAGGTCATTGATGGGCGGGAAATCGATGAAGGCGGGGAATGGCTGTTCCATGGTTGAAAAGTCCATTTTCAGAAGATATATCCATGCCTTCTGGCGTACACACTGAAATTCTCGCTGGAAATGCGCTGGACCTTGAGCCTGTGCAGGAAACTTCCCGTACAGGCATTCCCATGGCCACCGGCCATGAGCCCTCATGCATGCAAGACAACAAGCCAGGCGGCCTTACATTCCTGCATTCGATTGTTGTTTGCAGCAGCGCTGTAAAGATAGCCCCACCTGCCTGCCGCTCAAGCCCTGCCATCGGAAACCACGGCGTTTCTGCTGGCGACACCCGTGTAGAGAACCGGTCGATTCGGCCCAGGGACTCTTGCCGACTGTCTGAAGGCCTGGCATTTCAGCGACTTTCCGGTCGTCCATCGGGGACTCCGCTCCCTAGGGCCTGTTGACGTTTTGGCATAGGCCGCGACGGCGGCCCGTTTGGCGCAGAACAAGGAACGAGGAGAGAAGTTTGGTCATTCCAAATGAAC
>NZ_SMMU01000067.1 GCF_004339665.1 Azotobacter chroococcum
AGCAGGGGGCAGCGGTTGGTGAGTTTGGCGACTGCCAATTTACCTGCTTCCCTGACTGTCAATCCTCGCTTTCCCAGGATTCCGCGAAGAACCAAGAAAAAAGGGTAGCCTGGGCTACCCTTTCGTCGTCGAGCGAGGAAGCGTCGAACTCAGTGGCGACCGTACTTCTTGCGCAGCTCGCTGATGGTGCGCAGCTGGGCGGCAGCCTCGGCCAGACGGGCGGAAGCGGAACCGTAGTCGAATTCCGCGCCCTTCTCGTTGAGCGCCTTCTGGGCGGCCTTGACGGCTTCCTGAGCGGCGACCTCGTCCAGATCCTTGGCGCGGGTCGCGGTATCGGCGAGGACCTTCACCATGCTCGGCTGCACTTCGAGGAAGCCGCCGGAGATGTAGAAGATTTCCTCGTCGCCACCCTGCTTGATCACCCGCACCGGACCGGGCTTGAGATCAGTCAACAGCGGCATGTGACCCGGGAGGATACCGACGTCACCCATGTTGGCATGGGCGATGACCATTTCCACCAGGCCCGAGAACAGCTCTTCTTCCGCGCTGACGATGTCGCAATGCACTGACATAGCCATATTCATGCCTCGGTTAGCAGGCGGCGCCACCGGGGTGGCGACCGCCTGGTCGAGCGCCCGGCTAGCGGGCGCGCCAGGTTACAGTTTCTTGGCCTTCTCGATGGCTTCGTCGATACCGCCAACCATGTAGAACGCCTGTTCCGGCAGATGGTCGTAGTCGCCCTTGAGGATGCCGGAGAAGCCGCGGATGGTTTCCTTCAGCGACACGTACTTGCCCGGGGAGCCAGTGAAGACTTCGGCCACGAAGAACGGCTGGGACAGGAAGCGCTGGATCTTACGGGCGCGAGACACCAGCTGCTTGTCGGCTTCGGACAGTTCGTCCATGCCGAGGATGGCGATGATGTCCTTCAGCTCCTTGTAGCGCTGCAGCACGTACTGCACACCGCGGGCGGTGTCGTAGTGCTCCTGGCCGATCACCAGCGGGTCGAGCTGACGGGAGGTGGAGTCCAGCGGATCGACGGCCGGGTAGATACCCAGGGAGGCGATGTCGCGCGACAGTACCACGGTGGCGTCCAGGTGGGCGAAGGTGGTCGCCGGGGACGGGTCGGTCAGGTCGTCCGCGGGAACGTACACGGCCTGCACGGAGGTGATGGAGCCGGTCTTGGTGGAGGTGATGCGCTCCTGCAGAACGCCCATTTCCTCGGCCAGGGTCGGCTGGTAGCCCACCGCGGACGGCATACGACCCAGCAGCGCGGACACTTCGGTACCGGCCAGGGTGTAACGGTAGATGTTGTCGACGAACAGCAGCACGTCGCGGCCTTCGTCACGGAACTTCTCGGCCATGGTCAGGCCGGTCAGGGCCACGCGCAGACGGTTGCCCGGCGGCTCGTTCATCTGGCCGTAGACCAGGGCTACCTTGTCGAGAACGTTGGAGTCCTTCATCTCATGATAGAAGTCGTTACCTTCACGAGTACGCTCACCCACGCCGGCGAACACGGAGTAACCGCTGTGCTCCATGGCGATGTTGCGGATCAGCTCCATCATGTTCACGGTCTTGCCCACGCCGGCGCCGCCGAACAGGCCGACCTTGCCGCCCTTGGCGAACGGGCAGACCAGGTCGATCACCTTGATGCCGGTTTCCAGCAGATCGTTGCCGCCGGCCTGCTCGGCGTAGCTCGGAGCAGCGCGGTGGATGGTCCAGCGCTCTTCCTCGCCGATGGGACCCGCTTCGTCGATCGGGTTGCCCAGCACATCCATGATCCGGCCCAGGGTAGCCGTGCCGACCGGAACGGAGATACCGGCACCGGTGTTGTTCACGTTCAGGCCACGCTTGAGGCCTTCGGTGGAACCCATGGCGATGGAGCGAACCACGCCGTCGCCCAGCTGCTGCTGGACTTCCAGGGTGGTGGCCGCGCCTTCGACTTTCAGCGCGTCATAGATGTTCGGCACCTGATCGCGCGGGAATTCCACGTCGATAACGGCGCCGATGATTTGAACGATACGTCCGCTACTCATTACTTGGTTCCTCTAACCTTATGAACCGTTCTTAAACCGCGGCAGCGCCGCCGACGATTTCCGAAATTTCCTGGGTGATCGCCGCCTGACGGGCCTTGTTGTAGACCAGCTGCAGATCGCTGATCAGCTCGCCGGCGTTGTCGGTCGCGTTCTTCATCGCGATCATCCGCGCCGCCTGCTCGGCCGCGCCGTTCTCCACCACGGCCTGGTAGACCTGCGACTCGATGTAGCGAACCAGCAGAGCATCCAGCAGCTGCTGGGCATTGGGTTCGTACAGGTAGTCCCAAGTCCCCTTCTGGACACCTTCGTCATCGCTTGCGGCCAGCGGCAGCAGCTGTTCGACGACAGGTTTCTGGGTCATGGTGTTGATGAACTTGTTCGACACCAGGTACAGACGGTCCACACGGCCTTCGTGGAAGGCATCCAGCATCACCTTGATGCTGCCGATCAGACTGCCGATCGCGGGCTCTTCGCCCAGGTTGCCGATCGCCGCGACCACGTTGCCGCCGTAGCTGCGGAAGAAGCTGGCACCCTTGTTGCCAATCACGCAGAAGTCGGCTTCGACGCCCTTGTCGTGCCACTCCTTCATGCTTTTGATCAGGGCCTTGAACAGGTTGACGTTCAGGCCACCGCACAGACCGCGGTCGGTGGAGACGAGGATGTAACCGACGCGCTTGACCGGGCGCTCGACCATGAACGGGTGCTTGTACTCCGGGTTGGCCTTGGCCAGATGGCCGATGACCTGACGGATCCGCTCCGCATAGGGACGGCTGGCAGCCATGCGCATCTGGGCCTTGCGCATCTTGCTGACCGCCACCTTTTCCATGGCGCTGGTGATCTTCTGCGTGCTCTTGATGCTCGCAATCTTGCTGCGAATCTCTTTTGCGCCTGCCATTTGACACCTTTCGGGTTAGCAGGCGGGAGCCTTGCGGCTCCCGCTGCGGCTTACCAGGACTGGGTGGCCTTGAACTTCTCGATGCCGGCCTTGAGGCCTGCGTCGATTTCGTCGTTGAAGTCACCCTTCTCGTTGATCTTCGCCAGCAGATCTGCATTCTCACGCTGGAAGTAACCGATCAACGCCTGCTCGAAGGCGCCAATTTTGGCCACTGCGACGTCCTGCAGGAAACCGCGCTCGGCGGCATACAGGGACAGCGACATTTCGGCGATGGACATCGGCGCATACTGCTTCTGCTTCATCAGCTCGGTCACGCGCTGACCGTGCTCGAGCTGCTTGCGGGTAGCTTCGTCGAGGTCCGAGGCGAACTGGGCGAAGGCCGCCAGTTCACGGTACTGGGCCAGAGCGGTACGGATACCGCCGGACAGCTTCTTGATGATCTTGGTCTGGGCCGCACCACCGACGCGGGATACCGAGATACCGGCGTTGACCGCCGGACGGATGCCCGAGTTGAACATGGAGGATTCCAGGAAGATCTGACCGTCGGTGATGGAGATCACGTTGGTCGGAACGAAGGCGGACACGTCGCCGGCCTGGGTTTCGATGATCGGCAGCGCGGTCAGCGAACCGGTCTGGCCCTTCACTTCGCCCTTGGTGAACTGCTCCACGTACTCTTCGGAGACGCGGGAAGCGCGCTCCAGCAGACGGCTGTGGAGATAGAACACGTCGCCTGGATAGGCTTCGCGGCCCGGCGGACGGCGCAGCAGCAGGGAGATCTGGCGGTAGGCGACGGCCTGCTTGGACAGGTCATCGTAGACGATCAGCGCGTCTTCGCCGCGATCACGGAAGTACTCGCCCATGGTGCAGCCGGCGTAGGGAGCCAGGTACTGCAGGGCAGCGGATTCGGAAGCGGACGCTGCCACCACGATGGTGTTGGCCAGGGCGCCGTGCTCTTCCAGCTTGCGCACCACGTTGGCGATGGTCGACTGCTTCTGACCGATGGCCACGTACACGCAGCGGATGCCGCTGTTCTTCTGGTTGATGATGGCGTCGATGGCCATCGCGGTCTTGCCGATCTGACGGTCGCCGATGATCAGCTCGCGCTGGCCACGGCCGACCGGGATCATGGCATCGACCGACTTGTAGCCGGTCTGCACCGGCTGGTCGACCGACTTACGCCAGATCACGCCCGGTGCCACTTTCTCGACCGCGTCGGTGAGCTTGGCGTCGATCGGACCCTTGCCGTCGATCGGGTTGCCCAGGGCATCGACCACGCGACCCAGCAGTTCCGGACCGACCGGGACTTCCAGAATGCGCCCGGTGCACTTGGCGCTCATGCCTTCGGTCAGGCCCAGGTAGTTACCCAGCACCACGGCACCGACGGAATCTTGCTCCAGGTTCAGCGCCATGCCATAGATGCCGCCGGGGAACTCGATCATCTCGCCGTACATTACGTCGGCCAGACCATAGATGCGAACGATACCGTCGGAAACGCTGACGACGGTGCCCTCGTTGCGGGCTTGGGCAGTCACATCGGTGTTCGCGATGCGCTGCTTGATGATTTCACTAATCTCAGCAGGATTCAGTTGCTGCATGCCATGACCCTCAAATCAGGATTTCAACGACTCGGCCAACTGGCTCAGTTTGCCGCGGACCGAACCGTCGACAACCACATCGCCGGCGCGGATGACCAGGCCACCGATCAGAGCAGGATTCACGACCTGCCTGGGGTTGACGGAACGATCTAGCCGCTTCGACAGGGCGGCAGCCAAGGTTTCGAGTTGCTCGGCGGAAAGCTCGTAGGCTGTCTCGAGTTCGACGTCGAGCGTCTTATCGGCTTCTGCCTTGTATGCCCCGAACAGTTCGCGCACAGTCGACAACACGAACAGGCGATCGTGCTCGCCCATGTTGGTGATGAAGTTGCGGAACGCCTCATCGACGTCGGCAGCGAACAGACGCAGCACGGCCTCGACCTTGCTTTCGCGGGTCAGGCGCGGGTTGCGCAGCAGTTCGGCGACTTCGGGGGCTTCAACGACAGCGGCAGCCAGGCTCAACATGCCCGACCAGGCGTCGCTGCTGTTGGCCGCGCTGGCATACTCGAAAGCGGCTTTTGCGTAAGGCCGAGCAAGCGTCTGGTTATTGATCATCGCTTGCCTCGCTTAGAGTTGGGAGGCCAGTTTTTCGACCAGCTTGTTGTGCGCCTTGGTGTCCACCTTGGACTCCAGGATCTTCTCTGCGCCCAGGATGGCCAGAGCCGCCACCTGAGTGCGCAGTTCTACCCTGGCACGGTTCACTTCCTGCTCGATCTCGGCCTTGGCCCCGGCAATCAGTCGCTCACCTTCGGCCTGTGCCTGCTGCTTGGCATCTTCGATGATCGCATTGGCCTGCTTGTTCGCCTGCTCGATGATCTGGGTAGCCTGCTCGCGGGATTCACGCAGGGTGTTGGAAACCTTTTCCTGGGCCAGCTTCAGATCCTGCTGGGCACGGCCTGCAGCATCCAGGCCCTCGGCGATTTTCTTCTGGCGTTCCTGCATGGCCTGAGTGAGTGGCGGCCAAACGTACTTCATGCAGAACCAGACAAAAATAGCGAAGGCGATCGTTTGACCAAATAGCGTCAAATTTATGTTCACAGCGATTTACCTCGTGCTATCTCGTTCGGCGTGCTTGCCATTTCCAAGACGAGGGGGCTCGCTGGGCGAACCCCTTCTTAAACCGGGAAATGCTTAAGCAGCAGAGGGAGCGACAACGAAGATGAGGTACATCGCGATACCAACGCCGATCATCGGAACGGCGTCGAGCAGACCAGCCATCAGGAAGGTCTTGGTTTGCAGCTGGGGAGCCAGCTCGGGTTGACGAGCGGTGGATTCCAGCAGCTTGCCACCCAGCAGGGCGAAGCCGATACCGGTGCTCAGTGCACCCAGACCGATCATGATGGAGGCGGCGATGATGACAAGTTCCATGTAAAGCTCCTGAAGCTAAGGTAGGTTGGTTTGGGGGAAGCGTTATTGCCGGTCAATGGTGGTCTTCATGGGCTGAGCTCAGGTACACGATGGTCAGTACCATGAAGATGAATGCCTGAAGCGGAATCACCAGGAGATGGAAGATTGCCCAAGGCAGATTCAGGGTCCACTGAGCCCAGAACGGCAGCAGGGCGATAAGGATGAACACCACCTCACCGGCATACATGTTGCCGAACAGTCGCAGAGCCAGGGTCAGCGGCTTGGTCAGCAGACCCAGGATTTCGAGGAACAGGTTGAACGGAATCAACGCCCAATGATTGAACGGGGTCAGCGAGAGTTCCTTGGTGAATCCCCCTACACCCTTAACCTTGATGCTGTAGTAGATGATCAGGATGAACACGCCGATCGAGATGCCGAAAGTGCCATTCGGGTCGGCGGTCGGCACGATCTTGAAGTAGGGCGCACCAAACAGATGGGCCAGGCCCGGGATGAAATCGACCGGAATCCACTTCAGGCTGTTCATCAGGAACACCCAGACGAAGATGGTCAGGGCCAGGGGCGCGATCAGCGGGTTGCGGCCGTGGAAGGTGTCGCGAACCATGCCTTCGACGAATTCGATGCACATCTCGGCGAGATTCTGCAGGGGACCCGGCACCTTGGTGGAAGCAGTGAGTGCGGCCTTGCGGAACAGCCACAGGAACAGCACGCCCATGGCGATCGACCAGCCCAGGGTGTCCAGGTTGATGGACCAGAAGCCCATCTGCCCGGCTTCTTCCGCCGTCTGCGCGACGATCCAGCCCTTTTCCGGGTGTGCGCCGAAGACCAGGTTCTGTAGGTGGTGCTGTATATATTCGACTGGAGTGTTCGCCATAAACGCCTCAAATGCTCAATGCTTCGGTTTGTTTCTCATCAGCAGGAGTGCGCTCGCTCCGATACCGAGCACCAGCAGGTAGCCGCCGAACAGCGCCAGCGGTTCGAGAGGCTGCACCCCCACAAACACCAGCGCGAAGAGCGCCGCTGTCAGAATTAGTTTTCCCATCTCACCGGACCAGAGCGACTGGACCACGGCCTTGGCCGAACGCGCGCCGAAATAGCGAAAGGCCTTATGGGCGAAATACAGGTTGGCCAGCCAGGCGATCAGCCCACCCAGCAGGGCCGAATACCCTGCGACCAATCCCCAAAACACACCGCACGCAAAGGCCGTGACAAGTCCGGTCAGGGCCTGCACGACCAATACACGAAACACGGGAAGGCGGTGGAGCGGTGTCCGATTACGTATGTTCACACGATCCCCGTCACCATGGCGGAGCGTTCAACGAGCCTACCGCTTTCAAAATGCGCGGCGAGTATATGGGTGGTTCCAAGTCGGTTCAACCTTCGGGTAGTCTTTTCCGATCGCCCGCTACACGCCGGAATATCAACGGATATGGGCCAGCACACCCTGCAGTTCGTCCAGAGAGTTGTAGCGGATCACAAGCTGGCCCTTGCCTTTCTGGCTGTGCTTGATCTGTACCGGAGAGCCCAAACGCTCGGCCAGCCGCTGTTCCAGACGGGTTATGTCCGGATCGCTCGTGTGGGCTTTCTCCGCTTGCGACTGCTCGTTCAGCCACTGGCGAACCAGTGCCTCGGTCTGACGGACGGTCAGACCGCGTGCGACAACATGTCGCGCGCCCTCCACCTGCCGTTCGGCGGGAAGCCCCAGCAGGGCACGGGCATGGCCCATTTCCAGATCGCCACGGGAAAGCAGGGTCTTGATCTCCTCCGGCAGGGAAATCAGCCGCAGCAGGTTGCTGATGCTGACCCGCGACTTGCCCACCGCATCGGCAACCTGCTGCTGGGTCAGCTGGAACTCCTGCTGCAGGCGCTGCAGGGCGGTGGCCTCCTCGATCGGGTTGAGGTTCTCGCGCTGGATGTTCTCGATCAGCGCCATGGCGATGGCGGCCTCGTCCGGCACCTCGCGGACGATGGCCGGAATCTTCTCCAGCCCGGCCTGCTGGCTGGCCCGCCAGCGCCGTTCGCCAGCGATGATCTCGTAGCGCTGGCCATCGACCGGCCGCACCACGATCGGCTGCATCACCCCCTGGGCCAGGATCGACTGCGCCAGTTCCTCCAGCGCCACCGGGTCCATGTCGCGGCGCGGCTGGTACTTGCCGCGCTGGATCAGTTCCAGCGGCAGGTGCTGCAGCTCATGGCCATCGACCGGTTGCCCGACCTCCTTCTGCAGGGCGGTCACACCACCGGTACCGCCCAGCAAGGCATCCAGCCCGCGGCCCAGGCCTCGTTTCTTGATCGCCATGGAAGCTCCTTATGCTCGGGTACCACGTACAGCCTGACGCTGGCGACGGGACAGTTCGCTGGCCAGCGCCAGATAGGCCTGGGCACCCTTGGATTGCTTGTCGTAGACCAGCGCCGGCATGCCGTGGCTGGGCGCTTCGGCGAGTCGCACGTTGCGCGGGATGACGGTTTCGTAGAGCTTGTCGCCGAAATGCGCCTGGAGTTGCTCGGAAACTTCGTTGGTCAGGCTGACGCGCGGATCGTACATGGTGCGCAGCAGGCCCTCGATCTGCAGGCTCGGGTTGAGCGCCTTGCCGATGCGCTGGATCGAGTTGACCAGGTCGCTCAGGCCTTCCAGGGCGTAGTATTCGCACTGCATGGGGATGATCACCCCGTCGGAAGCGGCCAGGGCGTTGATCGTCAGCATCGACAGCGAGGGCGGACAGTCGATGAGGATGTAGTCGTAGTTCTCGCGGATCGGTGCCAGGGCTTCGCGCAGGCGGTGCTCCTTGCCCGGTTTGTCGAGCAGCACGACCTCCGCCGCGGTGAGATCGCGGTTGGCCGGCAGCAGCTGGTAGCCGCCGTGCTCGGAGAACTGCATGGCTTCGGCGAAGCTGCAGTCGCCGGTCAGCACGTCGTAGACCGAATGCTCCAGATTCAGCTTGTCCACCCCGCTGCCGGTGGTGGCGTTGCCCTGGGGATCGAGGTCGATCAGCAGCACGCGTCTGCGTGTGGCCACCAGCGAGGCGGCCAGGTTGATGCAAGTGGTGGTCTTGGCCACACCACCCTTCTGGTTGGCGATGGCGAGTACTTTAGCCATGGTCAGCGTCTGTCCGGGTCATGGAGTGCGGCGCAGTATCAGCAGATGGCGCTGACCCTGACAACCGGGAACCTTGAGCTCATAGGTACGTTCCAGTCGAAAATCGTCCGGCAGGGCCTGCAGCTCGTCGTCCGGCTGCACGCCCTTCATCGCCAGCCAGCGGGTTTCGCCATCACTCAGGTGGCGGGTCCAGTTGGCGAAATCCGCCAGCGAACTGAACGCCCGAGAACAGATGCCGGAAAATGGCTGCGCAGGCGTGAATGCCTCGACCCGACTGTGAACAACTTCCAGGTTTTGCAATTGCAGTTCCAGTTTCACCTGGGTAAGGAAACGGGTTTTCTTGCCGTTGGAATCCAGCAGAGTGAAGCGCCGCCCGGGAAACAGGATGGCCAGCGGGACTCCCGGCATGCCGCCGCCGCTGCCGACATCCAGCCAGTTATCCCCAGCCTTGGCGACTTGCGGCACCACGCTGAGGCTGTCGAGCAGATGGCGCGAAACCATCTCGTCCGGATCGCGTACGGCGGTGAGATTGTAGGCCTTGTTCCACTTGATCAACAGCGCCAGGTAGGCGAGCAGCTGTTCCTGCTGGCGGTCGGACAGTTCGACGCCCAGTTCGCGGGCGCCGCACGCCAGTTCCTCGGCGTGGCGGGAGGTGACGGTGGACATCAGGCGCTCTGCTCCAGGTTCCGGCCGGCGTCACGCTTCTTCAGGTGGATCAGCAGCAGGGAAATCGCCGCCGGGGTGACCCCCGGAATCCGCGATGCCTGGCCGAGGGTCTGCGGGCGGGCCTGGCCGAGCTTGTGCTGGATCTCCTTGGACAGTCCGGAAATCGCCGCGTAGTCCAGGTCGTCGGGCAGACGGGTGCTTTCACTGGCGCGCAGGCGGGCGATCTCGTCCTGCTGGCGATCTATGTAGCCGGCGTACTTGGTCTTGATCTCCACCTGTTCGGCAACCTGTTCATCTTCGGCACCGCCTCCGGTCAGCCCAACCAGGCCGGCGTAGTCGATTTCCGGCCGGGCCAGCAGGCTGAGCAGGTTGTATTCGCGGGCCAGCGGACTGCCGAAACGCGCGGCGACCGCCTCGCCCTCCGGCGTACCTGGGCGTACCCAGGTCGTCTTCAGGCGCTGCTCCTCGCGCTCGATGCCTTCGCGCTTGGAGCAGAATGCCGCCCAGCGGGCGTCATCGACCAGACCCAGCGCACGGCCCTGCTCGGTCAGGCGCAGGTCGGCGTTGTCCTCGCGCAGGATCAGCCGGTACTCGGCGCGCGAGGTGAACATGCGGTACGGCTCCTGGGTGCCAAGGGTGATCAGGTCGTCGACCAGCACGCCGAGGTAGGCCTCGTCGCGGCGCGGACACCAGCCCTCGCGACCCTGGGCGCGCAGCGCAGCATTGGCGCCGGCGAGCAGGCCCTGGGCGCCGGCCTCCTCGTAGCCGGTGGTGCCGTTGATCTGCCCGGCGAAGAACAGCCCACCGATCACCTTGGTTTCCAGCGAGTACTTGAGGTCGCGCGGATCGAAGAAGTCGTACTCGATGGCGTAGCCCGGACGCACGATATGGGCGTTCTCCAGACCGTGGATCGAGCGGACGATCTCGAGCTGCACGTCGAACGGCAGCGAAGTGGAGATGCCGTTCGGATAGACCTCATGGGTCGACAGGCCTTCCGGCTCGAGAAACACCTGGTGGCTGTCCTTGTCGGCGAAGCGGTGGATCTTGTCCTCGATCGACGGGCAGTAGCGCGGGCCGATGCCCTCGATCACCCCGGAATACATCGGCGAGCGGTCCAGGTTGCCGGCGATGATCTCGTGGGTGCGCGCATTGGTGTGGGTGATCCAGCAGCTGACCTGCCGCGGATGCTGCTCGCGTGCGCCGAGAAAGGACATCACCGGCACCGGCGTGTCGCCCGGCTGCTCGGTCATCACCGAGAAGTCGATGGAACGGCCGTCGATGCGCGGCGGCGTGCCGGTCTTCAGGCGGCCGACGCGCAGCGGCAGCTCGCGCAATCGGCGCGCCAGGGCGATCGACGGCGGGTCGCCGGCACGACCGCCAGAATAATTCTCCAGGCCGATGTGGATAAGTCCGCCAAGGAAGGTACCGACAGTCAGCACCACATTGTCGGCATGGAACTTCAGGCCCATCTGGGTGACGACGCCGCGCACCTGCTCGCCCTCGACGATCAGGTCGTCGACGGCCTGCTGGAAGATCCACAGGTTGGGCTGGTTTTCCAGGATGCGGCGGATCTCCGCCTTGTACAGCGCGCGGTCGGCCTGGGCGCGGGTGGCGCGTACCGCCGGCCCCTTGCGGCTGTTGAGGACGCGGAACTGGACGCCGGCCACGTCGGTGGCCCGGGCCATGGCACCGCCGAGTGCATCGATTTCCTTGACCAGGTGGCTCTTGCCGATGCCACCGATGGCCGGGTTGCAGCTCATGTGCCCGAGGGTTTCCACATTATGGGAAAGCAGCAGGGTCTTCACGCCCATGCGCGCAGCCGCGAGCGCGGCTTCGGTACCGGCATGGCCACCACCGATCACGATCACGTCAAAACGGGAAGGGAAGTCCACCACGCACCTCGTGCCTGTTCGTAGGGGGGAAAGGAAGGGCGGCAAGTATAGAGAGTTAGGCAAGGCGAATGAAGGTCCTGCACAAAAAATAACCAGCCGCTTCGCGCTGCCGCTCTACAAAGCCTGACCGCGACAAAAGGGAAGAAATCTCTAAAAAGTCTGTTCTTGGTTTTTTATGTCTGAGCAACGCGGTATCTGTGGATAACTTATCAAAAACCTTTCGCCATCGACGTTTCCAACAAGGATAAGACTGTGGCGATCCTGCCTGTGGATAGAGGGTAGCCTGTCGGCGTCCTGTACATGGATCTGGACCTTATCCACCCGTGAAATTACCGGCGTTTTTGCCACCGGCCTATCGACGGAGCCCGGTGAGGGTTTTCCACAGGTTTGGCTGAGGCTCGGCAGCACGGCGTGGGTCCGCCTTTCGGTGCCGGACAGAGCAAGCGTGGGGATAACGGGGTGTAGTGGTCAATTAATTCTGGACACAGTTTTAGGAAGGCTATGTCTGAGTTAGTTGTTGCATAGCTACTCGCCCTAGCGCCTCTCTCAAGCAAATCAATGGATTGAGCGGCGTCTTGTAGCGTTCGAGCAGGCGGCGCCATCCCAGGTAATGGGTCAGATACTTGGTGGCCACCCCATGAAAGGGAATCATCCAGCTCTTCAGT
>NZ_SMMU01000068.1 GCF_004339665.1 Azotobacter chroococcum
TCGCGTGAACTGACTCGCTTTCATGATCCACCTCCCGCATGCGGAAACGTCATGATCAGCTTAGCTTGCTGCAACAGCTAACTCAGACATAGCCTTTAGGAACTCAGGCCGCCAGCGCCTCCATGGCCACCGGAGTTCTGTAGCCGTTGCTGCTGTGCAATCTGATCTGGTTGTAGTAGCAAGTCAGGTAGCGCAGTACATCGGACTCTGCTTCAGCCGGGCTGCCATAGCCGCTGGCAGGTATCCATTCGGTTTTCAGACTGCGAAAGAAGCCTCCACGGCCAGTCGATAACGATGGCGGCGCTGCTGCGTGCTGACCACACCGGCCTCCCGCATCAGGCGGGCCGCCTTGTAACGGCCAACAGCGTGGCCTTCACTGCGTAGCGCGGCTGCCAGTGTGCGCGCTCCTGCCGAGCCCCGGCTACGCTCGTGCAGCACGACCAGCCTGGCCCGCAGGCGATCCCGGCGGGGATTGCGCCGGGCCTGCCGACTGCGCTGCTGGTAATAGCTGCTACGTCCAACGCCGAAGGTCAGGCACAGCTCGATGACCGGGAATTGCGTGCTCAGCATGCCGATCAGGCTCACCGATCGAGCGAGTCGGACATCAAGAGCGCGGTAGCCTTTTTTAGGATTTCGTTCTCCTGCTCGATCCGGCGAATACGGGCTTCCAGCTCCTGAATGCGCTGCTGCTCTGGCGTCATCGCCTTCGATTTCGGCGTCTTGCCGTCACGTTCGAGCCGGAGCTGTTCGACCCAGCGGCGCATGGCCGTCGGTCCGACACCCATCGCCGTGCAGGCCTCGGTCACGCTGTAGTGGCGATCAAGCACGAGGGCTGCTGCTTCGTGCCTGAACTCAGTGGAGAAAGATCGTTTTGCCATGTTCTGTTACCTCGCTGTGTGACGGTAGCGTACCGCCCTATCGGGGTGTCCAGAATCATTAGGCCATTACAGGGCGGCCCTTTCGGCAAGGGCCGCCCCGTCAAGCAAGGAAGGGAAGCAGGATAGGAAAGGGCGCGGTTATTTGCCGATGCAGAAGCTGGAGAAAATGCGTCCGAGCAGGTCGTCCGGGGTGAAGGCGCCGGTGATTTCCCCAAGTGCCTGCTGGGCCTGGCGCAGGTCCTCGGCGAGCAGCTCGCCAGCCCCGCAGCCGATCAGCTGGGCGTGCCCATGGTCGAGATAGGCGGCGGCCTGGCGCAGGGCCTCCAGATGCCGACGGCGGGCACTGAAGCTGCTCTCGACGGTCTGTTCAAAGCCCATGCAGGCCTTGAGATGCTCGCGCAGCATCTCCAGGCCTTCGCCGGTGCGGGCCGACAGACCGAGAATGACCTGCCCGTCGCTGCCCTGCTCCTGAACCACCGGCTCGCCGGATAGATCGACCTTGTTGCGGATCAGGGTGACCTTGCCCGGCTCCGGATGCAGGTCGAAGAATTCCGGCCAGAGGGCGAAGGGATCGGCCGCTTCCGGAGCGCTGGCATCCACCACCAGCAGCACCCGGTCGGCCTCGCGGATGGCCTGGAGGGCGCGCTCGACGCCAATCCGCTCGACCTGGTCGGCGGTTTCCCTGAGGCCGGCGGTATCCACCACGTGCAGCGGCATGCCGTCGATGTGGATATGTTCGCGCAGCAGATCCCGGGTGGTGCCGGCGATGTCGGTAACGATCGCCGATTCGCGCCCGGCCATGGCATTGAGCAGGCTGGACTTGCCGGCATTCGGCCGGCCGGCGATGACCACCGTCATGCCGTCGCGCAGGAGCGCGCCCTGCCCCGCTTCGCGCAGCACTGTGGACAAGTCGGTGCGCAGGCCGTCGAGCAGTTCAAGCACGCGGCCATCGGCGAGGAAGTCGATCTCCTCCTCGGGAAAATCGATGGCAGCCTCGACGTAGAGGCGCAGCTCGATCAGTCGCTCGGTCAGCGCGTGCACCCGGCGGGAAAACTCGCCCTGCAGCGAGCGCAGCGCATTGCGCGCCGCCTGCGCCGAGCTGGCCTCGATCAGGTCGGCGATGGCCTCGGCCTGGGCCAGATCCAGCTTGCCGTTGAGAAAGGCCTGCTCGCTGAACTCGCCCGGACGGGCCATGCGCGCGCCCAGTTCCAGGCAGCGGCGCAGCAGCAGGTCGAGCACCAGCGGACCGCCGTGACCCTGCAGCTCCAGCACGTCCTCGCCGGTGAAGGAGTTCGGGCCGGGGAAGAACAGCGCGATGCCTTCGTCGAGCACCTGGCCCGTGCCGTCGCGGAAAACGCCGTAGTGGGCATGCCGCGGCTTGAGCGGACGCTCGCAGATACTCGCGGCGAGCACCCCGGCCAGGGGGCCCGAAACCCGCACGATGCCGACCCCGCCGCGACCCTGGGCGGTGGCGATGGCGGCGATGGTTTCGCGTGCACTGTGCATGGCGGACTCCGGATAGCAAGACGCCCCACGAAGGGGGCGTCTGTGTCTGGCTGACGGCGGGAAGGGATCAGGCCTGCTGCGCGGCCTTCTCGATCTGCCGGGTAATGTACCACTGCTGACCGATGGAGAGGACGTTGTTGACCACCCAGTACAGCACCAGGCCGGCCGGGAACCAGAGGAAGAAGAAGGTGAAGATGATCGGCATCAGCTTCATCACCCGGGCCTGCATGGGATCCGGCGGCGTCGGGTTGAGCGTCTGCTGGAAGAACATGGTCGCGCCCATGATGATCGGCAGGATGAAGTACGGATCCTTGATCGACAGGTCGACGATCCAGCCCAGCCAGGGCGCCTGGCGCATCTCCACACTTTCCAGCAGCACCCAGTAGAGGGCGAGGAACACCGGCATCTGCACCAGGATCGGCAGGCAGCCGCCGAGCGGGTTGATCTTCTCCTTCTTGTACAGCTCCATCATCGCCTGGGACATCTTCTGGCGATCCTCGCCGTGCTGTTCCTTCAGGGCCTGCAGCTTGGGCGCGACCGCGCGCATGCGGCCCATCGAGCGGTAGCTGGCCGCCGACAGCGGGAAGAAGGCCAGCTTGATGATGATGGTCAGGACGATGATCGACCAGCCCCAGTTGCCCAGCAGGGCGTGGATGACACCGAGCAGCCAGAAGATCGGCTGGGCGATGAACCACAGGAAGCCGTAGTCGACGGTCAGCTCGAGGCCCAGCGAGAGGGCCTCAAGCTGGTCCTGGTCCTTCGGACCGGCATACAGGCGGGTAACGGTTTCGCCGCTGGCACCGGCCGGGATGTTCAGTGCCGGACCGGTGAAGCCGATGATGTAGTTGCCCTGGCTGTCCTTGCGGGTCTGCACCAGATTGCTGTCGTCCTTGGACGGAACCCAGGCGGTCACGAAGTAGTGTTGCAGCCAGGCGATCCAGCCGCCCTGCACGGTTTCGCGCAGGCTCTTGTCGTCCATGTCGCCCATGGACACCTTCTTGTACGGCTCGTCGGCAGTCCACAGCGCGGCCCCCAGATAAGTGGCGGTGCCGGTCGCGGTGGTCGAGGACGGGTCGGCGCTGGCATCGCGCTTGAGCTGGGCGAACAGGTTGCCGCTCCAGGGCTGCTCGCCGTGGTTGGCGATCAGGTGGCGGACTTCCAGGTCGTACGCGCCGCGCTTGAAGGTGAAGCGCTTGGTGTAATCGACGCCGGCCTCGCTGAATTTCAGCTCGACCACCAAGCTGTCCTGTCCGTCGGCCAGCTGGTAGCTGCGCTGCTCACTGACGTACAGCGGGCGTCCGCTGGCGCGGGCGTCCGGACCGCTGGCGCCGGTCAGACCGCTCTGCGCCAGGTACAGGCGTTCGCTACCGTTGTCGAACAGCTGGAAGGGAATCTCCGGATGGTCCTGGCGACGCGGAAACTGAGGCAGCTTGAGCTGCACGATGTCGCCGCCGCGCGGATCGATGGCCACTTCCAGCACATCGGTGCGGACCTGGATCAGGTCGGGACTGGCGGTACCCACCGCGGTGTCCGGCGTCCGGGTTTCACTGCCCGCGGTGGGAACGTCCACGCTGGCCGACGGGGTGGCGGACGCGGCTTCCGGCAGGGCCGGCGTGGCGTTCTGGGCAACGGCATTCTGGGGCGGTAGCGGTGCCTGGCCGTAATCCTGGTTCCACTGCAAAACCAGCAGGTAGGACACGACTGCCAGGGCGACGAGCAGGATCGAGCGTTTGATATCCATGGTTACTCGGCCATCGAAGAGGGTCGGGAGGTTTTGATCGGGGGAACGGGATCGTAGCCACCCGGATTCCAGGGATGACAACGCCCGAGACGGCACAGGCTCAGCCAGCCGCCACGCAGCAGGCCATGGCTGGCGATGGCTTCGTGCGCATAACAGGAACAACTGGGGTGGAAACGGCAATGGCTGGCCATCAGCGGACTGATCGCGTAGCGGTAGAACTGGATCGCGGCGAGGGCCAGTTTACGCATGGGAATTTCCAGCCGCCTCGGCAGCGGTCTGCGGCCGGCTGCGGGCGAGTCGTTTCCAGAGCTTGCCGAATTGCTGCGTCACTTCGGCGTTATCCAGCTCGCCGAGGCCCTTGCGGGCGACTACCACGATGTCCCAGCCGGCCAGGCTGTCCTGGTTCAGGCGGAAGGAGTCGCGGATCAGACGTTTCAGACGATTGCGCCCGACGGAGAGCTTGACGCTCTTCTTGCCGATCACCAGCCCGAGGCGGGGGTGCTCCAGATCGTTGGGGCGCGCAAGGAGCAGGACGTGCTTGCCCGGAACCTTGGCGGTCGGGGAGTCGAAGACGGCCTTGAACTGGCGGGGAATCAGCAGGCGCTTTTCCCGACCGAAGTCTCGACTCACCATCCGTTCCGGCTGAATCAGACGGTCAGGCGCTTGCGGCCCTTGGCGCGGCGGCGCGACAGGACCTGACGGCCGTTCTTGGTGGCCATGCGGGCACGGAAACCGTGGGTGCGAGCGCGCTTGAGGGTGCTGGGTTGGAAAGTGCGTTTCATGATGCTCTACCTGGTGGTCACGTAGCGGGCCGGAAGTGGCCCCCGATTTAAAGAGACGGGCGATTCTAGAGAAAGCCGCGGGGCAGGTCAATTTCCAACCAGCAGTGCAACCGGAAAGCGCAGGCTCTCCCCGGGTTTTTCTGGGGAGCGGTCGCCGGGTTTTTCGAGGTTGTTGAAAAGACGTGTGGAAAGCGTCCACAGAAAAATTAGAGAAAGGAAATCTTTTAAAAGACTGTTACTGCTGTATTAACTGGTCTCCGACAAATCTGTGGAAAACTTATTCACAGCCTTGAAATGCCTGCTTTGCACGAATGTATAAATCTGTCGATTATGGGTGGATTTCTTGTGCGCGACCTGTGCAATACGTGGGTATAGATTGGATGGTTATGCACAGCAGAGTTATCCCTGGATTTTTCCTCAGGGTTGTACACGGATTTCACGGCCAGTTATCAACAGACTTTTCAAGGAGTCGTTTGACTGATCCGTTACCGGTCAACTTTCCACGAACGGTCATCGCGCAGTCCATGTGGATAACTCAATTTCGGAAGGCTACAATGGCAGACTGTTTTTTGCCCGCCGTCTGGGCGGCGAGGGGAGATACGTGTCTGTGGAACTTTGGCAGCAGTGCGTCGAACTGCTGCGCGACGAGCTGCCCGCCCAGCAATTCAACACCTGGATTCGCCCTCTGCAGGTGGAAGCCGAAGGCGACGAGCTGCTTGTCTATGCGCCCAATCGCTTCGTTCTCGACTGGGTCAACGAGAAGTACCTCAGCCGGCTGCTCGAATTGCTCGGCGAGCGCAGCGAGGACGTCACGCCCTCGGTTTCCCTGCTGATCGGCAGCAAGCGTAGCCCTGCGCCGCGCGCGGCGCAGCCCGCTTCCCTGGCGCCGCCGGTGGCTCAGGCATCCGCGCCGATGGTGGCCGACGAGTCTCCAAGTGCGAAACCCGTGGATGCACAGCCGGCAGCGAACCCGGCGACGGTGCACACTGAGCGTTTGGTGCAGGTCGAGGGCGCACTCAAGCACACGAGCTATCTGAATCGAGCCTTCACCTTCGAGAATTTCGTCGAGGGCAAGTCCAACCAGCTGGCGCGCGCCGCCGCCTGGCAGGTGGCGGACAACCCCAAGCATGGTTACAATCCGCTGCTTCTCTATGGTGGGGTCGGTCTGGGCAAGACCCACCTGATGCATGCCGTGGGTAACCACCTGTTGAAGAAAAATCCCAACGCCAAGGTGGTCTACCTGCATTCGGAGCGCTTCGTCGCCGACATGGTGAAGGCGTTGCAACTCAACGCGATCAACGAGTTCAAGCGCTTCTACCGCTCCGTCGATGCGCTACTGATCGACGACATCCAGTTCTTCGCCAAGAAGGAGCGTTCCCAGGAGGAGTTCTTCCATACCTTCAACGCCCTGCTCGAAGGCGGCCAGCAGGTTATCCTCACCAGCGACCGCTATCCGAAGGAGATCGAGGGGCTCGAGGAACGCCTGAAGTCGCGTTTCGGCTGGGGCCTGACGGTAGCCATGGAGCCGCCGGAGCTGGAAACCCGGGTGGCGATCCTGATGAAGAAGGCCGAGCAGACGAAGATCGAACTGCCCCACGACGCCGCCTTCTTCATCGCCCAGCGCATCCGCTCCAACGTGCGTGAACTGGAAGGTGCGCTGAAGCGGGTCATCGCCCACTCGCACTTCACCAACCATCCGATCACCATCGAACTGATCCGTGAATCGCTGAAGGATCTGCTGGCGCTGCAGGACAAGCTGGTCAGTATCGACAACATCCAGCGCACCGTCGCCGAGTACTACAAGATCAAGATCGCCGATCTGCTCTCCAAGCGCCGCTCGCGTTCGGTGGCCCGCCCGCGACAGGTCGCCATGGCGCTGTCCAAGGAGCTGACCAACCACAGCCTGTTGGAGATCGGCAACTCCTTTGGCGGTCGTGATCACACCACCGTCCTCCATGCCTGCCGCAAGATTGCCGAACTGCGGGAATCCGATGCAGACATCCGCGAGGACTACAAGAACCTGCTGCGTACCCTGACCACCTGAGCCAGACGCAACCGACTGGGGACTGGACCATGCATTTCACCATTCAACGCGAAGCCCTGCTGAAACCACTGCAACTGGTCGCCGGCGTCGTCGAACGCCGGCAGACCCTGCCGGTGCTCTCCAACGTCCTGCTGGTCGTCGAAAGACAGCAGCTGTCGCTCACCGGCACCGATCTGGAGGTCGAGCTGGTCGGCCGCGTGCCGCTGGAAGAAAACGCCGAGCCCGGCGAGATCACCGTGCCGGCGCGCAAGCTGATGGACATCTGCAAGAGCCTGCCGAACGACACACTGATCGACATCCGCCTCGACGAGCAGAAGCTCCTGATCAAGGCCGGCCGCAGCCGCTTCACCCTCTCCACTCTGCCGGCCGGCGATTTTCCCACCGCCGAGGAAGGCCAAGGGTCGCTGACCTTCTCTTTGGTGCAGAGCAAGCTGCGCCGGCTGATCGAGCGCACCAGCTTCGCCATGGCTCAGCAGGACGTGCGTTACTATCTGAACGGCATGCTGCTGGAGATGAACGGCGGCGTGCTGCGCGCGGTCGCCACCGACGGTCACCGCCTGGCGCTGTGCGCCATGCAGGCCGGTATCGAGCATACCGACTGCCATCAGGTCATCGTGCCGCGCAAGGGGATTTTGGAGCTGGCACGCCTGCTCACCGACCAGGACGGCGAGGTCAGCATCGTCCTCGGCCAGCACCACATCCGCGCTACCACCGGCGAGTTCACCTTCACCTCCAAGCTGGTCGACGGCAAGTTCCCCGACTATGAGCGCGTGCTGCCGCGCGGCGGCGACAAGAAGGTACTCGGCGACCGCCAGCTGCTGCGCGAGGCCTTCAGCCGCACGGCGATCCTCTCCAACGAGAAGTACCGAGGCATCCGTCTGCAACTGGCCAGCGGCCTCTTGAAGATCCAGGCCAACAACCCGGAACAGGAGGAAGCTGAGGAGGAAGTGGCGGTGGACTACAGCGGCGATGCTCTGGAGATCGGCTTCAACGTCAGCTATCTGCTCGATGTACTGGGCGTGATGAGCGCCGAGCAGGTACGCCTGACCCTGTCCGACTCCAACAGCAGCGCCCTGCTCCAGGAAGCCGACAATGACGACTCTGCCTATGTCGTCATGCCGATGCGCCTGTAAGCCTGTCGTTCTGCGTCGATGTCCCTCGGACGCGTGACCGTCACCGCGGTGCGCAACCTGCACCCGGTGACCCTCACTCCCTCGCCTCGCATCAACATCCTCTACGGTGCCAACGGCAGCGGCAAGACCAGCCTGCTGGAGGCGATCTATCTACTCGGCCTGGCTCGCTCCTTCCGCAGCCAGCGCCTTTCGCCGGTGATCCAGCACGAGCAGCCGACCTGCACGGTATTCGGCCAGGTGCAGGGAGGCGACGACGGGCGTGTGTGTAATCTCGGCGTGGCCCGCAACCGGCTGGGCGAACTGCAGATTCGCATCGACGGGCAGAACGTGCGCAGCACCGCGCAGCTCGCCGAGGCCCTGCCGCTGCAGCTGATCAATCCGGACAGTTTTCGCCTGCTGGAAGGTGCACCCAAGGTGCGCCGGCAGTTCCTGGACTGGGGCGTGTTCCACGTGGAACCTCGTTTCCTGCCAGCCTGGCAGCGCCTGCAGACGGCCCTGCGCCAGCGGAACTCCTGGCTGCGCCATGGTAGAATCGACGCTGTTTCGCAAGCCGCCTGGGACCGGGAACTGTGCCTGGCGAGCGAGGAAATCGACAGTTATCGACGCAGCTACATTCAGGCGCTGAAGCCGGTCTTCGAGAGCGTTCTGCGCGAGCTGGTGGAGCTGGACGGTCTGACCCTGAGCTACTACCGCGGCTGGGACCGGGAGCGCTCGCTCGGCGAGGTTCTTGCTGCTTCCCTGCCGCGTGATCAACAGCTGGGGCATACCCAGGCCGGTCCCCAGCGGGCCGATCTGCGTCTGCGCCTGGCCGCGCACAACGCCGCGGATCTTCTTTCGCGCGGTCAGCAGAAGCTGGTGGTCTGTGCGCTGAAGATCGCCCAAGGACATCTCGTCGACCGCGCCAGACGCGGCCAGTGCATCTATCTGGTCGACGACCTGCCCTCCGAACTGGACGAGCAGCATCGCCGCGCCCTCTGCCGCCTGCTCGAAGAACTGAACTGCCAGGTGTTCATCACCTGCGTAGACCTTGAAGCATTGCGTGAAGGCTGGCGCACGGACACGCCAGTTGCCCTGTTCCACGTGGAACAGGGCCGTATCACCCAGACCCACGATCGGGAGTGAAGGTAATGAGCGAAAACCAGACGTACGACTCGTCCAGCATCAAAGTCCTGAAGGGCCTGGATGCCGTACGCAAACGCCCCGGCATGTACATCGGCGACACCGACGACGGCACCGGTCTGCATCACATGGTGTTCGAGGTGGTCGACAACTCGATCGACGAGGCGCTGGCCGGCTACTGCAACGATATCAGCATCACCATTCACACCGACGAATCCATCACCGTGCGCGACAATGGCCGGGGCATCCCGGTCGACCTGCACAAGGAAGAAGGCGTTTCCGCTGCCGAAGTCATCATGACCGTGCTGCATGCCGGCGGCAAATTCGACGACAACAGCTACAAGGTGTCCGGCGGCCTGCATGGCGTGGGGGTCTCGGTGGTCAATGCGCTCTCCGAGGAGCTGGTGCTGACCATTCGCCGCGACGGCAAGGTATGGGAGCAGACCTACGTGCACGGTGTGTCGCAGGCCCCGCTGGCCGCGGTCGGCGACACCGAGGGCACCGGCACCCAGATCCACTTCAAGCCCTCCGCGGAAACCTTCCACAATATCCACTTCAGCTGGGACATCCTCGCCAAGCGCCTGCGCGAGCTGTCCTTCCTCAACTCCGGGGTCGGCATCGTTCTCAAGGACGAGCGTAGCGGCAAGGAGGAGCTGTTCAAGTACGAAGGCGGCCTCAAGGCTTTCGTCGACTACCTGAATACCCACAAGAACGCGGTCAGTCAGGTGTTTCACTTCAACATGCAGCGCGAGGAGGACGGCGTCGGTGTGGAAGTCGCCCTGCAGTGGAACGACGGCTTCAACGAGAACATCCTCTGCTTCACCAACAACATTCCGCAACGTGACGGCGGCACCCACCTGGCCGGCTTCCGTTCGGCGCTGACCCGCAACCTGAACGCCTACATCGAGCAGGAAGGCCTGGCCAAGAAGCACAAGGTGGCGACTACCGGCGACGATGCCCGCGAAGGCCTGACCGCGATCATCTCGGTCAAGGTGCCGGATCCCAAGTTCAGTTCGCAGACCAAGGACAAGCTGGTCTCCAGCGAGGTGAAGACCGCCGTCGAGCAGGAGATGGGCAAGCATTTCGGCGATTTCCTGCTGGAGAATCCCAACGAGGCCAAGGCGGTGGTCGGCAAGATGATCGATGCTGCCCGTGCCCGCGAGGCCGCGCGCAAGGCCCGCGAGATGACCCGCCGCAAGGGCGCGCTGGACATCGCCGGCCTGCCCGGCAAGCTGGCCGACTGCCAGGAGAAGGACCCTGCTCTCTCCGAACTTTACATCGTCGAGGGTGACTCCGCCGGCGGCTCGGCCAAGCAGGGCCGCAACCGCAAGACCCAGGCAATCCTGCCGCTCAAGGGCAAGATCCTCAACGTCGAGAAGGCGCGCTTCGACAAGATGCTCTCCTCCGCCGAGGTCGGCACCCTGATCACCGCGCTGGGCTGCGGGATCGGCCGCGAGGAGTACAATATCGACAAGCTGCGTTACCACAACATCATCATCATGACCGACGCCGACGTCGACGGCTCGCACATCCGTACCCTGCTCTTGACCTTCTTCTTCCGCCAGATGCCCGAGCTGATCGAGCGCGGCTACGTCTACATCGCCCAGCCGCCGCTGTACAAGGTTAAGAAGGGCAAGCAGGAGCAATACATCAAGGACGACGAGGCCATGGAGGAATACATGACCCAGTCGGCCCTCGAGGATGCCAGCCTGCACGTCAACGAGCGCGCGCCCAGGCTTGTCGGGCCGGCGCTGGAGCGGCTGGTCAACGACTACCGCACGGTGATGAAGACCCTCGCCCGCCTGTCGCGGCTCTATCCCCAAGACATCACCGAGCACTTCGTCTACCTGCCGCGCGTCGGTCTCGAGCTGCTGGGCGAACAGGCGGCCATGCAGTCCTGGCTGGAGCAGTTCCAGACCCGCCTGAAGGCCAGCGAGAAATCCGGCCTGACCTACCGGGCCAGCCTGCGCGAGGACCGTGAGCGTCATCTCTGGCTGCCCGAGGTGGAAATGGTCGCCCACGGGCTGTCCAGCTACGTCACCTTCAACCGCGACTTCTTCGCCAGCAATGACTACCGCACCGTTACCGCCCTCGGCGAGCAGCTGAACAGCCTGCTGGAAGACGGCGCCTACGTGCAGCGCGGCGAACGCAAGAAGCCGGTGTCCAGCTTCAAGGAAGCCCTCGCCTGGCTGATGGCGGAAAGCACCAAGCGCCACAGCATCCAGCGCTACAAGGGCCTCGGCGAGATGAACCCCGAGCAGTTGTGGGAAACCACCATGGACCCCAGCGTGCGGCGCATGCTCAAGGTCACCATCGAGGACGCCATCGCCACCGACCTGATCTTCAACACCCTGATGGGCGATGCCGTCGAGCCGCGCCGCGAGTTCATCGAGAGCAATGCGCTGGCGGTGGCGAATCTGGATGTGTGAGGAAGTGTCGATGGGCACATTGTTTGTACACATTTGAGCAATCTCAGTGTCATACGGGAACCCCGGCCTTTCGCCGGGGTTTTTCTTTTAAATCAAATACTTATGTGTTAATAAGGGATTGGCGGGCTTTCATCTGGCCAGCTGTCCCGCTCGCGAAAAGAGGGCAAAGTCAGTGGAAAAATGCGGCTGGTTGAGTGCTGGAGGCGCTGTCAATTGAGCCAAAATGAAGAAGCTGTGGATAAAGACTCTGTGGATAAGTACGGCAGCCACTGATGAGGATATCGACCACGACGGTCAACTTACCCGTTTCCCTAGTTGCCGATCTTCTCCTCTCCACGACTCTTGCGAAGAACCATAAAAGTACAAACAGCGCCAGCGGCCGCTGCCGTAAAACCACTGGACAATTCAAGGCCGATAGCAGGGCCATAATTGGTTCATCGCATTTTCCCGGGGAAGGCGGCCTTGATTTTCAGGAAGAAGTACTCCTCGTCCCGGAAACCGTAGGCCATGCGCTTGATCACCTTGA
>NZ_SMMU01000069.1 GCF_004339665.1 Azotobacter chroococcum
TGTATGCGGGACCATTCCCTGTCGCTCAGTCGGCTTCTGTCAGTCATGGCAAAAGCCCAGTTTTAGCACTGGGCTTGCGTCAACAGAACCTAGCTCGAAACGTCAACATCCTAGCAAACGGCAGGGGCTGGCCATCCAAGGATTTGATACGGCCTTTCATGGGGTTTGTTTCCCCAAAGCACAGGCGTAGAACGCCTTCCATGAACAGGAATGACCGTGCAGACTCGTGAAATAAAGGCGGCTTTACGCCGCCGTTGATTGCATATTGTCAATGACGGCGCCTTTTATCGTCGTTAACGATTTAGTCAATTAACTATTTTATAGGCTTGCAAATGATGATGACTTTCGGAAAGGACAGTCAAAATTGCTCCCGAAGCAGATTTCCGTTCCGGGTAACTTGCCTCCTAACGCTCATGTCACTGCTGACTGGAAAAGTTATGGCTGACGACTCAGTCATTGCACCTACCGGCACCCTGCGCGCCGCCTATATCGTTGCCAACCTCGCCCAGGGTCGATTGGATTCTGAGACAGGCAAGGTGTCTGGCGTGGTTGCCGATATCACGACGGAATTGGCGCGAAGGGCTGATGTCGCCTCAACCCTCACGCCGCTGGCGACAGCCACCGACGTCCTTGAGGCAGTACGAACCGGGAAGGCGGATATCGGTTTCGTGGCTCCCAATCCGGAACGCGAGGGCGTCGTGATGTATTCGCAGACTTACATGCTGGTGCAGCAAAGTGCACTGGTGAATTCCGACTCCCCCTTACGCTCCGTCCGCGATCTGGACCAGCCTGAGGTCGTCATCGGCGCCAATACCGATGACAGCGTCGGGGTATGGCTGAAAGAGCATCTCGCATCCGCTCGCGTCCGCACCACGCCGGACTACAGTTTGCGTGAAGCGGTCCAATGGCTGAAGGACGGAACTGTGGTTGCCTTTGCTGGCAATAGGCAGCGGCTGGTGGCGAACACCAGGAATGCTCCTGGCCTTAGGCTGCTGTCTGACAATTTCTACGGTGTTCCTCAAACAATCGCCGTGCCTCTGGACCGCCCAGACCGGCTAAAGTGGATTGACGCCGCACTTGACGATCTGCGGAACAGCGGCTTTCTTGCCAAGTCGATGGCACGCAGTGGCGTGGATGGAATCGACCTTGCGCCTGTCCAACCCAGGTAATCGTTCCAATGTCGATTTCTGCCAAAAAATACGGAGTAATTATCCACCGGCAAAGCCGGTGGCTTTAGTTTGTTAGCCCCTCAAAGGGGCAAGTAAGTGGGGCCGCCTGAAGGCGGCTGTCTTCATAGGCCAGATTTGGGCTGGCCGTACTGCTTGCCTTCCTTATCCCGGCTGGCACATGTATGGATCAGCTCTTCACTCAATCCCGCCGAGTACCCATGCGTCCAGATACCTCTCTCCACTGAGGCTTATTCGGCCTGGCCCTCAATGCAACTGTCGACATCAAATGCTCGAAGGCTGGCCGTTTCACACGGTCAAACCTAACGGAGTCCCCCGGCAAAGCCGGAGGATTACCTGTTTTATTTACCTGAAGTTGAATACCCCAAAGCCGAGGCAGGTGTAAACGCACTTTATAGGCGGCTTGCATAGGGTGTTTCCGCAAACCGGGGATTACACGGGATTGTTCAATGCAGAGCGCGCTTACCGGCGGGCGCCGCGCACGCCCTCGGCTAGTTCGCGGCACAGGCCGAGTACATCCCCCACCGCCTGCTCCTTGCTGGCAGCCTTGGCGATGCGGTCGACCAGCGCCGAACCCACCACCACACCGTCGGCCAGGCGGGCGACGCTGGCGGCGTGTTCCGGGCTGCGGATGCCGAAGCCGATGCACACCGGCAGGTCGGTGTGGCGGCGCAGGCGGGCGACGGCCTGCTCGACGTGCGCCAGGGTGGCGGCGCCGGCGCCGGTGACGCCGGCCACGGAGACGTAGTAGACGAAGCCGGAGCTGCCGGCGAGCACCACCGGCAGGCGCTGGTCGTCGGTGGTCGGGGTGGTCAGGCGGATGAAGTCGAGGCCGGCGGCCTGGGCCGGGTCGCACAGCTCGTCGTTGTGCTCCGGCGGCAGGTCGACGACGATCAGGCCGTCGACGCCGGCCGCCTTGGCGTCGGCGATGAAGCGTGCGACGCCGTAGGCGTAGATCGGGTTGTAGTAGCCCATCAGCACCAGCGGGGTGTCCTGGTTGCCGGTGCGGAATTCGCGCACCATCTGCAGGGTTTTCACCATGTTCTGCTTGCCGCCGAGGGCGCGGATGTTGGCCAACTGGATGGCCGGGCCGTCGGCCATCGGGTCGGTGAAGGGCATGCCCAGCTCGATCACGTCGGCGCCGGCTTCCGGCAGGCCCTTGAGGATGGCCAGGGAGGCGGCGTAGTCCGGGTCGCCGGCGGTGACGAAGGTGACCAGGGCGGCGCGGTTGGCTTGCTTCAGCTCGGCGAAGCGTCTCTGCAGGCGGCTCATGCGTGCTTCTCCAGTTTGTCCTGCATGTGGTGCATCACGGTCTGCATATCCTTGTCGCCGCGGCCGGAGAGGTTGATCACCATCAGGTGATCCTTCGGCAGCTTCGGCGCGCGCTTGAAGGCTTCGGCCAGGGCGTGGGAGGACTCCAGCGCCGGGATGATGCCTTCCAGGCGGCAGCAGTGGTGGAAGGCCTGCAGCGCTTCGTGATCAGTGATCGGCACGTATTCGACGCGCTTGATCTCGTGCAGCCAGGCGTGCTCCGGGCCGACGCCGGGGTAGTCGAGGCCGGCGGAAATCGAGTGGGCATCGGTGATCTGGCCATCCTCGTCCTGCAGCAGGAAGGTGCGGTTGCCGTGCAGCACGCCCGGCGCGCCACCGGCCATGCTGGCGGCGTGCTTGCCGGTGTCGATGCCGTGACCGGCGGCCTCGACGCCGACGATCTGCACGCTGGCGTCATCGAGGAAGGGGTGGAACAGGCCGATGGCGTTGGAACCACCGCCGATGCAGGCGACCAGCGAGTCGGGCAGGCGGCCTTCCTTTTCCAGGATCTGCGCGCGTACTTCGTTGCCGATCACCGACTGGAAGTCGCGGACCATCGCCGGATAGGGGTGCGGGCCGGCGGCGGTGCCGATCAGGTAGAAGGTGGTCTCGACGTTGGTCACCCAGTCGCGCAGCGCCTCGTTCATGGCGTCCTTGAGGGTGCCGGTGCCGGCGACGACCGGGATCACCTCGGCGCCCAGCAGCTTCATGCGGAACACGTTGGCCTGCTGGCGATCGATGTCGGTGGTGCCCATGTACACCACGCACTGCATGCCGAAGCGCGCGGCCACGGTGGCGGTGGCCACGCCGTGCATGCCGGCGCCGGTCTCGGCGATGATGCGCTGCTTGCCCATGCGCCGGGCCAGGAGGATCTGGCCGATGCAGTTGTTGATCTTGTGCGCGCCGGTGTGGTTCAGGTCTTCGCGCTTGAGGAAGATCTTCGCGCCGCCGAAGTGCGCGGTCAGGCGCTCGGCGAAGTACAGCGGGCTGGCGCGGCCGATGTAGTCGCGCTGGAAGTAGGCCAGCTCCTCGAGGAAGGCCGGATCGCTCTTCGCCTTTTCGTATTCCGCCGCCAGCGCGTTGATCAGCGGCATCAGGGTTTCGGCGACGAACTGGCCGCCGAACTGGCCGAACAGGCCTTTTTCGTCGGGGCCGGTGCGGTAGGAAGTCTCGGTCATGGGTGCTCCCGGAGTATGCAAAGAGGCAGGCGGTGCGCTTTTCACGGCCCACCTGCGATGGTCACACGGTAACCAATGGCGCCCCCGGCGAAAAGCGATAAGATCGCCCGAACACGTCAGGAAAACTCACCGATGACGCACCCGGACCTGCCCTCCCTGAACGCCCTGCGCGCCTTCGAGGCTGCCGCCCGCCTGCAGAGCGTCAAGCAGGCAGCCAAGGAGCTGCATGTCACACACGGGGCGGTCAGCCGGCAGATCCGCGCGCTGGAAGAAGAGCTGGGGGTGGTCCTGTTCGTCAAGGAAGGGCGCGGCGTAAAACTCACCGATGCCGGCATGCTGCTACGCGATGCCGCCGGCGACGCCTTCGCCCGTCTGGACGGCGCCTGCGCCGAGCTGAAGCGGCGCACCGAGGATGCGCCCTTCGTGCTCGGCTGTCCGGGAAGCCTGCTGGCGCGCTGGTTCATCCCGCGCCTGGATCGCCTCAATCGCGAGCTGCCGGAGCTGCGCCTGCAACTGTCGGCCAGCGAGGGCGGGCCGGACCCGCGCCGGCCGGGTCTGGACGCCACCCTGCTGTTCGCCGAGCCGCCGTGGCCGGCCGACATGCGGGTCTTCGAGCTAGCCGCCGAGTGCATCGGCCCGGTGCTCAGCCCGCGCCATGCGCGCTTCGCCGCGCTGCGCCGGGCGCCGCCGCAGGCGCTGCTCGACGAGGCCCTGCTGCACACCGCCTCGCGCCCGCAGGCCTGGCCAAGCTGGGCGGCGAGCCAGGAGCTGCCGGCGGCCGGGCTGCGCTACGGCGCCGGCTTCGAGCATCTGTATTACCTGCTGGAAGCGGCGGTGGCCGGGCTCGGCGTGGCCATCGCGCCGCAGCAGCTGGTCGCCGACGATCTGGCCGCCGGGCGATTGGTGGCGCCCTGGGGCTTCGTCGAGACGCCGGCACGGCTAGTGCTGTGGGTGCCGCTGCGGCGCGGCGACGGCCGGGCGGAGCGGCTGGCCGGCTGGTTGAAGATGCAGTTGGCAGATCGGGCCGCGCGCTGAATGCCGGGCTCCGGGATGAGGGAGGACGGATGCCTCCCTCTCCCCGCCCGTCCGGCGGGCGGGCCGGAACCCGGCCGCTTTTCGTCCAGTCCATACTTCTCATGGGGTCCGGCCACCTGTCTCGACAGCAGGCCGGACAACGGGACAACGACAGCCGGAAGCGGGACACGCTGCGGCGCCCAGGTGCGGGGGAAGAGCTATGTGTCGGGCAGGCCCCTTTCGACAGGCTCGGCGCTTCGACTACCGGAGCGCCGGCAACGTACCGGAAGATCGAGCGAGTGCATCCCGCTGCCGGCCATGAAGCAGAAGAAGAGCGCTCCCCGACGCAAGCCGCTGACTCTGCCCGGCCAGACGCTGCCCTTCCTGTGGCGCTACCTGCGCATGCGTCCCTGGCACTTCGGCCTGATGTTCGTGCTGATCTTCGCCGCCTCCAGTTGCGCGGTGGCCGTGCAGTACGGCATGAAGCTGCTGGTCGACGCCCTGGCCGCCGGCAACGACCGCCAGCACGCCGACGTGTGGACGCCGCTGGCCCTGTTCCTCGGCCTGATCGCCGCCGAGAACGGCCTCTGGCGCCTGAGCGGCTGGCTCGGCTGCCGCACTGTGGTGGCCAGCTGCGTGGACATCCGCGTCGAGCTGTTCCGCTACCTCACCGGCCACCCCATGCGCTACTTCAACGAGCACTTCGCCGGCGCCCTGGGCAACCGCATCACCGCCACCGGCATGGCGGCGGGCAACATCTATGGCGGCTTCGCCTGGAAGATCATGCCGCCCTTGGTCGATTTCTTCGGCGCGGTGGTGGTGCTGTTCACCGTCGACTGGCGCATGGCCATGTCGCTGATCGTCGTGGTGCTGCTGGTCGCCGTGCTGATCACCGCCTATGGCATCCGCGGGCGGGACAAGCACCAGCGCTACGCCGCCCAGGCCGCCCAGGTCGGCGGCGAGCTGGTCGATGCGGTGTCCAACGTCTGGACCATCAAGGCCTTCTCCGCCCGCGACCGGGAGAGCGATCGCCTGGCGCGCAAGATCGGCCGCGAGGCGCGCGCCCACCGGGGCAGCTGGCTGTACATGGAGAAGACCCGCGTGCTGCACGACATCTGCCTGTCGCTGCTGGCCGCCGGCATGCTGATCTGGGCCATCCTGCTATGGCGCGCCGGCCGCGTCAGCGCCGGCGACGTGGTGCTGGTCAGTGCGCTGACCTTCCGCATCCTCAACGGCTCCCGCGACCTGGCGCTGGCCCTGGTCGACGCCGTGCAGCAGCTCAGCGCCATCGCCGATACCCTGCGCGTGATCGTCAGGCCGCACGCCCTGAAGGACGCCCACCTGCCGCTGCCCGACGTCGACGGCACCATCGACCTGGTCGACGTGAGCTACAGCTACCCGGATGGCCGGCAGGTGTTCCAGGGCTTCAACCTGCACATCCCGGCCGGGCAGAAGGTCGGCCTGGTCGGCCCCAGCGGCGCCGGCAAATCAACCCTGGTGCAACTGATCCAGCGCCTGGACGACGTCAAGGAGGGCCAGATCCTGATCGACGGGCACGACATCCGCCAGGTCAGCGTCGACAGCCTGCGCCAGATGATCGCCGTGGTGCCGCAGGAGACCGCCCTGTTCGCCCGCAGCATCCGCGAGAACATCCGCTACGGCCGCCCGGAGGCCAACAACCGGGAGGTCGAGGAAGCGGCGCGCCTGGCCTACTGCGACGCCTTCATCCGCGAACTGCGACACGGCTACGACACCCAGGTCGGCGAGCGCGGGGCACGGCTCTCCGGCGGCCAGCGGCAGCGCCTGGGGATCGCCAGGGCCTTCCTCAAGGACGCGCCGATCCTGATCCTCGACGAAGCCACCTCGGCCCTCGACACCCATTCCGAGGCGGAGATCCAGGTCGCCCTGGCCGACCTGGTGCGCGGCCGCACGGTGCTGGCAGTGGCCCACCGGCTGTCCACCGTGGCCAACTTCGACCGCATCCTGGTGCTGCAGAACGGCAAGGTGGTGGAGGACGGCAGCCCGGCCGAGCTGCTCGCCCGCGACGGCCTGTACGCCTCGCTGTGGCGGATGCAGGCCGAGGGCTTCCTGCACGATCCCGAGCCGCCGGCACCCGGCTGAGCGGCACGCTCACGACTGAACTCTCGCGGCTTTGGCCTGCCTCATCCGAACGGGGCAGGCGCCTGCCCCCCATCAGGGAGACCAGCATGTCCGACCACCACATCTACAAGAAGATCGAAATCGTCGGCTCCTCGCGCAGCAGCATCGAGGACGCCATCAGCAACGCCCTGGCCGAGGCGTCGAAAACCCTCGACTACCTGGAATGGTTCGAGGTGGCCGAGATCCGCGGGCATATCGAGAACGGCGCAGTCGGCCACTATCAGGTCACCCTGAAGGTCGGCTTCCGCCTGGCCGACAGCTGAGGCCGGCCGCCGGCCCGGGCAAGGCGGCGGCCACCGGCGGCGCCTTTTGCTTTAGTCTCCCCCTTTCCCCCAACGGGCGAGCGACTCGAGGAGACTTCCATGCCACGACTGGCTGATACCGCGCTTTCCCTTCTCGACCTGGCGCCGATCCGCGACGACGGCGGGCCGGCCCAGGCCCTGCAGAACGCCCTGGCGCTGGCCCAGCACGCCGAGGCGCTGGGCTTCACCCGCTTCTGGGTGGCCGAGCACCACAACATGGACGGCATTGCCTGCTCCGCCACCGCGGTGCTGGTCGGCTACCTGGCGGCTGGCACCCGGCAGATCCGCGTCGGTGCCGGCGGCATCATGCTGCCCAACCATGCGCCACTGGTGGTCGCCGAGCAGTTCGGCACCCTCGCCACCCTCTATCCGGGACGCATCGACCTGGGCCTCGGCCGCGCGCCGGGAGCCGACCACCACACCGCCCGCGCCCTGCGCCGCGACCGCCTGGGCAGCGACGACGACTTCCCGGCGGACGTCGAGGAACTGCAGGCCCTGCTCGGCCCGGCGCAGCCCGGCCAGCAGGTGATCGCCATGCCCGGGGTCGGCACCGAGGTGCCGATCTGGCTGCTCGGCTCCAGCCTGTTCAGCGCCCGGCTGGCGGCGCGCAAGGGCCTGCCCTACGCCTTCGCCTCGCATTTCGCGCCGGCCTATCTGCACGAGGCGATCCGCCTCTACCGCGACAACTTCCAGCCCTCGGCGGTGCTCGACAAACCCTACGTGATGATCGGCGTGCCGCTGATCGCCGCGCCCAGCGACGAGGAGGCGGAATTCCTCGCCACCACCGCCTTCCAGCGCGTGCTGGCGCTGCTGCGCGGCGAGAGCCGGGTACTGCGTCCACCGGTGGCGTCGATGTCCGGCCGCTGGAGTCGCCAGGAGCAGGCCGCGGTCGGCGACTTCCTCGGCCTGGCGGTGATCGGCGGCCCGGAGAAGGTCCGCGCCCGCCTGGAGGTGCTGCTCGAGCAGACCGGCGCCGACGAGCTGATCTTCACCGGCGACCTCTACGAGCCGGCTGCCCGCCTGCGCTCGTTCGAGATCCTCGCCGGCCTGCGCTGAGGGAAGAGGCGCCGCAAAACCGGCACGCAAAAAAAAAGGCTATGTCTGAGTTAGTTGTTGCAGCAAGCTAAGCTGATCATGACGTTTCCGCATGCGGGAGGTGGATCATGAAAGCGAGTCAGTTCACGCGATGGATCGCTCAGCTCTCCA
>NZ_SMMU01000070.1 GCF_004339665.1 Azotobacter chroococcum
TCGTAGACCGGGGTGCGGGCGGCGTGGATGGCGTTGTGGGCGGGGCTGTCACTGTGACCGAAGCCGTCGAGGATGATGAGTACCAGCGGTTTGGGCGTAGCAGTCATGTTGCGACCCTCCTGGGGAGGCTGAGGCTGGGGAAGAAGGCCCGGCAGGCCGGGCGCCTTGGGATTCGATAGAAGGTCTTGCCGGTGGGCTGTGCCCCGGCTTTCGGCATGCGGGCGTGCCGGGAGAGGGCGTGGGGTGCCAGAGGCGTTCGGGCTGACAGTGGCATGCACTTACTCATGGGCGCGCGGAAGTCGGCTTGGCTGCTGGCATTTCGTACGGGCTCTGCGAACGATGACAAGGCGCCATGCGTACGTACCTTGAGGTGTATTGTTGTAAATTTACTTAAATTTAAGGTTTTTATCCCTTTAAGGTCAAGATTATGTAGGGTTTATTACGTAATTTAACGGTGCTTAATCGTTTCTTCGGCAAAACTGACCCGGGCACGTCCCGGACCTCGCCGGAGCGGGATCTTGAGCAGCAAGGCGTTGTGGGCAGGCCCGGCATGGTAAGCCTCCTATTATTGTTGTTCTTGAGCTGGACAGTTTTAGATAGCGCTAACTTAAATAGCTAAAAAATATAACGCCCAGGTCAGTCAGGCTCATGCTGGCGCCACCATTGGTGGGCGGCGGCGGCCAGTTGCGGAATGTCCTGGCGCGAGGCGTCCAGGACCAGGGTCAGGGGTTCGTCCACAGGCGGTTCGAGGGTGGCGAACTGGCTGTCGATCATACTCGCCGGCATGAAATGGCCGGGGCGTTCGGCGACCCGGCGGGCGGCGACGGCGGGCGTCAGTTCGAGGTAGACGAAGCCGACTCCGGGCGCGGCGCTGCGCAGGTGCTCGCGGTAGCTGCGCTTGAGAGCCGAGCAGGAAAGCACCGGGCGCTGCCCGGCAGCGATGGCGCGGCGCAGCTCCTTGCAGAGGTCGTCCAGCCAGCCGTCGCGGTCCTCGTCGGTCAGCGGAATGCCGGCGCTCATCTTGCGAATGTTTTCCGCGGGGTGGAAGGCGTCGCCCTCAATGCAGGTGGCGCCGCTGAGCCGGCAGAGCGCCTGGCCGACGCTGGACTTGCCGCAGCCGGCGACGCCCATGATCACCAGGGCCGGAATGGGTGTGTGCATATGTCACCTCGTTGGGTGGATAGCGCCACCTTCGCGGAGGCCGAAGCAATTCGCAAGACGGGGTTGTCGCGTGGCCCGAGTCGTTCGTTGTCGTGACTCATGCCCGGAGGCTTGCTGGGGCGACGCCAGCCACGGGCGGATCGAGCGTTTTCCAGAGATTGCCGTGGCCTGTGGGACAGCGCTATCCTATGAGTCGTCCTCTGGTTTGACAAGCCGGTCGGAGGGGATGGGGGGAGACGGCGACGGCGCAGCGGGGCGAGAATGGCCGCCCCGCAGGTGCTGCAGTCTTCCGCGGTGCCTGCCGTTCCATTCCGATACTGCTCATGGTGCGACTGTCTAGATGACCACCCCCAAGAACGATAAGAATACCCGTACCACCGGACGTCCGACGCTCAACGAAGTGGCGCGTAGCGCCGGCGTCAGTCCGATCACCGCCTCCCGTGCCCTGCGCGGCATTCCCAGCGTCGCCGAGGAGCTGGCGCAGCGGGTTCGCGACGCTGCCCGCGAACTGGGCTATGTGGCCAATCCGGCGGCCCGGGCGCTGGCTTCTGCGCGCAGCCAGACCGTGGCGGTGGTGGTGCCCTCCCTGGGCAACCAGCTGTTCGTCGAAACCCTCGAGGCCATACACGCGGTGATGCGGCCGAAGGGGCTGGAGGTGCTGATCGGCAACTCCCACTACTCGCGCGACGAGGAGGAGGACCTGATCCGCAACTACCTCGCCTACCAGCCGCGCGGCCTGCTGCTCACCGGCTTCGAGCGCACCGAGAGTGCGCGGCGCATGCTCGACTCCAGCGGCATTCCCTGCGTCTACATGATGGATCTGGATTCCGGCGCCGGCCTGCATTGCGTCGGCTTCTCGCAGCTGCGCGCCGGCGCGGCGGCAGCCGAGCATTTGATCGCGCGCGGCCGGCAGCGGATGGCCTTCGTCGGCGCCCAGCTCGACCAGCGCACCCTGCTGCGCGGCGAGGGTTTCCGTCGGGCCCTGCAGCAGGCCGGCCTCTACGATCCGGCCCTGGAGCTACTGACTCCGCGGTCGTCTTCCGTCGGTCTGGGCTGCGAGCTGTTCAACCAGCTGCTGGCCAGTCATCCGCAGATCGACGCCATCTTCTTCGGCAACGACGACCTGGCCCACGGCGCCCTGCTGGAGGCCATGCGCCGCGGCGTGAAGGTTCCCGAGCAGGTTGCGGTGCTTGGCTTCAACGACCTGCCGGCCTCGTCCTTCATGGTGCCGCGGCTCAGCAGCATCCGCACGCCGCGCGAAGCCATCGGCCGCCGCGCCGCCGAACTGCTGCTCGCGCTGATGGCCGGCCAGTCGATCGCCGAGCCGGTGCAGGACATCGGCTTCGAACTGATGGTGCGCGAGAGCACCTGAGCGTTTTCGCGCCGGGCAGGGGGATCTGCACCTTCCCGGCGCATTGCGCAGCTGCTGCCCGGTTGGATTCGGCGGTCGGCCCGGTTTTCGTTTGGCTTCTAATTTTGTTGTTAAAACAATATCAAAATACGCAAATAAAGGGCTGTTTTTTCCGTTAATACAAGGTATGGTTGTTTTTATAAAATAAACATAGCCGCTATCTGGAGTCTATCCCATGCATCCCCGCGTCCTTGAGGTAACCGAACGCTTGGTCGAACGCAGCCGTGCCACGCGCGAGCGCTATCTGGCCATGATCCAGGCTGCCGCCGCTGAGGGGCCGCAACGCGGCAAACTGCAGTGCGCCAACTTCGCCCACGGCGTGGCTGCCTGCGACGGCAGCGACAAGCAGCGCCTGCGGCTGATGGACTCCGTCAACGTGGCCATCGTCACGGCCTACAACGACATGCTCTCCGCCCACCAGCCCTATGAGCACTATCCGGAGCGGATCAAGCGCGTCCTGCGCGACATGGGCTCGGTCGGTCAGGTCGCCGGCGGCGTGCCGGCCATGTGCGATGGCGTGACTCAGGGTGAGCCGGGCATGGAACTGGCCTTGGCCAGCCGTGAAGTGATTGCGCTGTCCACGGCGGTGGCGCTGTCCCACAACATGTTCGATGCCGCCCTGTACCTCGGCATCTGCGACAAGATCGTCCCCGGCCTGCTGATGGGGGCCCTGCGCTTCGGCCACCTGCCGGCGCTGTTCATGCCCAGCGGGCCGATGGTTTCGGGCCTGTCGAACAAAGAAAAGGCGGATGTGAGGCAGCGCTACGCCGAAGGCAAGGCCAGCCGCGACGAGTTGCTCGAGTCCGAGATGAAGGCCTATCACGGCGTCGGCACCTGCACCTTCTACGGCACTGCCAACACCAACCAGATGCTGATGGAAGTGATGGGCCTGCATCTGCCGGGTTCCTCCTTCGTCAATCCCGGCACCCCGCTGCGCGACCTGCTGACCGAGGAGGCGGCCCGCCAGGTCACCCGCCTGACCAGGCAGGGCGGGCAGTTCATGCCGCTCGGCGAGATCGTCGACGAGCGCGTGGTGGTCAACTCGGTGGTGGCGCTGCATGCCACCGGCGGCTCCACCAACCACACCCTGCACCTGCCGGCCATCGCCCAGGCTGCCGGCATCCAACTGACCTGGCAGGACATGGCCGACCTCTCCGAGGTGGTGCCGACCCTGACCAAGGTCTATCCGAACGGCAAGGCCGACATTAACCACTTCCAGGCCGCCGGCGGCGTGGCCTTCCTGGTTCGCGAGCTGATCGACGCCGGGCTGCTCCACGAGGACGTCAATACCGTGGTCGGGCGCGGCCTGCGCCGCTACGCCCAGGAGCCCTTCCTCGACGGGGAGCAGCTGGTCTGGCGCGACGGCCCGGCACAGAGCCTCGACGAGAACATCCTGCGTCCGGCGGCGCGGCCCTTCTCGGCCGAGGGTGGCCTGCGGGTGATGGTCGGCAACCTGGGGCGGGGAGTGATGAAGGTGTCCGCAGTGGCGCCCGAGCATCAGGTGGTGGAGGCGCCGGCGCGTGTGTTCCGCGACCAGCAGGAGCTGGCCGATGCCTTCAAGGCCGGCGAGATGGAGCGCGACCTGGTGGCGGTGATGCTCTTCCAGGGCCCGCGCAGCAACGGCATGCCCGAGCTGCACAAGATGACCCCCTATCTGGGCGTGCTGCAGGACCGCGGCTTCAAGGTGGCGCTGGTGACCGACGGGCGCATGTCCGGCGCCTCCGGCAAGGTCCCGGCGGCCATCCATGTCTGTCCGGAAGCCATCGACGGCGGCCCGCTGGCCAGGCTGCGCGACGGCGACGTGATTCGTGTAGACGGCCAGGCCGGCACCCTGGAAGTGCTGGTCGATGCCGCCGAACTGGCCGCCCGCGAACCGGCGAGCGCCCCGCAGGACGCTGGCGTCGGCTGCGGCCGCGAGCTGTTCTCCTTCATGCGGACGTCCTTCAGCACGGCGGAGCAGGGCGCGAGCGCCTTCACCGCCGGTCTGGAAGGGCTGAAGTAGGGGGGGCTAGAGGAGCTCGTCGTCGCTCGGATAGCGGGTGCTGTTGAGGCTCTCTTTGATCTTGCGCAGGTGCGGCTGGAAGTCCGTACCACGGCGCAGGGTCATGCCGGTGGCGAGCACGTCGAGCACGGTGAGCTGGATGATCCGCGAAGTCATCGGCATGTAGATGTCGGTGTCCTCCGGCAGCGGGATGTCCAGGCTCAGGGTGCAGGCCCTGGCCAGCGGCGAGTCGGCGGCGGTCAGGCCGAGCACCGAGGCGCCGTTCTCGCGGGCCAGGTGCGCCACCTCGACCAGCTCGCGGGTGCGCCCGGTGTAGGAAATGATCACGAAGAGGTCGCCGGTATGAGCCACCGAGGCGAGCATGCGCTGCATCAGCACGTCGCTCTGCGCCGACACGGCGAGGTTGAAGCGGAAGAACTTGTGCTGGGCGTCCTGGGCCACCGAGGCGGAGGCGCCGAGGCCGAAGAAGTGGATCTGCCGGGCTTGGATCAGCAGGTCGACGGCCCGGTCGATGGCCTGGGGATCGAGCGCCTGCCAGGCGCTGTCCAGCGAGGCGATGGTGCTGCCGAAGATCTTCCGGGTGTAGGCTTCGGGGCCGTCGTCGGCTTCCACGGCGCGGCTCACATAGGCGGCGCCGCTGGCCAAGCTCTGCGCCAGTTGCAGTTTCAGTTCCGGGTAGCCGCTGACGCCGAACGAGCGGCAGAAGCGGTTGACGGTCGGTTCGCTGACCTGGGCGGCCTGGGCCAGCGAGGCGATGCTGTAGCGGGTGGCTTGTTTCGGGTCCTGCAAGATGGCTTCAGCGACCTTGCGCTCGGCCTTGTTCAGCTCTTCCAGACGGTTCTGGATCTGTTCCAGCAGGTTACGCGTGCGATCCATGTTGGTTCCTGGGATGGATGGTGCATTGAGTGCCTTATCGTAACTGGGCGCTTCCGGCAGGAGCCACTGGAAATCCCGGTTATGGAGAAATGTTGTTTTATTACGTAATTTTTGTTGATGAAACGATTCAACAATGCTTTCATAAATCGTGACTTTGATAAAAGAACAAATACCATGACTGTTACTCCTGTCGAGCCTTGCACCTTCGCCCTGTTCGGCGCGCTCGGTGACCTGGCCTTGCGCAAGTTGTTCCCCGCCCTCTATCAACTGGACCGCGCCGGCCTGCTGTGTCCCGACACGCGGCTGCTGGCCCTGGCCCGCGAGTCCGGCGAGGAGAGTCGCCACCTGGCCACCATCGCCGAGCACCTGCGCCGCCATGTGCCGGGCGTGGAGCTGGAGGAGGGCGTCCTGCAGCGCTTCCTTGGCCGCCTGGACTACCTGTCGATGGATTTCCTCAACGCGGGCGACTACGCCGCGCTGGCCGACCGGGTCGGCGACGCCGAGCGGCTGATCGCCTACTTCGCCACCCCGGCGGCGCTCTACGAGCCGATCTGCGCCGGGCTGGCCGAGGTCGGCCTGGCCGAGCGCACCCGCGTGGTGCTGGAGAAGCCGATCGGCCACGACCTGGCGTCCTCGCGCAAGGTCAACGACGCGGTGGCGCGGCACTTCCCGGAAGACCGCACCTACCGGATCGACCACTACCTGGGCAAGGAGACGGTGCAGAACCTGATCGCCCTGCGCTTCGCCAACAGCCTGTTCGAGACCCAGTGGAACCAGAACCACATCTCCCACGTGGAAATCACCGTGGCCGAGCAGGTGGGCATCGAGGGTCGCTGGGGCTACTTCGACAAGGCCGGCCAGCTGCGCGACATGATCCAGAACCACCTGCTGCAGCTGCTCTGCCTGATCGCCATGGACCCGCCAAGCGACCTGTCGGCCGACAGCATCCGCGACGAGAAGGTCAAGGTGCTCAAGGCGCTGGCGCCGATCGACGCCGCCCAGCTGAGCCAGCAGGTGGTGCGCGGCCAGTACGTGGCCGGCAGCATCCTCGGCAAGCCGGTACCCGGCTACCTGGAAGAGGACAACGCCAACCCCAGCAGCGACACCGAGACCTTCGTCGCCCTGCGCGCGGAGATCCGCAACTGGCGCTGGGCGGGGGTGCCGTTCTACCTGCGCACCGGCAAGCGGATGCCGGAAAAACTGTCGCAGATCGTCATCCACTTCAAGGCGCCGCCGCACTACATCTTCGCCGCGGAGCAGCGCCCGCTGATCGGCAACAAGCTGATCATCCGCCTGCAGCCGAACGAGAGCATCGCCCTGCAGGTGATGACCAAGGAGCAGGGGCTGGACAAGGGCATGCAGCTGCGCAGCGGTCCGCTGCAGCTGAATTTCTCCGACACCTACCGCAGCGCGCGGATCCCCGACGCCTACGAGCGTCTGCTGCTGGAAGTGATGAAGGGCAACCAGAATCTGTTCGTGCGCAAGGACGAGATCGAGCACGCCTGGCTGTGGTGCGACCGGCTGATCGCCGGCTGGCGCCTGCAGGGCGAGGCGCCCAAGCCCTACGCGGCGGGCAGCTGGGGGCCGCTGTCGTCGATCGCACTGATCACCCGTGACGGGAAGAGCTGGTATGGCGACTTCTGAGGCCGTCCGGCTCGCCCCGGTCGAGTCCGGCGGTTGTCCGGCTCGCCAGGGACAGCGCTACCTGATCCATTGTGCCGATTCATGCCCTTTTCCGAATTTTTCCGACCTCTACCGGTGCCTGTGAGCCCGAAGGACCAACCGATATGAGCAGCATTCAGAACAATAAGCCGGCAACCTCCCAGACCGTGCCGAGCATGGCCGACAAGGTCGCCCTGATCGATCGGCTGTGCAAAGAGGCCCGCATCCTTCCAGTCATCACCATCGAGCGTGAGGCGGACATCCTGCCGATGGCCGACGCCCTGGCCGCCGGCGGCCTGCGCACCCTGGAGGTCACCCTGCGCTCCGAGCACGGCCTGACCGCCATCCGCATGCTGCGCGAGGCGCGCCCTGACCTCTGCGTCGGCGCCGGCACCGTGCTCGACGAAACGATGCTGGCCGATGCCGTGGCGGCAGGGGCGCAGTTCATCGTCACCCCCGGCAGCACCCCCGAACTGCTGAAGGCCGGAGTGAGCTGCCCGGTACCGCTGCTGCCCGGTATCGGCAGTGCCTCGGAGCTCATGCTCGGCTACGCCCTGGGCTACCGCCGCTTCAAGCTGTTCCCGGCCGAGATCTCCGGTGGCATCCCGGCGCTGAAGGCACTCGGCGGGCCGTTCGGCAACGTCCGTTTCTGCCCCACCGGCGGCGTCAACCCGGGCAACGTCAAGAACTACATGGCGCAACCCAACGTGATGTGCGTGGGCGGCACCTGGATGCTGGAGAGCGCCTGGACGCGTGCCGGCGACTGGCAGCGCGTTCAGCAGGCCAGTGCCGAAGCCCTGCAAATGCTGGGCTGACCGCCTGACCCGAAGGCTTTTCCGCTTGCCCGCTTTTGCTTTGCATAGAAAGTTCCCTGGAGGAATCAACAAGATGCTGCGAAGAACCAAGATTGTCGCCACCCTCGGCCCAGCCACCGAAACCCCCGAAGTCCTCGAAGGCCTGATCAAGGCCGGCGTCGACGTGGTGCGCCTGAACTTCTCCCACGG
>NZ_SMMU01000071.1 GCF_004339665.1 Azotobacter chroococcum
CTCGATGCCAAGATCAACTGGCAGTTCACCACCCAGGATGCGAGGGTCAAGCTACGCAGCCTATATCCGCAGATTGAAGTGTGTTGAGACACTAGTGCCTCGTCAACTCTCAATAGACGGATAAAGCCGGCGCAGCTTGATCCGGGTGCCGAGGTTGCTGCGATGGCGCTGCCAGGCAGCCACTTCGGCACGCACGGTTTCGATGCGGTCGATATGCCGTTTCAGACACTGGCCAATCAGCACCTGGAGTTCGATCTCGGCCATGTTCGGCCAACTGCCATGCCTGGGCGTGTAGACAAACTCGAAGCGTTCTCGCAGGGCCCGTGCCTCTTCGGGACGGAATGCCTCGTACAGGGAACCGGCGCTGTGGGTGTTGAGGTTGTCCATGACCAGGGTGATGCGCTCGGCGTCGGAGTAAGCCTCGGCAATGGCCCGGACGAAATGCGCCCAGTCCGCGCGGGTCCTGCGTTCGGTCACCCGGACCATGCGCCGCCCGGCCAGCGGCTCGCAGGCCATGAACACATTGCAGCTGCCCCGCCTCGCATACTCGTAGTCCTCCCGGGCCGGCCGCCCGGGTTCGGCCTCGAGGGGCAAGCGTACCTGGCTGATCGACTGCCGCGGCGTCTCGTCCATGCAGACCACGGGATGGGCTGGGTCATGGGGGCGGCTGCAGACATCCAGCACCTGCTCCATGGCCGCCACGAATTCCCCGCTGGCCTTCGGCGGGATCACCCAGCCAACCTTCCGCCACGGCTTGAATTCGTTTTTTTCAGCACCCGACGCACCGTCTCCGACAACAGCGAGTCCACATATTCCAGCTCCACCGCACGCTCGGCCAGCAGGCGCAATGTCCAGCGCGCATGCCCCTCGGGCGGCATTTCCGCATGGGTACGCAACCCGGGACACGAAAGCGCCCGACGATGGCTTCCCACGCAGGAGCGTGGGAAGCCATCAAAACATGTCACCTCAACGCTTGGCCGGGATGTCCGGCGACGACTGGGGCAAATAGGCACGACTTTTGATAAGAACCTTCTCGGAGACGGGCTTGTCCTGTGCCAAGCGCTTGAGCGTCCAGTAAATCTGGCGACCGATCTCGCGGCTTTCCGTGCTCAGATAGGCCTGCACCAGGCCCTCGTCGAGCAGCGCGCGCCGTGCCGCGTCGGGCTCGGGGGTGATGATGATGATGACCGGGTGTGCATCCTTTTTATCGAGTTCGGCGAGCAACGGGCCGAGTTGCCGGCGATAGATGTCGGCTCGATAAACCAGCCAGGGGCTGAGGCTGATGATGGTATCGACCTCGCTGCCGGAACTCAGCAGAGTGGTGAGCTGGAACAGCGCACTCTGTTGAGTGTCGGCGCCAAAGACTGGGCAGCGGTCCGACTCGCTCCAGCCATTCTCCCCGCTCAGCCGATCTGCCCCCCCATGGCTTGGGACATCGCTGAGCTGCTGGCGGATGCCCTTGATAAACTCCTGGTAGCTGATGTCGTGTGGGCCGCCGGCACTCAGGATACACAACCTTCCGCCCTGCGGCCTAAAGTGCTGGGCGAGCATGCCCAGCCGCTGGGCGAAAGCCAGGCGGTCGAACCCGACGTAGCCGCGGCGCAAATGCCGCTCGGCGGGTTCCAAGTCCGAATCGAAAGTGATCAGCGGCGTCTGGCCCAGCCGCTTCAGCGCGTGATCGGCCAGCCACTTCGAATGGGTCACTGACAGAGCGATACCGTCCAGGTTCTTGGCGAGGGCCTGCTCTAGGACACTGTTCTGCAGACGGAAATGCGCCGGTCCTGAAGTGCCCAGCAACAGACAGGTATCGCCTTGGGCCCGGGCCGCCTCGGCGCAGCCCTCACCAATCAGAATGAAGTAGCGATGGTCGACCCGCTTGGCGACCAGCGCGAACTGCAAGGGCTCGGCACGGGCAAGAGGAGCGGGCAGCAGCCCGAGAAACAGGCTGACCACGGAAAGAAAACGGCACAGCGACGATCTTTTCACATCGAACACTTGCGAATCGCAGAATGCACGTAGGAATAATAGACCTTAGGTATCCGTTACGCGCAGCCAGTAGCCGAAGGTCATGGACAGCCTGCAATTGGCAGGAAGCCCTCCTTCTCAAAGCTCCGCAGGGATATGTGTTGACGATTGGGACAAGTAAATGCGGCTGTCGACGAAAGCCTCTCGGAGACAGGCTTGCCCTGCGCCAGACCTCGGAACATTGTAATTATTGGAAAGGATGGTCTTGGCCTCACCGAGCCAGACTCGAGAGGTATCAAGGTCTTACGGAAATGGCTACATAGGGCGCCGACGCGCCCTACATGTTCGGGTAATTGGGTCCGCCGCCTCCCTCGGGCGCCACCCAGACGATGTTCTGCGACGGGTCCTTGATGTCGCAGGTCTTGCAGTGCAGGCAGTTCTGCGCATTGATCTGCAGACGCGGCTCGCCCTGCTCCGCCCCCAGCACCTCGTACACCCCGGCCGGGCAGTAGCGCTGCGCCGGCTCGGCGTAGCGCGGCAGGTTCTCGCGCAGCGGCAGCGCGCCGTCCTTGAGGACCAGATGGCAGGGCTGGTTCTCTTCGTGGTTGGTGTTGGAGAGGAACACCGAGGCGGGCTTGTCGAAGCTCAGCACGCCATCCGGTTTCCGATAGGCGATGGGCGAAAACTCCGCTGCCGGGCGCAGCCGGGCATGGTCCGTCTGACGATCGTGCAGGGTGATCGGCAGCCGGCCGGCGAAGACATTCTGCTCGACGAAGTTGAAGGCGCCGCCGGCCAGCGGCCCGAGCCGGTGCAGCGCCGGGCCGAAGTTGCGCGAGCGGTACAGCTCCTCGTGCAGCCAGGAGGCCTCGAAGGCCGCCTTCCAGCGCGGCGCCCAGGCGCTGTCGGCCAGTTCCTCGGTCAGTGCGGCGAATACCGTCTCCGCCGCCAGCAGCCCCGACTTCATCGCCGTGTGGCTGCCCTTGATCTTGGCCACGTTCAGGGTGCCGGCGTCGCAGCCGAGCAGCAGGCCGCCGGGGAAGGCCATCTCCGGCAAGGCGTTGAAGCCGCCCTTGGCGATGGCCCGGGCGCCGTAGGACACCCGCTTGCCGCCTTCCAGGTACTGCTTCAGCACCGGGTGGTGCTTGAGCCGCTGGAACTCGTCGAAGGGGCTGAGCCAGGGGTTGGCGTAGTTCAGGTCGACGATCAGGCCGACCACGACCTGGTGGTTCTCCGCGTGATAGAGGAAGAAGCCGCCGCCGGTGTCCTTGTCCAGCGGCCAGCCGGCGCCGTGGATCACCAGCCCGGGCCGGTGGCGGGCCGGGTCGATGTCCCACAGCTCCTTGATGCCGAGGCCGTAGTGCTGCGGGTCGGCGTTACGGGCCAGCTCGAAGCGCTCGGCGAGCTGCTTGCCCAGATGGCCCCGGCAGCCCTCGGCGAACAGGGTGTAGCGGGCATGCAGCTCCATGCCCGGCATGAAGCCGTCCTTGTGGCTGCCGTCGGCGGCCACGCCCATGTCGCCGGTGGCCACGCCCCTGACCCGGCCGCTCTCGTCGTAGAGCAGTTCCGCGGCGGCGAAGCCCGGGAACACCTGCACGCCCAGCGCCTCGGCCTGCTCGCCCAGCCAGCGCACCAGGTTGCCGAGGCTGACGATGTGGTTGCCGGCGTTGTGCAGGCTTTTCGGCAGCAGCGCATCGGGCAGCTTCACCGCCTGCTCGGCGTTCCTCAGCAGGTAGACCTCGTCGGTGGTCACCGGCGTGTGCAGCGGGGCGCCACGCTCCTGCCAGTCGGGAAACAGCTCGTCGAGGGCGCGCGACTCGAACACCGCGCCGGAGAGGATGTGCGCCCCGACTTCGGAGCCCTTCTCCACCACGCAGACTTCCAGCGGCCGGTTCTGTTCGGCGGCCAGCTGCATCAGCCGGCAGGCGGCGGACAGGCCCGCCGGGCCGGCGCCGACGATGACCACGTCGAATTCCATGGCTTCGCGCATGACGCGTTCCTCCCCATCAAAGGCCAAAAGGCTTGTTGTTGTCGTGGCAGGGCGGGTGAAACCCGCCGGACATGGCGCGGAGTCGCACCGGAGTCGGCGGGTTGCATCCCCCTACACTTCCCCCGAGCGGATTCAGAGGGCCTTTTCCAACTCGGGCACCGCCTCGAACAGATCCGCCACCAGGCCGTAGTCGGCGACCTGGAAGATCGGCGCCTCGGGGTCCTTGTTGATCGCCACGATCACCGTGGAATCCTTCATCCCCGCCAGATGCTGGATGGCGCCGGAGATGCCCACGGCGATGTACAGCTCCGGCGCGACGATCTTGCCGGTCTGCCCGACCTGCATGTCGTTGGCGACGAAGCCGGCGTCCACCGCCGCCCGCGAGGCGCCGACCGCCGCGCCCAGCTTGTCGGCGAGCGTCTCCAGCAGGGCGAAGTTCTCGCCGCTGCCCAGCCCGCGGCCGCCCGACACCACGATGCGCGCGCTGCCCAGCTCCGGACGGTCGGACTTGGCCAGCTCCTCGCCGACGAAGCGCGAGGTGCCGGCATCGTGCGTGGCATCGAGGCTCTCGACGACGGCGCTGCCGCCCTCGGCCGGCAGCGGGTCGAAGGCGCTGGCGCGCACCGTGGCGACCACCACCGGGTCCAGCGACTGCACGGTGGCGATGGCGTTGCCGGCATAGATCGGCCGGCGGAAGGTGTTCGGCGAGACGACGCCGACGATGTCGGAGAGCTGAGCCACGTCGAGCAGCGCGGCGACCCGCGGCATCAGGTTCTTGCCGGCCGAGCCGGCCGGCGCGAGCAGGTGCGAATAGGCTTTCCCGAACCCGGCGACCAGCCGGGCGAGGTTTTCCGCCAGCTGGTGCTCGTAGACGGCGGCATCGGCGAGCAGCACCTTGCTCACCCCGGGGATGGCGGCGGCCTGGGCGGCGACGGCCCCGCAGGAACGGCCGGCGACCAGCAGATGCACCTCGCCGCCCAGCAGCGCCGCGGCGCCCAGGGTGTTCAGGGTGGCGCCCTTGAGGGTGCGGTTGTCGTGTTCGGCAATGACAAGAATGGCCATCAGATCACCTTCGCTTCGCTCTTCAGTTTTTCCACCAGCTCGCTCACGCTGCCGACCTTGATGCCGCCCTGGCGCTCGGCCGGCGCCTCGACCTTGAGCAGGCGGGTATGGGCCTTCAGCGCCACGCCGAGTTCGGCGGGGGTCCTGACCTCCAGCAGCTTCTTCTTGGCCTTCATGATGTTCGGCAAGGATGCGTAGCGCGGCTCGTTCAGGCGCAGGTCGGTGGTGACGATGGCCGGCAGGGCCAGCGACAGGGTCTGCAGGCCGCCGTCGATCTCGCGGGTGACCTCGAGGCGGCCCTCCTGCAGGGCGAGCGCCGAGGCGAAGGTGGCCTGCGGCCAGTCCAGCAGCGCGGCGAGCATCTGCCCCGTCTGGTTGTTGTCGGCATCGATGGACTGCTTGCCGAGAATCACCAGCTCGGGCTGCTCCGCCGCGACCACGGCGGCGAGCAGCTTGGCCACCACCAGGGATTCGGGCGGCTCGGCGGTGTCGATCTGGATGCCGCGGTCGGCGCCGAGGGCCAGGGCGGTGCGGATCTGCTCCTGGCAGGCGGAGGGGCCTACCGAGACGGCGACGATCTCGGTCGCGATGCCGGCTTCCTTGAGGCGCACGGCCGCTTCCACGGCGATCTCGCAGAAGGGGTTCATGGCCATCTTGACGTTGGCCAGATCGACGTCGCTCTGGTCGGGCTTCACCCGCACCTTGACGTTGTAGTCGATCACCCGTTTGACGGTTACCAGTATTTTCATTGCGCAAATCCCCGCTGGGGCGGCCTCCGTGGGCCGCCCGCTCTTGTTGTGGTGCTTGTCAGCGGCGTCCCGGCGGGACGCCGTTCCCGTGGCGCGGAATCAGAACCGCTCGTCGCTCAGGCCATGATGTTGCCGCTGCCGACTCGACCTGCTCGCCCAGCACGAATTCCGTGTCGCGGCAGGGATGGGCATGGTCACTCATGGTTGTTTCTCTCTTGTCAGGTGAACGCCGCCTTCGGCACACAGGCTCAGAAGTAGCCCCGGCCGGCCTGCAAACGGGCGCGGAAATCCTGGGTCAGGCGGTAGAGTCCACCATGGCGGGCATGGGCCTCGGCCTTGCGGGCGAAGACCGCCAGGCCCTGGGTGTCGAGGTAGCGCAGGGCGCCGCCGCGAAAGCGCGGGAAGCCGATGCCGAGCAGCAGCCCCATGTCGATCTCCTCGGCCGTCTCGACGATGCCGTCCTCCAGGCAGCGCACCGCCTCCAGGCACAGCGGGATCATCAGCCGGTCGACGATGTCCTCGTCGGCGACCTCGACCCGCTCCAGCACCCGCTCGGCGATCAGCGCGCGGGCGGCCGCCGCGGGCTGCCGGCTGCGCCGGCCGGAAGCATCCTTGGTGTACTCGTAGAAGCCCTTGCCGTTCTTCTGGCCGAGCGCGCCGCTGGCCAAGAGCGCGTCCATGATCGGCTCGCCGTCGTGACCCATGCGCTCGGGAAAACCTTCCTGCAGCACCCGGTCGGCGTGAACCATGGTGTCGATGCCGATCACGTCGGCCAGGTAGGCCGGTCCCATCGGCCAGCCGAAGGCCTCCATGACCCGGTCGATCCGCTCGAAGTCGACGCCGTCCCTGAGCAGGCGGTTGAAGCCGTTGAAATAGGGAAAGAGCACGCGGTTGACCAGAAAGCCCGGGCAGTCGCCGACCACGATGGGGGTCTTGCCCATGGCGCTGGCGTAGGCCACGGTGCGGGCGATGGTCGCCTCGCTGCTGCGGCTGCCGCGGATCACTTCCACCAGTTGCATCAGCTGCACCGGGTTGAAGAAGTGCATGCCGCAGAAGGACTCCGGCCGCTTGAGGCCCTGCGCCAGCAGGTCAATGGAGATGGTCGAGGTGTTGGAGGTCAGCACCGCGTCCGCCGGCACCTGGTCCTCCAGCTCGGCCAGCACGGCGGCCTTGATCCTGGGATTCTCGACCACCGCCTCGACCACCAGATCGACCCCGGCGAAACCCTGGTAGTCCAGCGCCGGCTGGATGTTCTCCAGCACCCGCTGCTTGCCGGCCGCATCCAGCCGGCCCTTGTCGATCTGCCGGTCGAGCAGCTGGCTGGCGGTCTTCAGGCCCAGCTCGAGCGCCTCGCCACGGATGTCCTTCATGACGATGGGAACGCCCGAGGACGCCGACTGGAAGGCCACCCCGCCGCCCATGATGCCGGCGCCGAGCACGGCGCTGCGGCGCACCGGCGCGGCCTTGCCGCTCCAGGCCCGGGCTTTCCTCCTGACCAGCTGGTCGCCGAGGAACAGGCCGACCAGGGCGCGGGCGACATCGGACTTGGCCAGGGACGCGAAGGTGCGTGCCTCAATCTGCAGCGCTTCGTCGAGCGGCAGTGTGATATGCCGGACGACGGCATCGAGAATCGCCGCCGGCGCCGGATAATGGAGATCGAGCGTATTGCCGTAGTGCTGCTGCAGGATGGCCAACCGCTTGAGTACATCCATCCCGCCGTGAGACTGCTGCTTGCGAACGCGCATGGCGGTGAACGACGCCTCGCCGCTGGCGGCCAGGCGCAGCAGGTTCAGCGCGGAATCACGCAGCTTCCCGGCGGCAACCACCCGGTCGACGGCGCCCAGCTCCAGCGCCCTGGCCGCGGCCTGCGGCTTGCCGGCAAGCATCCAGTCGAGCGCCGCCTCGGCGCCGATCAG
>NZ_SMMU01000072.1 GCF_004339665.1 Azotobacter chroococcum
CGCCCGTTGCCGGACTTCAGGGGAATACTTCGTTGCTGACTTCATGGCTCCATCCTCTCAAAGGTTGGAGCCTCCGGGAAACCCGGGGCGGTTCAAAGCCGAACTCATCGACGTCATCTCGATCGCCACCGACCTGCCCAAAGTCACTGCTGCCCGCGCTCTGGACGCTTTCACCGCCAGCATTACCACGGCTCTGCAACGGGGTAACGGGGTCTCCCTGGTGGGGTTCGGCACCTTTACCGTGAAGGCTCGTGCTGCCCGCGAAGGTCGCAATCTGAAGACCGGGCCGCGATCCAAATCGCTGCCGCCAAGCTGCCGGGCTTCAAGCCAGGCAAGGGCCTGAAAGACGCCCTGAACTGATTGAAGCAGCTGATCTGCAAGCCGATAGCCAACGAGCGCTGCGCGTAGTCTGCCGATTCGAGCCGGAAATATCGGCTGGCCAATACTTCAATACGTGCGTACTTCATTGCTTCATTGCGTGAGCGCTTCATTGCTTGAACGCATAAGCGCTTCAGTAACGTAAGCGCCGCGGCCAGGCTGGTAACCGGCCGCTCCTGTTCGCCTGGCCCTTTCTGTTTCAAGCCGCCATTCCCATCCAGGATGGGGATGCCTCCAGGATGGCACAGAGGTCAACGCAGGTGCAGGACTACGGCGAAGAGCCAATGCTGGTTCACCTCGGCAAGCCGCTGCTCCTGTCCTTTCATGGCGAGCCCAACCAGATCAATCGGGGCAGCGCCTTTGTGCCCAAGGAAATCCATGGCGAAATCGATGGCTCCATATTCGCTCTGACGGGGAACCTGGCCGAAGACAACGGCACGGTCGCGCAATTCGAAGCTCCCCCACTGCCCCTCGGCATCCCGATAGGTCCAGCAGATATTTTCCGCCTCGACTCGGTAGGGGGCGAGCAGCCTGCAGACACAGCCCGCAAGCGACAACGCACCGTCGGCAACGCCGATTCCCGTGCCGAGGTCGACCAGCATGGCCGCCGCTTTGCGCTGGTGCCTGTAGACAAGCGCCTCGACCGTTGGGGCCATGAGCGATTCCAGCACCGGGCCGGCTATCGAGCAGAGTTTAAGGAACGTGTGGAGTTGATCAGGTTTCATGGAATGACCTCCTGTGCAGTGTGCACCCAGGATGCCAGCGGCCCGGAGAATCCAAATTCAACACGTCAATGCTTCAACGAAGCAACCCGCGAGTACTTCCTTGCTTCAGCGCTTCAATACGTCAACGCTCACGACATCATCGGCTAGCCGCACCATCGCCGGCACTCGTCACAGCTTGGGATTCCTTCAACACGCGATAGCTTGGCTTGTACCTGCTGCACGCACGGCCAAACCGAATACCGAGCAGCACTCATCGCCACGTTCAACAACCGTTAAGCAAGCTGAAGGAGAAGAGCCAATGACCCACGAAACCACCGCCCCTGTGCAGAGCCTGGTGGATGATGCACTGATCGAGCTTGAGAATCTGGTCGACGACTTAGGCGAGCAGGCAGCGCCCGCCCAGCCTGCCTCTCAGGTGGCCACAAGGCGCGAACACTACAAAGCTGCACTCGAAGATATCGCCGCGGTGCTGGGCCAGTCGCCAGAGTGGGGTGCGGACCAGTTGAACGAGATTGTCGCCATCCTCGGTCGCGAAGGGATACCTGTTTCAGAGTGAAGCACTTAAGTGCTTGCGCATTGATGTATTGAAGTATTGATTGATTTTCGCATGGCTCCCTGGCTGATACCTTCGACCGTGCGGCGAGTTTCAGACCATGCCGCCGTTGGCGCGGATGACTTGGCCATTGATCCAGCCGCCCTGCGGGCCGGCAAGGAAGGACACGACCGCGGCGATGTCGGCCGGCGTGCCCAGACGTTCGAGCGGGTTCATTTTGGCCATCCGTTCGATGAGTTCGGGCGACTTGCCCTCTAGAAACAGATCGGTGGCGGTGGGGCCCGGCGCTACGGCGTTGACAGTGATCGAGCGCCCACGCAACTCGCGGGACAGCACGGTGGTGAGCGCTTCCACCGCCGCCTTGGTGGCCGAGTACGCGCCGTAGGTTTCCAGGCGCAGGCCGATCACGCTGGAGGAGAAGTTGATGATGCGGCCGCCGCTACGCAGGCGATGCGCTGCCTCACGCATGCCGTTGAAGCTGCCCTTGAGGTTGATGGCGACCAGTCGGTCGAAGGCGGCATCGTCGACCTGGGCGACCGGCGCCAAGTCCATGACACCGGCATTGTTGACTAGCACGTCGACACCGCCGTAGCGGGCCTCGGTGGCGTCGAACAGCCGCTGCACCGCGACCGGATCGCTGACGTCGGCCTGTAGGGCGACGGCCGCGCCGCCTTGGGCAACGAGGCGGCTCGCCAAGGCCACGGCGTCGTCGCGCCGGCCGGCGTAGTTGATGACTACCGCGTAGCCATCGACGGTCAGGCGTTCGGAGATGGCGGCGCCGATGCCGCGCGAGCCGCCAGTGACGATGGCGACCGGACGGGAATGCGTTTGCGTGTTCATGAGGGAGGTCTCGATTGGACCGCCGGATTGGCGGCGGAGAGACCTTATCCATTTGTGACACTCGGATAATCTGGCAGAATCCGCGAACACCATTCGGAAATCCGGACAATGGACCGCTTCGACGCCATGCGGGTCTTCGCCAGGATCGTGGAGCGCCGCAGCTTCACCCGGGCTGCAGACGACTTGGCGCTGCCACGGGCGACGGTCACTGATGCCATCAAGGCGCTGGAATCACGCCTGGGCGTGCGGCTGCTGCAGCGGACCACGCGCGAGGTCACGCCCACGCTGGAAGGCGAGGTCTTCTACGGCCGCTGCCTGCGTCTGATTGCCGATATGGAGGATGCCGAAGGCGCCTTCCGCAATACGCGCCCACGCGGGCCGTTGCGTATCGAGGTGCACGGCACGCTGGCGCGCCTCCTGCTGTTTCCCCGGCTTCCCGCGTTCCTGGACGCCTATCCGGACATCGAGCTGGACGTCAGCGAAGGCGATCGCTATGTCGACCTGGTGCGCGAAGGCGTGGACTGCGCCGTCCGTGTAGGCAAGTTACGCGACAGCGACCTAATCGCACGCCGCCTGACGCTGCTGGCCGAGGCCACGGCAGCCTCGCCGGACTACTGCAAACGGCACGGCACACCGACGGACATCGACGCCCTCCAGGGGGACGGCCACGTGATGGTCGGCTTCAAATCCACCGCCATCGGCGCGTTGCTGCCGCTGGAGTTCCAGCACGAAGGGCGCGTCCGCCACGTCACCTTGCCCACGCGCGTGCGGGTCAGCGGTGCGGATTCCTATGTCGGTGCTGCGTTTGCCGGCTTCGGCATCATCCAGGCTCCGCGCTACCGGCTGGATGACTACTTTGCTACTGGCAAGCTCATCCCATTGCTGGAACTCTTTCCGCCATTGCCCAGCCCGGTCAATATTGTGTATACGCGTACCCGGCTGCCGTCCCCTCGGTTGCGTGCATTTATCGAATGGGCAAGCAACACATTTGCTGCAGAAGATAACTGAACCAACGCCCGCGTCAGCCGCGCGCGGGCCCGGGAGACGTCTTGGAATTCGTCGACCATCACCAGCTCGTGGGGGGAAACCCAGCGGCGGGCTTCCTGATGCTCCTTCTGCTTGCTCGCCGGCCAGCGAAATCTGGCTGCGGCCATGTCATGGCGTTTACAACGTATCGCAAAGGAGGCTGAAGATACTGCGCCCTGGCGAATCGAGGCAGAAAATATCGGCTGGGTCTGGCTCTGTCAGAACACGTAAATGCTTCAATGCTCGCGCGCTTCAACACGTCAATGCGTAAGCGCTTCAATGCTTCACAATGGTCAGGCCGGTCACGCTGCGCCGGCGGCCGCCTCGCTGCCAGTTTGGAATGAGAAAGAAATCCTCTCACGCGCTTCTCGGGGCCAATTGGCCGGCACCCGGACTCACCCATTCTCGTCTGGGGCGCCATCCGCCTCCTTGGCTTCCGCCAGGCGCTCCTCGCCCAACTCCAGCGCATCCTCAAAGGATCGCAGCACCAGATCTTCAGCATCGAGGGCCAAGCCAGCTGCCTCCGAGCCAGCCTCGGCCCGTACTCCCAGGTCGATGAGTTGAGTCAGGACCTCCAGCGCCCGGGCCGGTACTGGGCTGACCCAGGCCTCGCCGGACAAGGTATACCGCGTCACAAGCTCGGCGGCGCGCTCCAAGGCTTCGATGGACTCCAGGGCCTCGGTGGTCATCGTCAGCAGGGCCGCTTTGTCGAGGGAGCCGCTGCGGTAGTCGTCGGGCTGTTCTTCGAGCCAGCGCAGCCGTTCTTGTAGGAGTTGCTGGTGGGTATTCATGGGGGAAGTTCCTTTGTGACTTCGAGGGCTTAAACAAGCCCGTACTTTCGAGACAGCTCATCAATTCGAACGGCGCGCTGCAGGTGGAGCCGGTTCGTATCTTCATCCGGCCGGAGCGCACCATATCCAACCGCGGCGTTGTACTGTTCGGCTTGGCGAACCAGTTTGACCAACTCCTTGAGATCGGCCTTCATCTCCTCGTAGATACTCATGGTGAAACTCCTGAAAGCCAAGAAAGCTGCGAAGGTACTCATGACCGGATCGGCTAGATGAGGCGGGAATCGAGGGGGAATTTTTCTACGTGAATGCTCGCCCCACTAGCCTCGGGGTGCGCCGGGTTGAACAGGTAGTTGGTCGTGCAAGGGATGATGGCGCTCGGCACCGGGAGCAGCAGAGCGCTCCGCCCATCCAGAAAGTGGTCTCCCAAGGCGCGCGTGACTTCCGGGTCAGACTTCCAGTGCTCCGGCAGCGGTGGAAGCTCGGCCCGCGAAACCGGGTCCGGAAGCTCGATGCGGATCAATTGGAGCGTTGTGGGGAAGTCCTCGGGGTCGATTTCCAGGTGGACAAGCACCTCCAGCATCGCACCGGCAGGACTGTCCGCCGCGTAAACGACCGGCCTGCCAAGGTGGTGCCACCGGCCACTGGCGCGCAGGCCACCGATTCCGCTGAGGTCCGCGTAGGCGCTGATCCGCCACAGAATCACAGGGCTAGGCCTTCGACGATCTGCAGCAGCATTTCCTCCACCTGGCTGGTGCCCTGCTGGGTGGTGAGCATCTGCATGGGCGTCAGGCCGGAAAACCGCTCCTTGGGCTTGGAGAGCCAACGTTTGGCCTTCTCGCGGTCGCCGAAGACAGCCTCGGCCATTGCCGTGATATGGGCAGCGCGAAAAAATCTGTCGCTTTCCTCCACGGTCAACGGCTGATCGCGCTCGATGCGGCTCTTGAGGGTTCTCAGGGGGATGATCTGATCGCGCTCCAGCGGCGTGACCACCCCGGCCTCGGTCAGCTGCACCAGGCGGGTCGCAGGAAAGCCCTTGGTGATCCGGGTGTGGATTTCAAAGTCGGTTGCCGACTCCGGGATGTCCAGCAGGCTTTGAAGACGTGCCCGGTATGCGGTGTAGCCATGGTCACGCAGGACTTCAGCAAGCATGGGGGTAGCCTCCTAGTTCGGCATTTACCGGATTGTATCCGGCATTTACCGAAAGAAACAACAGCCCCATCTGCCATACCATCCCGAGGCGATTTTGCCTGCTGGGAATGAGCGCCAGCAGGGAGAAATTTTCTCCTGCGTTTCTCAGGGCTGATCGGCCCAGCGCTTGCCTATCGGTTCAGCTTGTCCCCGCGCCGATACCACCTGCCAGCCACAGTCCTCCTCGTCCCAATCCTGGCCATCGCCGATCATGGCGAACGAGCTGATCGCCGTGCGCCATTCGTGCAGTATACCCCGAATGCGCTTTCCTCTGGGGCTGTAACCAGAACAGCGGCCAGCAGCGATTTTTCATTTTTCTTTCCTTCACACTTCATTGAGCAGAAGGTGGGGAGCCGAGAGCATTTCAGGCGCCTGGTCGGCCGGGGACGGGCTTGACGATAGTGGCACGAATGGCGCGCATCACGGTCTTGAGCTTTTCGGTCGGAGCGATCTCGACAGCCTTGTTCATCAGTTTCTCGCGAAAATCGGATGAAACACCACAAATCCGCCCAGCAAGCCCATCCGCACATCGAAACCGTCCGCCGCCTGCACGCTCTGTGCAACGCGGTGCGCAGTACCGGCACGCGAGGCTCCAAGGCCCGCATCGAGTTTGTGCAGCTGGCCTACCGCTACGGGCTGGTCGAAGAAATAACCACCTACGCCTGTGGGATCTCGGCCATGAGGACCTGGGCGAGCGTACTTTCGATACCTGTTTCGAGATGGGCGATTCCGTTCCCAGCTTCGAGCAGTGTTCGTCAGTGAACATCAATCGGGACAATTGCAAACCTGCAGGGTTGTCGGTATGGGAACCTCAATTCTGCGGGTTTACTCTTCTTCATCAACGCCTCTCGTTCGAAACGTCAACAGGCCCTTAAACGACCGCAATACGTGGATTTCCGTTTTGGCAAAAAGTGTAGATAGGCGCGACTACGAAAGTGCAGATCGCCCCATCGTGGTCATGGCGAAGGACTATCCAGCGGGACATGTCGTGCCGCGGCACACCCATGCTTGTGGGCAGCTCATCTACGCAGTTTCCGGGATCATGGAAGTTCGCACGGACAGCGGCCTGTGGCTGGTGCCGCCGCAACGCGCCTTGTGGATGCCCGCAGGGATCGCCCACGCCATGCGCACACGAAGCAGCCCGGTGGCATTGAACCGCCCCGGGTTTCTCGGAGGCTCCAACCTTTGAGAGGATGGAGCCATGAAGACAGCAACGAAGTATTCCCCTGAAGTCCGGCAACGGGCG
>NZ_SMMU01000073.1:1926-5557 GCF_004339665.1 Azotobacter chroococcum
GACGATTGGGTCTGTAGCTCAGTTGGTTAGAGCGCACCCCTGATAAGGGTGAGGTCGGCAGTTCGAATCTGCCCAGACCCACCAATTGTCAAGGGGCGTGGCCGGTCATGACCTCGAGAGAGGGTAGAGGGGCCATAGCTCAGCTGGGAGAGCGCCTGCTTTGCACGCAGGAGGTCAGGAGTTCGATCCTCCTTGGCTCCACCAACCACTCATCGATCGCTGAAAGCTCAGAAACGAGCATTTCCTGAGGGCAATGGCCCCGGCGAATGCTGATTTCTGGTCTTTGCGCCAGATTCGTTCTTTAAAAATTCGGGTATGTGATAGAAGTAGACTGATCGATTGTTTCACTGCAATCGATGAGGTCAAGGTAAATTTGCGAGTTCAAGCGCGAATTTTCGGCGAATGTCGTCTTCACCCCATCCAGGCAAGGCCGCGAGGCCGCAGATTGCTTGGGGTTATATGGTCAAGTGAAGAAGCGCATACGGTGGATGCCTTGGCAGTCAGAGGCGATGAAAGACGTGGTAGCCTGCGATAAGCTTCGGGGAGTCGGCAAACAGACTGTGATCCGGAGATCTCTGAATGGGGAAACCCACCCAGCACAAGCTGGGTATCTTGTACTGAATCCATAGGTGCAAGAGGCGAACCAGGGGAACTGAAACATCTAAGTACCCTGAGGAAAAGAAATCAACCGAGATTCCCTTAGTAGTGGCGAGCGAACGGGGACTAGCCCTTAAGCTTGCCTGATTCTAGTAGAAGGCTCTGGAAAGTGCCGCCGTAGTGGGTGATAGCCCCGTATACGAAAGGATCTGGCAAGTGAAATCGAGTAGGACGGCGCACGTGAAACGTTGTCTGAACATGGGGGGACCATCCTCCAAGGCTAAATACTCCTGACTGACCGATAGTGAACCAGTACCGTGAGGGAAAGGCGAAAAGAACCCCGGAGAGGGGAGTGAAATAGAACCTGAAACCGTATGCGTACAAGCAGTGGGAGCCCACTTTGTTGGGTGACTGCGTACCTTTTGTATAATGGGTCAGCGACTTATATTCAGTGGCGAGCTTAACCGAATAGGGGAGGCGTAGCGAAAGCGAGTCTTAATAGGGCGTTTAGTCGCTGGGTATAGACCCGAAACCGGGCGATCTATCCATGAGCAGGTTGAAGGTTAGGTAACACTGACTGGAGGACCGAACCGACTCCCGTTGAAAAGGTAGCGGATGACTTGTGGATCGGAGTGAAAGGCTAATCAAGCTCGGAGATAGCTGGTTCTCCTCGAAAGCTATTTAGGTAGCGCCTCGTGTATCACTGCTGGGGGTAGAGCACTGTTTCGGCTAGGGGGTCATCCCGACTTACCAAACCGATGCAAACTCCGAATACCGGCAAGTGTCAGCACGGGAGACACACGGCGGGTGCTAACGTCCGTCGTGAAAAGGGAAACAACCCAGACCGTCAGCTAAGGTCCCAAAGTCCTGGTTAAGTGGGAAACGATGTGGGAAGGCTTAGACAGCTAGGAGGTTGGCTTAGAAGCAGCCACCCTTTAAAGAAAGCGTAATAGCTCACTAGTCGAGTCGGCCTGCGCGGAAGATGTAACGGGGCTCAAACCAGGCACCGAAGCTACGGGTTCATCTTCGGATGAGCGGTAGAGGAGCGTTCTGTAAGCCTGTGAAGGTGAGTCGAGAGGCTTGCTGGAGGTATCAGAAGTGCGAATGCTGACATGAGTAACGACAATGGGTGTGAAAAACACCCACGCCGAAAGACCAAGGGTTCCTGCGCAACGTTAATCGACGCAGGGTGAGTCGGTCCCTAAGGCGAGGCTGAAGAGCGTAGTCGATGGGAAACGGGTTAATATTCCCGTACTTCTGGTTACTGCGATGGGGGGACGGAGAAGGCTAGGCCAGCTTGGCGTTGGTTGTCCAAGTTTAAGGTGGTAGGCCGAACACTTAGGCAAATCCGGGTGTTCAAGGCCGAGAGCTGATGACGAGCCTTCTTTTACGAAGGCGAAGTGGTTGATGCCCTGCTTCCAGGAAAAGCCTCTAAGCTTCAGGTAATCAGGAACCGTACCCCAAACCGACACAGGTGGTTGGGTAGAGAATACCAAGGCGCTTGAGAGAACTCGGGTGAAGGAACTAGGCAAAATGGCACCGTAACTTCGGGAGAAGGTGCGCCGGTGAGGGTGAAGGATTTACTCCATAAGCCCATGCCGGTCGAAGATACCAGGCCGCTGCGACTGTTTATTAAAAACACAGCACTCTGCAAACACGAAAGTGGACGTATAGGGTGTGACGCCTGCCCGGTGCCGGAAGGTTAATTGATGGGGTTAGCGCAAGCGAAGCTCTTGATCGAAGCCCCGGTAAACGGCGGCCGTAACTATAACGGTCCTAAGGTAGCGAAATTCCTTGTCGGGTAAGTTCCGACCTGCACGAATGGCGTAACGATGGCGGCGCTGTCTCCACCCGAGACTCAGTGAAATTGAAATCGCTGTGAAGATGCAGTGTATCCGCGGCTAGACGGAAAGACCCCGTGAACCTTTACTGTAGCTTTGCACTGGACTTTGAGCCTGCTTGTGTAGGATAGGTGGGAGGCTTTGAAGTGGGGACGCCAGTTCCCATGGAGCCATCCTTGAAATACCACCCTGGCATGCTTGAGGTTCTAACTCTGGTCCGTCATCCGGATCGAGGACAGTGTATGGTGGGCAGTTTGACTGGGGCGGTCTCCTCCCAAAGAGTAACGGAGGAGTACGAAGGTGCGCTCAGACCGGTCGGAAATCGGTCGCAGAGTATAAAGGCAAAAGCGCGCTTGACTGCGAGACAGACACGTCGAGCAGGTACGAAAGTAGGTCTTAGTGATCCGGTGGTTCTGTATGGAAGGGCCATCGCTCAACGGATAAAAGGTACTCCGGGGATAACAGGCTGATACCGCCCAAGAGTTCATATCGACGGCGGTGTTTGGCACCTCGATGTCGGCTCATCACATCCTGGGGCTGAAGCCGGTCCCAAGGGTATGGCTGTTCGCCATTTAAAGTGGTACGCGAGCTGGGTTTAGAACGTCGTGAGACAGTTCGGTCCCTATCTGCCGTGGACGTTTGAGATTTGAGAGGGGCTGACCTTAGTACGAGAGGACCGGGTTGGACGAACCTCTGGTGTTCCGGTTGTCACGCCAGTGGCACTGCCGGGTAGCTATGTTCGGAAAAGATAACCGCTGAAAGCATCTAAGCGGGAAACTTGCCTCAAGATGAGATCTCACTGGAGCCTCGAGCTCCCTGAAGGGCCGTCGAAGACTACGACGTTGATAGGTGGGGTGTGTAAGCGTTGTGAGGCGTTGAGCTAACCCATACTAATTGCCCGTGAGGCTTGACCATATAACACCCAAACAATCTGGCCGACCGGAAGGATCGGCACAGCGGGTGAGGTCGAAGCCGACTGAACCGAAAATCCGGCTGAACCGCAAAGCCACCGAGACACAGACATCACATGCCCGATTCGGGATGGCGCCGCACCGCGACATCCCAACCGAATTGCTTGACGACCATAGAGCGTTGGAACCACCTGATCCCATCCCGAACTCAGCAGTGAAACGACGCATCGCCGATGGTAGTGTGGGGTTTCCCCATGCGAGAGTAGGTCATCGTCAAGCGCC
>NZ_SMMU01000074.1 GCF_004339665.1 Azotobacter chroococcum
GTATGCGGGACCATTCCCTGTCGCTCAGTCGGCTTCTGTCAGTCATGGCAAAAGCCCAGTTTTAGCACTGGGCTTGCGTCAACAGAACCTAGCTCTGCTCCGACTGCTCATTCTTCTGTGAAGGTTGGCCCCGGGGCTCCTGAACCCCCCAAGGGGGACCCTCAGCCCGAAGAACCAGGTCAGGTCCGTGCTGGACACTATGCCGTCAAGCTACTGGATACCAAATTGGAGCCGTACTCGGCAGATAAGAACGGTAACCCGACAAAATTCGCTCTCCGATTGTCCATTCGCGTAACCGACGTTATGGGCATGAGCGACTACGTTGATAGAGGAACAGTCCGGCTTTCGGTCGATGGCGCGGAGTTGATGCCAGAGAACTCGATCAACTTTGCTGTGTATGACCGGCAGTCTTTCGAAACGGAAGCCCTTTTCATTGTGCCGGCAGACGCCTCAATTATCACGTTGCTGTTCGGTCGTCCAGAAGACACAGTTGCGAGGCTCCCTTTATCTCTGGACTTAGGTGCGCGCCGCTAACGCAGGCCTCGCCCGCGGAATGGCGATCTGCATGGCGTTCCAGTCGATGCCTTATTCCCGCTTGGCCGCAACAATGTAGCTGTGCTCGGTAGCGTGACGCCCAACCCCTCCATCGAGCGGACTCGCACAGAGCTGCGCTTTTGCCTGCCGGTTAGCTTAATCGTTGGGCGTCATCTTGAAACAGAACCAAACTTACCGTGGAGCGCCATATGGATACGTCCGACCCGATAGCCATCGAAGCGATCAAGTTTCTCCGATTCTCGGTGTGGCCAATCACTCTCGTTTTCGTGCTGTTAGTATTCAACGCACCACTTGCGAGATTGATCGACCGGTTACACAATATTCAAATCGAACGGACCGACAAAGGTTTCAAGGTCGCCCTTGCAGCTGCGTCTTTGACCGCCGCAGAAGTGACACGAAATCCCGGAAAGACAATTATTCCCGCCGACATCGCGAGCGCGATTGACCAGGCATTTCGTAGAATACCGGTCCGCTCAAGAGCACCGTCGATACTTTGGCTTGACGATAATCCGTCGAACAACGATAACGAGCGTGCCGCTCTCTCGGTTGTTGGACTGCAATTCACGCTGGCGCAGTCTACAGCCGTGGCTAAGGCGCTACTGAGCACAGGACATTTTGATATTGTGCTCAGTGATTTTAGTCGTCTTGGTGACCCCGAAGCAGGTTACGGCCTTCTGGACTATTTGAAAGGTAAGGGGCTAAGAATTCCATACATTGTCTATTCAGGCACAGCTAATCCTGATGAGATTAAGGCCGCTAAAGCTAGAGGCGTGTTTGGACAAACGAATCAACCGCGGGAGCTTTTCGGTCTTGTGATATCAGCCCTTCAATCTTCTGGTCTTGACGCCCAACCGCCCGTTCCAACGGACGCGCCGCTGAACACGAACGTTAGGCGCTGGAGTGAGGCGCCGTAGGAGACTCTTCCCAATGTCTGTCGATCTACGAGCCCGTCGTTCGAGTGTTGGGACGACTGTCACGTCGAAAAGGAGGAATGAGATGAGTTCGACAACGGATAGGGCCGAGATTGAAGTGCTCTTCCAAAAACTGGCAAGAGCGCACGCTGACCACAACGCAGATGCCATCGTCGACGCCTATGCGCCGGACGCTGTGATTTTCGATCTGGCGCCGCCACTAGGGCGCCGCGGAATGAACCGCGACAGCGTCGCAGCCTGGCTTGGCGGCTGGGACGGGCCAATCCAGATCGATGCGCGCGACGTCAATCTCACTGTCGACGGCGACTTGGCGTTCGTATCAGCGCTCAACAGAATGCGCGGGCGCCAAGGCGGTGAAGATCAGGATATGTGGTACCGCACGACGATGTGTCTTCGGAGGACAAGTGGGCGATGGCGCATCGTCCACGATCACTCGTCGGTGCCTTTCTACATGGATGGGAGCTATCGGGCTGCGGTTGATCTTAAAGCGCAGTGGGGTGGCGCGGCCTGACGGCTCGTCGTCAGTGTGACGCGCCTAACAAGCGCTTGCACCGGACCTTCGCAAGCTACGCTTGCTTCGGCCGGTGAAGCGCGGCGTTATACATCAGGAAACAAATGTGAACCTGGAAAACTTGAATCGCAAGTAAGAAAATCTCGGTACTTTATAGTCTTCGCAGCGATCACCCCGGCAATCATATACATGCTATGGTTTGTCGTGAAAAACGATCAGCAACTATCAACAGATGCAGGGCTATGGGGGACTTTTGGCGATTTTGTAGGCGGGCTCATCAACCCACTAATTGCATACTTTGCTTTTTATTGGCTAACCCAATCCGTATTAATTCAAAAAACAGAGTTATCCGAAACCAAAGATGCTCTAATTGCAGCGCAACTTGCACAACAAGAGCAGGCTAGCACTGCACTAAAGGCAGCCGCTCTTCAATCACTAAGCATCAGGCTAAATGCTATAAATCAAGAAATATCCTTCGAGCAAGATATTCTCAAATTTATTATCTCGGAAGCACAGAGAAACGGGCAGCAATATACTGTAATGCTGCCTGACGGCAACCAAGAAAAACCACTAAAGGCAATTCCAGAAATACAGAACCGCCTCAATGAGTTAGCAAGAAAACAGAACGAATTGATAAAATCGGTAGAGCAGCTTGAGGTAAATACATAACAGCATATATGGACTCTCCCCACAAGTGGTGAGTAATGCTGTTTCAACCCTGTCGTCAGTGCGGTTGCATTCGTATATCCGGCCCTCCATGGGCGTTGCCGCCCGGGCCATTCTGTAGTTCGCGCAGCGGGGGCCAAGCGCTCAATCGATCACCAGGATCAGCATTGTTATCGGCCTTGCTCCGCTGCAGGACTCGCCTGTTCCGACAGTGTCGCTGTTCACCACAATCACGGGAAAACCTGCTGCTGATTACGCAGGTCCGCCGTCAGGCGGGCCGGCTGCTCTGCCAGTTGCCGCTGAAGCTCCGTATATGGACACTCCCTCATGGCCCTGCTCGGCCTTCTGGCCCTCTGTTCCACCGCCGAAGCGAAGCCCGATTTCAGCGGAACCTATGATTGCACCGGCGATGACCGCCACGAAGGCAAATATACCGGGACCGTGACGCTCGATCTGGTTCGCGAGCAGAGCCTCGGCCAGTACGGCGCCTACGGTTTCAAACTGGAAGTGCCCGGCTACGGCAGCTATCTCGGGCAGGCGGCTGCGCAGGGAACCCAGTTGGCCGTCCACTTCGCCCTGACGGATCAAAGCACCAAGGACTACGGTACGGGCATAGCCTCCTTCGCCAAAAACGACGCCGGCAAATGGACCTTCGACAAGTATTACTACGAGCCCGAGTTCAAGGGCGGCAACTTCGGAACCGAAAAGTGCGTACAACGCTGAAACGGACCTGGAACTCTTGAGCCTGTATTGAATAACGCCTGACATCGCCTTTTCGAGCAAGGCATCGGCATTCGGCCAGAGGCGGGCTTGTCTACCTCAAAAGAAAACATCCGCCGGAACACCAAAGCGCTCGGATAGCGCGCGGATATGGCGCACATTGAGGCGGCGCTTGCCGCTGAGCAGTTCGGAAACGACGGACTGTGCGCCGATCTCCGGCAGATCGGCCTGAGTCAGGCCGTGCTCCTGCATCAGGTAGCGCAGCATCTCCACGCCGCTCACCTTCGGCATGGGGCGGTGGGCTTCGTCGTAGGCTTCGATCAGGTCGCCCATGTATGAGGCCAAGGTGGCAAGGGGGTGATTTTCGTCGTCGCCGACGATAACCAGCAACTCGTCCAGGGCTTCGACCAGGGCATCGTAGTCGTCTTCGTTGGCCGGCCTGGTGAGCAAGGGGGCCACATAGCGCCAGTGTTCGCTGGCTTGTTTGATCAGCGCGGACATGGTTATTCCCTCCACTTACCTTGGTCGTATTCGCCATGATCCAGCACATGCTGGATATAGACCTTCTGCGCCCGGTACTGCACAACGGCGATCAGGCGAAGCTTGTTGCCGCCGATGTCGAACACATGCTGCGGCCCCACCTTGTCTGTTGCCGGAAACAGACGCTTCATTTCCGCGAAGTCCTGTGGAGCACTGGCCTTGATCAAGCGATACCAGGCCTCCAGGGCAGTGGCCGCATGCGGCCACTTGGCCTTGGCTTCCCAGATGCGTTTCTGAGTAATGACGTGCATATCGAGCGGTTTATCGCATTTTGCTATGGACTGCAGGATAAGGCAGCAGCCTGAATATAGCAAATTGCGATAATCCTGGATTCAACCTGATATGCCGGCTTATCGCCAACACTTCGGATGACTCTCGGGCAGAGCTGCAGGGACTCAAATGAGAATGCTTGGCTTCGTGCGATTGCCCTGGTTTCGGGCTCCCGTGGATCGTCCGGCTATCCTCTGAACATCGAAGGCGAGCCTTTCCGGCAGCCTTCACCCATCACTGCCCGCTATCGGAGGAAGCAGCCCATGGAGCGGTTCGTACCGACCAACGGCATCCAGTTGCACTGTCTGGATCATCCCGGCGGCGAGCCGCCGCTGGTACTGATGCCCGGCCTGACCGCCAATGCCCATGCCTTCGATGGCCTGATCGCGGCGGGGCTGAGTCCGGCGCTGCGGGTGCTGGCCGTGGATCTGCGCGGGCGCGGGCTGAGCGACAAGCCGGAGCGCGGCTACGGCATGGCCGAGCATGCCGCCGACGTGGTCGGCCTGCTGGATGCGCTGGGCCTGGAGCAGGTGGTGCTGGGCGGGCATTCGTTCGGCGGCCTGCTGGCCCTGTACATGGCGGCGCATTACCCCGAACGGGTCGGCAGGCTGGTGGTGCTCGATGCGGCCTGTTCCTTCCATCCGCAGGTGCGCGAGCTGATCCAGCCGTCCCTGGACCGTCTGGGTACGGTGCATCCCTCGTGGGATGAGTATCTGGCGACGATCAAGCGGATGCCGTTCTACGCGGGCTGGTGGGACCCGGCCATCGAAAGCGCCTACCGCGCCGACGTGGAAACCCGCGACGACGGCACGCTCAGGCCGCGCTCGCGTCCCGAGGCGATCGGCGAGGCGCTCGACGGGCTGCTCGCCGAGGACTGGCCGGGCCATCTGGCCGCCGTCCGCCAGCCCATGCTGCTGGTCAATGCCCCGGGCGCCTACGGGCCGCCGGGCACGCCGCCGGTGCTGCCGCGCGAGCAGGCGCTGGAGACGGTCGCGGCGGTGGCCGACGGGCGCTACGTCGAGGTGCCCGGCAACCACATGACCATGCTCTTCGGAGACGGGGCCGCGCGGACGGTGGAGGCGATTCTGGACTTCGTGCGGTCATAGCCGGTACCAGGCCAGGCGGCGGTGCCTGCGTTGCGTAGGGCGGGTTAGCCGCCATGCGGCGTAACCCGCCAAGGATGCCGGCAGGCATCCCCATTGCCGGCCTTGCGGCCGGTCGGTGGGTTACGGCCTGCGGCCTAACCCACCCTACGTGGGACTAGGTTCTGTTGACGCAAGCCCAGTGCTAAAACTGGGCTTTTGCCATGACTGACAGAAGCCGACTGAGCGACAGGGAATGGTCCCGCATACA
>NZ_SMMU01000075.1 GCF_004339665.1 Azotobacter chroococcum
TTGTATGCGGGACCATTCCCTGTCGCTCAGTCGGCTTCTGTCAGTCATGGCAAAAGCCCAGTTTTAGCACTGGGCTTGCGTCAACAGAACCTAGTCGAAAAAGGAACGAACGATCACTCCAGATTGCCAGTCGCCTTGCCCCGGCCGCCGGTGCCGGGGCAAGGCAGACCTTATGCCACAGCCTTGACCATATCCTCGAGCACCTTCTTGGCGTCGCCGAACACCATCATGGTCTTGTCCAGATAGAACAGCTCATTGTCCAGGCCCGCATAGCCGCTGGCCATGGAGCGCTTGTTGACGATGATGGTCTTGGCCTTGAAGGCTTCCAGGATCGGCATGCCGGCAATCGGCGACTTGGGATCGTTCTTCGCCGCCGGGTTGACCACGTCGTTGGCGCCGAGCACCAGCACCACGTCGGTCTGGCCGAATTCGGAGTTGATGTCCTCCATCTCGTAGACCTGCTCGTAGGGCAGTTCAGCCTCGGCCAGCAGCACGTTCATGTGCCCGGGCATACGGCCGGCGACCGGGTGGATGGCGAACTTCACGTCGACCCCGTGCTCGGTGAGCTTTTCCGCCAGCTCCTTCAGGGCATGCTGGGCACGAGCCACTGCCAGGCCGTAGCCGGGAACGATGATCACGCTGTCGGCGTTGGACAACAGAAAGGTAGCATCGTCCGCCGAGCCGGACTTGACGCTGCGCTGTTCCTGGGAGGCCTCGGCGCTGGCGGTGGCGTCGGCGCCGAAGCCGCCGAGCAGCACGTTGACGAACGAGCGGTTCATCGCCTTGCACATGATGTAGGAGAGGATCGCGCCGCTCGAGCCGACCAAGCTGCCGGCGACGATCAGCATCGAGTTGTTCAGCGAGAAGCCGATGCCGGCCGCAGCCCAGCCCGAGTAGCTGTTGAGCATCGACACCACCACCGGCATATCGGCGCCGCCGATGGGGATGATCAGCAGCACGCCGATGGCGAAGGCCAGCAGCAGCAGCAGGGCGAAGGCGCCGGCATTGCCGGTGAAGGTAAAGATCAGGCCGAGGCCGAAAATGGCCAGGCCGACCAGCAGGTTGATCTGATGTTGACCCTGGAAGCGCACCGGCGTGCCCTGGAACAGGCGGAACCTGTACTTGCCAGAGAGCTTGCCGAAGGCGATCACCGATCCGGAGAAGGTGATGGCGCCAATCGCCGCGCCGAGGAACAGTTCCAGGCGGTTGCCGGCCGGGATCGGCGCATCCATGGTCTGGACGATGCCCAGCGACTGCGGCTCCAGCACCGCGGCGATGGCGATGAACACCGCGGCGAGGCCGATCATGCTGTGCATGAAGGCGACCAGCTCGGGCATCTTAGTCATTTCGACACGCCTGGCCATCAGGGTGCCGACGCCGCCGCCGACGAGCAGGCCGAGGATGACGAAGGCGATGCCGCTGCCAGCGACTTCGGCATTCAGCTTGAAAACCAAGGCCAGGGTGGTGAGAACGGCAAGGGCCATGCCGGCCATGCCAAACAGGTTGCCGCGCTGCGAGCTGGTCGGGTGCGACAGGCCTTTCAGTGCCTGGATGAAGCACACCGAGGCGACCAGGTAGAGCAGGGTGATCTGGTTCATGCTCATTTATTTGGCCTCCGCCTTTGCCGCTTTCTTCTTGAACATTTCCAGCATGCGCCGGGTGACCAGGAAGCCGCCGAACACGTTGACCGCAGCCAGGGCCACGGCGAGGGTGCCCATCAGCTTGCCCAGACCGGTCTCGGTGAGTGCGGCAGCGAGCATGGCGCCGACGATGACGATTGCGGAAATCGCATTGGTCACCGCCATCAGGGGGGTGTGCAGGGCGGGTGTGACGTTCCACACCACGTGATAGCCGACGTAGATCGCCAGCACGAAGATGATCAGGTTGTAGAGCCCGTCAGAAATCAGGTCCATCTTTATTACCCTTATGCGTTTTCTTTTGTTGTCCGCGGTACTGCGTTTACAGCGCCGGGCGCGCTGCCGTTGGTCCGCACGGCCCGGCCGCCTTCGCACATCAGGCAGGCCTTGACGATGTCGTCTTCCAGGTCAAGGCGGAACTGACCATCCTTGTCGACTATCAGCTTGAGGAAGTCCAGCAGGTTGCGTGCATAGAGGGCGGAGGCATCGGCCGCTACCAACGCAGGCAGGTTGCTGTGGCCGACGATGGTTACCCCGTGGCGGACCACGACCTCGTCGGGCACCGTCAGCGGGCAGTTGCCGCCCTGTGCGGCGGCGAGATCGACGACCACCGAGCCCGGTTTCATTTCCTGCACGGTGGCTTCGTGCAGCAGAGTCGGTGCGTTGCGGCCGGGAATCAGCGCGGTGGTGATGACGATGTCGGCCTGTTTGGCGCGTTCATGCACGGCCTTGGCCTGGCGCTCCATCCACGATGGCGGCATCGGCCGGGCATAGCCGCCGACACCCTCGGCGCACTGGCGCTCCTCGTCGGTTTCGAAGGGGACGTCGACGAACTTGGCGCCGAGGGATTCGATCTGCTCCTTCACCGCCGGGCGTACATCGGAGGCTTCGATCACAGCGCCCAGGCGCTTGGCCGTGGCGATCGCCTGCAGACCGGCGACGCCAGCACCAAGGATCAGCACGCGGGCCGCTTTCACCGTTCCGGCGGCGGTCATCAGCATCGGCATGAAGCGCGGGTAGTGGTTGGCCGCGAGGATCACCGCCTTGTAGCCGGCGATGTTGGCCTGCGAGGACAGCACATCGAGGCTCTGTGCCCGCGAGGTGCGCGGCGCCGCCTCCAGGGCGAAGGCGGTGATGCCGCGTTCGGCCATGCGCGCGATATTGTCATCGTCGAAGGGGTTGAGCATGCCGATCAGCACTGCGTCAGCCTTCATCTGCGCCAGTTCGGCCGGGCTGGGAGCGACGACCTTGAGGACGAGGTCGGCACCGAGGGTGGCCGCCGCATCGCCAATCTTAGCGCCGACGGCTTCGAAGGCGCTGTCCGGAAGGCTGGCATCGACGCCGGCGCCGCTCTGCACGGTTATCGTATGACCTTGGCTGACCAGTTTCTTCACCGTTTCTGGTGTAGCGGCAACCCTTGTTTCCCCGATGTGGGTTTCTAGTGGAACGCCAATATGCACGTCTATTCTCCTTGTTTGATTTCGTAACTCTTCCCTGGACCAAGGCTCGGCAGAACCCCGGTCGGGTATAGCGAAACGCTAGTCAGCCATGGCCCTTACGCGACAGCACTGTCGGCGTCATCCGCATTCGGCAAGGTTGCGTGCCGCTGTCGCCATAGCTAGTGGATGAGCCTGGAGTGGACTGCCTCATCCCGCGTATCTAATTTAAAAAACTACACCTCTACCTTAGTCTAAAATGCCTGCACTATGAGAGGGGGGTGGAAGCGCAAAGGTTGCATTCTTCTCATCGGGGTGGCCAGCAATGGCGATCCGTTGCACTAGGCTTTGGATATCCTGCGCTATTGAATGGATGGATTTCCCATGCCCGGCGCTCTCTCTTCGATCCGCGTGCTCGATCTTTCCCGGGTGCTCGCCGGGCCATGGGCCGGACAGATCCTCGCCGACCTCGGTGCCGAGGTGATCAAAGTCGAGCGTCCCGGCGTGGGCGACGACACTCGCCATTGGGGACCGCCCTTCCTTAAGGATGCCTGGGGCAATGACACCTCGGAGGCGGCCTACTACCTTTCGGCCAACCGCAACAAGCAGTCGATTACCCTTGACTTCACTCGCCCCGAAGGCCAGCAGCTGATTCGCGATCTGGTGGCCCGCTCCGATGTGCTGCTGGAGAACTTCAAGGTTGGCGGCCTGGCTGCCTACGGCCTCGACTGTGCGTCGCTCAAGGCCGTCAATCCGCGGCTGATCTACTGCTCCATCACGGGCTTCGGTCAAACCGGATCCTATGCTGGGCGTGCCGGCTATGACTTCCTGATCCAGGGCATGGGTGGGCTGATGAGTCTGACTGGTCGCGCAGAGGGGGAGGCGGGTGCCGGGCCACTCAAGGTCGGCGTGGCCCTGACCGATATTCTCACCGGACTCTATGCCGCCGTCGCCGTGCTGGCGGCGTTGTCTCACCGAGAGCGCAGCGGCGTCGGCCAATACATCGATCTGGCCCTGCTCGACGTGCAGGTGGCCTGTCTGGGTAATCAGGCGCTGAACTACCTGACCACGGGCCGGCCTCCGCAACAGCTTGGCAACGCCCATCCGAACATTGTGCCGTACCAGGACTTTCCGACGGCGGACGGAAACTTCATCCTCACCGTGGGTAATGATGAACAGTTCCGCAGCTTCTGTGAGGTGGCTGGGCATCTCGAGTGGTCCTTGGATGTGCGCTTTGCGACCAATCAGGCCCGCGTTGTCCATCGTGACGCGTTGATTCCGTTGATCCGTCAAGTCACGGTGCTCCGCACTGCTGCCGATTGGCTGGCTGCGCTGGAGGTGGCTGGTGTCCCATGTGGGCCGATCAACGACCTGGCCCAGGTGTTCGCCGACCCGCAAGTCGTTGCCCGAGGGCTCCAAATGGAGCTGCCGCACCCGCTGGCCGGTAGGGTGCCGCAGGTGGCCAGCCCCATTCGGCTATCCGCCACGCCGGTTTCGTATCGACAGGCGCCTCCACTGCTTGGAGAGCACGCCGAGTGGGTGCTTTCCAAAGTGCTGGGGCTTGATGCCGAGCGGATCGCCGCCTTGCGACAGAGCGGGGTGATTTGACTGTTGTGGCTGAATGCATTTCGCCTCGGGCTTGGCTGTTTCTTTTCTGGGGGCTGCAGTGGTCTGTTGTATCGGCTCCTGTGGACTATATTGAAAGGGTGGATTGACTATCCATTACCCAAGTGAGTGGGGATACAGGCGACTCCCGGCTGAGTTGATCCCTTAATCGTAGGGATTTGCTGTTTAAAGGGGGATATTTCAACTTTCTATTGACGCCGAAAGTTAACGCCCTATAATGCGCCCCACTTCCTTCGCAGGAGCTGCGTAAACCCTTGAAAATCAAGGGGT
>NZ_SMMU01000076.1 GCF_004339665.1 Azotobacter chroococcum
GCCGGGCTGGTGGCGAAGATCGAGCGCGCCGAGGCGGTGGCCGATGCGCAGGTGCTCGACGGCATCATCCTCGCCTCCGAGGCGGTGATGGTCGCGCGTGGCGACCTGGGCGTGGAGATCGGCGACGCCGAGCTGGTCGGCGTGCAGAAGCGCATCATCGAGCGGGCGCGGGTGCTCAACCGCGCGGTGATCACCGCCACGCAGATGATGGAGACCATGATCACCCAGTCGCTGCCGACCCGCGCCGAGGTGTTCGACGTGGCCAACGCGGTGCTCGACGGCACCGACGCGGTGATGCTCTCGGCCGAGACCGCCGCCGGTTCCTACCCGGTGGAGACCGTGGAAGCCATGAGCCGGGTGATCCTCGGCGCCGAGAAGCACCCGCTGGCGCATCGTTCGAAGCACCGCATGGACCAGGTGTTCCACAAGATCGACGAGACCATCGCCCTGTCGGCCATGTACGCGGCCAACCACCTGGAAGGGGTCAAGGCGATCGTCTGCCTGACCGAGAGCGGCGACACCCCGCGGCTGATGTCGCGGATCCGCTCGCACCTGCCGATCTACGCCTTCTCCCGCCACCCGCGCACGCAGAGCCGCGTGGCGCTGTTCCGCGGCGTGAACCCGGTGCCGTTCGAGACCGACCGGATCGCCGAGGCCGAGCTGAACGCCCGGGCGGTCAAGGAGCTGATGCAGCGCAACCTGGTGTTCGAGGGCGATCTGGTGCTGATCACCAAGGGTGATGCCGGTGCCCAGGGCGGCACCGACACCCTGCGCATCGTGCGCGTCGGCGACGTCATCCAGTGAGGGAGGGACATTCGATGCAAGGCAACACGCCCAGCCAGGAGGCGGTGGTCACCCTGGCCGGGCAGATCAAGACCGGCTCGCTGTGCCGTTCCGACCGGGTCGGCAAGTACAACCAGCTGCTGCGCATCGAGGAAGCGCTGCAGGGCAAGACGCCTATAGCGCGGAGTCGCTGCTGAAGCGCCGCTGCTGCTGCAGCCGCTGAGCCCCGTCGGTCGACCGAGCGCGTCCGGCTCTACCTTGAAATAAGTCTGAGGAATACCCCCTCAGGGCTTCGAATAAATATAAGAAGGTTCACTGACATGCTGTATTGCCCATCCTTGTCTTCTGAATTCATTCGCTTCTCCTCCCTTGTCCGTGCCCTGGCTATCTGCGCCCGCCCGAGCGATGCCGTGCGGATGCGCTCCTTCACGCCAGCACGCTGCCCCTTGCCCACGCCTGGCTTCTGACCACCTGCGAAGACGCGCGGGCGAGGGTAAAAGCCCTTCATCACCCACGACCGGATAGCCCTGCTGGAGCCTGTGCGTGCCATGACGGCCGCGAAGACAGCGCTGTCTGACGAGTGCAAATTCCTGGCGGTAATCGGCGACAGCCCTGGGTACAGGTCTTTACCGACCAGAACACAATAAGAATCGGAGCGGATATGAAAAGAATTACCGTGAAAAAGGCACTTTTCCCCTTGTGCGCCTTACTTGCATTTCCCCTGGCGGCCCAGGCGGTCAATTTCAGCGGCTATTACCGCCTCGGGATCGGCGGCAATACCAAGGGCGGTACGCAATCCTGCTTCCAGTTGCCCGGCGCGCCCACGAAATACCGGCTCGGCAACGAGTGCGAGCAGTGGAGCGAGCTTGCCTGGGACCACGATATCGCCCTTGCCGATGGCTCGACCCTTTCCGGCATGGTCATGGGCGGCTTCTACAACCCCATCGGGCACAAGCCGAAGTTCAAGGATTCCAACGAGCATGGCGGGGGTTCCTCGCGGATCCAGCAGATGTTCGTCGAATGGAAGAATGCCGCGGTGCTCAACGGCGGCAACTTCTGGGTCGGGCGCCGCTACTACAAGCGGAACGATATCCACATGACCGACCTCTACTACTGGAACCAGAGCGCCACCGGTTTCGGTTTCGACGAAGTGCCGATCGGCGACCTGCGCTACAGCTACGTCTTCTCGCGCAAGGACAACAAGAACCAAGACCCCTACGTTACCCGTCACGATTTCAACGTTGACGGCTTCAAGACCAACCCGGGCGGCGAGGTGCAGTTGGGCGTCAGTTATCTGCAAGGGCCGGACAGCTCCGACTCCCATGGCGGCTGGTCGGTGGCCGTGCAGCACAAGCAGGAAGGCTTTCTCGGCGGCAAGTACAACACCTTTGCCCTGCAATACGGCGAGGGGCCGGGCACGGGCCTGGGCTACACCGGCGATACCGGCCTGGACAAGGAAAACAAGAGCTGGCGTATGGTCGAGTACTTCGACTGGCAGACCACGGAGCGCTTCGGCGGCCAGTTCCAGCTGGTTTATCAGAAGGACGTCCGACCCGACGGCGACAACTCGCGCTGGCTGTCGTTCGGCGTGCGGCCGGTGTACGCCTTCACCGAGACGTTCAAGCTGAGCGCCGAGATCGGCCACGACCAGATCAAGGCGACCGACGGCACCCGCAAGCTAACCAAGTTCAGCATCGCGCCGACCTGGTCGCCGGGCGGCCCGGGTTTCTGGGCGCGGCCGGAATTTCGCATCTACTACACCTACGCCACCTGGAACGAGGCGGCACAGCGCGCGGCCACCGAAATGAACCCCGATTCCGCGCTGTCCGAGACCGGTGCCTTCGGTACCGACCGCCACGGCGGCAACTTCGGCGTGCAAGTCGAGTACTGGTGGAAATAGGGTTCTTGGCAGCGAACTTTCTTACGTGTCATCAAATTGAACGTTCATTTGTTCGCTATTTTTCCGTCCGCAGCACGGACAACAATCCAGACGGCTCACCAGCCGTCTGGGCGATCAGCCAGGGCAAGGTCGTGATCGCGACGATGACGCTGGGCAGCATGATGATGGGTGTTGAGGCATACTCCACCAACGCATCAACGCTTAATGGTCGTATGGCCGGAAACCTTCTGTCCTCGCCCGCCGGGTCCTTTCTGTTCCAGGCCACCATTCTGGCAACGTTCGCCAGTGGTAAGCGGTACAACTGTGACCTCAACGCCAGCTACAACATCGCGGCCCGCTATTGGGCCTGGAAACTCAAGCTGACCCGCCGTAAGGATGGGCAGTTGCCGGAGGACAGAAACTCCCTTGGCAAACCGGGAATGCCGGTCACGCTCTCAACGCTCTGGCTGCGAGAGCGGGAAGCCCCTCATCAATGCGCAGCATGATGAGGGGAGCATTCACAGGTAACCGAGTTCAACCAGCCCAAGCCGGATAATCGGTATAGCCTTCGGCGCCGCCGCCGTAGAGGGTCGCCTGGTCCGCTTCGGCGAGGGGCGCACCCTGGGCGAAGCGCCGCACCAAGTCGGGGTTGGCGATGTAGGGCCTGCCGAAGGCCACCGCGTCGGCCAGCCCGGTTTGCAGCAGGGCTTCCGCGCGGGCCGCGGTGTAGCCGCCGCAGACCACGATGGCGCCGGGGAAGCGGGCGCGGACGGCTTCGCGAAAGCCCTCGGGGTAGCCCGGCACGCCCATCCATTCGGCCTCGTGCAGGTGCAGGTAGGCGAGGCCGCGCCGGCCCAGTTGGTCGGCCAGGTACAGCGCCATCGGTCCGGCTTCGGCATCCTCGATGTCGTTGTAGGGCATCCAGGGCGACAGGCGGATGCCGACCCGTTCGGCACCCACCGCGGCGACCACCGCATCGACGACCTCCAGCACCAGGCGCGCGCGGTTCTCCAGGGAGCCGCCGTAGGCATCGTCGCGCCGGTTGGTGGTGGTGGCGAGGAACTGGTGCAGCAGGTAGCCGTTGGCGGCATGGATCTCCACCAGGTCGAAGCCGGCGGCGATGGCGTTGCGGGCGCCCTGGGCGTAGTCGGCGACGATGCCGGGGAGTTCCTCGGTGCGCAGGGCGCGCGGCTCGTCGCATGGCGGATGGGCGGGCGTGCCGTCGGCCTGGATGATGAAGGTCTGCATGTTGGCGCGAATCGCCGAGGGGGCGACCGGCTGGCCGCCGCCGGGCTGCAGCGAGGCGTGGGAGATGCGCCCCACGTGCCAGAGCTGCAGCGCGATGTGCCCGCCTTTGCGGTGTACCGCGTCGGTCACCAAGCGCCAGCCGTCGATCTGCGCGTCCGAATAGATACCCGGGGTCAGCGCGTAGCCCTGGCCCTGGCGGGAGATCTGCGCCGCTTCGGCGACGATCAGCCCGGCGCCAGCGCGCTGTGCGTGGTACTCGGCGTTGAGGGCGGTCGGCACGTCGCCCGGCTGGGCAGCCCGGGAGCGCGTCAGCGGCGCCATGACGACGCGGTTGGGCAGGGTCAGTGCGCCGAGGCGTACGGGGGACAGCAACTTGTCGATGGCCATGGTTGCTCCTTGTCGGAATCGACGGATGTGCGGTGGATGATGGGAAAGGCTTTCAGGCGACGGGAATGGTCGGCATCCGGAAGTCCGGGTGGCCGCCCAGGGCGGCCGGGAGCTGCCCGGCGATCTGCTCGTGGGGCGTTCCCGGGGCGACGGCGCTGGCGGCTTCCAGGCGGGCGAGCTGCAGCGCGCCGAGGGTCGCGTCGAGCTGCTCGCGGGTGCGCGGCCCGAGGATGGGGATCAGGCTGGTGCTCGAGCGGGCCGCCCGCTCGCGCAGCCAGGCGATGGCCACCTGGGTCGGCGAGGCTTCCAG
>NZ_SMMU01000077.1 GCF_004339665.1 Azotobacter chroococcum
GGAAACCAGCGACATCAGCTCGACCACCGTGGAAAACAGCAGCTCGCGTGGATACTGGCGTTGCCGGTGAGTCTCGAACACTTCGTCGATCCAGGTGGCCGGCATCGCCCGTTCCAGCGCCAGACGTGCCATGACGCTGGCCGGTGCCTGCCTCTCGAAGCGCGCCAGAACTGCATCCCACATCGTCTTACCCTCCCGCTTGATCCTCGGGAGAGTTTACGCAAACACCTTGAAAGGGCTGTCTCTTAGCCCCGCGGAGTCACGCCAGATGGGATGCCCGGACGGTTACGCCCGGTCTCCTGCGGCGCAGCGTCTTGCCAGTCGCCCTCGGTCCCCCCACGCCACCACGGCTCCACCGCCTCGATCCGGGCCGGCTCGACCGGCTCGCCCAGCTGTGGCATCACCAGCCCCTCCGAGGCGTGCGCCAGCAGCACATCCGCTGGCTGGGACCATGAGTGCATCGCCAGGTTGAAGGTGCCCCAATGCACCGGCAGGAAACGCCCGCTGCCCAGTTGCTCCCAGGCCTTCAGCGCATTGTCCGGGCCGAGATGCACATTCCCCCAGGCCGGATGGAAGGCGCCGACCTCGAGCATCACCAGATCAAACGGCCCGAGCCGCTGGCCGATGTCGGCGAAGACCGGCGACAGCCCGGTGTCGCCGCTGAAGAACACCGCATGCCGCTCGCCGCGCAGGGCGAAGGACGACCAGAGCGTCACGTTGCGATCGCGCAGCCCACGTCCGGAGTAGTGATGTGCTGGCGCGGCGGTGATCGCCAGGCCTCCCGGCAGCACCGTGCGTTCCCACCAGTCGAGCTCGACGATACGCTCGGCCGGCACGCCCCAGGCTTCCAGATGCAGGCCGACGCCGAGCGAGGTGACGAAGGGCACCCGAAGCTTGGCAAGCGCCCGGATGCTCGGGTAGTCCAGATGGTCGTAGTGGTCGTGGGAAATCAGCACCGCATCGAGCGGCGGCAGGGCCGCGATATCGACCGGCACCGGATGGAAGCGCTTGGGGCCGAGAAAGGGCAACGGTGAGACGCGCGCGCCCCACACCGGATCGGTCAGCACCCGGTGGCCGTCGATTTCCAGCAGCACGGTCGAATGGCCGAGCCAGGTGGCCCGCAGTCCGGTTTCGACGGGGCGGGCCCACGTGGCGCGTGGGTCGATGACGGGGAGTGGCCGCGCCGGCGTGCGGCCTTCGCCGCGAAACATCAGGTCGGCCAGAGTCGGCCGCCCCTCGGGCACGCGCTGTACGCTGGGGTGGTAGGTGTTCGCGAAGCCGCCGTCGGCATACTGCCTGGAGGCCTGCATGCGTTCCAGCCTGAATCCATGGGCACGTCGGGCCGAAAAAACCATCCTGGATCTCCTGTGAAGTCGTGTTCGGTGTTCGAGCTGGGTTTTCCGCTCGAAGGGACGGGTTTGCGTGTGTCCCGGCATCCCGCAGCTAGGTGGAGTGAGGAAAATCTCCTTCGCTCTGAGCTGGGCTTGTGCCAGCGCCCATTTTATTGGCGGAAAGCTGATGGCCTGGGGTATCGGGCCAAGCTGTTTACTGGGACGCTGTATAATTAAAAACATGTACCTTCTCCTCCAGGAGGGTCCCATGCCGAAAAACGTCACCCAGAAATTGATCGCGTCTCACCTGCTCAAAGGAGCAATGTGCGAGGCTGAAGAAATCGCGATCAAGATCGACCAGACCCTCACTCAGGACGCCACAGGCACGATGGTGATGCTCGAACTCGAGGCAATGGGGCTCGAGCGCGCCAAGACGGAGGTCTCGGTGCAATATGTCGACCACAACCTGCTGCAGACGGATTTCAAAAACGCCGACGACCATCTTTTCTTGCAGAGTGCCTGCCGACGCTTCGGCATCTGGTACAGCCGTCCGGGCAACGGGGTGAGCCACCCGGTGCACATGGAACACTTTGGCCGGCCGGGACGCACCCTGCTCGGTTCGGACAGCCACAGCTGCGCTGCCGGGTCGATGGGAATGCTCGCCATTGGTGCCGGGGGGCTGGAGGTGGCGATGGCGATTGCCGGAGAGCCCTTCTACGTAAAGATGCCGCGCATCGTCGGCGTCAGGCTGACCGGCAGCCTGCCCGACTGGGTCAGCGCCAAGGACATCATCCTGGAGATGCTGCGCCGCTACGACGTCAGCGGGGGTGTGGACAAGGTCTTCGAGTATTACGGGGATGGGCTGCAGGGCCTGAACGCCATGGACCGCCACGTCATCGCCAACATGGGAGCGGAACTGGGAGCGACGACAAGCGTCTTCCCTTCCGACGTCGTCTTGAGGGAGTTTCTTGCCTCTCGTGGCCGCGAAGAGGCGTGGGTCGAGCTGGTCGCCGACGAGGGTGCCACCTACGACGAGGAGATCGAGATCGACCTCGCCTCTCTTGTGCCGATGATCGCCTGCCCCAGCAGCCCCGGCAACGTTGTCCCCGTCAGCGAAGTGGCCGGAAGGCCGGTACGCCAGTGCGTCGTCGGCTCCTCGGCCAACCCAGGCCTGCGGGATTTCGCAATCGTGGCGATGATGCTCGAACAGCATGGTGTCCACGAGGACGTCTCACTCGACATCAACCCCACCTCGCGGCAGATTCTGGAAAACCTCTCCGCGCTGGGCTACCTCGGCACCCTCATCCACCGTGGCGCACGCATCCACCAGGCGGGTTGCGGCGGCTGCATCGGCATGGGTGAGGCCCCGGCGACGGAAAGCATCAGCCTGCGCACCATGCCGCGCAACTTCCCCGGCCGCTCGGGCACCAAGGAGGACAAGGTCTATCTCTGCAGCCCCGAGACGGCCGCCGCTTCGGCAATCACCGGGGTCATCACCGACCCCCGCACCCTCGATTTCGCTTATCCCCACTTCAAGGAGCCCGAGCACTACATTCTCAATACCGAGGCTCTCGCCCCGCCGGCTGAAGACGGCAGACTGGTCGCCCTGATCAAGGGGCCCAACATCGCCTCCTTGCCCGAGTTCGACCCGCTTCCGGACGCACTCTCGGGACCGGTACTGATCAAGACCGGCGACAACGTCTCCACCGACGAGATCATGCCCGCAGGCGCGAAGGTGCTGCCCCTGCGCAGCAACATCCCCGAGATCGCGAAGTTCACCTTCTACCAGATCGACGAGGGATACTACGACCGGGCAATGCAGCAGCAAGGAGGTACGTCGTTCATCGTCGGCGGTGAGAACTACGGCCAGGGTTCGAGTCGCGAACACGCTGCCCTGGCCCCGCGCTACCTCGGTGTACGTGCGGTGCTGGCCAAGAGCTTCGCGCGGATCCATTGGCAAAACCTGTGCAATTTCGGCATCGTGCCGCTGAGCTTCGAAAAGGAAGCCGACTACGATGCGATCCGCTCCGGTGACCGACTCAGACTGCCCGACCTCAACGAAGAAATACGGCGCGGTGATCGCGTTACCGTCATCAACACGACGCAGGAGGCCACTTTCACGATGCGCAATGCCATGACACCGCGGCAGGTGCAGATGGTCCTTGAGGGCAGCATCATCAAGATGTGTCGCAGCTGCCGTCAAAGTTGACATCTTCCCCTCCCTCTCGCTAACGCTCGCCGCCATAGGCGGAAAGGAAGGGATTCCCACTACTGGACCCGCGAGAATGTTCTTGGCCGCGTTCACATCGCGGTTGTGAGTGACGCCACACTCACTGCAAGTCCACTCCCTTACTCCAAGTCCTGCGATACCTTTCGGCCTCGAATCGGGCAGACAGCCACAATTCGAACAGGCTTGGGAGGCCCCCCTTTCAAGGTCTTTTGCCTTTCGAGGCCTTGATGAGGCGGTCGGTGGAGACATGGGCGCGAGCCGTCGCTGGGCTGAGCAGGGTCATCGGCGCCTCGGTCGGTTTCGTTTCGAGCGTTCAGCTTACTAAACCTATCGAAAGTATTGTCATATTGAGAGGCAATACCCCCATGAAATGCAAACGAAACTCCGATGGTCGGGCAATCGACCACCACTCCCTCCAGGTCATGCGCCAACAGGCGATCAAGGCCGTTCGCGAAGGGCAGACAGTCCAAAGCGTGGCGGTCGCCTTCGGCGTCAATATCCGCAGTGTCTTTCGCTGGCTGTCCGACTTTGCCAATGGCGGACAGAACGCCCTGCTCGCCAAGCCGGTTCCCGGACGTCCGCCCAGGATCAGTGCCGAGGAAATGCGCTGGCTGGCACAGGCCGT
>NZ_SMMU01000078.1 GCF_004339665.1 Azotobacter chroococcum
GAGCATGCCGGACGGAAAGTCGTCTGGCAGATCGCGGCTCGCCGCAGCACCTACCAGAAGCACGGCAAGCGCAGTGTCCTGTATCGCGTCAAACGTCGGATCGAGAAAGCCAAGGCGCAGATGCGGGCCAAGGTCGAGCATCCGTTCCGGGTGATCAAGCGGCAGTTCGGCTACGTCAAGGTCCGCTTCCGCGGCCTGACGAAGAACACAGCGCAGTTGGTGACGCTGTTCGCCCTGTCGAACCTGTGGATGGCGCGAAAACATCTGCTGGTGGCAGGAGAGGTGCGTCCGTAATGCGGGGAATCATCCCGGCAAAGCGCCCCTTCAAGGGCAAAACATGGATTTGCAAAGAGGTATCGGTCTGAATTGCCACGGAACTGCCGTTTTTTTGAGCAATCGAGTGCTCGGGTAGGAAATGTCGGGGCTAATTCAGACTTTCCTTAATCTTACTGTGTCATAAACGTGGATGTCCCAAACCTCCGTACAGGTCCCGGCAATACTCAAGCATCAGGTAGACACCCAGTTGATGACGCAGCGTCGTGATCGAGTCCGCCACGTGCCGTTGTGCGCGCTGGCCGACCGCGGGGGCGGTAATCCGCGGGAAGCGCAGGTACCGTGCAGGCCATGAGGTTTTTTTTTCCTTGGCCATCCGGTCCGGACAGGGCCTCACGGCGCAGGCGCTGCCCGAGCAGAAAACCGTAGGCTGCGATGCTCAAGCTGGCATGGTGGTGGAATCCCCGCCAACCACGCCCCTCGTAATGTCCCAGCCCCAGGTCCTGCTTGAGATCCTGTAGTCGCGCTCGATACGCCAGCGCAGATGGGCGATGCGTACCAGCTCCGGCAGTGGCGTGTCCTGCGCGAGCGTGGACAGCCAGTAGCGGGTCGGCTTGTCCTGAGCGGGGGGCCATTCGATCAGCAGCCATTGCTGCGGGTGCAGCCGCTGTTTTGCCGATACGCTGCCGGCAGGGCGTACCCGTACTGCAGCGAAACGCCCGCTCAGTGGTTCGTTGGTTCCCTGGCGCCAGGTGAGTTCCGTAAAGAGCTCGGGCGGCAGCGACAGGGCCAGCTTCTTCACCGACAGTGGTCGATGCTCCGGCAAGCGCCGCGTGGCTACCGGTGGACGCCCCTTGCCCGTCCAGGGCTTGGGCGGTAGCGGCTGCTGGCCGGGTGGCCACACCCGCACGGCCGAGGTGACACCGACCACATAGGACAGCCCCATGGCCGTCAATCCCTGGCGAAAAGCGCTGTCCACGCCGTAACCGTCATCGGCCACCACACAATGATGGGGTTCCCCGGCTTCGAGCAACGCCTGCAACTGCGAAATCTGGGGCTTGGTGGCAAAGCGGACGTCCTCGGGTACGCCGGCCTTGCGGCGCCGCCCGGCATCTTCGGCCCACTCCCGGGGCAGGTACAAGCGCCAGGCCGACGTGCTGCCCGCCCTGGGCGACAAGCTGCCGACCGAAATCACCCGCCGCGACTGCGCCGACCTACAGGAGCGCATCGAGGCTCGAGGCGCGCTGAACACCCGTGACAAGATTCGCGTAGCAGGCCCGTACCAGCCCCGTCTCCGTGGTGAAATCGCCCGGTCGGATGAGCCACCGGCGTTCTGGCAAAACGTTACGGCATCAGCGATGAAACTGTACGTAAATGGCGCAAACGGGAAACCGAGGGAGGCGCTGGGTCGTGTCACGACCGCTCCAGCCGCCCGCAGCGACTGGCCTGGCGCGCCACAGCGGAAGAGCGCGCCATTGTCTGCCAGCTCTGCAGACCAACGGGCTTTGGCCTCGATGATCTGCCTTCGTGTCCGGTACTTCCTGCCCCACCTCAACCGCGACAGCGTCTGACGTATCCTCCGGGCCGAAAGGATTAACCGTCGCCCGCCGGCATCCAAACTCCATCCCATCCGTGGACAGGGCCAATTCCATGAGTACGACCTGGGCTTCGTTCATATCGTTGTAAAGCATCTGCCGAAGCTGAGAACGGCGGACGGCGACATCCGCAAGCGGTATCTGTATGTCGCCATCGATCGCCGCTCACGCTATGTCCACCTCGCTGTCTTCGATGCGGAGAACGCCGCGAATGCTTGTGCTTTTCTCCGCGCAATCAAGGCGGCTTTCCCTTTCTGGATCACGCATGTGCTGACCGATCGTGGCTCCTTCTGGATGGCCTGCCCCCATCGGAACAGTCCAACAGCGGCTTAGCGCAATGCCCGAGCTCGCCAGCTCCACATCGCCCCTTTCGAGCGACAGTCAGCTCATGAATAAAGTTGATGACATACTGTTCTACGCCAATGACATCTCACAACCAGACAATTAAGGCTCCGAAGGAATGTCCGTTGATGCTTTAGGCAGATAGATATGGCTGTCGACGAAAATCTTCTCGGGGATAGGCTCTCCTTGGGCTAGACGTTTGAGCATCCGGTAGCTTTGGCGGCCGATCTCGCGGCCTTCCAGGCTCAAATAGGCCTGTGCCAGGCCGTCGTCGAGCAGCGCGCGCTGTGCTGCGTCGGGCTCATTCGTAGCGATGATGATGGCCGGGCGCGCGCCCTTTTTGTCGAGTTCGGCGAGCAACGGGCCGAGTTGCTGGCGAAATACATCGGCTTGGTAAATCGGCCAACTGCCGGTACTGATAATGACGTCAACCTCGCTGGCCTTCAGCAAGGCGGCAAGCTGGAGCACCGCTTTCTCTGGGTTTTCGGCGCGATAGAGCGGGCAGCGGTTCGGCTCGCTCCAGCCATTCTCCCCCCTCAGCCGGTCAGCTGCCCTAACCTTGGCTTGGGGTTGGCTGCCACGCAGTTGCTGGCGGATGCCCTGGAGGCGTTCCTGGTAGTTGGTTTCCCGCGCGCTGCCGTTCAAGACGCATAGCTTTCCGCCCTGTGGCCTGAAGCGCTTGGCGAGTACGCCCAACTGTTGGCCGAAAGCCAGGTTGTCGAGCCCGACATAGCCTCTGCGCAGATGCCGCTCTGCCGGTTTCAAGTCCGCCTCGAAGGTGATCAGCGGCGTCTTGCCCGCCCGCTGCAAGGCATGATCGGCCAGCCATTTCGAATGGGTCACTGACAGGGCAATACCGTCCAGGTCCATGTTGAGGGCCTGCTCCAGTGCTTGATTTTGCAGGCGAAAATGCTCTAGCTCCGAGGCGCCCAGCAACAGACAGGTATCGCTCTGGGCCTGGGCGGCCTCGGCACAGCCCTCGCCGGCCTGGATGAAGAAGGGATGGTCGACCCGCTTGGCGATCAGCGCGAACTGTAACGGTTCGGCGCCGGCGGGGAGGCCGAGCGGCAGCCCGCAGAGCAGGGTGGCAGCGGAAAGAAAGCGGAAAAATAGACGTCTTTTCAAAACGGATCCTGGTGGCCTCCAGCATGGAGAGCTGACTTGTTATGGGTTTTTAGATGCCATGAGGTCGTTTGGGATGATCTCTACTTCACGAGGCAGGCTGACTGGTGACTGCGAAAGCCTGTTGAGATCAGGCCCTGCCCTTGATCAAGCTAAGTGGACGCGCTATGGGATGTCACGCCAGTGATCAGGTGTTTCAGCACTGACGGGACAAGGCAGAAAGCGAAAGGGCTTACAGAGAGCTTTTTTGTCGATCAGACGGCGGAGGAGGGCAGCTCGTAGGGCCTGAAGCGGTTCACAGCATCTCGAGATGATCCTTTGCCAGATGCGCGTAGCGCATGGTCATCGAGGGCAAGGCATGCCCCAATATCTCCTTGAGCCAACGACTGCCCATCCGCATGGCAAGACGCCAATGCCCGATCAATGCATGTCTTCTAGCCATGTGTGAAGAGTGGCTGGTTATGCTTCCTCAAGGTTTCGCGGGGATTTCCGGCAGCGCGTTGGACCGGTGAATGTAGCTGTCGACGAAAACCTTTTCTAGGTTCTGTTGACGTATCAGCGTAGCCATAGCAGAGCAGCCGCAAAGGCCAGCATTCCCTTGAAATGGCTGGCCTTCTTCTCATAACGT
>NZ_SMMU01000079.1 GCF_004339665.1 Azotobacter chroococcum
GTGGACTGGTACAACCACCGTCGACTGCTGGAACCGATCGGCAACATCCCGCCGGCGGAAGCTGAAGCGGCGTATTATCGACAACTCGACGAGTCAGCCCTGGCGGCATGACTCACACCAAAGAGCCTCCGAGATTCCCGGGGCGGTTCAGAATTTGACTCCAGTCGCCCCAGTGCCGTCAGCTCCTTCCGCTGGGTCCGCGGCGCCAGTCAGAGACTGTGGAAAAACCACCTGACGCGATGTTTCGGCGGAATAAGCACGAACGTTTGGGGGAGGCGAGCGATGACAGGCGACAGCGGGGAGTTGCTCGAGGATCTACCGATTCCGGACGCAGCGCCATTGCGCCGGAGATTCTGTTGTCGCTGTGGCTTTATGCGACGCTGGAAGAGGGCGGCAGCGCGTGGGCGCTGGCGCAGCTGTGCGAGACGCACGATGCCTATCGCTGGCTGTGTGGTGCGTGCCGGTCAACCACCATACGCTGTCGGACTTCCGGGTGGGCCAGGGCGCGTATTCTGGGCGAGTTGCTGACGGCCAGCGTGGCGAGTCTGCTGGCCTGTAGCGCGGTAACACTCAAACGTGTGGCGCAGGATGGGATGCGCGTGCGTGCGCACGCCGGGGCGACATCGTTCCGACGCAAGGCGCGGCTGCAGCATTCCAGGCGCAGGCGCGCCAGCAGGTCGAGGCGCTCAGGCGCGAAGTGCACGACGATCCGAAAGCCCCAGCCGGCGTCGACAAGCGGCGCGAGCAGCGCATTGCTCAGGCTCTGGCCCAACTGCCGAAGCTGGAAGGGATCAAGCAGGCGCAAGGGAAACCGGCCGACACGGCGCGGTCCTCCACCACCGATGCCCAGGCCCGGGTGATGAAGATGGCCGGCGGCGGCTTTCGTCCGGCGTACAACGCGCAGCTGGCCAGCGACACGGCCAGCCAGGTGATCGTGGGCATGGACGTCGCCGACAGCGGCAGCGACCAGGGGCAGATGGTGCCGATGGTCCACCAGATCGAACAGCGCTATGCGCACCGCCCGCCGGAGCTGCTGGTGGACGGCGGTTTCGCCAGGCTCGACGACATCGGGACTCTGGCCCTGGGCACCACGGTGTATGCGCCGGTGCCGGAAACCCAGGGACCCGCGGGTGATCGGCATGCCCCCTGTTCCGGCGACAGCGGTCCCATCGCCGCCTGGCGACAACGCATGGGTACGGACGCCGGCAAGGCGGTCTACAAGGAGCGCGCAGCCACTGCCGAGTGTGTCAACGTCCTGGCGCGCAACCGCGGTTTACAGCGCTTCAATGTGCGCGGGCTCGACAGGGGCGGGAGTATGCTGCGTATGCGCTGGCGCGCAATCTGATGCGGATGCTCGAACTGGTGTCCGGGTTGGCGACAGGCATGAGCGAAGTGGTCTGAAGCGGCGGAGGCCTGAGCCCCCGGCCAACCGCCCGCGCGACGCGTCCGGAAGGCTTCGGCAGGTCCGCGGCATTTGCCACGCCGCGCTTGGATGAAAGAGCCGAGGTGACCCGCTCTGCTTCCAGGGTGTTCGGCGCTCATCGCCGCCTCCCAAAAAGTCGAAAACTTGCGAAGTAGGGCTGGGGTTGGGCGGAATGAGAGGCGCTCGGAAAAGTTTCATCGGCTACCGGTAGTCGTCGCCCAATGCAAGAGGGAGGTAGCGCGATTACCCTGTCTGCTGAGCCTTGTAATTTGTGGGTAATCTTGTAATGTTGCTACCTTTTCCTTTTGTGGCTGATGGGTTCTCATGAGGTCGATTGAAGAGCAGTTGGCGCTGATCAAGCGCGGTGCAGATGAAGTCTTGGTCGAGGCTGAGTTGGTCGAAAAGCTGAAAGGTGGCCAGCCGCTGCGAGTCAAGGCAGGTTTTGATCCCACTGCTCCGGATCTGCATCTTGGGCATACCGTACTCATCAACAAGCTGCGCCAGTTTCAGGACTTGGGGCACCAAGTGATTTTCCTTATTGGCGACTTCACCGGAGTGATCGGTGATCCCAGCGGTAAAAGCGCCACTCGGCCACCTTTAACTCGTGATCAAGTGTTGGAGAATGCTGAAACCTATAAGGCTCAGGTTTTTAAGATCCTTGATCCGAGCAAGACTGAGGTGGTTTTCAATTCTAGCTGGATTGAGCAGCTGACCCCTGCTGACTTTGTTCGGCTTACCTCCCATTGCACGGTGGCGCGCATGCTTGAGCGCGACGATTTCAGTAAGCGTTACGCTGCAAATCAGTCGATCGCAATTCATGAGTTTCTTTATCCTCTGGTACAAGGATATGACTCGGTTGCCTTACATGCCGATGTCGAGCTGGGGGGGACGGATCAGAAGTTCAATCTGTTGATGGGGCGCGAACTGCAGCGTGCCTATGGTCAGAAGTCTCAGTGCATAGTCACCATGCCCTTGCTTGAGGGGGTAGATGGCGTGAAGAAAATGTCCAAGTCACTGGGCAATTATATCGGCATTCAAGAGTCGCCTGGCATCATGTATGGCAAACTGGTGTCCATCCCTGATTTGTTGATGTGGAGGTATTTCGAGCTCCTGAGCTTTCGCTCGATGGAGGAAATCGAAGCCTTTCGGCTCGATGTCGACCGGGGAGCCAACCCGCGGGATATCAAGATCAAGCTGGCTGAGGAAATTGTTGCTCGTTTCCATGGCGAAGAGGCGGCGGTCAATGCTCATCGTTCGGCTGGAAATCGCATGAAGGATGGTGAACTGCCTGAAGACTTGCCTGTAATCGAATTGCTCTCGACAGAGGATATGCCGATTGCTGCTGTTCTGAATAAGGCAGGCTTGGTCAGGAACGCTGCTATGGCGCGTGATCTGCTCGGCTCCGGGGGGGTGAGGGTGGATGGTGCTGTGGTTGATCGCAGCTTCTTGTTCCAGCGAGGTGCGGCGCATATCTGTCAAGCGGGTAAGAAATCTTTCGCTAAAGTTGTCTTGAAGGCTGAGTAATATAGCAAGGGGCTGGTCATGTGGACTTGCCTCTATCAAACTAGACACCGGCACCCTGTTAAGGAAGGTCTGAATTAGCCCCGACATTTCCTACCCGAGCACTCGATTGCTCAAAAAAACGGCAGTTCCGTGGCTATTGAGGCCGATACCTCTTTGCAAATCCATGTCTTGCCCTTGACGAGGCGCTTTGCCGGGATGATTCCCCGCATTACGGACGCACCTCTCCTGCCACCCGCAGATGTTTTCGCGCCATCCACAGGTTCGACAGGGCGAACAGCGTCACCAATTGCGCAGTGTTCTTCGCCAGGCCGCGGAAGCGCACCTTGACGTAGCCGAACTGCCGCTTGATCACCCGGAACGGATGCTCGACCTTGGCCCGCATCTGCGCCTTGGCTTTCTCGATCCGACATTTGACGCGATACAGGACACTGCGCTTGCCGTGCTTCTGGTAGGTGCTGCGGCGAGCCGCGATCTGCCAGACGACTTTCCGTCCGGCATGCTCCG
>NZ_SMMU01000080.1 GCF_004339665.1 Azotobacter chroococcum
CAACCGATCTTCGCCGCGATGGAGTGGATCGCCGCCCACTGCGACTCGTGCTCGTCCTGATGCTCGAGCACCATGCGAACCGCCCGTTGCCGGACCTCAGGGGACTACTTCGTTGCTGTCTTCATGGCTCCATCCTCTCAAAGGTTGGAGCCTCCGAGAAACCCGGGGCGGTTCAGTGCCAGCTCTGGGGGAGGATGCCAATCACAGCCGCAAGGATCACTCGACCAGCAATCTGGCCGCGCGGCGCTGAACCTGATACAGCAGAACGACAGCAGCCAACTGAGCGTCGGCACGCGGCGCATGCGGGCCTGCACCAATGCCCAGCACCGAACCCAATTGCTGTTTGGGCCGGGACCTTTAATAGAGCCACTACTCTGCCACACGCCTTTCAGGGTTGCCTCATAGGCAGTTTGATTATATTTTAGGCAGTTACTGTAACCTAAACACCCTCTGCCATGACTCAAAAAGACACCAAAGCCCCGCTCTACCCCAAAAGCCATATCCTGGCTGCCAGTGGTGTAGCAGCGCTGCTAAGCCTGGCCTTGCTGGTGTTCCCGTCGCGGGAGGTCGAGGCAAAGAAGCCTTTCATTCATCCAGAAATGGAGAGTGCTTCGAGCCAAATCGAAAAAACAGACGACCAAGAGCCAGAACCGCCGTCCATCGACGCAGCGGCGCTGCCTTTTGCCATGCTCGAAAGCTCCATGGATAGACAACCCGTCACCACGGAGCAGTCCACAGAGCAGTCCTCTCAGCAGACAGGAAGAGATGCTCCTCCCGCCACCGTAGCGACAGCTCCCTCCGCGCCGGCATCCCCCAAAGTGGTTACCGCAGGCAAGGGCGATACCCTTTCGACCGTGTTTGCCAAGGCCGGAGTTCCTGCCTCCACCCTGCAGGAAGTCCTTGGCAGCAGCAAGGAAGCAGCCAAGCAGCTGGGGCACATCAAAGCCGGGCAAAAGTTTGAATTCACGTTTGCCGCCAATGGCGAACTGCAAGCCCTGCACGCCAAGCTGGACAAGCTGAAAACCATAGAGATCCGCAAATCTGCCCAAGGCTTTTCCGTCAAGCATGAGACTGTCAAACCCGAGATGCGCACCGTCTATGCTCGAGGGGTCATCGACAGCTCCCTCTTTCCCGCGGCCAAGAAGGCCGGTCTCAGCCACAGCATGGCCCTGACCCTATCGAACATTTTTGCCTACGACATCGATTTCGCTCAGGACATCCGACGCGGCGACGAGTTCGAGGTGATTTACGAGGAAAAGCGCCTTGGCAGCAAACGTCTGCAGCAAGGCAATATTCTTGCCGCCCGCTTCGTCAATCGAGGCAAAACCTACACCGCCGTTCGCTATACCAACAAGCAAGGCGCCACCAATTACTATACCGCCGACGGCAACAGCATGCGTAAGGCCTTTATCCGTACGCCTGTGGACTTTGCCCGTATAAGCTCACGTTTTTCCAATGGCCGTCGCCATCCCATTCTCAACAAGATCCGCGCCCACAAAGGTGTTGATTATGCAGCTCCTCGCGGTACGCCGATTCGCGCGACCGGCGATGGAAAGGTGAAGCTCGCAGGCCGCAAGGGCGGCTACGGCAACACTGTGATCATCCAGCACGGTAACCGCCAGCAAACCCTGTATGCACACATGCAAGGCTTTGCCAAAGGGGTCCGTACGGGCAGCACCGTCAAACAAGGCCAGATCATTGGCTATATTGGGACCACAGGCCTATCGACTGGACCTCACCTCCACTATGAGTTCCAGATCAATGGCGTCCATGTCGACCCTCTGTCGCAAAAACTGCGCATGGCCGACCCGATCGTCCGAGGCGAAAAGCAGCGATTCCTGCAGCAGACTCAATCGCTGATGGCGCGAATGAATCAGGAAAAGGCCACGATGCTGGCCATGGACAAACGCTGACATGGCGCTTTACTTGGGGGTGATGTCAGGCACCAGCCTGGATGGGATAGACATCGCCCTCATCGATCAGGAGGATACCCATACCCGCCTCCTCGGTACGCACTATCTACCCATGCCCGCGGATCTCCGTACCGATCTGTTGGCCCTCTGCTCTCCTGGCCCCAATGAGTTGGTGCGGGCAGCACTTGCCGAGCAACACTGGGTGCGCCTGGCCGCGCAGGGAATCGACAGCCTGCTCAGACAGCAGCGTATCCAACCCGCTCAGATTCGCGCCATCGGTAGCCACGGACAAACCGTTCGCCATCACCCAGCACAGGGCGTCACCATCCAGATCGGCAATCCGGCCTTGCTGGCTGAATGCACCGGCATCAGCGTCGTCAGCGACTTCCGACGACGCGACCTGGCCGCCGGAGGCCAGGGCGCACCACTGGTGCCGGCTTTCCATCAGGCGCTATTTGCAGACGACAACAGCCAGCGTGCCATCCTCAACATTGGCGGCTTCAGCAATCTGACCCTGATCGAGCCAGGAAAACAGATCTACGGCTTCGATTGCGGTCCCGGCAATATTCTTCTGGATGCCTGGATTCAGAACCAGCAAGGCCTCGAGTTCGATCGTGGCGGCGACTGGGCAGCCAGCGGCCAGGTACAGCCGATCCTGCTGAAGACACTGCTTGGCGACCCCTTCTTTCTGACTCAAGGCCCGAAAAGCACAGGTCGAGAGCTGTTCAACATGAGATGGCTGAGCCAGCAACTGGCCAAACTGCCAGCCATGATGCCAGAGGATGTACAGGCCACCCTGCTCGAGCTTACCGCCACCAGCATCTTCGACGCCCTGCAAGCAGCTCAGGACAGAACGGATGAGCTACTTGTCTGCGGTGGCGGCGCCCACAATCGAATGCTCATGAAGCGACTGGCCGAGCTGCTGCCTGCTACCAGGGTAGCCAGCACCGAGGCTTACGGGATCTCCCCGGATTGGATCGAGGCCATGGCCTTCGCCTGGCTGGCCCATTGCTGCCTGGAAGGCATACCCGCCAACCGGCCTAGCGTGACCGGTGCGCGAGGGCCGCGAATCCTGGGCGCCATCTATCCTGCCTGAGCCCCGAGGCGGCGCGCAGACAAATAAAAAGGTGAACCGCCCCGACTTTCCCGGAGGCTCCAACCTTTGAGAGGATGGAGCCATTCGCCCATCCACCGTTTACAGGAAGCCGTTGGGCGGCCTTTGCAACACGTAACTGGGACATAGCCAATAAAAAGGGTTCATCGCATTTTCCCGGGGAAGGCGGCCTTGATTTTCAGGAAGAAGTACTCCTCGTCCCGGAAACCGTAGGCCATGCGCTTGATCACCTTGA
>NZ_SMMU01000081.1 GCF_004339665.1 Azotobacter chroococcum
GGAAGCTGAAGCGACGTATTATCGACAACTCGACGAGTCAGCCCTGGCGGCATGACTCACACCAAAGAGCCTCCGAGATTCCCGGGGCGGTTCATAGCCTGGCTGGGCGGTAGTTGCTCGGAACGAAAGTTTTCTCCCTCGAGCAGTTGGAGAGAGCTGTGGTCATGTTCACCGCCCACGCTGCGGCTGTGGCCAAGCTGCGCCAGCAGGCGAGCCTCGCCAACTGCCTGCAGGTGTTTCCCAGAACCAGCCTGTTCAGCCCGGGCGACTCCTACAGCGGCTCGCGGATCATCGCCCTGCCCTATTCCACCGACAATACGCGCGATCTGTTCCAAGCAGCTATTGGAGGCCTGCGGGCGCTCTACCGGCCTGGCCCAGCCTATGCGAAGGCAGGAGTCGTTCTTTCCCAGTTCGTCGAGCGCAGTGCAATCACAGGCGATCTTTTTGCCCCGAAACCGAGATCCAACAGCGAGTCGTTGATGCGTGGGGACGCTTTCCCTGCTTAATAGAAGGAAAAGGATTAAAAGGATAAAAGCATTTAGGTTTAACTAATTGTTTTATAAGGATTTATCTCTTAGTTATGCTCGGTTTATCTCCCGCCTTTCTCGTGATTTATCTCCCAGGTTTCTACTATTTAATCTCCCAAGCGATACGACTTACTGCGGTTTCATCTCCCGCCTGACCACGTCTCTAGGCAAGGCATAGCAGGGTTGCTGTAAGGTTTCTTGGGTTTCATCTCCCAGCCTCTCAGGACTTTTTGGGGTTTCATCTCCCACTGTCGAGGCTTTTGGATGTGGATAACTCGGCGTTATGGGCTCCAATTGGTTAATTTTTGACTTACTAGTGTTTCATCTCCCATTTGGTAGCTGCCCTGCCTTATCACTGCCTGATCAAAGCCCTGAAAATCGTCGGTGACCGGGCCATAAAGCTTGAGGCGGTTCAGGTTCAAAACGGCAAAAACTACCAAGACCTGCAGCCGCCGTGGGAGATGAAACCGCAGAATCCCCCGGTCTCCAGGACACAACTCATGCCCTGGAGACTGAGCCAGCCCTACGGGGACTCTGGGGGCGGGAGATCAAAGTCTCGAAAGTGGCCCGGAGCCTCACAGACCGCTGGCTGTGGGAGACGAAACGGCAAAAGCAGCAGGGCCTGCAGCCGCCGTGGGAGATGAAACCGCAGAATCCCCCGGTCTCCAGGACACAACTCATGCCCTGGAGACCGAGCCAGCCCTATAGAGACTCTGGGAGCGGGAGATCGAAGCCTCGAAAGTGGCCCGAAGCCTCATAGACCGCTGGCTGTGGGAGACGAAACGGCAAAAGCAGCAGGACCTGCAGCCGCCGTGGGAGATGAAACCGCAGAATCCCCCGGGCTCCAGGGCACAACTCATGCTTTGGAGACGGAGCCAGCCCTGCAGAGACTCTGGGTCCGGGAGATCAAAGCCCCGAAAGCGGCCTGCAATCTCGCAGATCGTTGGCAGCGGGAGACGAAACGGCCAAAAACTCCTAGACCTGCAACACCTTGGGGTATGAACCGTTCTGTGAAGCTCGAGGGGAGTTCTGTTGTTTTATCTCCCACCCTAGTTGCATAGATGAGGCGTCCAAAATATTGTTCTTGGCTTCCCTGAGGCTTGATTTGCGTGCTGCCAAGGAGTGTGTCATGCCATCTGCTGTGAAAACGGAAGAGAAGATTTTCCTCTGGGGGCCTGCCGGGTGCTTCGAGCCTGAGATTGTGCCACCTGGACAGCGGGACTTGGAGGCACTCCGATTGTTTCAGTCATTCCTTTGCAACAATGAAACGGAGCGGACTGGGTTGTCGAATGTGATCATGCTGTGGGAGCAAATCCCGAAGTTTTCGGCAGAGCACCTGAACGATAAATCGGGGATCGTCCCAAACGATTACAAGGTTGACTTCACCATAGCTGGTCACCCCTTCCGGTTGACCTTGTTCCCTGGTACTTACTATCCAAAGGTTTGCAAATCGGACCCGAAGCGCCGATTTCCAGGTGCACGCGAGCAAGCGGTAGAGCAGGCACTGAATCACATTGCATGCGCTCAAGCGGAAACGCATGAGGTCAATGGTGAGACTTTGTACCGTGTCTGTTTCACGACGCGGGAGGTTGCTCGCACGCTGAAAGGCATGGGCAGCACTCTCAGTCATGGCCAGATACGTGAAGCACTGGAAGTGCTTTCGTCAACGACCATGACCATCAGCTCCCGCTCTGAGGATGGGATCAAGCATGAAGCCCGGAGGCCAATTCTTCCAAGCTTCGAGCGGACCACAACGGATTCCGACATGGCTGTCGGGAAGGACGTGTGGTCAGCGCATCTCCATCCGCTCGTATCCAACGCAATCCGCAACGTCACTTACCGGCAGTACCCTGTTGCGCACACCTTGGGATTCGCACCATTTGCCGCATTCCTGATTCGGCAGATGCACTACATGGCGCCGAATATTTCAACCAACCACCCGTTTTCCTTCCGGTTGGTTGCCTTGAAGGAAATGACACCTGGCCTTCATCACAAGCGACTGCGCGATAGCATTCGGGCAATGATTCGCGAACTGGATAAGATGAAGGAGTCAGGCCTGCTGCATGACTACCAGTGTGAAGAGGTGTTTCCCGCTCGTAGGCTAAATGGGCGTCCTGCCCCAATCGATGCTGAGTTCACGCTTTACCCGGGTAAAGACTGGGTCAAGCATGTGATGGCTGGGTCGAAACGCATGTTGGTGGCTGAGAAGTCGCTTGGCTTGCCGCGTAGCCGCCGCAGTGAACGCCAGATGAACCTTCCTCTTCTTTAAGAGCTTCTCGCTCTAGCGATAGCTGCTAACTAGTGCTGGTGTTCACAGGGCATCGCCCTCCTCTTCTGTTTCACCAACACAGGCCCGGCTGGCTGGAGCCGACTCCAGCATCGCTTTCAACTGGCCCTAGCCGGCATTGAGCACCGACTTTGCCATCCTGGTTTGCGCGAGTTTTGCGGACAACACATTGCCCACATGGATTTCTGAACCGCCCCGGGTTTCTCGGAGGCTCCAACCTTTGAGAGGATGGAGCCATGAAGACAGCAACGAAGTATTCCCCTGAAGTCCGGCAACGGGC
>NZ_SMMU01000082.1 GCF_004339665.1 Azotobacter chroococcum
CTGACCGAGAGCGGCGACACCCCGCGGCTGATGTCGCGGATCCGCTCGCACCTGCCGATCTACGCCTTCTCCCGCCACCCGCGCACGCAGAGCCGAATGGCGCTGTTCCGCGGCGTGAACCCGGTGCCCTTCGACAGCGAGCGGATTGCCGAGGCCGAGCTGAACGCCCGGGCGGTGGAAGAGCTGATGCGCCGTGGCGTGGTCGCCAAAGGCGACCTGGTGCTGATCACCAAGGGCGATCCGGCCAACGGCCAGGGCGGCACCGACACCCTGCGCATCGTGCGCGTCGGCGACGTCATTCATTGAAGAGGTGGGGCCTCCCGGTCGGGCAAGCGGCCAGGGATGCCCCGAATACGCGCCGAATAGGTGAAATCACGGGAGTCGCTCGCTCCTGCCTGCGGCAGTGCGGTGATGCCCCGTTCAACGGGAATCGAGATAAATGAACAAGAACAATCTTATCCAGCAGGTCGCCGCCCGCGAAATCCTCGACTCGCGCGGTAACCCCACCGTCGAGGCGGTGGTCACCCTGGCCGGCGGCGCCGTGGGCATCGCCAGCGTGCCCTCCGGGGCCTCCACCGGCACCCGCGAGGCGCTGGAGCTGCGCGACGGCTCGCTGCGCTACCAGGGCAAGGGCGTGATGAAGGCGGTGGAGAACGTCAACCAGCCGATCCGCGAGCGGGTGCTCGGCCTCGACGCCTGCGACCAGCGCGCGGTCGACGACGCGATGCTCGAGCTGGACGGCACCGAGAACAAGAACATCCTCGGCGCCAACGCCATCCTCGCCGTGTCCCTGGCCACCGCCAAGGCGGCCGCCGCGGCCCGCGGCCTGCCGCTCTACGCCCACCTGGCCGAGCTGTTCGGCGCGCCGGGCGAGTACAGCATGCCGGTGCCGATGATGAACATCCTCAACGGCGGCGAGCATGCCGACAACAACGTCGACATCCAGGAATTCATGATCCAGCCGGTCGGCGCGGCGAGCTTCAAGGAAGCGCTGCGGATCGGCGCCGAGGTGTTCCATACTCTGAAGAGCGTGCTCTCCGAGCGCGGGCTGAGCACCGCGGTGGGCGACGAGGGCGGCTTCGCGCCGTCCCTGTCCTCCAACGAGGAAGCCCTGGTGGTCATCCAGGCGGCGGTCGAACGCGCCGGCTACGTGCTGGGCAAGGACATCACCCTGGCCCTGGACTGCGCCTCCTCGGAGTTCTACCACGACGGCGAGTACCGGCTGGCCGGCGAGGGCAAGAGCTTCGACTCCAGGGGCTTCGCCGACTACCTGGCGAGCCTCTGCGAGCGCTACCCGATCGTCTCGATCGAGGACGGCATGGACGAGAGCGACTGGGCGGGCTGGGCCTACCTGACCGAGAAGCTGGGCGACAAGGTGCAGCTGGTCGGCGACGACCTGTTCGTCACCAACACGAAGATCCTCAAGGAAGGCATCGAGAAGGGCATCGGCAACTCGATCCTGATCAAGTTCAACCAGATCGGCAGCCTCAGCGAAACCCTCGACGCCATCCGCATGGCCCAGCTGGCCGGGTACACGGCGGTGATCTCGCACCGTTCGGGGGAGACCGAGGACACCACCATCGCCGACCTCGCCGTGGCCACCCGTGCCGGGCAGATCAAGACCGGCTCGCTGTGCCGCTCGGACCGGGTCGGCAAGTACAACCAGCTGCTGCGCATCGAGGAGGCGCTGCAGGGCAAGGCGCCCTACGACGCCGGGCCGCTGCTGAAGCGGCGCTGCTGCGGAGGTGCGGCATGAGGCGCAAACAGGTCATCGGCAACTGGAAGATGAACGGCAACCTGGCCGCCAATCGCGCGCTGCTGGACGAACTGCTGCCGCAGCTGGCGGTGCTGGAGGGCGTCGACCTGGCAGTCTGCCCGCCCTTCCCCTATCTGGCGCAGGTCGGCGCCCTGCTGGAAGGCTCCGGCGCGGCGCTGGGTGCGCAGAACCTCCACACGGCCGAGAAAGGCGCCTTCACCGGCGAGATCGGCGCCGGGATGCTCAAGGAGCTGGGCTGCCGCTACGTGCTGGTCGGCCATTCCGAGCGGCGCAGCCTGTACGGCGAGTGCGACGAGATGGTGGCGGAGAAGTTCGCCGCGGCGCTCAGGGCCGGCCTGGTGCCGGTGCTCTGCGTCGGCGAGACCCAGACGCAGCGCCGCCAGGGCCAGACCGAGCAGGTGGTGTCCGCCCAGCTGCAGGCGGTCCTGCGCCGCGCCGGCATCCAGGGAATCGCCGCCGGGGTGATCGCCTACGAGCCGGTGTGGGCCATCGGCACCGGCGAAACCGCCTCACCCGAGCAGGCCCAGGCGGTGCACCGGCATATCCGCGGGCTGCTCGGCGAATTCGACCGCGAGCGGGCCGAGGCCACGGCGATCCTCTACGGCGGCAGCGTCAAGGCCGACAACGCCCAGGCCTTGTTCGCCCAGCCGGACATCGACGGCGGGCTGATCGGCGGCGCCTCGCTGGAGGCGGCCGCGTTCGCCGCGATCTGCCAGGCCGCCGCGCGCTGATCCTATCCACCCCATACCCGCCAGCGCCGCGGGACACAGGTCCCGGCGGCGCCCCTGACGCCAAGAGAACAAGAGGTAGCCCCATGAGCACCGAGAGCCGTCTGCAAAACCTTTTCCCCACTGCCGCCGAGATTCCCGAGCAGTACCGCCTGGGCGCGCCGATCGAGCAGCGCGAGT
>NZ_SMMU01000083.1 GCF_004339665.1 Azotobacter chroococcum
CAGCTTCCCCACGCTTCCCTCCGGCAGGTCGTCGAGCAGATCCTCCATGGCGGACAGCCGCTCGCGGATGCCGGCAGTGGTGTCCTCGCTTTCTGCCGGCTGCTCGGCCGCCGGTAGCGCGGCCGGCTGTACCCGCACGGGTTCGAGATCAACCGTCTGTGCTTTCTGGTTTCCATGCGTCATAGTCAGCGCATAGAAGGTGGCCCGGCCGGCGCCCTCCCCGCCGATCTTCTCCTGGCTGTACATCCCCGCCTTGGCGTACCACTTGTCGCCCTTGTACGAAGCCACGTCGAACTGGTACTGCCGAGTGACGCCGTTGACCACTACCGTAAAAGCCCCGCCGCTGGTCACCTCGGCGGAATAGTCCAGCATGTCGCCCAGATGGTAGCCCTTCAGGATCGGATCCTTGATTTCCTGGCCGTTGTACTTGGGCCGGTACTGCACGTAGATGGTGTCGCCGGTGATCTGCAGCTTGAACGGTGGCTTGGTGCTCTTGCCGTGGAACTGGCCGATGATGGCCTTTTTGCTCTTTGCCAGGGCATCGACAGTCAGAGTCGCGCTCAGGCTGTGAACCGGCGCGCTGCCGAGGCTCCAGTTGGCCTCGTCGTCGTCGCCGTTGGGCAGGGTCTCCCGAAGCTCGCTGCGCGGGTAGGCGCTGTTGGTGGTCGACTTCATGCCATCCCCGGATGACGGGGCGAAGAAAGTGATAGAGCCGTCGGCATTACGGACAAACCACTCAGACGCATAGGTCTGCAACTTCTTAGTCTGGATGATCTTGGCGCCGGCCGGGATGGTCAGGTTCCAGTGGGAAAGGTCTATTTTTTGGGGAAGGTCAATCATGGCAATCTCCGGATGGTGCAGGTTGGTGGTTGGCCTCACTTCGGATTGGCGATCATGCTCACCCTCTTCCAGCGGTCGACCGATCGCATGGTGCCAAGGCCAAGCATGCCGAAGATCAGCTCGAACAGCACATCATCGAGCGAGGGCAGCGGCGGAACATCCGCGGCGCCGGCCACGGTCAGCAGCCAGGGCAGCAGCGGCCTGACCAGGAACTCGTAGGCCAGGCCCGCCACGCAGACGTAACCGGCCAATGGTCGCCAGCCGGCCTGGAATCCGGACTGGCTCGCGGCCTCCACCTCGTTGATCTTCGCCTGGGCCAGGTTGACCTGCAGGGCTGCGTCCAGATCCTTGAACGCACCTTCCTGCTGCAGCCTGAGCAGCTCGAGCTGAGCCATGGCCTTCTGCTCAGGATCAGGGATCAGGCGGTCGAGCAGGCCGGCGACGGTCGGCAGCAGTGCCGTGGCGGTTGTCAGCAGGGTCATGCCAGCACCTCATCCATCGCCTGCGCATAGAGACGGTCCCAGCTGTGCCGGTGCGGTTTGCCGGGTCGCCAGGTGCGCAGGTACAGATCCCACGCGGCGCCTACCTCACCAATCGCCGGCAGCGGCGCCGGATCGGTCCACAGCAGCAGGCGGGCGAAGGCGGCGGCGAGGATGTCGTCGTGCTCGAGCGCGGCATAGACAGCGCTCGGCACCGGCGCGATGCCGCGGACCTCGCAGACCGCCAGCGCATGCGACCGGCTCAGCGGGTGCTGCAGCACGCCACGCACGCCGCCGCCCTGCTCGAACTGCCAGAGGCCACGAGCAGGCCCGCCGACCTGCCGGCGATGGATCAGGCCGGACTCCTGCAGGCCGATGGCAAGCAGCAGGGCTACGGCCTGGGCGCTGGTCATGCGCGCAGGCAACAGCGCAAGCGCCGGGGCGATGGCCGCGGCGCGGATCTCAGATAGACGCATGTTGGCTCCAGAAATGAAAACCCCGCCGAGCGGGGTAGTTGGCTATCAGGGCGAGAAATGGCCGGCGTCAGCGGCTGCGTGATCGGCCGTGTATTGAGTGTGCGAGCATGGAGGCTCCTTAAATCAGGCTGGCACGGCCTGGCTTGCTGGAGTCGCGCATCAGAATCTTGTAATAGCCGGCCGAAGTCGCGCCGAACCCGAGGCGGATGAACGTGTTGTCCTGCCCGGACCCGAACCCGGAGATATATCCACCGATCAAATCCCGAGTATTGGGGTCGAAAACTTTGTACATGACCTCCGCAGCAGTCGGAACGAGCGCGGCTCCTGACGCTCCGGTAGCGATGCTCTCGACCGTCAGCGTGTTTCCTGATGCAGTCCGGCGCAGGAACACTTTCGCCCACTCACCAGCCCCACTGCCCTGAATGTCGACCTCGACCGGCAGCGAGTCATAGAACCCGGTCGCCCCGGAAACCGATGGCATAACGGCGTCTGGAGCCGGCAGATAGACGTTGCTCGGCAGCGAGGCCGCGGCAGGGGGGCTGCTGGAGTCGTTGAACGCGATAAATGGGTATTGCCAGATCATGATCGTCGATTGCCCGAAAACCAGACTCTCCACAGTCCCTGCGACGTTCTGACGGCCTGCTTCGTCTATAGACGCCTCCTGTAGCAGCAGCCCTTGGAAATAGCCGGTCCCAGTGAATCCGGCCGGCGCCGACACTGAAACCGTTTTCCATCCGCGCCCGACGAGCAGCCCCATGTGCTGCATGCGCCCCGATGAGCCTGCGCGCCCGGGCTGCACTCTGTATCCTGTCGTCTCACGCAGCTCGCGATTAAAAGAGCTGCGCACAGGGAATCGGTTCGG
>NZ_SMMU01000084.1 GCF_004339665.1 Azotobacter chroococcum
ATGAGCAGCTACCGCGCCAAGAAGCGCGCCTTCATCGCTCGCCTGATCCTGATCGACGTCTGCGTCGTCCTCACTATCGTCCTGATGATCGAGCAGACCCGCCCGGTCTGCTGAACCCTTCAAACCTCACCAGATGCGCACGCCGCAGGGATTGGCGTGCGCAGGAGAAAGACATGACTGAAACCAAGACCCACTACCGCAAAGCGTTCGACTCCCCCTACCTGAGCAGCGCTGACCTTGTAGAGCCGACCGTCCTGACCATCAAGCGCGTCGGCCTGGAGCCTGACCGCACGAAGAAGACCAAGGACGTGTTCAACACCGCGCACTTCGTCGAGCGTGAGATTCGCCCGGGAGAGCCGCTCAAGCCAATGATCCTCAACGCTACGAACAGCAAGACACTTCGGGCGCTGACCGGCTCTGCGTTCCTCGAGGACTGGCAGAACGTCAGGGTGACAATCTACGTCGACCAGAACGTGCGATTCGGCAAGGAAGTGACAGAAGGGCTGCGCATCAGCCCTCACGCGCCGGTTGGTCGCCGGATCGAGCCGTGCACCAAGGCATGGGAAAACGCCAAGCTGGCCTATCGGCGCGACGGAAACCTCGATGCCGTGCTGGCCAGGGCGGAAATGAGCGAAGAGAACCAGGCCCTGCTGATCGAGGAATGCCAGCGTGAAGTGGCATGACGTGCCCCAGAACAGCGAAGTCTGGGAGGCGCTGCGGGTAGGAAAAGCCACAGCGTCTAACTTCGGGACCATCATGGCAAACGATGGAAACGCTTTCGGAGACCCGGCGAAGAAGTATGCGCTGCAGATCGCTCTGGAGATAGCGACCGGAAGGAAGGCGGAGTTCAGTTTCAAGAATGACCACACCGACCGCGGCCACGAGCAGGAGCCTGTTGCCCGAATGCTGTACGAGGAAGAGCACTTCGTCGACGTGACGAACGGGGGCTTCTTCGATCACGGCACATACGGAGACTCACCTGACGGTCTGATCGGCGAAGACGGGGTGATAGAGATCAAGTCCGTCACTGCCGCAGTCCACTTCGCCACCCTCAAGCGCGGCTCGTTCGATCCTGCCTACCGCTGGCAGTTGATTGGGCACCTAGACTGTACTAGCCGCCAATGGGTCGACTTTGTCAGCTACTGCTCAGAGTTCCCCGAGGCGGGCCAGTTGATCGTTCACCGCCTGCATCGGAGTGACTTCGCCGAAGAGATCGAACGGCTCAGGGCGCGGCGAGATAAATTCCTTGCCCTGGTAAACAAAACACTGGACAGCATTCCGAGGTAGATATGGCACGCGGACTCAACAAAGTCATGCTGATCGGCAACGTAGGCGGCGACCCCGAGGTTCGCTACAGCCAGAACGGCACCGCCTTCGCCAACATCACCCTGGCGACATCCGAAAGCTGGAAGGACAAGCAGACTGGGCAGCAGCAGGAGCGCACCGAATGGCACCGCGTAGTTTTCAGCGGGAAGCTGGCCGAGATCGTTGGACAGTACGTCACCAAGGGGCAGCAGCTCTACATTGAGGGCAAGCTGCGCACTCGGGAGTGGGAGAAGGATGGCATCAAGCGCTATACCACTGAGATTCTGGTGGGCGTCGAAGGCTCTATGCAGATGCTCGGCGGCAAGCAAGAGGGTGGCTTGCCACCACAACAGCAGCAGCCTCGCAAGCCGAGCGATGAGCAGCAGGGCCAGCAAAGCCAGCAGGCTTCGACGCCAGACCCTTTCGACGATGAAATCCCCTTCTAGGTCATACCACTACTGACCAGCCGCAGGGGCGCCTCTGAGCGCCCTTCTCGCCTCACCAGCTGCCGGCGCTGCCCGGCCTCGGATATCCCATGTACGACGCAATCAACACTCTGCCCAGCAAAGAGGCGGACAGGCAGCGGCTTGCCCGGCTCATGGACCAGCACACCAAATCAGGCGGTCCCGTTTCCGAGCTGCCCGGCTACGGGCCTAAGCCCATGCCGCCGCGCCGCAGCAAGATCGATCCGGAAACCCGTCTCAAGCGCCGGCCCGCGCCGACGATCAGGAAGGCAGGAGGTCGGGCATGAGCGCAGCCCTGCAGATGCTCGCCGGCACCGGAGCCATGCCGGCATTTCTGATGGACGCCCGGTCGGCCAAGATCAACCCACTCTGCTACGCACTGGCGATGGCCTGGGCGCTCAAGGAACACGGAACGGCCGCCGCCGTACGCGCCACTGCACGGCGCGTCGCCCGCGACGTGTTCCTGCCGCACCAATCGAAGGTCAAGAGGCTGGCCAAGGAGCTGGATGACGCCGCGGTGATGAAGCACGCCACCCAGGTCGTCGACGACGTGTGCCGACTGCTCGACATCGAGCCGGACAAGCCGTTCCCGGTAAAGCAGCCCGAGCCAATCAAGCTGGTCGAGCCGCCCAGCTGCCACCTGAAGCCGATGCGGCTCGCCGGCTACCACAAGCACCGGCACTGGAAGTGCCAGCACTGCAGCCACACCAAGCCGCTGGACTGGAGGAAGTCATGAGCAACGTCGTCGAACTGATCAAGCACGCC
>NZ_SMMU01000085.1 GCF_004339665.1 Azotobacter chroococcum
TTTGACGCGATACAGGACACTGCGCTTGCCGTGCTTCTGGTAGGTGCTGCGGCGAGCCGCGATCTGCCAGACGACTTTCCGTCCGGCATGCTCCGGACGCTTCTCGACACCGACATAGGCCGCATCGGCACCGACCAGGTTTTCCTCGCCATGCAGCACCTTGTCGACCTGGGTGACATCCGCCACGTTGGCCGCCGTACCCACCACGTGATGCACCAGGCCAGACTCGGCATCGACGCCGATATGCGCCTTCAGTCGGGTAAGGCAGGAGTGTTACCACTCCTGCCTCCCCTGAGAACCGTACATGAGAGTCGCCCCTCATACGGCTCAAGCCTTCCAGCAGCCGGGTGACCGGGCTACCTGACGCTGTGCTCTCCTGCGCTCCAGGTAAAGCGTCCATGCAGGGTCGAACGGGTTCGCCGCGCTGCATATCTTGACGTGCCGTATGATCGGAACACTGGCCGCAGCAAACAGCCAGACGGGCTGGCTCATGCCATGCTTTCTTTCCTTGCAAGCAAACACCCAGTGTCGTCGCCCCACCACGCGGAAGTATCGTTGCTTTACCCAGTGAGCATTTTTCATGGCATGCCGGCGCACAGCCCAGCGCCATAGGATTCGCCAGATCTGGTGGTCGATCCATGCGAAGCGGGCGGCAGCAACGACATGGCGATGATACATGGCCCATCCCCGGATGATCGGGTTCAGGGTCCGGATCAGGTTTGCCTGTGTGGCTGCCTTGTTCCCGTTTACGACTTCCCGGACTTTCTTCAGGAGCGCTTTCACACTCTTGCGAGCTGGAGTGATCAGCAACTTGCCGGCGTACTTGCGTACGTTCTGGCCAAGAAAGTCGAAGCCTTCGGAGATATGCGTTATGTGAGTCTTCTTCGCCGAGAGCTCCAGGCCCCGCTCTTTCAGGAACGCCTCGATCGCCGGTCGTACCTGATGTTCCAAGAGAGATTTCGAAGCCCCCGTGACGATGAAGTCATCGGCATACCTTACGACATGGACCTTGAAGGGCCTTCGCCGGCGTTCTGTCGAAGCCACGCTGGTGAGAGCGGCCTGCTCCAGTCTATCCAGGGTCCAGTTCGCGAGTATCGGGGAAATGATCCCCCCTTGCGGGGTTCCCGCCTCCGTTGCGAACAAGGTTCCCTGCTCGACATACCCTGCCTGCAGCCATTTCCGCAGAATGGTCTTGTCCATGGGGACATTGGCGAGTAGCCACTCATGACTGATATTGTCAAAGCAGCCACGGATGTCTCCTTCAAGTACCCACTCTGCCGAGCTGCGTTTTGCCAGCACGGTGAAACCGTGTGCGATGGCGTCGGCCGTTGAACGTTCTGGCCGGAAACCATACGAGTTGGGATCGGCACGCGTCTCTGCCACCGGCTCGAGCGCCAGTTTCCACAGCGCTTGCATGGCCCTGTCCCGCATCGTTGGAATCCCCAGTGGGCGTTCCTTGCCGTCGCTCTTGGGTATGTAGAGGCGCCTCAGCGGCTGTGGTCGATAACCACGCTGCTTCAGCGCCGATGCTCCCTTCGATTTGGCGACCGGAGTCGACCAGATCTTGCCGTCGATTCCCGGTGTTTTCTTCCCTCGATTTTCCGTCACTCGCTTCACGGCCAATAGCTTGCCGCTGTACGAGCGAGTCAGCAGCCTCTGCAAGGCTTGCACCTTGCCCCACCTGCCTTCTCGTGTTGCCTTGGCGATACGCACCTGGAGTCGTTTCACGTCCGATTCGATCCAGCACCAGGATTGGGGCCAGTTCGGTTCGGCGTGCGAAGGTGCACCAGAACGTGGCGTCGCTGCTTGCGCACGGCGAGCTGGTCCTGTCATCTGCTTTCCTCCGTCCAACGATTGGCAAGGTTATTTCGCCATGGAAGACCTTGTGGAAGTCTGCTCGCTTTCGCGCCAGGCCATGTCTCAGCCCGTATCCACCCCGTTACAGGGCGGCCTTCGCTTTCTCCACATTCCTTTACCCGCAGCACCCTCAGCGTTCCTCGCGGTCCGCCTGCCGTGTCCGGCGATGCTACGGGCTTACCCTGTTCCGCATGGATTTCCGAATGGGTCGGACCCCTCGATTTCGCCGGCGGCACTTCGTCCACGAGGGGCTATCGGTAAGAGCCCCTGCCTGACCGCATACCTTTTGGTTCAAGCCTGTCAGCATCTTTGGCTTGGCTGTTATGACGACGTTTATAGGAGGTTCACGTGTGTTGGTCGTACCCATTCATCCCTAGCGCCTCTCCGCCTTGATGCTGGCAGATTCGGCCTTGCCTCGCGGCTCGACCTACCGACGACGTCGGTGGCTACATTGTCCCCAGAGCTTCAGACCAAGCTGTTGCCGGCTTCGCCTGTCCGGGTAGGGAACGGTTGGTGGAACAATCGGTTTCGTCGGACGCGGCCGCGAAACAGAAACCCATGCGACTTTCAGGTCGCACTGCCGAAGTAGTACTG
>NZ_SMMU01000086.1 GCF_004339665.1 Azotobacter chroococcum
CAACCGCGCTCTTTCTTGAGGACTGAGGATGATTCTGTAATGTTCCATGCCGACATTATGCATGACGCAGATTTAGCTGTGTCATAACACTAGGGGCTGTTGACGTTTTGAGCCAGAGGGGTCGATGAGGACGGGAAAACCTGCAAACTCAAGGTTCCCACACCGATCCCTCCGCAGGCTGGCAATGCCCCGATTGATGCTCACTGACGAACTCTGGTCGAAACTGGAAAACGTTCTGCTTCAGCAAGCCATTTACCACAAGCCGGATCTGCGCATGACGGTCGAGGGGATGCTCTACCGGATGCGCGCCGGCTGCCCTTGGCGAGACCTGCCCAGCGCCTTCGGGCGCTGGAACTCGGTCTACAAGCGCTTCAATGCGTGGTCGGCGGCCGGCAAGTGGCTCAAGGTTTTCCAGGCGCTGATCGAGGAGCCCGATCTCGAGTGGGCCTTCATCGATGGCACCTATGTGAAGGCCCAGCAGTGAAGTAGCCTGGACACTCTTCGGTGGAAAACGCTTCGCGGTTTTCCACCCTACGCAGGAGTGCCGGATTGGGTAGGGTGGACAACGCTTTGCTTGTCCACCGTCTGTCTTCAGGCCATGACGCGGGGATGGGCGCCGGCAAAGGCTCAAGCATGCTGCTCCAGATACTCACTCAACGCCTGTCGCGTCAAATCGTTCAGCGTAATGCTCTTCCGGCTGGCCGCTAAGCTCGCCGCCAGATGCAACTCATGCCCAACACGCACATTGAACGAGCCCTTGCAGGGAATCTCCGGTTCCTTTTCCTGTGCCTTGCACGTCTCCAGATAATCGTCCACCGCCTCGCGGAAGGCGGTCTGCAGTTCGGCCACCGTCTGTCCCTCATAACTGACCAGCGCCCGAATGAACAACAGCTTGCCGAACAGGCAGTTGTCCTCGGTGCTTGCCTCGATGGAGCCGTAATAACCCTTGTATTGCAGCAAGTCTTTCATCGGATCAGGCCTCCCGCTTTGAGGTGGTCGATAATCTGGCGCCGGACATAAGCCTTCAGCTCGTTGCCAGGGTGCGGTCTGTGCAGGCTGATCAGCGCCCGCGGATCGCCATTGTCGAACTTGACCCGGCTGCCCGAGCCTTCCAGTTGTTCGTAGCCCAGGCGGCGCAGCAGCGTGACCAACTCCTGCCAGGTGAAGCTCGCCTGCTCGTTGAGCAACTTGGCGAGCAACTTCTCGTCCCTGGACATTGGCATTCCCACTTGCGACTAAAATTAGTTGCAGGCAATTGTGGGCGTCAAACGCTGCCATGGGAAGCAGAAGGGCAGAGATGTTTTGTGCCTGCTCGCATTTCTGCGAGAGCCAACAGGGGAAGCCCTGCCTATCACTGAATACTGGAAGATCGGCAAGGCCGCCCGGCCGCCCTCCGGTGGAAAACGCTTCGCGGTTTTCCACCCTACGCCGGGGTGTCGAGTTGGATAGGGTGGACAACACTCCGCTTGTCCACCGTTTGCCTTCAGGCCTCGATGCGGGAAGAGCCTTGTCCACCAATCAATCCACCTCGGTTACGCGGGCAATCGGTGTGCGAGTTACCCACCCTGCGCATCTTGCTCGACGCACCCTCGGCGGTTCCTTTCGGATCGTGGCCGATCGATTTGATTGTGCCTGCGCTCTTCTGCCCGTTTGGCCTCCGTCTCCAACTGGCCGGCGGAGCGCGCGGCTCGCATCTGCCCCAGGTGCCTTCTCCGCCAGCAGGGCGGCCTGGCCCCATCCCGATGGCTAGTTGACAGTCCCGCGAGACTTGCCGAACCATCGACGCCCCGGACGCCGCCCTCCAACGTATACCCATTGCAGGTCAGCATGCTTAGCCATCTCGCCACGCTCCAGCGCCTGCACCCCCTCTTCGGACTCTTCCTGCTGACCAGCGCCCTGAGCCTGGCCGGTGTGCTCACCCGGCCCATCGCCTCGCTGGCGCTGTTCTGGCCGGTCAACGCCATCCTGCTCGGTCTGCTGCTGCGCCGCCCGCAGCTGGCCACACCGGCCGGCTGGGCGGCGCTCTACCTCGGGATGGTGGCGGTCGATCTGGGCACCGGCAACGACTGGGGGGCGGCGCTGTGGCTGAACGCCTGCAACCTGGGCCTGATCGCCACCGGCTGGCGGTTGCTCAGCCCATTGCCGCAGGCACTGCTGACCCTGAAGCGGCCGCAGGGGCTGCTGTCCCTGTTCGGCGCCTGCCTCGCCGGCGCCGCGGTGGCCGCCAGCATGGCCTGCCTGACCACCACCGGCTGGTTCGACGACACCGCCTGGACCACCTGGCTGGCCTGGTTCAGCGAGCAGTTCTCGACCGGCCTGCTGCTGTTGCCGGCGGTACTCAGTGCCAGCCCTTTCAAGGTCTCTTACCTTTCGAGGCCTCGATTACACGGGCCGTAGAGACATGAGCGCGGGCTGCGGCGCTATCGACCCACTCCCGG
>NZ_SMMU01000087.1 GCF_004339665.1 Azotobacter chroococcum
ATCGGTAGAGTAGAGATGTGGCGCGGTAGCGGTAGGTTCGGCATATCCGTTGACCGCCTCTTTCGATTGGCGGTGCCTTACTGTCCGGACCCTGACTCCGTTTCCACATCCCCCTCGTCGAACCGGACGTGCGGATTTCCCGCATCCGGCTCTCTTGCAACACATCAAGCCTTCGCGTTCGAGCGGTCGCGTGCAGGCGGCACCAGGCGTATCAGTCCCAACTTCTCGTACAGGTACTGGTCGGAGTATTGGCGGTACCCCGTTCCCCGCTTGCCACTGCGCCGTCGCAACCAGATCCTGACTCGCCGCGCCGCATAGTTGTCGATGTCACGGTAGACCCGTTGCACCGGCCCCTGGTTGAAATAGCCTGCCCAGCCTCTGATCACGGGGTTGAGTTCCTCAATCCGCCTCGAGACCGGCAAGTTGTTCCAGCGCGATGTCGTCTCGGCGTGTATGCGCTCCTTCAGCCGCTTGATCGACTTCTTCGAGGGCGCTGTGCCCCAGTAGGGCTTGCCCTGGTGACCGTAGAAATGTCCCACGGTATAGCCCAGGAAGTCGAAGCGCTCCTCCGGCAGCTTGACCAGTCGAGTCTTCTGTTCGTTGACCGTCAGGCCCAGCTTGGCCATCAGGCGCCGCATTGTCGCCATCGCCTGCTCTCCCGTGCCGGGTCGGCACAGGATGACAAAGTCGTCGGCGTAGTTGACCACCTCGGCTCGCAAGCGCCGGGCATACCCACCCTGGTACCACGCCAGCATGAAGCGGCGGAAGTACAGGTTGGCCAGCAGCGGCGAGATGACGCCCCCTTGCGGTGTGCCCCGGTTGGTGTCGCGCGCGACCGTCGTGCGGACTTCTCCGCCATCGGCAGTGCGCTCAACCACCGGAGCATCGAGCCACTGGCGCAGTACCGCCAGCACCGTCCCGTCGGAGATCCTGCGTGCCACACAGCGCAGCAGGTGCCCATGGGGAATCGTGTTGAAGTAGTCGGAGAGATCCGCATCCACCACTTCGCGGGCGCCGCGCTCGGCGATGCCGAAATGGATGCGCCGCAGCGCCATCTTGGCGTCCATGCCTTCGCGGAAGCCATACTGCCAGGGAAACAGGTCTGGGTCGAAGATCGGCCCCAGTACCAGCAGCATGGCCATCTGGACAACCCGGTCACGGATGATCGGGATGCCCAGTGGGCGTTGCCCGCCGTTGGCCTTGGGAATCCATACACGCAACAGGGGCGCGCACCGATACTGTCCGGTACGCAGCTCCTGTCTCAGTCTTTGCAGCCAGTTGGCCAATCCCTGGTCTTCGATGTCCTTGAACGTCGTGCCGTCCACCCCGGCCGCACCGCGGTTGGCGCGGCACCTCCGATAGGCTTCCAGCAGGACGTCTATCCGGTACACCTTGTCCCACAGGCTGTAGAACCTCGTGGCCGCTTCGCTCTTGGCTTTCGCCCGTAACACGCTCTGCAGGGTCCGAACCGAATCGAGCGGGGTTGATAGGCTGATGCCAATCCCCGGGCTCTTCCCGCTTTGCGCATTGGTATTGCAACAGGGGGCCTTCGCTCCACCAGCGTTACCCGATTTCATCACTACTACGCCCCCATCCGCCATCCGCAGCAGCCGACTCCACCCCTCACGGGGTCGCCGTTGCCCGGTTGCCCGCCGGGCACCGCCACGGACTTCCCTTGTTGCACGATCGATCATTCGCCATGCGTGCTGCCACCACTACCCCGGTGGATGCGGTACGCGCTCATCACGCTCGCTTGCGTACCGCCGCCGGCCTTCCTCGTTATTGTGGCGAGTCGGCATCCACGACGGCATTTCGAGGCCTGCTCGGTGTTCACTCGCGTTGCGGCCCGCATGACCCGCTGGCTTCCTATCGAAGCCTTTTCAAGCAGTGCTTCAGCCCATTCGTTACCTCCTGAGCCGCTCCTTGTGCTTCCGGCCGGAGCGCGAGTTGGCCGGGTCGGACTTTCACCGACGGATCAACCGTGCCTTGGCAAGGCACACACAACAAC
>NZ_SMMU01000088.1 GCF_004339665.1 Azotobacter chroococcum
GAAAGACGTGTCCGCGGGCAGGGTCGACAGGACGTATTTTTCCGGTTCCTGCTGCCCCTCGGGCCACTCGATGAGCAACCATTCTTCGTCGCGTGAGGCAGTCCGCTGGTGGTCACGATGCGCCGCCCGCACCCGAACCGCGGCAAAGCGACCGGACAGTGCCGTGTTGCTGCCCTGCCGCCAAGTGACGGTACGATAAGCGCTGGCCGGCAGACCGAGCGCCAGCGCCTTCACGCTGACCGGCCGATGTTCGGCATCCCGCCGCAGCAGACGGGGGTTGCGTCCCACGCCTTTCCACGGTTCCGGGGGCAGAGGCGCCTTGCCTTCCGGCCAGACGCTCGTCGTTCCCTGCACGCCGACGGCGTAGGCCAGCCCCAGCTCGGTCAATCCATCGCGAAATCCCGTATCGTTGCCGTAGCCGGCATCGGCCAACACAGCACCCCGCGCAATCCCCGCAGCCAGAGCGGCCTTGACCTGTTCCAGTGCAATCGTGGGCTTGGTCTGGAACCCAACCCCTTCCGGCACGCCGGCGCGGGTGCGCCGCGCCGTATCTGCCGCCCAGTCCTCGGGCAGATACAGCCGCCAGGCCACGGGAAGACTCGCCCTCTCGGTAGCCAGCGTCAGACTCACGGCAATCTGGCAATTGTCCCGCTTGCCCAATTGGCCACAGTACTGGCGCGCCACACCGACCGAGTGCTTGCCCTTCTTCGGAAAGCCCGTGTCGTCGATGATCCAGTAGCGCTCGGTGCCACCCTCGCGCAGCAGCGCCGGCTCCACCCAGGCCCGCACACGCTCGAGCAATCCCTCGTCCGACCAGTCGGACTTGGCTACGAAATGATGCAGTGACTGGTGGCGTGCCCGCACTGCATGGGGATCGATTCCTGCAGCCAGCGGTTCGACGCTCTTTCGTGCCAGCGGCAACATCAGTCCCTGACAATACCCACGCAGACCTTCATGCCGGTCCACGTGGCCCAGGGAGTCGCACAGATGATCGAGGTAAGCTTCGAAGCGCTGTTCCATCCGTTATCCGTTCTCTCGTGAATCCAGAATCCAGCCAGCTGTTGAAACGGCTGTATTCTCCTCGATTCCTTATGACACAGTAAGAATAGACCGGCTCCGAGATATAGGCCAGGCCACCGGGACGCAGCACCCGGCGGATCTCCCGGATCGCGTCGTCCATGTCGCTCACCGGCACGTGATGGAGCGACTTGAACATCATCACGAGGTCGGCGCTGCCGTCCTCCGCGGGGATGGCCTGGGCGCCGGCATGGCGGAAGGTCACCGTGGGCAGGTCGCCGATGGCCAGGTTCTTTTCAAGCTGGAGGGTGTCCACCTCGCAGGCCAGGATGGACGCCGGCTTTCCTTTCTCGGCGATGGTGCGGGTGTGGGCCGCCGCGCCGCAGCCGAGTTCGATGATTCGGGCGGAGGCCAGCGGCAGCAGGCGTAGGTAAAGCTCGGCCTCGTCGATCGTCTCTGCCACTTCGGGGGCTTGAATGCGCATCTCGGCTGCTGTCATGGGCTGGTCCTTTTGCTCGGTATTCGTGGGTCGGTCATTCGTGCAAGGTGGCTACGTTAACGCATCGGCTTCTTGTCCGTGATCGGCATGGCGATGCCAGGGAGCAGGGCTTCGTCCGGGAAACGCCGTCCAGTCAGGGCCGATGCATCGGTCAAGCGGAAACGTCTGCAGGCTTATTTATAGGCCCCTCGGCCCTTGGTGGCCGGTTGGCCCCCATACAAAAAGGTTCATCGTATTTTCCCGGGGAAGGCGGCCTTGATTTTCAGGAAGAAGTACTCCTCGTCCCGGAAACCGTAGGCCATGCGCTTGATCACCTTGATCCGGTTGTT
>NZ_SMMU01000089.1 GCF_004339665.1 Azotobacter chroococcum
CAGCAGGGGGCAGCGGTTGGTGAGTTTGGCGACTGCCAATTTACCTGCTTCCCTGACTGTCAATCCTCGCTTTCCCAGGATTCCGCGAAGAACCCGAAAGGCGTCGTCGAACACCCCATGATGCAGCCTTGGTAGCCCAGATACAGACAGTCGTCAGCGAGCTGACCAGCCATGGTTACCGTCGCGTCTGGGGCCTGCTGCACCGACAGCACGAGCGACAGGATCAGCTGCCGGTCAATGTGAAACGGGTTTTCCGCGTCATGCGTGACCACAAGCCGCTGCTGGAGCGGCGACGCAAGCAATCGGGCGTAGCGCGGCGTCACATGAGGGGCGGGTGGCCGTGTCGGCGAGCAATACTCGCTGGCGCTCCGATGGCTTCGAGTTTCGCTGCGAGGATGGCGCCAGGCTACTGGTGACCTTCGTCCTGGTCTGCTGCGACCGCGAAGCCATTGGCCGGGTGGCCAGCTCCATGGCTACAGTGGCGACGATATCCGCGATATCATGCTGGAGTCCGTGAAAAAGCGCTTTGGCCAGCAGCTGCCTGCCACGCCGTTGCAATGGCTGAGCGACAACAGCTCAACCTATAGGAAATCCTGAAAAAGACTTCCCGACTCTGGTGAAATACGTCCATCCCCTTGCCAGAATTTCCCGATGAAGCAGCTGTCCTTCGCCGACGCCGAGTACGCCAGCAAAAGCGCAAGCAGACCCGCCGCGAGCGCTTCCTGCTCGAAATGGACCAGGTGGTGCCGTGGTCTGGGCTGATCGCCCTGATCGAGCCCCACTATCCGAAGGGCGAAGGCGGTCGGCCAGCCTATCCGCTGGCAGCCATGCTGCGCGTGCACCTGATGCAGAACTGGTTCGGCTACAGCGATCCGGCGATGGAGGAAGCGCTGTACGAAACCACTCTCCTGCGCCAGTTCGCCGGCCTGGGCCTGGAGCGCATCCCGGACGAAACGACCATCCTCAACTTCCGCCGCCTGCTGGAGAAGCACGCACTGGCCGCAGGCATGCTGGAAGTGATCAACAGCTACCTGGGCGAGCGCGGACTGTCGCTGCGCCAGGGCACCATTGTCGACGCCACCCTGATCGATGCGCCGAGCTCGACGAAGAACAAGGGTAAGCGTCTGGCCAAGTCATCTGGCTTGAACCCGCCTGGCTAAGAGAGGGTGTCCACCTATTTATCGTGGACACCATCTCAAGGCTTTCAAGCGGGGAATCATGCAGCGACGTTCTTATTCCAAGGCCTTCAAGGCGCAGGTCGTGCAGGAGTGCAGCCTGTCCGGCAACTCGGTGGCCAGCGTGGCCCTGAGCCACGGCATCAATACCCATGTGGTTCATCGCTGGAGAAGACTGGCCGCATGTTCCCCGTCGACCGGGACACTGCCCGCCTTTCTCCCGGTGGCGCTGGAGCCGCCTCTTCAATCAGCGGCTTCCAGCCAGGCGGAGATCCGCATCGAGATTCCCCATCGCTGCACGACCTTGACCGTGCGCTGGCCGGCGACGGACGCCGAAGGCTGTGCCCGGTTCATGCGCGAGCTCCTGCAATGATCCGCGTTGATCGCATCTGGCTCGCCACCGAGCCGCTGGACATGCGGGCCGGAACGGAAACGGCGCTGGCCAGGGTGGTGGCGGTCTTCGGTGCGGCGAAGCCGCACAACGCCTGCCTATCTGTTCG
>NZ_SMMU01000090.1 GCF_004339665.1 Azotobacter chroococcum
CCGCTGGACATGCGGGCCGGAACGGAAACGGCGCTGGCCAGGGTGGTGGCGGTCTTCGGTGCGGCGAAGCCGCACAACGCCTGCCTATCTGTTCGCCAACAAACGAGCCAACCGCATGAAAGTGCTGGTTCACGATGGTTTCGGTGTCTGGCTGGCCTCGCGCCGGCTGAACCGGGGTCGCTTCGTCTGGCCAGGCAGCTGGCAGGGTGCCCAGCTTGAACTGAGCGCCGAGCAGCTTCAGGCACTGGTGGTCGGGCTGCCCTGGCAGCGGGTCGGATCGGGGGCCGAAATCCGCCTTTTATAGTTGGCCGTCAGGTGCCCCATGCCGCGCAATTGAGCGAACGGCCTATCGTCGATAGCGGTCAAGGCAGGCACACTCGGCGCCATGACTTCTGCTTGCTTCGACCATCTGACGCCCGAACAACTGCGCGAACTGGCGGCGCAGTTGGCGCAGCAGGCCCATTACTACAAAACCCGCGGCGAGCAGCTGGCTCACGAAATTGCCGTCCTCAAGCGGCATCGGTTTGCCCGGCGCAGCGAGCAGCTCGATGCTGCCCAGCTCAGCCTGCTGGACGATCTGCTCGATACCGATATCGCGGCCATCGAAGCCGAGCTCGAGGAACTGGCTCCGGCTCCCGCCGCTACCGAGCCACGCCGGCAGCCCAAGCGCACAGCCTTGCCGCCGCAGTTCCCCCGCACCCTGATCCATCACGAGCCGGGCAACACGCAGTGCGCCTGCGGCTGCCAGCTCAAGCGCATTGGCGAGGATGTCAGCGAAAAGCTCGACTACACCCCGGGCGTCTTCACGGTGGAGCGGCATATCCGCGGCAAGTGGGTCTGCGAGCGGTGCGAAACCCTGACCCAGGCACCGGTTCCGGCCCAGGTGATCGACAAGGGCCTCCCGACCGCCGGGCTGCTGGCCCAGGTCATGGTGGCCAAGTTCGCCGATCATCTGCCCCTGTACCGGCAGGAAAGGATCTTCGCCCGGGCCGGCCTGGCCATCCCGCGCTCGACCCTGGCGCAGTGGGTCGGCCGCTGCGGCGTACAGCTGCAACCGCTGGTCGACGCGCTGCGGGACATCGTCCTGGAGCAGAACGTCGTCCATGCCGACGAGACCCCGGTGCAGATGCTGGCTCCGGGGATGAAGAAGACCCAGCGCGCCTACGTCTGGGCCTACGTTCCCAGCCCGTTCGCCGGGCTGCGTGCGGCGGTCTACGACTTCAGCCCCAGCCGTGCCGGCGAGCATGCCCGCACCTTCCTGGGCGACTGGAAAGGCAAGCTGGTCTGCGACGACTTCGCCGGCTACAAGGCCTGCTTCGAGCAGGGCGTGACCGAGATCGGTTGCATGGCCCATGCCCGGCGCAAGTTCTACGACCTGCATGTCGCCAACCAGAGTCAACTGGCCGAACAGGCTCTGCGTTACATCGGTCAGCTGTATGACATCGAGCGTGAGGTGCGCAACCTGCCGCCCGACGAGCGACAGCGAATACGCCAGGAAAAAGCCAAGCCCATCGCCGATGCCCTGCACGGCTGGATGCTCGCCCAGCGCCGGTTGGTGCATGAAGGCACGGCCATCGCCAAGGCGCTGGACTACAGCCTCAAGCGCTGGACGGCCCTGGTGCGCTATCTCGATGACGGCATGGTCGCCATCG
>NZ_SMMU01000091.1 GCF_004339665.1 Azotobacter chroococcum
ACAACAACCGTGCCGAACGGGCCATTCGGCCGTTCGTCATCGGGCGCAAGAACTGGCTGTTCAGCGACACGCCCAAAGGCGCGACGGCCAGCGCGCAGCTCTACAGCCTGGTGGAAACCGCCAGGGCCAACGGGCAGGAGCCCTACGCCTGGCTGCGCCACGTCCTCGAACGCCTGCCGGCAGCGCAAGGCGTCGAGGACTACGAGGCGCTGCTGCCGTGGAACTGCACTCCGACGGCGCCACTGTAAAAGACCGGCACGGCCGTCAACAGACGGGGTAATGAGATGGTCACCTCCACCCCCTGCCCCCTGCAAGGGCCATGCTTTCGCAGGGTATTTGGGGAGACCTTTATCATGAGCGATGTGGCGCTGGTAGGTATCGATCTGGGCAAGCACAGCTTCCACCTGCATGGTCAGGACCAATCCGGCCGAGCGGTTTTCCGCAAGAAGCTTTCACGCCAGCAGATGATGCGCTTCTTCGGCAATCTACCGGCCTGCACTGTGGTGATGGAGGCCTGTGCCGGAGCGCATTTCACTGCCCGGGAATTGAAGGGACTGGGGCATGATGCCAAGCTGATCTCCCCTCAGTTTGTCAGACCTTTCGTCAAGGGCAACAAGAACGACTTCGTGGATGCCGAGGCGATCTGCGAGGCGGCTTCCCGTCCAACGATGCGCTTTGTGACGCCCAAGACGGAAACCCAGCAGACACTTTCGGCATTGCATCGCCTACGGGAATCCCTGGTGCGAGATCGGACAAAAACCTCGAACCAGATGCATGGCTTTCTGTTGGAGTTCGGAGTCAGCCTGCCCAAGGGCCCGGCGGTCATGAGGCGCTTGCCGTCCGTGTTGGCAGAACGCGAGCTGCCAGCACGGCTGACCGAGCTGCTGCAGCGCCTGCATAAGCACTTTCTCTACTTGGACGGGCAGATTAGGGAGTTGGACAAGGAAATGGCCGACCAGCTTGCCGACGACGATCTGGGAAGTCGCCTGTTGAGTATTCCCTGCATCGGCCCAATCACAGCCAGTCTTCTGGCTACTGAAATGGGCGACGGCAAGCAGTACCGCTGCAGCCGCGATTTCGCCGCCTCTGTTGGTCTGGTTCCCAGGCAATACAGCACGGGAGGTAAAACCAATCTGCTGGGCATCAGTAAACGGGGCGACAAGAACCTCAGGCGACTGTTGGTCCAATGTGCCAGGGTTTACCTGCAACGGCTGGAGTACCAGCGCGGCGCTCTGGCCGAGTGGGTGCGTGGCTTGAAAGCTCGTCGCCATTCCAATGTGGTTGCCTGTGCCCTGGCCAACAAGCTGGCCCGAGTCGCCTGGGCAATTGCAGCCCACCATACGTGCTTTGAGACGGGGCCGGCCGCGTTGGTGGCCTGACTCCACTGTTACATCGTTATGCAGTACCCCGAACACCTTCCAGGTTTTGCGATAGTGAACCACTGATGATGTGAACGGCCCACCGGCCTGGCGAAGAACCTGCTCCATAAACCGGCTTTCGAAGCCGCCAGGGTTTTCAGGATTGCCAGGCGCGACTCTCATCATGGCGCGGGGCAAGCCCCAACCAGACGCCGGATAGATTTAGGCAAGCCAAACACCCATCGCTGGTCAGTATTGCAAAAACGGGGGTGACCATAGATTTATGGATCGCTT
>NZ_SMMU01000092.1 GCF_004339665.1 Azotobacter chroococcum
CATGAGCACCGAGAGCCGTCTGCAAAACCTTTTCCCCACTGCCGCCGAGATTCCCGAGCAGTACCGCCTGGGCGCGCCGATCGAGCAGCGCGAGTACCTGATCGACGGCAAGCTGTGCCGCTGGGAAGGCCCGCTGGCCACCGTGCGCAGCCCCATCCACCTGAAAACCGACCAGGGTGACCAGCAGGTCATCCTCGGCAGCACCCCGCTGCTCGATGCCGAGGCCGCGCTGACCGCGCTGGACGCCGCGGTCAAGGCCTACGACAACGGCCAGGGCCTGTGGCCGAGCATGCCGGTGGCCGAACGCATCCAGCACGTCGAGACCTTCCTCGCCCGCATGCGCGAGCAGCGCGAGCTGGTGGTCAAGCTCCTCATGTGGGAGATCGGCAAGAACCTCAAGGACTCCGAGAAGGAGTTCGACCGCACCTGCGACTACATCGTCGACACCATCCAGGAACTCAAGGAGCTGGACCGCCGCTCCAGCCGCTTCGAGCTGGAGCAGGGCACCCTCGGCCAGATCCGCCGCGTGCCGCTGGGCGTGGCGCTGTGCATGGGCCCCTACAACTACCCGCTGAACGAGACCTTCACCACCCTGATCCCGGCGCTGATCATGGGCAACACCGTGGTGTTCAAGCCGGCCAAGTTCGGCGTGCTCTTGATCCGCCCGCTGCTGGAAGCCTTCCGCGACAGCTTCCCGGCCGGGGTGATCAACATCATCTACGGCCGCGGCCGCGAGACCGTCAGCGCGCTGATGGAAACCGGCAAGATCGACGTGTTCGCCTTCATCGGCACCAACAAGGGCGCCAGCGACCTGAAGAAGCTGCACCCGCGCCCGCACCGCCTGCGCGCCGCGCTGGGCCTGGACGCCAAGAACCCCGGCATCGTCCTGCCGCAGGTGGACCTGGACAACGCGGTCAGCGAGGCGATCACCGGCGCCTTGTCGTTCAACGGCCAGCGCTGCACGGCGCTGAAGATCCTCTTCGTCCACGAAGAGGTGGTCGATGCGTTCCTCGAGAAGTTCAACGCCAAGCTCGCCGCGCTGAAGCCGGGCATGCCCTGGGAGCCGGGCGTGGCGCTGACCCCGCTGCCCGAGCCGGGCAAGAGCGACTTCCTCAAGACCCTGGTGGCCGATGCCCAGGCCAAGGGCGCGCGGATCGCCAACCCGGGCGGCGGCGAGGCGCGCGAGACGTTCTTCTACCCGGCGGTGCTCTACCCGGTGAGCGCACAGATGCGCGTCTACCAGGAAGAGCAGTTCGGTCCGCTGGTGCCGGTGGTGCCCTACCGCGACCTGCAAACGGTGATCGACTACGTGCGCGAGTCGGACTTCGGCCAGCAGCTCTCCATCTTCGGCAACGATCCCAAGCAGGTCGGCAAGCTGGTCGACGCCTTCGCCAACCAGGTCGGGCGGATCAACATCAACGCCCAGTGCCAGCGCGGCCCGGACAGCTTCCCGTTCAACGGCCGCAAGAACTCGGCGGAAGGCACCCTGTCGGTGTACGACGCGCTGCGGGTGTTCTCGATCCGCACCCTGGTGGCGACCAAGTTCCAGGACGACAACAAGCAGCTGATCAGCGAGATCATCCGCAACCGCGAGTCGAGCTTCCTGACCACCGACTACATCTTCTGA
>NZ_SMMU01000093.1 GCF_004339665.1 Azotobacter chroococcum
GGAAGCTGAAGCGGCGTATTATCGACAACTCGACGAGTCCGCCCTGGCGGCATGACTCACACCAAAGAGCCTCCGAGATTCCCGGGGCGGTTCAGAATGACCATTGCCAAGACCCGCGCCTTGCCTGGCGGCATTTGTCGCGGCAACGCGGCTCACGCCAAAACGTCAACAGGCCCTAGCTCGCCAGCGGACGGGGCGTACGCAGGAAGCGCAGGCACGCCGCCGGCAGGCGCCGGGCCAGCGGCGAGCGCAGCAGGCGCAGGTAGGCGCCCGGCCCAAGCTGGCGGCGGGCATGCAAGCACAGCTGTACCCAGCGCTCGGTCATGACGCGCAGGAGCGCTTCGGGCACATGGCGCTGCGTGCGCCGGTTGGCGGCATCGAGCTGGGCCAGCCATTGCTCGGTCCAGTCGAGATAGTCCCGGTTCAGACCGGTGCCGAGCTTCTGGGGACGCGACAAGGCATAGTGACGATCGAGGTCTTCCTCGCTCGGATCGATGCCGAACTCGAGCAGCGCACGTCGGCAGATCTCGCGCTTGCGTTCGCGGCCCAGGGTGTCGGTCTGCCGAGTAAAGCGGCCGTCATGCTCGCGCCCGCAGACCAGCACGTCGCCGAGATTGGCCATGCGCTGCGTCCGTGACAGACGCTGATGCAACTCGTAATCCTGGCAGCGCGGAAAGTCCTCGCTGTAGCGGTACTCGCGCAGGATGGCAGTGCGCGCCATGATCGTGCGGTTGGTCAGGGCACAGTAGAACGCCAGGCTGGCATCCACCTCATCAGGATCGAGCGGCTGGCGGCGGACCTTCCGCAGACGCCGGCCGTTGGCATCCATGAAGTCGCAGGCGCTGCCGATCTGCACCAATTCGGGATGCCGGTCGAGTACCTCGACCTGCCGGGCGAGGCGATTGGGCCAGGCCTTGTCGTCGCTGTCGAGCAGGGCGATGTATTCGCCGCGAGCCAAGTCCAGGCCTCGGTTACGGGTCGCCGGAATGCCCTGGTTGCGTGAGTTGCATTCCACGCGCAGGCGTGGGTCGCGGTAGCGCGACAGCACCTCGAGGGTGGCGTCGGTCGAGCCGTCGTCGACGACCAGCAGTTCGAAGTCCTCGAAGGTTTGCGCCAGGATGCTGTCGACGGCGCTGGCGATGTAGTGCTGGCGGTTGTGTACCGGAATGAAGACCGTGACGCGCGGTAGTGTGAGTGTGGGCATGTCGAGATTTCCCTGGCAGTTGAGCCGGCCCTAGGTTCTGTTGACGTATCAGCGTAGCCATAGCAGAGCAGCCGCAAAGGCCAGCATTCCCTTGAAATGGCTGGCCTTCTTCTCATAACGTGT
>NZ_SMMU01000094.1 GCF_004339665.1 Azotobacter chroococcum
TTGTGATGAACACCACCCGGCAGAGCAGCAAGGATGCATTTCGATGCACCTGACCCACAAGATCGCCCTGCGCCCGACTCCCGAGCAGGCGGACTACTTCGCCCGGGCCTGTGGTACGGCTCGAAAAGTGTGGAACTGGGCACTGGACGAGTGGAGCAAGCAGTACGCTGGCGGTGGCAAGCCGAACGCAATGGCGCTGAAGAAGCAGTTCAACGCCATCAAGTACGAACTGTACCCATGGCTCAAGGACATTCACCGGGACGCGCATGCCCAGCCGTTCACCCATCTGGGCAAGGCCTGGACCACCTTCTTTTCAGACCTCAAGGCCGGCAAGCAGGCGCACGAACCGCGCTTCAAGAAGAAAGGACGCTGCCTGGACAGCTTCTACGTTGCCAATGACAAGTTCTCACTGGACGGAAAGTCCATCCGGCTCCCGAAGATCGGGACCCTGGCCATGACCGAGACGCTGCGCTTCGAGGGCAGGATTCTCGGTGCCACCGTCTCGCGCACGGCCGACCGCTGGTTCGTCGCCGCCCGAGCATCAGGCGCTGCGCCGCCGCAGCGGGCACGGCACCGTGGGCGTGGACCTCGGCCTCGAAGCCGCCGCCAGCCTGTCGAATGGCGAGAGCATCCAGGCGCCCAGGCCGCTCAAGGCCGCCCTGCGCCGGCTGAAGATTCGCAGTCGGAGGCTGAGCCGCCAGCTCGAAGCGGCCAAGCTGGCGGTGGGCCTGGCTCCAGGTGCCCGACCGCCCAGGGGCACCCGACTGCCGGTGTCGAACAACCGGCGCAAGTCCGCTGCGAAGTTGGCGAGGCTGCATGCCCGCATCGCCAACCTCAGAGCGGATTTCACCCACAGGCTCACGACAAGGCTCTGCCGCGAAAACCAAGCGGTGGTGATCGAGGATCTGAACGTGCGGGGCATGCTGGCCAACGACCGGCTGGCCAGGGCGATCAGCGACGTGGGCTTTGGGATGTTCCGCCAGCAGATGAACTACAAGGCGCAGCGCTACGGTACGCGCCTGGTGGTAGCCGACCGCTGGTATCCCAGCAGCCGGCTGTGCTCTGTCTGCGGCTGGAAGTACGAGGCGCTGACGCTGAGGGAGAGGACGTGGGCCTGTGCCGACTGCGGCACGCACCACGACCGCGACCACAATGCGGCGCGCAACCTGGAACGGCTGGCAACCGCAACTGCCCTACCCGTGGCGAGTCCGACCGGCAACGGCGGCGCTGCGGCGGGGAGGGTCCCCGCCGTAGTCGGGAAAGTGACGCCTGTCAGTCATGAATGCGGCCAACAAGGCGCGTCAGGGCAGGAA
>NZ_SMMU01000095.1 GCF_004339665.1 Azotobacter chroococcum
CAGCCCTTTCAAGGTCTCTTACCTTTCGAGGCCTCGATTACACGGGCCGTAGAGACATGAGCGCGGGCTGCGGCGCTATCGACCCACTCCCGGGTCTTCTTCACCTTGGGGCCACGCTTGCTGGTGGCCACCTGGCCGGGCTTGATGTGCCGTGCCAACTCCAGCAGGCGCTGCGCCAGTGTGCTGGCCGAACCGTCGGCCCACGTGGGCCAGTGCTCCACCGGCAGTGCGACGAGCATCCCCTCGTAACGGCTTCTGACCTGGACTGCCAGGTGGTAGGGGGACGCCTCCCAGCCCTCGGGAAACTGTTCGCGATGGGCCTGTTCGACACTGCGCTTGAGCACGGCCAAGAGGTTGCAGGCCAGCACCGCCACGGCAAACCCCAGCAACGCTGCCCGGGGATGGCCCAGGCTGCGGATCTCGCTCTGCAAGACCGACTCCAGGCGCTGGAACATCCCCTCGATACGCCATCGCCGACGGTACAGGTCGGCAATCTGCCGGGCGTCGATCGTCGCGGGCAGGTTGCTCCACAGCCAAAGGACGGACTCGCCCGACTCCGTCGGCCGATCCAGGCGCAACTCGATGCGCCGCCAGGGCGCCTGGCCCTCGTCCAGCCGGATGTCCTGCTCAAGCACCTGCCCGGTTTCCACCCTGCCTCGGTCGTGCCAGGGTCCCTCGTGAACGATGCGCGGATGCCTGGCATCCTGGCGCACGATGAAATCGGCCCGGCCCTGCTGGAGCGACTGGAGAATCGTGCGGGTGCAGAAATGCCGGTCGGCCATCCACAGCTGTCCCGGCCGGGCACTGTCCAGTAGCGGCAGGACGCCGGTGCGTTCGCTTTCATAGGCGTCCTCGCAGACCGCCAGATCGGTCACCAGGTCGAGGTCGGGATCGTAGACCACCAGCGAATGCCCCGGCAGAGCGGCGGCGCGCTGGTTGCGCAGCGGCGCCAGGCGTTTCTCCGAGGCCGGCAGATGATTGCCGTCGATGATGCGCACCTGCCAGCCGGGCAGGCAGGGCGCTGTGCCCAAGGCAGAGACGACCGGCTCCAGGCGCTGGGCGCTGCCCTGGACCAAGGCCCGCAGCAAGGGCGGCTCGGTACGCCTGACCTTGTCGTACAGCGCCGCCAGCGATACGGGCAGGTGGTCCATCTGGCGCGCGGCGGCATGCAGCGAAGGGCGCAATCCCAGGGAAACCAGCGACATCAGCTCGACCACCGTGGAAAACAGCAGCTCGCGTGGATACTGGCGTTGCCGGTGAGTCTCGAACACTTCGTCGATCCAGG
>NZ_SMMU01000096.1 GCF_004339665.1 Azotobacter chroococcum
GTCCCGGAAACCGTAGGCCATGCGCTTGATCACCTTGATCCGGTTGTTCACTCCCTCCAGCAGGCTGGTGTGCATGTGGAATCGTGCACTGGCCAGGATGCCCCGCGCATAATGCTGGAGGTTGCGGGCAAAGCGTTGTAGCGGCGCCAAGCCGCTCTCCCGGGCATGCCTCAGCCAGGCTCGCCAACGCCGCCAGCCCTCCCGCACGCTGGGCGCGTACCAGACCTCCTTCAGCGCATCCTTGAGCACATAGACCGTGGCCAGCGGCTGGTTGGCTGCCAGCAACTCCTGCAGCCGAACGGCATGGTCCTCCTTCAAGTTCTCCCGGTTGCGCAGCAGCAGCCAGCGACTCTGCTTGAGCACCTGGCGAGCCGGCTTGTCATGGCGCAGGGCATTGGCCTGATCCACCCGGATACGGTCGATCACGTCGCGTCCGTAGCGGGCGACGACGTGGAACAGGTCGTACACGACCTCGGCCTGAGGACAGTGCTGTCTCACCTCCAGATCGAAGGCCGTGTTCATGTCCATCGCGACGGCTTCGATATGCCTGCACCGCTCGCCGAGCAGCTCGAAGAAGGGGCGTATGGCCTGGCGGCTGTTGCCCCGCCCGACCCAGAGGACGCGGGTACGTTCGGCATCCATGATTACCGTCGCGTAGCGATGGCCCTTGTGCAGGGCAAACTCGTCCATCACCAGACGGCGCACATCGCCCGGTTCGAGAGTGCCGAACGCCGCTTGCAGCCGACGCTTGTCCAGCGCCTTGAGGGTGTGCCAGTGCAGCCCGGTGAGCCGGCTGACATGGCTGATGGGCAGCAGTTGCAGCAGGCTTTCGATCCAGGCGCACAGCCTGCGGGTCAGGCGCGAGGCCGGGGCCAGCCAGGGAATGTGCTCAGTGACGCGGCCGCAGGTGAGGCAATCGACACGGCGAACGGGCAGGTGGAGTTGCACGCGCAGATCAAGCAGGTCCCGGTCACGGATGAGACGGATACGTCGGTCATGCACCAGCGGGCTGGGCTGGTGGCAACGGTCACAGCACGGCGGCTCGGAGGCCCTGGGCTCGAGGGTGAGCGTGAGGGTGTTTTCGGCGGAATGGCTGCCGGCTACGACGTCGTAGCCTGGCCAGAAAGCGGCAAGATCAATAGGATGCATGGCGACAGCAGGGGGCAGCGGTTGGTGAGTTTGGCGACTGCCAATTTACCTGCTTCCCTGACTGTCAATCCTCGCTTTCCCAGGATTCCGCGAAGAACC
>NZ_SMMU01000097.1 GCF_004339665.1 Azotobacter chroococcum
CCTGCTTCTCGAACCGCGCCAGAACCGCATCCCACATCGTCTTGTTCTCCCGATCGATTATCGGGGGAGTTTACGCAAACACCTTGAAAGGGCTGCCTTTGATGTCCCCTTCCATGACCCACTGCGCGGAGTGCTTGCGACCGAGGTTGACGAACAATTGCTCGATTGCATCCGCCGTGGAACGGTGGGGACGAAAGCCATAGGAATTCCGGTCCGCCGTGGTCTCGGACACCGGTTCGAGCGCCAGCAGGTATAACGCCTGCATGGCCCGATCCAGCATCGTCGGTATTCCCAGCGGTCGGCGCTGGCCGTTGGCTTTGGGGATGTACACCCGCCGCAACGGCCTGGGCTGGTAGCCCGTGCGCTGTAACCGAAAAATAGCCTTCCATTTGCTTTCAGGCGTGCTCCAGGTTTCCCCGTCAACGCCCGGAGTCCTGCGACCCCGGTTTTCAGTGACCCGTTTGACCGCCAATGCCTTGGCGGCGAACGAGCGGACCAGCATGCGCTGCAAGGTTTTCACCTGCCGCCATTGCCGGTTCTTGGCTGCCTTCGCGATCCGTACCTGTAGCCCTCTCACCCGCCGATGACTGGTTGCCCAGTCGATCGTGTGCCAACTGCTGGCCGGGAGGGAGGACGCAGGCACTTCCTTTTCAGACGCACTCATCTTGCTTTCCTCCAAAGAAGATTTCCCCGGAGGAGCAGCGGACGCACGTCGCCCTTGCGGGGAGTGAGTTCACTACCCCGCAAGGGATTTCTGTTCAGACGCCGCCGGTCGGACCGAACGACGCCAGCTTTTTATAGCTTTACAAGCTTTTTCGCGATCAAAGACCAGTCGGAAGTGGGCACCCTTTCGGGTCGGGGCAACGGCCCCTATCCAGCCCCGTTACAGGGTGGCATTCGCTTTTTCCGACCTCCTTTACCCGCACTTTCAACAGCCTTCCTTGCGGTCGACCTGCCCCTGCTCTACCAGCCAGTGGCGAAAATACGGGCTTACCGAGTTCCATAACCATCACAAGAGTGGGTTAGGCCCTGCCTGTTCACCAGTGACTCGATGTCAGCGTGTCCCCAGATGTAAAAAGGACAACCAGTCACGCACCTTTTGGTCGAAGCCTGTTTGAACCGCCCCGGGTTTCCCGGAGGCTCCAACCTTTGAGAGGATGGAGCCATGAAGTCAGCAACGAAGTATTCCCCTGAAGTCCGGCAACGGG
>NZ_SMMU01000098.1 GCF_004339665.1 Azotobacter chroococcum
CGCACCAGGCTGTCCTGCATCTCGCGCAGCGCGCCCAGCAACTGGCCGATCTCGTTGCCCGAGCCGACCGGGATCGCCTGCGACAGGTCGGCCCGGGCCAGGCGCTGCACGTGACCCACCGCCTCGTGCACCGGGCGGACCACCAAGCCCAGCAGCATCGCCCGCAGGGCCAGCAGCAGCAGCGCGGCGACAACCAGCAAGACGCTGCCGACGGTGAAGAAGCGCATCAGGCTGGCATGATGGGCAGCCTGGTGCTGATCGCTGTAGCTCTTGAAGTAGGAGGTAGCATCCGCCATGGCCTTGGAGATTTTCGGGCCATAACCTAGCGATTTGAATTTATCTTCCCGCTCGTGATACGCCTCGGCATCTCCTTCCAGCCAGGCCTGGTATTGGCTATCGAGCCCGATCAGCACATCGTTTAATACTGTCGCCGCCTCCTCCAACAGCTTGCGCCCCTCCTCGTCGGGGAACGGCGGCAAGGCCCGAAACTCCGCCAGACTCCGGTGGCTCGCCTCGAACAGATGCTGGATGGCTTCCTGGTGTTTTTTCTTCTGTTGGGCATCCATCGGTTTATCGAAGAACGCAGTGGTCTCACGCCCTCTGATTAATATAGTGGTCCTGAGACGCATCCTGTCCGCGTCAGACAACAGTGCGATACGCGAGGTGTTCCTGATCTGGATATTGAGTTCCTTGCGGGACAAGGTGCCATTGATATAGCCGAGCGTAGCGACGGCACTCAGCAAAAGTGCGAAGCAGACCAAGACGGTGATGATAATGGCCTTGATGCTCAACGCGCGTAAAAAACTTTGCATATCATCTCCAATAACTACCGAGACAGCCAAAAACCAAATCGCTGGGTTTTGTTGGTCGATGAGCCACCCGCCCCTGCAACCGGGCGATACTCCTTGATTGATTAATGAGGCCCCAGGCAAAAACCTTCCTGCTTTTTGTTATCTTGTTATCGAGTGCTCCCTAGTCAGAATGCTGCCCACTCCGACTTAGCTTGAAATGGTTTCTCCGGTACGACCAGCCGCTCCGGACGCTCCTGCCCTGTCCCCAGCCGGAACACCGCCACCGCCTCCTCCAGATGCCGCGCCTGCTCGGCCAGCGAGGACGACGCCGCCGACGCCTCCTGCACCAGCGCCGCGTT
>NZ_SMMU01000099.1 GCF_004339665.1 Azotobacter chroococcum
CGCGTGAACTGACTCGCTTTCATGATCCACCTCCCGCATGCGGAAACGTCATGATCAGCTTAGCTTGCTGCAACAGCTAACTCAGACATAGCCTTCTATTTTAGACTTTCGGACAAAAGATCTTGAGTTAAACCGCCGTACAAGCCAGTATGGTACTCAAGCAAAGACACAGACTCCAAAGAGTCTGCATGAGGTCAGCTGACCCCCCGTTAGAAGCCAGCTGGTCGATTTGAAAACCTATGCACGGGTAAATCAGTTAGCAGCTTTCAGGCCTTGCGATAGCCCGAACAGAAGCAGCATCAGGTCTTGATCTGGGCGGACTTGAGCGGAGCCTCTGGCATTGGGTGGCAATGGGCAATGATCAAGCCCACTTTTGGCGCTGATCACACCAGGTGTTGGCTCGTGCCAAGCTGCCACAGCCAGGGAAGCAACGGCCAAGGAACCTACAAAAAACAGACCCCGTGCGAGTGCTAGTTTCATTTTTATCATCCCCTGCTTGTGTTTGCTTACGAACACATTTAATACGTTAGATCACCAATGGCTCTGTTGCCTTGATCCATGACAACAAACAGCCGGTTGGTAGACAGGCGCATGCACTGCCTGTGCCGCGTCAACGACACCAGAGCGCTCTCCTCGGACAGAGTTCCAGTGCATTCCTTCTCCCCGACGAGCATGGGGCATCCTGCCTGAAGGCGCGTTTCCAGCAGTGAATGCGGCGAAGCAAGATCCGAAAAATCAGACTCGGCCGGGCAGCAAGCCAGACAGCAGGGAAACGGATCTCGGCTGTCGTAAAAGCCATTTCGATGGCGACCTGTCAAAAATGCAAGCCAATAAAACCCTTCCCCAAGGCCAGCCATCCGGCGTTGCATTCGGCCAATACGTGAAGCATAACGAACCATAAAGGTGCATCCCGCTGCCTTATGGTGCAAAGAGCGGCTGGAGAAGAAAGCCAACTGCCGATAATGATGGGACGCTCAGACAGACTCAACGCCGAAGTGTCCCATAGCTAGCCGCTTAGCTTGATCGCTGGCAGGACTAGTGTCTCAACACACTTCAATCTGCGGATATAGGCTGCGTAGCTTGACCCTCGCATCCTGGGTGGTGAACTGCCAGTTGATCTTGGCATCGA